>JAXMCM010000024.1:105000-208175 GCA_046349355.1 Geminicoccaceae bacterium
GCTGAAGGCGTACAAGGCTGCCTTCGAACAGGCCAATCCCGACATCACCATCAACTGGGTTCGCGATTCGACCGGCATCATCACCGCCAAGCTCCTCGCCGAAAAGGCCAACCCGCAGGCCGACGCGGTCCTCGGCCTCGCCGCCACCTCGCTGATGCTGCTCGACAAGGAGGGCATGCTCCAGGGCTACGCTCCCGCCGGTCTCGAGCAGGTCAAGGCGACGATGCGCGACCCGGCCGAGCCGCCGCACTGGGTCGGGATGGACGTCTGGGCCTCGGCGCTGTGCGTCAACACCGTCGAGTCGGAGGCCAAGGCGCTGCCGCAGCCGACGTCGTGGGCGGATCTCGCCAATCCGGTCTACAAGGGCCAGATCGGCATGCCGAATCCGGCCTCCTCGGGCACCGGCTACCTGATGGTCTCGGCCTGGCTGCAGATGATGGGCGAGGAGAAGGGCTGGGCCTACATGGACGCCCTGCACCAGAACATCGCCGCCTACACGCATTCCGGCTCGAAGCCGTGCCGCCAGGCCGGTGCCGGCGAGTACGCGATCGGCCTGTCGTTCGAGTACCGGGCCAACAAGACCAAGCAGGACGGCGCCCCGATCGCCATCGTGCTGCCGAGCGAAGGCCTCGGCTGGGACATGGAGGCGGCTGCCATCCTCGCTACCACCGGCAAGGCCGATGCGGCCAGGAAGCTGCTCGACTGGGCGGTGACCCCGGCGGCCAACGAGCTCTATGCCCAGTCCTACGCGATCGTCGCCTTGCCAGGCATCGCCAAGCCCCTCGCGAACATCGACGCCGATGTCGAGAAGCTGCTGATCAACAACGACTTCGCCTGGGCCGCCGCCAACCGCGAGCGGATCCTCGCCGAGTGGACCAAGCGCTACGACAGCAAGTCCGAGCCGAAGAGCTGAACCGGCCGCGACCGGCCGGCAGCATCGCCGGCCGGTCGTCGTCTGCCCGAACAGCGCGGAGGGAACCTCGATGTCGACTGGCCATGGCTCCGCTGCCGAGCCCTATCTGAGCGTGCGCAACGTGACGAAGATCTTCGGCACCTTCAGGGCGCTCGACAATGTCAGTCTCGACGTCGAGGCGGGCGAGTTCGTGTCCTTCCTCGGCCCGTCCGGCTGCGGGAAGACCACGCTGCTGCGCGCGATCTCCGGTCTCGACGTGCAGACTTCCGGCACAATCCGCCAGGGCGGCCGCGACGTCTCGACCCTGCCGGTCGGCCAGCGCGACTTCGGGATCGTCTTCCAGTCCTATGCGCTGTTCCCCAACCTGACGATCGCCGACAATGTCGCGTACGGGCTCGTCAGCCAGGGCCGCAGCACCGGCGAGATCGCGGCGCGGGTGAAGGAACTGCTCTCGCTCGTCGGCCTTGCCGATCAGGCGGCCAAGTATCCGTCCCAGCTCTCGGGCGGTCAGCAGCAGCGGATCGCCCTGGCCCGGGCCCTCGCCCTCTCGCCGGGCCTCCTACTGCTCGACGAGCCGCTCTCGGCGCTCGATGCCCGTGTTCGCGCCCGGCTGCGCGGCGAGATCCGCGACCTCCAGCAGCGCCTCGGCGTGACCACGATCATGGTCACGCACGATCAGGAAGAGGCGCTGACGATGTCCGATCGCATCGTCGTGATGAACGCGGGGCGCATCGACCAGGTGGGCTCCCCGGGCGAGATCTACAGCCGGCCGGCTACCCCGTTCGTCGCCGACTTCGTCGGCAAGATGAACTTCCTCAAGGGGAAACTGGCAGCCGCCGACCGGGCCGACGTCGCCGGGGCGCATCTGCACTTCGCTCCGCCGGTGCCGATGACACCGGGCGTCGACGTGACGGTCTGCGTCCGCCCCGAGGACGTCGTGTTCCGCGCCGACCTCTCGCGGGCCAACGGCAGCGTCAACCGCCTGACCGTCCAGGTCGGCGTGATGGAGTTCATCGGCAGCCACTTCGCCACGACGCTTCACGCCGTCGGCACCGGCCTGAACCTGTCGGCCGACGTGGCCATGAACGACGTGCGCGACCTCGGCATCGAGGCGGGCAAGACGATCGAGATCAGCCTGCCCGCCGATCGGCTGCGCGTCTTCGTCGAGCCGCCACGCTAGCCGGAAGCCGATCATGGGCAGCCTCGCCAGCGCGGCCGTCGCCACCGGAACCGAAAGTCGCCCGCTCCGCCAGGACGTGTCGCGCGACGACATCGTCATGCGGATCGGTCTCGTCCTGCTGGCGGCGTGGCTGGCCGTCACCGTGCTGCTGCCGATCTGGGCGCTGCTGTCGAAGAGCTTCGAGGACAAGGGCGGCGGCTTCGTCGGGCTCGCCAATTTCGTGGCCTTCGTCGGCAATCCGGGGCTGACCGCGTCGATCGCCAACAGCCTGTTCATCGCGCTGCTGAGCACCGCGATCTGCATTCTGCTGGCCTTCGTCTTCGCCTACGGCCTGACCAACACGCGAATGCCGGGCCGCCAGGTCCTGCGCGTCATTGCCCAGATCCCGCTCCTCGCACCGTCGCTGCTGCCGGCGATCAGCCTCGTCTACCTGTTCGGCAACCAGGGCCTCGCCAAGGGCCTGCTGTTCGGCAACAGCATCTATGGCCCGATCGGCATCGTCATGGGCGAGGTCTTCTGGACCTTTCCGCAGGCCCTGCTGATCCTGACCACGGCACTCGCGGTATCCGACGGGCGGCTGTACGAGGCGGCAGCCGCCCTGCGTGCCTCGCCATGGCGGACCTTCTGGACCGTCACCCTGCCCGGTGCCCGCTACGGCCTGATCAGCGCCACCTTCGTCGTGTTCACGCTGGTGATCACCGACTTCGGCGTGCCCAAGGTGATCGGCGGCCAGTTCAACGTGCTGGCCACCGACGTCTACAAGCAGGTCGTCGGCCAGCAGAACTTCCAGATGGGCGCCGTCGTCGGTCTGATCCTGGTGCTGCCGGCCGTGCTCGCCTTCGTCGTGGATCGCATCGTGCAACGTCGCCAGGTGGCCCTGCTGTCGGCCCGTGCTGTGCCCTACGAGCCCAAGCCGGACACCATCCGCGACGCGATCTTCCTCGTCCTGTGCGGCCTCATCGCGCTGGCCATCCTGACCATCCTGGGCGTCGCCTTCTTCGCCTCGATCGCCACGTTCTGGCCCTACAACCTGACCCCGTCGCTGAAGAACTACGATTTCGACATGATGGACGGCGGGGGCTGGGCCAGCTACCGCAACTCGCTGGTCATGGCGACCTCGACGGCGGTGCTGGGCACGGCCATCGTCTTCTCCGGGGCCTACCTGCTCGAGAAGGCGCGTGGTTTCGGTCGCTTCCGCTCGGCCGTGCAGTTTCTCGCCCTGCTGCCGCTGGCGGTGCCCGGGCTGGTGCTCGGCCTCGGCTACATCTTCTTCTTCAACGCTCCCGCCAACCCGCTGGGCTTCCTCTACGGCAGCATGGGCATCCTGGTGATCTGCACGATCGCCCACTTCTACTCGGTGGCGCACTTGACGGCGGTCACGGCGCTCAAGCAGATCGACCCGGAGTTCGAGACGGTGGCGGCCTCGCTGCGCGTGCCGTTCTACCGGACCTTCACCAGGGTGACCCTGCCTGTATGCCTGCCGGCCGTGCTCGACATCGCCATGTACCTGTTCGTCAACGCGATGACGACGGTGTCCGCCGTGGTGTTCCTCTACGCGCCCAAGACCACGCTGGCAGCGATCGCCGTGCTGAACATGGACGATGCCGGCGACGTCGCCCCCGCCGCGGCCATGGCGATGATGATCTTCCTGACCTCGGCCCTGGTGCGCATCGCCTATGCCGGGCTGACGGCCAGCTATCTGAGGCGGGCCCAGGCCTGGCGCCGGAGGTGAGGACGTGATGTCGGGCAACGTCTACGACGTCGCCATCGTCGGTGCCGGCATCGTCGGGCTCGCCCATGCCCTGGCGGCGGCGCGGCTGGGCAAGCGCGTCGTCGTCATCGACCGCGACGCCCAGGCCAACGGTGCCTCGATCCGCAATTTCGGCTTCGTCACCGTGACCGGGCAGCAGGCCGGCGCCTGCTGGGAGCGGGCCCTGCGCTCGCGCGACGTGTGGGCCGAGGTGGCACCGCAGGCCGGCATCGCCATCGAGCAGGAAGGCTTGCTCGTCGTCGCCCGCCGGCCCGAGGCCATGGCCGTGCTGGAGGCGTTCCGGGCGACCTCCATGGGGGCCGAGTGCTCGCTCCTGCCGGCACGGGCGGTGCGCGAGCGGCTGCCCTGCGTCCGGGCCGGCGACCTCGCCGGCGGCCTGTGGAGCCCGCTGGAGCGCCGCGTCGAATCGCGCCTGGCGATCCCGAAGCTGGCCGCCTGGCTGGAGGCGGCGCACGGCGTCACCTTCCGCCGCGGCACGGCCGTCCGAGCCGTGGAGCCGCCGCGGATCGAGACCGCCGACGGGCGGATCGAGGCCGAGGCCTGCATCGTCTGCCCCGGCGACGACTTCACCGGCCTCTTCCCCGAGCGGCTGGCCGCCTATGGGCTGACGCGCTGCAAGCTGCACATGCTGCGCCTCGCCGACCCGGGCACAAGGCTGCCCGGTGCGGTGATGGCCGACCTCAGCCTCGTCCGCTATCTCGGCTATGCCGAGCTCCCCGAGGCTCGGGCCCTGCGCGCCCGGCTCGAGCGCGAGCAGCCGGAGGCGCTGGCCAACGGCGTGCACCTGATCGTCGTGCAGAGCGCCGACGGCTCGCTTGTCGTCGGCGATTCGCATCACTACGCGCCGACGCCCGATCCGTTCGCGCCCGAGGCCGTCGACGACGTGATCCTCGACGAGTTCCGCCGCGTCCTCGCCCTCGACGTCCGCGTCACCGAGCGCTGGACCGGCACCTATGCGTCGGCGCAGGACCGGCTCATGCTGGTCGACCGGCCGGAGGATGCGGTGCGCCTCGTCGTCGTCACCAGCGGCACGGGCGCCAGCACCGCCTTCGGCATCGCCGAAGAGGTGATCGCAGACCTGTTCGGCAGTACTGGCGGAAGGAAGGTCGCATGAGCCGGCTCCTGCAGGCGGTCATCCTCGACTGGGCCGGGACCACCGTCGACCACGGCTCGCTGGCGCCGATGGGCGCCTTCGTCGAGGCCTTCGCCCGGTTCGGCATCGAGGTCACCGTCGCCGAGGCGCGCGGCCCGATGGGCCGGGCCAAGCGCCCGCATGTCGAGATGCTGATGCGGCTGCCACGGGTGAGCGAGGCGTGGCGGTCCCGGCACGGCCGCGAGCCGACCGACGCCGACATCGACGCCGTCTACGACGTGTTCGTCCCGCTCAACATCGCCTGCGTCGACCGCTATGCCGACCTGATCCCGGGCACCGCCGCCACCGTCAACGCGCTGCGCTCGCTCGGGCTGAAGATCGGCTCGAGCACCGGCTACACGCGCGAGATCATGGCGCGGATCCTGCCGCTGGCGGCCGCGCAGGGCTATGCGCCGGACGCGCTGGTCTGCACCGGCGACACGCCCGAAGGCCGGCCGACACCGTTCATGATGTATCGCTGCCTGCTCGAGCTCGGCGTCTGGCCGGCCTGGACCTGCGTCAAGGTCGACGACACCGAGGTCGGCATCGCCGAGGGCCTCAACGCCGGCGCCTGGAGCGTCGGCGTGGCGATGACCGGCAATCTCGTCGGCCTGACCGCGGCGGAGCTCGCCGCCCTGCCGGCCGTCGAACGCGCCGCCCTGCGGCACCACGCCGCCGGCAAGCTCGCCGCCGCCGGCGCGCACGAGGTGGTCGACAGCATCGCCGACCTGCTCCCGGCCCTGCACCGCATCGAGGGGCGCCTGCGCCGCGGCGAGCGGCCCTGATCAGGCCGGTCCGCCGGTACCGTTGACCGGCGCCCCGCGAGCGTCTATCTCCCGCCGCCACCGACGCGGCCCCGCCACGTCGCCCAGACAGTTGCGCCCCAGCGGCGCCGGTTATCGAGCCGAGGGCATCCCATGGCAGTTCCGAAGCGAAAGACGTCGCCGTCGCGCCGCAACATGCGCCGCGCCCACCACGCGCTCGACGTGCCGAGCGTGGTCGAGGACAAGGACACCGGCGAGTTCCGCCGGCCGCACCACATCGACCTGAAGACCGGCATGTACAAGGGCCGTCAGGTCATCGTGAAGAAGGAGAAGGTCGAGGCCGACGCCGAGGAGTGATCCTCCGCGCGCCGACCTTCGCGGTCCCGAGCTGACGCCCGTCCCCGGACGGGCGTTTTGCTTTTCTGGACGCAACGGAGACCGACATCCGGTTGGTCCGGACGCTCGTTCCGACGAGAGGGATGGAACCGAAGGAAGCGTGGTAGCGGAGGAGGGATTTGAACCCCCGACCAAGGGATTATGATTCCCCTGCTCTACCGCTGAGCTACTCCGCCACGCGGTCGGTCAAGACGGGCGCTGAGGTAGAGGGGCCTTCGCCGCGAGTCAAGGCGCGGGGTCAGGCGGAAGCGCTGAGCTCCGCCGGCTCGCTCGTCGCGATCCAGCCGCCGCCCAGGACGCGCGTACCGGCGTAGACGACGCAAGCCTGGCCGGGGGCCACACCGACCTGAGGGACAGCGAAGCGGACCTCGGCGGCTCCGTCCCCGGCAACCCGCACCGTCGCCTCGACCGCCGGCTCGTTCGCGCGGTGCTTGACCTGCACGCCGGCTGGCGGCGGCTCCACCAGCCAGCTCGACTCCCGCAGGGTTGCCGAGATCATGGCGGCAGCGCGGCGCGGCGCCACGGTCACCCGTCGCGACGGCGCATCGATGCCGACGACGTAGAGCCGCTCGCCGGCGGCGACGCCGAGGCCACGCCGCTGGCCGACGGTGACGCCGGCGATGCCGGCATGCTCGCCGAGCTTGCGGCCGTCGCGGTCGACGATCGGACCGGGCTCGGCGGCCGCCGGCCGCAGCCGCCGGACGAGGCGGGCATAGTCGCCGTCCGGCACGAAACAGATGTCCTGGCTGTCCGGCTTGCGCGCCACCGGCAGGCCCAGCCGCTCCGCCAGGGCGCGGGTCTCGCTCTTGGGCAGCTCGCCCAGGGGAAAGCGCAGGAAGGCCAGCTGGCCCGGCGTGGTCGCGAACAGGAAGTAGGACTGGTCGCGACCAGGGTCGGCCGCCCGGTGCAGCTCCGGCCCGTCCGGCCCGTCGACGCGGCGGACATAGTGGCCGGTGGCCATCGCCTCGGCGCCGAGATCACGGGCCATGCCGAGCAGGTCGCCGAACTTGACCCGCTGGTTGCAGCGCACGCAGGGCAAGGGGGTGCGGCCGGCAGCGTAGGTGTCGACGAAGTCGTCGATCACGGTGCTGCGGAAGCTCTGCTCGTAGTCGAGCACATAGTGGGCAATGCCCAACCGGTCGGCGACGGCGCGGGCGTCGTGGATGTCCTGGCCGGCGCAGCAGGCCCCCTTCCGGCCGGTGGCGGCGCCATGGTCGTAGAGCTGCAGGGTGATGCCGATGACCTCGTGGCCCTCGGCGGCGAGCAGGCCGGCGACGACCGAGCTGTCGACGCCCCCCGACATGGCGACGACGATGCGCACCGGGCTCAGTCCAGCAACAGGCTGGTGCGCGGCACGCGCACCACGAGCCCGTCGAGTTCCGGCACCAGCCGGATCTGGCAACCGAGGCGCGAGGTCGGCGCCGGCGTCTCGGCGAAGTCGAGCATCTCCTCCTCCTCGGCCGAAGGCGCGGGCAGCCGGTCGGCCCAGTCCTCGTCGACGTGCACATGGCAGGTGGCGCAGGCCATCGAGCCGCCGCAGGCGCCCTCGATGGCGACGTCGGCGCGCCGGGCCGCCATCAACACGGTCGAGCCGGCCGACACCTCGACGACATGCAACCGGCCGTCCGGCAGCACGAAGGTCATTCGCGGCAAGATCTCAGACCGTGAAGCTCTCGCCGCAGCCGCAGCGCGCCTTTTCGTTGGGATTGCGGAAGACGAACTGGGCGCCGAGCTTGTCCTCGACGAAGTCGACCTCGGTGCCCAGCACGTACATCACCGCCGCCGGATCGATCACCAGACGGATGCCGTCGGTCTCGACGACCTCGTCGCCGGCCTCCACGGCCCTGGCGAGATCGAGCTTGTAGCTCATGCCGGAGCAACCGGTCGACTTCACGCCGAGGCGAACGGCCTGCACCCCGTCGCCCTGGGCAGCGAGGATCTGCCGGAAACGGCTGACCGCCGCGGGGGTCAGCGAGATCAGTTGCCTGCCCATCGGGCCACTCCGCCTGCACGCTGCCCGTGTATGTCGGCGTTGTCGGCCACGGCGCAAGGGCCAAGGCGCGCCGCACCGTCCCGCCAGAGCTCGCCCCAGACCTCGAGGAATCGCCGGACATCGGCCTCGGTGCTGCTCCAGCCGAGGCTCACCCGGATGGCGCAGCGGGCCAGCGCCTCGCCGAGGCCCATGGCGAGCAGCACGTGGGACGCTCCCACCTTGCCCGACGAGCAGGCAGCACCCGAGCTGACGGCGACTCCGGCGAGATCGAGCCGCATCAGCTGCAGCGCAGCCTCGACGCCAGGCAGCACGATGCAGCTGGTGTTGGGCAGGCGCGTGGCGGTGGACCCGACGAGCATCGCCCCCGGCGATAATGGCGTGTTTGCCGATCGTTACACTCCATCCTCAGCAGCGCCCGAAGTCGCTCCTGCTCGGCCGGCTCGTCGCGCCGATGGCGGCGACGGCCGCGGCGAAGCCGAGCAGTGCCGGCAGCGGCTCGGTGCCGGCACGCCGGCGCTGCTCCTGGCCGCCGCCGCCGCTGCCGCGGCCGCAGCTCCGACGCCGCGGCGCACGACCAGTGCACCGGCGCCGGGCGGTCCGCCGAGCTTGTGCGCCGACAAGGTCAGCAGATCGGCGCCAAGGGCCCCGCGCGACGTCGATGCGGCCCAACGCCTGCGCCGCATCGACGTGCAGGTACGCGCCGTGCCGGTGGGCCATGGCGGCCGCCTCGCCACCGGCTGGATCACGCCGGTCTCGTTGTTGGCGAGCATGACCGAGACGAGGCCGGCCGCCGCCTGCTGCAGCCGCGACGCCGAGGGCCGCGAGATCGATCCGTCCGTCGATCCGACCGGGATCCGCACGGGCGTCGGGCGCCGCGTCGAGCACCGAGGATGCTCGATCGCGCTGACGAAGGTGCGCCGCCGATGCCGCCGAGCGCCAGGTTGTTGGCCTCGGTGCCGCCGCTGGTGAAGACGACCTCGTCGGCGAAGGCACCGACCGCGTCGCCGATCACCCGGCGCGCCGCCTCGAGCCGGCGCCGCGCGTCGCGCCCGAAGGGCATGCACCGACGACGCGTTGCCGGAACGGCCAGCGCCTCGGCCACGGCGGCCACCGCCGCCGGCCGGACCGGGGCGGTGGCGTTGAAGTCGAGATAGACCGGCTGCGGCGTGCTCAACCGGCCAGGCTGCGCGGCCGGCGGGCTGCCGCGGCGTCGCGCTCGGCCTCGACCTCGGCGAGGCGCCGCTCGAGGGTGGCGACCTGGCCGGTCAGGCGGTCGAGCGCACGGCTCACCGGGTCCGCGGACGACTGGCCGGGCTCGGTGCCGTAGGCGGCGAAACAGAACTGGCGGTCGGTGACCACCGCCTGCGGGCCGACCGGCTTGGCCGGGATGCCGACCACCGTGACCCCGGGCGGCACTTCCCTGACGACCACCGCGTTCGAGCCGATGCGGGCCCCGTCATGCACCGTGAACGGGCCGAGAACGGCGGCCCCGGCGCCGACGATGACGTTGTTGCCGATGGTCGGGTGGCGCTTGCCCTTGTCGAGGCTGACGCCGCCCAGCGTCACCGCCTGGTAGAGGGTCACGTCATCGCCGATCTCGGCGGTCTCGCCGATCACCACGCCCATGCCGTGGTCGATGAAGAACCGCCGGCCGATCGTGGCGCCCGGATGGATCTCGATGCCGGTCATGAACCGGCCGACCTGCGAGGTGAAGCGGGCCGACAGCTTCCAGCCGCGCTGCCACAGCGCGTGCGCGATGCGGTGGAAGATCAGCGCGTGGATGCCGGGGTAGCAGAGAAGCACCTCGAGGCGCGACCGGGCGGCCGGGTCGCGCTCGAACACCGCGTCGACGTCTTCCCTCAAACCCTTGAACATGGCCGTTCACCCGAGATATACACGCGCGGTTCTGTCACCGAGTGCGGTTCGGCACCTGCCGCGCATGGGCTGCAAGCACCATGCAGGTATGCACGATGATCGTGCGCTGCCAACGCCTCCGATGCTGGCAGTATAGGGTAGGGACAAGCCGGGTCAACGCGCGGCTGGCCGGGGCGCACCCCGGCTGCGGAAACCACGCAGGGCTACCGCCACGCGGCGGGGCGCGCAACGAAGGTCGGAGTGGGGAATGCCCGAGGTCATCTTCAACGGCTCTGACGGCCGGCTGGAGGGTCGCTACGTGCACGGCGAGGGCCCGACCCCGCCGCTTGCCATGGTCCTGCATCCGCACCCGCAGCACGGCGGGACGATGAACAACCGCATCGTCTACAGCCTGTTCCACATGTTCGTGCGGCGCGGCTTCTCGGTGCTGCGCTTCAACTTCCGCGGCGTCGGCCGGTCGCAGGGCGTGTTCGACCACGGCCAGGGCGAGCTGCGCGACGCGGCTGCCGCGCTCGACTGGATGCAGACGCACAACCCGAACAGCCCGGGCTGCTGGGTCGCCGGCTTCTCGTTCGGCGCCTGGATCGCCATGCAGCTGCTGATGCGCCGGCCCGAGATCCAGGGCTTCATGTGCGCCAGCCTGCCGGCCAACATGTACGACTTCGGCTTCCTCGCCCCCTGCCCCGCCTCGGGCCTGATCGTCCATGGCGAGCGCGATTCGGTCACCTCGACCGAGGCGGTGACCAAGCTCGTCACCAAGCTCAGCCAGCAGCGCGGCATCACCATCGACTTCGAGACGCTCGAGGGGGCCGACCACTTCTTCAACAAGCACATGGCCGAGTTCGACACGATCTGCGAGGCCTATCTCGACAAGCGGCTGAAGCCGAATGCCGAGACCCGCAAGATGGCGCTGGCCCGCTGACCCCTCAGGGGTCGGCGCACGAGACTGATCCGATGGCGTTCCGTTCCGAGCTGCTGCGCACGCTTGAGTCGCGCGGCTTCATCCACCAGTGCACCGATCCCGAGGCGCTCGACGAGGCCGCATCGAGCGGCCCCGTCACCGCCTACATCGGCTTCGACTGCACCGCCGACAGCCTGCATGTCGGCCATCTCGTCAGCGTGATGATGCTGCGCACCCTGCAGCGCACCGGCCACCGGCCGATCGCGCTGGTCGGCGGCGGCACCACCAAGGTCGGCGACCCTTCGTTCCGCGACGAGAGCCGGCCGCTGCTCACCGAGGCCCAGATCGAGGCCAACAAGGCCGGCATCAAGCGCTCGCTCGGGCGCTACCTCGACTTCGAGGGCGGTGCGGTCCTCGTCGACAATGCCGACTGGCTCGACGAGCTGCGCTACATCCCGTTCCTGCGCGACTTCGGCACGCACTTCACCATCAACCGCATGCTGACCTTCGACTCGGTCAAGCTGCGGCTCGAGCGCGAGCAGCCGCTGACCCTGCTCGAGTTCAACTACATGGTCATGCAGGCCTACGACTTCCTCGAACTCAGCCGCCGTCACGGCTGCCGCCTGCAGATGGGCGGCTCCGACCAGTGGGGCAACATCGTCAACGGCGTCGAGCTCGGCCGCCGGATCGACGGCAAGCAGCTGTTCGGCCTGACCACGCCGCTGCTGACCACCGCCGCCGGCACCAAGATGGGCAAGACCGCGGCCGGAGCGGTCTGGCTCAACGAGGACCGGCTGCCGACCTTCGACTACTGGCAGTACTGGCGCAACGTGCAGGACGCCGACGTGGGCCGCTTCCTGCGCCTGTTCACCGAGCTCCCCGAGGATGAGATCGCCCGGCTCGAGCGGCTGGCCGGGGCCGAGCTGAACGAGGCCAAGAAGATCCTGGCCGATGCCACCACGACCCTGTGCCATGGCCGGGACGCCGCCGAGCGAGCCGGGGCGGCGGCACGGGCGCAGTTCGAGCAGGGCGCCGGCGACGTCGCCGGGCTGCCCGTGGTCGAGCTCGACCGCGGCCGCCTCGGTAGCGGCATCCCCATCGTCGAGGTGCTGCAGCTGAGCGGGCTCGTGCCCAGCAACGGCGAGGCCCGGCGCCTGATCCGGGGCGGCGGCGCCCGCCTCAACGACGCCGCGGTGTCGAGCGAGACCCAGACGGTCGGACTCGGCGACCTGCAGGACGGAGCCCTCAAGCTCTCGGCGGGTCGCAAGCGGCACGTGCTCGTCCGGGCGGTGTGACCTCGCCCCGCCGGCCGCTGCCGGCCGATGCCGCGGCACTCGCCCGCGGCATCGCGCAGTGGCAGCGGCTCGCCGTCACGCTCGCCAATCCCGACGAGGCGCGTTTCGTCGCCGGATGCCTGGATGATCCGCGGGCACGGCCGCTGCTCGAGGCGATCTTCGGCTGCAGCCCCTACCTCCAGGACTGCGTGCTGGCCGAACCGCAGGTGCTGCGCAGCCACCTCGACGTCGGTCCTGACGCCACGGCGGCGGCGCTGCTCGACGAAGCCGCGTCGGTCGACCGCAACGACCGCGTCCGGCTCATGGCCGGGCTGCGCCGGTCGAAGCGCCGGCTGGCGCTGGCGATCGCCCTGGCCGACATGGCCGGCGACTGGCCGCTGGAGCGGGTCTGCGCCACCCTGACCACTTTCGCCGACCTCGCGGTGCAGCGCTGCCTCGAGCATCTGCTCCTCGAATCCGCCAAGCGTGGCGAGATCGAGCTCCTCGCCCCGGCCAGCCCCGCCGACGGCTCTGGCGTGTTCGTGCTGGGCATGGGCAAGCACGGGGCGCGCGAGCTCAATTACTCCAGCGACATCGACCTGATCCTGCTGTTCGACGACGAGGTCATCCGCTGCCGCAGCAGCGAGGGGGCGATGGCGGTAGCGGTGCGGATCACCCGCAGCCTCGCCTACCTGCTCGAGCAGAAGACCAAGGACGGCTACGTCTTCCGTACCGACCTGCGGCTGCGGCCGCACCTGCCGGGTCATCCGCTGGCGATCTCGACCGATGCTGCCGAGTTGTTCTACGAGCGGCACGGGCAGAACTGGGAACGGGCGAGCTTCATCAAGGCGCGGGTCGTCGCCGGCGACCACAAGGCCGGCAACGGCTTCCTCGGCCGCCTGCAGCCCTTCATCTGGCGGCGCCACCTCGACTACGCCGCGATCCGCGACATCCATTCGATCAAGCGCCAGATCAACGCCTTTCGCGGCTTCGGCACGATCAACGTCCGCGGCCACGACCTCAAGGTCGGCCGCGGCGGCATCCGCGAGATCGAGTTCTTCACCCAGACGCAGCAGCTGATCCTCGGCGGCCGGGCACGGGAGCTGCGGCTCTCCGATACCTGCGGCGCCCTGCGGGCACTGGCGGCCGGCCGCTGGATCGACGCCGCGACCGCCGAGGCGCTGATCGAAGCCTACGATTTCCTGCGGACCATCGAGCATCGCATCCAGATGATCGGCGACCGCCAGACGCAGGTGCTGCCGGACCGGGATGCGGAATTCGCCCGCGTTGCCGGCCTCGCCGGCTGGGCCGAGCTCGATGGCTTCGAACGCCGCGTGCGGGAGGTGCTCGAGACCGTCGAGCGCTACTATGCCGCGCTGTTCGAGGCCGAGGCCGATCTCGGCGCCGGCGGCTCGCTCGTCTTCACGGGCACCGAGGACGACCCGGAGACTCTGAAGACGCTGACGACGATGGGCTTCAGGGATGCCTCGGCGATCTCGCAGCGGATCCGCAGCTGGCACCACGGCCACATCCGCGCCACCCGCAGCACGCGGGCGCGGGAGTTGCTGACCGAGCTGACGCCGGCGATCTTCCGCTCGCTGGTCGGCCAGTCCGACCCGGATGCGGCGTTCCGGCTGTTCGATCATTTCGTCACCGGCCTGCCCGCCGGCGTGCAGCTGTTCTCGCTCCTGCGCGCCAATCCGCGGCTGCTGACCCTGCTGGCCGACCTGATGGGCACGGCACCGCGCCTCGCCGACCATCTCAGCCGCAACGTCGACCTGTTCGAGGCGATGCTGGCGCCAGACTTCTTCGAGCCACTGCCCGACGCCGCAGCGCTGTCGCGCGAGCTAGCCGGCAAGCTGCCGGATGCCCGGGACCTGCAGGACGTGCTCGACCTGACGCGCCGCTGGGCCCACGGACGGCAGTTCCAGGCCGGCCTCCAGGTCCTGCTCGGCGTCGCCTCGGCCGACGAGGAAGCGGCGACGCTGACCGCCATCGCCGAGCTCGTGATCGGCACGTTGCTGCCGCGGGTCGACGAGGCCCTGGCCCTGCACCATGGACGCATCCGCGGCGGCCGCTTCGTCGTCCTCGGGCTCGGCAAGCTCGGCTCGCGCGAGCTCACCACCGGCTCCGACCTCGACCTCGTGTTCGTCTACGATGCGCCGGGCGAGGCCCCGTCGGACGGCAGCCGGCCGCTGTCGCCCGGCATGTGGTACGCCCGGCTCGGCCAGCGCCTGGTCAGCGCGCTCTCCGCCCAGACCGCCGAAGGCCGCCTCTACGAGATCGACACCCGCCTGCGCCCGTCCGGCAATGCCGGCCCGGTCGCCTGCAGTGCCGAGAACTTCGCCCGCTACCAGCTCGAGACCGCCCAGACCTGGGAGCAGCAGGCCCTGACGCGCGCCCGCGTCGTCGCCGGCGACGCCACGCTCGCCGGCGAGGTCGAAGCCACCATCGACCGGGCGATCCGTCGGCGCCGCGACGTGGCCCGGCTCGCCGCCGACGTCAGGGCGATGCGCGAGCGCATCTTTCGCGAGCATGGCTCCGACGACCCATGGGCCCTCAAGCAGGCGCGCGGCGGCCTGATCGAGCTCGAGTTCTGCGCCCAGTTCCTGCAGCTGGCGCACGTCCACGCCCATCCCGGGCTGCGCGGTACCTCGACCGACGCGATGATCGAGGCCGCAGGCGCCGCCGGGGTGATCGGCCGCGACGTCGCCCTGCGCCTGCGCGAGGCGCTTCGGCTCTACCACGGCCTGACTGCGGTGCTGCGGCTGTCGCAGACCCGCAAGTTCGCCACGGCGGAGGCGCCACCGCGGCTGCGCGAGGCGCTGCTGCGCGCCGCCGCCGAGGATCCGACGCTGCCGGTGACCGCGACACAGTTCCCGGCGCTCGAGCGCCGGCTCGTTGAAACCCAGGCGGCGGTACGCCAGATCTTCGCCCAGCTCTGCCCGGCCGAGGCGGCCGGCCCGTGAGCCTGGGCGCGCGAAGGAGGAGACGATGAGCGGACCGAATGAAGGCGATCTTGCACCGAGCTGGAGCCTTGCCAGTGATGGCGGCGGCACCATCGGCTCGGACACCCTCAAGGGCCGGCCCTATGTCCTCTATCTCTATCCCAAGGACGATACCCCGGGCTGCACCAAGGAAGCGCAGACCTTCACCGAGCACTATCCGGACTTCCAGAAGCTCGGCGTCGAGATCGTCGGCCTGTCCAAGGACACCGTGACGAGCCACGACAAGTTCAAGAAGAAGTACGGCCTGTGCTTCCCGCTGGCGGCCGACGGGGAGAATGGCGTCGTCGAGGCCTTCGGCTCGTGGGTCGAGAAGAGCATGTACGGCAAGAAGTACATGGGCATCGACCGCTCGACCTTCCTCATCGGCGGCGACGGTCGCATCCTGAAGGCTTGGCGGGGCGTCAAGGTGCCGGGTCACGTCGAGGAGGTCCTCGAGGCGGCCCGCAACCTCCTGAAGAAGGCGGCCTGACGCGATGAGCCCGCGCACCCTTGGCCTCGACGAGCGCCTGCATGCCTACGTCCTGGCCAACGGGGTGCGCGAGCATCCGGCGCAGCAGGCCCTGCGGCTCGCCAGCGACCGTCTGGCCGATGGCGGCATGCGCAGCTCGCCCGAGCAGGTCCAGCTGCTCGGGCTGCTCATCGAGCTGATCGGCGCGCGGCGCGTTCTCGAGGTCGGCTGCTTCACCGGCTACGGCACGCTGGGCTTCGCCCTCGCCGTGCCGGCCGACGGCCGGGTGGTCACGCTCGACGTCAACGACGAGTGGGCAGCACTGGGCCGCCGCTACTGGCGCGAGGCGGCTGTCGACGGACGCATCGACTTCCGCTCCGGCCTCGCGCTCGACAGCCTCGAGGCCCTGCTCGCGTCGGATGGCGAAGGCAGCTTCGACTTCGCCTACATCGACGCCGACAAGAAATCCTACCCGCTGTACTACGAGCGGGTGCTCCGCCTGGTCCGCCCGGGCGGCCTCGTCGCCCTCGACAACGTCCTCTGGCACGGCGCCGTCGCCGATCCCGAAGACCGTTCGCGACAGACCGAGACGCTGCGATCGCTGAACGCCGCCATCCACGCCGACGAGCGGGTCACCGCCTGCCTGCTGCCGGTCGGCGACGGCCTCATGCTGGTCCGTCGCCGCTAGACCAGCCGGTCAGTTCGTGGCGCTGCGCTCCTCGGCGACGATCGCCTCGAGCTGGGCGATGTCGATCGCCCCGGGGATCAGCTTGGTGCCGATGACGAAGCTCGGCGTCCCGGAGATGCCGAGATCCTGCGCCAGCGCGTGGTTGGCGGCGAGCTGCTGCTCGATCGATTCCTTCTGCATGTCGGCGACGAGACGATCGACGTCGAGCCCGACCTGGGCGGCCGTCGCCTTGATCGTGTCGAGCGAGAGGTCCTTGGTCTTCATCAGGGCGTTGTGGAACGCCTCGTACTTGTCCTGGCCCTGCTCGGCCGCCGCCAGCGCCGCGCGCGCCGCCACCACCGAATCCGGGCCGAGGACCGGGAACTCCTTGTAGACAACGCGCAGCTTCTGGTCGCCTGCGATCAGGCCCTGCAGTCCGGCAGCCATGCCGCGGCAGTAGCCGCACTTGTAGTCGAAGAACTGGACCAGGGTGACATCGCCCCCGGCATTCGTCACCGGGTCGGCGGCGTTGCTGAAGATGTCGTCCTTGCGGGCAACGATCATCTTCTGCTGCTGCTCGGCGGCCGCCATCTCGCGGCGCTTCTGCAGCTCCTGGATTGCCTGGTAGATCACCTCCGGCTCGCGCAGGAGGTACTCGCGCACGATCTTCTCGATCTCCTCACGCGGCAGGGTCTGCGCCGGCTCATCGGCAAGGGCCGGCATCGCCAGCAGCAGGCCGAGACCGAACGACGCGTACTTCATGCGCATGGCGCCAGTGACTCCCGAGGATCGCCGAAACGTCGGCGCGTTCTAGTCCAAGCCGCGGCGGAAGGCGAATCCGCGGCGGGCGGGCCGCGAGTTTCGCATTGCCAGCCCGGCGAGCCTTGCGCACCTTCGGGCAATGGCAGGAGCGGACCCGGGATCGCAGATGGCGTCGGCGACGATCACACGCTTGTCATCGTTGGTGCTGGTTCTGGCGGGCGGGCTGCTGGCCGCCGCCTGCGACGAGGCGCCCACGGCCGCGGCACCTCCCCCGCCACCCGAGGTCACGGTGGCGACGCCGCTGGTGAAGCAGGTGCAGGAGTGGGACGAGTACACCGGCCGCTTCGAGGCGGTCGAGCTGGTCGATCTGCGCGCCCGCGTCTCCGGCTATCTCGACAGCATCCATTTCAAGGACGGCGAGATGGTCCAGAAGGGCCAGCTCATGTTCACCATCGACCCGCGCCCCTACCAGATCGCCATCGAGCAGGCACAGGGTGCCGTCGCCAAGGCCGAGGCGCTGGCGACGCTGGCCGGGCTGGAGGCCGACCGCGCCGCGAAGCTGGTCGGCAACTCCGTCGTGTCCCGGGCGACCTACGACCAGCGCCAGCAGGAGAAGGAGAGCGCCGATGCCGATGTCGCCGAGGCCAAGGCGCGGCTCGACAAGGCCAAGCTCGACCTGACCTTCACGCAGATCATCGCACCCGTGGAAGGCCGGACCTCCAACCGCCGGGTCGACGTCGGCAACCTGGTCATGGGCGACCTCGACGGGGCCACCCCGCTGACCACCATCGTCTCGCTCGATCCGATCTATTTCGTGTTCGACGCCAGCGAGGCCGACTACCTGCGCTACCAGCAGCTCGCCCGCGACGGCGAGCGGCAGTCCTCCCGCGACGCCCCCAATCCCGTCTACGTCCGCCTGACCGACGAGGAGGGCTGGCCGCACAAGGGTCACATGGACTTCGTCGACAACGTCGTCGACCGCAGTACCGGCACCATCCGCGGCCGCGCCGTGTTCGACAATGCCGACCAGCAGCTGACGCCGGGCGTCTTCGGGCGGCTGCGCATCGTCGGCTCCGGCCTGTACGATGCGGTCATGATTCCCGACGAGGCCATCATGGCCGACCAGTCGGACAAGATCGTCTACGTGGTCGGTGACGACGGGACGGTGGCGGTGCGCAAGCTCCAGCTCGGGCCGATCATCGACGGCCTGCGCGTCGTCCGCTCCGGGCTCGAGGGCAAGGAACGGGTGATCATCAACGGCCTGCTGCGGGCCCGGCCGGGCGGCAAGGTGACGGCGAAGGAGGGTCGGATCGAGGCCGTTCCCGACGGAACGGGCTGAGGGCCGTCCGATGCGGTTCGCCCATTTCTTCGTCGACCGGCCGATCTTCGCGACGGTCGTCTCGCTGCTGATCACCATCATCGGCGGCATCGCCTATTTCGGCCTGCCGGTGGCCCAGTATCCGGAGATCGCGCCGCCGACCATCGTGGTCACGGCGAGCTATCCCGGCGCCTCCGCCGAGGTCGTCGCCGATACGGTGGCGACGCCGCTCGAGCAGGAGATCAACGGTGTGGAGAACATGCTCTACATCGTCTCCCAGTCGACCGGTGACGGCCAGCTGTCGCTGACGGTGACCTTCAAGCTCGGCACCGACCTCGATACCGCCCAGGTGCTGGTGCAGAACCGCATCGCCATCGCCGAGCCGCGCCTGCCCGACGCGGTGCGCGCCATCGGCGTCAACGTCGCCAAGAACTCGCCCGACATCCTGCTGGCGATCCACCTCACCTCGCCGGACCAGTCGCGCGACCAGCTCTACCTCTCCAACTACGCCACGCTGCAGATCAAGGACGTGCTGTCCCGGCTCGACGGCGTCGGCGACATCAAGATCTTCGGCGCCCGCGACTATGCGATGCGGGTCTGGCTGGATCCCGACCTGGCGGCGGCGCGCAAGGTCACCGCCGAGGACATCCTGGCGTCGATCCGTGGCCAGAACATCCAGGTCGCCTCGGGCGTGCTGGGCCAGCCGCCGATGCCCGACCAGGGCGCCTTCCAGCGCAACCTCGAGACGCAGGGCCGGCTCGTGGCGCCGGAGGAGTTCGGCGACATCCTCGTCAAGGGCGGCCGCGACGGCCGGGTGACGCGGCTGCGCGACATCGCCCGCACCGAGCTCGGCGCCCAGGACTACGGACTGAACAGCTATCTCGACGGCGAGCCGGCGGTGGCGATCGCCATCTTCCAGCGCCCCGGCTCGAACGCGCTCGACACCGCCCAAGGCCTGATCGACACCATGGCCCGGCTCGGCGCCGAGCTGCCGGACGGCGTGGCCTACCGCATCGTCTACAACCCGACCGAGTTCATCGCCCAGTCGGTCGAGGAGGTGCGCAAGACGATCTACGAGGCCGTCATCCTCGTCGTCTGCGTCGTCATCCTGTTCCTGCAGACCTGGCGCGCCTCGATCATCCCCATCGTCGCCATCCCGGTGTCGCTGATCGGCACCTTCGCGGTGATGGGCGCGCTCGGCTACTCGCTCAACAACCTGTCGCTGTTCGGCCTCGTCCTCGCCATCGGCATCGTCGTCGACGACGCGATCGTCGTCGTCGAGAACGTCGAGCGCAACATCGCCGCCGGCCTCAGCCCGCGCGAGGCGGCGCACCGGACGATGGACGAGGTCGGCAGCGCGCTGGTCGCCATCGCCCTCGTCCTCGCCGCGGTGTTCATCCCGGCTGCCTTCGTTCCCGGCATCTCCGGCGAGTTCTTCCGCCAGTTCGCGGTGACGATCGCCGCCGCCACGGCCATCTCCTGCATCGTCTCCCTGACGCTGAGCCCGGCCCTCGCCGCCCTCGTCCTCAAGCCGCATGCCGACCATGCGGCGCGCGGGCCCCTCCTGCTGCGCCCGCTGACCGCCTTCTTCCGCGGCTTCAACCGGGCCTTCGACGGGCTCGCCAACGGCTACGGCCGGCTCACCGGCGCGCTCGTCCGCCGCACCGCGATCGTGCTGGTGCTCTATGCCGGCCTCGTCGGCCTCACCGGCTGGCAGCTGGCGAAGGCACCCACCGGCTTCATCCCCGATCAGGACCAGTCCTACCTGGTCACCGTCATCCAGCTGCCGCCGGGGGCGGCGCTGGCGCGTTCCGACGCCGTGGTCCGCAAGCTCATCGATGTCGGGCTCAAGGTGCCCGGGGTGGCGCACGCCGTGGCGTTCGCCGGGCTCGACATCGGCAGCGGCAGCTCGGCCTCCAACGCCGGCGCCATCTTCTTCACGCTGAAGCCCTTCGCCGAGCGCACCGAGGCGTCGCTCAAGGCGCCGGCCATCGCCGCCGAGCTGAACCGCCGCTTCGCCGACGTCCAGGAAGCCTTCGTCATCGCCGTGATGCCGCCGCCGGTGCGCGGCGTGGGCAATGCCGGCGGCTTCAAGATGATGGTCGAGGACCGGCGTGGCCGTGGCCTCGAAGCGCTGGGCCAGGCCAGCCGCGAGCTGGTGGCGGCCGCCGCCGGGGTGCCGCAGGTGGCCGGCGTCTACACGCTGTTCAGCTCGGACGATCCGCGTGTCTATGCCGACATCGACCGGGTCCGCGCGCAGATGCTGGGCGTCGATCCGAGCCAGGTCTTCGCGGCACTCGAGCTCTTCCTCGGCTCGACCTACGTCAACGACTTCAACTATCTCGGCCGCAGCTACCAGGTCCTGGCCCAGGCCGACGCCCGTTTCCGGCGCGATACCAGCGACGTCGCCGCCTACAAGATGCGCAACCGGCGGGCGGACATGGTGCCCCTGGGCTCTGTGGCGACCTTCACCGACGTCACTGGCCCCTACCGGGTGACCCGCTACAACCTCTACCCGTCGACCGAGGTGCAGGGAGCCGCGGCGCCGGGCGTCGCCACCGGCACGGCGCTCGCCGCCATGGATCGCCTCGCCGCCGAGACCCTCCCCGACGGCTTCGGCGCCGAATGGACCGAGCTCGCCTACCAGGAACAGGCCGCCGGCGATGCGGGCATGCTGGTGTTCGCCGGCTCGGTCGTCTTCGTCTTCCTGCTCCTGGCCGCCCTCTACGAGAGCTGGCTGCTGCCGCTGGCGGTGATCCTGATCGTCCCGATGTGCCTGCTGGCAGCGGTGAACGGGCTGCTGCTGCGCGGCATGGACGTGAACATCCTGGCCCAGGTGGGCTTCGTCGTGCTGGTCGGCCTCGCCGCCAAGAACGCGATCCTGATCATCGAGTTCGCCAAGCAGGCCGAGGAACGCGGCATGGACCGGCTGTCGGCGGCGGTCGAGGCCGCGCGCGTCCGGCTGCGGCCGATCCTGATGACGTCGTTCGCCTTCATCCTGGGGGTCGTGCCGCTGACCATCGCCTCGGGTGCGGGCGCGGAGATGCGCCAGTCGCTGGGCACGGCCGTGTTCTTCGGGATGCTCGGCGTCACCGCCTTCGGGCTGCTGCTGACACCGACCTTCTACGTCGCCTGCCGCCGGCTGGCGGGGCTCAGGTCCGGCGGCGCGGCTGCGGGTCCGGCAGCTCCTCGACCGCCCGCAGCTGGTCCTGCAGCCTGATCCAGTCCGGATCGTCGGCCGTCACGAACTGCTGGGCGCGGCGGACGTAGAGCTGCGCATCGGTCTTGTTGCCGGCGAGAATGGCGCCCTCGGCCAGCGCCATGGCCGAGGCGCCCTCGCGACCCAGCTTGCCCTCGGCAATGCCGAGGAAGCGCCACATCGTCGGATTGCGCGGTTCCAGCCGTGCCGCCTCGGCCAGGAGGCTCGCCGCCTCCTCCACACCGGCCGGGTTGGTCTGCTCCATCAGCGCCCGCGCGAGGCCGAGCCGCAGCAGGGCGGAGCTCGGACGGTAGCGCAGCGCATCGCGGTAGGGCCCCACCGCCTCCGCCAGCTTGCCGTTCTCGAACAGCATCTGGCCCTTGAGCTCGTAGAACCACGGGTTCTGCGGCTCGAGCGCGATCAGCTCGTCGATCGCCTTGAGCGCGGCCGGCAGGTCGGGCGTGCGGTAAAGCGCGATCGCCCTCGCATACCGGTCGGCCACCGAGTCTGACGGGTGCAGGCGCTCCGCCTGGGCCGGCTCCAGCATGAACCCGTCGAGCTTCGCCACCATGCGCTTGTGCGCCTCGATCAGCTCGGGCGGCAGCGGCTTGCCGCGATAAGGCGAGCGCTCGACCTGGTCCTCCATGAAGAGAATGCGATCCTGCGTGAGCGGGTGGGTGCGCAGGTAGACGTTGCCGCCCGTTCCCGAGATGCGCAGGTTCTGGCGCTCGAGCGTGTCGAAGAACTCCTTGAGCCCTTCCGGCGATTCGCCGATGCGGCCGAGATAGGTCACCGCCGCCTGGTCGGCCGCCTGCTCCTGCGTCCGGCTGAAGGCGAGCAAGCCGCGCTGGCCGACAGTGGCCCCGCCGGCGATGATCGCCGTGCCGAGCTGCGGCGCGCCGGCCAGCGCCGCGGCGAGGCCGAGGGCGGCGCCGAGCAGCGTCTGCACCATCGCCGTTTCCCGGGCCCCGACGGCGCGGGCGAGGTGGCCGCCGGCGATGTGGCCGGTCTCGTGCGCCACCACGCCGCGCAGCTGCGCCGGATCCGTCGTCCGCTGGATCAGCCCGGTGTTGATGAACAGGTTCTGGCCGCCCGACACGAATGCGTTCAGCACCGGGTCGCGCAGCAGGTAGACGTCGATCGCTTCGACGTCGAGGCCGGCCGCCTCGAACACCGGGTCGGTGATCTGGTGGACGGTCTCCTCGATCTCGGCATCGCGAATGAGGGTGGCGGCTTCGGCGCGAGCCGAGGCCGCGAGCACGGCGGTCGCCGTGACCAGGCCTAGGGAGAGCCGCCGCAGGGAAAAGGGCATGGGCCGAAGTCGCCGTCGCAAGTATGAGCGATGCAGGCTAGCAACGCCCGGGTGGGCCGGGCAACCGGTGCCACCGTTACATGGTGTTCACCCCGCGGTGTTGCGATCCATGCCCCAGCCGTCCCGCCGTTCCGCCATCGCGCCGTTCATCGTCATGCAGGTGCTGGCGGACGCCAACCGGCGGGCCGCCGCCGGGGAGTCCATCCTGCATCTCGAGGTCGGCGAGCCGGCCGGCGGGGCGCCGCCCTCGGCGCTGGCCGCGGCACGCTTGGCGCTGGAAGGCAACGCGCTGGGCTACACCGAGGCACTGGGCCTGCCGGCCCTGCGCGCCCGGATCGCGCAGCGCTACGACGAGTGGTACGGCCTGCCGCTCGGGCCCGACCGCATCGCCGTGACGACCGGCGCGTCCGGAGCCTTCATCCTGGCCTTTCTCGCCGCCTTCGACGCCGGGGCCCGTGTCGCCGTCGCCTCGCCCGGCTATCCGGCCTATCGCAACATCCTGGGAGCCCTCGACATCGAGGTCGTCGACTTGCCGACCGATGCGTCGACCCGCTTCCAGCCGACGCCAGCCCGGCTCGACGCCCTTCCCGGCCGCATCGACGGTCTCGTCGTCGCGAGCCCGGCCAATCCGACCGGAACCATGCTGAGCGCCGCGGAACTGGCGGCCCTTGGCCAATGGTGCGCCCGCCGCGATGCCTGGCTGGTCAGCGACGAGATCTATCACGGACTGACGTTCGAGCACCCGGCGGCCAGCGCGCTCGCGACCGTCCCGGACGCCATCGTCGTCAACAGCTTCTCGAAGTATTTCTGCATGACCGGCTGGCGGCTGGGCTGGCTCGTGACGCCGCCGGCCCTGCTGGATACCGTGACCCGGCTGGCGCAGAACCTGTTCATCGCGCCACCGGCCATCGCCCAGCACGCGGCCCTCGGCGCCTTCGCCGACGACGCGCTGCTGGCCGAGCGGGTCCACGCCTACGGCCGCAACCGCGACCGACTGCTCCACGCCTTGCTGGATGCCGGCATCCGCGAGGTGGCGCCGCCGGACGGTGCCTTCTACCTCTATGCCGACATCGCCCCGACCGGACTCCGGGCCGAAGCGCTGTGCGCAAGGGCGCTAGCCGAGACCGGCGTCGCGATCACGCCCGGCACCGACTTCGACCCGGTCCGCGGCGATGGCTGGATCCGCCTGTCTTTCGCCGGCCCCGAGCAGGAGGTGGCCCAGGCGGCGGAACGCCTGGGCCCCTGGCTGAAGACGCTGGTCGCAGTCGGCTAGAGGCCGCGCAGGCGGCTCCACCAGCCCTGCCGCGCCGGTCGGTCGGGCTTGGGCGTCACCTCGAGCGTCTCGGGCCACGCCGGCGCGGTCTCGGCCGTGGGCTCGGCCTCCGGTTCGGACGCCTGCGCGGCCACCGGCACAGGCTCCTCGGCGCCTGTCGTCACCGGCTCGGAAGCCGGTGCCGCAACGGGCTCCGGCTCGTCGTGGACGGTCGCACCGTTGGTCGCCTCCGCCGCAGCGGCTTCGGCAGGCGCCGGAACGGTCTCGGCGACCGCTGCCTTGCGCGGCTTGCGGACGCGCCGCTTCGGCTTGGGCGCTTCCTCGGCAACGACCGGCACCTCGGCCGCGGCCTCGGCAACGGCAGGGACAGGCTCGACCTCCGCGGCCGGCTCGGCGGCCACTGGCTCACCGGCAGCCGCCTCGGGCTCCGGCAACTCGGCCGGCGCCGCCTCGACCGGCTCGCCCGGGACCTCGACCTCGATGGCGGCCTCGTCGACCTCGGACTCGTCCTCGCCGCCGACCTCGTCGTAACCCTCGGCAGCCATCGGTGCGCCGGTCTGCGGCGCCATGCCCGGCTGATCGCCGCCCCGCCGGCGACGGCGCCGCCGACGCTTGCGGCGACGCGCCCCGTCCTCCGCGGCCTCCTCGGCGGCGTCGCCAGGCCGGACCTCGGCCGCCACGCGCTCGGGCTGCCGCTCCGGCTGGCGCTCGGGGCGCCGCTGCGGCTGGGGCGCGCGCTCGTGCCGGCCGTCGTGGCGACCCTCGTGCCGGCCTTCCTGCCGCGGCTCGGGGCGTCGCTCGGGCCGCTCGACCGCTTCCTCGGGTGCCCGCTCGATCTCGGGCGCCTCGCGGCGCTCGATGACGTCGATGTGCCACTGCGATGGCGTCAGGCTCGAATCGGCGGCGATGTACACCGACATGCCGTAGCGCTCTTCCAGCCGCGCCACGGACTCGCGCTTGTGGTTGAGCACGTACAGCGCGACGTCGATGGGCACCCGGACGTGCAGCTTCGCGGCCTCGCCGCGGATGCCTTCCTCCTGGATGCGGCGCAACGCCTGCAGGGCGCAGCTCTCGGTCGAGCGGACCACGCCCTGGCCCTGGCAGACCGGACACATCTGGCTCGACAGCTCGAGCAGGCTCGGCCGCAGCCGCTGCCGCGACAGCTCGAGCAGGCCGAACATGCTGATCTTGCCGACCTGCAGCCGGGCCCGGTCGGTCTTGAGCGCCTCGCGCAGCCGGCGCTCGACCGCCCGCTGGTGGCGGCCCTCGCTCATGTCGATGAAGTCGATGACGACGAGGCCGGCGAGGTCGCGCAGGCGCAGCTGGCGGGCGATCTCGTCGGCCGCCTCGAGGTTGGTCTTGACCGCGGTCTCGTCGATGTGCCGCTCGCGCGTCGAGCGGCCCGAGTTGACGTCGATGGCGGTCAGCGCCTCGGTGGTGTGGATGACGATCGAGCCGCCCGACGGCAGGTGCACCACCGGGCTGTGCATCGCGTCGAGCTGGTCCTCGACCTTGAACTTGAAGAAGAGCGGCAGGTCGTCCTTGTAGGGCTTCACGATGCGGGCCTTGCTCGGCATCAGCATCGTCATCAGCCGCTTGGCCGACTTGTAGCCCTCGTCGCCCTCGACCAGCACCTCCTCGACATCGCGGGTGTAGATGTCGCGCATCGCCCGCTTGATGAGGTCGCCCTCTTCGTAGATCAGCTTGGGTGCGATGCTCTGCAGCGTGGTCTCGCGGATCTCGTTCCACAGCCGCAGCAGGTAGTCGTAGTCGCGCCGGATCTCGGCCTTGGTCCGCTCCTGCCCGGCGGTGCGGATGATCAGGCCCATCCCGTGCGGGACCTCGAGCTCGTGCGCGATGTCCTTGAGCCGGCGGCGATCGGTGTTGCTGGCGATCTTGCGGGAGATGCCGCCGCCGCGCGGGGTGTTGGGCATCAGCACGCAGTAGCGGCCGGCCAGCGACAGGTAGGTGGTCAGCGCGGCGCCCTTGTTGCCCCGCTCCTCCTTGACGACCTGCACCAGCATGATCTGCCGGCGCTTGATGACCTCCTGGATCTTGTAGCTGCGCAGCAGGCGGGCGCGGCGGCGCGCCTGCTCGTCGACCATGTCGGCGGTTTCCTCGTCGGCGTCCGTGGACACCTCGACCGGCATGTCGCTGTCGCCGCCATTGCCGTTGGCGGCGCCGCCCGCATGCTCGCCCGTTTCCGGGTCCGGCTCGGCCGCGGCCTTGGCCTGGGCGTCGCGCTCCAGTTGCGCCAGGTATTCGCGATCGGCCTGCGGGATCTGGTAGTAGTCGGGATGGATCTCGCTGAAGGCGAGGAACCCGTGGCGATTGCCGCCGTACTCGACGAAGGCGGCCTGCAGCGACGGCTCTACACGGGTGATCTTGGCGAGGTAGATGTTGCCCTTGAGCTGACGCTTGGTCGAGCTCTCGAAGTCAAAGTCAACAAGATGGTGATCGTCCAGCACCACCACCCGGGTCTCCTCGGTGTGGGTGGCGTCGATCAGCATGCGCTTGGTCATGGAAAGCGAGCTCCGGCCGCCGCGCTGGCCGGCACATCCCTGCGGGACGGGGCCTCGGGCGGACTATGGCGTTGAGCGCTCCGGAGCGGGCCGACGGCCTGGCCGCCGGCACACGGTCGGAAGCGCCAAGACGAAGCCGGCTGCGTGACGGAGGACAGGAACAGGCCGCATCCGCCCGTCCGATCCTCAAGGTCCCTGCAACCGGCAGGTAGAGATTGCTCCACGGCCGTCTTGCGACCGGCGCGAAATGGCTCAAGCGCCGATTCGTGTTGTACCGTGGCGAAGTCATCTCGCCGCCACTATACCGCTGGCGTCCTGTACCCTCAATGCGATAATCCCGACGTGGCGCAGCCTTAGCCCGAGTCCTTCGTCCGTCCGATGCGCAGCCGATCCGCTCCCGCGACGACGTGGTTGCGCGCTGCGCGCCTGCTCCTCCTGCTGATCCTCGTGACGCTGGATCCGGCCTCCGGCCTGTCGCGGCCGGCCGTGGCCGCGACGTCGATGCCGCAGGCGACGGGGCTGCGGTTCGGCGGCGATTCCGCGCGTACCCGGATCGTGCTCGAGGCCGACCGGTCCTTCACCTACTCGCTGCGCACCGACGCGGAGCCGCCACGGCTGCTGGTCGAGCTGCCGCAGATGCTGTGGAACCTCCAGCCGGATCCGTTGTCCAGGCCACGCGGCCTGGTGCGCGCGCAGCGCCTCGACACCCTGCCGACCCAGCGCCTGCAGCTGGTCATCGAAGCGTCGCGGCCGATCCGCGTCGCGGCCAGCGAGCTGCTGTCGCCGTCCAACGATTCCCGGCACTACCGCCTCGTCGTCGAGATCGAGCCCGCGGCCGCCGCGCCCGCGGCCCCGCCCGAGCCGATCGCCCTTCCGCCGGACCTGCCGGTGATCGTGCTCGACGCCGGCCATGGCGGCGTCGATCCCGGTGCCATCGGCGTCGACGGCACACAGGAGAAGGCGATCACGCTGGCGATGGCGCGCCGGCTGCGCACGCTGCTCGAGGAGAGCGGGCGCTACCGGGTCGTGCTGACCCGCGATTCCGATGTCTTCCTGCCGCTGCGCGAGCGCCTGCGGCTGGCCCGGGAGGCCGATGGCGACCTGTTCGTCTCGCTGCACGCCGACGCCATCGGCAAGCAGCACACCCGCGGCGCCTCCGTCTACACGCTGTCCGAGACGGCGTCGGACGAGGAGGCGGCCCGCCTCGCCGCCACCGAGAACAAGGCCGACATCATCGCCGGGACCGACCTCAGCGGCACCGACGATGTCGTCGCCAGCATCCTGATCGACCTGGCCCAGCGCGATACCAAGAACAAGTCGATCCAGTTTGCCGACATCCTGGCCAGCGAGCTGGCCCAGGTGACGCCGCTGCTGCGCCGGCACCGCCGCTTCGCCGGCTTCGCCGTGCTGAAGTCGCCGGACGTGCCGTCGGTGCTGATCGAGCTTGGCTACATCTCCAACACCGAGGATGCCCGCAACCTCGGCAGCGCCGCCTACCGCGACAAGCTCGCCGCCGCCGTCGTCGCAGGGATTGACCGCTACTTCGCACAGCTCAAATCGTGATAAAGGCGCGCCGCGTCCGCGCGAGCGGACGCCCGCAAGGTCATCGTCCGAGGGAAGCCCGTCGTTGCGCCGTTTCCTGAAGTTCGTCGGCTCGCTGCTGGTCGGTCTCGTCGTCCTCGTCGTCCTGGGCGGGGTCGGCCTCGTCTGGGCGCTGCGGTCCTACAGCGGCGACCTGCCGGCCATCGACGAGCTCGCCGACTACCGGCCGCCCACGGTCAGCCGCATCCACGCCGGCGACGGCCGCCTGCTCGCCGAGTACGCCCGCGAGAAGCGCGTCTTCGTGCCGATCGACGCCATCCCCGACCTGGTCAAGCAGGCATTCATCGCCGCCGAGGACCAGAACTTCTACCGGCACCCGGGCATCGACCCGATGGGCATTGCCCGCGCGGCGCTGACCAACCTCGAGCGCTGGGGTTCCGACCAGCGCCCGCAGGGTGCCTCGACCATCACCCAGCAGGTCGCCAAGAACTTCCTCGTCGGCAACGAGATGTCGATCGACCGCAAGATCAAGGAGGCGATCCTCGCCTGGCGGATCGAGCGGGTGTTCAGCAAGGACCAGATCCTCGAGCTCTATCTGAACGACATCTTCCTCGGCAACCGCTCCTACGGCGTGGCCGCGGCGGCGCTGAACTACTTCGACAAGTCCCTGGCCGACCTGACCGTCGCCGAGGCCGCCTTCCTGGGCGGATTGCCCAAGGCCCCCGGCCGCTACGACCCGGTCCGCGATCCCGAGGCCGCCAAGATCCGGCGCGACTACGTCATCGGCCGGATGGAGGCCGACGGCTACATCGACCGGGCCACCGCCGAGGCCGCGCGCGCCGAGCCGATCACGCTGAGCCGGCGCGAGCCCGAGGCGTTCGCCCGCGCCGACTTCTTCACCGAGACGGTGCGCCGCCAGCTGGTCGCCGAATTCGGCGAGGCCGGCTTCTACGAGGGCGGCCTGTCGGTGCGCACGACGGTGGATCCCCGCCTGCAGGCGATCGCCGACGCCGCCCTGCGCCGCGGCCTCGCCGCCTACGACCGCCGTCACGGCTGGCGCGGCCCGGTCGGCACCATCGGCATCGATCCGGCGACCGGCGACTGGCGTGCCGCGCTCGACGGCTTCGATCCGGGCTTCGAGCTCGACAGCTGGCGGCTCGCCGTCGTCCTCGACAGCGGCAAGGGCGAGGCCCAGCTCGGCTTTACCGACGGCAGCGAGGACAGGCTCGGCCTCGACGAGGTGACCTGGGCCCGTGCCGTCGACACCGAAGGCAACGTTGGCCCGAAGGTGAAGCGTGTCGCCGACGTGCTGAAGCCCGGCGACATCGTCGTCGTCGAGTGGCTGGAGGATGCGGACGGCAAGCCCGGCCGCTGGACGTTGCGCCAGCGCCCCGCCGTCGAGGGGGCGATCGTCGCGCTGAACCCGCACTCCGGGCGCCTGCTGGCCCTGAGCGGCGGCTTCAGCTACCGCCAGAGCAAGTTCGACCGCGCCACCCAGGCCCGCCGGCAGCCCGGCTCGTCGTTCAAGCCGTTCGTCTACCTGGCGGCCCTCGAGCAGGGCTACACGCCGGCCAGCATCATCGTCGACGGACCGCTGACCTTCGACCTCGGACCCGGCCTCGGGCAGTGGAAGCCGCAGAACTACAGCGAGAAGTTCTATGGCCCCAGCACGCTGCGTCTGGGCGTCGAGAAGTCGCGCAACCTGATGACCGTCCGGCTTGCCCAGGACATCGGCATGCAGAAGGTCGTCGACCTCGCCCGCCGCTTCGACATCGGCGAGGGCCTGCAGCCCTACCTGTCGGGGGCGCTGGGGGCGAGCGAGGTCGACCTGATGCACCTGACCACCGCCTACGCGATGCTGGTGAATGGCGGCAAGCGCATCAGCCCGGCGCTGATCGAGCGCATCCAGGACCGCAACGGGCGGACCGTCCTGCGCCGCGACAACCGGCCCTGCGAGGGCTGCACCGCCGAGGCGTGGAGCGGCCAGGCGGCACCGGTGGTCGTCGACAACCGCGAGACCGTCGAGGATCCGCGCCTCGCCTTCCAGATGGTCAACATCCTCGAAGGCGTGGTCGAGCGCGGCACCGCCGAGGCCGCCAAGGCGCTCGGCCGCCCGCTCGCCGGCAAGACCGGCACCACCAACGACTCCAAGGATGCCTGGTTCGTCGGCTTCTCGCCCGATCTCGTCGTCGGCGTCTGGGTCGGCTTCGACCAGCCGCGCAGCCTCGGCGAGAAGGAGACCGGCGCCTCGGCGGCCCTGCCGATCTGGATGGACGTCATGGCCCAGGCCCTGAAGGACGAGCCGCCGGTGCCGTTCCGCACGCCGCCCGGCGTCAGCATCGTCCGCGTCGACGCCGAGACCGGGCTGCTGCCCGGCCGCTCGACCCGCACGGTCATCGCCGAGGCGTTCCTGCCGGGCACGGAGCCGACCAGCAGCACCGCCCGCAATCCCGCCGCGGAAGCCAGCTGGACCGGGGCGGAGGGCGGCGATCCCGGCGCGCTGGAGCCGCCGCCGCCGTCGGCCGAGGTGCCGGGCTCGAGCGGGCTCTATTGAACGGCCCTGCCCCAGCGGCTACACCGCGCTCCCCCGACCTGCGACCAGCATCCCGAGGCCCTGACGATGCGTGCCGAGCTGCAGAACCTCGCCGACGAGATCAAGCAGGGCCTCGACCTGCTGCGGAGGCATCTTTGACTGGGATGCCGCCCTCGTCCGCCTCGATGAGCTGAACGCCCTCTCCGAGGACCCCAAGCTCTGGGACAATGCGGAGCGCGCGCAGACGATCATGCGCGACCGCAACAGCCTTGCCGCCTCGGTCGAGGGCCAGAAGGGCATGGAGCAGAGCCTTGCCGACGCGGCCGAGCTGGCCGAGCTGGCCGAGGCCGAAGGTGACGAGGCCACGATCGCCGCGATCCAGGAGGAGCTGTCGGCACTCCGCACCAAGGTGCAGCGCCTGCAGCTCGAATCGATGCTGTCGGGGGAGGCCGACCGCAACGACTGCTTCCTCGAGGTCAATGCCGGCGCCGGCGGCACCGAATCGCAGGACTGGGCCGAGATGCTCCTGCGCATGTACCTGCGCTGGGCGGAGCAGCACGGCTACAAGGTCGAGTGGGTCGAGGAGAGCGGCGGCGAGGAGGCCGGCATCAAGTCGGCGACGATCAAGCTCACCGGCGAGAACGCCTATGGCTGGCTGAAGACCGAGTCCGGGATCCACCGGCTGGTGCGGATCTCGCCGTTCGACAGCAACGCCCGCCGCCACACCAGCTTCGCCAGCGTCTGGGTGTTCCCGGTCATCGACGACAGCATCCAGGTCGAGATCCTCGACAAGGACCTGAAGATCGACACCTACCGGGCCAGCGGCGCCGGCGGCCAGCACGTCAACCGGACCGACTCGGCGATCCGCATCACCCACATGCCGACCGGGGTCGTCGTCGCCTGCCAGGCCGACCGCAGCCAGCACCGCAACCGGGCGCAGGCGATGGACATGCTCCGCGCCCGCCTCTACGAGCTCGAGCTCAAGAAGCGCCAGGCCGCCGCGGACGCGATCGAGGCCAACAAGACCGACATCGGCTTCGGTCACCAGATCCGCAACTACGTCCTCCACCCCTACAAGATGGTGAAGGACCTGCGGACCGGGATCGAGAGCGGCAATCCGCAGGCGGTCCTCGACGGCGACCTCGACACGTTCCTCGAGGCCAGCCTCGCCCAGGGCGTCACCAACCGCCGCCCCGAGGCCGAGGCCTAGACGGCGCGTCGGCCGCGATGCCGCGGCCCAACCGCGTCAGCCCGTTCGGGACCTTCGACGCGGTTGCAGCGCGCGGCACGCTGACCGGCAACCGCGGCGTCCTGCACGACCGGGACGGCCAGCTCGGCAAGGCGCGCTGGCGCCACCGCCGTTGGATCGTCTGCCGCCTCGACTGGCAGGGCATCCGCCGACCGATCATGGCGCCAGGGCGGTGGACCGAGCTGTTCTTCCTCGACGAGGCCGTCGCCTTCGCCGCCGGGCACCGTCCCTGCGCCTACTGCCGTCGCGACGACTACCGCCGCTTCGTCGCGGCCTGGCACGCCGCCGGACTACCGTTACCGGCTTCCGGCCCGGTGGCCGACAGCATCGACCGGACCCTGCACGCGGCGCGGATCGACCCGTCGAGCGGCGAGCAGCGGCGGCATCGGGGCGACGCCACGGCCCTTCCGACAGGCTGCATGATCTCGGCGCCCTCCGGCGAAGCCCTGCTCGTCGTCGGCTCAGCCTGTCGCGTCTGGTCGCACGCAGGCTATGGCCCGCTGCGCCCGCTGCCGGCAGGACGGGTCGATGTGCTCACCCCCGAGCCCCTGGTGCGGGTTCTTGCTGCCGGCTACCGGCCGGCCCTGCATCCGACGGCCTCGGGCGACTAGGAGGCGAGCCCGCAGCCCCTCGAAGGCGATCCTGCCACAATTCGGCGATCCCTCATGCGGGGTGGCTCACGCCCGCAAAGGAATCGACGCCGCGATCAGGCGACGTTCTTGCGCCCGACGACCCGCCGCGAGGTCGTTCCGATGACTCCGGTCACGGTGCGGACGATCCCGGCGGCGTCGAGCCCCACCTCCTCGTACTGACCGTTCGGCGTGCCATGCTCGACGAAGCGGTCCGGCAGGACCATGCTCCGCAGCTTGGTCCGCCCGCCGTCCAGCAGGCCGGCCTCGAGCATGAAGTTCTGCACGTGGCTGCCGAAGCCGCCGATCGAGCCCTCCTCGATGGTCACGAGCAGCTGGTGACTGCCGGCAAGCTGGCGGATCAGGGCCTCGTCGAGCGGCTTGGCGAAGCGGGCATCGGCCACGGTCACCGAGACGCCCTGCTCGTCCAGCAGCTCGGCGGCGCGCACGGCCTCGGCGAGGCGGGCGCCGAAGCTGAGGATCGCGACCTGCGTGCCTTCTCGGATGACGCGTCCTTTGCCGATCGGCAGCGGCTCGCCAGCTTCCGGCAGCTCGAGGCCCCAGCCTTCGCCGCGCGGATAGCGGAAGGCGATCGGCCCGGAATCATGCCGCGCGGCGGTCGCCACCATGTGGGTGAGCTCGACCTCGTCGGCGGCGGCCATGACGACGAAGCCCGGCAGGCAGGCGAGATAGGCGACGTCGAAGCTGCCGGCATGGGTGGCCCCGTCGGCACCGACGAGCCCGGCCCGGTCGATGGCGAAGCGCACCGGCAGGTTCTGGATCGCGACGTCGTGGACGACCTGGTCGTAGGCCCGCTGCAGGAACGTCGAGTAGATGGCGCAGAACGGGCGGAAGCCCTCGGTGGCGAGGCCGGCGGCGAAGGTCACGGCGTGCTGCTCGGCGATGCCGACGTCGAAGTTGCGCTCGGGAAAGCGCGACTGGAACAAGTTGAGGCCCGTGCCCGAGGGCATGGCGGCATTGATGGCAACGATCCGGTCGTCGCGCTCGGCCTCCTTGATCAGGGCACGGGCGAACACCGAGGTGTAGCTGGGCGCGTTGCTGCGGCCGCCCAGCTGGGCGCCGGTGGCCACATTGAACTTGCCGACGCCGTGGTACTTGTCCTCAGACGCCTCGGCCGGCGGGTAGCCCTTGCCCTTTTGGGTGACGACGTGGATCAGGACCGGTCCGCGGTTCGGATCGTCGCGGACGTTCTCGAGCACCGGCAGCAGGTGGTCGAGGTTATGCCCGTCGAGCGGGCCGATGTAGTAGAAGCCCAGCTCCTCGAACAGCGTGCCGCCGACGGCAAGGCCTCGCGCATATTCCTCGGCCCGCGCCGCCGCCTTCTGCAGCGAGGTCGGGAACGCCCGGGTGAGCTGCTTCGCGGTATGCCGGAAGCTCCGGTAGGCGTGCGAGGAGACGACCCGCGACAGGTAGGTGCTCATCGCCCCGACCGGCGGTGCGATCGACATGTCGTTGTCGTTGAGGATGACGATCACCCGGCCACGCAGGGCCCCGGCATTGTTCATGGCCTCGTAGGCCATGCCGGCGCTCATGGCGCCATCGCCGATGACGCAGACGACATTGCGCTCGAGGCCGTCGAGCCGCGCACCGATCGCCATGCCGAGCCCGGCCGAGATCGAGGTCGAGCTGTGAGCAGCGCCGAAGGGATCGTATTCGCTTTCGGACCGGCGGGTGAAACCCGACAGGCCGCCGGGCTGGCGCAGCGTGCGGATACGGTCGCGGCGCCCGGTGACGATCTTGTGCGGATAGGCCTGGTGACCGACGTCCCAGATCAACCGGTCGTCGGGAGTCTCGAAGACGTAGTGCAGCGCCACCGTCAGCTCGACCACGCCGAGGCCGGCGCCGAGATGCCCGCCGGTGACCGAGACGGCCGAGATCGTCTCCTGCCGCAGCTCGTCGGCGACTTGCCGCAGCTTGCTCCGCTCGATCCGGCGCAGGTCGGCGGGCTCGCGGATCTGGTCGAGTAGCGGCGTCTCGCTCATACGTGGTGCCCAGCCCCGATTCTTATGCGTTGCGATTGATAACGAACGACAGCAGCTCCCGCAGGAGCGTGGCCCTTGCGCCGAGGTTGTCAAGCCGCCCTGACGCCCGCGCCTCGACCTTTGCCAGCTCGGCCTTCGCTCCGTCGATCCCCAGCAGGCGGATCAGCGTGGCCTTGTCGGCCGCGGCGTCGATCCCGCTGTCCTTGCCGGTGGCCTGCGCGTCACCCTCGGCGTCGAGCAGGTCGTCCTTGATCTGGAAGGCGAGACCGAGATCGGCCGCGTAGGCGGCGACATCGGCGCGCGTGGCCGCGTCGAGGCTGGCCAGCAGCGCGCCGGCATCGCAGCTGAAGGCGATCATCGCCCCGGTCTTCAGCCGCTCGACCTCGAGGACGTCCCCGACATCGGCCGTGGCATGCTCGGCCGCGAGGTCGAGCAGCTGGCCCCCGCACATCCCGGCGGCGCCGGCGGCGCGACCGAGGCCGAGCACAAGGCCGCAGCGCAGCGCCGGATCCGCCGGCCAGTCGTCGCGGCCCAGCACCTCGAAGGCCAGCGTCAGCAACGCGTCGCCGGCGAGAACGGCGATACCCTCGCCAAAGACGCGGTGGCAGGTCGGCTTGCCGCGGCGCAGCAGCGCGTCGTCCATCGCCGGCAGGTCGTCATGGACCAGCGAGTAGGCGTGGACCATCTCAATCGCCGCGCCGACCCTCGCCACGGCGCGGGGATCGGCGTTGCCCAGCTCCGCCACCGCCGCGACGAGCATCGGCCGGAAGCGTTTGCCGCCACCCATCGCGGCGTAGCGCATCGCCTCGCCGAGATGGCCGAGCAGGCCGTCGGACGGCGGCAGCAGGCGGTCGAGCTCCTGCTCGATGGCCGCGACGACGGTGGTGCTTCGCTCGGCGAGAAGGCTCACGACTGGCTGTCGAGCGGGACCGCGCGCGCTCTCCCCTCGGCATCGAGGGTCAGCTTCTCGACGCGCATCTGCGCCTCGCGCAGTTTGTCCGCGCAGTGCTGGCGCAACGCGGTGCCGCGCTCGTAGGCGGCGATCGAGGCCTCGAGATCCAGCTGGCCACGCTCGAGCCGCTGAACAATGGCCTCGAGCTCGGCCAGCGCCGCCTCGAAGGTCATGCCGGCGATCGGTGCGGCATCGCTCTCGCGCTCGCCGATGAACGGATCGGCCATCCCTGTCCCCGCTGCTCAGGCCGCCAAGAGGGCCTTCAGGTGCGCCACGACGCTGCGCCCCAGCGCCGGCGGATCGTAGCCGCCCTCGAGCACCGACACCACGCGGCCGGACGCGTGTTTCGCGGCAAGGCCGAGAGTTGCGGTCGTCACCCAGGCGAAATCGTCCTCGGTCAGCCGCAGCTGCGCCAGCGGATCGGCCATGTGCGCGTCGAAGCCAGCGGAGACCATCACCAGCTCGGGCGCGAAGGCGTCGATGCGCGGCAGGATGGTCGTCTCGACGGCGCGGCGGAAGGCGGCGGAGCCGGTGCCGGCCGGTAGCGGGCAGTTGACGATGTTGTCGTGCGCCCCGGTCTCGCCGGCAGCACCGGTGCCCGGATAGAGCGGCGACTGGTGCGTCGACAGGTAGAGCGTGTCCGGGTCGTTCCAGAACGCCGCCTGGGTGCCGTTGCCGTGGTGCACGTCGAAGTCGAAGATCGCGATCCGCTTCAGCCCGTGCTCGTGGCGGGCCTGCATGGCGCCGATGGCGACGCTGTTGAACAGGCAGAAACCCATGGCGGTCGCGGGCTCGGCATGATGGCCGGGCGGCCGCATGGCGCAGAAGGCAGCCCTGGCCTCGCCGCCGACCACGGCGTCGACCGCGGCGCAGGCGGCACCTGCCGCGCGCAGCGCCGCCTCGGCCGAGGCGGGCGACATCACCGTATCCGGATCGAGCCGCCGGTAACCCGTGGCCGGGGCCTCGCCGAGGATTGACGCCGGATACGGATCGGGATGCACCCGCCGGACCTGCTCGAGCGTCGCCTGCGGCGCCTCGCGGCGCTGCAGCCCGTCGAGGGAAGCCGCCTGGATGGCGGCATTGATCGCCGCAAGGCGGATGGGAGCCTCGGGATGGCCCGGGCCCGGATCGTGGGCGGCGGCGATCGGATGGGAGAACAGCAGGACCAAGGTTCCTCGCGGCGGCCGGTGATCCGGCCTTATCGGCCGGGGCTCCGCCGCTGGCAAGCGAGGCGGCGGCGGCTCATGCCGCCAGCCGGGTCAGCTCGCCGACGACCTGGCGGGCCACCTTCAGCCGCTCGGCCGGCGACGAGGTCTCGCGCATCACCACCAGCTTGTGGTCGGGGCGAACCCGCATCTGCCCCTTGCTCTGGGCGATCCAGCCGACCAGCCGCTCGGGCTTGCCGAAGCGGTTGTCGCGGAACGCGAGCACGATGCCCTTGGGACCGATGTCGAGCTTGGCGACGTTGGCGCGCCGGCAGAGCTGCTTGACCGCCACCAGCTGCAGCAGGCTCTCGGTCTCGGGCGGCAACGGCCCGAAGCGGTCGATCAGTTCGGCGGCGAAGGATTCGATGTCGGACGGCTCCTCGAGCCCGGCGAGGCGCCGGTACAGGCTGAGGCGCAGGTCGAGGTCGCCGACATAGGTCTCGGGCATGAGGGCCGCCGCATCGACCGTGATCTGCGGCGTCCACTCGCCGCTCTCGGCGTCGGCGCGGGCCTTGTCCTGCTTGAGCTGGGCCACCGCCTCCTCGAGCATCTGGTTGTAGAGCTCGAAGCCGACCTCCTTGATCTGGCCCGACTGCTCCTCGCCCAGGAGGTTGCCGGCGCCGCGGATGTCGAGGTCGTGGCTGGCCAGCTGGAAGCCGGCGCCGAGGCCTTCCAGCGACTGGATGACGTGCAGGCGCTTCTCGGCGGTGTCGCGCAGCACCTGCTCGCCCGGCACGGTGAAGTAGGCGTAGCCGCGCACGTTGGAGCGGCCGACGCGGCCGCGCAGCTGGTAGAGCTGCGACAGGCCGAACAGGTGCGCCTTGTGGACGATCAGCGTGTTGGCGGTCGGGATGTCGAGGCCGCTCTCGATGATATTGGTGGCGACCAGGAGGTCGAGCCGGCGGTCGTAGAAGCCGCCCATGACCTCCTCGAGCTCGGCCGCCGGCAGCTGGCCGTTGACGACGCCGATCCGCACCTCGGGCACCAGCCGGCGCAGGTCGTCGACCAGCTTCGGCTGGTCGGCGATCTTCGGGCAGACGTAGAACGATTGCCCGCCGCGATAGTGCTCGCGCAGGATCGCTTCGCGAATCACCACGGGATCGGCCGGCATCACGAACGAGCGCACCGCCAGCCGGTCGACCGGCGGCGTGGCGATGATCGACAGGTCCTTCATCCCGCCCAGCGCCATGTGCAGCGTGCGCGGGATCGGCGTCGCCGTCATCGTCAGCATGTGCACCTCGGCCCGCAGCTGCTTCAGCCGCTCCTTGTGCGCCACGCCGAAATGCTGCTCCTCGTCGACGATGACGAGGCCGAGATCCTTGAAGGCGATGGTCTTGCCGAGCAGGGCGTGGGTGCCGACGACGATGTCGACCTCGCCCGCCACCAGGCGCTTCTTCGTCTCCGTCGCCTCCTTCGCGGTCACGAACCGCGACAGCTGGGCGACGCGGATCGGCAGGCCCTGGAAGCGCTCGCTGAACACCCGGAAATGCTGGCGCACCAGCAGCGTCGTCGGCGCCAGCACTGCCACCTGCTTGCCGCTCATGGCCGCGGCGAAGGCGGCACGCAGCGCCACCTCGGTCTTGCCGAAGCCGACGTCGCCGCAGACCAGCCGGTCCATCGGATGGCCCGAGCCCATGTCCTCCAGCACCGCCTCGATGGCGCGCAGCTGGTCCTCGGTCTCCTCGTGCGGGAAGCGGGCGGCGAACTCGTCGTAGAGCCCGGGCGGCAGCTCCAGCGCCGTCGCCGTCCGGGTCGCCCGCTCGGCGGCGGTCCTGATCAGCTCGCCCGCCAGCTCGCGGATGCGCTGCTTGATCTTGGCCTTGCGCGACTGCCAGCCGACGCCGCCCAGCTTGTCGAGCTGGACCTCCTGCTCGGCGCTGCCGTAGCGCGACAGCAGGTCGATGTTCTCGACCGGCACGAACAGCTTGTCGCCGCCGTGGTAGAGCAGCTTCAGGCAGTCGTGCGGCGCGCCGCCGATCTGCAGCGTCTCGAGCCCCTCGAACCGGCCGATGCCGTGCTCGGCATGGACGACCAGGTCGCCCTCGCCCAGCGCTGCCACCTCGGCAATGAACTTGTCGGCGCGCTTGGCCCGCCGCGCCGAGCGCTGCAGGCGGTCGCCGAGCAGGTCCTGCTCGCCCAGGATGCACAGCCCCGGGGCGATGAAGCCGTGCGGCAGCGGCAGGACGACGATCGCCGGCCCGCCCGCCTGTCGGGCGCTGCGCCAGCTGTCGAGCACGGCCAGCCCCTCGAGCCCGTGGTCGGCCAGCACCTGGCGCAGGCGCTCCGCGGCACCGTCACTGTAGGCGGCCAGCAGCGGGCGGTGCCCGGCAGCGACCAGCTCGCGCACATGCGCCACGATGGCGTCGAACAGGTTGACCGAGCGGTCTGTGCGCTCGCGGGCGAAGTCGCGGGCCGGCTGGCCGCCCAGGTCCTCGACGGCGACGATTCCGGCCGGCCGCGCCGGCGGTGGCGCGAAGATCGAGAACTGCCAGGCCGTCCGTCCTGCGGCGAGACGGGCGAAGCTCTGCTCGTCGACGTAGAGCAGCTCCGGCGGCAGCGCCCGGTACGGCGTCGAGCCGAAGCTTGCCGCCGTCACTACGGGCTGCTGCCGCGAGCGGTAATGCTCGCCGATCAGCTGGTGGCGGGCGGCGATCGCCTCCTGCGCAAGGTGGTCGAAGCTAAGCTCGGCCTCGGGCCCGACATAGTCGAACAGCGTCGCCAGCCGCTCGTGGAACAGCGGCAGCCAGTGCTCCATCCCGGGGAACGCCCGGCCGGCGACCACCGATTCCAGCAGCGGATCGCCGGTGACAGCGCCGAAATGCTGCAGGTAGCCCACCTTGAAGCGTTCGATGGCGACGACGTCGAAGACGACCTCGCTCATCGGCCGCAGCTCGACCCTGTCGACCCGGTCGGCCGAGCGCTGGGTCAGCGGGTCGAAGGCGCGGATGCTGTCGACGACGTCGCCGAACAGGTCGAGCCGGAGCGGCGCCGCGGCGCCGGTCGGGTAGAGGTCGATCAGGCCGCCGCGGACGGCGTAGTCGCCCTGCTCCACCACCGTGCCGCTGCGGCGGTAGCCGTTGCGCTCGAGATGCGCCAGCAGCGCGTTGCGGTCGACACGGCCGCCGCGCTTGACGGTGAAGCTGCTGGCAGCGACCAGCTCCGGCGGCGGCACGCGCTGCACTACCGCGTTGGCCGTCGTCAGGATCAGCCTTGGCGCCGTCGAGGTTCCGGTGCTCAGCTCGGCCAGGGCCGCCAGCCGCTGCGCCATCAGCTCGGCCGTCGGCGAGATGCGGTCGTAGGGCAGGCAGTCCCAGGCCGGGATCGCCACCACCTGTACCGACGGCGCGAAGAAGCGCACCATCCGCTCGATGAAGGCCAGGCGTGGCGCGTCGCGGGCGACGTGCAGGATGGAGCGCACGCCCTTGCGCATCAGCCGCTCGGCAAGGAAGCGGGCTTCCAGCCCCTCGCGGGCGTTGCCGAGCAGGGTGGTGCCGCGCGGCCGCGTCGGTGCCGGCGCTTCGGCGGCGAGCGTATCGGTGGCCATCACGCTGCCCGTCAGCCGTTGCCGCCGACGCTGCGGAGCATGGCCAGGACATCGTGATCGTGCCGGGCGGGGACGGCGGCAGCACCGGTAACCCAGGTCCAGATGTCCTGGTCCGGCTCGTCCAGCAGCGCTTCCAGCCGGTCGAGCTGGCCGTCGTCGAGGCCATCGAGGTAGCGGTCGGTGAACCGGGCGAACAGCAGGTCGCTCTCGAGGAAGCCCCGATAGCGGCTGCGGTGCAGCAACCGCTTGCGGCGGACGGTCGCCGATTCCATCAGGCAGGCACCTTGGCGGGGATCGCCGATGAGGGGTGGCAGAACAGCGCCGTGGCTCTAGCCCAAACCGCAGCACCGGCCAAGCCGGGCGAGCAGGCGCTCGCCGCGGTGCTGCGACCGCTCGAGCACCTGCCGGCGGTCGGCCCGTCGCTGCTGCGCCTGCTCCGCCGGCTCCTCGCCAATCCCGCTCCTTGCATCTTCGACCTCGTCGCGCATCGCCCGTCGGGTGCGCTCGATCCGACGCCGGCCACGACCCTGACCGCCGATATGGAAGGCAGGCCGGTCTCGCTCCAGTGCACGATCGGCCAACCCCGCCCCGCGGGACGTGGCCGCTCGACGCTGCGCATCCCGGCCGCGGCCGCCGGCCAGCCGCTCGACCTCGTCTTCTTCAACGTCCGCGGCAACTGGCCGCTCCGCCGCTTCCCGACCGGTGCCACGATGCTGCTCCACGGCCGCCTCGCGCGACATGGCGGCCGCTGGCAGCTGCCGCACCCGGAGCCGCTGCCGGCGGGAGCGGATGGGGCCGAGCCGGCGGCCATCGTCACCTACCCGCTGACCGAGGGGCTCACCCAGCCCCGCCTGCGATCGCTGATCGCCACGCTGCTGGCCGGGCTGCCCGATCTGCCGGAATGGCATGATCCGGCGCTGCTGAAGCGGCAGGCCTGGCCCGGCTGGCGCCCGGCGATGACACTGCTCCATGCGACCGATGCCCTGCCCGCGGCAGCCGCGGCCGCCCGTCGCCGGCTCGCCTACGACGAGCTGCTCGCCAGCCAGCTGGCCCTGCAGCTCGTCCGCTTGCGGCGCGAGGCCGAGGGCGGGCGCGCCGTGGCCGGACTGGGCAGCCTCCGCACCCGGCTGCTCGCCGCCCTTCCCTACGTGCCGACCGCCGACCAGGCTGCGGCGATCGAGGCCATCCTCGCCGACATGGCGGCTCCCCGGCCGATGCTGCGCCTGCTCATGGGCGACGTCGGCAGCGGCAAGACGCTGGTCGCCCTGCTGGCGATGCTGGAAGCGGCGGAAGCCGGCGGGCAGGCGGTGCTGATGGCGCCGACCGAGACGCTGGCGCTGCAGCATGCCGCCGGGATCGCCCGCCTCGTCGCTCCGCTGGGTCTTGGCGTCGAGGTCCTGGTCGGCTCCGCCACCGCCGCCACCCGGCGCGCCGCCGAACGGCGCGTCCGCACGGGCGAAGCGAGGCTCGTGATCGGCACCCATGCGCTGTTCCAGGGTGGGACGACCTTCGCCGACCTGACGCTGGCGGTGATCGACGAGCAGCACCGGTTCGGCGTCGGCCAGCGCCTCGAGCTGCGCGCCAAGGGCCGCGCCGTCGACATGCTGCTCCTGACCGCGACACCCATCCCGCGCACCCTGCTGTTGAGCGGATATGGCGACATCGCCACCTCGACGCTGCGCCAGAAGCCGCCCGGGCGGACCCCGATCCGCACCACGGCCGTGCCGATCACGAGGATCGACGAGGTCATCGAAGGCATCGGCCGCGCGCTGGCCGCAGGCGGACGGGCCTACTGGGTCTGTCCGCGGATCGGCGAGAGCGAGGAGGAGGAAGCCGGCGCCGCCGAGCATCGGGCGCGTGCGCTGGAGCTGCGCTTCGGCCGGGCGGTCGCCCTGGTGCACGGGCGGATGCGAAGTTCCGACCGCCAGCGGGCGATGGCCGACTTCGCTGCCGGCCGGTCGACGCTGCTGGTGGCCACGACCGTCATCGAGGTCGGCATCGACGTTCCCGAGGCCAGCATCATCGTCGTCGAGGGTGCCGAGCGTTTCGGCCTCGCCCAGCTCCACCAGCTGCGCGGCCGCGTCGGTCGCGGTGCTGCCGCCTCGGACTGCGTGCTGCTCTACGGCCAACCGCTGGGTGCGATGGCGCGCAGCCGGCTGCAGGTGCTGCGGCGGTCGGACGATGGCTTCCACATTGCCGAGGAGGACCTGCGCCTTCGCGGGCCTGGCGAGGTGCTCGGCCTGCGCCAGAGCGGGCTGCCGTCCTTCCGCTTCGCCGATCTGGCCCTCGACCGCGACCTGCTGCCGCTCGCTCATGATGATGCCCGGCTGGCCCTCGCCCGCGATCCGGAGCTCAAGGGCGGCAGGGGCGAGGCCTTGCGCCTGTTGCTGCGCCTGTTCGATCGCGACTCTGCCGCCACCCTTGTGACCGCCGGCTGATCAGGCCGGGTCGACGGTCTCGCGCTCCGGGCGGGTCCCGGCATCGGCAGGCAGGGATGCCGGCGGCGCCACCATGCCGCCGGAGATGATCAGCTTCATCGCCTCCTCGACCGTCAGGTCGACCGGGATCGCCTCGCGCCGTGGCACCATCACGAAGTAGCCGGTGGTCGGGTTCGGCGTGCACGGCAGGAACAGGCTGACGAGGTCGTCGTCGACGACGCGGGCCACCGCCGCCGGCGCGTTGCCGGTGACGAAGGCCACCGACCATGTGCCCTGGCGCGGCCATTCGACCAGCACGACCTCGCGGAACGAGCGCGAGGACTGGGCGAGCACCGTCTCGAACAGCTGCTTCAAGGTGCTGTAGAGGCTGCGGATGACCGGGGTGCGGTGCAGCAGCCGCTCGCCGCTTCGCATCATCAGGCGGCCGACATAGCTGGCCGTGAACCAGCCGATCAGGACGAGACCGACGAGGGTCAGCAGCAGGCCGATGCCGGGGATCGTGAAGGGCAGGAACTGCTCGGGATTGTACCGTGCCGGGATCAGGCCGGCGATGCGCGAGTCGAAGTAGTCGATCACCTGCCAGACGATGAAGAAGGTGATGCTGATCGGCGCCGTGACGATGATGCCGGCGAGGAGATAGGTCCGCAGCTTCGCGAGGAGGCCCATCGGTCGCGGGCCGGCGTTCGCGCCCCCGACCTCGACAGGCCCGTTGTCGCCAGCTCTGCCCATCGCTCCGGCAACCTCCCCGCGGCGGTGCCCCGGTTCGACCCTATCGCAGCGCAACATATGCGCCTCGCGGCGATGGCGTCCAGCCGTGGCGGTCGACGCAGGCGTTGCCGCCACCGGCCGCGGTCCGGATGGCTTGAAAGACGATTACTTTTGATCGGCAATTATCTAGAATTTTATTGAATTTTTCGTAAAGCCTTTACTTTGAATTTCTGACGAAGTCGTTGACTTGGACAGACGCACACGACAGTATTGCTAATAGGCAGCCAGACGCGTCGCGGTCAGGGCGATGCGATGGCATCGGCGAATGGATGGGGGGCTCGGTCAACCGAGACGTTGGTTCGCGGAGACCGGGACGAGCGGAGTGAACGGCATGAATGTGATTTCCAATTCCATGCTGCTGGTTCGTCGGATCTCTGAGCTTCAGCGTCGCCGCGAGGCGCTGGTCGACCGCCAGGACCGGCTGCGCCGCAGCCTGCCCGAATGGGCCTTCGCCCCCCTGCAGCTGGCTGGCATGTCGGCGGACGAGATCCGCGGTATGGTCGGCGAGATCACCGAGGCGGAGCGCGCCTCCGGCCTCGACACGATCGAGCGCGACATCGAGCAGATCGATGGCCAGATCGAGGATCTCGAGAACCAGTTGCTGACGACACCCTCGCGGACGCTGGACAGCGTCCAGGCTGTGCTCGACCTCGCCGTCAGCCGCTGCCGCGCCCACACCGTGTCGGACCCGAACGACGTGTTCTACGACTACGGTGACAGCCGCGTGCTCTACTTCCTCGAGCGGGCCAACGAGGATCTCCGCGCGATCCTCGCCGCCGAGCAGCGCCAGGCCAGCTGAAACCACCGACGGCGCCGGGCCGGGACGCTCCGCCCCGGTCCGGCGCCCCGTCTCAGGCCGTGCCTTCCGGCCGCCGCTTCGCCTCGTCCTCGCGTAATTTCTCGCGCGCCGCCAGCGACAGCTGGATGTTTAGCTCCTTGAGCTGCTTTTCCGTCACCGTGCCCGGTGCCCCGAGCAGCAGCTCCTGCGCCTGCTGGTTCAGCGGGAAGGCGGTCACCTCCCGCAGGTTCGTGGTGTCGGCCAGCAGCATGACGATCCGGTCGATGCCGGGTGCGATGCCGCCGTGCGGCGGGGCGCCGTAGGTCAGCGCCCGCAGCATCCCGCCGAACCGCCGCTCCAGCTCGTCGCGGCCGTAGCCGGCGATGGCGAAGGCCTTCTCCATGATGTCGGGGCGATGGTTGCGGATCGCACCCGAGCTCAGCTCGATGCCGTTGCAGACGATGTCGTACTGGTAGGCGAGGATGCTGAGCGGCTCCTGCGTCTCCAGCGCCTCCAGCCCGCCTTGCGGCATCGAGAACGGGTTGTGCGAGAAGACCACCTGCTTGAGCTCGTCGTCCCACTCGTACATCGGGAAGTCGACGATCCAGCAGAACCGGAAGGTGTCCTTCTCGACGATGCCGAGGTCCTGGCCGACCCGCTGGCGGATGGCGCCGGCCGGCTTGGCGATCGCCGCCTCCTGGCCGCAGACGAAGAACACGCCGTCGCCGGTGGCGAGCCCGGCCGCCTGCATCACCTGGGCGATGCGCTCGGGCCCGAGGAACTTGGCGACCGGGCCGCGCGGCTGCTCCTCCACGACGATCCAGCCGGCGCCGGGCAGGCCCAGCTCCTTGGCGTAGCCGTCGACCTGATCGAAGAACCGGCGCGGCTGCCCGGCGGCCTTGGGCGCCGGGATGGCGCGGACCACGGCCCCCTTCTCGATGGCCGCGGCGAAGACCTTGAAGTCGCTGCCGCGGAAGGCCTCGGTGACGTCGGCGATGACCAGCGGGTTGCGCAGGTCGGGCTTGTCGCTGCCGTACTTCAGCATGGCGTCGCGGAAGGTGATCCGCGCGAACGGCCGCGCCGGCACCGTCCAGCCCTCGGGGGCGAACTCCTCGAACAGCCCGTGCATCACCGGCTCGACCGCCTGGAAGACGTCCTCCTGGGTGACGAAGGCCATCTCGAGGTCGAGCTGGTAGAACTCGCCGGGGCTGCGGTCGGCGCGCGCGTCCTCGTCGCGGAAGCAGGGGGCGATCTGGAAGTACCGGTCGAAGCCGGAGATCATGTAGAGCTGCTTGTACTGCTGCGGCGCCTGCGGCAGCGCGTAGAAGCGGCCTGGATGCAGCCGCGACGGCACCAGGAAGTCGCGTGCACCCTCGGGCGAGCTGGCCGTCAGGATCGGCGTCTGGAACTCGGTGAAGCCCTGCTCGACCATGCGCCGGCGGATGCTGGCGATGATCGCCGAGCGCAGCCGGATGTTGCGCTGCATGCGCTCGCGGCGGAGGTCGAGGAAGCGGTAGCGCAGCCGCAGGTCCTCGGGATTGTCGCGCTCGGCGTTGACCTGCATCGGCAGCGTCTCGGCGGCCGACTGCACCGCCAGCTCGCGCACCGTCACCTCGATCTCGCCGGTGCCGAGGCCCGGGTTCACCGTCTCGGCCGAGCGGGCGACGACCTCGCCGGTGACGGTGATCACGGTCTCGTTGCGCAGGCCCTCGGCGGCGGCGAACACCGCCGAGCCCGGATGGAAGACGAGCTGGGTCAGGCCGGTATGGTCGCGCAGGTCGACAAACAGAAGCTGGCCGTGATCGCGCTTCCGGTGTACCCAACCGCTCAGGCGAACTTCCTGGCCGACGGCCGACTTGCGCAGCTCGCCGCAGCGGTGCGTACGATACGCGTGCATCCGGATCCTCATCCATGAGCCGACGCCCGGCAGGCGGCCGGGTCGAAGCGGCGGCACAACGTCACGACGCCCGGCGCCCTGTCAAGGCACGGGCCCCCAGCCGAGCACGGTCGCCATGAGCCTGATCACCACCACCGCCGAGCTCGCCGCCTTCGCCGAGCGCATGGCCGCCGAGCGCTTCGTCGCGGTCGACACCGAGTTCATGCGCGACCGCACCTTCTTCCCGAAGCTCTGCCTGGTGCAGGTCGCCGGTGCGGCCGAGGCCGTGGCGATCGACCCGCTGGCGCCCGGCATCGACCTGGCACCGCTGGTGGGGCTGATGGACGCCCCCGGCGTCGTCAAGGTGCTGCATGCCGCCCGGCAGGATCTCGAGATCTTCTTCCGCCTGTCCGGCCGGCTGCCGGCGCCGCTCTACGATACCCAGGTGGCGGCCATGGTCTGCGGCTTCGGCGAGGAGGTCGCCTACGAGACCCTGGTCAACGAGATCGCCAGGGGCCGGCTCGACAAGGCCTCGCGCTTCACCGACTGGGCGCGCCGCCCGCTGTCGCCGGCGCAGCTGACCTATGCGCTGGGCGACGTGACGCACCTGCGGACCATCTACGAGGCGCTGAGCAAGCGCATCGACAAGGCCGGCCGCACCGCCTGGGTCGAGGAGGAGATCCGCAGCCTCGCCGATCCCGCCATCTACCAGCCCGACGTCGGCGAGGCCTGGCGGCGCCTCAAGCCGCGCTCGCGCGACCGGCGCTTCCTCGGCATCGTCAAGGCGCTGGCCACCTGGCGCGAGCGCGAGGCGCAGCGCCGCGACCTGCCGCGCAACCGGGTGCTGCGCGACGACCTGGTGATGGAGATCGCCGCCACCCGGCCGACCAGCGTCGAGGCGCTGCGCGAGCTCGAGCGGGTCAGCCTCGACCGCGAGAGTGCGAAAGCCGTGGTCGCCGAGATCCAGGCCGCCATGGCCCTGCCCGACGCCGAGCTGCCCGAGGCCGAGGTGCCGGTGCGGCTGCCGCGCGGCATCGGCCCGATCGTCGACATGCTGCGCGTGCTGCTCAAGCTGCGCTCGGAGGAGAGCGAGGTGGCGCAGCGGCTGATCGCCAACGGCAGCGACCTCGAGGCGATCGCGCTCGACGACGACGCCGACGTGCCGGCGCTCAAGGGCTGGCGGCGCGACATCTTCGGCGAGGAGGCGCTGGCGCTGAAGCGCGGCGGCATCGGGCTGGCCATCCGCAACCGGCGGCCGACGGTGGTGCCGCTGCCGGAGGCATGAGCGTCCTCGTCGCCGCGGCCGGCGGGTTCATCGGCCGCCACCTCGCCGCCGCCCTGCCCGCCGACCGGGTCCGCACCGCCGCCCACGCCGACGCCGCGGCCGCCCTGCCCGGTGCTGCCGCCGCGGTCTGGTGCGGCCGCAACCCGCGGCTCGGCAAGCCCGGCTGGCAGGTGGACGACGACCCCGAGGTGGCGTTCGGCCGGGCCTGCGCCGGCGCCGGCGTGCATCTCCTGAGTCTCGGCACGCGGAAAGTCTATGCGCCGTCGCCGCGGCCGCTGGCCGAGGACGATCCGACCGGCACTGCCGACGCCTACGGCCGCGACCGGCTGGCGGTGGAACAGGCGCTCGTGGCGATCCCGGGGCTGCGGCTGACGCGGCTGCGGCTGGCCAACGTCTTCGGCTTCGAGCCGGGCCGGCCGACCTTCCTGGGCGCCATGCTCGACGGCCTCGCCCGCGACGGGACAGTGCGGTTCGCGATGAGCCCGTTCACGCCCCGCGACTTCCTGCCGGTCGAGGATGCGGCGGCGATGCTCGCGGCGCTGGCCCTCGATCCGCCGGGCGGGGTGGTGAACCTCGGCTCCGGCATCGCCCTGCCGACCGGAAGGCTGGCCATGGCCCTGCTCGAGGGCTTTGGCGGCGGCCGGCTGCTGGTCGAGGACGCGGCCGAGCGCGACGGCTTCGTGCTCGACGTGCGCCGGCTGTTCTGGCGGACCGGCCTCGCCGTCACCGAAGCCGCCATCCTCGAGGCCGCGCGCGCCGCCGGACGCCGCCTCAGAAGATGATGTCCGCCGCGTCCAGCTGGTGGACGCCCTTCAGCAGCACCTCGAGCTCGGCCTGGCCGTCCTCGTCGAGGTTGACCTGGACGACGGTGGTGCCGTCGCCATGCTGGAAGCGGACCTGGTTGTCGCCGTCGAAGGCGGCCTTGCCGACGAACCGGCCGAGGCTGATGCCCGTGACCTCGTCGACCAGGCCGCGGAACGACAGCCGGTCGGCTCCGTCCCAGTCGGCGACGACATCGCGGTTGCCGGCGCCGACGCCGCTGTCGAGCGCCGAGGCGAAGCTGAAGACATCGCCGCCGGCGCCGCCCCAGCACTGGTCGATCCCGGCGCCGCCGTGCAGCCCGTCGCCGCCGCTACCGCCACGCAGCGCATCGGCGCCGTTGCCGCCGTCGAGATAGTCGTCACCGCCACGGCCGCGCAGGTCGTCGCCGCGGCCACCGCCGTAGAACGTGTTGCCCATGTCGTTGCCGTGGAGGTCGTCGGCGAAGCTGCTGCCGATGACGGCCTCGATGCTGGCCAGGATGTCGCCCTGGGCGTGCCCGCCCTGCGCCAGGACCCAGTCGCCGCCGTCGCCGATGGTCGCCGCGAGGTCGATCCGGACCGCCGCGTCCGACGCCCCGTAGTCGACGAAGTCGAGGCCGGTGCCGCCCGCCACGAGGTCGAGGCCCGCCCCCGGCGCCAGCCGGTCGTTGCCGCCCTGGCCGACCAGCGTGTCGCCCTGCGCCGACCCCGTCAGGAAGTCCGCGTTCGCCGTTCCGATCCTCGTCACCATCGCCCTGCCCTCCCGGCTGGATGACGGCGGTTCTGGGGCCAACGGGTTTCGGGCCGACGCCGCGGTGCGGCCGGCCTGTTTCAATCATGTCGGCGGATCGCGGAGCGTCAGCCGTCGGGGCGTGGTCCGGGCGGTGCCGGCGCCAGCTCGGGCGGCAGGGGCTTTTCCTGCCGGTCGAAGAGGCCGTGCGCGGCCGCCTCGTCGCGGGTCAGCACCGGGTACCAGGCGAGGAACTCGGCACCGGGCGCCTCGCCCGGCGGCTCGTCCTCGAGCAGGTCGAGCGGCACGCCCTCGGCCGGCAGCTCGAGGCCGAGCTTCGCCATGTCGATCAGCGCCCGCTCGGCCAGCTCGTCGCACACCTGCCGGACCAGCTTGCGGCCGATGGCGGCGATGCGCCGCTCCAGCAGCTGCTGGACGGTGGCCTCGGGCCGGTCCTTCGCCGCGGCGGCCGCGACCGCACGCCGGGCAGCGGCCACGGGTGCCGTACGCCGCAGCAGGTGCCAGACCCGCAGCGCCAGCAGGCGCGCCGGGTTCAGCCCCCGGTCCAGCCAGTAGGCCACCCACACCGCCACCGTCTCGCGCTGCTCGAGTGTGGATTCGCGAAACAGCACGGCGATGCAGGACGGGATCAGCTGCGCCAGCGCCTCCTTCGCCGGCAGTGCCCGGAGCAGGCCGAGCCAGCTCCACACGGCGACGAAGGTCGCCGACACCAGCGGCTGCCGCTCGACCAGCTGCGCCCTCGCCTGCGGCTCGCCGCGCAGCACCCGCCGGGCGGTCTCGCCCTGGCGATGGAGATCGGTGGCGTAGGCGACGGCGGCGGACATGGGACTAGCGTATAGGCCGTTGCTCCCGTAAATGTCAATCTTTTCCTATCACGAAGCCGCGGCATCGGCTGGATGCTGACCCGGTCCCGGTTATGGTGGGGAAGCTGCCGTTGGAGCGCGTCGCGAGCCAGGCGAACGGCCACGGCCTACAGACCAAGAAGAACCTGCAAACAGCCGAGCAATTGATGTGAAGGGAAGGTAAAGGCGTCGATTTGATTTGCCGCGCTCAAGAAAGCCTTAGCGGCCGCAAAAGGATGCGGCCTTCTTGCCCTCGTCGTCTACGACAAGGGCTCGCGAGGCAACCTCGCCGCGTAGCGCTCGCGCCATGGCATCCAGCTGCAGGGTCTCACCGTACCGACAGCCGCGAAACCGGGTGTCGACGGCCGGCAGCCGTGCGGCCGGCCTTCAGTCGGCCCTTCGGTCCGAGTATCGCCGCGACGCCGCCATCAGTCGCGGCGACGGCTCCGGCGGATCGAGAAGCGTCCCGGCGAAGGCGAGGCTCTCCTCCGCATCGAGGCGGATCGCCTGCGTCGCCTCAATCGTGCGAACAGCGGCCTCATGAGCGCTCGAAACGACGAAGTCGGAGAGACTTCGCCCCTGCAACTCTGCTGCCCGAAGCAGCAAGTCCTTCTGCTCTACCGAGATCCGCGCCTCGAGCCGTTGCCGCCGGGCAACCGGCCTGGAGTCGGACGTGCCTGCATTTCCTGTCATGGCAAAACCGGCTGCATGAATCATCGACCATGCGCGGCAGCCTGCCGGGCCGAACAACTGCCGGTCGGTCCCCGTTGCCAGCGCCCGGCGCCTGCGACCTCCTACCTGATCCCCACCGTCAGCTTGAATGCCCGCTCGCGGTCCTCGTCGGCGTCGGCACCCATCAGGTAGATGCGGATGGTGTAGTCGCCGGTCTCGGGCAGGGTCAGGTTGGCGCTGTCGGTCTCGATGGCGCCGTTGTAGATCGCCTCGCCGATGCTGCCGGGCGGCATGACGTTGAAGTAGGGCACGCCGTCGATCGCCACGGTCATGGTCTGGCCCTTGCGCGCGCCCAGCACGTAGTCGAGGTAGGCGTCGCCCTTGACCTTGCCCTCGATGGTGGCGTGGTCGCTGCCGGCCTTGAAGCGGACCTTCTGGGTTTCCTGCGCCTGCACCAGCGCCGGCAGGGCGGCCAGGAGGGCCGCGACCGTGGCCATGCAAGCGCGTCGTCCGTACTGCATCGTCGTCGTCCCCTTTCGCAGACCGGCCCTTTCGCAGACCGGGCCCTTTCGCGGACCGGGCCCTGGCGCGGACCGGGCCTTACCGGCCGGCTACTGCCAGTAGTGGTAGCTGCCGTCGTAGACACGGCCCTGGCGGTCGAACTCGCATGAGAAGTCGAAATGGCGCTCGCCGCCGTTGCGGAAGTCGACGATGCCGCTGCCCTCGAGGGTCCGATCGTCGAGGCGGGACTGGTCAAGGCTGACCCGCTTCACGGCACCATGGTCCTCGGCGATGTGCGCCTGGAGCTCGGAACGGCACTCGGTCTCGAGATAGCTGCGATCGGCCAGCGGCGAGGCCCCGTTGCCGGAGCGGTACTCGCTCCGCCGGGAGTCATTGGAATCGGCCGTTCCATCGTCGTCGCCCGATGCAGCCATGGCGCCGAGGATCGCAAGTCCCAGGACACCGGCACCGATGGCGGCGGCGGTCCCGACACCGACGCCATCGTCGCCATCGTCATCATCGTCGTTGCGCCCTTCCCCACGCCCGGAAACGCTGACGCTGACGACCTCCTTGTGCTTCACCCGGCAGGAGAACGACCGGTCGTCGCCGTGCTTGATGCGAAGCGAGCCCGTGACCTTGTAGGAGTCGTGGCCCTTGCCGTCGGTGTCGACGTCGCGGAACTCCTGGTAGCCGTAGCGGTCGACGATCTCGCGCTCGCAGTCGCGCACGGCGTCGCGCTCGTCGTAGCCGGCCAGCGCCGGCAGCGGCACGGCACCGAGCAGCATCCCCAGCAGGCCGGCCGAGGCGGCGGCCATTCCCTTGCGTGGACGCGTGACCATCAGCCTCCCCTCCCGCGCTGGCCCGGCGGCCGCTGCGACCGTCCGGGGCGTCATCCGTTGGCGGTTTCCTTACACCGCGGGCGCACGAAGCGTCACGTCGCCTGTTCGTCGCGGCGTCCCCGCCCCGGCTTGGCCGTAGCGAGGGACGGGGGAGATAGGGCCCGCCACGGGCCGCCGCCGGACACGCCGGACGCCGACCGCCGATGCTCCGACGGGCCGGTGCGCGGCCCGACGCTACAGCCGCTGGGCGTTGAAGGTGTCGCAGGCCTGCAGGCTGCCGCTCTCGAGGCCGGTGCGGAACCAGCGGACCCGCTGCTCGGAGCTGCCGTGGGTGAAGCTCTCGGGCGAGACGTAGCCGCCGGCGCGCCGCTGCATGCGGTCGTCGCCGATCTGGCTGGCGGCGTTGAGGCCCTCCTCGATGTCGCCCTGCTGGAGGATGCTGCGCGCCTGGTTGGCGTGGTGCGCCCACACCCCGGCGAAGCAGTCGGCCTGCAGCTCGAGCATGACGCTGGCCTGGTTGGCGCGGGCCGGGTCGACCTGCTGGCGGTACTCGTGAACCTTGGGGAGGATGCCCAGGAGGTTCTGGACGTGGTGGCCGACCTCGTGGGCGACGACATAGGCCTGGGCGAAGTCGCCGGGTGCGCCGAAGCGGCGGTCGAGCTCGTCGAAGAAGGCGAGGTCGAGGTACACCTTGCGGTCGGCCGGGCAGTAGAACGGGCCGGTGGCCGACTGGGCGAAGCCGCAGCCCGACTGGGTGGCGTCGGTGAACAGTACCAGCGGCGGCTCCTCGTAGGTCTGGCCGAGCTGGCGGAAGATCGGCGTCCAGGTGTCCTCGGTGTCGGCGAGGACCACCGAGACGAAGTCGCGCATCTCGGCTTCCTGGGCCGAATCGATCGGCGGCGAGGCCGGGACGTTGATCTGCTGCTGCATCGGCGAGCCGCCGCCCGACAGGATCACGCTGGGATCGACGCCCATGAACAGCATGATCAGGGCGATGACGACGATGCCGATGCCGCCGCCGCCGGCCGCACGGCCCATGCGGATGCCGCCGCCACCGCGGCCGAAGCCGCCCGGCATGCCGCCGAAGCCGCCGCCCTGGCCGCGCCGGTCCTCGATGTTGTCGCTGCGCCGGCCCGTCCGCCACTCCATGTCCGACTCCCGCGTCCCTGCCCCGTCGACACGACAACGGTAGCACGAACGGAAGGTTCGTCACCTCCGCTCAACTGCCCGGCAAACTTGCAGGCCATGACGATCCGTGCCTAAGCTTTGCGCACAAGAGCGGCCCGGATGGCGGGCGGCCGTGGCGCTGCCCATGGCACAGGCCTTGCTGCGATGCGGCAGCACGAACGCGAGGAAGGTCCCGGCAGGCGCATGGCATCGGTCGAGCTGATCGGCGTGAGCAAGCGCTACGGCCAGGTGACGGCCGTGGACCGGATCGACCTGAAGATCCCGGACGGCAGCTATTGCTGCCTCCTGGGCCCGTCGGGCTGCGGCAAGACCACGACCTTGCGGATGATCGCCGGCCACGAGCGGATCAGCGGCGGCGACGTGCTGATCGGCGACAGCGTCGTCAACGCCCTGCCGCCGGTGGCCCGCGGCACGGCGATGATGTTCCAGTCCTACGCCCTGTTCCCGCACCTCAGCGTGGTCGACAACGTCGCCTTCAGCCTGCACATGCGCGGCGTGCCGAAGCCCGAGCGGCGGCAGACGGCGATGCGCGTGCTCGAGCGGGTGCACATGGAGCGCTTCGCCGAGCGGCTGCCGGCGCAGCTGTCGGGCGGCCAGCAGCAGCGCGTGGCCCTGGCCCGGGCGCTGATCACCAACCCCAAGGTGCTGCTGCTCGACGAGCCGCTGTCGGCGCTCGACCCGTTCCTCAGGGTCAAGATGCGCGAGGAGCTGAAGCGGCTGCAGCTCGAGCTCGGCCTCACCTTCATCCACGTCACCCACGGCCAGGACGAGGCCATGGCCCTGGCCGACCTGATGGTGGTGATGCTGGACGGCAAGATCGCCCAGGCCGGCACGCCGCGCGAGGTGTTCGACGCCCCGGCCAGCGCCTTCATCGCCCGCTTCATGGGCGGCCACAACGTCCTGCCGGGCGAGCTCGTCGGCGCCAGCGGCACGGTGGCGCTGCGCGCCGACCGGGCCCGGCTGGCGGCCCCGGCGGCCGGCGAGGTCGGGCTCGAGGCGACGGTGCGGCTGATCGAGTACCAGGGCGCCTCGACGCTGCTGCGCCTCGGTGCGACCGCCGTCGACGAGGTCCAGGTGGTGCTCGACGAGCGGCAGCTCGACGCGGCCCCCGTGGCCATCGGGCAGAAGATCCAGGTGAGCTGGCCAAGAGCCGAGATGCGGGCGCTGGCCGCCTGAGAGTTCCCCAAGCGCGCAACCCCCAACCAAACCACAAGGGGACGAAGGCACCATGACGCAGACGCGTTACCGGCTCATCGACCGGACCGGCGGGCTCAGCCGCCGCGACATCCTCAAGGGCAGCGCCGCCATCGGCGCGGTCGCCGCCGCCAGCAGCTTCCCGGCGCCGTTCGTGCACGCCGGCGATCCGATCGTCCTGCGCTATGTCGGCACCGGCGTGAACGCCTATTCCGAGATCGCCGAGAAGTGCAAGGCCGACACCGGCATCGAGCTGCAGTACACGACGCTGACCACCGACGACGTGGTCAAGCGCGCGGTCACCCAGCCGACCAGCATCGACGTGCTCGACACCGAGTACTGGTCGCTCAAGAAGATCGTGCCGTCGGGCAATCTGCGCGGCATGGACACCAAGAAGGTCAAGGACTACGACAAGATCGTCCCGATCTTCACCAAGGGCGAGCTGCCGGACGGCAGCAAGACCAGCCGCGTCGGCATCGCCCCCATCAAGGTCAGCTACCTCAAGGCCGCCGAGAGCACCGAGTTCTCCGACGAGCCGACCGACTTCATGACCGTGGTGCCGGTCGTCTACAACGCCGACACGCTGGGCATCCGCCCGGACCTGATCAAGCGCCCGATCGAGAGCTGGGCCGAGCTGGTCAATCCCGAGTTCAAGGGCAAGGCGGCGATCCTCAACATCCCGGCCATCGGCATCATGGACGCCGGCATGACCGCCCAGGCCTCGGGCGTCATCAAGTACGGCGACATGGGCAACATGACGACCGAGGAGATCGACAAGACCATCGCCTTCCTGATCGAGGCCAAGAAGGCCGGCCAGTTCCGCGCGCTGTGGAAGGACTTCAACGAGAGCGTCAACCTGATGGCCTCGGGCGAGGTGGTCATCCAGTCGATGTGGTCGCCGGCGATCACCAAGGTCCGCCAGCAGGGCATCGACTGCGTCTACCAGCCGCTGAAGGAAGGCTACCGGGCCTGGGCCGCCGGCCTCGGCATCCCCACCCACGTCGAGGGCAAGACCCGCGACGCCGCCTACGACTTCATCAACTGGTTCACCTCGGGCTGGGCCGGCGCCTTCCTCAACCGGCAGGGCTACTACACCGCCGTGCTCGACACGGCCAAGCAGTACATGACCGAGGACGAGTGGGGCTACTGGATGGAAGGCAAGCCCTGCAAGGAGCCGATCAAGTCGCCGTCGGGCGAGGTCCTGGCGCAGCCGGGCCAGATCCGCGACGGCGGCTCGTTCTACGAGCGCATGGGCGCCGTCTCGGTGTGGAACACCGTGATGGACGAGGACAAGTACATGGTCCGCAAGTGGAACGAGTTCGTCGCGGCCTGAGCTGATGGCGAGCACGGGCGTCGTCGACCGTTCGGTGCCGGGGGTGGCGGTGGCCGCCGCTCCCGTCACCGCCAGCCGCTGGGGGGCTTTGGCCCCCTACCTGCTGGCGGCGCCGATGGCGCTCGTGTTCCTCCTGTTCTTCGTGGTGCCGATGGCGCTCGTCGTCGTCGTCAGCTTCTTCAACTACGAGACCTACCAGGTCCTCATCCCCGACTTCACCCTGCAGAACTACATCGACGTCTTCGGCGAGGCGGTCACCTGGAAGACCTACCTCAACACGCTGAAGTACTGCGCCATCGTCTGGGCGATCACCTTCGCGCTCGGCTTCGCCATCGCCTACTTCATGGCGTTCTACGTGCGGACGCTGACCTGGCAGATGGCGCTGTTCCTGATCACCACGGTGCCGTTCTGGACCAGCAACGTCATCCGCATGATCTCGTGGATCCCGCTGCTCGGGCGCAACGGCGTCGTCAACGAGGCGCTGCTCGGCATGGGCCTGATCGCCGAGCCGCAGGAGTGGCTGCTCTACTCCGACTTCTCGGTGATCCTCGGCTACGTGCACCTGTTCACGGTGTTCATGATCGTGCCGATCTTCAACTCGATGGTCCGCATCGACAAGTCGCTGGTCGAGGCGGCCCGCGACTCGGGCGCCAGCGAGTGGCAGACCATCCGCCACGTCATCCTGCCCTTGTGCAAGACCGGCATCGCCATCGGCTCGATCTTCGTGGTCACCATCGTCATGGGCGACTTCGTCACCGTGGCGGTGCTCGGTGGCGGCCAGCTGGCGAGCGTCGGCAAGTCGATCTGGACCGAGCTCAGCTACCTGCAGTTCCCGCCGGCCGCGGCCAACGCCATGGTGCTGCTGGTCACCGTCGTGCTGATGATCGTCGGGCTGTCGCGCATCGTCGACATCCGCAAGGAGCTCTAGCCCGGCGATGCTGCGCGAGACCTACCCCAAGACCTTCGTGGTCCTGTCGATCCTGTTCGCGCTGTTCACGCTGTTCCTCTACGCGCCGACGCTGACCATCACGGTCCTGTCCTTCCAGGGCCCGGAAGGCGGCCTCGTCTTCCCGATGCGCGGCTGGTCGCTGCACTGGTTCGCCGAAGTCTTCCAGAAGCAGTCGATCGGCGACATCCACGGCAGCTTCGGCCGCTCGATCAAGCTGGCCCTGCTGGTGATGCTGCTGACCGTCGTCATCTCGTTCCTCGCCGGCCTCGCCTTCCGCCAGCGCTTTCGCGGCGCGACGCTGCTGTTCTACGTCGCCATCGCCAGCCTGATCATGCCCTCGGTCGTCGTCTCGCTGGGCATCGGCTCGCTGCTCGAGGTGCTGGGCATCGAGCGCTTCTGGTGGAACGCCGGCCTGGGTGCCCACCTGACCTGGACCCTGCCCTTCGGCCTCCTGATCATGTTCGCGGTGTTCAACCGCTTCGACAAGCGCCTCGAGGAGGCGGCCCGCGACCAGGGCGCCAGCGGCGTGCAGACCGTCCGGCACGTCATCCTGCCGATCGTCCTGCCCTCGCTGATCGGCGTGGGCCTGTTCGGCTTCACGCTCTCCTACGACGAGCTCGCCCGCAGCTCGCAGGTGATGGGGGCGCTCAACACCCTGCCGCTCGAGCTGCAGGCGATGCAGACCAACGCCACCACCCCGGTGATCTACGCGCTGGGCACGCTGACGACGGCGCTGTCGCTGCTGGTGATCGGGGTGAGCCTGGGGGCGGTGCTGCTGCTGCAGCGGCGCCGGGCGAGGGCGGGTTCGGATGCGGGCAAGGGGATGGTGTAGAGACGACGTCTACAGTTCCAGTGCGTCGCCCCAGTCAGCAAGCTTAAACTGCCGGGCGTCGATTTGAAGCATCGAACTCAAGTCAGCCGAAACCTTGGCCGCCAGCATCAACCGCTCATACCTAACCCCGCAACAAACCTCTCGCCTATCGCACGCTCCGTACATCACCGGCGTCATGCCACTCCAACCCATGGGTAGGCCCTCGGTGTCCTCTTGATCTAGCCTTTCTTCGCATATAATCTCTCCTGGAACACCAACCTTTCCGCTGGTGCTGGCCATGACACTTTCCGAGAAAACGCAGATTCGGATTAGCATAGCCACACTACTAGCTGCCGCCTCAGCGTTAGTATACGGCTCGTTTATTGTCAGCAATTTATTGCGAGATTTTGATCAACTAAAGAGTGACGTCGGGTTACTAAGGAAGGATATTGGCACCCTTGCAGCCAATTCCCCGGCGTGTCCATTTGCTGTAAGGCAAGTAGGTTCCTTAGCAGCTGACCAATCAACCACAATTTCCGCTCCTGCAGGCTCGCTATTGCTCGCACAGGCGTATGCGAGAGGTATCGGCGACAAAGAAAAGCCTAATGATCCTTGGCACTGGCAATCTTTGCAAGCTACTATATTAATTAACTCACGAGCGTGCAGCTCAAGTGTCGAACATTTTCGTGACAATGCACAAGAGCAACACGTCTCAGTTGGGTGCCTACGATATTTGGATGGAAACCCCGTAGTAATAGGCCTCGCCAAAGCAGTTGGTGGCCAAACGAGCTTTCTCGATGCTGTCGTCGAGTTTGTTGTCATCGGACAGGACGAGAAATGCTTGGCACAACGACTTTCCTAGTGCCCAGATATATGGTTGATATGACCATCTGATCTCTAACGCTTCCGCATTTTGGGAGTTTGGGTGTTGACGAAAGAGGAAATTTCGGCGGAGAAGATAATGGAACTCAGATCGTTCTTCGCGCACCTCGATACGCGAAAAACGGAAGCGAAGCGAATCTTAGCTAGCAGAAACGAAAGCGCCGTTTACTTCGCCATAGTTGGGCTGAATTGTAGTTTTGACTGTCATGATATGGGATGCTCTGTACTTCTCAGGCGTGTTCCTACTCCGCCCAACGACGTGGAGTTAGCACGCGCCCTGCTTGAGCCACACTGGGCGAGCACGATCTCTCGGTTCTCTGGCGCGCCATGGTATGAACTATGTATCCCACTCGACATTTCGAAAGACAGGGGGTTCCTGTATGATCTTGGATTGTGGATTTTAGCGATGATGCGTGTACGAAGTCTGATTGACGTGCTGGTGCTAGCCTCCGCCAGCCATTCTTGGTCGGTAGTGGCTGCAATTCCGTCGAGACAATTAGATGTCACGCTAATTGAAGATATGCCTAACGCTTGGATCTTTCGTCCAAACGCCATCTTCGGCGCCGAGGATGCACGCTGGGTTTCTAACAACATCGTGCCCTTCGTTACACTATTGAGCATACCTCAGTTCCGACTTGCTGTTGACTCGATTACAACATTCCAACATCAAGCGAATCTTTGAATGGTTATTGTGATGCTCTGGGCTGGCATCGAAAGTCTCTTCGATGCAGATTCTGAGATTCGATTTCGAGTGTCCGCTTACATTGCATCACTTCTTGAAGAAAAAGGTGAAGGACGACTTGCTCGTTACCGTACTACGGTGCGCTTGTATGATGTTCGTTCAAAGGCTGTTCACGGTCGAAAGCTAAGTCAACCAGCTGCCATTGCGTACATCACCGATACATCTGATTTACTGTCAAGGCTCATCCAATCGATCATCGCTCGCGGGAGTTTTCCTAGTAGAGCTGATTTGGACAAGTTTCTTTTCGATAACTAGCAATTTGCAATGTACTATCGCTTACACTCGCCTGCATCAGACGCGCAGTAGGACGCACTTCCTACTCCTGATCATTCTGAATCTGAGCAGATTATCTTGCTATTGAACATTGGCCCTCGTGCTTGCGCAAGAGCTAGCAAGCGTAGGCGCAATATTTCATTCGAAATCATTTTCGTCCGACGAGAGGGGCGGAGTTGCGATGCAAATGACGCGATTGGACTGCGAGAATATGCCCTCAGGGACAAAATAGCAGGCGTACATTTCACAAGGATCTACCTAGGTCCCGGGCTCGTGACGAGGGCTGAGACCTCTGGAGCGTTGTGCGCCAAGATTCGGATGATGACTTTTGGCTTGCTCGAGAACATTGGCATCGCCGGGTCGGGCGCCGGCGTCCCGTTCACAGTGCTGGACGAGCGTCTGGAGCATGCCCGCGGGGCGGACGGCTGAGGGCGGACTTCGGGCCGGAGATCCTGCGGATCCTCCGGACCAGCGGATGCCTGTTCGTCCGGCATGGCAAGGGTGACCACTCGATCTGGTTCCGTCCGCTGATGCGCAGAAACTTCACCGTCGACAGCAAGGTGAAGTCACGGCACACGGCCAACGCCATCATGAAGCAGGCCGGGATCGAGCATCGATTCTGACGGCAGCGGGTGGTGGGTCTGAACCCGGACCACAGTCTATCGAGGCCAGCGAGCACCGACGGAGCCGAGTCCTTGACCCGACATCCGATCATCCGCGCCTGCGACCCCGGCGACCTTCCTCTCATCGAGGCCCTGTATCGGGCCGCCTTTCCCTTGAGGACCTCGTTCCGCTGGTCCGCGATCTCCTGCAGGACCCGACTGTCAGCACGGCCCTGGTCGCGGAGCGCGACGGCCACCCCGTCGGCAGCGTGATCTTCACGCGCTGTGCCGTCGCCGGCTCGGCGGCGCAGGTGGCGCTGCTGGGGCCGCTGGCCGTGCAGCCGCCGTGCCAGCGGCGGGGAGTCGGCGGGTCACTGGTGCGGGATGGATTCGGGCGTCTCGGCGATCAGGGAATCGCAAGGGTGCTCGTGCTGGGCGATCCGGCCTACTATGGGCGGTTCGGGTTCCGGCAGGATATGCGGATCGAGCCGCCCTATCCGCTACCCGGGGCGTGGGCCGGGGCGTGGCAGTCGGTGGCGCTCGGGGACACCGGCGGCGAGGTGGCGGGACGGCTCGAGGTGCCGCCGGCGTGGCGCCGGCCGGAGCTGTGGGGGCCCTGACGCGAGGTAGCCGGCGACCCCCTGGAGGATCCGCGCAGCGCATGGCCGGCGCCGCGTCAGCGGGGATATCGCAGCGCCTCCACCAGCACCGCGAAGGCTGGCGTCGGCTGGCGGCGGGTCGGGTAGTAGAGGTGGTAGCCGGGGAACGACGGGCACCAGTCGGCGAGGACCTGGACGAGGCGACCTTCAGCGAGGTGGGCGGTGACCTGGTCCTCCGGCACGAAGGCGAGGCCGATGCCGGCAAGGGTGGCGTTGAGGCGCAGGCCCGCGGTGTTGACCACGAGCGGGCCGTCGACACGGACGCGCAGGTCGCGCCCGTCCCTGCCGAACTCCCAGGCATAGAGGCCGCCCAGGGTCGGCAGGCGGATGTTGATGCAGGCGTGCCCGATGAGGTCCTGCGGCGTCGCCGGCTGCGGACGGGTCATGAAGTAGGCTGGAGCGCCGACGACGACCATGCGCATGTCGGGACCGACCCGCACCGCGACCATGTCGCGGTCCACCTGCTCGCCGAGGCGGATGCCGGCGTCGAAGCGACCGGCGACGATGTCGGTGAGGCCCTGGTCGACGACGACCTCGACGCGGATGTCGGGATAGGCCGGCAGCAGGCGGGCCAGGGCCGGCCACAGGATGGTCTCGGCGGCATGCTCGCCGGCGGTGAGGCGCAGGTTGCCGGCCGGACGCTCGCGCAGGGCGCTCAGGGCCTCCAGCGCCGAGTCGATCCCGTCGACATGCGGCCCGACCGCGTCGAGCAGGCGCTCGCCGGCCTCGGTCGGGGCAACGCTGCGCGTGGTCCGGCTGAGCAGGCGCAGGCCCAGCCGCGCCTCGAGGCTGCGCACGGTGTGGCTCAGGGCGGAGGGCGTGACCCCGAGCTTCGCGGCCGCCCGGGTGAAGCTGCGCTCGCGGGCCACGGCGAGGAAGGCAAGGAGGTCACCGAGGCGCTCGCGCGACATTGCTGAATCCGGCTCAAGGGTTCATGCGCATTATGCGCGCTAATCGCCGCCACCGGTACGGCGTAGATGCACGGCGGCGGGCAGAGCGGCCCGCGCCACGGGAGCAAGACGATGCAGCAGCGCGAGCTTGGCCGAAGCGGCCTCAGGGTGTCGGCCCTGGGCCTCGGCTGCATGGGGCTGAGCTTCGGCTACGGTCCGGCGGTGGCCCAGGCGGACGGCATCGCCTTGATCCGGGCCGCCGTCGAGCGCGGCGTCACCTTCTTCGACACGGCCGAGATCTATGGCCCGTTCACCAACGAGGAGCTGGTCGGGGAGGCGCTGGCGCCGGTGCGCGACGAGGTGGTCATCGCCACCAAGTTCGGCTTCGACATCGGGCCCGACGGGGCATCGCGCGGCCTGAGCAGCCGGCCCGAGCACATCCGTGCCGTGGCCGAGGCTTCGCTCAGGCGGTTGCGCACCGACCGCATCGACCTCCTCTACCAGCACCGGGTCGACCCGGCCGTACCGATCGAGGACGTCGCCGGGGCGGTCAAGGACCTCGTCCGTCAGGGCAAGGTGCGGCATTTCGGGCTGTCCGAGCCGGGTCCGCAGACGATCCGCCGCGCCCATGCCGTGCAGCCGGTGGCGGCGGTGCAGAGCGAATACTCGCTGTGGTGGCGGCGGCCGGAGGCCCTGATCCTGCCGCTGCTCGAGGAGCTGGGCATCGGCCTCGTGCCGTTCAGTCCGCTCGGCAAGGGTTTCCTCACCGGCGCCATCGATGCCGCGACGAGCTTCGACAAGAGCGACTTCCGCAACATCGTGCCCCGGTTCACCGCCGAGGCACGGGCTGCCAACCAGCGCCTGGTCGACGAGCTCGGCCGGATCGCCGCCCGGCTCATGGCGACGCCGGCGCAGGTGGCGCTGGCCTGGCTGCTGGCGCAGAAGCCGTGGATCGTGCCGATCCCGGGGACGACCAAGCGGCACCGGCTGGAGGAGAACCTCGCGTCGGCGGACTGGCGTTGTCGCCAGCGGACCTCGCCGCCATCGAGCAGGCGCTGGCGGCGATCCCGGTGCAGGGCGAACGCTATCCCGAGCGGCTGGAGAAGATGACCGGGCTCTGAGCCGGCGCACGGTTGCCGGGTCGCGCCGTCAACGCGGTCACCTCCATCTGCCGGGCGGACGTCCGCGGTTCGTCGAGGCGGCCAAGCCGCGCGTCGCGTGCCGCGGTACCCGGGATCTGTCCGGCTATCATGATTCCGCGGAGGCCGCGGACTGGTGCAGCATGCCGATGGGACGGCCTTGGCTGTCGAACGGCACCGACGGGACCAGATCGCTGCCAGCCGCACCAGGCTCGCGATCAACCGAGCCGCGCCGCCGCTCAGGGGTTGCAGTGCTCGCACTGGCCCGGATCGGCGCGCTCGTCCTCGCCGCGCAGCCGGACCCGGCGCTCGCAGCCGCATCCGGCACAGCGGTGGATCTCGGCGACCAGGCGCGCGGTCGGCAGGCCGCAGGCGGCGCAGGGCAGGCCGCGGGCGACGTCGACCATGCCGAAGCCGGGGGTGCCGCAGTCGGGGCACAGGCTGGCGGCGCGGCGGACGAGGCGCATGGCGGCGCGGCGGATCATCACCATGCGGGTCGGGTTGAGATGGGCGCGCATGTCGGTGACGAGCAGCGCCCGGCCGTCGAACGACAGGGCGGCGGCGGTGGCGATCTTCGCCGCGAGCTCGTCGCGGTCGCGGATACCCTTGAGGAACAGCGGGCGGCCGGGGGCGACGAGGGCCGCCTGCGCCGGCGGCAGCGTCGCCAGGGCGTCGGCGACGAGGTCCGGGCTCTCGACCGGCACGTGCGGCTGGACGACGACGGCGTGGGCCGGAAAGCCGATGCCCGACAGGAAGGGCTCGAGCGGGTCGCCGGGGCCGCAGACGAGGCTGTCGTAGTTGGTGCGGCGGACGACGATGGCCTCGCGGATCTCGAGCCCGCGTTCGTCGTCGACGAGCAGCACGAGCTCCGTGCCGCCGGGGATGCCCGGGATGTAGGGGTGCGGGCCGTAGGCGCCCTCGCTGGCGATGCCCAGCGCCGTGCCGGCGAGGCGCATGCCGAGCCGCGCCTTGGCCCGTGCCGCCTCCAGCATCGAGCCGTAGCGGGCGATCTCGCCGGTGAAGGTGCCGAAGGCGTCGGTGTCGATGCCGGGGGGCACGACCAGGCGGGCGCCGAGGACGCGGGCGACGGGCGGCGCGATGGCACGCTGCTTGTCGTGCATGCTGCCGAGGGCGATCTCGGCGCCGGCGTAGGGGTTTTGCGGCCTGGTCACGATGCGCGCCTGGGAACCTGCGGGGCAACGGGGCTTGCGACGGCCCATGTGGCCCGCCTTCGGTGCCGATGCCAGTGCCGGACGGGTGCCGGGTGATCCGCGACGGCCGGCGGGCGCGTAGGCACCGGCATCCGCAACGATCCGGATCGCCGAGATGGCCACCACCGCCCTCCGCACTCCCTCCCCGCCGCCGGCGGCCCTGTGGCTGGGCGGCTCCGGGCTGCTGCCCTTCGCCGGGCTGGCGCTGGCGACCTGGCTGCTGCCGGAGGCGCGGGTACCGGCGGCGGTGCACGCGGTCGTCGCCTACGGGGCGGTGATCCTCTCCTTCGTCGGCGGGGCCCACTGGGGCTTCGGCAGCAAGGGGCCGGGCTCGGCGGCACTGCTGGCGGCGAGCGTGGTGCCGTCGCTGCTGGGCTGGGTGGCGCTGCTGCTGCCGCCGGTGCCGGGCCTGCTGCTGCTGGCCGCCGGCTTCGCGGCGGTGCTGCTGGTCGACCGCGAGGCGGTGTCGGCGGCCCTGGCGCCGCCCTGGTGGATGCGGCTGCGGCTGCCGCTGTCGCTGACGGTGGCAGCACTGCTGCTGCTGGCGGTGGCGGGCGTGCTGCTGCGCTGAGGGACCTCGCGACCCCGCGGCCGGACCGCTACGCTGCCACGCCATCACGGTCATGGAGGGCAGCAGCATGAGCCGGAACGTCGCCACGGTGCAGGCCATGTACGCAGCGTTCGCCACGGGCGACGTCGCGGGCATCCTCGAGCATCTCGATCCGGACGTGGAGTGGGAGCACTCGTGGGGCGGGCGCAGCCTCAAATGGTACCGGCCGCGGCGCGGCAGGGACTCCGTGCCGGGCTTCTTCGCCGACCTCGCCGACTTCGAGTTCCGCCGCTTCGAGCCGGTGGCGTTCCTCGAGGGCGACGACATGGTGGCGGTGCCGATCCGGCTGGAGCTGTTCGTCAAGGCTACGGGCAAGACCATCCGTGACCTGGAGGTCCATCTCTGGACCTTCGGCAAGGACGGCAAGGTCACCCAGATGCGGCATCTCGTCGACACGCTGCAGTTCGCCGACGCCACCTCCTGACGGCATGGCAGCCGCCCTGTAGACAGGGCGGGTCCTGGCACCGAAGGGTGGGCCGCCGATGCTGCTGACCGTGATCAATCCCAACACCACCGCGTCGATGACCGAGAAGATCGGGGCGGCGGCGGGGGCGGCGGCGGCGCCGGGGACGATCGTCGTGGCGATCAACCCGGCGATGGGGCCGGTCAGCATCGAGGGCTACTACGACGAGGCGTTCTGCGTGCCAGGGATGCTCGAGCGCATCCGCGAGGCCAGGGACAGCGACGCCTTCGTCATCGCCTGCTTCGACGACACCGGCCTCGACGCCGCCCGGAGCATCGCCGCGGTGCCGGTGATCGGCATCTGCGAGGCGGCGATGCACGTGACGACGCTGATCGCCGGCAGCTTCAGCGTGGTGACGACGCTGGGCCGCTCGATCCCGGTGATCGAGCACCTCGCCCGGAAGTACGGGTTCGCGCATCACTGCCGGAAGGTCCGCGCCGCCGAGGTGCCGGTGCTCGACCTCGAGGATCCGGGCTCGGGTGCGCGCGGCAAGCTCGAGGCCGAGATCGCCCGCGCGGTCGCCGAGGACAGGCCCGAGGCGATCATCCTCGGCTGTGCCGGCATGGCCGACCTCGCCCGCGACCTGTCCCGGCAGTTCGGGCTGCCGGTGGTCGACGGCGTGGCGGCGGCGGTCAAGCTGGCCGAGGGGCTGGTCGGGCTCGGGCTCAGGACCAGCAAGAGCGGTGGCTATGCGGCGCCGCGGCCCAAGCCCTACACCGGCAGCTTCGCCGGCTTCGCACCCTGAGCGGCTTCGCTTGGCCTGTGGCCTCGGGCCTTGCTAGGGCGCGACTGAGCTAGTTCCAGCCGCCCGCAGGGACAGGGACGCCCGGTTGCGCATCGTCATCGTCTCGGCCCCGCGCGACGCGGTGGGGCCCGACCTCACCGCCGGCGGCTCGGTCGGCATCGTCGTCTGCAACGTCGCCCGCGAGCTGGCGGCGCGCCACGACGTCACCGTGCTGGCGCCGGCCGGCGGCGGCCCGGCCGAGGAGCGGACCCGCAGCGGGGCGCTGGTGCGGCGGCTGCCGTCGAAGGGCGCCAAGCTGCACGACGCCGTCGACCTGCTGACCGGCATCCTGCCCGGACTGCCGGGGCACACCCACGGCGCCTGGTACGGCATCGAGTACTACCGGCAGGCAGCCCGGGCACTGGCTGCCGCGCCGCCCGACGCGATCCTGCTCGAGACCTTCGCCCAGGCCGCTCCGCTGCTGCGCGCCGCCTGCCCGAAGGCGCTGATCGCGGTGCACGCGCACGACCCGCGCCTCGCCCGGCTGCCGGCGGCGACCACCGAGCCGTGGCTGGCGGCGGTGGACCGCGTCGTGACCGTCAGCGACTACCTGACCCGGCTGATCCGCGCCGCGCAGCCGCGGCTGGGGAACCGCGTCCACACCGTCTACAACGGCGTCGACCCGGCGGCCTTCGCCGCGACCGAGGCCGGCGACGCCGGACCGCGGGCCCTGTTCGTCGGCCGGGTGTCGCCGGAGAAGGGCCTGCACGTGCTGGCGCAGGCGATGAACCGGGTGGTCGAGGCGGTGCCGCAAGCCAGCCTCGACGTGATCGGCCAGGCCGGCCTGCTGCCCTACACCCATGTACGGCTGTTCAGCGACGACCCGCACTGGGCCTCGCTGGCGCCGTTCTACGGCAGCGGCCTCGCCGAGAAGGTCCGCCGCCAGGTGCTGGGCCCCGGCCGCGACTACCTGCAGGCGGTGCAGGCGCTGCTGACGCCCCGGGCGGCCACTGCGGTGCGGTTCCTGGGCAAGGTCGCGCACGCCGAGCTGCCGCCCTACTACCGCGACGCCAGGCTCTACGTGCAGCCCTCGCTGTGCGACGAGCCGTTCGGCGTGCCGCTGGCCGAGGCGGGTGCCGCCGGCCTGCCGGTGGTGGCCAGCGACACCGGCGGCATCCCCGAGGTCATCGAGCGCGGCGTCACCGGCCTGCTGGTGCCGCGCGGCGACGTGACGGCTCTGGCCGACGCGATGATCGCCATCCTCGGCGACCCGGCGCGGGCGCGGGCCATGGGCGAGGCGGCGCGGCGGCAGGCGGCCGGCCGCTTCAGCTGGGCACAGGTCGCGCGCAACCTCGAGGCGGCGCTGGCGGACTGAGGCGATGGGAGCCCTGAGCAAGGCCTTGCGCGATCCCGGGGCGGCCTGGGCCAAGTTCCGGCAGATGGCGGGGCGCGAGACCTGGAACGTCGGCATCGTCGCCAAGCCGGCGCACGCATTCCTCGCGGATCCGCGGCCGGGGCCGGTGCGCTGGCTGCCGGAGCTGGTCGAGGACGGCTACCTCGCCGACCCGTTCCCCTACGCCGACGGCGGCCGGCTCAGGCTGCTGGCCGAGGGCTACGACTATCGGCAGCGGACCGGCTATCTCGTCGCCGTCGACCCGGACGCGCCGGGCGGGCCCAGGGTCGAGCGCCTGGACGTGCCGCTCGCCGGACACCTGTCCTACCCGCAGCTGATCGCGCACGGCGGTGCCCTGGGCATGATCCCGGAGAGCAATGCCGCCAGGCAGGTGACGCTGCTGCGCGGCGACCCGTTCCCGACCCGCTGGGTCGTCGACCGCGTGCTGCTCGACGGCTTTCCCGGCTGCGACGCGACGCCGGTCGAGCATGACGGGCGCTGGTGGCTGTTCTGCGGCAACCAGGACGACCGCGGCACCGAGCGGCTCTACCTGTTCATGGCCGACGCCCTGACCGGCCCGTGGCGGCCGCATCCGGGCAACCCCGTGAAGTCGGATGCCGGATCGGCCAGGCCGGGCGGGCTGCCGTTCGTGCACGAGGGCGTGCTGTACCGGCCGGCGCAGGACTGCAGCCGGACCTATGGCGGGGCGCTGGTGCTGAACCGGGTGACGCGGCTCAGCGAGACCGCCTTCGCCGAGGAGGTGGCGGTCCGCGTCGAGCCCGACCGCAGCGGGCCCTATCCCGACGGGTTGCACCACTTCGTGCCGTTCGGCGACGTCACCATCATCGACGGCAAGCGCGAGCGCTTCGATGCCGGCACGGTGGCGCGCTGGGCCCGGTGGAAGCTTGGCCAGGGGGCCGCTCGCCGTTGACCCGGGGGCCGCCTCATGGTTTCCCTCATGCGCGGCAGGCCCGCCTCGCGCCGGGGGCGGTGAGCAGCGCGTCGTTGCGCGCCCGGTCGAGGAACGGTGCGCGGCGCCGCCGAGCGGCGATGCGGCGGCGCGCGGGGCGGACGACTGGGACGCAGCAGCGCAGATGGACTGGCCGGGAGCGCGCGCGCCTCCTCCATCTGCCCGAGTTCGGCGCGGGCGGCGACAGCGTGCACGCAGTGCGGCGGGATGAACAGCGGGGCGGCACGGATGGCGGCCGCGGATCATCGAGCCGATCTTCCAGCGCCTCGGCCGGCCGCCACCGCGGTGTTCCGCCATCATAGAGGATGCAGCGCGTGCGCGAGCGCGTTGTTCATGCGCGCGAAGGACAGCGGGTCGCGCGGGCTGCGCCGCATCGCCCGCGTCGCCCAGTCGAGGGCCTACTCGGGCACCCGCCTGCTGCAGCCGCAGAGCGCGTCGTTGGACCATGCGGAAGGGCGCGCGATGCCCAGCGCGAAGGTCGGCCGAGTTCCGCGGCAGCCCTCGCCTCGGCAGGTCGACGGCACGGCGGCAGGCATCGAGGCCCGCCGCGTTGTCCGCTCCGATCCGGGTCAACGCCGCAGCGCCGAGCGCCAGTGCCATGGAATCGTGCACAGATGGCCCGGTCGCCCGGCGGGCATGGCGGACGATCACCTCGGCGGAGCCTTCCGCCGGCGGCCCCGCGAGCTGGTCGATGTCGCGGATGCCCAGGGCCCACGCCTTCATGGCATGGGCGACGGCGTAGTCGGGGTCGATGGCGAGCACGCGCTCGGCGTACTCCAGCGCCATCTGGATGTGCTCGGCCTCGATGACGAAGGCGTGCTGCAGCGAGCGCAGGTAGAGGTCGTAGGCGTCGAGGCTTCCGGTCGGCTTGGCGCGCGCCCGCTCGACCTCGGCCCGGCGCAGCGTCGGCTCGATGGCGCCGGCGACCTCGGCGGCAACCCGGTCCTGCAGCTCGAAGACATCGGCGAGGTCGCCGTCGTAGCGCTCGGCCCAGAGGTGTGCCCCGGTCGCCGCCTCGATCAGCTGGGCGGTGATCCGCACCCGGTTGCCGGCCTTGCGCACGCTGCCCTCGAGCACGTAGCGCACGCCCAGCTCGCGGCCGACCTGGCGGATCTCGACGACCTTGCCGCGGTAGACGAAGCTCGAGTTCCGGGCGATCACGAACAGGCCGGCGATCCGCGACAGGGCGGTGATGATCTCCTCGGTGATGCCGTCGGCGAAGTACTCCTGCTCGGGATCGCCGCTCATGTTGGCGAAGGGCAGCACCGCCAGCGACGGCTTGTCGGGCAGCGCCAGGGCCGGGCGCGCCGGCTCGGCGGCCGGCAGCCGCGAGCCGCCGGGCGGGGCGGCGCGGTAGACCCGGATCGGCCTCGCGATGTTCTTGACCGCCTGCTCGCCGGCGAACTCGAGCGGCAGGCCGAGCTTGCCGTGGAGCTGGTCGTAGGCGGTGCCCGAGACGGCGACCCCGCCCGGCTCGCAGAGCTGCTCGAGACGGGCGGCGATGTTGACGCCGTCGCCGTAGACGTCGCCCTCGTCGACGGCGACGTCGCCGAGGTTGATGCCGATGCGCAGAATGAGCGGCTCGGCCTCGCCGAGGCCGGCGTTGCGCTCGGCGATGGCGGTCTGCAGGGCGCAGGCACAGGCCACGGCATCGACGACGCTGCCGAAGACGACGAGGACGCCGTCGCCCATCAGCTTGACGATGCGACCGCGATGCCGCGCGATCAGCGGCTCGGCGACCTCGCGGCGCAGGCTCTTCACCCGGGCGATGGTGCCGGGCTCGTCAGCCTCCATCATCCGCGAGTAGCCGACGACGTCGGCCGCGAGGATGGCGAGGAGCTGGCGATCGAGGTCGGTCGGGGCCATGCCGGTTGTCGGGTCGGGGTAGCCTTACGGTAGCACGGCGGCGCAGGCGCCGTCCCGCTCAGCCGCCGGAAAAGCCCGTCAGCACGTTCACGGCATTCACGCCAATCGCCTCGACGGCATAGCCGCCTTCCATGACGAACAGGGTCGGCAGGCCGAGCGCAGCGATGCGGCGGCCGTAGGCAGTGAAGTCATCGCTCTCCAGGCGGAAGCGGGAGATCGGGTCATCCTTGAAGGTGTCGACGCCCAGCGAGACGACGACGACGTCGGCGCCCCAGGTGGCGATGGCGCGGCAGGCGGCTTCGAGGGCTTCCGACCAGAGGTCGTAGCCGGTGCCGTGGCGCATCGGATAGTTGAGGTTGGCCCCCTCCCCGGCGCCCTCGCCACGCTCCTCGGCATAGCCGAGGAAGTAGGGATATTCCTCGAGCGGATGGGCGTGGAGGTTGGCGACCAGCACGTCGCCGCGGTCGTAGAAGATCGACTGGGTGCCATTGCCATGGTGGTAGTCGACGTCGAGGACGGCGACCCGGGCTGCCCCGGAGTCGCGCAGCGCCTGGGCGGCGATGGCGGCATTGTTGAGGAAGCAGTAGCCGCCGAAGACGTCGGCGGCGGCATGGTGGCCCGGCGGGCGGCAGAGCGAGAAGACCGCGCGCTCCCCGGCGGCGACGCGGGCAGCCCCGGTGAGCGCCACCTGCGCACTCGCGTACGCCGCACGCCAGGTACCGGCGGTGATCGGGGTCCCGGCATCCAGCGCGTAGTAGCTGATGCGTCCGTCGATGCGGTCGGGGCAGACCTGGCGCAGCGTGCGCGTCGGCCAGACCAGCGGCAGGGCGTCATGGCTGCGGCCGGTTGCACTCCAGTCGTTCCAGGCCGAGCGCAGGAAGGCGACGAAGTCGTGGCGATGGACGCGCTCGATCGGCACGAGACCGTGATCGTCGGGCGGCAACACCTCGCCAAGCCGGACCTCGCGGACGCGGCCGAGGATCATTTCGGCCCGCCGCGGCATCTCGAAGCACGGCATCATCTTGCCGTCGACGAGCTCGGCCTTGCCATCCTGCAGACGGTGGTCCTCGCTGAAGATCGTGCGCATTCCCATATCCCCGACACGCCGGCCGCGCCGTTTGTGGCAGGCGACGGGCCGCCGCGCCAGTTGCAGCGGCCTGCCCGATGGGTCAAACACCCGTCACGGGAACATTGCGGAAGGGGACCTTGGCCCGGCTCTATCTCGCCGGCCCGCTGCGGGCCTTCGCCGACCGTACGCAATGGGCGGAAGACGCGCTCGAGCGGGGCGAGGCGCTGCTGTTGCGCGGGCTGTGGAACGCCAGCGGAGCCATGACGCCGGACCGGGCCTCCGAGCTGGGCCGCCAGCTGCTGACCTGGCTGGGCCCGCGGATGCGCCAGCACCGCAAGCTCAAGCGCAACCTGGGCACGGCGTTTCCCGGCTGGAGCGACGACCGGCTCGAGACCACGGCACGCGACAGCTGGGGACAGTTCGGCCGGGTGCTGGCGGAGTACCCGCATCTCGAGGCGATCTGCCGGCAGGGCGCCGGCGAGCGGATCGAGCTGGTCACGCATCTCGACCTGGAACCGGTGCAGCGCGGCGAGCGGCCCTGCGTGTTCGTCAGCGCCCATCTCGGCAACTGGGAGCTGGCCGGGGCCATGGGCATGCGCGCCGGCGTCCCCCTCTCGGTGATCTACAGCCCGCAGAAGAACCCGGCGATCGACGCCGAGCTGCAGCGGCGCCGCCAGGCCCTGGGCTGCGAGTTCATCGACAAGACCAGCAAGGCGACGGTGCTGGTCGGCGCCCTCCGGCGCGGCCGCAGCCTCGGCATCGTCATCGACCAGCGCTTCGACGAGAGCGATTCGGTGCCGTTCTTCGAGCATGACGCGCCGGCCCCGATCGCCCCGGCGACGCTGGCGGCGCGGCTCGGCGTGCCGTTCGTCCCGGTCCGCGTCGAGCGCCTCGACCCGGGCTGCCGGTTCCGCATCACCGTCGAGGCGCCGATCGAGCCGGATCCGGCCGCCGGCGACGCCCGCGAGATCGCCCGCGACATGACCGCCCGGGCCTATGCGCGGTTCGAGGCCTGGATCCGCGAGCGGCCGGCACAGTGGCTGTGCACCAAGCGCCGCTGGCCCGACCTCAGCCGCCGCAAGTGGCAGGAGAAGCTGGCCCGCAATCCGCGGCTGGTGCGCAGCGCCGCCGACCACGAGGTGGCGGGCACCCGGGGATGATGACGGACGGGACGGCGGCCGGCCGGCCGCCACGAACCTGGCTGATGCTCGGCCAGAAGGCCGGCGACAACTCGCAGCTGCTGGCCCTGGCCGAGGCGCTGAGCTGGCCGTTCGAGCGGCGCAACCTGTTCTACCGGCGCACCGAGCTGCTGACCAACCTGTTCGCCGGACCGACCCTGATGGGCCTGATCCGCGCCAAGTCCGATCCGCTGGAGCCGCCCTGGCCGGAGCTGATCATCTCGGCGGGACGGCGCAACGAGCCGCTGGTCCGCTGGATCCAGCAGCAGGCCGGCGGTCCCGGAACGGTGAAGCTGGTGCATGTCGGCCGGCCGTGGGCGCCGATCGCCTGCTTCGACCTGGTGATCACGACGCCGCAGTACCGCCTGCCGCACCTGCCGAACGTGCTGCACAACGAGACGCCGCTGCACCGGGTGACGCCGGAGCGGCTGGCGGCCGCCGCCGCGGCGTGGGCGCCACGGCTGGCGCACCTGCCGCGGCCCTATGTGATGGTGACGCTGGGCGGCCAGGCCGGACCCTACAACTTCGACCGCGAGAACGGCGCCCTGCTCGCCTGGCACGCCAGCCGGATGGCCCGGGAGCTGGGCGGCTCGCTACTGGTGACGAGCAGTGCCAGGACCCCCGCCAAGGCGCTGGCGGCGTTCGAGGCGACGCTCGACGCGCCGGCCGAGGTCTATCGCTGGCGCAAGGATGCCACCGAGAACCCGTATTTCGGCTTCCTCGCCCTGGCCGACCGGATGATCGTCACCTGCGACAGCATGTCGATGCTCACCGAGGCCTGCGTCACCCGCAAGCCGGTGTTCATCTTCGACCTGCTGCGCGGCGAGGGCTCGCATCGCCCGCCCCTGCCCGCCGACGGCGCCGTGCTGCCGGTGACGTTCGCCGAGCGGCTGCGCGACTTCAACCTGCGGGCCCTGATCTACCGGGCGTCGATCCATGTCGGGCCGCGCCGGCTGACGCGCGATGTCAGCATCATCCACAAGCGCCAGGTCGAGGCCGGCCGGGCGGTGTGGCTGGGCCAGCCCTGGCCGGCCGACAGGCCGCTGGCGCCGCCGCTCGACGATGTCGGCCGGGCCGTCGCCCGCGTCCGGGCGCTGTTCCCGCGCCTCGCCCAGCCGGTGCCCCGCCAGCCGGAACCGGCCGCCGCCTGATGCGGGCCGGGCTCCTGCGCTGGGCCCGGCGGCTGGCGGTGGTGGTCGTGCTGGCGGCCGTCGCCGCCGGCGGGGTGCTGGCCTGGTCCTACGTCACCGGGCCGCTGGTCGAGCTGCACAACCTGCCCGAGCACTATGCCCGGCGCAGCGGCGCCTTCGCCGCCAGCGTCGTCGGCACGACCAGCCGGCTGAGCCACGACCTCGCCTGGCGGCTCAACGACGGCGACTGGCAGCCGGTGCGCCGGACCGCCGGGCGCGCCGCCTGGCCGGATTTCGTCATCGACCTGCCGACCGACCGCCTGGCGGCGGGAGAGAATAGCCTGGAGCTCCGCGCCGAGGGCTGGCTGCACCGCGGCCAGACGCTGAGCCGGAGCTTCCTCTACGACCCGGAGCCGCCGCCGCTGCCGCTGACGGTCGACTGGCGTGCGGTGGCCTCGCCCGACGCGCAGGACGGGGCGTGGGAAACCTTCCTCAGCGGCGTCGGCGACGCCCGCGTGCGGGTGGTTCCGGGCCACGAGGACAGCGACCGGGTCGTCGCGGTGACCGGCGCCTTTCCGGGCGGGCGGCGCGTGACGGTCGACGCGGTGATGCGGCGGCCGGTCGGCGTCTGGCCCTATGGCCTCGGATTCCTGCCGCGACGCGAGTACGGCTTCGGCATCGCGCCCTTGTGGGGCGGCCACCCCGACCGCGGGACCGACCGCCCCGGGCGGGGCCTGCGCGCCGCGACGGTGACCTGGTCGACGCGCGATTTCGGCGTGGCGGCGCGGCTGGTCGAGCGCATCGGCGAGACGCCGCCGCGCTGGCGCTCGGCCGGGCTGAGCCTGCCCATGAAGTGGAACGGCACCTACCGGATCGTCGCCGAGGCCTGGCCGGTGCGCGATGCCGAGGGCCACCACCGTGGCTGGCGGATGCGCGCGAAGTTCTGGTGGACCGACCAGCCCGAGCCGGCCGACTGGCTCGAGGTCGAGGACCTCGGCGACCCGGTCCTGCCGGAGGGCGAGTACGGCGTGGCGCTGGTGGCGCACCGCACCGCCGCCGATTTCGGGCCGGTCACGGTCGAGCCGCTGGCCATGCCGCCGGACGACGCCGCGTTGACACAGGCGGGGCTGCGGGGGATCAATTCCGGTAGCGATTCGCGGGGGGCCGCCGACCGGCCGCTGTGACAGACGGGTGATCGGACCATGACGAAGACCGGCTGGCTGGCGTGGCGAAGCGTCGTCGCCGGCATCGCGGGGCTGCTCGCCGTCAATGCCGCCGCGGCCGAGGAGCTGCGGATCTACAACTGGTCGGACTACATCGACGAGCAGATCCTCAAGGACTTCACCGCCGCGACCGGGATCAAGGTCGTCTACGACGTCTACGACAGTAACGACATCCTCGAGACCAAGCTGCTCGCCGGCCGGACCGGCTACGACCTGGTCGTCCCCAGCAACTCGTTCTTCGCCCGCCAGCAGAAGGCCGGCGTGTTCCAGGCGCTCGACAAGGCGGCGATCCCGAACCTCGCCAACCTCGACCCGACGCTGATGGGCAAGATGGCGGCGTTCGACCCGGACAACGCCCACGCCATCATCTACATGTGGGGGACCACCGGGTTCGCCTACAATGTCGACAAGATCAAGGAGCGGATGGCGGACGCACCGACCGGCTCGCTGAAGATGCTGTTCGATCCGGCGGTGGTCGCGAAGTTCCAGGACTGCGGCGTCTACTTCCTCGACCAGGCCGACGACATGCTGCCGCTGGCGCTGAGCTATCTGGGCCTCAACCCCGACAGCAAGGACCCGAAGGAGCTGCAGCAGGCGGGCGAGGTGCTCAAGGCGGTCCGCCCCTACGTGCGCAAGTTCCATTCGTCGGAGAACATCAATGCGCTGGCGACCGGCGACATCTGCCTCGCCGCGATCTGGTCCGGCGACGCCGGCATCGCCCGCGCCCGGGCCGAGGAGGCCGGCAACGGCGTCGTCATCCAGTATGCGATCCCCGAGGAAGGCGCCCTGCTCTGGTTCGACCTGATGGCCATCCCGTCGGATGCGCCGAACCCGGCGGCGGCCAACACGTTCATCAACTACCTGCTGCAGCCCGAGGTCATCGCCAAGGCCAGCAACTTCGTCACCTATCCTAACGCGGTGCCGGCCTCGAAGCCGTTCATCGACCCGGCGGTCACCGGCGATCCGGCGGTCTGGCCGGGCGAGGCGGTGATCGCCAAGGCCAGCGTGCTGACCCCCAACGACGCCAAGCTGCAGCGGCTCGTCACCCGGCTGTGGACCTCGGTCACCACCGGCCGCTGAGGGCCCGCCGGTGGCCGCGCCGCGCCCGCGCAACGCCCCGCAGGGCCGCGTCGCCCCCTGGCACGATCCGGCGGCGACACCGTTCATCCGCATCGCCGGGCTGACCAAGCAGTACGGCGACGTCTACGCCGTCGACAACGTCTCGCTCGACATCTTCCGCGGCGAGTTCTTCGCGCTGCTGGGCCCCTCGGGCTGCGGCAAGAGCACGCTGCTGCGGATGCTCGCCGGCTTCGAGACGCCGACCTCGGGCCGGATCGAGCTCGACGGGGCCGACCTAACTGCGATCCCGCCGTGGCGCCGGCCGGTCAACATGATGTTCCAGTCCTACGCGGTCTTCCCGCACCTCACGGTCGAGCAGAACATCGCCTTCGGCCTGAAGCGCGAGGGCCTGCCGGCAGCGGAGGTGCGCGAGCGGGTCGGCCAGGCGATCGAGTTCCTGCAGCTGGGGCCGATGGCCGGCCGCAAGCCCGACCAGATCTCGGGCGGGCAGCGCCAGCGCGTCGCCCTGGCCCGCGCCCTGGTCAAGCGGCCCAAGGTGCTGCTCCTCGACGAGCCGCTGGGGGCGCTCGACCGCAAGCTGCGCGAGAAGGCCCAGTTCGAGCTGGTCAACATCCAGGAGACGCTGGGCGTCACCTTCGTCATCGTCACCCACGACCAGGAGGAGGCGATGACGGTGGCCAGCCGCATCGCCGTGATGAACGAGGGCCGGATCGTCCAGGTCGGCACGCCGGCCGAGATCTACGAGCTGCCGGGCTCGCGCTTCGTCGCCGACTTCATCGGCGACGTGAACATGATCGAGGGCCGCGTCGCCGCCGTCGACGAGCGCGGGCTGAGCATCGAGAGCGAGGCCGCCGGCTGCACGCTGCGCGCCGACCGGACCGCCGCGGCCGCCGCCGGGCAGACGGTCTGGGCGGCGATCCGCCCCGAGAAGATCCGCATCGCCAAGGAGCCGCCGGCGGAGACGGCCGCCAACGCCGTCGCCGGCACGGTCTGGGACATCGGCTATCTCGGCGACGTCTCGGTCTACCATGTGCGCCTCGACGGCGGCCTCGTGCTGCGCGCCACCGCCGCCAACCGGCAGCGGCTGGTCGAGCGGCCGATCAGCTGGGAGGACCGGGTCTGGCTGAGCTGGGACGCCGACGCCGCCGTGGTGCTGAAGTCGTGAGGCCGGACCTTACCGGCCGGCTCGGCCGGACCCTGCTGATCGTCGTCCCCTATGTCTGGCTGCTTCTGTTCTTCCTCGTCCCGTTCCTGATCGTCCTGAAGCTCAGCTTCTCCGAGCCGGACCTCGCCCAGCCGCCCTACCTGCCACTGTGGGAGCTGGTCGACGAGGTCGGCACCTGGATCCTGCAGATCCGCCTCAACGTCTCGAACTACCTGCTCCTGCTGCAGGACAGCCTCTACGTCGCGGCCTACCTCGAATCGCTGCGCATCGCGGCGATCTCGACCCTGCTGACCCTGCTGGTCGGCTACCCGATGGCCTACGGCATGGCACGCGCCCCCGAACGCTGGCGGCCGACGCTGCTGATGCTCGTGATCCTGCCGTTCTGGACCTCGTTCCTGATCCGCGTCTACGCCTGGATCGGAATCCTCAAGAACGAAGGCCTGCTCAACCAGCTGCTGCTCTGGCTGGGCGTCATCTCGCAGCCGCTGGTCATCCTCAACACCCCGCTCGCCGTCTACATCGGCATCGTCTACTCGTACCTGCCGTTCATGGTCCTGCCGCTGTACGCGGCGCTCGAGAAGCACGACCCGACCCTGATCGAGGCGGCCGTGGACCTCGGCTGCCACCCGGTCACCGCCTTCTGGCTGGTCACCGTGCCGCTCAGCCTCGCCGGGATCGTCGCCGGCTGCCTGCTGGTGTTCATCCCGGCGGTCGGCGAGTTCGTCATTCCCGACCTGCTCGGCGGACCGGACACGCTGATGATCGGCAAGACGCTGTGGACCGAGTTCTTCGCCAACCGCGACTGGCCGCTGGCCTCGGCGGTGGCGATCGTGATGCTGCTGGTGCTGGTGGTGCCGATCGCCCTGCTGCAGCGCCACCAGGACCGCACCGGCAGCGCCGCCTGATGGCCCGCGGCTTCACCGGCGTCACGCTGACCGCGCTGGTCCTCGGCTTCGGCTTCCTCTACCTGCCGATCCTGCTGCTGGTGCTCTACTCGTTCAACGACTCCCGCCTCGTCACCGTCTGGGGCGGCTGGTCGCTGCGCTGGTACGCGCAGATGCTGCAGAACGAGCAGCTGATGGACGCGGTGTGGATCACGCTGCGGATCGCCTTCGTCTCGTCGACGCTGGCGACCGTGCTGGGGACGCTGGCCGGGATCGTCCTGGTCCGGCTGACGCGGTTCCCCAGCCGCACGCTGTTCTCGGCCACGGTCTACGCGCCGCTGGTCATGCCCGAGGTGATCACCGGGCTGTCGCTGCTGCTGCTGTTCGTGGCGCTGGACTGGGAGCGTGGCTACTGGACCGTGGTCATCGCCCACGCGACCTTCTCGATGGCCTATGTCGCGGTGATCGTGCAGTCGCGGCTGCTGTCGTTCGACCGGACGCTCGAGGACGCAGCACTGGACCTCGGCTGCACGCCGCTCACCGCCTTCCTGCTGGTGACCCTGCCGCTGATCGCGCCGGCGCTGGTCGGCGGCTGGCTGCTCGCCTTCTCACTGTCGCTCGACGACCTGGTCGTCGCGAGCTTCACCACCGGTCCGGGCGCCACCACCCTGCCGATGCGGATCTACAGCCAGGTCCGGCTCGGCGTGACGCCGGAGATCAATGCCGTGTCGACGGTGCTGATCGCCTGCGTCACGACCGGGGTCATCATCGCCTCGCTGCTGCAGAAGCGGCAGCTCGCCCGCCGCGCCGCGGCGGGCTGAGCCCTACTCGGCCGCCTGGACGAGCCCCACCGGGCAGCTCACGCCGGTTCCGCCGAGGCCGCAATAGCCCATCGGGTTCTTGGCGAGGTACTGCTGATGGTAGTCCTCGGCGAAGTAGAAGGCCGGGGCGTCGACGATCTCGGTGGTGATCGTCCCGTAGCCGGCGGCCTTCAGCTCCTTCTGGTAGAGGTCGCGCGACGCCAGCGCCTGCCGGCGCTGCTCGGCCGACGTCGTGTAGATGCCGGAGCGGTACTGGGTGCCGACGTCGTTGCCCTGGCGCATGCCCTGGGTCGGGTCGTGCGACTCCCAGAACACCCGCAGCAGGCGCTCGTAGCTGACCTTCGCCGGATCGAACACGACCTGGACGACCTCGTTGTGGCCGGTGCGGCCGCTGCAGGTCTCCTCGTAGGTCGGGTTCGGGGTCAGGCCGCCGGCATAGCCGACCGCGGTCACCCAGACCCCGGGCAGCTGCCAGAACTTGCGCTCGGCCCCCCAGAAGCAGCCGAGGCCGAACAGGGCGACCTCGAGCCCCTCCGGATAGGGCGGCTCCAGCCGGTTGCCGTTGACGAAGTGCTTCTCCGGCACGCGGTAGGGCCGCGACGCGCGCCCGGGCAGCGCCTCGTCGGGGGACGGCATCAGGGCCTTCTTGCGGGACGCGAGCCACATGGGCGCTCTCCTCACTCGCCGACGTCGATGTTGAGATGCCGGGCCAGCAGGCCGCGCACGGCGGCATGGCTGGCGGCGACGAAGCCGACCTGCGACGGGCGCTGCAGGTAGAGCCAGTCGCCGGACGGCTGCCGCACCCACAACTCGGCCGTGTAGACGTCGTCCACGGCCGGGTTGGCGCGGCTGAACCAGCGGATCCAGTGATACTCGACGCGGACCGGGCGGCCCTGCGCATCGTAGCCGATGTCGAGCTCGCCGGCGGCGCGGTTGATCCGGTGCCAGCGCTGCTGCTCGCGGCGGACCGCCTTCACGCCGGTCAGCGGCTCGGGCATCGGCATCCGGTCGATCGCGAAGGCGACGTCGGCGGCGGGCTCCTGGGCCAGGGGGTCGGGCATCATGCCTCCGAGGTAAGGATCACCCTGCCCCGATCAAGCTCACCGCCGGTCAAAAGCCCTCGACCCGCACGCCTTCCGGATAGGTGACGGCGTAGCCGAAGTCGATCTGCCGGGTGGCGCCGGGTGCCATCGCCTCGGTCCACTCCAGGATGCCGCGGCGGCCGCCGGGATCGGTGGTGGTGACCGCGGTCGTCGTCGGCAGCAGCTGCACGCTGATCCGCTCGTCCTGCGGCACCGGGATCTGGTCGACGATGGTGACCGGAATGGCCGTGTCGTGCCGGTTGGCGACGTCGATCCGGTAGTGGCGCTCGACCCGCCGGTCCTTGCTGAACACGCCCTCGGTCGAGCGGCCGCCGGTCTCGAGGCGGTAGTCGACGCTGACCCGGTCGTCGATGCCGAACGGGACGCGGACGGTCTCGCCCGGCAGGAAGCCGGCGATGTGGGAGGTGCCGACATAGGCACCGTCGCGATAGATCGCCAGCGGCCCTGGCAGGAGCGGCTCCGGGCCCGGATAGACGGTCTCGCCGAACAGGAAGGCCCCCGGCAGCAGGCGCGGCGTGGCGCGCACCGCCAGCGTCACCGGCAGGTCGCGCTCGGTCAGGGTGAGCATGCGCGAGGCGCCGTCGGCGGCAACGTCGGCGAGCCCGGGGACGCGGTACTCGGCGGCGAACTCGCCGGCGACGGTCTCGGCCAGCTGTGGCTCGGCGGCCTTGCCGGCCGCCATCGGCGCGTCGGCCTCCAGGCGCATCTCCAGGGCGAGCGGTGCCGGCTCCGCGCGATAGGCCTCGACCGGCTCCTCGACGTCGACGAACCAGGGCTGCAGGTCGGGCATCACCGCCGTGTCGGCCGGCCGGGCAGTGGAAAGCACGAGCTGCACGCCGGTCCAGTCCTCGCCGGTCGTCTGCACGACCTCGGCGCGCTGGACCAGGCGGACGCCGTCGCCGGCCGCGTTCATGCGTGCCTCGTAGGCCGGCCGCCAGATGGCACCGGGGACCTGGTAGTGCAGGCGCAGCGACGTCCGCGCCGGCTGGTCGGCCTCGACGCCGATGGTGGTGGTGGTCAACGACCGGGCGCCGTTGCGGATCTGCGCCAGCTCGCTGCGCCTGGCCTCGATCTGCCGGTTGACCCCTTCGAGATCACCCTCGGCCTCGCGGATGTCGTCGAGCGCGTCTTCGGCACCGTCGCCCAGCGTCTTCCAGCTCTTCTCCCAGATCTCCGGGTCCGGCAGGCCGCGGCCGACCTGCTCGCCGGCCGCCTGCGGCAGCGAGCGGCCGAGCGCGTTGATGAAGTCGAGGCGGACCCGGGCGGCGGTCACCCGGTCCTGCAGCGCGCGGCCGCGCCGCTCCAGCTCGCCGATGTCCTGCTCCAGCTCGCGCTCGCGCGGGGCGGCGGAGTCGGCACTGAACCTCCGCTGCACGTCCACCGCGCCCAGGTGCACCGTGCCGCCCTCGCTCGCCCCCTCGATCCGCACCGAGTCGCCGATCAGGCCGGCCGGCAGCGGGGTGACGACCAGCTGCGAGGCGCCGGCCGGCAGGTCGATCTCGATGCTGCGCACGATCTCGGCGCGGTCCGGAAAGACGGTGACCTGCTCGATCCGGCTCTCGGCCGGCAGGGTCGCGGCGGCGAGCGGGACGGAACCCGCGCCCAGGGCGAGGACGGCGGTGGACAGCAGCAGGGCAGCACGCATCGGGGGCACTCCGCGAACCTGCCGCTGCATAGCACCCCGGGCCACGCTTCACAGCGGGCGTGAAGTCGACGCCAATCCGGCACCCGCGTGCAGCCGCACCGCGGCGTCGGCGGCGATGCGCGCGACGATGGCGGCGGCGGGCTCGACGCGATCCACGAGGCCGATCGCCTCGCCGACGATGACGCCGGCTTCGGCCCCGTCGCCGGCGGCCGCCGCCTCGGCGTAGCGGCTGCGGATGGCATCGAGACCGGCGCGCATGGCGTCCTCGCGACCGTGCCAGCGCTCGACCAGGGCGTTGCGCAGCACGCGGATGCTGTAGCCGGGCGGCCAGTCGAGGCCGCGGACGATGTCGACGACGGCGGTGCGGACCGTGGCGTCGCCGTCGGCGGCGACGGCGGCGCGCTGCAGGCCCGGATGCACCAGCGCCTCCGCGGCGGCGAACAGGCAGGTGCCGACGAGCACGCCGTCGGCCCCCAGCATCAGGGCTGCGGCCAGCCCGCGCCCGTCGGCGATGCCGCCGGCGGCGACGACGAGCGTTTCGGGAGCGGTGCGGGCGCAGAGGTCGGCGACCTCCGGGACCAGCGTCAGGGTCCCGCGGACCGCACCGTGGCCGCCGGCCTCGCTGCCCTGCGCCACGAGGATCTGCGCCCCGGCCTCGAGGGCGCGGCGGGCGTGGGCCAGGGTCTGCACCTGGCAGGCGAGCAGCGTGCCGGCGGCGTGGATGCGGGCGGCGAAGGGCAACGGATCGCCGAAGGAGAGCATCAGCAGGCGGGGGCGACGGTCGAGGGCCTGGTCGAGCAGCTCCGGCCGGCGCGCCATCGACCAGGTGATGAAGCCGCAGCCGACCGCCTCGTTGCCGGCGGCGGCGAACTGCTCGCGCAGCCAGTCCGGATCGCCGTAGCCGCCGCCGATCAGGCCGAGGCCGCCGGCACGGGTCACCGCCGCCGCCAGCGCCCCGCCGGCGACGAAGCCCATGGGGGCCGAGAGGATCGGGTGCTCGAGGCCCAGCCGCTCGGTCAGGCGGGTGCGGATCGGCATGGCGTCACTCCGGCGGTCGGCGGCCGGCCAGCGTAGCAGCCTCAGAAGGTCATGCAGAGGCGCAGCGAGTCGTGGATGGCGGCGTGGATGTTGCGCGAGCTGACGGCGTCGCCGACGCGGTAGAGGCGGTAGCGGCCGTCGGGATTGCGGACGATGTCCTGCGGGCGGCCGGCGATCAGGGCCGCGTGGTCGACGGCCCCGCGGTTCAGCGAGTCCGGACGGAGTGCGGTGTAGAGCTCGTCCAGCGGCAGGGTGCCGTGCTCGACGACGACCTGGTCGACGAGGCGCTCCTCGGTGGCATCGCCATAGTCCGAGCCGAGCACGGCGCGCAGCCGGTTGCCGTCGCGGAAAACCGCGCGCAGGCGGGTGTTGATGGTGACGCGCACGCCGTGGCGACGGAAGACGCGGGCGTAGGCGACGTGGTTGAGGCCGCCGATCTCGGGCGCGAAGAAGCGCTCCGGGCTCACCACCTCGACGCGGCTGCCGGCCAGGGCCAGCGCCTCGGCCGCCTGCATGCCGGGATGCGCCCCGTTGTCGTCGTAGACCAGCGCCTCGTCGGCCGGCTTCACGTCGCCGGCGAGGATGTCCCAGCCGCTGACGACGAGGTCGGCCCCGGCGTCGAGCGGCGGCGACTGCGGCAGGCCGCCGGTGGCGACGACGACGATGTCCGGGGCGAGGTCCAGCACGTCGGCGGCGTCGGCGAGCATGCCCGTTCGCAGGGCGACGCCGGCCCGCTCGCACTCGGCGACGCGCCAGTCGACGATGCCGACGAGCTCGGCGCGGCGCCGCGAGCGGGCGGCGAGGCGGACCTGGCCGCCGGGCTGCGGTGCCGCCTCGAGCAGGGTGACGGCGTGGCCGCGCAGCGCGCTGACCCGGGCGGCCTCGAGCCCGGCCGGGCCGGCGCCGACCACGACGACGTGCCGCCGCGGCCCCTCGCCCGGCCGCACGACGTGCGGCAGCACCGCCTCGCGGCCGGTCGCCGGGTTGTGGATGCAGAGCGCCTCGTGGCCCTCGTAGATGCGGTCGAGGCAGTAGGTGGCGCCGACGCAGGGGCGGATGCGGTCCTCGTGGCCGGCCTCGACCTTGCGGACGATGTGCGGGTCGGCGATCAGCGCCCGGGTCATGCCGACCATGTCGACGAGCCCGCCGGCGATGGCGTGGCGGGCGGTGGCGACATCGGGAATGCGGGCGGCGTGGAACACCGGGATGCCGGTGGCGGCACGGATCTCGCCGGCGAAGCCGAGATGCGGTGCGGCGGGCATGCCCATCACCGGGATGACCCCGGCCAGGGCCGCGTCGGTCTCGATGTGGCCGCGGATGACGTTGAGGAAGTCGACCTGCCCCGAGGCGACGAGGCGGCGGCAGATGGCGAGGCCCTCCGCGCGCGACAGGCCACGGTCCCAGGCCTCGTCGGCGACCAGCCGGATGCCGAGGATGAAGGCCGGGCCGACGGCGGCGCGGATGGCGTCGAGGACGCGGAAGGTGAAGCGCAGCCGGTTGTCGAGGCTGCCGCCATGCTCGTCGTCGCGGCGGTTGGTGGCCGGCGACCAGAACTGGTCGAGCAGGTGGCCGTAGGCCTCGAGCTCGATGCCGTCGAGGCCGGCGGCCTGCATCCGCTGCGCCGCCGCGGCGTACTGGCCGGCGATGCGGTCGAGGTCCCAGTCCTCGGCCTCCTTGGGGAAGGCGCGATGCGCCGGCTCGCGCACCGGCGAGGGCGCCAGCACCGGCAGCCAATGGCCCTTGTTCCAGCCGGTGCGGCGGCCGAGGTGGGTGAGCTGGATCATCACCGCACAGCCGGCACCGTGACAGTCGTCGGCCAGCCGCCGCAGCCAGGGCACGATCTCGTCGCGATAGGCGTGCAGGTTGCCGAAGGCCGGCGGGCTGTCCTCGCCGACCACGGCCGAGCCGGCCGTCATGGTCAGGGCGACGCCGCCCCGCGCCTTCTCGAGATGGTAGAGCCGGTAGCGGTCCTTGGGCAGGCCATCCTCGGAATAGGCCGGCTCGTGCGCGGTCGAGAGGACGCGGTTCCTGAGGGTGAGATGCTTCAGGCGGAACGGGGTGAGGAGCGGGTCGCTCATCCGGGCCTGCTGCCGGCGGAGGCAAGTGGCACGCGGATCTCGCAGCGCAGGCCGGCCGGGTCGAAGGCGAGGGTGGCGGAGCCGCGGACCTGGCGCGGCAGGGCGTGCTCGATCATGGTGGTGCCGAAGCCACGGCGGGCCGGCGGGTGGACAGGCGGGCCGCCGCGCTCGGTCCAGACGAGGTCGAGCCTGCGGCCGGGGGCGTCGAGCGTCCAGGTCAGGGCGACGGCGCCCGTCGGCTGCGACAGGGCACCGTACTTCAGGGCGTTGGTGCCGAGCTCGTGCACGGCGAGGACGATGGCGATGCCCTGGTCGGGGCTCAGCGTCACCGGCGGGCCGTCGAGGGCGATGCGGGCCCGTGCGTCGCCGCTGAAGGCCACCGCCTCGTGCAGCAGCTCGGCGAGGCCGGGGCTCTCCCAGTTGCGCCGCGTCAGCACGGCATGGGCGCCGGCCAGGGCGATGATCCGGTCCTCGAAGGCCTTGAGCAGGTCGGGCGGGGCGGCGGCGCCGCGGAAGGTCTGGTGCATGATCGCCTGCACCAGCGACAGGGTGTTGCGGACGCGGTGGTTGAGCTCGGCGACGACCAGCTGCTGGCGCTGCTCGTGCAGCTTCTGGGCGGTGATGTCGCGCAGCACGCCGTAGGAGCGGATCGGCGTGCCGTCCGGCGCGCGCTCGGAGTGGCCGCGGGCCTCGACCCAGTTGATCCGGTCGCCCTCGCCGCGCACCCGGAACTCGGCGACGTACTCGATGCCCTCGGCGAGGCTGCGCGCCAGCGCCGCCTCGATCTCCGGCAGATCCTCCGGCAGCACCCGCGTCGCCCACAAGGGCAGGCTCGGCACCACCGCCGCCGGGTCGAGGCCCAGCAGGCGGAACATCTTGTCGTTCCAGCGGGTCTCGCCGGTCAGCAGGTTGCGGTCCCAGGTGGCGAGGTCGGCGGCGCCGAGCGCCAGCCGCAGCCGCTCGCGCTCGCGCTGCAGCTCCTCCTCGACCAGCTTGCGGGCGGTGATGTCGACGCCGGTGGACTGGGCCTCCAGCCAGCGGCCGTCGGCATCGAAGACGAGGGCGTGGTTGCTCCACAGCACCCAGCGCGGGCCGGCCGCCGTCTCGAAGCGGTTCTCGATGGTGACGATCGGGTCGTCGGGGGTCAGGCGGTCCATCAGCGCGATCACGCCGGGACGGTCGCCTTCCGGGATGAACGGCCAGAAGCTCTGGCCCTCGACCTCGGCGGCGGTCCGGCCGATCGACGCGGCATAGGCACGATTGGCGAACAGCAGCGTCCCGTCGGCGCGGAACCGCGAGATCATCTCGATCTGCTCGTCCAGCACCGAGCGGTAGAACGCGGGCCCTTCCCGTTCCGACGAGCCCGCTTCCGCGCCGGGCGCCGCTGCGTCCGTCATGCCGTTCCCTCGCGCTGCCGCCTTGCCCGTCGACCGGCGCCTGCCTCGCGCTGGCCGACGCTAGTCGGCGGCACCCCGGTCGGCAACGCCGGCCGCGCCGCCCGGTCCGCCGCCGGACGGAGCGAAGCTGCCGGTGGCGAGAAAGCGGGCGGCGAGGTCGCGGACCGCGGCGCGCTTGGGCATGTCGACGTGCAGCAGCGGGACGGTGACGAAGTCGGCGTGCGGCAGGCGGGCCTCGTCGATGGTCAGCACGCCGTCGTTGGGTGCCCCGAACCAGCGCTGCAGGGCGACGCCGCCGGTGCCGGCAATCACGCCGGTCGGCATCGGCAGCATCGGCAGGCGCGACGGCTCGCCGTCGAGGAAGCCGCGCAGCACGGGCGGCAGGTTGAGCGCCGGCGGCAGGCCGGAGCGCAGCAGGGCGGCGAGCCGGGCACCGTGGTTCGGCGTGGCGATCATGACGGCCCTGCCCCAGGGCAGCCGCGCCAGCTCCGGATCGGCGAACATGGCGCGGGCGACGAGGCCGCCCATGCTGTAGGCGACGAGGTCGAGGCGCGAGAAGCCCTCGAAGGTGGCGAGCAGGCGGCACAGGCCCGGCGCGTGCCGGGCGGCGGGCCCGAGCGTGCTGGGATAGCCGAGCTCGATCACGGTGCCGTCCATGAAGCCGGTGCGCAGGTAGCGGAACATCCGCCGGCCGCGGCCGAGGCCGTGGAGCATCAGCGTCGCCGGGCCGGACGGCTTCCAGCCGACGGTCCGCTCGGCCAGCAGCGCCAGCATCAGCGGCTCCTTGCCCCAGGCCTGGCGCAGGCCGGCGGGATCGAGCAGCCGGGCATGGCCGAGCACCGCCTGGCGCTGCACGCGCCAGCCCGCACGCCAGGCGACGTCCTCCCACAGCTGGAGGCCGCCGAAGGTCGGGGCGACGAGGTTCGGGTAGCGACGGACCGGCTTCAAGGGTGTCGGGTCGACCAAATCCAGGGCACCACCGGAACCGATGGCGAACACTGCCTCAGGATGTGGCGGCGGACAGCACCCGGCGCAATCCCTCCCTGTCGTAGGGCTTGGCCAGCACGCGCGCTCCATCCGGCCGCGACGGTCCGCCGGCCGGCTCCTGGCCCGAGACGAAGACGACCCGCAGCGCCGGCCAGCGGCTGAGCGCCGCGGCGGCGAGCTCGGTGCCCGACATGCCGGGCAGGCCGATATCGGTCATCAGGACGTCGTCGGGCCCGGCCTCGAGCAGGGCCAGGGCCTCGTCGGCGTCGCCGGCCTCGCGCACGCTGTGCCCGAGGTCCTGCAGCATCGCCGCCGTGCTCATGCGGATGAGCACGTTGTCCTCGACCAGCAGGATGCGCAGCCCGGCCATGCCGCCCGTCTTCCCCTTGCCGCCGCGGCCCGGTGTCGCCGGCCGCCGTCCCAGTGCCCCGCACAGTTTACGGGCGAGCGCCGCGCCTGCGTAGGGCCTGCTCGGCAGCTCGGCATCGCCATCGAGGCGGCCGCCACGCCGCTCCGCCTCTCGGGCGTAGCCGCAAGTGAACAGGATGGCGACGCGGGGTCCGACAGTCGTTCCTGGTCCGGGCCGGCCTTGTGGAGTGGCGGCAGACGGCCTTCAATCCCGGATCGACGGCAAGGTCCGCTGTCCGGGCCGGCCGCATCAGGGGGGGAAGCGATGACGCGCACGCTCAACGTGGCGATGATCGGCGGCGGCTTCATGGGCAAGGCGCACGCGCTGGCCTATGCGGCGATGCCGATGTTCTTCTGGCCGGCACCGGCGGTCTTCGAGCGCCGCGTCGTGGTCGACGTCAGCGACGCCCAGGCCGAGGAGGCGCGGCAGCGCTACGGCTTCGCCGAAGGCTCGACCGACTGGCGGCGGACGGTGGCGCGGGGCGACATCGACGTCGTCGACATCTGCACGCCGAACGACAGCCATGCCGAGATCGCCATCGCCGCCGCCCGGGCCGGCAAGCACGTGATCTGCGAGAAGCCGCTGGCGCGCGGTGCGGCCGAGGCCCGGACCATGCTCGACGCGGTCGAGGCGGCCGGCGTGATGCACATGGTCACCTTCAACTACCGGCGCACGCCGGCGGTGGCGCTGGCGCGGCGCTACATCGACGAGGGACGGATCGGGCGGGTCCGCAACTTCCGCGGGACCTACCTGCAGGACTGGCCGGCCGATCCGGACAGCCCGCTGTCGTGGCGGTTCCAGAAGAAGGTGGCGGGTTCCGGCACCACCGGCGACATCGGCAGCCACGTCGTCGACCTCGCCCGCTACCTCGTCGGCGACATCACGGCGGTGAGCGCCATGGCGCAGACCTACGTCAAGAGCCGGCCGGTGCAGGCCGGCGGCGTCGACCGGCTGGGGGTCAAGGAGAACAGCACAGGCCCGCGCGCCGAGGTCGACGTCGACGACGAGGTGCTGACGCTGCTGCGCTTCGAAAGCGGCGCCGTCGGCTCCATCGAGGCCTCGCGCAACGCCTACGGCCGCAACAACTTCCTGACCTTCGAGGTGCATGGCGACCGGGGCAGCGTCGCCTTCAACTACGAGCGGCGCGACGAGCTGCGGGTGATGTTCGCCGACGATCCGGAGGACGCGCGCGGCTTCCGCACGGTCTACACCGGCCCGGCCCACCCCTACGGCCAGGGCCTGTGGCCGATCCCCGGCATCGGCATCGGCTACACCGAGACCAAGATCGTCGAGATCCACGACTTCGCCGCGGCGATCGTCGGCGGCAGGCTACCGGAGCCCAGCTTCCGCGACGGCTACCGGGTCGAGTGCGTCACCGACGCCATCCTCGCCTCGGCGGCGTCGGGCAGCTGGACGCCCGTCGCCGCCTGAGGCGGCCGGCGGCTCAGGCGCGCAGCGCCAGGTTCTCCGGGTCGTACGGGCTCTCGGCGACGATGCGGGCGGGCCGCAGGTCGCCGAGGATCCGCACCTGGCAGGCGGTGCCGGGTGCGGCGAACTCGGGGCGGACGTAGCCCAGCATCAGCGACTTGCCGAGCCAGTGGCCGTAGCCGCCGGCGGTGCCGCGGCCGACCACCTTGCCGTCGACGAAGACCGGCTCGTTGCCGAAGCTGTCGGCGTCGTCGGCGTCGATCTCGATGGTCGAATACTTCCAGGGGATGCCCTTCTCCTTCTGGCGGAGCAGGGCGTCGCGGCCGGTGAAGTCGGGCTTCTGGAAGCGGACGAAGCGGTCCATGCCGGCCTCGAGCAGCGAGTTCTCGGCATTGAGGTCGGTGCCCCACAGCCGGTAGGACTTCTCGAGCCGCATCGAGTCCATGGCGCGCACGCCGCACAGGGCGATGTCGCGGCCCTTGCCGGCGGCCATGATCGCCTCGAACAGGTGGATCTGGTACTCGATCGGGTGGTGCAGCTCCCAGCCCAGCGAGCCCAGGAAGTTGACGCGCAGGGCGCGCACCGCCGGGCAGAAGCCGACCGGGATCTCCTGCGCCGTCAGCCACGGGAAGGCGGCGTTGCTGACGTCGGCATCGGCGAGCCCGGCCAGCACCTCGCGGGCGTGCGGCCCGGCGAGGATGAAGACGCCGAACTGCGTGGTGACGTCCCTGACGAACACCGAGCCGTCGCGCGGGCAGGTCTGGGTGAGGAAATCCCAGTCCCAGTCGTGCGCGGCGCTGGGGCCGACGAGGTAGAAGCGCTCGCCCCAGAGCCCGTCGGCGAGCCGGGTGATGGTGAACTCCGAGCGCACCGAGCCCGACGGGTTCAGCGCGTGGCACAAGGCCATGCGGCCGACCTTCGCCGGCACGGTGTTGGCGACCATGCGGTCGAGCCAGGCGCGGGCACCGGGACCCTCGACCTCGTACTTGCCGAAGGTGCCGAGCTCCATCAGGCCGACGCGCTCGCGCATGGCGCGGACCTCGTCGCCGACGGCGCCGAACCAGCGCGGCCGGCGGAAGGTCCAGTGGTCCTCGCGGGGCGTGCCGGGCGCGGCAAAGAACATCGCCCGCTCCCAGCCGAAGCGCTGGCCGAACACCGCACCGGCCTTGTCGAGGCGGTCGTGCACCGGCGGCGCCTTGGCCGGGCGGCAGGCCGGGCGCTCCTCCATCGGGTAGTGGACGATGAAGACGTGCTCGTAGGCCTCCTCGTTCTTGAGCTTGGCGAATGTCTTCGAGACCACGCCGAAGCGGCGGGGATCGACGCCGATCATGTCGACCGAGGGCTCGCCGTCGACGATCCAGTTGGCGAGCTGCCAGCCGGCGCCGCCGGCGGCGGTGATGCCGAAGCTGTGGCCCTCGCTGACCCAGAAATTGGGCAGGCCGAAGGCGGGCCCGACGATCGGGTTGCCGTCCGGCGTGTAGGCGATCGGGCCGTTGACGATCTGCTTGATGCCGACCTTCTCGAGCGACGGCACCCGGCGCATCGCCGCCTCGACATGGACCATGATCCGCTCGAGGTCGCCCGGGAACAGGTCCTTCTCGAAGGTGGCAGGCACGCCGTCGACGAAGCAGGCGGGCGCGTGCTTCTCGTAGGGCCCGAGGATCCAGCCGCGCCGCTCCTCGCGGAAGTAGTAGCGCTCGTCCGGCTCGCGCAGGATCGGCAGCTCCTTGTGCCCCTGCGCCCGGTAGGCCTCGAGCGCCGGGTCGACGTCGAAGATGACGTACTGGTGCTCGACCGGGATCACCGGGATCTGCAGGCCGACCATGGCGGCGGTGCTGCGGGCGTAGTTGCCGGTGGCGCAGATCACGTGCTCGCAGCGGAAGTCGCCCTGCGCCGTGCGCACGATCCACTCGCCGCCGTCGCGCTCGATGGCGGTCACCGGGCGGTGCTGGTGGATGGTGGCCCCCAGCTGCCGGGCACCCTTCGCCAGGGCCATGGTGACGTCGGCCGGGGCGATGTGGCCGTCGGTCGGGTGCCACAGGGCGCCGACGATGCCGTCCATGCTGGCCAGCGGCCACAGCTTCCTGACCTCGTCGACGCCGAGGAGGTGGCACTCGACGCCGATGGTCTCGGCCGTGCTCTGGTAGTTGCGGTACTCGTCCATGCGGTCGCGGTTGGTGGCGAGCCGCAGGTTGCCGGTGTTGCGGAAGCTGACGTCCTGGCCGGTCTCGGCCTCGAGCGACTGGTAGAGCTTCACCGAATACTGGTGCAGCTGGCCGACCGAGTAGCTCATGTTGAACAGCGGCAGCAGGCCGGCGGCGTGCCAGGTCGAGCCGGCGGTCAGCTCGGTGCGCTCGAGCAGCACCGCATCGGTCCAGCCGCGCTTCGCCAGGTGGTACAGCGCCGAGACGCCGACCACGCCGCCACCGATCACCACCGCCCGCGCCGTCTGCATCCGCCCTCTCCCGCTGGCCTGAGGGCGTTGTAGCCGCCACGGCCGGCCCGACTTGCCGCGGCCCGTCACCCGCCCCGCAGGAAGCGACAGACCGCCGCCTGCGCGGCGCACTAACGCGCCCCGCCGCCGCTGGCTCCAGCTCCAAGTGATTCTCGTCACAAGATTACAAGATACGGAAATGATCAGCGTCGAACACAATGGTGATTCGTGTCACAACAGTCATGGTTGCGCCGATGTGGCGATCATTTCACTATCGTGTCGCTCCAGACGAGCACGACAAGGTCCGGTGGGCAGTCTTCTGCCACGCAAGGACCGTTCCTCGCCCCCGGCTCCGGCGACGGCATGGGGCCATCGCCAGCGACGACCGCCATTCCGTGCGGCGGCGCACCAGGGAGACGATCATGGCACTGTTCCAGGGCACTTCGGCCAGCAACTCGATCACGGCCGGCACCGGCGACGACGCCGTCCTCGGCTATGGCGGCAACGACACCCTGTTCGGCGGCAACGGCAATGACGGCATCGCCGGCGGCGCCGGCAATGACAGCCTCTTCGGAGGCAACGGCAACGACGGCCTCGATGGCGGCACCGGCAACGACAACCTGTTCGGGGGCAACGGCAACGATGTCCTCGACGGCGGCGAGGGCAACGACATCCTCGGCGGCGGCGCCGGCAACGACGTCATGGAGGGCGGTGACGGCAACGACACCGTCGACGGCGACGGCAACAACGACTCGCTCAACGGCGGCGCCGGCAACGACAACATGGTGGGCGACGACGGCAACGACAGCCTCGCCGGGGCCGAGGGCTCCGACACCCTCGACGGCGGGGCCGGCACCGACACGCTCAACGGCAATGGCGGCTCGAGCGGCTTCGCCGTCGTCTCCGGCGATGTCTTCGACTTCGACCAGGCCAGCCACACCGCCGTCGGCGCCGGCCGCGACGTCATCGTGCAGTTCGACGACCTCGTGTTCTCGGCGCAGGACACGATCAACCTGGTCGACATCGACGCCAACACCGCCTCCGGCGGCAACCAGGCGTTCTCGGCGACCTTCATCGCCGCCGGCGCCGCGTTCACCGCCGCGGCGCAGATCCGCATCATCCAGAACCCGGCCGACCTGACGCAGCGGATCATCCAGATGAACACCGACAACGACGCCGCGGTCGAAGCCGAGATCCTCGTCCAGGGCGGCGGCAGCGGCCTCGACTCCGGCGACTTCGCCCTCTGAGCCGGAAGGCGGACGGATCCGCACGATCCGTCCGCCCCCTCCCGTCTGGCCATCAGAGCGGCACGCGCCATATCCCTGCCGCACCATGCAGGGATAGCGTCGATGCTTCGCCTCACCGGTCTACCGCGCCGCGGCCTGCTCCTCGGCAGCCTCGGCCTTCCGTTCCTGACCGGCCGGCCGACGCTGGCGGCGACGACGCCCGAGTGCCGGGACGGCGACGAGCCGACGCCGGCGCAGACGGCGGGGCCGTTCTTCAAGCCCGGCTCGCCGCTGCGCGCCGACTTCCGGGTCGACGGCCTGCCGGGCGAGCCCATGGACCTGTCCGGGATCGTCATGTCGCCGGCCTGCGCACCGCTGGCGGGCGCGCTGGTCGAGCTGTGGCACTGCGACAGCGCCGGCATCTACGACAATGACGGCTACCGCTGCCGCGGCCACCAGCTCACCGACAGCGCGGGTCGCTTCGCCTTCGCCACGATCTTGCCGGCGCTGTATCCGGGCCGGACCCGGCACTTTCACGTCCGGGTCCAGGCGCCGGGTGGACCGTTGCTGACGACGCAGCTCTACTTCCCCGACGAGCCGGGCAATGCGCGCGACCGGATCTGGCGGCCGGAGCTCGAGATGGCGGTCGAGCGGACGGCCGACGGCACCGCCGGTCGCTACCTGTTCGTGGTGGCGCAGGGGTGACCGGCGCTGATGCGGTGCAGCATTTCCTTGCAATGGGCGATGCCAGCGCCCATGTGACGGGTGCTGTGCAACGCAGCCTGCGGCGCTCCGGCCGCGTGAGCGCGATCCCGTTGGGGACCGCGTCCTGCCGGACCTGCCGTCCCACCCTTCCCGATCGCCCGGACCACGCGGGGCATCGCCCCCGAAACTCCGCGCGCCGGTCCGCCAGGACGGCGGGACGACGGCGCGCACCTCGAAGGCTATTGATTTGACCAAGTTCGAAGACCTCGGCCTCGGCGACGCCCTGCTGGCGGCGCTGGCGACCGAGGGCTACACGCAGCCGACGCCGATCCAGGCGCAGGCCATTCCCCACATTCTCGAGGGTCGCGACCTGCTGGGCATCGCCCAGACCGGCACCGGCAAGACCGCGGCGTTCGCGCTGCCGATCCTGCACCGTCTCGCCCTGAAGCGGGTGCCGCTGCAGCCGCGCGCCGCCCGCGTGCTGGTGCTTGCGCCGACGCGCGAGCTCGCCAGCCAGATCGCCGACAGCTTCACCGCCTACGGCCGCGGCCAGCGGCTCAGCGTCGCGGTCGTCTACGGCGGCGTCGACATCCGCAAGCAGTTCCGCGCCACGGCGCGCGGCGTCGACGTGCTGGTGGCCACCCCCGGCCGCCTGGTCGACCACCTCCAGCAGGGCACCATCCGCCTCGACACGGTCGAGACGGTGGTCCTCGACGAGGTCGACCGGATGCTCGACATCGGCTTCATCCACGCCGTGCGGCGCATCCTGAAGCTGGTGCCGGCGAGCCGGCAGACGCTGTTCTTCTCGGCGACCATGCCGAAGGAGGCGGCGGTGCTGGCCGGCGAGCTGCTGCGCGAGCCGGCGCGGGTGACGATCACCCCGGTCGCCACCACCGCCGAGCGCGTCGAGCAGCAGGTGATCCACGTCGCCGACGCCGACAAGCGGACGCTGCTGGCGGCGCTGCTGGGCGAGCCGTCGGTCGGCCGCACGCTGGTGTTCACCCGCACCAAGCACCGCGCCGACCGGGTGGCCAAGCACCTCGATGCCGCCGGCATCGACAGCGCCGCCATCCACGGCAACAAGTCGCAGAACCAGCGCGAGCGCGCCCTCGGCGGCTTCAAGGCCGGCACGGTCCGGGTCCTGGTCGCCACCGACATCGCCGCCCGCGGCATCGACGTCGACGGCATCACCCATGTCGTCAACTTCGACCTGCCGGACGTGCCGGAGAGCTACGTGCACCGGATCGGGCGGACGGCGCGTGCCGGCCAGGCCGGCCGGGCCATCGCCTTCTGCGATCCGGCCGAGCGCGGCAACCTGCGCGACATCGAGCGGACCATCCGCCAGCAGATCCCGGTGCTGACGCATCCGGCGGCGCGGGCGGTGGCACCGGTCCCGTCGCCGCAGCGCCAGGCCGAGCCGCGCCGCCAGCCGCAGCCGGCCGAGCCGCGTCGCCAGGCGCAGCCGGCGGGACGGGCTCCGGGTGGCCAGCAGCCGGCCCGGGCTCCCGGTGGCCAGCCGCCGGCGCGGCAGCACCGCGGCCGGCCGTCGCGGGCGCCCTCGCGCGCCCCGCAGCGGGCCGGCGCCGGGTACTGAAAACGAAAGCGCCCTCCGGATCACTCCGGAGGGCGCCCGCTCCCGTTGCCGGGAGGAAAGCGGTCAGCCGACCTTCTTCAGGTTCTCGGCCGAGCTCTTGCCATTCTTGCCGCGGATCAGCTCGTACTGGATCCTCTCGCCCTCACGCAGGCCGTCGAGGCCAGCCCGCTCCACGGCACTGATGTGCACGAAGGCGTCGGGGCCGCCCTGCTCCGGCTGGATGAAGCCGTAGCCCTTGGTGGCGTTGAACCACTTCACGGTACCAGTGTTCAAAGTGCAGTCTCACAGTCAGTAGGGCACGCCCTGGCAACGTGCCGGGGCGCGAGGTCGTCTTCGCGGCAGTCGACGGATAGAGCCGGCAGGCTCGCCGTGCGGGATGGCGGAAAGAAGGCCTAAGCGCGTTTATGCGCCAGCCGGCCGGTCGACACAAGCCCGACGTCAGGCTGCCGGGCGACGTCTCAGACGGAGCAGAGGACGACGCCCTCGCGCGACAGGCCGGCGCGGTCGAAGCCCGCCTCGGGCTCGAACGGCTCGCCCGGCAGCTTCAGGCCGGTGATGCGGCCGATCTCGAAGATCACCATGGCCCCGCCGTCCTCGGGACGGGCGGCCAGGTTCACCTTGCCCTGCGGCGTGCGGAAGATGGCGTAGGGGGCGAAGCGGCGCCAGGTCTCGTCCTCGCCATAGCGCATCTCGACCAGCCAGGTGCCGGCGATCGCGTTGCGCAGGTTGCGCTCGTACTCGGCCTTGCGGGTCGCCGGGCGCTGGTCGGCACGCCAGATCTGGTCGAGGCGGCGGGAACGAAGAGCCATCACTTCACCGTCGGCTCAAGGGAGCCATCGCTTGCGCGCATCCCCCGGCACGAGGCCGGGGGACACATCGTCTTCAAGAACGGGTCGACAACCCGCGCGTCAGGCGACGCGCTTCAGGTTCTCGGCCGAGCTCTTGCCGTTGTTGCCACGCTGGAGATCGTACTGAACCTTCTCGCCCTCGCGCAGCGAGCCGAGGCCCGCGCGCTCGACGGCGCTGATGTGGACGAAGGCGTCAGGGCCACCATTGTCCGGCTGGATGAAGCCGAAGCCCTTGGTCGCGTTGAACCACTTGACGGTACCGGTCTGCAAGACTTTAGCCTTTACTCATACTTAGGGCACGCGCCGGCAACGTACCGGAGCGCGAGGCGATCTCTGCGTCATGCCAAGGAGCCAGCAGAACCGGCCAGTCGGGAAGTCGGAAAGAAGACCTGCACGCTAAATGGAGCGCCGCATGCTGCAGTGCAAGGGGCAATCGCCCCTCCCACCCAAGACTTTCTGCCGCATCGCCGCGATCGGGTGCCTGCCGCCATTGGCGGCGGCGGGCAGGAGGCGACCTGTGCCGGGGGTCCGCCCTCGCCCGGCTCAGAGCGGAATGTTGCTGTGCTTTTTCCAGGGATTGTCGAGCTTCTTGCTGCGCAGCCAGCGCAGCGAGGCGGCCAGCCGGCGGCGGGTGCCGTGCGGCATGATCACGTCGTCGACGAAGCCGCGCCTGGCGGCGACGAACGGGTTGGCGAACCGCTCCTTGTATTCCTGGGTGCGCGCCTCGATCGCCGCCGGGTCGCCCATGTCGGCGCGGAAGATGATCTCGACCGCACCCTTGCTGCCCATCACCGCGATCTCGGCGGTCGGCCAGGCGTAGTTGACGTCGCCGCGCAGGTGCTTGCTGCTCATCACGTCGTAGGCCCCGCCATAGGCCTTGCGGGTGATCACCGTGACCTTGGGCACCGTCGCCTCGCCGTAGGCGAAGAGCAGCTTGGCGCCGTGCTTGATGATGCCGCCATATTCCTGGGCGGTGCCGGGCAGGAACCCCGGCACGTCGACGAAGGTGACGATCGGGATGTTGAAGCAGTCGCAGAACTGGACGAAGCGGGCGGCCTTGCGCGAGCTGTCGATGTCGAGGCAGCCGGCCAGCACCATCGGCTGGTTGGCGACGATGCCGACCGTCGAGCCGTCGATGCGGGCGAGCCCGATGATGATGTTGCGGGCGTAGGCCGGCTGCAGCTCGAAGAAGTCGCCCTCGTCGACGACCTTCGCGATCAGCTCGCGCATGTCGTAGGGCTTGTTGGGGTTGGCCGGGACCAGGGTGTCGAGCGAGGGCTCGTCGCGGTCGGCCGGGTCCAGCGTCGGCCGGACCGGCGGCGCCTCGCGGTTGTTGAGCGGCAGGAAGTCGAAAAAGCGGCGGACCTCGTGCAGCGCCTGGACGTCGTTGTCGAAGGCGAGGTCGGCAACACCGGAGCGGGCGGTATGGGTCGAGGCGCCGCCCAGCTCCTCCTGGGTGACGCTCTCGTTGGTGACCGTGCGCACCACCTCGGGCCCGGTCACGAACATGTAGGAGCTGTCGCGGACCATGAAGATGAAGTCGGTCATGGCCGGCGAGTAGACCGCACCGCCGGCGCAGGGGCCCATGATCACGCTGAGCTGCGGGACGACGCCGGAGGCCAGCACGTTGCGCTGGAACACCTCGGCATAGCCGGCCAGCGAGGCGACCCCCTCCTGGATGCGCGCCCCGCCGGAATCGTTGAGGCCGATGACGGGCGCGCCGACCTTGAGCGCCCGGTCCATCACCTTGCAGATCTTCTCGGCGTGCGCCTCGGACAGGGAGCCGCCGAAGACGGTGAAGTCCTGGCTGAAGACGAAGACGAGGCGGCCGTTGATGGTGCCCTGGCCGGTGACCACGCCGTCGCCCGGCACGGTCTGCTCGGCCATGCCGAAGTCGGTGCAGCGGTGCTCGACGAACATGTCGGCTTCCTCGAAGGAGCCGGGGTCGAGCAGCAGCTCGATGCGCTCGCGCGCCGACAGCTTGCCGCGCTTGTGCTGGGCCTCGATGCGCCGCTTGCCGCCGCCCTGCCGGGCGCCCTCGCGCATGGCGTCGAGCTTCTCGAGGATTTCCTGCACGAGTTCCTCCCGCGGCGGCCGTCCGGAGCCGGCGCAGCGTTATCACGCAGGCCGCACCCCGGCCAACGCCGGCCGCTGCGACATGACGCTCAGCCGGCAGCGACGCCGAAGCGGGCGGCGGCCATGGCGAGGCAGCGCTCGAAGGCCGTGAGGTCGGTGTAGAGCGCACCGGCCGGCACCGCCGCCGTCGCGATCTCGAAGCCCGAGGCGATCACCGCACCGTCCAGCATCAGGTTGTCGACGAGGCCGAAGTTCTCGATGGCGAGGCCGTCGCCGTCCTCGAAGCCGTGGCCGTCCCCTGCCCGCTCCCGGCACCCGTGCGCGGCGGCCACGCGCTCGAAGAAGCCCAGCGGCACGTTGCTGTAGCCCAGCACCGGCTTCCCCTGGGCACGCATGTAGCCCATCTCGAAGGCAGTGCCGCCGTCCATGCCCGGGCCGCGGAACGGGGTCATGTGCGCGACCATCAGGTCGCAGCCGTCCATCAGCCGCTCGTTGGCGCGGGCGATGGCCAGCCCCCGGTCACGTGGCGTCAGGCCCGCGAGGTCGAGCGACTTGTCGAGCGGGAAGACGCCGGCGAAGCCGTAGCGGGCGCACAGCGCCTTCTTGCGGGCAGCGAGATCCAGGGCCCCGGCGAGGAAGACGTCCGGTCCGGCAAGATAGACGCGCAAGGGTGAGACGGGACGGGGTTCGGTCATGGCTGGCCGCTCGATTGCCGACGGCCCTGCGTCACCGCGATCGGACGCCGCCGTCAAGGTGCCGCCGCAAGGAGGCGCTGGACAAGGTCGATCGGGCACATGAAGCTTGGCGCACGGCGTGGACATTTCACGCCATCGTTCTTTGTCGATTATTGTCCCAACGGAGATTGTGATGGCAATTTCAAGCCGGGCCTCGCAGGCCGGCGGCCGGCCGGTGTCGACGCCGCCGGGACTGCCGGTGTGGAACACGGTGGGCGCGGCCTTCGCGGATGTGCTGGCGCATTCGGACAAGGTGACGCGGCTGGCGCTGCCGTGGCTGGTCCTGTGCGTGGCGGTGAATGTCGTCGGCCTGGCGGTGCCGTCGAAGCTGGACCTGGCACTCATTGCGTCGCAGCTGGTGTCCAGCCTCGGCGGCCTCGCGATCACCGTCGCCTGGGTCCGCTGGCGCATGCTGGGCGAGACGCCGCCCGCCGGGGCGCGGCCGAACCGCCACGTGGGACGGGTTGCGCTGCGACTCCTGTGGCCCGTCGCCATCCTCGGCGTCGTCATGGCCGGCGTCCTGATGCTCTTCGTCGGTCTCGGGGTCGCCCTGGGCAGCAAGGCCGTGATGACGCTCGGCACGCTGCTCACGGCCCTGGCGGTGAGCGTCCTCTATCTAGCCTTCTATCCGGTGCTCGCCCTCTACGGCATGGCAGGCTCGGTCGGCGGGCCCGGAACCTCGCTCAGGGACATCCGCACGCTCACCGGCGGCTACCGGGGCCGCCTCTGGCTGGCCTATGCGCTGATGCTGCTGATCACCTTCCTGATCCCGGTCGTCGGGCTCACGGTCGGCGCGGGGACACTGTCCACGCTCGGCCCCGTGCTCCGGCAGCCGCTCGAAGGCGCCAGCGTGGCGCCCCTCACGCAGGTGGCGGTGACCTCGCTCAGCCAGCTCGTCAGCTTCGGGATGTCGGCCCTCTTCGGCGCGTTCACCGCCGCGGCCTGGACGCGGCTGAAGGCGGCGAAGGCAGAGCCCTCACCGGTCGCTGCGACGTGAGCCCCGACATCGTCCCCTGGTGGCTCGCCCGAGCAGCGACCGATGACGATGCGTCCTGCCGAATTTCCGACTATCCTCAAGGACGGCCGGGGTGGTTGCCACCCCGGCGCGAGGCAGCGACGAGCGCCAGGGCGAAGGCTGCCGTCGCGGGGTGATTGCATGGCCGAGGTCATGTCCAGCGCCTGGTCCGGCCGTCGCCGGGATCGCCGGTGACGTCCCCTCGATGCCGCGTGGCAGCCGGGCATCGCTGAGCGGCTCGAGAGGTGCCGCAGAGGGAGCCCGGCCGGGCCGGGTGGCCGTCAGGCAGACTGTCCTCGCCGCCTTCGGCGACGTCCTCGACCACCCCGACCGCCTGTCGCGGATGGCCCTGCCCTGGCTGCTGCTGATCGCCGCCACGACGCTGCTCTCGGTCGCCCATCCGGCGCAGCGCAGCCTCGCCTGGGCCGTATCGCTGCTGGTGACCCTGCTCGGATCGATCGCCATCAGCGTCGCGTGGTTCCGCTGGCGTGTCGCCGGTATCGAGCCGGTGGCGATGGCGCGCCTCGACCGGCCTGTGGCGCGCGTGCTGCTGCGCTACCTCGCCCATCCGCTGCTGGTCGCCACGGCGTTCGGCGCCATCCTGCTGCCGCTGCTCGGGCTCGACCGGATCCGGGACTTCAGCAAGGCCGAGGCCACGCTCGCCGGCAGCGCCGTCTTCGCCGTCACCGTGATCACCTTCCTCGCGACGTTTCCGCTGTTCCACATCTTCGCACTGCTGGGCGCCGTGGATCGCCCCGGCACCCGTCTTGCCGATATCGTCAGGGCCAGCCGCGGCAGCCGGCTGCGGCTGACCGCGGCCTATGCCCTGTTCTTCCTGCTGGTCGTGCTGATCCCGCTGTTCGGCCTGTCCTCGGCGGACGAGCTGATCCGGCACGTCGCCCGCGGGCTGAAGGTCGAGCGGACGCCGGAGATGAGCGACATGGTCGATGGCGTTCTCGCCATCCTGGCCCAGTCGGTGGCCCTCGGCCTGTCGGCGGCCAGCGCCTCGTTCGTCGCCAGGCTGTGGCCGCAGCTGGCGGCACCGCCGCCGGCCGCCGCCCCGCCTCAGCCGCCGGGCTGAGCCGCGCGCAAGAGGCGCAGGTAGCGGTCGGCGGCGCGCAGGTCGCGGCGCAGGCGGGCGTGACGGCGCTGCTGCTCCTCCTCCTCGCCCCACTGCGCGATCTCCCAGAGCTCGTCGAGCAGGGCCGCGTCGAAGGCGCGGTCGGCGTCCAGGGCACCGTCGAGCATGGCAAGGCCAAGGACGACCGAGCCGGTCAGCGTCGTCGCCGCGTGCAGGCCGACGAGCTGCCAGTCGTCGAGGGCGGCGACGGCGGCCCTCAGCGCCGCGAGGCTGGCCTCGGGCTGGGCGGCGCCGACGACCCCGACGACGACACCGAGCGGGGCTCCGTGCCGGTCGGCGGCGCGGTCGAGCCAGGGCTGCCAGACCTGGCGCTGGCGCTCGGCCAGGTCCGCGGGCGTCTCGGCGCGGTAGCAGAGCAGGTCGGTGGCGGCGTAGCCGGCGGCCTCGGCGATGGCGTCGTCGCGCCGGGCGGGCATCAGGTCGACGACGGTGGTCGCCAGCCGCGTCATCGGCATGGCGTCAGGGTTCACCGTCTCGCCCACCTGCAGCCATTCGTCGGCGACAGCGCGGGCGACGCCCTCGCCGGGCACCACGAGGCGGTTGCCGGCGGGCGTGCGCAGGGGGCGGCCGTCAAGCAGGACGACCCAGCCCTCGGGCCGCTGCTCGACGGCGACCTCGGTCCAGACACGCTTCATGGCGACGGTTCCGATACGGGGGTCAGGCCGGCAGCAGCTCGAGGAGCTGGTCGAAGCGGTCGAGCACGTGCGGCGCCCCGGCGGCGCGCAGCTCCTCGGCCGGATGGTTGCCCCAGCTGACGCCGACCGGCAGGGCACCCGCCGCCACCGCCATGGCGATGTCGAAGGTGGTGTCGCCGACCAGCATGGTGGCCTCCGGGCCGACCCCGGTCTCGCGCATGGCGGCCTCGAGCATGGCGGGGTGCGGCTTGCTGGGGTGGAGGTCGGCGGTCTGCAGGGTGACGAAGCGGTCCTCGAGGCCGTGATGGGCGAGGACGTGGCGCAGGCCGCGCATGGTCTTGCCGGTGGCGACGCCGAGCAGCAGGTCGCGGGCGGCCAGGGCGTCGAGCAGCTCGCGGGTGCCGGGGAACAGCGGCTCGTCGAAGTCGCCGCGCTCGCGGCGGACCATGAAGACCTCGCGATAGCGGGCGGCGACGCTCTCGGCCTCGGCGAGGCGGCCGCCGCCGAGCAGCACGTCGATGGCCTGGACCAGCGACAGGCCGACGATGCGGCGCACCGCCTCCGGCGGCGGCGGGGCCAGGCCGTCGGCGCGGAAGGCATCCTGCATGCAGCCGACGATGAAGGCCTGGCTGTCGACCAGGGTGCCGTCGCAGTCGAAGACGATGAGGCGCAAGCGACCTACCAGTCCTGCAAGCGGGTGCCCGGCAGCGGCTCGGGCGTCAGGCCGATCCAGCCCAGTCCCTCGCGGAAGGACGGCGGCGGGTCGGCGGCGACGCGCAGGCGGCCGCCGTCGGGGTGCGGCACGTCGATCTCGCGGGCGTGCAGCATCAGGCCCTTGGGTGCGGTCGCCGGGTGGGCCGCCTTGCCGCCGTACTTGCCGTCGCCGAGGATCGGCCAGCCCATGGCGGCGCAGTGCGCGCGCAGCTGGTGGGTGCGGCCGGTGAGCGGCATCAGGCCCATCCAGCTCGCGACCTTGCCGGTCCGCGCCAGCACCCGCCAGCGGGTCTTCGACGGTTTCCCGTCCTCCTCGTCGACCGCCATCTTCTCGACCACGCCCTGCTTGCCGAGGGCGAGGTCAATGAGGCCCTCGTTGCCGCGCGGGCTGCCGACGACGACGGCCCAGTAGAGCTTCCTCGCCTCGTGGCCGCGGAAGGCCGAGGTCAGGAAGCCGGCGGCCCTGGCCGTCCTGGCGACGACGAGGATGCCGCTGGTGTCGCGGTCGAGCCGGTGGCAGAGGCGCGGCTTCTCGCCCCTGACCGCCAGCGCCTCGAGCATGCCGTCGACATGCCGCGTCGTGCCGGTGCCGCCCTGCACGGCAAGACCGGCGGGCTTGTTGAGCACGATGACGGACGCGTCCTCGTGGATGACCATGCGACGGACGAGCTTCGCATCCTCGGGGCGCAGCGCCGGAGCCGGACGTGCCGCGGCCGGCGCGGGTGCCGCTTCCGGCAGCGGCGGGACGCGGATCACCTGGCCCGGCTGGACCCGCTCGCTGCCCTGGACCCGCTTGCCGTCGAGCCGGAACTGGCCGGTGCGCATCAGCTTCTGCAGGGCGCCGTGGCCGAGCGCCGGAAAATGGTGGCGCACCCAGCGGTCGAACCGCCAGTCCATCTCGGCGGCTGAGACCTCGCGCTGCTGGACGGCGGTCATGCGAGGGCGGACTCGGCCTTCATTCCGACAGAGCCAAGCCTGGAAGAACTTGCGTCAGAGACGGGCCACGTCATTACCACATTCCGTTTTCATTGTAGCCGATCATCTCATCCGGAGAGCGAGTATCGACATCAGGTAAAGCCGCACATGTGCGGCCGAGCTTTAGCAATTCCTCCGTCAACGCATCTGCGTCCGCTTTTCTTGTCGCCAATACGGTAGATGACGGAGTGGGCGCTTGTTCATGAACTCCGGAGATTGGGTGAATTCCGGAAGAGGCACCTTGTCCCGGCCGTCCTTTCATCCGAGCGGAGCTTAATCGTTTCGTCATGGTCCCGTGCTTATAGAGGCTGCCGAGGATCGAGGAAATGCATCAGGACCAACGCGACGTCCTGCTACTCGCCCCCGCGCTCCCTGCGCAGCTCGGCCAGCCGGTCCAGCCGGGCCTTGATGCGGGCCTCGATGCCCTCGTCGGTCGGCCGGTAGTAGGTCTCGCGGGGCATGCCGTCGGGGAAGTAGGTCTGGCCGGAGAAGCGGTCCGGGGCGTCGTGGTCGTAGGCGTAGTCCTTGCCGTAGCCGAGCTTCTTCATCAGCGCCGTCGGGGCATTGAGGATATGCGCGGGCGGCAGCAGCGAGCCGTGCTCGGCGGCACTGGCGGTGGCGGCCTTGTA
>JAXMCM010000025.1:0-181678 GCA_046349355.1 Geminicoccaceae bacterium
TGCCGCGGCCGCCCGAGAAGGAGAACAAGGCGCTGACCTGGCCGGACTGGCCGCTGAAGCTGCGGACCTCGTCGTCGCACGAGGAAGGCTGCGAGCGCGACTTCGCCGTGCTGACCAAGCGCGCCGTCGCCCCGCACGGCCGCGTCGAGGCGCTGGAATGCGTGCGCATCGAGTGGGTCAAGGGTGCCGACGGCCGGATGGCGATGCAGGAGGTGCCGGGCAGCACCTTCCAGCTGAAGGCCGACCTCGTGCTGCTGGCCATGGGCTTCCTCGGCCCCCGGCGCGGCGGGATGGTCGACGAGAGCGGCGTGAAGCTGGATCCGCGCGGCAACGTGCTGGCCAACACCAACGACTATCGGACCTCGGTCGACAAGCTGTTCGCCGCCGGCGACATGCGGCGCGGCCAGTCGCTGGTCGTCTGGGCGATCCGCGAGGGTCGCCAGTGCGCCCGTGCCGTCGACGAGTACCTGACCGGAAGCTCGCTGCTGCCGCGCTGACCGCTGCCGTAGCGGGTGGCGCTTGACCGCGCCCGAACGCCCGCGTAGCAAATTGAAACGTTTTTAGTCATCGGGACGGCCCGCCCTTGAGCCCCACGTCCGTCGCGCCGCTGCGCCCGCATGCGCTGGAGTCGCTGTTCGGCCGCAGGCGCGGCGTGCTGATCGGCGTCGTCCACCTCCGCCCGCTGCCGGGCAGCCCGAGCTACGACGGCGAGCCGGTCGCCCGCATCTACGACCACGCCCTGGCCGACGCCGCGGCCTACGCCGCCGCCGGCTTCGACGGCCTGATCGTCGAGAACCATGGCGACGTGCCGTTCCTCAAGCCCGATGCGCTCGGCCCCGAGACGGCGGCGACGATGGCGGTGGCCGCCGAGAAGGTCCGCAGCGAGAGCGGCCGGCCGGTCGGCATCAACGTTCTCGCCAATGCCGCCCTGCACGCGCTGGCGATCGCCCGGGCCGCCGGCTCCGCCTTCGTCCGCGTCAACCAGTGGGCCAACGCCTACGTCGCCAACGAGGGCCTGATCGAGGGCCCTGCCGCACCTGCCCTGCGCTACCGCCGCAGCCTCGCCGCCGACGACGTCCGCATCTTCGCCGACAGCCACGTCAAGCACGGCAGCCACGCCATCACCGCCGACCGGTCGGTCGCCGAGCTCACCCGCGATCTCGAATGGTCCCTGGCCGACGTCGTCATCGCCACCGGCCAGCGTACCGGCGACGCGGCGAGCGAGGCCGAGATCGGCACCATCCGCTCGGCCACGAGCCTGCCGCTGCTGGTCGGCTCCGGTGTGACCCCCGGCAACCTGCCGGCCGTGCTCGCCCTCGCCGACGGCGTCATCGTCGCCAGCGCGCTGAAGGTCGACGGCGTCTGGTGGAACCCGGTCGATCCCGGTCGCGCGCAAGCCTTCGGGCAGATCGCGGCAGCGCTGCGCTGAGGGGTCGGCCGTGACCATCCTCGTCGTCGGCAACGCCGTCGTCGACCGCATCTACCGGACCAACCGGCTGCCGGCGCCGGGCGAGACCCTGCTCGCCGCGACGGCCGAACGGCAGTTCGGCGGCAAGGGCCTCAACCAGGCGGTCGCCGCCGCCCGGGCCGGTGCCGAGGTTCGCCTGCTCGCGGCCATCGGCGACGATGCCGACGGCGACGCCATCGCGGCCTACGCCGCCGCCGAGCCGCTGGCCGCCGAGCTGGTCCGCCTGCCCGGCCGCAGCGACGAGTCGGTGATCCTCGTCGGCCGCGACGGCGAGAACCTGATCGTCAGCACGGCCGCGCGGAGCCAGGCCCTGCCGCAGGCCGCCGTTACCGGGGCCCTCGAGTCGGCCGCGTCCGGCGACCTGCTGCTGGTCCAGGGCAACCTCGCCGAGGCGACGACGCGCGATCTCCTGCGCGAGGCCGGCCGTCGCGGCCTGCGCCGGATGGCCAATGCCGCCCCCCTCGCCTTCGCCTGGGACGAGCTCCAGGCCGAGGTCGACCTGCTCGTCGTCAACAGCGTCGAGGCCGGCCAGCTCGGCAGCCTGACCGCGGCTGCCGTGGTCGTCACCGCCGGCGCCGAGGGTGCGACGCTGATCGAGGCCGGACGCCGCATCCGCATCGAGGCGCCACGCGTCGACGCCGCCGACACCACCGCCGCCGGCGACGTGCTGTGCGGCGTGCTCGCCGCCATGGTCGACCGCGGCATGCCGCTGCCGGACGCCGTTGCCGTCGCCGTCCGCGCCGCGTCGCTCAAGGTCGGCCGCAAGGGCACCTCCGCCGGGCTGCCTTCGGCCCGCGAGCTGCGGGAGCTGCTCGCCTGAGCGACCGCCGCCCGACCATCCGCGAGGTCGCCGCCCGCGCCGGCGTGTCGATCGGCACGGTGTCGAACGTGCTGACCGGGCGCCGCGGTGTCCGGGCGGACAAGCGGGCGTCGATCCTCGAGGCCATCGACACGCTGGGCTTCGTCCCGGACACCGCCGCCCGCTCGCTGATCGCCCGCCGGGTCCGGCCACGGCCACCGGCCGATCCGTCGACGCCGCGGCTGACCTGCGTCGGCTATGTCTGCGCCGACCACACCGCCCAGGTGACGGTCCTGCCGCACCGCGACGACCGCGCCACCGCCCTGGCGATCGAGAAGACGCTCGGCGGCTGTGCCGCCAACGTCGCCGTCACCGCCGCCGGCCTCGGTGCTCCGTGCCCGGTCGCTGCCGACGTCATGACCCTGCTCGGCGACGATCCCGACAGCGACTGGGCGGCCTCGCTGCTGGCCGACCGCGGCGTGGCACTGACCTCCGGCTCGCGCAAGCCGGGGGCCCGGCTGTCGCGCTGCATCATCATGGTCGAGGCCAATGGCGCCCGCACCATCATCAACGAGCCGCTGCAGGTGCCGCCCGAGGACCTGCAGGCCTGGCTCGACGGCCTGGAGCCTTCCGGCCCGCGCCACGTCCTGCACCTGCAGGGCGACCAGATCGGGCCGCTGGCCCCGCTGCTGCCGCAGGCCCGTGCCCGCGGCCTGGGCCTCGCCACGCACACCACCCACCTCGCCCGCGCCTGGCGCTCGCCCGGCAAGCTGGCCGAGCTCTGCCGGCTGTTCGACGTCGTCGTGCTGAACCGCGAGGTCGCCCGCGAGTCGACCGGGGCCACCGGCGGGACGGCCGACCTCGTCCGCAGCCTGCGCCCCTATGCCGACGGGGCGCCGGAGGAAGTCCTGCTGATCCTGACGTTGGGGCCCGAGGGAGCGGTGCTGCTGCGCCGCGGCGCCGAGCCCGTCCACGCCGCCGCCGCCGCGACCCGGCCGGTCGACACCACCGGTGCCGGCGATACCTTCACCGGCTGCTTCATGGCCGCCTGGGCCAACGCGATGCCGCCAGCCGAGGCGCTGCGGATCGCCGTGGCCGGTGCCAGCCGCTCGATCGAGACGCTGGGCGCCCAGGAGCACGGCCTGCGCGCGGTCGATCTTGTCGATTCCACGGCGCTGGCCGCAACGACCATTTGAACGTTTCAAGCGGCGGCGCTACCGTCGCTCCGTCGCCGTCATGTCGCGAAACGCCGGCCGGCAGGATCGCCGCCGCCGGCCCCCAAAGGAGGACACCCGGATGGCCCGTCGTCGTTCGCTTCTGGCCCTGAGCCTCTTGGGCGCGGTCAGCGCCCTTGCCATGCCGACGTTCCAGGCCCTGGCCGCCGAGCCGACCATCGCGCTGGTCCAGATCAACCAGCAGGCCCTGTTCTTCACGCAGATGAACGAGGGTGCCGAGAAGAAGGCCAAGGAGCTCGGCGCCAAGCTGGTCATCTTCAACGCCAACAACGACCCCGCCGCGCAGAACAACGCGATCGAGACCTACATCGCCGACAAGGTCGACGGGCTGGTCGTGGTGGCGATCGATACCAACGGCATCATGCCGGCGGTCGAGGCGGCGGCGAAGGCCGGCATCCCGGTCGCCGCGGTCGACGCGATCCTGCCGCCCGGCCCGCAGATCGCCCAGGTCGGCGTCGACAACGAGGCCGCCGGCCGCGCCATCGGCGAGCACTTCCTCAAGGTCACCGGCGGCACCGCCAAGCTGGGCATCGTCGGTGCGCTCAACTCGACCATCCAGAACGTCCGCCAGAAGGGCTTCGAGGATGTCGTCACCGCCGCCCCGGGCATCTCGATGGCCGGCGTGGTCGACGGCCGCAACGTCCAGGACAACGCCATGTCGGCGGCCGAGAGCCTGATGACCGCCAGCCCCGACCTGACGGCCATCTACGCCACCGGCGAGCCGGCGCTGCTGGGTGCGGTCGCCGCGGTCGAGAGCCAGGGCCGGCAGGGCTCGGTCAAGATCGTCGGCTGGGACCTGACCGCCTCGGCGATCAAGGGCATCGACGAGGGCTACGTCATCGGCGTCGTCCAGCAGGACCCGGCCGGCATGGGTGCCGCGGCGGTCGAGGCCGCCTTCAAGGCGATCACCAACAAGCCGGCCTCGACCGAGACCATCGCCGTGCCGATCACCATCGTCACCAAGGACAACGTCGAGCCCTACCGGGCCGTCTTCAAGTAATGCAGGCAACGGAAGGGGCGGCTGCGGCCGCCCCGGTCCCGCGCGTCCGCCTGTCCGGCATCCGCAAGCGGTTCGGCTCGATCGAGGCGCTGCGCGGGGTCGACCTCGACCTGTTCCCCGGCGAGGTCCTGGGCCTCGTCGGCGACAACGCCGCCGGCAAGTCGACGCTGACCAAGATCATCGCCGGCGCCTACGTGCCCGATGCCGGCCGCATCGAGCTCGACGGCGAGGCGGTGAGCTTCGCCACCCCGGCCGAGGCCCGCGCCCGGCGCATCGAGATGGTCTACCAGGACCTCTCGCTGTGCGACACGATCGACGTCGCCGGCAACCTGTTCCTCGGCCGCGAGCCGAAGCGCTCGCTCCTGGGCCTGCGCCTGCTCGACAAGCGGCGGATGATCGCCGAGGCGAGGGAGCATCTCGACGCCCTCGAGATCCACATCCCCAACCTGCGGGCCCTGGTGGCCCAGCTCTCCGGCGGGCAGCGCCAGTCGATCGCCATCGGCCGGGCCGCCGCCTTCGAGCCCAGCGTGCTGATCATGGACGAGCCGACCTCGGCCCTGGCCGTCGCCGAGGTCGAGGCGGTGCTGCGGCTGATCCGCAAGCTCGCCGCGCGCGGCGTCAGCATCGTCCTGATCACCCACCGCCTGCAGGACCTGTTCCGCGTCTGCGACCGCATCGCCGTCATGTACGAGGGCCTCAAGGTGGCCGAGCGGCGGATCGGCGAGACCGACCTCGAGGACCTGGTCGGCCTGATCGTCGGCGAGAAGGCCAAGACCCTGCGGGGTGCAGCGTGAGCGCCGACGGCAGCATGCCCCGCGAGCGCCGGCCGCAGGGCTCGGCCACCGCCGACTTCCTCAAGGCCCAGGCGCCGGTGCTCAGCATCGCCGCGTTCTTCGTGCTGATGGTGCTGGTCTTCAGCCTCGCCACGGCGTCGTTCACGACCTCGACCAACCTGCTCAACCTGCTGCGCCAGTCGGCCCCGCTGCTGATCGTGGCGGTGGCGATGACCTTCGTGATCACCACAGGCGGCATCGACCTGTCAGTCGGCTCGACGGTGGCCCTGGTCAACGCGCTCTTGGCCATCCTGCTCGGCCTCGGCGTGCCCTGGCCGCTCACCGTGCTGCTGATGCTGGCGCTGGGCGGGCTGGTCGGCGGCCTGCAGGGCTGGTTCGTGGCGCGCGAGGGCATTCCCGCCTTCATCGTCACCCTGGCGGGCCTGTCGGTGCTGCGCGGGGTGGCGCTGCTGCTGACCCAGGGCTTCTCGATCCCGATCAGTGCCGACAGCTGGTTCGTCCAGCTCGGCCGCGGCTGGGTGCTGGGCGTGCCGCTGCCGGCGGTGATCGCGGTGCTCGTCGCCGTCGCCGGCTGGATCGCGCTGACCCAGACCGCCTTCGGCCGCTACGTCACCGCCATCGGCGCCAATGCCGAGGCCGCCCGCCGCGCCGGCATCGACGTGCAGCGGACGACGCTCCTGGTCTACGTGCTGAGCGGCATGGCGGCGGCGGTGGCCGGCATCATCATCGCCGCCCGGCTGGGCTCGGGCTCGTCCAACGCCGCGGTCGGCTTCGAGCTCGACGTCATCGCCGCCGTGGTGCTGGGCGGCACGGCGCTGCTCGGCGGCCGCGGCACCATCGTCGGCACGGTGCTGGGGGCGCTGACCATCGCCGTCATCGGCAACGGCCTGATCCTCGCCCACATCTCGCCGTTCTTCACCCAGATCGTCACCGGCCTCATCATCCTGGCGGCGATCTGGCTCAACACCCGGGCCTTCGCCCGGCTGGGGCAGCGGAGGGCCCGGACGTGAGCGAGCTGTCGCCGGCGCATGTCGGCAGCGGCCAGGTGATGACCGTGGCCGGCCCGATCCCGGCCGACGCCCTGGGCATCACCCTGCCGCACGAGCACATCCTCAACGACTGCCGCTGCTGGTGGCACAAGCCGAGCGAGCCGCACCGCCAGCACCTCGCCACCGAGCCGGTGCACATCGGCATCCTCGGCGAGCTGCGGATGGACCCGTTCGTCAACCTCGACAACTGTGCGCTGGACGACGAGCCGCTGGCGATCGCCGAGCTCATGGCCTTCAAGGCCGAGGGCGGCGTCTCGGTGGTCGACCCCACCTGCCGCGGCATCGGCCGCAACCCCAAGGCCCTGCAGCGCATCTCGGCCGCCACCGGGCTCAACATCGTCATGGGTGCGGGCTACTACCTGCAGTCCTCGCATCCGCCTGAGCTCGCCGGCATGTCGGTCGATGCCGTGGCCGACCAGATCGTCGCCGAGGCGCTGGACGGGATCGACGGGGTGCGGATCGGCCTGATCGGCGAGATCGGCGTGTCCTCGGCGTTCACCGCCGACGAGGAGAAGTCGCTGCGCGGGGCGGTGCGGGCGCAGGCGCGGACGAAGCTGCCGCTGATGGTCCACCTGCCGGGCTGGTTCCGGCTGGGCCTGCGGGTGCTCGACATCGTCGAGGAGGAGGGCGGCGATCCGCGCCATACCGTGCTCTGCCACATGAACCCGTCCTTCGCCGACCTCGACTACCAGACCGCCTGTGCGGCGCGCGGCGCCTTCGTCGAGTACGACATGCTGGGCATGGACTACTGGTACGCCGACCAGCAGGTGCAGTGCCCGTCGGACGAGGAGACCGCGGCCGCCATCGCCAGGCTCGTGGCCCTGGGCTTCGGCGGCAGGATCCTGCTGTCGCAGGATGTCTTCCTGAAGATGATGCTGACCCGCTATGGCGGGAACGGCTACGCCCACGTGCTCCGCCACTACGTGCCGCGGCTGCGCCGCCACGGCGTGGCGGAGGCGGCGATCCGGGCGATGCTGGTCGACAATCCCCGCGCCGTGTTCGCGGCCTGAAGCCCCGAGGAGTCCCCGATGGCCACCCCGAAGAAGCGCGTCCTGCTCGCCGGCGAGAGCTGGGTGAGTGCCGCCACCCACTACAAGGGTTTCGACCAGTTCGCCTCGGTGACCTTCCACCTGGGGGCCGAGCCGCTGGTCAAGGCGCTCGACGGTACGGACTACGAGCTGCACTACATGCCGGCGCACGAGGCGGCGACGGCCTTCCCGATGACGAAGGAGGGCCTCGACGCCTACGCCGCGGTGCTGCTCTCCGACCTCGGCTCCAACACCCTGCTGCTGCACCCCGACGTCTGGCTCAAGGGCAAGCCCGTGCCCAACCGCCTCAAGGTGCTGCGCGACTGGGTCGCCGGCGGCGGCGGGCTGATGATGATCGGCGGCTACTTCTCGTTCCAGGGCATCAACGGGGCCGCCCGCTGGGGCCGCACCCCGGTCGAGGAGGCCCTCCCCGTCACCTGCCTGCCGGTCGACGACCGCGTCGAGGTGCCCGAGGGCTTTGCCGCCGAGCTGGTCGACCCGGCGCATCCGGTGCTGGCCGGCATGGGCGGGACCTGGCCGCTGCTGCTGGGCGTCAACGAGGTCAAGCTGAAGCCGGAAGGGAAGCTGCTGGCGAAGCTGCCGGACGCCGAGGGCGGCCACCCGCTGCTGGTCGCCGGGACCCACGGCAAGGGCCGCACCCTGGCCTGGACCTCCGACATCGGCCCGCACTGGGTGCCCGACGCCTTCGTCGCCTGGGACGGCTATGCCCGCCTGTGGAAGCAGGCGCTGGACTGGCTGACCGCCCTGCGCTGAGCCTGCCGACCGGCGCTAGGCTGGCCCTCGCGACAGCGCTGCGCTAGGAGCGCCGCCGTCGCGTTCCGGAGCCTTTGCCCATGTGGCGTTCCCTGCTGCTGCCCGCGCTGGCGATGCTGGTCATCGTCGCCGCGTCCAACGTGCTGGTGCAGTACCCGATCAACGACTGGCTGACCTGGGGGGCCATCACCTACCCGGTGAGCTTCCTCGTCACCGACCTGACCACCCGGCTGCAGGGGCCGGGCCGTGCCCGTCAGGTGGTGGTGCTGGGCTTCGTGCTGGCGGTGATCCTCTCGGCCTGGCTGGCGACGCCGCGGATAGCGCTCGCCTCCGGCACCGCCTTCCTCGTGGGCCAACTGCTCGACATCGCGGTCTTCCAGAAGCTCCGCCAGGGCAGCTGGTGGCGCGCCCCGCTGGTCAGCTCGTCGCTGGGCTCGGCGATCGACACCGCCATCTTCTTCGGCCTCGCCTTCGCCGGCACCGGCCTGCCCTGGCACACCTGGGCGCTGGGCGACCTCGCCGTGAAGCTGGTGCTGGCGCTGCTGTTCCTGGCACCCTTCCGCGCCGTGCTGGCGCTGGCCCTGCCGGTGCCGGCGCGCAGCTGACGGGCCAACGGGGAGCGCCGCGCCACCCGGAGGGCGGCACGGTCGGCAGGACCGTCAACGAAGCCTGAACGCTAGGGACCCTGGGCCATGGCCCGGGCGATGACCGCCTGCTCATCCCCGCTCATGGCCTCTCGCGGGTCCGGCTGGCTCGTGTCGCGGGGCTCCCGGCGGCGCGGCGGCGGCCGCTTCGGTGCGGTGAGGTCGACGGGCTCGCCGAGATCGATGTCGGGGCCGTCGGGGTCCGCGGCCGGCTGCGTCTGGTCGACGACCCAGGCGCGCTCGGCCATCTCCTCGAGCAGGCGGCGGCGCAGGATGCCGCCGATGCGCGCCATCTTGCGCGCGAACAGGACGAGGTTGTCGGGCTCGGGGCCCGGCTTCGCCGTCCGCTTGCGGCGGCGGCCGGGCACCACGTCGCCGGTCGCCCGGCGCAGCGCCATCACCACGCCGCGCGCCAGCTCCATCACCGGGTCGAGGCCGCGGTCGAGGTGCCACATCGCCCACACCGCCGCACCCTGCCACTGGTCCTCGTTGACCGCGCGGTAGAGCACCGACCAGCTGTACTGCCACAGCTGCTGCATCGACCCGGCCGACGGCCGGACCATCACCTCGACCATGGCGAGGAAGGCGCACAGCCGCTCGACATGCTCCGACAGCTTCGCCGCCACGCGCGCGACCGGCCCCGTCGGCGCGAGGCCGGACGGGACGAATCCCGCAGGGGCATGGGCACGGGCGGCGGCAGCGGACATGGGTCCGCTTCATAGGCTTTTCTTCGGTATTCTGTCAAGCCTTTCTTCCTATGGGCGTTGACGGTTGATTCTGCGGTCGTGCCGCGGGACCCGGCCGGGACGACAGCGATGGCGCCGACGAGCAGGATCGACAGCCGCGGACGGACGCGGCTTCCGCGCTCGCCTCTGAAGCCCGACCGGCCGCGCGGAGGGCGATGCGGTTCGTGCGCAGCCCCCTGCGCGCCGTGCGCCTCGGAAGACGAGGCGGCATACGCCGGCCTCTGAGCTTTCTCCCCGTCGTCCGTCGATCGCCAGCGCCGGACCGCCTGCCATGACCGAGCCCCGTTCCTACCTGCCGCTGTCGGGCATGGACCTGCCGCGCTTCGCCGGCATCCCGACCTTCATGCGGCTGCCCTACCTGACGCTCGACCAGGCGCAGGACGTGCAGATCGGGCTGATCGGCGTGCCGTGGGACGGCGGCACCACCAACCGGCCGGGGCCGCGCCACGGGCCGCGCCAGCTGCGCGACCTGTCGACCATGGTCCGCAACATCAACCAGGCGACCGGCATCAACCCGTGGACCACGGCGCGCTGCGCCGACCTCGGCGACGCCCCGGTCAACCCGGCCGACGTGCAGGACGCGCTGAAGCGCATCACCGGCTTCTACGAGAAGGTGCACGCGCTGGGCATCGTGCCGATGACCGCCGGCGGCGACCATCTCTGCACCCTGCCGGTGCTGCGCGGCATCGTCGGCAGGCGGGCGCCGGTGGCGATGATCCACTTCGACGCCCACACCGACTTCTACGACACCTATTTCGGCGGCTTTCGCTACACCCACGGCACCCCCTTCCGCCGCGCCGCCGAGGAGGGGCTGCTCGACACCACCAAGGTCGTGCAGATCGGCATCCGCGGCACGGCCTATGACGGCGAGGACGTGCAGTGGGCCCGCGCCAACGGCGTGCGCGTGGTGATGATCGAGGAGCTGATGGACCGCGGCCCCGACGCGGTGATGGCCGAGGCCCGCGCCATCGTCGGCGACCATCCCTGCTATGTCAGCTTCGACATCGACGGCATCGACCCCAGCCAGGCCCCCGGCACCGGCACCCCCGAGATCGGCGGCTTCAGCACGCACACCGCCCAGCGGATGGTGCGGCAGCTGCAGGGGCTGAACCTGATCGGGGCGGACCTGGTGGAGGTGAGCCCGCCGTTCGATCCGAGCGGGGCGACGGCGTGGGTGGGGGTGAATATCATGTTTGAGTTGTTGTGTGTTTTGGCTAAATTGCCGATAGCGCATCGCTAATTTCTAATCATCATTCAAATAACGCACCGTACGACCCCAGCCGAAATGCCTAGAGACCGTATGAAGCTGGCTGCATGAGGCCGGAAGGATGATGGCCAACATATTTTTCTTAGTCAGGACACTCTCGGTCAGCATCGTTGGAGGCTCATTTGTACTATGCTGATATTGCGGAGGGTTCACGATTAGAGCAGATTGCCGCTCGAATTTGCTTGATCCAATACGCGATATTGCCGTGGCCACTGCCGCCGCTGATCATTATTGTAAATAATCAGCAGACCTTTTGCCTGGCAATTAGGCCAAGAGGCTTTGTTGGATGGCACGGTCGTTCATTTCCACAAACACGTGACGCCGTTCCGGAATACCTTTGGGATCTATTCCAAATCCTTTCTCGACTTTAGGCCGGGCGACAGTCAACTTTCGTTAGTCTTATCAATAAGTCTTTATCAGATGCAAGATGCACACGCGTTTTCAAAAGGCGTTGCGCAGATAGTCTATTGTTTCTCAGCGTGTCTTTCGAAACGAGCTAATGATCACATGAAGTTGCAAAATGCGCAATATGTCAATTATATTTCCAATACTTCTGCTTGAAGCTGCTGCATTGATTGGGTCGATAACAAAATGCGTTCTCAAATATTCGCAGAAGTTGAGCCTTGACAATGGAATTCTTCTCTGCGAGATTTCATCATCGCCTATTTGATTCCACTTTCTGGTCATCAAGGCGGACTATGTTGATTATCGAGACTATCGATTCCAAAGGCCATCGGCAAATCAACTTCAGCCTTCCTACTTGACGAGGCCTTTGTAAAGGATTTTTGCCGGATACCACAGATAAGTTTGCGCGCGAGACATTGGCCGAATAACTACTTAATTGCCGACAAAAATATTCGAACCGATAAGCCCAAGAATGATTAGAATTATTTTGATGCGATCAAACGATGACGAAAAATGCGCGACCTCCGACTGCAACATGACTTTTTGATTGGTGGCGTCCCGCAGGCCCGTTTGGCTTCCGCCTGCACGCCTTGCATCGCATCATCCGCGCCGGCCTGCGGCGCGACGGGAGGACCCCATGGCGACCATCGACGGCTCCACCGGCAACGACACCGGACTGGAACCGCCATGTAGACGAGCGAGGCCTTCAGCGCCACGCCGTTTCCGGAGCAGGCTGACTCAGGCTAACCCCGGTGCGCACCTTGGCCCGCGCGTTTCGTTCGCTCGATCAGGCCGGCACGTAGGTCAACCTGATCACCCCCTCCCCGATCCGCTCGCTCTCCACCAGCCGGAGCGGCGGCCGGGGGCCGGTGAAGTAGGGCTTGCCGCGGCCGAGCACGACGGGGTGGAGGTAGAGGCGGTAGGCGTCGATGAGGCCGAGGTCGGTCAGGCTGCGCGCCAGCTCGGGGCCGCCGACCTCGATCTCGCCGTCGACGCTGGCCTTGAGCCCGCGCACCGCCGCCGCGAGGTCGCCGCCGACAAGGGTGGCGTTGGGGCCGACCGCCGTCAGGGAGCGCGAGACCACCCACTTGCGCTGGTTGCGCCACGCCGCCGCGAAGTCGCGCTCCGCTGCCTCCCATTCGGGATGGTCCGCGTCCCAGTAGGCCATGATCTCGTAGAGCCGGCGGCCGTAGAGGCTGCCCGCCTGCTCGCGCGCCTGCTCGATGAAGTGGCGGAACAGCGTCGGGTCCGGCGCGAAGGCCGTGTGGTCGACATAGCCGTCGAGCGAGACGTTCATGCCGAAGACGAGCGTCGCCATGCTGCGGTTCCTCCGACGCTGCCGGCATCGAGCGATCCGGCGCATCCGCGCAGCGTAGCCGCTTCCGGCACGACATGCCGCTGCAACATGGACGCCGATCATGGGTCGCGTGACGCAGGCCCGGGGACCGCCTGCACGCCTTGCATCGCATCATCCGCGCCCGGCCTGCGGCGCGACGGGAGGACCCCATGGCGACCATCGACGGGACCAGCGACAGCGACACCCGGACCGGCACCGCCGGCAGCGACCTGATCCGGCTGTACAACAGCGACGACACGGCCTTCGCCGGCAACGGGGCGGATAGCGTCTTCGGCGGAAACGGCAACGACGTGCTCGACGGAGGCAACGGCAACGACACGGTCAACGGCGACTTCGGCGACGACCTGCTCTTCGGCAATGACGGCAACGACCGGGTCTTCGGCGGCGGGTCGGATTCGACCGGCGGCGGCAGCGACCAGGTGTTCGGCGGCTGCGGCAACGACACCGTCTTCGGCTGGGGCGACAACGACACCATCTGGGGCGGCGGCGGCAACGACACCCTGCGCGGCGGCAACGGCGTGGACGAGGTCCGCGGCGACAGCGGCAACGACGACATCAACGGCTGGTACGGGCCGGACCTGCTCTATGGCGGCAACGGCAACGACCGCATCGCGGCGGGGCCGACGGCCCCCGGCGTGCCGGAGCTCGACCAGCTCTACGGCGGCAATGGCGGCGACACGCTCACCGGCCACCTCGGCGGCGGCTCGTCCGTGCTCGACGGCGGGGCGGGCAACGATGTGCTGATCGGCGGGACCGGCGGCGGGACCTACATGTTCGGCGGCGGCGGGGGCGACACGTTCCGCAACGGCAACGGCGAGGACTATCTCGTCCTGCGCGGCGACGGCGGGGCGACCAACACGCTCTACGGATTTCGCAAGGGGCAGGACGCGATCGAGGTCGACCAGGTCCGCTACGACGGCGACGACCGGCCGGAGGAGCTGGGCCTCGACGCCCCGGGCATCCGCCTGCAGGCGGTCGACGGCGATACGAAGATCACCTTCACCTACAAGGGCGTCGTCCAGACGGTGCTGCGCATCGACGGCTACCTGCCGGCGCAGCTGGACGACACGGACTTCGTGTTCCTCGCGGCGTGAGGACGCTCCCGGGCCGGGGGCGGCGGCTGAGCCGAACCGCCGCTCCCGGCCGCGGGAAGGCCCCGGCCCGTCAGCGGCGCTGCAGCGCGCAGCGGAACGGGCCGGCCTCGACCACCGTGCCGGCGGCGACCGCGGGGAACCCCGAGGGGAAGGGGTCGGCCTGGTCGCGGGGGCCGGCGGTGGTGTCGAAGTTGAGGTCGCCGACGAGGTCGTTGACGGCGCGGCGCAGGGTCAGGCTGCCGACGGTGCGGTTCCTGACCTCGACCTCGAGGACGTCGCCGCGGCGGAAGCTGCCGCCCGGCCGGGCCTCGACCTCGACGGTGAACTTGCGGCGGTTGCCGTCGACCTCGTAGCGCGCGGTCATGCTGGCATCCTGGCCGGCGAGCGCGCTGCGGCACTCGAGGCGGGTGCGCGCCGCCTCGGCGTCGGACGGCAGGGCCAGCCCGGTGCCGCCAACGAGGGCGGCGACGGCGAGGATCGTACGGACGGAAAGGACACGCTGGGTCACGCAGGTTGCTCCCGAGGCTTGGTTACGCCCCGTGTCCAGCAACGCCCGTGCCAGCGCCCTGGCTGCGCTAGTTTTCCTCTATGGATCAGACACTTAGATGAACACCGCGGCACCGGCCGGGGGCCCGGCGGCGGGGGCTGTCACCCGGAGCGGGTGATATCCCCCACCCGCGGCCGGGGCCGGCTCAGCCGCGGCCCGGGGCGACGATGTCGGCGACCTGGCCCATGAAGTTGGCGAGCCGCGCGCCCTTCTCGGCATAGCTGCCGCCGCCGGCGTCGACCACCGGGCAGTAGCCGGCGAGGAAGGCGCCCATCAGGTCGGACGTGCCGACTCCGGGATTGGCCGCCTGGTAGCCGGCGACGATGGCGGCGAGCCCGGCCCGGTCGAGGTCGGCCCCGTCGAGCTGGCGCAGGGCGGCGACGCTGGCCGCGTCGAGCTGGTGGCGGGCGATCTTCGGGCAGAAGAACACCGCCGTGGGTGCCGAGCCCGCGGCCGGCTCGCCGGCGTCTTTGCGCAGGGCTCCCACCAGCCACGGCGTGGCGTTGGGCTGGGCACCGTTGCCCCAGGCGGTGCGGACGTAGTTGGTCACGGCCGAGATCGCGGCGTCGTCGAGCACGGTGGCGAAGGACGGCATCGAGGACCAGCTGTCGCGCGCCGGAAAGCCCTCGAGCACGGCCGAGACGACATTGTCGGGAGCGCGCGCGGCGACGGCGCTGTTGCCGGCCAGCGCCGGGGCGATCTTCTCGACACCCTGGCCGTCGGCCTTGTGGCAGCTCAGGCAGTGCTGCTCGAACAGCGCCCCGCCGGCGGCGAGGATGGCCGGTGCGATGGCCGCCCGGGCCGGGGCCGCCGGCGGATCCTGCGGCGGGCGGGCGTCCTTGAGGTAGACCGCCATCGCCCGGATGTCGGCGTCGGTCAGCCCGGACAGGCTGTCGTGGATCACCTCGGCCATCGGCCCGACCGCGGCGACGTTGCGGTCGTTGGTGCCGGTGCGCAGGAAGGTGGCGAGCTCGTCGACCGACCAGCCGGCGATGCCGGACATCGGGTCGTCGGCGATGTCGGGGGCGTACCAGGTGTCGATGGCGGCCCCGGTCAGCGCCCGGCCGGGCTCGGTGGCGCCGGCGAGGTTGCGCGGGGTGTGGCAGTCGGCGCAGTGGCCCAGCGCCTCGACCAGGTAGGCGCCACGGTTCCAGGTGGCGTCGCGCTGCGGATCGGGCTCGAACCGGCCGGGGCGGAAGAACAGGCCGTCCCAGACGGCCAGGCCCTCGCGGATGTCGAACGGGAAGCCGAGGCCGTTCTGGCGGGCCGGGCTGCGCACCGGTGCCAGGCTCTGCATGTAGGCCCACAGGTCGGCGACGTCGGCGTCGGTGATCTTCGTGTAGGAGTCGTAGGGCATCGCCGGGTAGAGGTAGGTCCCGCCGCGGCCGCGGCCCTCGCGCAGGGCCCGGGCGAAGTCGGCCTCCGTCCACGCGCCGAGGCCGGTCTCGCGGTCCGGCGTGATGTTGACCGAGTAGATCGTGCCGAACGGGGTGTTCAGGGCGAGCCCGCCGGCGAAGGCCTGGCCGCCCTCGGCGGTGTGGCAGGCCTGGCAGTCGGCGGCCTTGGCGAGGTAGGCGCCGCGCGCCACCGCCGCCTCGTCGGCCGCGGCCGCTCCCGCCGCCAGCAGGGCGGCCACCGCCACGCTGCCCGATGCCACCGACCTCGAACGTCCTGCGCGCATGGTCCTGCCTCCACCTGATCCCTCGAGATTATTCCAGTTCCACGCCGCGGTGTAGCGCCCTCCTTATCCATTGCCGCCATCGACCCAGGCCCGGCGAGAAATCCGTTGCGCTGGGCGGGCCCGGCATTGAATTTGCTTCGTCAGGGTCCAGGCATCGGCGCTTTTCCTCGCCAGGAAGGGATGCGCAGCTTGGCAAGCAACTCGGCACGGGTGGGTCCGCGCTACCCGCAGGTGGTGGTGCTGGTCGGGGCCACCGGCGACCTGTCCCGGCGCAAGCTGCTGCCGGGGCTCTTCCACCTGTGCAGCGCCGGGTTCATCCCGGGCTGCCGGATCATCGGCGTGTCGCTCGACGACATCGACGCCGACGCCTTCCGCGGCATCGCCCGCGGCGCCATCGACCAGTTCTTCAGCCGCAAGATCGGCGAGGCCGACTGGTCGGCGTTCGCCCAGCACCTCGACTACGTGCCGCTGTCGGCCGGGGCCGGGGCGCTGAGGGAGGCGGTGGCCAGGGCCGAGGCGGCGGTCGGCGTCGAGTGCCGCCGGCTGCACTATCTGAGCGTGCCGCCCTCGGCCGCCCTGCCCGCGGTGCGCCTGCTCGCCGAGGCCGACCTCGTCGGCCGCAGCCGGGTGATCATGGAGAAGCCGTTCGGCACCGACCTCGAGACGGCGGTGGCGCTCAACGCCCGGCTGCACGAGGTGTTCGACGAGGAGCAGATCTTCCGCATCGACCATTTCCTCGGCAAGGAGGCGGCGCAGAACATCCTGGCCTTCCGCTTCGCCAACGGCCTGTTCGAGCCGATCTGGAACCGCAACTTCATCGACCACGTGCAGATCGACGTGCCGGAGACGCTGGGCGTCGGCCGCCGCGCCCCGTTCTACGAGCAGACCGGCGCGTTTCGCGACATGGTGGTCACCCACCTCTTCCAGATCCTCGCCTTCATGGCGATGGAGCCGCCGACGGCCCTGGCGCCGGCGCCGATCCGCGAGGAGAAGAACAAGGTCTTCCGCAGCATGCTGCCGCTCGACCCGCGCGAGGTCGTGCGCGGCCAGTATGTCGGCTACCGCGCCGAGGACGGCGTCGACGCGGAATCCGACACCGAGACCTTCATCGCGCTCAAGTGCGGGATCGACAACTGGCGCTGGGCCGGGGTCCCGTTCTTCCTGCGCACCGGCAAGCGCCTGGCCGAGGGCCAGCGGATCATCTCGATCGCCTTCCGCGAGCCGCCCAAGAGCATGTTCCCGGTCGGCTCCGGCGTCGGCTCGCAGGGCCCCGACCACCTCACCTTCGACCTCGCCGACGCCGCCAAGCTGTCGCTCTCGTTCTACGGCAAGCGCCCCGGCCCGGGGATGCGGCTGGACAAGCTCAGCATGCAGTTCGCCATGCGCGAGACCGGCTGGATCGGCGACGTGCTGGAGGCCTACGAGCGGCTGATCCTGGACGCCATGCGCGGCGATTCCACCCTGTTCACCACCGCCGAAGGCATCGAGCGCCTGTGGGATGTCTCGGCCCCGCTGATCGACAACCCGCCGCCGGTCCGGCTCTACCAGCCGGGCTCGTGGGGTCCCAAGTCGATCCACCAGCTGGTCGCCCCGCAGGCCTGGCGCCTGCCCTTCGAGCGGGCCTGGCGGGATCCGAACACCTCAGGGGCGTGAGGCCGGCAGCCGTCCGCTAGTCGGGCACGGCCCGCGGCGCCCGGCGGCCGCTGCTCTTGGCCCAGGCCCGCAGGAACTCGTAGCCGAGGGCGAACACGACCGGCCCGAGGAACAGGCCGATCAGGCCGTGGGCGAGCAGGCCGCCGAGCACGCCGACCAGGATGATCAGCAGCGGGACGCGGCCGTCGCGGCTCATCAGCCAGGGGCGGACGACGTTGTCGATGAGCATCACGAACAGCGCCCAAACGAGGAAGGTCAGGGCGACCGCCAGGTCGGAATGGTAGAAGACCCAGGCGACGGCCGGCAGCATCACCAGCGCCGGGCCGAGCTGCACCACGCACATCACGAAGACGATCAGGGTCAGCAGCGAGGCCAGCGGCACGCCGGCGACGACGAGGCCGACGCCGGCGAGCAGCGCCTGGATGAGCGCGGTGCCGAGCAGGCCCTTGGTGACGCTGCGGATGGTGGCCTCGGCGAGGTCGAGCAGCTCGGGCCCGCGCGGGCCGATGAGGCGGGTGGCGACGAGGCCCGCCGCCTCGCCGCCGCGGCCCGAATTGGTCAGCAGCAGGGCGGCGATGACGATGGCGCCGATGAACTGCAGCAGGCTGAGCCCGGTGCCGGCCGCCACCCGGAGCATGTAGCCGGCGGCGATCTTCAGCTGCGGTGCCACCTGCGAGATGGCGGCACCGAGGTTCACCGTCGCCATGTGCCAGAGATTGCTGAGCCACTCGCCGACCAGCGGGACCGAGGCCAGCTGCGGCGGCGCCGGCGGCAGGGCGATGTCGCCGCCGAACCGGGTCGCCAGCTGCGCCGCGTTCTCGACCAGCGACTTGAGCAGGAAGCCCAGCGGCCCCAGCACCAGCAGCAGGCCGACGCCGGCCAGCAGCCAGGCGGCCAGGGCCTTGCGGCCGCCGAGGCGGCGGGTGAGCAGCTCGTGCGCCGGGTTGAGCGAGACGCCGAGGATCACGCCCCACAGCAGCGGCACGATGAACGGCAGGGCGATCCAGACGCACCAGCCGGCCAGCGCCACGAACAGGGCGACGCGGACGCCGACCTCGATGACGGTCCGGCTGAGCCGCAGGTCGGACGCCGGATCGCGCAGCGGCGCCATGGCTAGCGGGCCCCGGCCGCCGCCAGGGCCTGGCCGACGCTGTCGGCGAGCCGGTCGACCGCCCGGTCGAACGCCGCGACGCGCTGCGGGAACGAGGCCGGGTCGGCCAGCGGCTCGGCGAGGCGCAGCCGGCGGGTCGCCTGCAGCTCGCCGCGCGGCCCGAGCAGCGTCCAGCGGGCATCGAGCACCGCCTCGCCACCCTCGGCATCCAGCCGCAGCACGTCGACGCCGAGCCGCCAGGGCGCCTCGAAGTCGGCCCGCTGCGGCGTCGCCATCACCCGGTCGAGGCCGAAGCGCTCGCCGAGGCGGTCGACCAGGGCCGCGGTGACCAGCGAGCCCACCGGCTGGGCCCAGACCTCGAACTCGGCGAAGCGCACCTCGCCGCCGAGGCGGGTCGCCATCTGCGAGCGGTCGGCATAGGGCGCCACCGTCACCGGATCGACGAACAGCAGCGGCCGCGCCTCGGCCTCGGCCGCCGGGCCGGCGGCGCCGGTGGTGCCGCCCAGCAGGTAGTAATGCGATTCCGGCGTGCCGGAGCAGGCGGCGAGGCCGGCCAGCACGACGACGGCCGGCACGAGGCGACGGATCATGGGCCCTGCTCCGCCTTGCCGCGTATCAGCGCGTCGGGATGGCGCTCGAGATATTCGCTCATCAGCCGCAGCGCCCGGCTGGCGGCGGTCAGCTCGCGCAGCAGCGCCTGCAGCTGGGTCCACACCGGGGCTCGCGCCCCGAGCGTGGCATCGAGCTGGCCCAGCGTCCGGGCACCCTGGTCGATGGCGGCGCCGGCGGCGTCGCTGGTCCGGGCGAGGCTCGCGATCAGCGGGTCGGCGCGGGTCTCGAGCCGGCCGGCGACGCCCTTGAGCTCGCCGGCGGCGGCGACCAGATCGGCCAGCACCGCCTTCAGCTCGGGACCGGTGACCAGCGCGTTGACGCCCGCGAGCGTCGCCTCGGCCTGGCCGGCGAGGCGCTCGAGCGGCAGGGCGCCGATGCGGGCGACCAGCGCATCCAGCGAGGCGCGCAGCTCGTCGGCGCGGGTCGGCAGGGACGGGATCAGCGGCAGGTCGCCGTCGCGGCCGAGCCCGGCCGGCGCCGCGTCCGGGGCGAGGTCGAGGACGACGCGCGGGGTGCCGCCGAACAGGCCGGCGGCGGCGATGCGGGCGCGCAGGCCGCGTGCCACCAGGGTCGCCACCGCGGCCTCCGTCGCCGCCGGCGTACCGGGTGCCACGCCATCGACGACGATCCGCTCCGGCACCAGCTCGATCGTCACCGGCACGTCGAGGACACCGCTGCCGCTGTCGAAGGTGATGGCGACGTCGCGGACCTGGCCGACCGGGATGCCGCGGACGGTGACGGGAGTGCCCGGCGCGATCTCGCCGACCTCGCCGGTGAAGCGGATGCGGAACGGCACGCCGGGCGGCAGCGCCGCGTCCGGCCCGGCGCGGGCGGCGTCGAGCCGCTGCAGCAGGGCCGGGACCAGCTTCTCGGCGAGGCCCGGCGGCAGCGGCTGCGGCTCCTGCGCCTGGGCCGGGACGACCAGGGCCAGCCAGCCGACGAGCGGCAGCACGACACGCCATCGGCGGTCGTCCGTCCGCAATCCGGTTGGGCGGCTCCCTCGCATCGCTCCTGCTCCGCGCTCGCCCGGGCACTATCGGCGCGATGGAGGTCCGGCGCTACTGGGACCGTGACGGCGCCGCGTCAGGCTTCCGGCGTGCCCGGCAGCGCGCCTGGCCCGGCCAGGATCAGGCGCACCAGGTCCGCCTGGCGGCGCGTCCCGGTCTTGGCCAGGAGGTGGCGCAGATGCGCCCGGGCCGTGGACAGGGCGATGCCTTGCCGGCGCGCGATCTCGTCGAGTTCCTGGCCGGCGGCGAGCGCCAGGGCCAGCTGCGCCTCGGCCGCCGTCAGCGGCCAGAGCGCCCTCAGGGTGCGGGCATCGACGCCGGCGGCGCGGAGCGGATCGCTGATCGCCAGCAGCACGGTGGCACCTGTTCCGACGGCGCGGGCGAGGCCCGAGACGCAGCGCACCACCGAAACCGCATAGGCCGGGCGGCCGGCGTGGCGCGGCACGGGCAGCACGCCGCCGACGCCGTCGAGGCGCCCGCGTTCGGCGGCGCCGACGAGCTGCTCCAGCCTGCGCGCGGTATCGCCGTCGGCGACGCTGATGCGGCCCAGGCCGTAGGCGAAGCCATCGCGCGCTTCGACGATGCGGCGGGCGGCGGCGTTCATCTGCAGCACGCGGAGCCCGCCCTTGAGCAGCACGAGGCCGACCGGCAGGCGATCCAGCAGGTCGGCCTGGAGGGCGACCCTGGCCTCGGCGAGCTCGAGGTCGAGCTGCAGGCGACGCGCCCGGCCGACATGGCGGGCCAGCACCTCGGCCTCGCGCAGGTCGGTTGAGGTGAAGCGGTCGGCGCGTTCGGAGCGGTGCAGGGCGATGAAGCCCTCGAGATCGCGCGCCTCGTCGATCCGCGCCGTCAGGCACCAGAGCACATCCAGCCGCGTCAGCACATGCTCGTAGTAGGCCGTGCGCTTGATGCCGGCGATGTCGTGGCCGTGGACGTCGTCGTAGATGTAGCCCTGCCCGGGCTGCAGCAGCTCGTAGAGCGCGGCCCGAGGATCGTCCGTGGCCCGTTCGACGGCCTCGGCAAAGGCCGCCTCGTCGAAGCCGTGCGCCATCGCCCAGTCGAAGCCGTCCGGGTTGCGGGTGATGGTGCAGACGGCCGCCACCGGAGCGTCGAAGGCGGCCGAGGCGGCGGCGGTGAAGGTCGCCCATTCGGCCTCGCTGGCGACCGACGCGTAGCAGAGCTCGACCAGACCGAGCAGGTCACGCTTGACCATCGGCTCATCCCGGCCCGCCGGCCTCGCCCGGCAACCGCGCCGGCCGGTCGCGCCCTCGATCGACGACCCGCTCAATTAGCGGACGGTCAACAGTGACAGGGCGGCGATGGCCTTGGCAAGGGGCTGCGGACCGCGTCATCCCCCGCCGTCGGGATCCGCCCGGCGCTACGGGGACAAGGCCGGCGGCGGTCCGGCCGCGGGATCGCCCGGCAGCAGGCCCGGCCCGGCGAGGATCAGGCGGACCAGCTCCGACTGCCGCCGCGTGCCGGTCTTGGCCATGACCTTGCGCAGGTGGACGCGGACCGTCGAGACCGCGATGCCCTGGCGCTGCGCCACCTCGTCGACGTCGATGCCGGAGGCCAGGGCGATGGCGACCTGCGCCTCGGCGGCGGTCAGGCTCCACAGCGAGCGCAGGACCGCGGCATCGAGGCCGGGGACGGCGACCGGGTCGGAGATCGAGACGAGCACCAGCGAGTCGGACCCGAACACGGCCGACAGCTCGGCGAAGCAGCGCACCAGCGACAGCGCGTAGGCCGGCAGGCCGGATGGCCGGGCCACGGCGAGGACGCCGCCGACCCCGTCGAGCTGGCCCCGGGCCGCCATCGCCATGAGGGCCTCGAACCGCGCCGCGGCGGCCGGATCGGCGATGCGGACACGGGCACCGCGCACCGTCAGGCCGTCGTCGACACCGACGATCCGGCGGGCGGCCGCGTTCAGCTGCAGCACGCGGCCGCCGGCGGCGAGGATGACCAGGCCGATAGACAGGCGATCCAGCAGCTGCGCATGCGCGATGGCCTGGACCTCGGCCACGTGCATGTCGAGCTGCAGGCGGCGGGCCCGCCCGACATGCCGGCTCAGCACCTCGAGATCGCGCAGGTCCGCGCCGGTGTAGCGGCTGGCCCGCTCGGGCCGGTGGACAGAGATCAGGCCCTCGAGCTCGCGGCCCTCGTCGAGGCGGGCCGCCATCGCCCACAGCGTATCCATCGGCTGCAGGACGAGGCGGTAGTAGTCGGTGCGCTTGACGGCTCCGATGTCGTGGCCGTTGAAGTCGTCGTAGACATAGCCCTGGCCCGGGCGCAGGCGCTCGTAGAGCGGGGCCCGGGGATCCTCGAGGGCGTGCTCGACGGCGGCGCCGAGGACCGCCGGGGCGATGCCGTGCGCGACCGCCCAGTCGATCCCGTCAGGCTGCCGGACGACGGTGGCGATGGCGGCGACCGGCGAGGCGAAGGCGGCACCCAGCGCCGCGGCGAACTCCGCCCAGCCGTCGCGGCGCGCCACGGCGGCATAGCAGAGCTCCACCAGTCCCAGCAGATCGCGCTGCGTCACCCTGCCCCCGGCGCTGCCCCAGATCCCGGTCGTCGGCCTCAACCATCGAGGCAACGCCATGTTTGAGGATCACGCCGGATTGGCAAGGCCCGGCGCAGCGATTCATCCCCCGGCGTTGAGGTCCACGGCATAGGCCGACACCGGCGGCGGCTCCTTGATCAGCCCCTGCGCCTCGAGGAAGGCGGCGAAGCGGGCGTAGCGGCCGGTGTCCAGCGCGGCCGGGCTGTGGCTGAACCGGCGCAGGGTGTCGTACCAGGCCCGGCGGTTGAGCTCGTCGTCGAGCGACTTGTCGGTGGCGCGGAAGACGTCCCAGGCCTCGTCGGGGTGGTTGAGGATCCAGAAGGTGGCGAGTTCGACGGCGGCGAGGAAGCGCTTGAGCCTCGGATCGTCGAGGCTGGCCTTGTTGGCGACGTAGATCAGTTCGTCATAGGGCGGGATGCCCTCGTCCTCGATGAAGAAGGCGCGGCCCTTGCGCCCGGCCAGCTCCATCTGGGTCAGCTCGAAGTTGCGGAAGGCGCCGATCACGGCGTCGACCTGGCCCGCCACCAGGGCCGGGGTCAGCGAGAAGTTGACGTTGATCATCTCGACGTCGGACAGCTGCAGGCCGTGCTTGCGCAGGAGCTCGCCGACGATCGCCTCCTCGACCCCGCCGACCGAGAAGCCGACCTTGCGGCCCTTGAGGTCGGCGATCTGCTGCACCGGCCCGTCGGCCGCCACCAGCAGGACGTTGAGCGGCGTGCCGATCAGCGTGCCGATGCGGACCAGCGGCAGGCCCTCCTGCGCCTGGAAGTGCAGCTGCGGCTGGTAGGAGACGCCGATGTCGGCACTGCCGGCGGCGACCAGCTTGGGCGGGTCGTTCGGATCGGACGGGGCGATGATCTCGACGTCGAGGTCCTCGGCCGCGAAGAAGCCCTTCTCCCGCGCGATGATCAGCGGCGCGTGGTCGGGGTTGACGTACCAGTCGAGGATCACCCGCAGCGGGTCGGCGGCCGCGGCCGGCCGGACCAGCAGGACGGCGGCGAGGAGCAGGAAGGCGAAGCGGAGCATGGGGGAAGGTCCTCAGGCTTGCGGCAGCGTCTCGGCCTGCCAGTAGACGAGGCGGCGCATCAGGCGGTCGACGGCGAACCACAGCGCCAGCGCCATCACCGCCAGCACCAGCACCGCGGCGAACAGCAGGTCGACCTGCATCCGGCCGTTGGCCTGGAGCATCAGGAAGCCCAGGCCCTGCGACGAGCCGACCCACTCGCCGATGACCGCACCGATCGGGGCGATGCCGGCGGCGACGCGCAGCCCCGAGGCCAGCGCCGGCAGGGCGGCGGGCATGCGGATGCGGGCGAGCACCGCCACGGGCACCGCGTCCATGGTCCGCGCCAGCTCGAGCCATCCCGGCTCGGTGCGGCGCAGGCCGTCGTAGAAGGCGGCGGTGACCGGGAAGAAGATGACGAGGATGGCGACCGCCACCTTGGAGGCCATGCCGTAGCCGAGCCAGAGCACCAGCAGCGGTGCGAGGGCGAAGGTCGGCAGGGCCTGGCTGACGACCAGCAGCGGCAGCAGCCAGCGCCGCGCCGGCGCCGACATCGCCAGCGTCACCGCCGAGGCCATGCCGAGCAGCGTGCCGAGCAGCATCGCCAGCACGATCTCCGCCCCGGTGATCGCGGCGTGGCCCATGATCAGGTCGAAGCGGTCGACCAGCGTGCGCAGCACCGCCAGCGGCGACGGCAGGATGAAGGGCGGCAGGCCGGCGAGGCGGACCAGCAGCTCCCAGGCGACGAGCAGGCCCAGCGCGGTGACCAGCGGGCGCAGCCAGCTCACGAGGCGCGCTCCATGATGTCGGCCGAGCGGGCGAGGTCCTTGAGCAGCTCGGCCTGCTGGGCGAGCAGGCGCGGGTCGGCCGGATCGCGCGCCGGCACACCCGGCGGGACGATGGGCCCGGTGAGCCGCGCCGGCCGGCCGCCGAGTACCCAGACCTTGTGGCCGAGGCGCAGGGCTTCCAGCGGGTTGTGGGTGACCAGCATGACGGTGCGGTCGACCAGCAGCTCGGCGGCGAGGTCCTGCAGGCGGTGGCGGGTGACCGCGTCCAGCGCCGAGAACGGCTCGTCCATCAGGACGACCGGGCGGTCCTCCATCAGCGTGCGGGCCAGCGCGACGCGCTGGCGCATGCCGCCGGAGAGCTCGCCCGGCAGCTTGCCGCCATGTCCGGCGAGGCCGACGGCGGCGAGCAGCGCCTCGGCCCGCTCGCGGCGCGCGGCGTCGACGGCCTCGCGGCGCAGGCGCGGGCCGAGCAGCACGTTGTCCAGCGCGGAGAGCCAGGGCAGCAGCAGGTCCTGCTGCGCCATCAGGGCGACGCGGCCGGCCAGCGGCCTGCCGTCGCCGGTGGCGACCAGCGCCCCGGTCTCGAGCCCGGCGATCAGGCGCAGCAGCGTCGTCTTGCCGACGCCCGAGGGGCCGAGCAGGCAGGTCCAGCGGCCCGGCTCGAGGCGGAAACGCAGGTTCTCGAAGACGACCTCGTCACCCCAGGCGAGCCGCGGCACGCCCAGGGTGATCTCGGGGGCCGTGTCAGGCACCGTTGCGGGCCTCGAGGAAGGCCTGCGAGGACAGCCGCGACCACGACTCCGCGCGCTGCTTCGCCGCCGCGAAGGACTGGTAGATGCGCTGGTCGATGCCGCCCTTGGCGTCGAACGTCGCCAGCACCTTGGCGGCGGCCTCGCGCGCCGCGGCCTCGACCTCGGCCGGGAAGCGGCGCAGCTGGACGCCGTGCTGGTTGACCAGCTGGTCGAGGGCGGCCTGGTCCTGCCACTCGGCCTCGGCCAGGGCGTAGGCGGCCTCGGCGCGGGCGGCGTTCTCGACGATCGCCTGCAGGTCCGGCGGCAGCGCCGACCAGGCCGCGACCGAGACCAGCGCCTCGCCGGTGCCGTTGGGCTCGTGCAGGCCCGGCCAGTAGTAGTAGGGGGCAGCCTTGTAGAAGCCGGCCGAGAGGTCGCTCCATGGGCCGAGGAACTCGGTGGCGTCGATCGCCCCGCTCTGCAGCGAGGCGATGATCTCGGGCGGCGGCACCAGCGTCGGCACCGCGCCCAGCGCCTTCATCATCTCGCCGCCGAGCCCGGGGATCCGGTAGCGCAGCCCCTGCAGGTCGGCGAGGCCGTTGATCTCCTTGCGGAACCAGCCGCCCATCGAGGTCCCGGTGTTGCCGGCCATGAACGGCTTGATGCCGTAGGGCGCGTAGAGCTCGTCCCACAGCGCCTGGCCACCGCCATGCTCGATCCAGGCGACGTGCTCGCCCGGCAGCAGGCCGAACGGGACCGCCGTGAAGAACGCCGCCGCCGGCATCTTGCCGGCCCAGAAGAACGAGGCGGTGTGCGCCATCTCGGCGGTCCCGCCCTGCACCGCGTCGAACACCTCGAGCGCCGGCACCAGCTCGCCGGCGGCGAACAGCTGCACCTGCAGCCGGCCGCCGCTCATGGCACCGATGCGGTCGACGAGGCGCTGGGCGGTCATGCCCGGCCCCGGCAGGTTGCGCGGCCACGAGGTGACCATCCGCCAGCTGACGGTGTCGGCGGCGCGGACGACCGCCGGGGCGGCGAGCCCGCCGGCCAGCGCCGCGGCGAGGAAGGTGCGACGGCCGGTCATCGGGCGTTCTCCAGGAGGGGCCAGAGCTGGTGGAAGTGGTGGACCGGCCCGTGGCCGTGGCCGACGCCGAGGCCGTCGGCGCCGCGCAGGGCGCCCTCGAGCCAGCGCTTGGCCTCGGCCACCGCCTGCGGCAGCGGCCGGCCCCGAGCGAGCAGCGCGGTGATCGCGGACGACAGGGTGCAGCCGGTGCCGTGCGTGTTGCGGGTCGGCACGCGCACACCCTCGAGCCAGTAGTGCTCCGCACCGGCGAGCAGCAGGTCGGGGCTGTCGCCCGCCTCGAGGTGGCCGCCCTTGAGCAGGACGTTGGGCACGCCCAGGCCCTGCAGCCGCGCCGCAGTCGCCGCCATCTGCCGGCGCTCGGTCACCGCCGGCTGGCCGAGCAGGTCGGCGGCCTCGGGCAGGTTCGGGGTGATCAGCGTCGCCAGCGGCAGCAGCCGGTCGCGCAGCGCCGCCACCGATTCCGCCCGCAGCAGCCGGTCGCCGGACTTGGCGACCATCACCGGGTCGATGACGACGAAGCGCGGCCGCCGCTGTGCCAGCACCGCGGCCACGGTGGCGATGATGTCGGGATGCGAGAGCATGCCGATCTTCACGGCATCGATGCGGATGTCGTCGAACACCGCGTCGAGCTGGGCCCGGACCATGGCCGGCGGGACCTCGTGGATCGCGGTCACCGCCTGCGTGTTCTGCGCGGTCAGCGCGGTGATCGCCGACAGGCCGTAGACGCCCAGGGCCGAGAAGGTCTTGAGGTCGGCCTGGATGCCGGCGCCGCCGCCGCTGTCCGAGCCGGCGATGGTGAGCGCGGTCGGCACGGTCATCGCGTGGCCCTCGCCGCCAGCGCCCGGTCGACGGTCGCGCGGAGCTGCGTCGCCGCGGCGGCGACGTCGTCGGCCATGAACAGCGCCCCGATCACGGCCACCCCGTCGCTGCCGGCGGCGATCACCGAGGCGGCGTTGGCGTCGTCGATCCCGGAGATGCCGCAGGTCGGAAAGGCACCCAGGCGCCGCTGCAGGCGGGCGACCAGCGCCGCCAGACCGTCGGGCCCGATGGGCGGGTCGTTGTCGGGCTTGGTGCCGCTGGCGAACACCGGGCCGATGCCGGCATAGTCGGCGATGGCGGGATCGACGTCGTCGGCCTCGGCGTCCTTGTGGACGGTGACGCCGACGATGGCGTCGGGTCCCAGCAGCCGGCGCGCATCGGCCGGATCGAGGTCCTCGCGGCCGACATGGATGCCATGGGCACCGCCGGCCAGCGCCACGTCGGCGCGGTCGTTGACGACGAACGGCACGGCCGTGCCGGCCAGCGCCGCCCGCACCGCCCGGGCGGCAGCGACCTGGTCGCGGGTGGTCGCCTGCTTCATCCGCAGCTGCAGGATGGTGGCCCCGCCGGCGGCCGCGGCGCGGGCGAGATCGGCCAGCGGCCGGCCGCGCGAGCGCGACGGATCGAGGACGGCGTAGAGGCGGAGGTCGACGGCCGGGCGGATGATGCCTCTCCCGCGGGTCCGTCGACGGAGTCGGGAGAAGGCTGTGCCGGCGCTGCCGGCATCCCAATCCCTTCGCCGGCATGACCCGGATCAGGTTCGACGGGTTTGCGCGTCGCCGCGCCTCTCAGCCCCCGAAGGGACACCCCGTTGAGATGAACCGGACTTAGGCGCGCGGGATGCATTTGACAAGGCGATGACGACGGCCGGCCGGAACGACGGCTTGCCGGACGCCGGCCGGCCGCGCAGAACGGGTCGGCGGACCACCAAGGAGGCAGGCCGATGGCCAAGGGCTACCTGATCGCCAACATCGAGGTCACCGACCCGGCGGTCTTCGACCAGTACCGCAGCCGGGTGGCGCCGGTGATCGCGGCCCACGGCGGCACCTACCTCCTGCGCGGCCCGGAGATCCGCAACCTCGAGGGTGCGATCGGCCTGAAGCGCCTCGTCGTGCTGGAGTTTCCCAGCCTCGCCGCGGCCGAGGCCTTCTACCGGAGCGACGACTACCGGCCGCTGCTCGAGCTGCGCAAGCGCTCCACCCGGTCGGATGTCGCCCTGGTCGAGGGCTACACGCCGCCGGCCTGAGCGCCGCGACGATCGCGCCCGTCGTGCCTCGGCGGCGCGCGGGCTAGGATGATGGCAAAGCCACCAGCGAGGGAGGCCCTGCCATGTTCAGGACGATCGTCTGCGCCACCGACGGCTCGGACCACGGCGCGCACGCGGTGCGGATCGCCGCCGACATCGCCGCGCGCTATGCGGCGCGGCTGGTGATCGTCCACGCCGTCGCCGAGGGGAAGCCGCCGGCGGCGCTGCGCCACATGGTCGAGACCGAGCACATGGTCGAGGAGGGCGAGCCCGACCCGATCCGGGTCAGCCGGGCGATCGTCACCAAGGTCCTCGACGAGGCGACCGACGCCGCCCAGGCGGCGGGCGCGCCGGACGTGTCGACCCATCTCGAGACCGGCGATCCGGCCACGGTGATCCTCGACGCCTGCCACAGCCTCAAGGCCGACCTCGTGGTGATGGGCTCGCGCGGCCTGAGCGAGCTCAAGGGCCTGCTGGTCGGCAGCGTGTCGCACAAGGTCGGCCAGCTCGCCCCCTGCCCCTGCCTGACGGTGAAGTAGCCGGCAGGTCGCGCGGCCGGCCGGGCGCGGCTATACGAGAGGGCATGGCCGGCCCCGATCTCGATGGCGCGCTGATCGCTGCGATCGGCAACTTCACGATCACGGTGGTCAGTCCGCTGACCGTCGGACCGCTCGCCGTCGCCGCCTGGTTCTGGCAAGGCGCCCGCGTGCTCCGCCCGGTCGGCGCCGGTCTCGGCATGCTGCTGGCCATCCCCGAGCTGGTGAACGAGACCAACCTGTGGCGCGGGGCGGGAGCGTTGCTGGGGTCGATCGCGGCCGGCATGCTGTGGGCCGAGGTGCTGCTGACCCTCGTGATCCCGCTGCTGCGCACCATCTCTGGGGTCTGGTCCCGACTCACGGCCCGCGGCCGGCCACCGCGATGAGCCGCAGGAACTCCCTTACCCGATGATCGCGTTCGAGCTCCTCGTCGTCCTCGGCCTCGTCCTGCTCAACGGCTTCTTCGCCATGTCGGAGCTGGCGGTGGTCTCCGCCCGGCGCGCCCGCCTGCAGCAGCTGGCCGACAGTGGCCGGGCCGGGGCGAAGGCGGCGCTGGCGCTGCAGGCCGAGCCGACCCGCTTCCTGTCGACCGTGCAGGTCGGCATCACCCTGATCGGCGTGCTGGCCGGCGCCTACAGCAGCGCCACCCTGGCCCACCTGCTGGCGGCGGCGCTGGTCGACTCCGGGATGGCAGCGCGCCTCGCCGACACGGTGGCGCTGGCCGTGGTCGTGGTCGCGATCACCTACCTGTCGCTGGTGCTGGGCGAGCTCGTGCCGAAGCGGCTGGCGCTGGGCGATGCCGCCGGCATCGCCAGCCGGGTGGCGCTGCCGATGCGGGTGCTGAGCCTCGTCGGCGCGCCGCTGGTGTGGATCCTCGAGGGCTCGACCAACGCCATCCTGCGCCTGCTCGGCATCCGCACCGACCAGCGCGCCGAGGTCACCGAGGAGGAGATCCGCACGCTCATCGCCGAGGGGGCGGAGGCCGGCGTCCTGCACCGCGCCGAGCAGGACATGATCGAGGGCGTCATGCGCCTCGCCGACCGGCCGGTCCGGGCGGTGATGACGCCGCGCGTCGAGGTCGCCTGGCTCGACATCGAGGCGCCGGTCGAGGAGGTCCGCGACACCATCGCCCGGTCCGGCCACTCGCGCTTCCTGGTCGGCCGCGGCGGGCTCGACGAGCTGGTCGGCGTCGTCCAGACCAAGGACCTCGCCATCGCCCTGCTGCGCGGCCAGTCGACCGACCTCGGCCCGCTGGTGCGCGAGCCGATCATCGTTCCGGAGAGCACGCCGGTGCTGCGCCTGCTGGAGCGGTTCCGCACCGCCCCGGTGCACCTCGCCGTGGTCGTCGACGAGTATGGCAGCCTCGAGGGCATCGTCACGCCGCGCGACATCCTGACGGCGATCGCCGGCGCCCTGCCGGAGGGGCTGGAGGAGGACAACCCGGACGCGGTCCGCCGCGACGACGGCTCCTGGCTGGTGGATGGCCGGATGGGCACCGACGAGGTCGAGCGCACCCTCGGCGTCGCCGGCATCGCCGACGACGGCAGCTACACGACGCTGGCCGGCTTCATGCTGGCGCGCATGGGCAGGCTGCCCAAGGCCGGCGACTGGTTCCGCTGGGAGGGCCACCGCTTCGAGGTGGTCGACATGGACGGGCGGCGGATCGACAAGGTGCTCGTCGTGCCGCCGCGCCGGCGCTAGACAGCAGGCAACGAGCCGGCAGCGACCGGCGGGCGTGGGGGAGGCTCGGATGAACACGGTGCTGCGCGACTTCGGCCGCCGTCTGCGCCTGGGACTGGTCGGCGGCAGCCACGGCTTCATCGGTCCGGTGCACCGCCTCGCCGCGCGGATCGACGACCGCTTCGAGCTGGTGGCCGGGGTGATGTCGTCGAACCCGGAGCGCGGCCGCGCCGCCGCCCGGGCGATCGGCCTGGCCGAGGACCGCGCCTATCCCGACGTCCCGGCGATGCTGCAGGCCGAAGCCGCCCGCAACGACGGCATCGACGCCGTCGCCATCATGACCCCCAACGACGACCACTTCGCCTCGGCGATGGCGGCCATGGACGCCGGCCTCGACGTCATCTGCGACAAGCCGCTGACGACGACGCTGGCCGATGCGCTGACCCTGGCCCGGCGGGTGAAGGAGACCGGCGTCGTCTTCTGCGTCACCCACAACTACAGCGCCTACCCGATGGTCCGGCAGGCGCGCGAGATGGTGGCGCACGGCGAGATCGGCGAGATCCGCCAGATTCACCTCTACTACGTGCAGAGCCACAACGCGACGCTGGTCGAGGGCACCGCCGAGGGCAACACCTGGCGGTTCGACCCGCGGAAGGCCGGCGCCTCGCTGATCCTCGGCGACATCGGCACGCATGCGCACCACATCGGCGCCTACGTCACCGGCCTCGAGCTCGACCGGGTGATGGCCGACGTCGACGCCCGCGTCCCCGGCCGCCAGGCCGACGACTATGCCGGCGTGCTGATGCGCTGGTCGAACGGTGCGCCGGGCACGCTGTGGGTCACCAACTCGGCGGCGGGTGCCGAGCACGGGCTGTCGTTCCGCATCTTCGGCGCCACCGGCGGCCTCGAATGGCACCAGGAGCAGCCCAACGAGCTGCGCCACCGCCGCCTCAACGGCTTCGAGCAGATCCTGACCCGGCGGCTGCACGGTGCCCTCTACCCGGCGGCCGAGCGCTCGGCCCGGGTCGAGATCGGCCACCCCGAGGGCTACCAGGAGGCCTTCGCCAACCTCTACACCGAGGCGGCCGACGCCATCGTCGCGCGGCGCAACGGCCGGCCGCTCGACCCCTCGGCCTATACCTTCCCGACGGTCATGGACGGAGCGCGCGGCATCCGCTTCATCGACGCCTGCGTCGAGAGCCGGGAGCGCGGGACCTGGGCGTCGGCCCGGCTGCCCGGCTGAGCGAAAGCCGCCGGCCGGGCCGCGGCCGCAGTTGACGCTCCGCCCCTTCTCCTGCTCTTCTGCCGGCTTGGAGGAAGCTTCGGGTCCGGCGATGTCGTCCCCCTTGCGGTTCATCAACGATGCCCTGGTCATCCGCGCCGCGCGGTCGAGCGACGCCGGCACGATGGCGCGCGTCTACGTGGACACCTGGCGCGACACCTACCGGGGCCTCGTCCCGCAGGCCTATCTCGACTCGATGTCCTATGCCGGGCACGAGCGGCGCTGGCGGCAGACCTTCGCCGCCGGCGGCTGGGGCTTCATCGCCGAGGTCGACCGCCGCACCGTCGGCTTCGCCTCGGGCGGCCGCTGCCGCTCGGGCGGGCGCTGGAGCGGCGAGCTGTTCGTCCTCTACGTGCTGCGCCCGTGGCAGGGCCACGGCGTCGGCCGGGCGCTGTTCGACGCCACCCACTACGAGCTGGCGCGGCGCGGCCACTCGGACATGCTGGTGTGGGTGCTGGCGACCAACCCGGCGCGGCGCTTCTACGAGCATCTCGGCGGCGAGCCGGCCGGCGAGAACGTCTGCGAGATCGGCGGTGCCCGCCTGCGCGAGCTCGCCTACGGCTGGCGCGACTAGCCCCCGCCGGCCGTTCCGGCTCCACCAAGACCAAGCGCTCGGGAGAGCATCGTGGCGGTCGATCTCCGCAACCGCAGCCTGTTGACCGTCCAGGACCTCAGCCAGGAGGAGTTCCTCCACGTCCTCGACCTCGCCGATGCGCTGAAGGCCGAGCGCCGGGCCGGCCGGGAGCGGCGCCGGCTCGAGGGCAAGGTCGTCTGCCTCGTCTTCGAGAAGACCTCGACCCGCACCCGCTGCGCCTTCGAGGTGGCCAGCTACCACCAGGGTGCGGCGGTGACGAGCCTCGATCCGCAGGGCTCGCAGATGGGCCACAAGGAGTCGGCGGCGGACACCGCCATGGTGCTGGGGCGGATGTACGACGCCATCGCCTTCCGCGGCGCCAGGCAGGCGACCGTCGAGACGCTGGCGCGGCATGCCGGGGTGCCGGTCTACAACGCGCTCACCGACGAGTACCATCCGACCCAGATGCTGGCCGACATGATGACCATGCGCGAGCATGCCGGCCGGCCGCTCGACCGGACCAGCTTCGCCTATGTCGGCGACACCCGCTGCAACATGGGCCACTCGCTGATGATCGCCGGCTGCCTCATGGGCATGGACGTGCGCATCGCGGGGCCCAGGGCGCTGTGGCCCGCGGAGGGCTACGTGGCGATCGCCCGCGACCTCGAGCGGCGCTACGGGGCGCGGCTGACCATCACCGACGACCCGCAGGCGGCGGTCGATGGCGCCGACTTCGTCCACACCGACGTCTGGGTCTCCATGGGCGAGCCCAAGGAGGTCTGGAAGGAGCGCATCGACCTGCTGCGCCCGTTCCAGGTCGACGGCCGGCTGATGGCGGCGAGCCGCCGTCCGGCCACCAAGTTCATGCATTGCCTGCCGGCCTTCCACGATGCCGAGACGGCGGTCGGGCGCGACATCGCCCTGCATTACGGCCTGAAGGACGGCCTCGAGGTGACCGACGCGGTGTTCGCCTCGCCGGCCAACATCGCCTTCGACCAGGCCGAGAACCGGATGCACACGACGAAGGCGCTGCTGGTCGCGACGCTGGCCGGCTGAGGCGGTTCGGCCTTGCCGCTGCCATGCCGTGTCCCTACCGTCGGCCGGCTGCCGCCGTCCGCGGCGCTGACCGGAGACCGACGCTGCCGTCGCCTGCCCTGAGGACGACGCTGCTCCTGGGAGCCTGCATGCTGGCGGCCGTGCCGGCCGCAGCCCAGCCCGCCTCGACCCAGCAGCAGCTCGACGAGCTGAAGAAGCTGGTCGAGCAGCAGCAGCGCGTGATCGAGGCGCTGCAAGGCCAGGTGGCTGCCCTCAAGGCCGACACGGCGGCGACCCGGGCGACCGTCGAGAAGACCCAGCAGACCGTCGCCGAGACCGAGCGCAAGATCCCGACCGGGCCGCTGGTGACCTCGGCCGAGCCGCGGATCAAGCTGGCGCTCTCGGGCCAGGTCAACCGCATGGTCAACCTCGCCGACGACGGCCACTCGACCAAGGGCTACTTCGTCGACAACGGGCTGTCGCCGTCGCGGGTGCGCTTCGTCGGCGAAGGCCGCTACAGCGACGACCTGACCATCGGCACGATGATCGAGTTCGCCATCTCGCCCAACAACTCGAACGACGTGACGCAGTTCAGCGAGAGCAGCAGCGACCGCCTCGACGCGCGCAAGGTCGAGGCGATCTTCGCCAGCAAGAGCCTCGGCACCGTCTGGTTCGGCAAGGGCGACGCCGCCACCCGCGAGCTGACCCGGGCCGACCTCTCGCGCACCGAGGTGATGGCCTACTCGAACCCGGCCGACCTCGCCGGCGGCCTGTTCTTCCTCGACGACGACGGCGAGTCGACCGGCATCCAGATCAAGAACGCGATCACCGACTTCGATGGCGGCCGGCAGAACCGGGTGCGCTACGACACGCCGCGGCTGGCCGGCTTCATGCTGTCGGGCTCGGTCGGCGAGGACAGCAAGAAGGGCGCGGCCCTGCGCTGGGCCGGCGAGGGCAACGGGCTCAAGGCCTATGCCGGCATCGGCGCCAACGATCCGAACCGCGACAATGTCACCGTCGCCTACACCGGCATGACCAGCGTGCTGCATGCCGGCACCGGCCTCGGCCTGACCGCCGCCGCCGGGCTGCAGGACCAGACCGGGACCGACGCCACCTTCGTCTATCTCAAGGGCGGCTGGCAGGGCCGGCTGTTCCCGATCGGCGACAGCGCGGTCAGCCTCGACTACCAGGAGACGGCCGACTTCTACGCCGAGGGCGACACCGCCCGGTCGTTCGGCCTCGCCCTGGTGCAGCGGCTCGAGGGCTTCGGCACCGAGTTCTACGCCGGCCTGCGCAACTACAGCCTGAGCCGCGACGACACCGACGATCCGCACGACATCAAGGTCGGGACGATCGGCACGCGGGTGAAGTTCTGAGCGCCATGCGCCGGCTGCGCGGGCTCGCCTGCCTCGTGCTGCTGGCGCTCGCCGGCTGCGGGATGCAGCCGATGGACCTGCCCACGACCGACCCGGACGGGCCGGGCCTGTTCACCGGCGAGCCGGGCGCCTTCGTGCTGACGCGGCCGCTGCCCGGCCGCAAGCCCGCCGGGACGGCCGGGGCCGGCAGCGACTAGCGGGTGATGCTGCCGGCGGCAGCGAGGGCCACGGCGGCGGCGACGGCGGCGATGACGAGAAGCGTGATCCCGAGGTCGTAGAGCTTCATCGGCGGTCCCCGGCGGGCAAGCGAAGGTCCGACGGTCGTAGGCGCTGGCGGAGCCGGGCGCAAGCGCGCGGCCGTTGATCCTGATCAATGACAGGGCGGTCGTTCCGGTTCAGATAGCCTCAACGGCCCTTCGGCCGGAGGGGATCGCGGGTGGGGCAGGACCACGGCGCGGCGGGTGGCTTCGAGAACCTCGACCGGCTGCTGCATGCGGCACAGGCGCGGGCGACGCACGGGATCTCGCCGGCCAGCGTCATCGGCGCCTGGCTCGACTGGGGCGTGCACCTTGCCAACGCGCCGGGGCGGCGCGCCGCCCTCGCCCGCCAGGCCGCCGACGATCTCGCCCGCCTGGCGCTGTGGCTCGGGCGGCAGGAGGCCGAGCCGCCGTTCGCCGAACCCCTGGGGCAGCATCGCTTCGCCGACCCGGCCTGGCGGACCTGGCCGTTCGCCGCGCTGGCGCAGGGCTTCCTGCTGCAGGAGCGCTGGTGGGACGCGGCCACGGCGGACCTGCGCGGCGTCAGCGCCGCCCATGCCCGGCAGGTGCGCTTCATGGCCCGGCAGCTGCTCGACATCGCCTCGCCGGCCAACGGGCCGCTGACCAATCCCGAGGTGGTCGCCGCCACCGTCCGCGAGGGCGGGCAGAATCTCGTCCGCGGCATGGGCTTCCTCGCCGAGGACGTGGCCGCGGAATGGCTCGAGGGCGGCCGCCGCGACAGCGGCGGGTTCGTCGTTGGCCGCGACCTCGCCGCGACCCCGGGCCGGGTCGTCTTCCGCAACGACCTCATCGAGCTGATCCAGTACGCGCCGCAGACGGCGGCGGTGCGGCCCGAGCCGGTGCTGATCGTGCCGGCCTGGATCATGAAGTACTACATCCTCGACCTCGCTCCCGGCTGGTCGCTGGTCGAGCACCTGGTCAGGGCCGGGCACACCGTGTTCGCGATCTCGTGGCGCAACCCCGGCGTCGCCGACAGCGGCCTTGGCCTCGACGACTACCGCCGCCTCGGCGTGATGGCGGCGCTCGACGCGATCGGCACGATCGTGCCGGAACGCAAGGTCCACGCCTGCGGCTACTGCCTCGGCGGGACGCTGCTGGCCATCGCCGCGGCGGCGATGGCGCGCGACGGCGACGCGCGGCTCGCCTCGCTCACGCTTCTGGCGGCGCAGACCGACTTCAGCGAGGCCGGCGAGCTGATGCTGTTCATCGACGAGAGCCAGGTCGCCTGGCTCGAGGACCTGATGTGGGACCAGGGCTATCTCGACGCCAACCAGATGGCCGGCGCCTTCCGCCTGCTGCGCGCCGACGAGCTGGTCTGGTCGCGGATCGTCCGCCAGTACCTGCTGGGCCAGCGCGAGACGCCGAACGCGCTGATGGCATGGAACGCCGACGGCACCCGGATGCCGGCCAGGATGCAGGGCGAGTACCTGCGCGACCTGTTCCTCGACAACCGGCTGTCGCGCGGCCGCTATGCCGTCGACGGCCGGCCGGTGGCGCTGACCGACATCCGCCAGCCGATCCTCGCCGTCGGCACCGAGACCGACCACATCGCGCCCTGGCAGTCGGTCTACAAGATCAGGCTGCTGTCGGACGCGGACGTGACCTTCGTGCTGACCAGCGGCGGGCACAATGCCGGCATCGCCGCCAGGCCCGGCCATCCCGGCCGCCGCTACCGCATGGCGACGATGGCGGCCGGCGACCGCTACGTGCCGCCCGACCGCTGGCCCGCCACCGCCGAGGCGCGGGACGGCAGCTGGTGGCCGGCCTGGACCGACTGGCTGGCGGCCCGCAGCGGCGAGCCGGTGGCCCCGCCGGCGACGGGCGCCGCGGAGCGCGGGCTGCCGCCGCTCGAACCGGCACCGGGCCGCTACGTCATGGAGCCCTGACGATGCGCGCTTATGTCATCGGAGCCGCGCACGCGATCGGCTATACTGCAATGCAGCAACGATTCGGAGGGCCACGGTGAGCAAGACCGGAACCGACGCCACGGCCGGCGTCCTGCAGGCCTGGGGAGCCGGGCTCGCCGCTGAGGCCATGGCCTACGCGATCGACGCGGCGCAGCGCACCGTGCTGTTCGCCGACATCATGCGCCAGCGCGGCAACCAGTACCGCGAGTACGTCGAGGGCAGGGCCAAGCCGGTCCTGAGCTACGACTACGAGTTCGTCATGCTCGGCCGCGACCTGCCGCGGCCGGTCAACTACGCGCTGGTGCGGATCAAGGCGCCCGAGGGCGTCGCCACCGACGAGTCGCGGCGGCCGTTCATCGTCGTCGACCCGCGCGCCGGGCACGGTCCCGGCATCGGCGGCTTCAAGGCCGACAGCGAGATCGGCATGGCGCTGCGCGCCGGCCATCCCTGCTACTTCATCGGCTTCGGGCCCGAGCCGCTGCCCGGCCAGACCATCCTCGACATCGCCCATGCCGAGGCGACCTTCGTCGAGCGGGTGATCGAGCTGCACCCCGGGGCCGACGGCAAGCCGGCGGTGATCGGCAACTGCCAGGCCGGCTGGGCGGTGATGATCGTGGCGGCGCTGCGGCCCGAGCTGTTCGGCCCGATCATCGTCGCCGGCGCGCCCCTGTCCTACTGGAACGGCGTGCACGGGGCGAACCCGATGCGCTATGCCGGCGGCCTGCAGGGCGGCAGCTGGCTGGCCGAGCTGGTCGCCGACCTCGGCGCCGGCAAGTTCGACGGCGCCTGGCTGGTCAGCAACTTCGAGAAGCTGAACCCGGCCAACACCTGGTGGGAGAAGCAGTACAACGTCTGGGCCCGGGCCGACACCGAGGCCGAGCGCTACCTCGGCTTCGAGCGCTGGTGGGGCGGCCACGTCAACCTGAATGCCGAAGAGATCCAGTACATCGTCGACAACCTGTTCGTCGGCAACAAGCTGGCGACGGCCGAGCTGGTCAGCGACGACGGGGTGCGCATCGACCTGCGCGGGATCCGCTCGCCGATCGTCTGCTTCTGCTCGCACGGCGACAACATCACCCCGCCGCAGCAGGCGCTGGGCTGGATCACCGACCTCTACGGCAGCGTCCAGGACATCCGCGCGCACGGCCAGACGATCGTCTACTGCGTGCACGACACCATCGGCCACCTCGGCATCTTCGTCTCGGCCAGCGTGGCGCGGAAGGAACATGGCGAGTTCGCCAGCAACATCGACTTCATCGACGTCCTGCCGCCCGGGCTCTACGAGGCGGTGATCGTGCCCAAGGCGGCCGACGCCACCAATCCCGACCTCGCCGGCGGCGACTACATCCTGCGCTTCGAGGCCCGCGACCTCGACGACATCCGCAAGCTCGGCGGCAACGACGAGGAGGACGAGCGCCGCTTCGCCACGGTGGCCCGCGTCTCCGAGATCAACCACGGGCTCTACCGCACCTTCCTGCAGCCCTGGGTCCGCGCCGTCGCCAACCCGGCGCTGGCGCAGTGGCTGGGCAAGCTCCACCCGGCGCGGCTGAGCTTCGAGCTGTTCTCGGACGCCAACCCGCTGCTGGCGCCGCTGGCGCAGGTCGCCGAGCGGGTGCGCGCCGACCGCCAGCCGGTCGCCGAGGACAATCCGTTCCTCAAGCTGCAGCACCAGGTCAACGCGGCCATGGTCGAGATGCTGACCGCCTGGGGCGACGCCCGCGACAAGCTGCAGGAGGACCTGTTCCTCGCCGTCTACGGCTCGCCGCTGCTGCAGGCGGCGGTCGGCCTGCGCGCCGACGACGGTCCGGTCCGGCGCCGTCCGGGCGACGAGCCGGAGCACCGCGCCTTCGTCGCCGCCGAGCTCGACCGGATCCGCGCCAGCGCCGACGTCGGCGACGTCCGCCGGGCGGCGATCCGCGCCATGGTCTATGTCGGGGCACCGCAGCGCGCGGCCGACGAGCGCTCGTTCAACATGCTGCGCCAGATCCAGCAGGCGTATGGCGGGACGATGACGCTGGCCGAGTTCAAGGACGTGCTGCGCGACGAGCTGGCGCTGATCACGCTGGACCCCCGGGCCGCCATCGACGGGATCCCGACGATGCTGGCCAAGGACCCGGCCCAGGTGCCGCGCGCGCTCGACGCGCTGCGCCGGGTGATCGGCGCCTCCGGCCGGCACGGCGAGGAGGGCCTGCGCCGGCTGGCCGAGATGGAGCGGATCTTCGAGGCCGCCCTGCCGGCGCCGGCCGCGGCGGAGCCGGCCCCGGCCCCGGCGGCGGCACCGGCCGAGACGCCGAAGCCGGCGCGCCGCGCCGCACCGCGCCGTCCGGGCACGCCGCGCCGGGCCGGCGGCAGCGGCCGCGGGAAGGCGACGCCGTGAGCGACCGCGAGCACCTGCTGGAGAGCCGTCCCTACGCCGAGATCCGGGTCGGCGACACCGCGAGCATCACGCGGACGGTGTCGCAGATGGACATCGCCGCCTTCGCCGCGGTCTCGGGCGACGTCAATCCGGTCCATCTCGACGAGCAGGCGGCACCCGGCGGCATCGTCGCCCACGGCATGCTGGGCGGTGCCCTGGTCTCGACCGTGCTCGGCACCCGCCTGCCCGGCCCCGGCACGATCTACGTGGCGCAGGACCTGCGCTTCCGGCGGCCGGTGCGGGTCGGCGATACCATCACCGTCACCGTCGAGGTCCGCGAGAAGGCGGCCGGCAACCGCGTCGTGCTCGACTGCCGCTGCACCAACGGTGCCGGCGAGCTGGTCACCGACGGGCGCGCCGAGGTCGTCGCCCCGGACAAGAAGCTGCTGGTCGCCGTGGCCGAGGCCCCGGAGCTGATGCTGCAGACCCACGACTCGTTCGGCGCCCTGATGCGGGCGAACGAGGGCATCCCGCCGATCCCCTGCGCCGTGGTGCATCCCTGCAGCGTCGACGCGCTGGAAGGTGCGATCGACGCGGCCAGGGCCGGCGTCATCGCCCCGATCCTGGTCGGGCCGCGCGCCAAGGTGCTGGCGACCGCCGAGCAGGCGAAGCTCGACATCGCGGCCTACGAGCTGGTCGACGTGCCGCACAGCCATGCCGCCGCCGAGCGCGGCGTGGCGCTGGTCCGCGAGGGCAAGGCGGCGCTGCTGATGAAGGGCAGCCTGCACACCGACGAGCTGATGGCGGCGGTGGTGGCCAAGGAGACGGGCCTGCGCACCGCGCGCCGGGTCAGCCACGTCTTCGTCATGGACGTGCCGACCTATCCCAAGCCGCTGTGGATCACCGACGCCGCGATCAACATCTTCCCGACGCTCGAGGACAAGGCCGACATCGTCCAGAACGCCATCGACCTGTTCCGCGGCCTCGGGCTGGGCACGCCCAAGGTGGCGATCCTGTCGGCGGTGGAGACGGTCAACCCGAAGATCCCCGGCACCATCGACGCGGCGGCGCTCTGCAAGATGGCCGACCGCGGGCAGATCAGCGGGGCCGCGCTCGACGGGCCGCTGGCGCTGGACAACGCCATCAGCCGCCGCTCGGCCGAGATCAAGGGCATCGTCTCGACCGTCGCCGGCGACGCCGACATCCTCCTCGTCCCCGACCTCGAGGCCGGCAACATGCTGGCCAAGAACCTGTCCTTCCTCGCCAACGCCGACGCCGCCGGGATCGTGCTCGGCGCCCGGGTGCCGATCATCCTGACCAGCCGGGCCGACAGCGTGCGCGCCCGCCTCGCCTCGGCGGCGGTGGCGGCCCTCTACGCGCACCGGCGCGCCCAGGCGGCCCCGGTCGCCGGCTGAGCCCCATGGACGACGCCATCCTCGTCATCAACGCCGGCTCCTCGAGCGTGAAGTTCGAGCTGTTCGCGCTCCGGCCGGACGGTCTCGCCAGCACGCTGGAGGGCCAGCTCGACGGCATCGGCACGAAGCCGCGGCTGAAGGCCAGGCGGGCCGGCGGCGAGACGGTGGTGGACCGGGCGCTCGATCCGGCCGAGGCGCCGGACGTGCACGGCTCGATCCGGCCGCTGGCGGCCTGGCTGCCCGACCAGCTCGCCGGCTCGCGGCTGGTGGCGGTCGGGCACCGCGTGGTGCATGGCGGCGCGGAGCATGCGAGGCCGCTGCTGGTGGACGACGCCGTCCTCGACGAGCTCGACCGGCTGTCGCCGCTAGCGCCGTTGCACCAGCCCAACAACCTCGCCGTGATCCGGGCGATCCGGGCGAGCCAGCCGGCGCTGCCGCAGGTCGCCTGCTTCGACACCGCCTTCCACCGCAGCCACGACGCCCTGGCCGACCGCTACGCGATCCCCGAGGCGCTCCACGCCGAGGGCGTGCGCCGCTACGGCTTCCACGGGCTGTCCTACGAGTACATCGCCAGCGTCCTGCCGGCGCAGGCGCCGCGGCTCGCCGCCGGCCGGACGGTCGTGGCACATCTCGGCAGCGGCGCCAGCCTGTGCGCCCTCGAGGCGGGCCGCAGCGCCTACTGCACGATGGGGTTCACCGCGCTCGACGGGTTGCCGATGGGCACCCGCTCCGGCCAGATCGATCCCGGCGTCCTGCTCTACCTGATGGACCGGAAGGGCTGGGACGCCAGGCGGCTCGAGCGGTTCCTCTATCACGAGTGCGGGCTGCTCGGGCTGTCGGGCCTCAGCAACGACATGCGCGAGCTGCTGGCCAGCGACGCCGAGGACTCGCGGCGGGCGATCGGCTATTTCGTGCAGCGTGTGGCCATGGGGGTCGGCGAGCTGGCGGCGGCGATGGGCGGCATCGACGGCATCGTGTTCACGGCCGGCATCGGCGAGCGGGCGGCCTTCATCCGGGCCGCGGTCTGCCGCAAGCTCGCCTGGCTCGGTGTCGATCTCGACGAGCCCGCCAATGCGGACCATGGTCCGCGGATCTCGACCGAAGCGTCGCGATTGCAGGCCTGGGTCATCCCGACCGACGAGGAGCTGATGATCGCCCGCCACACCGCCGGACTGCTCGGGTTGGCCGCCTGATGCGCGCGCTGCTGCTCGCCGCCCTGCTGCTGGCGCCGTCCCTGGCGGCGGCCGCCGACCTCGTCGAGATCCGCCGGGTGATGCCGCCCGGCGAGCCCGGCACGACCTCGCTCGTGCTCAACCGCGATGCCGTCACCGCGATCGCCGTCGAGCAGCAGAAGGGTACCGCCGTCACCATCGAGGTGACGCTCGATCCGCAGGCCAAGCAGCGCTTCGCCATCCGCTGCATCGACATCGGCTCGGCGCGGATGGTCGTCGACGTGCTGGCCGCGCGCGGCGGCGCGGCGCTGGTCGACGTCTCGGGACGCTGCACCTTCTGAGGCGCCGCTCCGGCGTGATCCATCCACCGGCCTGACGCGTAAAGGTTTTCAGCCGGGTGGCGAGAGCTACCGGCGACGACGTCCGCCGGGATCGCCTCCCCCGCAAGCCCGGCGGACGTCGGGCCGTCTCACGTCGCGCAGGAAAGAACCCACGTTGCGGATAGCCATCATCGGCGCAGGCGTTTCCGGCCTCGGTGCCGCCTGGGTTCTCGGTCACCGGCACGACGTCACCGTCTTCGAGGCCGAGGAGCGCCTCGGCGGCCACGCGCACACCGTCAGCGTCGACCATGGCGGCCGGCGGATCGACGTCGACACCGGCTTCATTGTCTACAACGAGCGCAACTACCCGCTGCTCACCAGGCTGTTCGCGCATCTCGGCATCGCCACCGAGGCGAGCGACATGTCGTTCTCGGCCAGCATCGGCGACGGTGCGCTGGAGTATGCCGGCTCGAACCTCGCCACCATGTTCGCCCAGAAGCGCAACCTCGCCCGGCCGGGCTTCCTGCGCATGCTGGCCGACATCGCCCGGTTCAACGCGGCGGCCAAGCGCTTCGTCGCCGACGGTGGCGACGAGCGCATGCCGCTGGGCGCGTTCCTCGACCGCGGCGGCTACGGCCGCGGCTTTCGCGAGTGGTACCTGCTGCCGATGGCGGCGGCGATCTGGTCGGCCCCGGTGGCCACCATGCTCGCCTTCCCGGCGCTGAGCTTCCTGTCGTTCTTCCGCAACCACGGCCTGCTCGAGATCAACGACCGGCCGAAGTGGCGCACGGTCAGCGGCGGCTCACAGCGCTACGTCACGCGGCTGGTGACTGACCTCGGCCTGCGCGTCCGCCGCGGCCGGGCGGTGGCCGACGTCCGCCGCGTCCCTGGCGGCGTCGCGGTGTCGCTGTGGGGCGGCGACCGCTACCTGTTCGACCACGTCGTCCTCGCCTGCCATTCGGACCAGGCACTCGGCATGCTGGGCGACGCCCGCGACGACGAGCGCCGGGCGCTGTCGGCGATCCCCTACCAGCCGAACCGGGCCATCCTGCACGCCGACCCGGCGCTGATGCCGCGGCGCCGCTCGGTCTGGTCGAGCTGGAACTACGCGGCCCCGGCGCAGCAGGAGGGCACCACCCGCGTCGCCGTGACCTACTGGATGAACCGGCTGCAGAACCTCGATCCCGACCGGCCGCTGTTCGTCTCGCTCAACCCGCTTCGCGAGCCCGATCCGACGCTGGTGTTCGGCGAGTGGCGCTACGATCACCCGGTGTTCGAGGGCGGCGCGCTCGAGGCGCAGCGCACGCTGCGGGCGATCCAGGGCCGCGATCGCATCTGGTTCGCCGGTGCCTGGATGGGCCACGGCTTCCACGAGGACGGCCTGCGCTCGGGCTTCGCGGTGGCCGAGGGGCTGGGCGTGCGCCCGCCCTGGGACGAGCCGGTGCGCTCGCTGCCCGGCACCTCGATCGGCCTGCCCGAGCGCGCGGCGGCGCATCCGGTGTAGGATGCCGGCATGACGACGACGTCCTGCCTCTATGACGGCGAGGTGATGCACCACCGGCTGCGGCCGGTGCGGCACCGCTTCGTCTACCGCGTCTTCTCGCTCTACCTCGACCTCGCCGAGATCCCGCGGCTGAGCGCCGGGCTGCGCCTGCTGCGCTTCGAGCGGCCGGGCCTGCTGTCGTTCCGCTCGGCCGACCATGGCGAGCGCGACGGCAGCCCGCTCGAGCCCTGGGTCCGCCGCCAGCTCGCCGCCAACGGCCTCGGCGACGTCGACGGGCGGATCCGCCTGCTCTGCTTCCCGCGCCTGCTCGGCTACGTCTTCAACCCGCTCAGCATCTATTTCTGCCACGACCGCGCCGGCGCGCTCCGGGCGATCGTCTACGAGGTCAAGAACACCTTCGGCGACCAGCACTGCTACGTCTTCGCGGTGCGCCCCGAGAGCGGCGCCATGACCCACGCCTGCGCCAAGGAGATGTACGTCTCGCCGTTCATCGCCATGGACGCGCGCTACCACTTCTCCCTGCGCGAGCCCGGCGAGCGGCTGGCCATCGCCATCCGCGAGACGGTGCCCGAGGGGCCGATCCTGCTCGCCACCCAGAGCGGCGTGCGCCAGCCGCTGACCGATCGCCAGCTGCTGCGCGCGCTCGCCGGCAATCTCCTCATGACGTTCAAGGTGATTGCTGGCATTCACCTCGAGGCGCTGCGCCTGTGGCTCAAGGGGGCCCCGTACTACCCGCGGGAGAAGCCCGCCGCCACCGGCCGGCCGGCTTGAGGACGACAGCGGGTTTCCCTGGCATGCAACGTGGCGATCAACGCACCCTCGACGGCGGCGAAGTCCAGGAGGCCCGCCCGGCCCTGCCGGCGCCCGGGCTCATGGTGGTCGACCGGCTGGCCCGCCGGCTCCGCCGCGGCACCCTCAACCTCCGCCTGCCGGACGGCAGCAGCCGCCGCTACGCCGGCCCGGAGGCCGGCCCGGCGGCGACGCTGGAGCTGCACAACTGGCGGCTGCCGCGCCGCTACTTCAGCGGCGGCAGCGTCGGCTTCGCCGAGAGCTACATCGACGGCGACTGGGACAGCCCCGACCTCGCCGGCCTGCTCGAGCTGCTCGACCGCAACAGCGACGCCTGGGGCCAGGGCTACTACGGCAAGGCCCTGACCCGGCTGGCCGGCCGCGTCGCGCACGCCTTCCGCCGCAACCACCGCCGCGGCAGCGAGCGCAACATCCACGCCCACTACGACCTCGGCAACGACTTCTTCTCGGCCTGGCTCGACCCGACGATGACCTACTCGTCGGCCCGCTTCACCGGCGGCAACGAGGATCTCGAGACCGCCCAGCGCGAGAAGTACCGCAGCCTCGCCCGGCTGATCGGCCTGGCACCCGGCCACCGGCTGCTCGAGATCGGCAGCGGCTGGGGCGGCTTCGCCATCACCGCGGCGCAGGAGTTCGGCGCCGAGGTGCACAGCATCACGATCTCGAGGGAACAGCACGCCTTCGCCTCGCGCCGCGTCCAGGAGCTGGGCCTCGGCGAGCGCGTGACGATCGACTACCGCGACTACCGCGACGTCCGCGGTCCCTACGACCGGGTCGCCTCGATCGAGATGTTCGAGGCGGTCGGCGAGGCCTACTGGCCGATCTACTTCGGCAAGCTGCGCGAGGTCCTGCTGCCGGGCGGCATCGCCGGCCTGCAGATCATCACCATCGCCGACCAGCACTTCGCCAGCTACCGGCGCAGCCCGGACTTCATCCAGCGCTACATCTTCCCCGGCGGCATGCTGCCGTCGCCGGGCGCCCTGCGCGAGCGGATCGCCGCGGCGGGCCTCGAGCTGCAGGACCAGATCGCCTTCGGCGCCTGCTACGCCCGCACCCTGGCGCTGTGGGCGGAGCGCTTCCACGCCGCCTGGGACACGCTCGACCGCAGCAAGTTCGACGCCCGCTTCCGGCGCATCTGGGACTACTACCTCGCCTATTGCGAGGCCGGGTTCCGCACGGGCTCGACCGACGTCGTCCAGCTCGCCGTCGCCCGCCGCTGAGCCCCGCCGCCGCATGACGCCAGGCCCGGCCGGGCGTCTCGGCCTCCCGACGCTCGCCGCCTACGGCGCCCTGGCGCTGCCGCTGGCGGCGCTGAACCTGCCGCTCTACGTCTACCTGCCGACCTTCTACGCGGCGGTGCTCGGCATCCCGCTGGCGACGGTCGGCACCATCCTGCTGGTGGCGCGGCTGCTCGACATGGCGGTCGACCCGGTGCTGGGCGAGCTCGCCGACCGGCTGCGCACGCCGCTCGGCCAGCGCCGGCCGCTGCTGCTCGCGGCGGCCCCGGTCGTGCTGTTCGCCACCTGGATGCTGTTCGTCCCGGCCCAGGGCGTCGGTGCCGGCTACCTGCTCGTGTGGAGCATCGTCGCCTACCTGTCCTGGACGGTGATGCTGCTGGCCTACGCCGCCTGGGGTGCGGAGCTGACCGGGGCCTATCACGAGCGCTCGCGGGTGTCGGGGGCGCGCGAGGCCTGCGTGATCCTGGGCATCGTCACCGCCGCCGCCCTGCCCGCCGTGCTGGGCGTCGAGCCGGGCAGCGCCACCGCGCTCTCGGCCCTGTTCTGGCTGACCCTCGTGGCGCTGCCGCCGGCACTGCTCCTGCTGCTGGCGCTGGTGCCGGAGCCGCCACCGCCGCCGCAGCCGCCGCTCGACCTGCGCGCCGGCATCGCCGCCGCCCTGTCGAACCGGCCCTTCGTCCGGCTGCTCGTCGCCTACCTGCTCAACAGCCTCGCCAACGGCCTGCCGGCGACGCTGTTCCTGCTCTACGTCGAGCACGTGCTGGGGGCGGCGTCGGCCGCCGGCCTGCTGCTGCTGGTCTATTTCGGCGCCGGCATGCTGTCGGTGCCGGTCTGGCTGCAGGTCAGCTACCGCTTCGGCAAGAGCCGGACCTGGGCGGTGTCGATGCTGTGGGCCTGCGTGGTCTTCGCCGCCGTCCTGTTCCTCGGGCAAGGCGATGTCGTGGCCTTCGCCGTCATCTGCGTGCTCTCGGGCTTCAGCCTCGGCGCCGACCTCGCCCTGCCCGCCTCGATGCAGGCCGACGTCGTCGACCTCGACCGCGTCGCCACCGGGCGGCGCCGCACCGGCCTGTTCTTCGCCGTCTGGGGCATGGCCACCAAGCTCGCCGGGGCGGTGGCCGTCGGCATCGCCTTTCCGGTGCTGGCGGCCATCGGCTTCACCACCGCGGGCGGCAACGACGGCACGGCGCTGACCGGCCTCGCCCTGCTCTACGGCGGCCTGCCGGTGGTCCTGAAGCTCGCCGCCGTCGCCCTGGTCTGGCGCTTTCCGCTCGACGAGAGCGCCCAGGCCGAGCTGCAGCGGCGCCTGCAGGCAGCGTCGTGAAAGGCGCCTGACATTTCTGTCAACTTTTCCTGACGCCGACTGATCCAGCGGCGTACGGGCAACGTAAGAGACGACACCATGGCCGCACTCGTCCGTCTGCCGCTCTTCCTGCTGGTGCTCATCCTAGGTGGCTGTTCCGGAATGAAGCTCGAAGACTTCGCGAACACGCAGCCCGTCTTCCGCCCGGAAACCTACTTCGCGGGGAAGACGCGGGCCTGGGGATTCTTCCAGGACCGGTTCGGCAACATCCGCCGCGAGTTCACCGTCGACATCGTCGGCACGTTCGACAACGACGTGCTGACGCTCGACGAGCAGTTCGTCTACGCCGACGGCGAGCGCGACACCCGCGTCTGGACCATCCGCAAGCTGGACGACAGCCGCTACGAGGGCACCGCCGACGACGTGGTCGGCACCGCCCAGGGCCGCATCGCCGGCAAGGCCATGAACTGGCAGTACCAGTTCGACCTGCCGGTCGGCTCGACCATGCTGCGGGCGACCTTCGACGACTGGATGTTCCTCCAGGACGACGAGGTCATGCTCAACCGCACCACCGTCAGCAAGTTCGGCATCAAGCTCGGCGAGGTGGTGATCTTCTTCCGCAGGCTGCCGGACGAGCAGACCGGCTCAGTCGTGGGCAGCGAGGCGTTTGCGTACCTGTCGCAGCAGGCCGCCGAGTAGCGGGATCCGCTCGTAGACCTGGCCCGCCGCATCCCAGTGGTCGATGTGGCGGGCCACCCTGCCCTCGCCGTCGAGCTCGACCTCGCTCACCCCCTCGATGCGCAGCGGCCGGCCGCGCAGCTCGAAGGTGAAGTCCCAGCGGATGAAGCTCACCGGCCCGTCGCTGGCGATGCGGACCACGACGAAGCGCGGCTGGCCGAGGTCGCGGAACATGCGGTCCAGCATGGCGACCACCGCGTCGACGCCGCGGATCTCGTTGAACGGATCGCGGAACACGAGGTCGGAACGGGCGAGGCCGCGGAGGTCGCCGGTCGTCGCCGGCGACAGCGTCTCCCAGTAGCGCGCGTAGGCCTCGATGCTCATTTTCCCGTCCCGCGCCCAACCAGCGCGAAGTAGAGGCGGTAGGGCAGGATCCGCAGCAGCTTGAGGATCGCCACGAAGCGCCGCGGGAAGGCGATCTCGAAGCCGCTGCCCTTCAGCCCGCGGGCGATGCGGTCGGCGGCGGCGTCCGGCTCCATCAGGAACGGCATCGAGAACTCGTTGCGGTCGGTCAGCGGCGTGCGGACGAAGCCCGGATCGATCAGCTGCAGCTTCACCCCGGCGCGGTCGAGGTCGAACTTCAGCGACTCGGCCATGTTGATCAGCGCCGCCTTGCTGGCGCCGTAGTAGGCCGCCGTGGGCAGGCCGCGATAGCCGGCGACCGAGGCGACGACGGCGATCTGGCCGGACCGCCGCCCGATCATCCGCGGCATCAGCACCTCGAGCGCGTTGGCGACGCCGAAGACGTTGAGCTCCATCAGCTCGCGCAGCCCCGCCACCGTGAACTCGGCAGCACTGACCGGCTTGTGCGTGCCGGCATTCAGGACGGCAACGGCGATGGCCCCGTGCGCCGCCTCGATGCCGTCGGCGGCGGCGCGCAGCGCGGCGAGGTCGGTGACGTCGACCGGCCAGGGGACGATCCGCCCGGCCGGCGCCTCGGCCGCCAGCTCCTGCAGCCGGTCGGCCGAGCGGGCGCTGGCGACGACGGTCGCACCGTCGCGGGCGAGGCGCAGGGCCAGCGACCGGCCGATGCCGGTGCTGGCGCCGATCAGCCAGACCAGCTCAGGCATCGGCGGCTTCCGCCCACGGCTCCAGGGCGTCGAGGAACCGGCCGGCGTCCGCGGCGATGGCGCGGCGGCGCTCCTCGCTCAGCCCGTCGTAGGTTCGGTACATCTGCGCCATCCGCGGGTTGCCGGCGAAACGGCGACGGTGCCGCGCCAGGAAGTCCCAGTAGAGGTAGTTGAAGGGGCAGGCGTCCGGGCCGTTGCGCTGCTTCACGTCGTAGCGGCAGCGGCCGCAGAAGTCGGACATCCGGTCGATGTAGGCGCCGCTGGCGGCATAGGGTTTCGAGCCGAGGTAGCCGCCGTCGGCGTGCAGCGCCATGCCCAGCGTGTTGGGCAGCTCGACCCATTCGAAGGCGTCGGCGTAGACGGCCAGGTACCAGGTGCAGACGTCGGCCGGGCGGATGCCGGCGAGCAGCGCGAAGTTGCCGGTCACCATCAGCCGCTGGATGTGGTGCGACAGGGCCTCGCGGCGGGTCTGGCCGATGACCTGGGCCATGCAGTTCATGGCCGTCTCGCCGGTCCAGTAGAACGCGGGGATCGGCCGCTCCGCCTGCAGCACGTTGAGCCCGGCATAGGCCGGCATCCGCAGCCAGTAGATGCCGCGGACATATTCGCGCCAGCCGAGGATCTGGCGGATGAAGCCCTCGGCGGCGTTGAGCGGCACGGCCCCGTCGCGCCAGGCCTGCTCGACGCGGTCGCAGATCTGCCGCGGCAGCAGCAGGCCGGCGTTCAGGTACTGCGACAGCACGCTGTGGAACAGCCAGTCGTCGCCCTGGCGCATGGCGTCCTGGTAGTCGCCGAACCGCGGCAGGGCGTGCGCCACGAAGTGATCGAGCGCCTCTTCCGCCTGTACGGCGGTCACCGCGAACCAGAACGGCTGCACGTCGCCGAAGCGGTTGCCGAAGCGGCGCTCGACGAGCCCGAGCACGTCGGCGGTGATCGGATCGGGCTCGACCCGCAGCGGCTCGGCGGTGCGCGTGCCCCGCGGCAGCGCCTTGCGGTTCTCGGCGTCGAAGTTCCAGCGGCCGCCGACGGGCTCGTCGCCGTCCATCAGGTAGCCGGTCCGCTGCCGCATGCGGCGGTAGAACAGCTCCATGCGCAGCTGCCTGCGATCCTCGGCCCAGCCGGCGAACTCGCGGACCGAGCAGAAGAACCGGCTGTCGGCCCTGACCTCGACCGGCAGGCCGGTGGCCTCCAGCCAGCCGCGGACGATCCCGGCCACCCGCCACTCGCCGGGCTCGGTGACCACGATCCGCGCGGGCGCGTGGCGGGCCACGGCCCGGCGCAGCTCGCCGTCGAAGCTGCCGCTGTTGGCCGGATCGTCGAGCCGGACATAGTCGACGCGGATGCCGTCGCGCTCCAGCGCCGCCGCGAAGTGGCGCATGGCGCTGAACAGGAAGGCGATCTTCTTGGGATGGTGCGGGACGGCGTCGGCCTCGGCCGCGACCTCGGTCATCAGCACGACGTCGCGGGCCGGGTCGAGATCGTCGAGGGCGGAGAGCGTGCGGCTGAGCTGGTCCGCGAAGACGTAGCGGAGGACGGTCAAGCGCGCTCGGCCGTCGCCGCCGCGGGACCGGTCGCCACCAGCTCGTACTCGATCCGCGAGCCGTCGGACGCGGCGAAGGCCAGCTTCGCCCAGCGGTCGCCGGCGTACCAGAGCTCGAGGTCGAGGTCGCCGCTGACGACGAAGCGGTCGGCCTCGGTCATCCGCCCGGCGGCGACGATGCGGTCGCGGCCGGCGGCCTCGACGCTGGAGCTGAGCAGGCCGCCCTTCTGCGTATCGATCCAGCGGCCGGGCTCGACGAAGCGCCGGCTCCACCAGGTGGTCGGGGCGGTGCCGAGCGGGGCCTCGACGGTGCCGGCGGCACCGTTCACCGCGATGCGCTCGCCCTCGGCCCTCGCCTCGACGCGGAAGGGCTCGCCATTGTCGTCGGTCTCGCTGGCGAAGCCGACGAGGCGGTCGCCGCTCCACTGCTCGCGGTTGCGGTGGCGGTAGCTGTAGAGGGTGACGAAGGCGAGCTTCACCGCGAGGTCGATCTCGATCTCGGTGTCGATGCGGTCGCCGTCGCGGCGCAGCAGGATGCGGTGCCAGCCGATCGGCGAGCCGTTGCGGGTGGCGCGGAACAGCCAGCCGTCGTCCCAGGCGGCGGCGATGGCCGGACGGGTGCCGGCCACGAGCAGGGCGGAGCCGGCGAGGAGGAACGGGCGACGCTGCATGGCCCCCGCTCCTACGCAGCCGCCGCCGCTGCGGATCAGATCCGCCGGGCGGGCGGAACCTCGGCGAGGCGGGCGTCGATCTGCGCCCGGGTCGGCTGGCTCGACTGGGCACCCACGGCGAGGCAGGCGAGCGAGGCGGCGACGCAGGCCCGGCGCAGCGCCTCCGGCAGGGCCTGTCCCTCGTCCAGGGCGGCGGCGAGCACGCCGGTGAAGCAGTCGCCAGCGCCGGTGGTGTCGACCGGCGTGATCTTCAGCGAGCTGGCGCTCCATGCCCCGTCGCGCGACACGGCGACGGCCCCGGCGGCGCCCAGGGTGACGACGCAGGTCAAGCCGTAGCGGCGGGCGAGGTCGCGGGCGATGGCCACCGGCTCGTCGCTGCTGCTGGCCACCATCTGCGCCTCGATCTCGTTGACCACGAGCACGTCGAGCGCCGCCAGCACCTCTTCCGGCACGGTCGCCGCCGGGGCGAGGTTGAGGATGGTCCGGGCACCGCGGGCGCGGCCGCGCCGGAGGATCGCCCAGGTCTGGTCCTCGCGGATCTCGTTCTGGCAGAGCACGGTGACGCCGGGGCCGAGCTGGGCGTCGTCGACCTGCGCCGCATCGGTGGCGAGGTTGGCACCGCTGGCGACGATGATGGCGTTCTCGCCGCCGGCGTCGACGCCGATCACGGCGATCGCGGTTGGCCGGTCGGTGGTGGCGAGCTGGGTGGCGTCGACGCCGGCATCGACCAGCAGCTGGCGGACCACCGGCCCGTAGGCATCGCCGCCGACATTGCCGACGAAGCGGACCTGCGCCCCGGCCTTGGCGGCGGCGGCGGCCTGGTTCGAGCCCTTGCCGCCCGGCGCCATCTCGTAGCCGGGGCAGAGCACGGTCTCGCCGGGCCGCGGCAGCTTGTCGACCTTGAACAGGAGGTCGGCGTTGATCGAGCCGAGAATCAGCAGCATGGGACGGGCCTCACCTGACGTCGCCCGCCTGCATAGGGCGGCAGCACCCCGCCGCTCAAGCCGCAGCCTCGCGGATGAACGCGGCGCAGCGGCTGCCCATCATCATCGCCGGGGCGGCGGTGTTGCCGGAGTTGATGTCGGGCATCGACGACAGGTCGCAGACGCGCAGGCGCTCGACGCCCCGCACGCGCAGCCGCGAGTCCAGCACCGCCATGCGGTCGCCGGGCGGGCCCATGCGGCAGGTGCCGGCCGGGTGGTAGTTGGTCTTCACGAAGCGCCGGCAATGCGCCTGCAGGGCGGCATCGCTCTGGTCGGCCGGGTCGGGGATGGCGATGCGGGCGATCCGGTCGGCCAGCGGCTTCGTCTGGAACGCGCGCAGGAAGAAGCGCTGGCCCTCGACCATGGTGCGCATGTCGTCGGGGTCCTGCAGCAGGTGCGGCGAGACCAGCGGCATGGCGTCCGGATCGGCCGAGCGCAGCTTCAGGTAGCCGCGCGACTTCGGCTTCACGACGACGGTGGTGATGGTGCAGCCGTAGCCGTCCTCGACGAGGCCCAGGGTGTCGCGGTCGAGGTAGACGATCGGCACGCAGAAGGCCTGGATCGACGGCGGCGCGTCGGGATCGATCGGGTTCAGGTAGGCGCCGGCCTCGACGCCGGAGGAGAGGATCGGGCCCGAGCCGAACAGCTTGAACTGCAGGCCGTTCCACAGCATCCGCCAGCCCACGCCCTGGCGGTAGTAGCCCCAGGGCCCGCTGGCCTGGGTGACCATCGGCACCTCGGGATGGTCGATCAGGTTCTGGCCGACGCCCGGCAGGTCGACCGTGCAGGCGATGCCGTGCTCGGCCAGGTGGTCGGCCGGGCCGATGCCGGACAGCATCAGGATCTTGGGCGTGGCCAAGGGGCCGGCCGCCATGACGATCTCGCCGTCGGCCCGGGCGGTGTGCTCCTGGCCCTGCGCGTCGCGCCAGGTGACGCCGACGGCCCGGCCGTTCTCGAACTCGATGCGGCGCACCGCGGCCTCGAGCTTCACGGTCAGGCGGCTGTCGGTCTCGAGGGGGGCGAGGAAGGCGTAGGCGGCACTGCTGCGGCGGCCGTGGCGGTTCATGAACTGGTAGAAGCCGACGCCGTACTGCCGGCCGCTGTTGAAGTCGTGGTTGTAGGGCAGCCCCATCGCCTGCAGCGTCTGGACGAACCAGCGCGAGTACTCGTTGACGTGGCCGGGGTCGGAGACGAGCAGCGGCCCCGCCGAGCCGTGGCAGGCGTCGTGCAGGCGGTTGTTGCCCTCCATGCCGGTGAAGTGCGGCAGCACGTCGGCCCAGCCCCAGCCGGGATAGTCGTTGTCGCCGCGCAGCAGCTCGGCCCAGGCGTCGTAGTCGGCCGGGCGGCCGCGCATGTACACTTGCGCGTTCACCGAGCTGCCGCCGCCCAGCACGTTGCCCTGCGGGATGTCGTGCACGCGCCCGCCCAGGTGCTCCTGCGGCACCGTCTGGTGGTAGCGCATGAACTTGCTGCCGTTGATCATCTTGAAGATGCCCGGCGGCATGTCGAGCAGCGGGTGGCGGTGCGAGTGGCCGGCCTCGAGCAGCAGCACCCGGGCGCCGGCGTCGGTCACCAGCCGGGCCGCGGCGACGCAGCCCGAGGCCCCGCCGCCGACGACGATGTGATCGTAGGTCTCGGCCAAGGCGGTCCCTTCCCCGTCAGGCGCGGATGCGCTCGAGCCCGGCCCAGTCGAAGGCGATGCCGTGGCCCGGCCGGTCCGGGGCGGTGGCGAGGCCGTCGGCGATGGCGAGCGGCTCGGCGATGTAGGCGTCGAGGCCGAAGCCGTGCGCCTCGAGGAAGCGGCCGTTCGGGCAGGCGGCGAGCAGGTGGACGGTGACGTCGTGCGCCCCGTGCGAGGTCACCGGCAGGCCGAACGCCTCGGCGAGGCGGGCGATCTTCATGAAGCTGGTGATGCCGCCGCAGTTGGTGACGTCGGGCTCGGGCCAGGTGACGCCGCCACCGGCGATCAGGTGGCGGAAGTCCCAGAGCGTCCTCAGGTTCTCGCCGGTTGCGATGGGCAGGCCGCCGTCGCGGACCAGCCGGGCATGGCCGGCCATGTCGTCCGGGACGATCGGCTCCTCGAGCCAGGTCAGGTCGTGGGGCTGGAAGCGGCGGGCGGCGCGGATCGCCTCGTCGACGCTCCAGCGCATGTTGGCATCGGCCATCAGCGGGAAGCCGTCGCCGAGATGGCGGCGCATGGCGGCGACGCGCTCGACGTCGCGGGCGAGGTCGGGGCTGCCGACCTTCATCTTGATGGCGCGGAAGCCGCGCTCGAGGTTGCGGTCGGTCTGGCGCAGCAGGTCGTCGAGCGGCAGGTCGAGGTCGATGCCGCCGGCGTAGCAGCTGACCTTGGGGTCGTGCCCGCCGAGCAGGCTCCACAAGGGCAGGCCGGCCTTGATGGCCTTGAGGTCCCAGAGCGCCATGTCGACGGCCGAGATGGCCAGCACGGTGGGGCCGCCGCGGCCGCCATAGTGCAGGTCCCACCACATCTTCTGCCAGAGGCGCTCGATCCGCTGGGCATCGTGCCCCACGAGGATCTCCGGCATCTCGCGGGTCAGGATGGCGTCGATGGCGGCGCCGTTGCGGCCGACGGTGAAGGTGTAGCCAGAGCCGACCACACCGTCGGCGTCGCGGATGCGGACGGTGTTGAGCTCGAAGGCGCGCATCTCGCCGTGCATGCTGTCGGTCAGCAGCACCGGCAGCGGGACCCGGTAGAACCCGGCCTCGATCGCCTCGATGCGGGCCATGCCCGGCTCCTCCCCGTCCGACGCCGGCGTCACCAGCGGCGCCACCAACGACAAGGGGCCGGGAATTACCCGGCCCCTCGCAGGAAGGAAAGAGACGAGAGCGGGCTCAGCGCTTGCTGAACTGGAAGCTCCGGCGGGCCTTGGCGCGGCCGTACTTCTTGCGCTCGACCTCGCGGTCGTCGCGGGTCAGGAAGCCGGCATGCTTGAGGTAGGGGCGGAGCGCCGGGTCGTAGTTGCACAGGGCCCGGCTGATGCCGTGGCGCACCGCCCCGGCCTGGCCCGACAGCCCGCCGCCGTTGACGGTCACGAGCACGTCGTACTTGCCGATCTGGTCGAGCACGTCGAACGGCTGGTTGATGACCATCTGCAGCGTCGGCCGGGCGAAGTAGACCGGCAGGTCGCGGCCGTTGATGGTGAAGCGGCCAGCACCGGGCTTCACCCAGACGCGGGCGACGGCGTCCTTGCGGCGGCCGGTGGCGTAGGCGCGGCCCTGCTTGTCGATCTTCGGCTGCGGGGCGACCGGCTCCGGCTCGGCCACCGGCCGGGCCGGGCGGAAGCGGGACAGGTCGGCGAAGGAGCGGGTCGACTCAGCCATGGGCGGCGTCCGTGGAATTCTTGCGGTTCAGGGCGGCGACGTCGAGCGGCACCGGCTGGGCGCCGGCATGCGGGTGCTCGCCACCCTTGTAGACATGCAGCTTGCGCAGCACGTCGCGGCCCAGCGGCCCGCGTGGGACCATGCGCTCGACCGCCTTCTCGATCACCCGCTCGGGGAAGCGCCCGTCGAGGATGGTCGACGCCTTGCGCTCCTTGATGCCGCCCGGGTAGCCGGTGTGGTGGTAGTAGACCTTCTGCTGCCGCTTCTTGCCGGTCAGCACCACCTTCTCGGCGTTGATGACGACGATGTGGTCGCCGCAGTCCATGTGCGGGGTCCACATCGCCTTGTGCTTGCCGCGCAGCCGGTCGGCCAGCAGGACGGCGAGGCGGCCGAGGACCAGTCCGTCGGCGTCGATCAGGCTCCAGGCCCGCTCGATGTCGCCGGGCTTGGCGGTGTAGGTGCCCATGCTCACGATCTACCCATCACGACCGGCCCGGATCTGGCGACGCCGTTGCGTCGTTCCCTCGTCAGGCCAACACGAAAGGAAACGGGCGGCCGTGCGGCCGCGCGTCGGGAAGCGCTGTCTAGGGGCCGACCGCCCGGCTGTCAATGCCTGCCTTGCCGCGGCGCCGGCGCCGCACCGGCCCTACTCGCACACCGGCCGCTCGAAGGTCTCGAGCTTGTCGAGATCGGCCCTCAGCGTGAACTCGCCATACTTCAGCACGACGTCGCGCAGCACGCCGTCGTCGCCGAGCAGGAAGTCGAGCTCGAACTCGGGCGTGGCGTCGCTGGTATCGTCGATCTCGTAGTAGGCCAGCGTCACCGGCCAGCGCGTGCGGCTGGTCCCGCTGCCGTCGTCGGCGACCTCGCGGGCCTTGCCGATCACCGCGGTGATCCGGGCCAGGGCGTCGGGACCGGAGCCGTCGAAGACCTCGTGCGTGACCACGCTCTGCCCGGACCGCGCGGCGGTGATCAGCCGGCGGATGTGCTCGCTCGGGAAGAGCGTCCCCGCCGGCAGCTCCAGCTCGGACGGCTCGGGCTCGACATATTGCGCGGTTCCGCTGCCGCCCAGCGACTCCAGCGCCGCCTGGCCGCGATAGGCCTCCGGCCGGCCGCCCTCGAACGTGCGGACGTTGAAGCGCAGCCTGGTGTTGTCCGGCGACTCCCAGCTCGACAGGCGCACGTCGTACGAGAAGCCGGGTCCTTCGGCGGCCTCGGCGACGAAGCCCATCTGCTGGGTGCTGAGCCAGCCCTCGCAGCTCGCCCGCCACTCCATGACCAGCGCACCGCGTACCGCCAGCAGGCTGCTGTCGCTGCCGATGCCGTCGGCAAGGCTCAGCCGGTAGGCCGCCCGGTGCGACAGCAGCTCCACCGGTGCCGCCGCCGCAGGCGTGGCGCCGGCCAGGAGGAGCGCAAGTAGGGCCGCGCGGCCACATGACGTCATCGGGCGTTTCTCCTGCGGCGAGGCTCCGCCGCCGGCCATCGTCTGCTGCGGCATATATAGGGTTCGCCCGCCTGCTGTCGCGGTGCGGCAGCACTCCGTACTCGGTGGAGCGGCGCCGTTTACGATCCCCCGCCGGAGGGGGCCAGCGGCATCTGCAGATCGTCGCGGCCCCAGCCCAGGCGCGTGCCGACCGTGCCGGTCAGGCGGAACACCCAAGGCTCGAGGCGCGCCTGCAGGGTCCGGGCGCGCTCGGCCGCGTCGGGGGCGCCCGGGTCGATCTCGGGCGCGTCGCCGAGCTTCGGTCCGGTGGCGACGCTGAAGCGTGCCCAGGTCTCCGGCAGCGGGCCGTTCAGCGGCCGATCGGTGGTGACGGTGACGACGAGCCCGTCCCAGGTCTCGAAGCGGACCGCGCGCGTCTCGGGACCGAGCGGTCGGTCCGCCGCCGGCATCACGTCCTGCACCTGCAGCATGTCGAGCGTCGCGGCGAGTCGCCCGAGCCGCTCGTTGTCCGCCTGCATGCCCGGCGACACGCCCTCGAGCGCGAAGGTCTCGTCGAGCGGCGCGTGCTTCAGCACCACCACGGGGTCCGGTCCCGCGACGTCCAGGGTGACCCTCGCCACCTCGCCTTCGCCGACGTCGAGGATCGGCACCTGGGCGAACTTGAGGGGGCCATCCGGCACGGTCAGCTCGCCGGCGGCGAGCCACGCCTGGTCCTCGCCGGCACGGCGCACGTAGATGCCGCTGCCGGCCGAGCCGAACAGCTTGGGACGCTCGCGTCCGAGGACCACGCTCGCCAGCACCGCACCGCTCGCGTCCTCGAGCGTGATCTCGCGCGCACCGTCGGCGGGCGCCGTCGCCGGATCGCCGAGATCGAGCCGGTCGAGCCGGTCGGCCTGCGCCGTCTTGGTCTCGACGAGGCGGAGGTTGGCGAGACCGAGGGCGAGGTCGCGGATCCTCGCGGTATCGGCGGGATAGCCCCGCAGCTCCTCGACCCGCCACACGTCGCCGTCGCGACGGACGGTGGCCACGGTCTCGCCGCGGCGGAACCGGATCGTGGCGATGTCGTCGAGGCGGTCGAGCAGGCCCGCCACCAGCGGCTCGTCGACGGTACGGCCGGCGGCGGGAACCTGGCGGGTCGCGATCGCCCAGCCGGCAAGGCCGACGGCGACCACGGTGGCGGCGAGCAGCAGCGCAAAGCGGAACGGCGACATGCCGATGCTCCTCAGGCGGCGGCGGCGTCGTGGCGCCGGCGGAAGCGCGCCCGCCGCACCAGGGCCAGCACCACCGCGACGATGGCCACCAGCACCGGGACCGCGACGATGTTGAGGATCTCCAGGCGCGAGCGCAGCGTCTCGATGTCCTGGCGCAGGGCGTGCTGCACGTCGCGGAGCTCGCGACGGGTCTGCAGCAGCTGCTCGCGCGATTCCTCGAGATCATGCTCCTGCGCCTCGGACAGCAGCGAGGCGTCGCCGTTCTCGCCGACCTCCGCGCTCGCCAGCTTCTGCTGCAGCGTCCGCAGCCGCTCGGTGAGCTCCTGCTCCTTGGCGCGGTACTGCGACTCCGCCGTCCGCCGCAGCTCGTTGACGCGCTGGAACGGGCGCAGGCCGACGTCGCGGCCGCGCAGCCCGCTGAGCGCGCTGCTGCCGGCCAGGTAGTCCATGCCGGCGGCGACGAAGTCGCCATTGTCGGCGACCGGGATGCCGACCTGCTGGCCGAGGTCCTGGTCGGTGACGATCCAGGTACGGTCGTCGAGGATGTCGCTGTCGGCGACGACGATGACGTCGATCGGCCCCTTGGACTCGAGCAGGCGCTCCTCGGCCTTGAGGGTGACGCCCTCGGGCAGGTCGCCCTGGTAGGCCGAGCGCGCCGGGCCGGCCACCTTGGCCGCCATCACCATCGGCACGCCGCCGCGCTGGTAGTCGCGCAGGATCGCTTGCGGGTCGGGGAACAGCCGCACCCTGTCCGCCGGGATCGCCATGGCGTCGGCGCTGGAGGTCAGCAGCGGGGTCAGCTGAGTCGTCGCCCCGTCGACGCTGCGCAGCCAGCCGGCGCTGGCGAGGTTCACCACGGTCAGGTCGGCGGTCACCGGATCGGTGCGGCTCAGGCTCTCGGCCGGCAGCGCCAGCCAGGCGAGGTAGTCCAGCACCTGCTGGCGGCCGTTGCTCGGCACCTGGACCCGGCGGGCGGCGGCCGGATCGCCGACGACCTGGTCCTTGACGAGCTCCACGCCCCACGCGTGCAGCAGGGGCTCGAGGTCCGACGACGTCTTGCCGCCGGGCTGGCGCTGCCGGGCGAGACCCGCCTCGGAGTGCGGGTCGACGAACACCATCGCCTTGCCGCCGCGCATGACGAACTGGTCGATCGCGACCAGCGCCTCCGGGCGCATCTCGACCGGATGCACGACCAGCAGCAGCTCGGTCCTGGGGTCGATCGCCGGGACATCGCCGCCAAGCACCTGGATGTCGAAGAACTGCGCCAGCTGCGTGTAGACCTGCCAGGGCCGGTACTCGCGCAGCGGATCGCCGGCCAGCGGCAGGTCGGAGATCATGGCGACCAGCGGCTTGTCCGGGTTGGCGAGGTTGAACACCAGCCGGGTCAGGTCGTACTCGAGAAAGCGCTCGCGGTCCGGGGAGAGCACCGGAATGACGTCGATGTCGTCGGTGCTGTTGGTCCCGGCGATGCCGAAATAGGCCGGCTGGCCGGAGTCGAGACCGACCGACTGCAGGCCGAAGCCGACCGCCCGGTCCTCGTCCGGCGAGAACGGCTCCGGGTCGATCAGCTCGACGCTGACCTTGCCGTCGCTGGCCTCGGCATAGGCCTGCAGCGCGTCCTCGACGCGGCCGGCATAGGTCCCGAGATAGGGATTGGCCTCGCGCAGCGAGCGCGAGGTGTAGAGTCGGAGCGTCACCGGCTCCTTCATCCCGGCCAGCAGCTCGCGCGTGCCCGCGGACAGGGAGAACTGGCGGTTCTCGGTCAGGTCCAGCCGGTAGCCGCGCAGGCTGAGGCTGCTCCAGGTGTTGAGCGCGGCGAACAGCACGATCGCCAGGCCGATGCCGATCAGGGTGAGCTTGCGACGGTCGGTCATGCGCGGCCCTCCCTCACGCCGCCTTCTTCAGGTCGACGACGAGCGCGTTGACGATCAGGCAGACGACGATCAGCGAGGCGAAGAAGACGACGCTGGTGAGGTCCAGCACGCCCTTCGTCATCCGGCCGAACTGGGTGATGAAGCTGAACGAGGCGACGACATCGGTGACGGTCGGCGGCGCCCAGCTGCGGAAGCCGGCCAGCACCAGGTCCATGCCGCTCATCACGAACACGAAGCAGGCGACGGCCCCCAGCACGAAGGCGATCACCTGGCTGGTGGTCAGCGCCGACATGCAGCTGCCGATGGCGATGAACGCCCCGGCCATCAGCCAGCTGCCGAGATAGGCCAGCAGGATCACGCCGTTGTCCGGGGTGCCCAGGTAGTTGACCGTGAGCCAGATCGGGAAGGTCAGCGCCAGGGCGATGCCGGCGAAGACCCAGGCGGCGAGGAACTTGCCGAGCACCGCCTGGAAGCTGGTCACCGGCAGCGTCATCAGCAGCTCGATCGTGCCCGAGCGCCGCTCCTCGGCCCACAGCCGCATCGCCACCGCCGGCACCAGGAACAGGTAGAGCCACGGGTGGAAGACGAAGAAGCTGTCGAGGTCGGCCTGGCCGCGCTCGAAGAAGTTGCCGAGGAAGAAGGTGAACGCCCCGGCCAGCGCCAGGAAGATGACGATGAACACGTAGGCCAGCGGCGTGGCGAAGTAGGCCTGCAGCTCGCGGCGGAAGATGATCAGGACCTGGGACATGGCTCTACCTGGCTGCGCCCGCGTCCGGCGCCGTCGTCAGCGCCCGGAACACGTCGTCGAGATGGCCGCGCTCGACGGTCAGCTCCTCGATGCCGATGCCGGCCTCGTCGATCCGCCGGCGCAGCATGGCGACGTCGAGGTCGCGCGCTTCCTGGGCGAGGACGCGCAGCGCGACGAGATCCCGCTCCGCCGGCTGCCGCTCGATCCCGTGCACCGTGTTCAGCCCGCCCAGCACCGCCACCAGCGCGTCGGCGCGGTCCGCCGCCACGGTGATGCGTGCCGCACCGTGGAAGCGCGACTGCCGGCGCAGCGCGTCGGGCGTGCCGTCGGCGACGATCCGGCCGCGGGCGATCACCGTCGCCCGGGTGCAGACCGCGTCGACCTCCTCGAGGATGTGGGTCGAGATGATGATCGCCTTGTCCGGCGCCATGGCGGAGATCAGCCGGCGCACCTCGTGCTTCTGGTTGGGGTCGAGGCCGTCGGTCGGCTCGTCCAGCACGAGGATCGGCGGGTCGTGCAGGATCGCCTGGGCGAGGCCGACGCGCCGCTTGAAGCCCTTGGACAGGGTCTCGATCGGCCGGCCCAGCACCTCGTCGAGCTGGGTGCGCGCGATCGCCGTGGCGATGCGCGCGGCTCGGTCCGCGCCCCGCAGGCCGCGCATGTCGGCGACGAAGCGCAGGAAGCCCTGCACCGTCATGTCGCCGTAGAGCGGCGCCCCTTCCGGCAGGTAGCCGATGTTGCGCTTCACCGCGATCGGCTCGGTGACGACGTCGTGTCCCATCACCACGGCAGAGCCGCCGCTCGGCTGCATGTAGCCGGTCAGCATGCGCATCGTCGTCGACTTGCCGGCCCCGTTCGGACCGAGGAAGCCCAGCACCTCGCCGCGATGCAGGCTGAGATCGATGCCGTCGACCGCGCAAACCGGGCCGAAGCGTTTGGTGAGCCGCTCGAGGCGCACCATTTCCGTCATGCTGAAGCTCCGCTGGTCGCCCGTGCAAGGCAAGGCCGCAGGTCGCCGGCGCGGACGCCGCCGGCCGTAGAAGGCGGCCCTCATATAGCCGCCGCCGCCGACCCATCAAGTTACGAGTGCGCCGACGTTGTTGCGCGACAATTCTTCCCTCGCTTGATCTGGATCAACGCGGCGTCCTCGCGGCGCCGCTAGTCTGCCGCCATGGACGAACGCTTCACCCGGCTTTTCGAAGGGGCGCGGCTCCCCCGCTATACGAGCTATCCGACGGCACCGCATTTCTCGGCGGCCGTCGGTCGGGAGGCGCATGCCGAGTGGCTGGCGTCGGTGCCGGCCGAGGCGGATGCCTCGTTCTACTTCCACGTCCCCTACTGCCGCGACATCTGCTGGTACTGCGGCTGCACGACCCATGCCCTGGGCCGGCCCGAACGCGCCGTCGCCTATGGCGAGCTGCTGCGCCGCGAGCTGGCGACCGCCAGTGCGCTCCTGCCGCATCTGCGGGTGAGCCACCTGCACTGGGGCGGCGGCACCCCGACCATCCTCGGCGACGACCTGTTCCGGGTGATGGACGACGTCCGCCGCTTCGCCTCGATCGAGGCCGGGGCCGAGGTCGCCATCGAGATCGATCCGCGCATCTTCCCGGCCGGCATGGCGCGCTCGCTGGTCGCCGGCGGCTTCACCCGAGCCAGCCTCGGCGTCCAGTCGTTCCAGCCGCGCGTGCAGGAGGCGATCAACCGCCGCCAGAGCCTCGACCAGACGACGGCGGCCGTCGAAGCGCTGCGTGGCGCCGGCATCGGTGCCCTGAACTTCGACCTGCTCTACGGCCTGCCGCACCAGACCGTCGAAGGCGCCGAAGACACCGCCCGCCTGGTCGCCGCCTTGCGCCCGGACCGCGTCGCGGTGTTCGGCTACGCCCACCTGCCGTCGCGGATGAAGCACCAGCGGCTGATCGATGGCTCGGCGCTGCCCGACGCCACGGGCCGGCTGCGGCAGTTCAACGCCATCGCCGAGGTCTTCCAGGCGTCCGGCTACGTCGCGATCGGGCTCGACCACTTCGCCCTGCCGCACGACAGCATGGCCGTGGCCGCGGCCAACGGCACCCTGCATCGCAACTTCCAGGGCTACACCACCGACGAGAGCGCCTACCTGCTGGGCTTCGGCTGCTCGTCGATCAGCGCCTTCCCGCAAGGCTACGTCCAGGCGCACGCCGACCTCGTCGCCTGGCGCGAGGCCGTCGCGGCGGGCCAGCTGCCGACTCAGCGCGGCCTGCGCCTGTCGGCCGAGGACCGGGCCCGGCGCGCCGCCATCGAGGCGGTGATGTGCCGCGGCGAGGTCGACCCCGACGCGGTGGCGGCCGAGCTCGGCGTCGGCGGCGACCTGCTCCAGCCCGACGAGGGCCGCCTCGCCGAGCTGGCCGGTCTCGGCATCGTCGAGCGGCGCGGCCGCCGGCTCGTCGTGCCGGAGCGGCACTGGCCGCTGCTGCGCCTCGTCGCCGCCGCCTTCGACCGCTATCTCGGCGCCGGCCCGGCCAGCCACGCCCCGGCGGTCTGACCGGCCTCAGCCGAAGGCCTGCTCCACCCGCTCGCACAGGTGGTGGTAGAGGCAGAGGTGGACCTGCTGGATGAGCGGCGTCCGCCGGCTCGGCACCGCCAGCAGATGGTCGGCCAGCGCCGCCAGCCTGCCGCCGCCCTCGCCGGTCAGCGCGATGGTCGCGAGCCCGCCCGCCCTGGCCGCCTCGAGCGCCCTGACCACGTTCGGCGAGTTGCCCGAGGTGCTGATCCCGATCAGGACGCCGCCCGGCAGGCCGTAGGCCTCGACCTGCCGGCTGAACACCGTCTCGTAGGCGTAGTCGTTGGCCCAGGCGGTCAGCACCGGGGCGTTGTCGGCGAGGCAGATCACCCGCAGGCCGCGCCGCTCGCGCAGGAACCGGCCGACCAGCTCGGCGGTGATGTGCTGGGCGTCGGCCGCCGACCCGCCATTGCCGCAGACGAGGACCGGGCGGTCGGCGCGCAGGGCGGTGACGACGGCCGTCACCGCCGCCTCCATCGCCGCCTCGGTGATGACGTCCCGCGCGGCGGCGATCGTCGCGATCGATTCGTCGAGGTATGCGGCGAGGCCCATGGCCGTCTCCCGTCGTCGGGAGGCGCAGCCTAGCGCACCGCGGGCGATGCCGTCCCGCCCGTCAGCCGCCGGGCGCCACCACCGCCAGCCGCCGCGCCTCGCGCGGCGTCGCCGCCAGGCGATAGCAGCCGCCGCCCTCGGCCTTGGCGCGGTACAGCGCGTCGTCGGCCTGCAGCAGCAGCTCGGCCGCCGGCGTCGTCCCGAACGGCGACAGCGCGATGCCGAGGCTGGCGCTCATCCGGTGCTCGTGGTCGCCGATCACCAGCGGCGCCTCGAGCCGGGCCAGGACGCGGGCGGCGAAGGCGCCGGCCCCGGCATTGTCGCGCAGTGCCGTCAGCAGGATGGCGAACTCGTCGCCGCCGAGGCGCGCCATCAGGTCGGTCTCGCGGACGATGGTGCCGATCCGCCGGGCGAAGCCGACCAGCACGGCATCGCCGGTGGCGTGGCCGTAGCGGTCGTTGACCTGCTTCAGCCGGTCGAGGTCGAGCATGATCAGGCCGATGCGGGTGCGGTCGCGCCGCGCCCGGAGCAGCGCCTGCTCGAGGCGGTCGATGAACAGCGCCCGGTTGGCCACCCCGGTCAGCGGGTCGTGGTAGGCCAGCCGGCGCATCTCCGCCTCGCTGGCCTTGCGCGCCGAGATGTCGCGGATCACCGCCACCCAGCAGCGGCTGTCGCCCAGCGGGGTCATGCCCAGCGAGACCTCGACCGGAAACTCGCTGCCGTCGCGGCGCCGGCCGAAGGCCTCGGTGGTCCGGCCGACGAGGCGCTCGGGCAACGGCTCGGCCGGCAGCAGGCCGGGCCATGCCAGCACGCTCGCCATCGGCTCGCCGAGCATCGCCTCCTCGCCGAGGCCCAGCATCCGCTCGGCCGCCGGATTGGCGATGCGGATGCGCCGCGCGTCGTCGATGACCAGCACCGCGTCGCTGACGGTGTCGACCAGGGTGCGCAGCGGGTCCTCGGCGATGCCGGCGGTCACGATGCAGGTGACCTGCCCGTCCGTCCCGCAGGGCAGGACCAGCCGCCGCCAGTGCGAGATCAGCGACCGGCGATCGGGCTCGTGCTCGGTGAACAGCGGCGCGCCGCGCCGCGCCACGGCAAGGTAGGTGACGGCGATGAAGTCGCTGCTGGGCAGGCCGACCTCGAAGGCCGACAGCCCGCTCAGCACCCGGCCGAGGTTGCGGGCGATGCCGCGGCCGGCGTGCCGGTAGCGCAGCTCCCTGCCGCCATCGGCCACGTCGACGACGGTGAGCCGGTCGGCCAGCGGTCCGCGCAGCGCGTCCTGGGCAAACTCCGGCGGCGGCAGCGCGTTGGCGCCGCGCATCGCCGTCCAGCGGTCGAGCAGGTCCTGCAGCCGCGGATCCGCCAGCGTCGATGCCGCGGGATTCCAGACGAGAGTGGGCGGGCGCAACGAGGCCATGAAGAACTGGCGGCGGAGCCGGATGAATCGGCCTTCCGCTAAATCACGCGCCAATCGTTCCGTGCTCTCCATGGACATCAACCGCTATCATGCCTAGACAGGCGCGACAATCACTGGCCGGAGTGCATGCGCGCGCCCGCACCCTTGCGTACCGTCGAGATGCATACCGGCGGCGAGCCGGTCCGCATCGTCGTCGCCGGCTATCCGGCCGTTCCGGGCGCCACCATCCTCGAGAAGCGCCGCTGGGTGCGCGAGCATGCCGACCACCTGCGGCTGATGCTGATGCAGGAGCCGCGCGGCCACCACGACATGTACGGGGTGATCCCGGTCGAGCCCGACCTGCCCGACGCCGACATGGCGGTGCTGTTCATGCACAACGAGGGCTACTCGACGATGTGCGGCCATGCCGTCATCGCGCTCGGCCGCTTCGCCGTCGACCGCGGCCTCGTGCCGCGCTCCGAGCCCGAGACCCGCGTCCGCATCCAGTGCCCCTGCGGCCTCGTCGTCGCCCGGGTGCAGACCACCGCCGAGGCCAGCGGCGAGGTCGCCTTCGAGAGCGTGCCGGCCTTCGCCTTCCAGCGCGACGCCCTGGTCGACACCGGCACCTACGGCCCGGTCACCGTCGACATCGGCTTCGGCGGCGCCTTCTACGCCATCCTGCCGGCGCAGACGCTGGGCCTCGACGTCCGCACCAGCCCGACCGCCGAGCTGGTCGCCGCCGCCAGCACCGTCACCGAGGCGGCCAAGCGGCAGATCCCGCTGCGCCACCCCGACGACCCCGACCTCGCCTTCCTCTACGGCACCATCCTGACCGACGGCCGCGACGCCCTGGCCGGCGGGCCCAGCGCCAACATCTGCGTCTTCGCCGACCGCCAGGTCGACCGCAGCCCGACCGGGTCGGGCGTCACCGCCCGGATGGCGCTGATGCACCGCCGCGGCCAGGTGGGGCTGGGCGAGCCGCGCCGCTTCGAGAGCGTCACCGGCTCCGTGTTCGAGGGCCGGGTCGTCCGCGAGCTGCGCGCCGGTCCCTGGCCCGCCGTCTCGGTCGAGGTCCGCGGCCGCGCCCACTACACCGGCGAATCGACCTTCACCGTCGAGCCCGACGACCCGCTGGCCTGGGGCTTCAGCCTGCGCTGAGCGCCGCCCGGACCACCTGCTCGGTCAGCGCCACCGCCTCGTCGTGGACGTGCAGGCGGCTCAGCCAGTCGACGGGAATGGCGTGGACGCCGTGCGCGGCGCCCAGCCAGGCGCCGAGCAGGCCGCAGCGCGAGGCATTGTCGCCGCCGGCCCGGCAGCATTCCAGCAGCGCCATCTCGACGTCGTCGCCATGCCGCAGCGCCGCCTGCAGCGTCGACGGGAACGACGAGGGCAGGTAGCAGGACCGGCCGAACTCGCCGGTGGCGTCCGGCACGCTCTGCTCGCGCATGAGCTTCGCGTCACCATAGCGCGACGCCAGCGCCGGCAGCACCGGGCCGTCGTCGCCCAGCAGCACCGCGTCCAGCGCCGAAGCCAGCGCCTCGCCGCGCAGCAGCCGCCGCAGGATGCGCGCGTGCACGACCGCGTGCGCCACCGCCTCGTCGTTGTCCTGGCAGACCCGGGTGATCCGCTCGACGATCGCCTCGAGCTCGGGATCGCCGGCGTGCCGCACCACCACCGGTGCGAGGCGCGAGGTGGTGACGTTCTGCGCGTCGTCCGCACCGCGGTCGAAGGCGAAGGTCTGCGCATCGCCGCCGGCGTCGCGGAACTGCTGCACCGTCAGCCGCGTCGGCTTGTCGAGGTAGCCCCTGTAGGTCTCGGGCGCGAAGGCGGCGACGAAGCGCCTTCCATAGTCCTGCGGATCGGCCCGGCCCTGCCCGGCCACCGAGCGCAGCAGGACCATCGCCGCATCGCCGTAGTGGGTCAGGTCGCCGGGCTTCTTGCCGGCATGGTAGTGGCCCTCGACCGGCGCCTCGAAGCCGTGGATGCCGCCCGGATACACGCGCCGGCGGTCGGCGAAGTTGTAGTACCAGTGGCTGCCGAGGCAGAGCGCGTCGCCGGCCAGCTGGCCGAGAATGGCGCCGCGCATGCGGTCGCCCCGATCCACCTGCGCCATCGGCTCAGCCCTGCAGCCGTGCCGCGTGCCAGGCGACGTGGTCGCCCATGAAGGTCGAGACGAAGTAGAAATTGTGGTCGTAGCCCGGCTGCCGGCGCAGGGTCAGCGGGATGCCGGCCGCGGCGCAGGCGCCTTCCAGCAGCTCCGGCTTGAGCTGGCTCTCCAGCCAGGGATCGTCGGTCCCCTGGTCGACCAGGAGCTCCGGCAGCCGCCCGCCGGCGGCGATCAGGGCACAGGCGTCGTGCGCCCGCCACGCCTCGGCGTCGGGCCCCAGATAGCCGGCGAACGCCTTCTGCCCCCACGGCACCTGCGACGGCGCCACGATCGGCGCGAACGCCGACACCGACCGCCATCGGCCCGGCCGCTTCAGCGCCAGGGTCAGCACGCCGTGCCCGCCCATCGAGTGCCCGGCCGCCCCCTGCCGCGCCATGTCGGCCGGGAACTCGGCCGCCAGCAGCGCCGGCAGCTCCTCGGCGACGTAGGTCTCCATGCGGTAGTTCGTGGCCCACGGTGCCGCCGTGGCGTCGAGGTAGAACCCGGCGCCGCTGCCGAAGTCGTAGGCGTCGTGCTCGCCCGGCAGGTTCAGGCCGCGCGGGCTGGTGTCCGGGCAGACCACCATCAGCCCGTGCTCCGCCGCGGTCCGCTGGAAGCCCGCCTTGGTCGTGGCGTTCTCCCAGGTGCAGGTCAGCCCCGACAGGAACCACAGCACCGGCACCCGGCCCTGCGCCGCCTGCGGCGGCACGAACACCGAGAACGCCATCGCCGTCCCGGTGGCCGCCGACGCATGGCGGTAGACGCCCTGCGTGCCGCCGAAGCAGCGATGCGTCTCGAGCGTCTCCAGGGTCATCAGAACGTCACCACGCTCCGGATCGACTTGCCCTCGTGCATCAGGTCGAAGGCGTGGTTGATCTGGTCGAGCGGCATGGTGTGGGTGATCAGGTCGTCGATGTTGATCTTCCCGTCCATGTACCAGTCGACGATCTTCGGCACCTGGGTGCGGCTCTTGGCACCGCCGAAGGCCGTACCCTTCCAGACGCGGCCGGTGACCAGCTGGAACGGCCGGGTGGCGATCTCGGCCCCGGCCGGCGCCACGCCGATGATCACCGAGACGCCCCAGCCCTTGTGGCAGCACTCGAGCGCCTGGCGCATCACCTGGACGTTGCCGATGCACTCGAAGCTGTAGTCGGCCCCGCCTTTGGTCAGCTCGACGATGTGCGCGACCACGTCCTTGTCGCCCAGCGTCTTCGGGTTGACGAAGTGGGTCATGCCGAACTTGCGGGCCATCGCCTCGCGGGCGGGGTTGGTGTCGACGCCGACGATCATGTCGGCCCCGACCATCCGCGCCCCCTGGACGACGTTGAGGCCGATGCCGCCGAGGCCGAACACCACGACGTTGCTGCCGGGCTCGACCTTGGCCGTGTTGATCACCGCACCGATGCCGGTGGTGACGCCGCAGCCGATGTAGCAGACCTTGTCGAACGGGGCGTCCTTGCGGATCTTGGCGACCGCGATCTCCGGCAGCACGGTGTGCGAGGCGAAGGTCGAGGTGCCCATGTAGTGGTAGACGGTCTCGCCGCCGATGCGGAAGCGCGAGGTCCCGTCCGGCATCAGCCCCTGGCCCTGCGTCGTGCGGATCGCCTGGCAGAGATTGGTCTTGGGGTTGAGGCAGTACTCGCACTGCCGGCATTCCGGCGTGTAGAGCGGGATGACGTGGTCGCCGGGCTTCACCGAGGTGACGCCGGGCCCGACCTCGAGCACCACGCCCGCCCCCTCGTGGCCGAGGATCGACGGGAACTTGCCCTCCGAATCCATGCCGGAGAGCGTGTAGGCGTCGGTGTGGCAGACCCCGGTCGCCCGGATCTCGACCAGCACCTCGCCGGCCTTCGGGCCCTCCAGCTCGACCGTCTCGATCGAGAGCGGGGCCCCCGCCTTCGTCGCCACCGCCGCCTTGATCCGCATGGTGCCCTCCCCGGCAACAGACCCGGACCGGAATAGGGTCCCCGGCCGGGCCGGGCAAGGGCGCGCTGCCGGCGCCGGCGTTGCCGGGGCAGCAGGACGGCGCGGCAGGAGAGCCACAGCCCGAGGCCAAGCCTTGCCAATCCAGGCCCTGCGGTTGACCGCACACCCCGGGTCAAGCAACCATCGAATGGAATCGCGTTTTCTGCACCTGCGAGCGGCGACGCGAACGATCGATGGAGGACATCATGCTGCGACGACTGGCGCTGGCCTGCCTGGCGCTGGCCGGGCTTGCCGTTGGGATCGCCCCGGCATCCGCCGCCAAGCCCAACCTCGTGGTGATCATGCTCGACGACCTGGACGCGGCGGCGGTCCAGCAGATGCCCGGCACCCTGGCCCAGGTGGCCCAGGCCGGGCTGACCTTCGACCGCGCCTACACCGTCGAGCCGACCTGCTTCCCGTCGCGCGCCGCGTTCTTCACCGGCCGCTACCCCCATTCGACGGGGATGCGTGTCGGCGGCTACGCCAAGTTCGTCACGGCAGGACTGGAGGCCAACACGCTCGGCCCCTGGCTGCAGCAGGCCGGCTACTATACCGCCTTCGCCGGCAAGTACATCAACGACTACCCGCGCCGGAAGACCGACACCTACGTTCCGGCCGGCTGGAACCGCTGGGCCGCCGGCCTCTACGAGGACTTCTACGCCCAGTACAACTACCGGATGAACGAGGACGGCGTCGTGGTCAGCTACGGCGCCGCCCCGACCGACTATTTCACCGACGTGCTGTCGCGCAAGGCGGTCGACTTCATCGCCGACGCCAAGGCCCGCGCCAAGCCGCTGGCGCTGTTCGTCAAGCCGACCGCGCCGCACTCGCCGCTGGTGATCGCGCCCCGGCACACCACGCTGTTCGCCGGGGTCACCATCCCCCGGTCCGCCTCGATCCCGGAGAATCTGACCGGCGACAAGCCGCCGTTCCTGCGCGCCGGCATACCGCCGGCCAAGACGATGGCCGACTACGACAAGAAGTATCGCTGGCGGCTGCGGATGCTGGCGGCCGCCGACGAGCTCGTCGTGGCCGTCATCAACGCGCTGCAGGCCAACGCCATGCTCGACAACACCTACATCTTCGTGACCTCGGACAACGGCTACCACCTCGGCGAGCACAACGTGGCCGAGGGCAAGAACACCGGCTGGGAGGAGGACGTCCGGGTACCGCTGCTGGTGCGCGGTCCCGGCGTGCCGGCCGGCGAGCGGCGCAGCCAGATGGTGCTCAACACCGACCTCGCCCCGACCCTCGTCGCCCTCGGCGGCGGCACCGTCCCGGCCAAGGTCCAGGGCCGCTCGCTGCTCCCCCTGCTCGGGGCCGCGCCGCCGGCCAATGCCCCCTGGCGGCAGGCCATCCTGCTCACCTACAAGACCGGCACCCCGCCAGTGCCGCCCGCGACGCCGCCGGTTGCCACCGCACCGTACACCTGCGTGCCGACCGCGACGCCGGTCAACAAGGTGCCCGACTGGTGGGGCGTGCGCACGCTGCGCTACACCTATGTCGAGTACAGCAACGGCGACCGCGAGCTCTACGACACCCTGAACGACCCGCTGCAGCTCAGGAACATCTTCTGCAGCGCCGATCCGGTCCTCAAGGCCAGCCTCGCCGCCAAGATCACCAGCCTGCGTGCCTGCACCGACGGCGCGACCTGCGCCGCGGCGGAGGACGCGCTGGCGCCGTAGCGCCCAGACGAGGCGGCGGCGGCGCGGTCCCCGCTACGCCGTCGCCTCGAACAGCTCGCGGCCGATCAGCATGCGGCGGATCTCGCTGGTGCCGGCGCCGATCTCGTAGAGCTTGGCGTCGCGCAGCAGCCGGCCGCACGGGTAGTCGTTGATGTAGCCGTTGCCGCCCAGCGCCTGGATCGCCTGCAGCGCCATCTGCGTCGCGTTCTCGGCGGCGAACATCAGGCAGGCGGCGGCGTCCTGCCGGGTGATCTCGCCGCGGTCGGCGGCCTTGCCGCAGAAATAGACGTAGGACCGGCTGGCGTTCAGCGTCGCGTACATGTCGGCGAGCTTGCCCTGCATCAGCTGGAAGCTGCCGATCGGCTGGCCGAACTGCTTGCGCTCGTGCAGGTAGGGCAGGACCACGTCGAGGGCCGCCTGCATGATCCCGACCGGGCCGCCGGCCAGCACCAGCCGCTCGTAGTCGAGCCCGGCCATCAGCACGCGCACCCCGCCGCCGACCTTGCCCAGCACGTTCTCGGCCGGCACCTCGCAGTCCTCGAACACCAGCTCGCAGGTGTCCGAGCCGCGCATGCCCAGCTTGTCGAGCTTCTGCGCCGTGCTGAACCCCTTCATCCCCTTCTCGACGATGAAGGCGGTGATGCCCTTCGCGCCGGCCGCCGGATCGGTCTTGGCGTAGACCACGAGGGTCTCGGCGACCGGGCCGTTGGTGATCCACATCTTGCTGCCGTTGAGCACGAAGCGGTCGCCCCTGGCCTCGGCCCGGGTGCGCATCGAGACGACGTCGGAGCCGGCGCCGGGCTCCGACATCGCCAGGGCACCGACATGCTCGCCGGCGACCAGCTTCGGCAGGTAGCGGCGTTTTTGCTCGGGCGTGCCGTGCAGGCGCAGCTGGTTCACGCACAGGTTCGAGTGCGCGCCGTAGCTGAGCCCGACCGAGGCCGAGGCCCGGCTGATCTCCTCCATGGCCAGGGTGTGCTCGAGATAGCCGAGCCCCGAGCCGCCATACTCCTCCTCGACCGTCATCCCGAGCAGGCCGAGCTCGCCGAGCTTCGGCCAGAGCTGCCGCGGGAAGATGTTGCTGCGGTCGATCTCCTCGGCCAGCGGGGCGATCTCGGCGGCGGCGAAGCCCGCCACCGTCTCGCGGATCATCTCGGCGGTCTCGCCGAGGTCGAAGCGCAGCGAGGGCATGCGGTTGACGGGCATCGGTCGCCTCCGGGGCCGCTCAGAGCAGCTTGCCGTCCCACACACCCTTGCCCCAGTACTGGACGCGGACGTTGGCGCGCAGGCCCTCCGTGAAGAACGGGTCGGCCTCGAACAGGGCCACGGCCCTGGCCCGGTCCTCGCCATCGACGATCCACAGGCCGCCGGTCTGCGGGCCGTCGGCCGCCTCGCGCAGCGGCCCGGCGCACAGCAGGCTGCGCTCGATGCTGCGCACATAGTCGAGATGCTTGGGCAGGAACTCGGCGCGGACATGGGCCCGGGTGGGCTCGTCCTCGAAGCTGATCAGCCAGGGCATCGGGAGGTCTCCGTTGGGGCCACGCTCAGGCCGTGCGCTGCTCGGCGAGGCCGAGCTCGGCGGCGGTCTCGGCGCGCAGGATGAACTTCTGCACCTTGCCCGTCACCGTCGTCGGGAAGGCCGCGACGAAGCGGACGTGGCGCGGGATCTTGTAGTGGGCGATCCGCCCCCTGCAGTAGGCGCGGATCTCGTCGGCGGTGGCGGTCGCCCCGGGCGCCAGGATCACCGCCGCGCACAGCTCCTCGCCCATCACCGGGTCCGGCACGCCGTAGCACTGCACATCGCGGATCGCCGGATGGCCGTAGAGAAACTCCTCGACCTCGCGCGGGTAGATGTTCTCGCCGCCGCGGATGACCATGTCCTTGATCCGCCCGACGATGTTGCAGAAGCCCTCGTCGTCGAGCACGGCGAGGTCGCCGGTGTGCATCCAGCGCGCCGCGTCGATCGCCTCGGCGGTCCGCTCGGCGTCGCCCCAGTAGCCACGCATCACGCCGTAGCCGCGGGTGCAGAGCTCGCCCGGCGTGCCGCGCGGCACCACCCGGCCCTCGCCGTCGACGATCTTGGCCTCGACATGCGGGTGGACCCGGCCGACGGTGCCGACGCGCCGCTCCAGCGGGTCGTCGACGGCGCTCTGGAAGCTCACCGGGCTGGTCTCGGTCATGCCGTAGGCGATCGTCACCTGGGCCATGTGCAGCCGGTCGACGACCTTGCGCATCACCTCGATCGGGCACGGGCTGCCGGCCATGATCCCGGTGCGCAGGCTGCCCGTGGCGAAGCGCTCGAGCTCGGGATGGCCGAGCACGGCGATGAACATGGTCGGCACGCCGTAGAGGGCGGTGCAGCGCTCCTCGGCCACCGCCTGCAGCACCGCCAGCGGGTCGAACCCGGCCGCCGGGTAGACCATCGCCGCCCCGTGCGTCAGGCAGGCGAGGTTGCCCAGCACCATGCCGAAGCAGTGGTAGAGCGGGACGGGAATGCAGACGCGGTCGTCGGCGGTCAGCCGCAGCGCCTGCCCGGTGAAGAAGCCGTTGTTGAGGATGTTGTGGTGGGTCAGCGTCGCCCCCTTGGGCGAGCCGGTGGTGCCGCTGGTGAACTGGATGTTGATCGGGTCGTCGAACTGCAGCGTCCGGCCGAGCTCGTCGAGCCGGCCGCGCGTCGCCGCGGTGCCGAGCCCCGCCACCGCCTCGAACGGGATCGTCCCGGGCGACGTGCCGCCGATCTGGATCACCAGCCGCAGCTCCGGCAGGCTCGCCGCGTGCAGGTCGCCCGGGCCGGCCGTCGCCAGCTCCGGCGCCACCTCGCGCAGCAGCGCCGGATAGTCGGTGGTCTTGAACGCGGTCGCCAGGACCAGCGCCCGGCAGCCCACCTGGCGCAGCGCGTAGGCCAGCTCGTGGGTGCGGTAGGCCGGGTTGATGTTGACGAGGATCAGCCCGGCCTTGGCCGTCGCCAGCTGGACGACCACCCACTCGGCATTGTTGGGCGACCAGATGCCGACCCGCTCGCCCGGCTCGAGCCCCAGCGCCAGGAGCCCGGCGGCGAAGGCTTCGGCGCGCGCCGCCAGCTCGCCCCAGCTCCAGCGCACGCCCTGGTCGCGCACCACCAGCGCCAGCCGCTCGGGCCCTTGCGCCACGACGCGGTCGAGCTGCCGGCCGATCGTCTCGCCGATCAGCGGCACGTCGACCGCTCCGTGCACGTAGCTCAGCATCTTCGGCCGTCCGCCTGCCCCGACGGACCGGCCTAGCGCGCTGGCGCTGCCGCCGCAACCGGCGTTCGGCTCAGCGCTCGTTCAGCCACAGCCTGACCGGCGGATTGCCGGTCCAGTTGGCCCCGAACAGGTCGGGATCGCCGTCGCGATCGATGTCGGCGACGATGCCGTCGTGCAGCCCGCCCTCCCCGATCTGCTGGACCTGCCACTGCAGGCCGATGCCATCGAGGTTCTCCAGCACCATGATCCGCTTCAGCGCCGAGGTGTGCATCTGGCCGACGACGAGGTCGGTGTCGCCGTCGCCGTCCATGTCGCCGGCCTGCAGCGTATGCGCCCGCTCGACGTTGCTCATCGCGACACGGGGGCTCCAGCCTGCCATGTTGTTGCCCGCCGTCCGCGACCAGATGGTGATGTTGGCGGTGTTCTCGGAGCTCGAGTAGATCACCTCGGGCCGCCGGTCGCCGTCGATGTCGGCGACCAGCGCCTTGAGGTTCTGCGGCGCCGTGCCGATCGGGTAGCTCTTCCACGCGCTCGCGGTCCATGCCCGCGAGCCGCCCGGGTTGCGCAGCCAGGCGCCCTGCACGACGAGATCGACCTGGCCGTCCATGTCGACGTCGCCGCGGGCCATGCCCTCGCCGTTGGCGATGGTCGCCAGCCTGACCTTGCGCCACGTCCCGGGTGCGCGCTGGAAGAAGGCAAGGACCGCCGTCTTGCCGCGGATCGCCACGTCCATCCGCCCGTCGCCGTCATAGTCCGCCGTCTCGACGTCCTTGCCCCAGTCGCCGATCGTGCCGATGACGCGCCGCGTCCAGGCCTCGCCGATGGCCGGATCGGCCGCCGGGCGCGGGTTCTCCAGCCACACCAGGTTGTCCGTACCGTTGCCGTCGGGCACGACGACGTCCGGGTCGCCGTCGCCATCGACATCGGCGGCCTCGCCGTCGGTGGTGAACTGCACCAGCGGCGGCGCGATCCGGTAGGCCTCCAGCGACGGAAAGCGATACCAGGTCAGCGCCTCGTCGGGCCCGCCGCCGACCATCGGGTCGAGCAGGCCGTCGCCATCGATGTCGGCCAGCATCTTGACGTCGCCGGCCATGGCCGGGTCGACGAGGATTTCCGAGACGTTGACCGTCGCTGCCGCGGCAGCGTGGTCGGTGGCGGCAGTGCCGCCCAGCGCGAGCAACAGGCTGAGGCTCGCGGCTGCACCCTTCGGCAGCCGGCGCATGCGTTCCCCCCGGTGTTCTACAACCCTTGGACGTTACGAAGAAAAAGACGGACCGGCTAATGGTTGCAAAACCGCTTAACGACTTCTCAACCTGACGGCTTAACCGCCCGTTATAGGCAACGGCGTTAACCTCCCGTGCATGCAGGCCGCCGCCGCTGCGACGGTGCGGTCCGGACGGGAGCCATTTGCATGCATGTGACCGCGTTCTGCTCGCAGAAGGGCGGCTCGGGAAAGACCACCCTGTCGGGGCATGTCGGCGTCCAGGCCGAGCTGGCCGGAGCCGGGCCGGTGGCCCTGCTCGACTGCGACCCGCAGGGCTCGCTTGCCGCCTGGTGGAACGCCCGCAAGGCCGAGCGGCCGGCCTTCGTCAGCACCACCCTGGCGACCCTGGCCTCCGACCTCGAGAGGCTGCGCGAGGCAGGCTACCGCCATGTCGTGATCGACACGCCGCCGGCCGTCAGCCGCGCCATCCTGTCGGTGATCGAGCTCAGTGACCTCGTCGTCATCCCGACCCGGCCGAGCCCGCACGACCTGCGCGCCGTCGGCGCCACGCTCGACCTCGCCGAGCGCGCCCGCAAGCCGGTGGTCTTCGTCCTCAACGGTGCCGCGCAGAAGGCACGGATCACCGCCGACGCCGCCGTCGCCCTGTCGCAGCACGGCACCGTCGCCCCGTCCTTCGTCCATCACCGCACCGGCTACGCCTCGGCGATGATCGACGGCCGCACGGTCATGGAGGTGTTCCCGGCCTCCGTGGCGGCCCGCGAGATCGAGGCGCTGTGGGTCTACCTCGCCGTCCAGATCGAGCGCATCGGCCGGCGCAACGTGTTCGCCCGGCCCGAGCCGCGCGGCTTCGGCCGGCGCGGCATCCCGCTGTTCAGCGAGGCCGGCGAGCCGGCGCTGGCGGAGGCGGTCTGATGGTGGCCGCCCGCCTCACCGCCGCCCTGCTCGCCCCCAAGGGCGCGGCGGCCCCGGCCACCGGTGCCTACAGCGGCACCGGCCTCGAGCCGCTGGTCGCCGCCGGCCGCGGCGGACTGACGCTGCAGGCCTTTCCCGTCCGCGCCGAGCTGCCGCGCCCGGCGGTGGCGCTGCCGGCTGCGGCGCCGCCGGCGCGGCCGCGGCTGAGCCTCAGCGTCGATGCCGAGCATCACCGGCGGCTGCGCATCCTGGCCGCGCGGCGCGGCCGCCCCGCCCACGAGCTGCTGCGCGAGGCCCTGGACAGCGTGCTCAGGGCCGACGCCGCCGATTGCCCCTGCGTGCAGGCGGCGGCCGAGTGCTGCGGCGGGCGGAACGCCCGGTCCGGCTGAGGCCGGGCCGCGGCGCCACGGCGGTGTTCCTTTACTTTTGCGGTGCGATCGGCTGATATGCGCCGCGTGGACGGGATAGGGGTCCCGTCCGGAGGCTGAGGTTCAGCCATGTCCCGGGCTCTGGAGTATGCCGGCGAGACCGGTCGCGCCATCGGCGCGGCGGGGCTGTCGCGCGTGCTTTGCCGGGACTCGCTTCGACTTAGGCACCCCTGAGCCCGACCCGGCCCCGCGGCCGGCGCGTTCAGGGGGTGGTTCGTCCCGCAGCGCGGGACCTCGCGAAGTCGAAGTCTGGAGCATCAAGGCCATGTCCGTGAACACCGATACCGTCGCCGCCATGCGCGCGGCCCTGCACGTCGCCGCCGGCGGCGATACCGCCGACGACCGCATCATCATCTTCGACACCACCTTGCGCGACGGCGAGCAGTCGCCGGGCTGCTCGATGAACGTCGAGGAGAAGATCCGCGTCGCCGAGACCCTCGAGGCCATGGGCGTCGACGTCATCGAGGCGGGCTTCGCCATCGCCAGCGAGGGCGATTTCCAGTCGGTCAACGAGATCGCCAGGCGCATCAAAGACAGCGTCGTCTGCTCGCTGGCCCGCGCCAACCCGGCCGACATCGACCGCGCCGCCGAGGCGCTGCAGCCGGCCGCCCGGCCGCGCATCCACACCTTCATCGGCACCTCGCCGCTGCACCGGCAGTACCAGCTGAACCTCGACGCCGACCAGGTCCACCAGCGCGTCGTCGACAGCGTCAGCCGGGCCCGTCGCTACACCGACAATGTCGAGTGGAGCGCGATGGACGCGTCGCGCACCGAGCCGGACTTCCTGTTCCGCTGCGTCGAGACCGCGATCGCCTGCGGCGCCTCGACCATCAACATCCCGGACACCGTCGGCTACGCCTATCCCGAGGAGTTCGCCGACCTCATCACCGCCATCCGGCACAACGTGCCGAACATCGACAAGGCGATCATCTCGGTCCACTGCCACAACGACCTCGGCCTGGCGGTCGCCAACAGCCTGCTGGCCGTCCGCGCCGGCGCCCGGCAGATCGAGTGCACCATCAACGGCATCGGCGAGCGGGCAGGCAACTGCGCGCTGGAAGAGGTCGTGATGGCGATCCGCACGCGTCACGACCGCCTGCCCTACCGCAGCCGCGTCGTCACCCAGGACATCATGAAGGCGTCGCGGCTGATCTCGGCGATCACCGGCTTCAACGTGCAGCCCAACAAGGCCATCGTCGGCGCCAACGCCTTCGCCCACGAGAGCGGCATCCACCAGGACGGCGTGCTGAAGAACGCCCAGACCTACGAGATCATGCGGCCCGAGGACGTCGGCCTGGTCCGCTCCAGCCTGGTGATGGGCAAGCACTCCGGCCGCCACGCCTTCAAGAAGAAGCTCGAGGACCTGGGCTACACGCTGGGCGACAACGCGCTCAACGAGACCTTCGTCCGCTTCAAGGCGCTGGCCGACCGCAAGAAGGACATCCTCGACGAGGACCTGATCGCCCTGGTCGACGACCAGATCCAGGCCGGCGAACAGCGGGTCCGCTTCGTCAGCCTGCTGATCCAGTGCGGCACCGTGGTCCGGCCGACCGCCGACCTGGTCCTCGACGTCGACGGCGAGCGGCGCAGCGCCCATGCCGAGGGCGACGGCCCGGTCGACGCCACCTTCCGGGCGATCCGCGAGATCTTCCCGCACCAGGCCACCCTGCCCCTCTTCCAGATCCATGCCGTCACCGAGGGCACCGACGCCCAGGCGGTGGTGACCGTGCGGCTCGAGGAGAACGGCAAGACCGTCAACGGCCAGGCCGCCGACACCGACACCATGGTGGCGTCGGCCCGGGCCTACATCGCCGCGCTCAACAAGCTGTTAACCAAGCGCGGCAAGAGTGCTCCGGCGACACTGTCGGCGTGACCCGCCGATGCGCTAATCCGGTGTCCGGCTCCGGCCGGGCACCGGCAGTGCCGAAAAACCTTGAAGTGAAGCCTTCCGCTTGGTGCTATAGTATCGGTTGAGAAGGACCCCGGCGCCGCCATGATCTCCCGCCTGCTCGGCCTGTTCTCGAGCGACCTCGCCATGGACCTGGGCACGGCCAACACCCTGGTCTACCTCAAGGGCAAGGGCATCGTGCTGAACGAGCCGTCGGTGGTGGCGCTGAGCACCAGCCGCGGTCGCAAGCAGGTCCTCGCCGTCGGCGAGGAAGCCAAGCAGATGGTCGGCCGCACGCCCGGTAACATCGAGGCGGTACGGCCGCTGCGCGACGGCGTGATCGCCGACTTCGACGTCGCCGAGGAGATGATCAAGCACTTCATTCGCAAGGTGCATTCGCGCCGGGGCTTCGCCAGCCCGCGGATGATCATCTGTGTGCCGTCGGGCTCGACGGCGGTCGAGCGCCGCGCCATCCAGGAGAGTGCCGAGAGCGCTGGCGCGCGCCGCGTGTTCCTGATCGAGGAGCCGATGGCGGCGGCGATCGGCGCCGGCCTGCCGGTCACCGAGCCGACCGGCAGCATGGTCGTCGACATCGGCGGCGGCACCACCGAGGTTGCCGTCCTCTCGCTCGGCGGCATCGTCTACGCCCGCTCGATCCGCGTCGGCGGGACCAAGATGGACGAGGCGATCATCAACTACGTCCGCCGCCACCACAACCTGCTGATCGGCGAGGCGACGGCCGAGAACGTCAAGAAGCGCATCGGTGCCGCCTGCCCGCCGGACGACGGTCCCGGCGAGATGATGGAGATCAAGGGCCGCGACCTGATGAACGGCGTGCCCAAGGAGATCGTCATCAGCCAGCGGCAGATCGCCGAGGCCCTGGCCGAGCCGGTCAACGCGATCATCGAGGCGGTCAAGGTGGCCCTCGAGCACACCGCCCCCGAGCTGTCCGCCGACATCGTCGACAAGGGCATCGTGCTGACCGGCGGCGGCTCGCTGCTCGGCAACCTCGACTTCGTCCTGCGCCATGCCACCGGCCTGCCGGTCAGCATCGCCGACGAGCCGCTGACCTGCGTGGCCCTCGGCACCGGGCGGTGCCTCGAGGAGATGAAGACGCTGCGGCACGTGCTGCAGAGCGCCTACTGACGGGACGGGCGGCGGTGCGCGTCCGCAGGAGCGTGGGAGACCCGGGGTGGCGCTGCGGCTGAGCCCGCGCCGCATGGCCGGATCCATGGGCTCGCCGCTGCAGCCGTTCGGCGGGCGCCTCCTCCTCGGCACCCTCGCCTGCGGCTGCGTCCTGCTGATGGTGCTGGCCAAGGCCGACGTGCAGCTGCTCAGCTTCGCCTCGCAGCACGCCGGCGACGCCGCCTCGCCGCTGCTGCGCCTGCTCAACGCCCCGGTCGTCGCCGTCCGCAACGCCGCCGACCGCGCCGGCCGGCTGCTCGCCCTCGACGCCGAGAACGAGCGGCTGCGCGACGAGAACCGCCGCCTGCTCGCCTGGCAGGCCGAGGCGACGCGCCTCGGTGTCGAGAACCGGGCCCTGCGCGAGATGCTGCGCGTGCCGCTGGCGCCGCGCGCCACCCTGTCGACGGCGGCGCAGATCGTCGGCGACACCGGCGGCCCCTTTGTCCAGAGCCGGCTGATCGACGCCGGCGCCGACCGCGGCCTCGAGCCGGGCATGGCGGTGGTCACCGAGCGCGGCCTCGCCGGGCGCATCGTCGAGGTCGGCGCGCGCAGCGCCCGGGTCCTGCTGCTCACCGACTTCAACTCGCGCATCCCCGTCCTCGTCGAGAGCTCGCGCGACCGCGCCATCCTCCAGGGCGACAACAGCGACGCCCCGACCTTGCGCTTCCTGCCGATGAACCCGACGCTGGCGGTCGGCGACCGGGTGCTGACCTCGGGCGACGGCGGCGTGCTGCCGGCCGGGCTGCTCGTCGGCCAGATCGGTGCCGTCGCCGACGGCACGGTGATGGTGGCCCCCTTCGTCGACTGGGAGCGCCTCGACTGGGTGGCGGTGCTGCGCAGCGAGCCGGTGGCGCCGCCACAGCTGCCGCCCCAGCCGGCGGGTCCGTCCTGATGGCGGCCCTGTCCTCGCGCCCGATCGACCGCCTCGTCCGCCAGGGGGTGCCGCTGCTCACTGCGCTCGTCGCCGTCGGCCTCGACCTCCTGCCCCTGCCGGACGCGTCGCCGGCGGCGGTGGCTCCGGTGCTGGCCATCGTCACGGTCTACTATTGGTCGCTGCATCGCCCCGACCTCATGGGACCGGTCGCCGTCGCCGGCATCGGCCTCGTCCAGGACCTCGTCGCCGGCACCCCGCCGGGCCTGACCTCGCTGGTGCTGCTTTTGGTCCACGGCCTCGCCGGCTCGGCCGAGGCGGTCGGCCGGCTGCGCTCGCCGCTGCTCGCCTGGGGAACCTTCCTGCTGGTGGCGACGGCCGCGCTGGCCCTGCGCTGGCTGGCCATGAGCCTGTGGTCGCTGCAGCTGTTCCCGCTGCGGCCGGCGCTGTTCGAGCTGGCGCTGACCGTGGTCGTCTACCCCCTGCCGGCGGGCCTGCTGTCCCTGCTCGACTCCCGCATCGCGGCCAGCCCCCATGCGCCAGGACTCTGAGCGCACCCGCACCTTCACCCGCCGCGCCCTGGTCGTCGGCGGGATCCAGGCGGCGCTGTTCGGCGCGCTCGGCGTCCGCCTGTGGCACCTGCAGGTCGACGAGGGCCAGGAGTACAGCCTCCTGGCCGAGGACAACCGGGTCAACCAGCGCCTGCTGATCCCGCCGCGCGGCCGCATCCTCGACAGCCAGGGCCGGGCGCTGGCCCGCAACATCCCGACCTACCGCGTCCGCCTCGTCCGCGAGCAGACCAGGGATCCGCGCGCCACGCTGCAGGCGCTGGCCCGGCTGGTGGCGCTCGATGCGGAGCGCATCGAGGCGGTGCTGGCGCAGCTCGCCACCAGCCGGCGCTTCGTGCCGGTCACCGTGCGCGACGACCTCAGCTGGGAGGAGGTCTCCAGCGTCGCCGTGCGCTCGCCCGAGCTGCCGGGCGTGCTGCTCGATTCCGCCCTGTTCCGCGACTACCCGCAGGGCGAGGTCACCGCCCACATCGTTGGCTATCTGGGCCCGCCGACCGTCACCGAGCAGGCGGCGGATCCCGATCCGCTGCTGACCCTGCCCGAGTTCCGGATGGGCAAGAGCGGCGTCGAGAAGTCCCACGACGCGGCGCTGCGCGGCCGCGCCGGCCTGTCGCGCGTCGAGGTCAACGTCGTCGGCCGCGAGATCCGCGAGCTCGACCGCAGCGAGGGCATCGCCGGGCGTGACGTGGCGCTCAGCCTCGACCTCGACCTGCAGCGCTACTGCTTCGAGCGCCTGTCGGGCGAGCTCGCCGCCAGCACGGTCGTCGTCGAGGTCGCCACCGGTGCCGTGCGCGCCATGGCCTCGGTCCCCAGCTACGATCCTGCCGTGTTCCAGAACGGGCTCAGCCCGACGATCTGGAAGGAGCTGCGCGACAACCCGCGCACGCCGCTGGTCAACAAGTGCATCCGCGGCCAGTACCCGCCGGGCTCGACCTTCAAGATGGTCACCGCGCTGGCGGCGCTGCAGGCCGGCATCGCTCCCGGCGCCAAGGTCTTCTGCTCGGGTGCGACAACCCTCGGCAAGGCCGTGTTCCACTGCTGGAAGCAGGGCGGCCACGGGGCGATGGACATGATCCATGCCATCGAGCAGTCCTGCGACTGCTTCTTCTACGACGTCGCCCGGCGCATCGGCGTCGACGCGATCGCCGAGACGGCGCGGCGGCTGGGCCTCGGCGGCCCGCTCGGCATCGACCTGCCGGGCGAGATGCCGGGCCTGATCCCGACCCGTGCCTGGAAGAAGGCCCGGCTCGACCAGCAGTGGCACCAGGGCGAGACGCTGGTGAACGCGATCGGCCAGGGCTTCGTCCTCGCCACCCCGCTGCAGCTGGCGGTGATGACCGCCCGCCTCTGCAACGGCGGCCGGGCCGTGACGCCGTGGTTCGTCGCCCCCGACGCCGATCCGGCGGCGGTGCCACCGACCGGCATTCCCGAGGCGCATCTCGCCATCGTCCGCGACGGCATGCATGCGGTCGTCCACGGCAGCCGCGGCACTGCCCGGCAGGCGACGCTGGGGCTGCCCGGCATCGAGATGGCCGGCAAGACCGGGACCTCGCAGGTCAAGCGGATCTCCAAGGCCGACCGCCTGTCCGGGCGCCACAAGCGCAAGGACCGGCCCTGGAAGGAGCGCGACCACGCCCTGTTCGTCTGCTTCGCGCCGGTGGCGGCACCGCGCTACGCCGTGTCGGTGATCGTCGAGCATGGCGAGGGCGGCTCCGCCACCGCCGCCCCGATCGCCCGGGACATCATGCGCCGCGCCCTCGACCTCGACCTGCCCGACAGCGACCTGCGCGCGGCGCTGGTCCCGCCGGCGAGCGGCTGAGCATGGCGCTGTCCGCGCGCATGCGGCCGGCGACGCTGGGGCCGCTCGAGAAGGTGGCCCGGCTGCACTGGCCGCTGGTGACGCTGCTGCTGATGATCGGCGGTGCCGGCTACCTGCTGCTCTATTCGGCCGGCGGCGGCTCGCACGAGCCCTGGGCCTGGCGGCACGGCGTCCGCCTCGCCGCCGGCCTCGGCGTCATGCTGGCCTTCGGCATGATCGACCCGCGCCACTGGTTCCGCGTCGCCTACCCGTTCTACGCCGTGGTCCTCGTCATGCTGATCGGCGTCGAGCTGATCGGCGTCTTCGGCAAGGGCGCGCAGCGCTGGCTCGACCTCGGCGTGATCCAGCTGCAACCCTCCGAGCTGATGAAGATCGCCCTGGTACTGGCGCTGGCCCGCTACTTCCACAGCGCCTGGCTCGAGGAGATCCGCCGCCCGCTCTACCTGCTGCCGCCGGTGCTGATGATCGCCGCCCCGGTGGTCCTCGTCCTGCTCCAGCCGGACCTCGGCACCGCGCTGATGCTGGCCGCGGTCGGCGGCGCCTTCCTGTTCCTCGCCGGCGTCCGCCTGTGGAAGTTCGCCGTCGTCATCGGCGCCGTCGCCGCCGCCGCCCCGGTACTGTGGAGCCGGATGCACGACTACCAGCGCCAGCGCGTCTTCACCTTCCTCAACCCGGAAAGCGATCCGCTCGGCAGCGGCTACCACATCATCCAGTCGAAGATCGCGCTGGGCTCGGGCGGCTTCTGGGGCAAGGGCTTCCTCAAGGGCAGCCAGGCCCAGCTCAGCTTCCTGCCCGAGAAGCACACCGACTTCGCATTCACCATGCTGGGCGAGGAGACCGGCTTCGCCGGTGCCGTGCTGGTGCTGGGCCTCTACTTCGCCGTGATCTTGTGCGGCCTCTACGTCGCCCTGCGCGCCAGCAGCCAGTTCGGCCGCCTGCTGGCGATGGGCATCACCGTCAACTTCTCGCTCTACGTCATCATCAACATCGCCATGGTCAGCGGCCTGATCCCGGTGGTCGGCGTGCCCCTGCCGCTGATCTCCTACGGCGGGACGGCGATGCTGACGGTGCTGGCCGGGTTCGGCCTCGTCCTCAGCGTCGAGGCACACCGCGAGCTGGCGCTGCCGCGCTTCCTCGGCGAGCGCTAGCGCGTCGCTTCAGGAGAAGTGCAGGCAGCGCAGCCAGGCGTTGCCGTCCGCCGCCACGGCGTAGCCGCAGTCGGCAGGCTCGACGGCCGCCACCAGTTCGACTCCGGCATGACCGTCGCCCGCGACATGGAGCCGCACCCGGTCGCAGCGGCAGGCATGGGCGACCTCGTCGATCGCCTGCAAGGTGACCTTGGCCACGTGCCGCCGGCTGCCGAGGTCGACCATGTGGAGCTCGGGCACGGACAGGCAGCCGCGCGGCAGCGCACCCTTCACCTCATAGAAGAACAGCGAGAACAGCACCGACCAGCCGCCGCGCAGGCCGACGATGCCGCGCTCGTCCGGGTCGGCGGCGACCCATCGCGACGCGTGGGTGCGCCAGCTCGACGGGGTGAACGCGGTTCCGGTGGCCTGCATCAGGGGAAACGCGTGGTTGAGCTCGCGGCGGGACAGGTGCATCCATCGCCACCCGTCCTCGCGGCTACCCCCCGGGGCATCTGCGGCCAAGGCTTCCATCGGCCCTGGATAGGACGATGCAACCGTTGCCGCATTGATCTGGATCAAGGTAACAGGTGCGTAATCAACGGGCCGGGCGGCTTCGGCCGCAGGGAGAAACGCTCTCATGGACGTCCGCGTGACGCCATCCTTGTGTTGCGGCAGGGTATCCTGCGAGTCCTGCGGGGTGCGCGGCGTCGCCCTCTGCGGGGTGCTCGACCACGAGGGACTGCAGAAGCTCAGCGCGCTCGCCGTGGACCGCCGCGTCGGCGCCGGTGCCACCCTCTTCCAGGAGGGCGACCCCGCCGACGACGTCTTCACCATCACCAGCGGCATGCTCAAGCTGATCAAGCCGATGCGCGACGGGCGGCGGCAGATCACCGGCTTCATGCTGCCCGGCGACTTCCTCGGCCTGGCCTTCGGCCGGACCTATGTCTACAGCGCCGAGGCGGTCAGCGAGTCGCATCTGTGCCGCTTCTCGCGCGCCGAGTTCGTCGCCCTGATGGACCGCTTCCCGGCGCTCGAGAAGGGCCTGCTCGGCCGCGTCTCGACCGAGCTCGCCGCCGCCCAGGAGCAGATGCTGCTGCTCGGCCGCAAGACCGCGCGCGAGCGCGTCGCCACCTTCCTCGTCAGCCTGTGCCGCCGCCAGGGCGTCGGCAGCGGCCAGAAGCTCGAGCTGGCCATGGCGCGGTCCGATCTCGCCGACTATCTCGGCGTGCGCACCGAGACCATCAGCCGGTGCCTGACGGCCTTGCGCAAGGAGCGCATGATCGAGCTGCCCGATCCGGACCATGTCGTCGTCACCAGCCTGCCGCGGCTGGAGCAGGCGGCCGAGGGCTGATGCGCCGGGCGGCCGGTCTCGCCGCCACCCTCGTCGCGGCGCTACTGGCAGCCTGCACCGCCGGCTCGCCCCCGCCGCCGGAGACGCCGCTGCCGGCGCGGCAGCGCGCCCCCGTCCCCGGCCCGGACGAGCCGCTCAGCGTCCGGCGCGACGACCCGATGTGCGGCTCGGTGGCGGCCATCGTCGACGCGGAGCCTGCTGCCTTTGCCGGGCTGCGCGGCCCGCCGCTCGGTCCGGCCGCGTGGGACGGCCGGATCGTCCCGCCGGCGATGCAGGGCTGCACCGTCGAAGGGGACTACTACCCGCGGGCGCAATATGTCTGCCGCAGCGCCGAAAGCGCCGGCGGGCCGGACGGTCCGCTGGCGGACCGCTTCCGCGAGGTCAGCGGCGACCTCGACCGCTGCCTGTCCGGACCGCGCTGGACGGGCCGTGGCTGGAGCCGCGGCCGGACCTTCGAGTTCGCCGGCGGCGAGCGCCAGGTCGTCTGGCGCTACGGCGGCAGCTACCAGCGGCCCGGCATCAGCCTGAAGATCGAGGAAGACCTCGACCGCAGCACCCACTACCTGCGGCTGGCGGTCCTCACCCTGCGCTGAGCCCGGCTCAGCCGACGGCGACCCCGCGCACGGTGGTGTAGATCCGGGCGTAGCGGGCGAGCACGGCGGCGCGTTGGTCGGCCGGCCAGCCATGGTCCGGATCGACCCCGTGGAACGCCGGCATCATCGCCGAGCGGGCGGTGTCGAGATCCGGGAAGGTGCCGGCGGCGAGGCCGCCGAGCATGGCGGCGCCGAGGCTGGTGCTCTCGGCCGAGTCGGCGAGCTCGATGGTCCGGCCGAACAGGCTGGCCTTCAGCCGCATCAGCAGCCGGTTGCGCGAGCTGCCGCCGATGGCGATCGCCCGCGTCGGCGCCGGGACCCGCAGCAGCCGCTGCATGGTCTCGAGGATGTTGGCGGAATCGAGGGCGAGGCCCTCCAGCACCGCCCGGTACATCGCCGCCCGCGTGGTGCGGTCGCTGATGCCGAGGAAGGCGCCGCGCGACACCGGGTCGGGATAGGGCGGCGAGCCGATCCGCAGGTGCGGCAGGAACACCGTGCCATCGCAGCCCAGCGGCACCGCCTCGGCCTCGGCGATCAGCGCCGCATGCTCGACGCCCGGCGCCTGCGACTCGCGGAACCACTCGACGCAGGCGGCCGAGGTCGGCAGCCCGCCGAACACGTAGAACACCGGCTGGCCGGTGTGGATCATGCCCTGGTTGAGCCCGGCCACGCCCATCTCGGGATCGCGGCTCGGCCGGCCGATGATCAGGGTCAGCGCCTCGGCCGTGCCCATGCTGTCGAACAGCACCCCGGGACGGTCGGCGCCCACGGCCAGCGCCCCGCAGACATGGTCGTGCCCGGCCACGCCCACGGCGGCTCCTTCCGGCAGTCCGGTCGCCCGCGCCGCCTCGGCGGTCACCCCGCCGATCCGCGTACCGGCCGGCGCCAGCTCCTGGAACAGCGTCCGCCCGACGCCGGCTTCCTCGAGCAGCTCGCCGCACCAGCGGCCGGCGGCGATGTCGAGCGCCATGGTCCGCGAGGCGAGGCTGAAGTCGGTGGCCCGCCCGCCGCACAGGCGCCAGGCGAGGTAGTCGCTGACATGCAGCCAGGCCCGGCCGCGGGCGAACGCCTCGGGTGCCGTGTCCTTCAGCCACAGCAGCTTGAGCAGGGTGAAGGTCGGGTCGGGGCACAGGCCGGTGGTGGCGTGCAACCGGCCGAAGCCGACCTGGCCGATCAGCCGCTCGAGCTGCGGTGCCGTCCGCGTATCGTACCAGGCGATGACCGGCACCAGCGGCCGGCTCTCGCCGTCGAGCAGCACGCCCGCTTCGCCCATGCTGGCGATGGCGAGGCCGCGGATCCGCTCCGGCCGGTCGACCCGGCCGGTGGCGCTGCGCAGCACGCCGGCCAGCGTGCGCCACAGCGCCTCCGGGTCGTGCTCGGCCTGGCCGGGGCCGAGGCGGCGGGTCGGCGTCGGCTCCGCCGCCTCGGCGACCAGCCGTCCGTCCGTGTCGAAGACGACGGCGCGGATGCGGCTGGTGCCGGCGTCGATGCCGCACAGCAGCGGGCGATCGGCCATGGCGGGCTCAGCTGCGCAGCAGCTCCGCCGCGTCCTTGGCCGCGGCCCCGTCGTGGATGACGGCGCGCAGGGCGCGCACCATCCCGGCGGGGTTGGCGTTCTGCCAGATGTTGCGGCCGAGCACGACGCCCTTGCCGCCGGCGGCGACGACGTCCGAGACCATCTGCAGCACGGCGAGGTCGTTCGGCAGCTTCGGCCCGCCGGCGATCAGCACCGGGCCGGGCGTGCCCTCGATGACCTTGCGGAAGCTCTCCACCGAGCCCGTGTAGTAGGTCTTGAGGATGTCGGCACCGTGCTCGAAGGCGATGCGGCAGGCGTCGGCCATCATCTGGCCGTCGAGCGCGTTCGGGATGTTCGGGCCCGGGCAAGGCAGCGCCTCGACCATCACCGGCATCTCGTCCTTGAGGCACTCGTTGCAGACCTCGGCGACGATCTCGAGGGTGCGCATCTCGCAGGGGGCACCCATGAAGTACATCAGGCAGACGCCGTCGACGCCCAGCGCGTCGGCCTCGTCGAGGGTGTGCAGCAGGCTCCACTCGGTGTTCTCGAGCCACTTCTCCTTGACGATGGAGGGCCCGCCGTCGAGGCGCAGGAACACGGGCACGCGGCCGACCAGCTGGCTGCGCCAGCGCTTGACCACGCCGAAGCTGGTCATGATCGCGTCGGCGCCGGCCTCGATGACGGTGTCGATCACCTTGCCGGGATTCTCGAGGCCCTGGACGGCGCCCAGCGCGCGGCCATGGTCCATCGCGACGACAAGCTGCTTCTTCGAGGAATCGTACGCCGGCATGAAGCCTCCGGAGGGGGTGGGAACGGGCGGGGGCAGCGGCCGCGGCACGGCCAGGCCTCCCGGGGCGAGGGCGGCCGGACCATAGCGAAGCCGCCGGACGGACGAAAGCGGTGCGGCGGCGAAACGACGGCTTAACAGCATCTTAACCGCGCATGGGCATGCTCGGCGGAGGGAACCAGCTCCGGGAGCCAGCCCATGCCCATCGGGTCCCGTTCGGGCACGCTGCAGGTCTTGCGCCAGCTCGTCGAGGATCGCCGCGGCGTCGTTGCCGCGGTCACGGCGATGCTGGTGGTGCCGCTCGTCATCGGCATCGGCCTCGCCGTCGACGCCTCGCGGATGTTCCTCGTCCGCGCCCGCCTCGCCCAGGCGGTCGACGCCGCGGCGCTGGCCGCCGGCCAGGCGGTCGACGTCGACGAGGTCATCGCCGACGCCCGGCGCATCTTCGACGTCAACTACCCGCCCGACTACATGGGGGCCGCGGTCGACAACCTCGACGTCCGCTTCGACGAGGAGAGCGGCGAGGTCGAGATCGTCGCCCGCACCGCCGTGCCGACGCTGGTCATGTCGCTGGCGCAGATCGACTCGCTCGATGTCGAGGCGCGGGCGCTCGTGGTCCGCGAGCAGACCGGCCTCGAGCTGGCCCTCGTGCTCGATACCACGGGCTCGATGTGCCAGCCCTGCACCAAGCGCGACGCGCTCAAGCGCGCCGCCAAGGACCTCGTCGACATCGTCTACGGCCCCAACGACACCGGCGAGGACCTCTATGTCGGCATCGTCCCGTTCTCGGCCCGGGTGAAGATCGGCACGACCCGGACGGCGTGGCTGAGCGCGGCGGCGCCGAGCGGCTGGAACGGCTGCGTCGAGCAGCGCACCGGCACCCTCGCCTTCGACGACTCGCCGCCCTCGGCCGGCAAGTGGCCGCCGTCGAAGAAGTACCAGACCTGGAACAGCTCGAGGCGGCGCTGGGAGACCTCGAGCTCGCCGCCGCCCTGCGCCGAGCAGGTCCTGCCGCTGACCGCCAGCAAGGCGACGGTGAAGGCCAAGATCGACGCGCTCAGCACCGGCGGCACCACCCGCATCGACATCGGTGCCGCCTGGGGCTGGCGGGTGCTGTCGGAGCGCTGGCAGGGCGTCTGGGGCACCGCCGGCCTGCCGCTCGACGACGAGGCCGAGACCGCCAAGGCCATCGTCGTCATGAGCGACGGCGAGAACGTGGTCGATTCCGAGTACGACGGCAGCACCACCGTGGCCCAGGCCAACGCCAACCTGCTGGCGACCTGCCAGGCCATGCGCACCGCCGGCTACACCGTGTTCACCGTGGCCTTCCAGGCGCCGCCGGCCGGCGAGACGGTGCTGCGCAACTGTGCCGGGACCTCGGCCAATTTCTTCGCCTCGCCGACGGCCGCCGACCTGCAGCGCGCGTTCCGGCAGATCGCCGGCCGGCTCAGCGCCCTGCGGCTGGCCGAGTAGCCGGCGGCCGGCATGGGCCCGTGCAGCCGGCTTCGTCGCCCGCCGCGGCTGGTCGCCGACCGCCGCGGCGGGGCCGCCGTCGACTTCGCGCTGGTCGCCCCGGTGTTCATCCTGCTGGTCGCCGGCGTGCTCGAGTTCGGCGTGCTGATGCTGGGCGAGACCCTGCTGCAGAGTGCCGTCACCGACGCCTCGCGCTTCGGCCTCACCGGCCGCACCCTCGCCGGCCAGACCCGCGAGGAGGTCATCGCCGACATCGTCGCCGAGCACAGCTTCGGCCTGATCGATCCCGAGCGGCTGGCCTTCGACACCCTCGTCTACCCGAGCTTCGACAGCGTCGGCCGCCCGGAGAGCTTCACCGACCAGAACGGCAACGGCACCTGGGACGCCGGCGAGCCCTATGCCGACATCAACGGCAACGGCCAGTGGGATGCCGACATGGGGGCCGCCGGCCTCGGCGGGCCCGAGGACGTCGTCCTCTACCGGGTCCGCTACGACTGGGAGATGCTCACCCCCTTGTTCCGCGCCTTCTTCCCGCCGTCGGGCACGGTGCCGATGGAGGCGAGCCTCGCCATCCGCAACGAGCCCTTCCCGGAGGCCGGGCCGTGAGCCCGCTCGCCGCCCTCGCCCGCGGCTGGCGCCGCTTCCGCGCCTGCCGGCGCGGCTCGATCCCGGTCGAGATGGCGCTGGTCACACCGGTGCTGCTGACCATGCTGCTGGGCGTCGTCGACGTCGGCTGGTACCTCGTCATGCAGCACAAGATGGCGCGCGTCGCCGCCACCGTCGCCGACCTCACCTCGCGCGGCGAGACCATCACCGAGGCCCAGCTGCGCGACATCTTCGCCGCCGCCCGGACCGTCGCCGAGCCCTTCGACATCGACAGCGAGGGCCGCGCCATCGTCAGCAGCATCACCAACCCCGGTGGTGCCGGCGCGCGCATCGCCTGGCAGCGGCTGAGCCCGCACGGCCTCGACATCGACAGCCGCGTCGGTGCCCCCGGCGAGGCCCCGGTCCTACCCGACGGCTTCGCCGTGCAGGCCGACGAGAACATCGTCGCCGCCGAGGCCTTCCTCGCCTTCCAGCCGATCGTCGGGCTGATCCTGCGCGGCCAGCAGGACATCTACGTGCGCGCCGTGCAGCGCCCGCGGCTGGGGACCCTCGACCAGGTCAATCCCTGAGGCCGGAGCGGCTCAGCCGGCGCGGCGCAGGTCGCTGGTGCCGGTGATCAGCTCGACGATGTCGTCGTGCGTCGCCTCGGCCCGGCTGCGCACGCCGACCACCCGGCCCTGGCGCATCACCACCATCCGGTCGGCCACCTGCAGCGCGTGCAGGACGTTGTGGGTGATGACGATGATGCCGACGCCCTGCGCCCGGATCCGCTCGATCAGCTCGAGGCCGCGCCGGGTCTGCTCGACGCCCAGCGCGGCGAACGGCTCGTCGAGCAGCACGAGGCGGCCGCCCCAGTGGACGAAGCGGCACAGCTCGATCGCCTGGCGCTGCCCGCCGGAGAGATGCTCGACCGCGGTCCGCACCGACGGGATCTTGGTGCCGATGTTGCGGATCGCCTTCTCGGTCTCGGCCTGCATCTCGGCCTCGCGCAGGACCTTGAGGCCCAGCACGTTGCGCACCAGCTCGCGGCCCATGAAGAAGTTGGCCACGGTGTCGACGTTCATGCACAGCGAGAGGTCCTGGTAGACCGTCTCGATGCCAAGCGCCTTGGCGTCGCCCGGGCCGCCGAAGGCGACCTCGCGGCCGTCGAAGACCAGCCGGCCGCTGCTCGGTGGCTGCGCGCCCGAGATGATCTTGATCAGCGTCGACTTGCCGGCACCGTTGTCGCCGAGCAGGGCCAGCACCTCGCCCGGCATGATGTCGAAGCTGACCTCGTCGAGCGCGGTCACCGCCCCGAAGCGCTTGGAGATGCGCTCGATCCGCAGGAGCGGCACCGCCGCCGTCTGGTCCGCGTCGCTCACAGCCGGATCCCCCCGTCGACATCGACCACGGCCCCGGTCATGAAGCCGTTGCCGACGACCATCACGATCGCCTGCGCGATCTCCTCGGGCGTGCCGGTGCGGCCGAGCGGCGATTCCGCCGCCGCCTGCGCCAGCAGCGCCCGGCGCCGCTCGTCCGGCAGCTTCGCCCACCACGGCGTGTCGACCACGCCCGGGCAGACGGCATTCACCCGCAGCGGCGCCAGCTCGCGCGCCAGCACCGGCACCACCGCGTTGAGCCCGCCATTGCTGACCGCCAGCCCGGCCGTCCCCGGCCGCGCCGCCCGCGCCGAGACCGCCGTCACCAGCGTCATCGAGCCGTCGGCGCGCAGCGTCGGCAGCGCCGCCTGCATCGTCGCCAGGTAGGCCACCGTCTTGCCCTCGACCGCCTGGCGCAGCTCGTCGAGCCCGATCGTCCGGAACGGCCCCGCACCCTTCCCGCTGGTGAACGACAGGACCAGATGGTCGAAGGCGCCCTGCGCCGCGAAGAACCGGGCGAGCGAGCCCGGATCGCCGGCATCCACCGCGGCGGCGTGCAGCCGCGGCCCGGCGGCGCGCGCCGCCTCGAGCTTCGCCGGATCGCGCCCGGCGACAACGACCTCGGCACCGGCCTCGGCCAGGGCGCGCGACACCGCCAGCCCGATGCCCGAGCTGCCGCCGACGACGATCGCCCGCTGTCCCGAAAGCCCGCTCATCGCCGCGCCCCGTGCATCGCCACCTGCCTAGCATGCGTCCGGCGCCGGCCCAAGGCGGCGGGTTCCGGTTGACCGTGGCGGCATTCTCCGCGACCACGGCGCGCCGCACCAAGAGACCGAGATGCACCCGCCGCCACCGACCCTGCGCCAGGCCTGGATCGCCGTCAGCGCCGTCTACTTCGCCTACGGCGTCGGCCTCGGGCTGTGGGCGGCGCACATCCCGCTGGTCAAGGCGGGCCTCGGCCTGTCGGCCTCGGAGATGGGCATCGCGCTGCTCGGCATGGCGGCCGGCGCCATCACCGTGATGCCGCTGATGGGCTGGGTCATCGGCCTGTTCGGCAGCCGCCGCTGCACCGTCGTCGCCGGCACCGCCTTCGTCCTGCTGGTGACCCTGCCGCTGATCGCGCCGTCCTGGCCGCTGCTGATCGCCTCGACCCTGGTGCTGGGTGCGGCCAACGGCGGCGTCGACGTCGCCATGAGCACCCAGGGCACGGTGATCGAGAAGGCGATGGGCCGGCCGATCATGTCCTCGGTCAACGGCTTCTTCAGCCTGGGCGGGGTCGTCGGCGCCGGCGTCGCCAGCCTGATCCTGTCGCTCGACCTCGCGCCGGCCGCGCGCACCCTGCTGGCCACCGTGCCGCTGGCGGTCCTGGTGCTCGCCACCGGCTTCTGGCTGCTGCGCCGCGACCCGCCGCAGGAAGGCGGCCACGGCCTGCGCCTGCCGAGCGGCCCGGCCCTGCTGCTGGGCGGCCTCGCCCTGCTGTCGGTGCTGGCCGAGTGGGCGACGCTCGACTGGAGTGCGATCTTCCTGACCAGCGAGCTCGGCGCCCCGGCCCATGTCGGCGCCTGGGGCTTCGGCGCCTTCTGCGTCGCCATGATGATCGGCCGCTTCACCGGCGACGAGGTCGTCCGCCGCCTCGGCGGCGCCCGCGTGCTGACCCTGTCGGGCCTGCTGTCGACCGTCGGCACCCTGGTCTTCGCCCTGGCGCCGAGCGTGCCGGTGGCGCTGTTCGGCTTCGCCCTCACCGGCTTCGGCCTCGCCAACCTGTTTCCGGTGCTGATCTCGGCGGCGTCGCGCCTGCCCGGCATCCCGGCCGGCCAGGGCGTCGCCATGGTGGCGAGCTTCGCCTATGCGGGCGGCCTCGTCGGCCCGGTGCTGATCGGCTTCGGCACCGACCTCGTCGGCATCCGCCTGGCGCTGGGCTCGCTGGTGCTGGCCGGCGTCGCCCTCGGCATCGCCGGGCTCGCCGGCGCCCTGCCCGGCGTCGCCCGGCCGGCCCGCGCCGCCGGCTAGGCCTTGCCTTCCGGCAGCAGCTGGCCGCCGTCGACCACGATCGTCGTGCCGGTGACGAACGAGGCGTCCTCCGACGCCAGGAACAGCACGGCGTTGGCGACCTCGCGCGGCGTGCCCATCCGGCCCATCGGCACGGCGGCGATCATCGACGCCACGAACTCGGCCGAGCGCTCGGCGGCGACGCCCTCGGTGGCGATGTTGCCGGGCTCGACGCCGTTGACGGTGATGCCGAAGGTCGCCGTCTCCAGCGCCGCCGCCCGGATCAGCCCGTTGATGCCGGCCTTGCTCGCCGCGTAGTGCGCGTGCTGCGGCGGTACCACCCGCGGCCCGGTGATCGACGAGGTCAGCACGATCCGGCCGTAGCCCTGCGCCTTCATCGGCGGCAGGCAGGCGCGCACGGCGAGAAAGCAGCCGCGCAGGTTGACCGCCAGCACGCGGTCCCACTCGTCGTCGGGGATGTCGCCGATGTCGTTGAGCGGGAAGATGCCGGCGTTCTGGCAGAAGATGTCGAGCCGGCCGTGCTGCGCCAGGGTCGCCGCGACGATACCCTCGACGTCGGCGGTCCGCGACACGTCGCAGCGCACGAAGGTCGAGGACAGCGCCCTCGCCGTGGCCTCGCCCTCGCGCTCCAGCACGTCGCCGATGACGACCGCCGCCCCTTCCTCGACGAAGCGCCGGGCGATCGCCGCCCCGATGCCGCGCGCCGCCCCGGTGACGATCGCCACCCGCCCGACCAGCCGTCCCGTCATCACCGCGTTCCCTTGTCGTCCCGGCCGCCGGCCGTGGTGAACCGCTCGAGCGCTTCCAGCGTCTCGTCGCTGACATGGTGCTCGATGCCCTCGGCATCGGTCGCCGCCACCGCCTCGCTGACCCCGAGGCGGCGCAGGAACGCCAGCACCACCCGATGCCGGCGCCGGCAGTGCTCGGCCAGCGAGCGGCCGCTGTCGGTGAGGAAGATCGAGCGGTAGGGCTCGCTGTGGACCAGCCCGGCCTTCTGCAGCTTGGCGACGGCACCGTTGACCGTGGCCGCGGTGACGCCCATGCGCTCGGCGATGTCGACCGAGCGCGCCTCGCCCTTGGCGTCGATCAGGTCGGCGATCAGCTCGACATAGTCCTCGGCCAGCTCGGAGCGGTGGTCGCTCCGCGTCCGGTCGAAGCTCGCCGCCTGGGCGTCCGCCGTCACCAGCCTGGGCCTGCCGCGCGCCTTCGCCACCCGATCCGTCCCGTTGTCGTGGCGGCCCTTATAAGCGGCGGCGGCCGCGTCACCAACCGTTCGGCAAGCCGGCGCCGGTCGTGCTAGGGGCAGCCCCGCCATGACCGAACCGATCATCCGCGCCCGCGGCCTCGAGAAGCGCTTCGGCGACGTCGCCGCCGTCAGGGGCGTCGACCTCGACGTGCCGCCCGGCACCTGCCTCGGCCTGCTCGGGCCCAACGGCGCCGGCAAGACGACGACGATGCGCATGCTGATGGGCCTGACCCGGCCCACTGCCGGGACGCTCACCGTCTTCGGCCGGCCGCTGGCCGATGCCGACCGGGCGCAGCGCCGCCGCGTCGGCCTCGTCCCGCAGGACAACAACCTCGACCCCGACCTCACCGTGGTCGAGAACCTCGAGGTCTACGGCCGCTATTTCGGCCTGCCGGCCGATACCGTCCGCGAGCGCGTCGGCCGCCTGCTCGCCTTCATGCAGCTGGCCGAGAAGGCGAAGGCCAAGGTCAACCAGCTGTCCGGCGGCATGAAGCGCCGCCTGGTCATCGCCCGGGCGCTGATCGCCGAGCCCGACCTCGTCATCCTCGACGAGCCGACCACCGGCCTCGACCCGCAGGCGCGCGTGCTGATCTGGAAGCAGCTGGGCGGGCTCAAGGCCGCCGGCAAGACGCTGCTGCTGACCACCCACTACATGGACGAGGCGCAGCGCCTGTGCGACCGCATCGTCCTGATCGACGGCGGCCGCATCCTCGACCAGGGCACGCCGGACGAGCTCATCGGCCGCCACGTCCTCGGCCACGTCGTCGAGGTCCGCCACCCGGTGCCGGCGGCGCTGCTGGCCGACGGCCTCGCCCACGAGGACATCGGCGATGCGGTCCTGTTCTACGTGGCCGATCCCGCCCACGTGATCGGCCGGCTGCCTGGCGAGGCCGAGTTCCTGCACCGGCCGGCCAATCTCGAGGACGTCTTCCTGCGCCTCGCCGGGCGCCAGCTCAGGGAACGCTGATGGGCAGCCTGTCGCTCGCCTCGGTCCGCGCCGTCTGGATCCGGCAGTTCCTCGTCTGGCGCAAGCTGATCCGCTCGTCGCTGGTGACCAACGTCTGCAACCCGCTGCTCTTCCTGTTCGCCTTCGGCTTCGGCCTCGGCGCCGTGATGACCGAGCAGGAGGGGGTCCCCTACCTCGCCTTCGTCGTGCCCGGCATGGCCTGCTACTCGGCCCTGTTCGTCTCGAGCTTCGAGACCACGATCAGCTCCTACGCCCGCTACTCGATGCAGCGGACCTGGGACGCGACGCTCGCCACCGCCGTCAGCCTGCCCGAGCTGCTGCTGGGCGAGATCGTCTGGGCCGCGACCAAGGCGCTGCTCTCGGCGATCTGCCTCCTGGTCGTCGGCGGCCTCTGGGGCGGTGTCCTGTCGGCACCCGGCGCGGTCCTAGCACTGGCCGTGCTGTTCCTTGCTGCGCTGGGCTTCGCCGCCCAGGGCATGCTGTGCACCGCCTATGCAAAGAGCTTCGAGGCGTTCAGCTACTTCTTCACCTTCTGGACGACGCCGATGTTCGTCTTCTCCGGCGTCTTCTTCTCGCTCGACCGCTTCCCGCCGGCGATCGCCACCGCCGCCTGGCTGCTGCCGATGCCGCACGTCATCGCGCTCGTCCGGCCGCTGACCACCGGCACCGGCCTGTCGCTGCTGCCGGCCGTCGGCCACCTGCTGTGGCTGGGCGTCCTCTTCGTCGTCCCCTACCTCCTGGCCGTCCGCCGCATCCGCGCCCGCATGTTCGACTGACCGCGGGTACGCCGCGGCCGGGGCGCGCTTGTGAGCCGTCGCCGCCGCTTGCTACCTTCCACGCTCGGACCTGCGGAGGTGAACGGCCGTGCGGACGGGCGTGGTCAACCAGCTCTGGTCGTCGATCGCCGACGCCGGGCGCGAGCTGCTGCGCGGCCGGCTGGGCCCGCGCCGCCGCGACGGGCTCGATGCGCTCTGCCGCCACCTGCTCTCGACCCGCGGCGAGGCCTCCGGCGCGGCGCTGGCCCGCGAGGTCGTCGAGGCCTACCGCAGCCTGACCGCCGAGGGCCGCCTCGCCTTCTTCACCGGCCTCGCTGCCGACCATGACGTCGCCCCGGCGCTGGTCGTGGCCGCTGCCGAGCGCTACCGCGACGCACCCGGGCCGGCGACGCTGCAGGCGCTGCGCCGCGCCACCGAATCGCCGCGGCTCGAGCTGTTCCGCCGCATGAACATGGCGCCCAGCGGCACCCGCGCCATCGTCCGGATGCGCTCGGAGCTGCTCGACCTGCTCCCCGACCACCCCGGGCTGCAGGGTGTGGATGCCGACCTGCAGGCGCTGCTGACCGCCTGGTTCAACCCGGGCTTCCTGTCGCTTGCCCGGATCGACTGGAACAGCCCGGCTTCCCTGCTCGAGAAGCTGGTCCGCTACGAGCGCGTGCACCGGATGCAGGGCCTCGAGGACCTGCGCCGCCGCCTCGCCGCCGACCGCCGCTGCTTCGCCTTCTTCCACCCGGCCCTGCCGGACGAGCCGCTGATCTTCGTCCAGGTGGCGCTGGTCGAGGGCCTCGCCGACCGCATCCAGCCGCTGATCGAGCGCACCGCCCCGATCCAGGACCCGGCCGCCGCCGACACCGCCATCTTCTACTCGATCAGCAACTGCCAGGAGGGCCTGCGCGGCGTCAGCCTCGGCAACTTCCTGATCAAGCAGGTGGTGGCCGACCTGCAGCGCGAGCTGCCGCAGATCCGCACCTGGTCGACGCTGTCGCCGATCCCCGGTTTCCGCACCTGGCTCGCCGAGGAGCTGGCGTCAGCGAAGGACCTGGCGCTCGCCGCCGACGAGCGCACGGCGCTGGAAGCCCTCGACCAGCCCGGCTGGCAGGCCGACGAGGCCGTCACCGAGCGGCTGCGCCCGATCCTGCTCGAGGCCTGTGCCGTCTACCTTGTCCGGGCAAGGCAGCGCGGCCGTGCGCGCGATCCCGTCGCCCGCTTCCACCTCGGCAACGGCGCCCGCCTGGAGCGCCTCAACTGGCTGGGCGACACCTCCGACAAGGGCCTCGCCGAATCGGCCGGCCTGCTCGTCAACTACCGCTACGACCCGGCCAGCATCGAGAAGAACCACGAGCTCTTCGCCAGCACCGGCGAGGTCGTCCACGCCCCGGCGGTCAAGGCGCTGCTGCCGGTCCCCGGGTGAACGCCACCGCCCCCGGCCGGCCCGGCAGGTCGAGCGTCGCCACCCGCGGCGGGCTCTGCGCGATCACCCTGCCGGCGCGCAGCACGTAGAGCCGCGCCGCCTTCAGCCGGATCGCCTCGATCGGGTCTTTTGCCTCGAGGATCACCATGTCGGCACGGTTGCCGGGCTCGAGGCCGTAGCCCTCGAGGCCCAGGATCTTCGCCGGCACGGTGGTGACGCTCTCGAAGCAGCGGCGCATCGCGTCGAGCGAGGTCAGCAGGCCGATGTGCACGGCCATGTGCGCCACCTCGAGCATGTCGCCCGAGCCCAGGCTGTACCAGGGGTCCATCACGCAGTCGTGGCCGAACGCCACCGGGATGCCGGTGGCCCACATCTCCGGCACCCGGGTCATGCCGCGGCGCTTGGGATAGGTGTCGTGGCGGCCCTGGATGGTGATGTTGATCAGCGGGTTGGCGATCGCCGCGACGCCCGCCTCGCGGATCAGCGGCAGCAGCTTGCTGACATAGTAGTTGTCCATGCTGTGCATCGAGGTCAGGTGCGAGGCGGTGACCCGGCCGCCCATGCCCAGCCGCTGCGTCTCGTAGGCCAGCGCCTCGATGTGCCGCGACATCGGGTCGTCGGTCTCGTCGCAGTGGATGTCGACCAGCAGCCCGCGCCGCTCGGCGATCTCCAGCAGCTCCGCCAGCGAGCGCGCCCCGTCGGCCATGGTCCGCTCGAAGTGCGGGATGCCGCCGACCACCTCCACGCCCATGTCGAGCGCCCGGGTCAGGTTCTCGCGTGCCGTCGGGAAGCGGTAGTAGCCGTCCTGAGGGAAGGCCACGAGCTGCAGCTCGAGGTAGGGGGCCACCCGCCGCTTGACCTCGAGCAGCCCCTCGACCCCGGTCAGCCGGTCGTCGCAGACGTCGACATGGCTGCGGATCGCCTGGATGCCCTGCGCCGCCGCCATGTCGCAGTAGGCCAGCGCCCGCTCGACCACCGCGTCGACGGTCAGGATCTCCTTGAGCTCGCCCCACAGCTGGATGCCCTCGAGCAGCGTCCCCGACCGGTTCAGCCGCGGCAGCCCCAGCGACAGCGTCGCGTCCATGTGGAAGTGGCAGTCGACGAAGGGCGGCGTCACCAGCCGCCCCGAGGCGTCGATCTCCTGCCGCCCCGCCGCCGGGATCTTGTGCCCGACCGCCTGCACCATCCCGTCGGCGACGACGATGTCCACATCCTCCCGCCCGTCCGGCAGGTTGGCACCACGGATGATCAGGTCGGGCTGCATGGCGCATCTCTCCGGCAGGGCGTCGTCGCGCCAGCTATGGCGCGCGGACCGGGGGGTCGCAAGCGGGGGTGGGGGGCGGGGCTGCCCCTTCCCTGACGCCGCAGCGAAAGCCATTATGATGACATGAAGGTTCAGTTCGACCCGGTGGGCGAGGTGCAGTCCCGCGTCGTCGTCGGGACCCTGCTGGCGCACGGAGACGAACTCCGCAGCCTCGGTGTCGTTCATCTGGCCCTGTTCGGATCCGTCGCACGACGCTCGGCCGGTCCGGACAGCGACGTCGACGTCCTCATCGACGTGTCGCCGGAACGCCCATTCTCGCTGTTTGCCCTGGGCGAGGTGCGCAGCCGTCTCGTCGAGCTCCTCGGCCGTGACGTCGACCTCGTGATCCGAGACGACCTGCGGCCCGAGCTTCGTGACGACATTGCCGCTGACCTGATCCCGGTCTTCTGATGCCGCCCAGATCAGGCGCTCAGGCGCTGCGGGACATGGCGGAGGCCATCGCCGACATTCGGTCGCTCACCTCGGCCAAGAACGAGGACGACTACCTCGGCGACCGCCTGCTGCGCCGAGCCGTCGAGCGTTGCTTGGAGATCGTGTCGGAAGCCTCACGCTCGCTCTCTGCCGACGACAAGGCCGATTATCCCGCGATCCCCTGGCGTGGTATCGCCGACTTCGGCAACGTGTTGCGCCATGCCTACGGCTCGGTGAGCGACCGGCGTGTCTGGTCAGTGGTGGTCGATGATCTTCCCAATCTGGAAGCAGCCGTCATGGAGCTGATCCAGCGGCATCAGCGCGACCTCGCGCCATGACCAAGGCCGTCTTCACCCACAAGCCGGCGTCGATCTACGACGACCTGCCGGAGGAGCGGTATCACTTCCCGCGGACCTATCTTCGTCAGGTCGAGGCCGCCGTCGGCGATCTGATCGTCTACTACGAGCCCCGTCGCATTGGCGTCGGCGACGGCGAGACCGGCGGCCGGCAGGCCTACGTCGCCACGGCCCGGGTCACGGACGTGCGGCCCGATCCGCGCCAGCCCGACCACTTCTACGCCCTGATCGACCCTGGATCCTACGTGCAGTTCGACCGTCCCGTTCCGTTCCGCGAGGGCAGCCGCTACTATGAGAGCCTGCTGCAGCGGCCCGACGGCGAGACCAGCAAGGGTGCTTTCGGCCGCGCCGTCCGCTCGGTGCCGGAACCCGAGTTCGAGGCTATCCTGCAGGCCGGTTTCGCCCGCGAGCTGTTCCCGGCCAACGACGGCGCGGGCCTCGCCGACCTGCGCTACCCGGGCCTTCACGACGATCCCGCCACCTTCGAGCGCCCCGTCGTCGAGCGCGTGCTGAGCCGTCCGGTGCGAGACGCCGCCTTCGCCCGCGCCGTTCGCGAGGCCTACGACGCCACCTGCGCCGTCACCGGCCTCCAGCTGATCAACGGCGGTGGCCGTGCCGAGGTGCAGGCTGCGCACATCCGTCCGGTCGCCGACAAGGGGCCGGACTCGATCCGCAACGGTGTTGCCCTGTCCGGCACCGTGCACTGGATGTTCGACCGCGGCCTGATCTCGATCGGCGATCCGCCGGACTACCCCATCCTCGTCGCCAACCGCGGCCTGCCCGACGCGGCCTTGCGCCTGCTCAACGAGGACCGCCGCCTGCGCCTGCCGCGCAATCCGGTGTTCCGCCCGGCGCCCGCCTATCTCGACTACCACCGCAAGGCGGTCTTCAAGGGCTGAGCCGAAGCAGTCCCTCCTAAGCCCGCCGCTCGAAGTCCGCCTTGAACAGCCGCGCGTAGGCGACAAGCAGCACCACCCCCCAGGCAAAATCCCACACCGCGAACGGCAGGAAGTCCCGCCCCTGCAGCAGGAATACCAGGGTCATCCAGAACTTGATGGCGATGCTGGCCCAGTTTGGCCAGCGGTAGCGCAGGGGATGGCGCCAGCCCGGCAGGTAGACGAGGTGCAGGCCGAGCAGCGTCGCCCCCCACACCCGCGGCCAGCCGTCGGGGAACGGGTCGGGCTGGCCGGTCAGGTGGGCCAGGTGGTAGGGCGCCAGCAGCGCCAGCAGGCAGACCACCACGTTGGTGGCGATGCTGAGCCCGAACAGCAGCCGGTAGGTGCGCAGCCGCTCGGCCGCCCGGGCGCCGGTCCAGGCGAGGGAGTAGGTGTCGTCCATGGCGGGCGCCTCCGGCTCGCTCAGAAGGTCAGCAGATAGGCCAGCAGGTCCGCCTTTTCGGCAGGCCCGAGCCCGGTGCCGTAGCGGTGTCCGCCCTTGCCGTTGCCAGGCTCGCCGGTGTCGAAGCACAGGGTGCCGGCGGCGGGCTCCACGCCCGGATCGCAGGGCGGGGCCACGAACCCGCCGCGCGCCGGGTCGAGCACATCAAGGCCGCGGACGAAGGCCGCGGGCCGTGCCTCCGGTGCCTCCAGCAGGTCGGCCAGCGTCGGCACGCTGCCATTGTGCAGGTAGGGTGCCCGCAGCCAGAGGCCGTCGAGCGGCGCATTGGCGTAGCCGTCGGTCTTGGTGAAATGCCGGAAGCGGTAGGGCGTGCCGGCGAACAGCTTGGCCAGCTGGTAGGCGCGGAACTCGGGCGTGTAGGAATCGAGCCGGGCCGGATCGGTACCGACCTGCGCGATCGGCTCGACCTTGCCCAGATAGGCACCCTCGAACACGTAGCCCTTGGGGCCCTGGTAGCCGTGGCAGTCGGCGCAGGCCTCCATGAAGAGGCCACGGCCGCGCTCGACGGCCTCGGGATCGGGCCGGTACGGGCTCGGCGGCGGGCGCAGCCCGAGCAGCCAGTCCTTCACCCGGGCGATCGCGGCATGGTCGACGGTCTCGGGCGTCACCCCGGCGCCCAGCGCCGCCGACAGGTTGCGCTCGTCCAGCGAGGCGTTGTTGCCGTCCCAGTGCAGCCGCATGCCCTGGCGCGGGCCCTGCTCGAACACCGCCGGGAAGTCGGCGGCACCGATCCGCTCGGCCTCGCCCAGGCAATGCGCGTCGCCGCCGCCGGAAGCACAGTCCAGCCGGTCGCCCTTGAACAGCAGCTTGTAGGGATTGAAGGTGTCGACCCGCCCCGGCCCCCACGCCGGCTGCAGGGCGAGCAGCGGCAGCACCCGCTGCCGGCGCTGCAGCAGGCCCTCGCGGACCCGCGGGATCACGTAGAAGCGCCAGACCAGCTCGTCGAGCGGACCGATCTCGGCCCCGGCCGCGCGCATCGCCGGCAGCAGGCTGTCCGGCGCCAGCCGCTCGTCGGCCCCGGCCTCGAGCAGGAAGCTGAAGAACCGGTCGAGGTCGAGATGGTTGGCCGGCATCGCCGGCACCAGCTGCGGCGCCGCGTCGGCCGAGGCCCGCCAGGTGCCGGCATGGCACACGGCACAGTTCAGCCAGACCAGCTCGACGCCGTCGACCTCGCGCCGCGCCACGCCGACCGGCAGGTCGCGCCGGTGTCCCTCCTCGTCCTGCTCGTAGAGGAAGCCGAAGCCGGCATAGTCGTCGCGCCCCCCGAACGCCTCGGGGAACAGCCGCGGCAGCGCCTGCCAGATCCAGTAGGGCAGCCCGCTCTCGGGCTCCGAGCCGATCGAGCCGTACTTGAAGTGCTCGACCGCGTCGGCGTGGTAGGGCGTGCGGTCCTGCGCGAGGCGCCACAGCACGTAGACGCCGAGCCCGGCGACGGCGAGGCCCAGCAGGAAGACGAGCAGCGCCAGCAGGGCCAGCGGTGTGGTCAGCCAGCGGCGGCGGCGCTGCCAGGCCTGGACGAGGGTGACCGGAGGCTCCTGCAGCATCGCCTCAGACCTCCGACGGGTCGGGCACGCGCAGCACCGGCTTGGCGCGGTAGATGGTCATCAGCTCCGCGACCATGGCGTCGTGGTCGGGAAAGCGCAGCGGCTCGTAGCAGCCCATCGGGTTCTTGGGGGCGCTGAGCAGGCAGCGGTTGCAGTAGGTGCACGGCCGCTCCGGCTGCTCGTGGCCCTCGCGCCACCAGCGGACGAGGTCGGGGTTGGCCACCAGCGAGCGGGCGATGGCCACCCCGTCGATGGCGCCGGAGCCGATCGCCTCGCGGACCTTCGAGGCCGTCTGCCAGCCCCCGGTCGACAGCACCGGGATCGCCACGGCGGCCTTGATCGCCCTCGCCTCCTCGAGGCTGACGCCCTCGACCGGCAGGCCGCGCTTCATCCGGAACCAGAGCCAGCGGAAGATCGGCCGCAGCAGCGGGTAGCGGAACAGGAAGTAGTTGCGCAGGCCGTGCACGCCCGAGGAGATCATCGCGTCGTAGGTCGCGGTGATCGTCTCGAAGGCGAACTCGCCGGGCGGGTTCAGCGGGTGCGGGAACAGGCTGCCGCTCGAGATGTGCAGCGCGTCGACGCCGGCCGCCTCGCACCAGCGGGCGACCTGGACGGTGTCCTCGAGCGTGTTGCCCTTGCCCTCCCACGGCACGACGTTGTTGCGGTCGATGGCGCTGAGCTTGACCTGCAGGTGGAAGCCGCTGCCGACCTCGGCGCGGATCGCCTCGATCACGTCGAGCAGGAAGCGGGCCCGGTTGGCCAGCGAGCCGCCATAGATGTCCTTGCGGTCGTTGATCCCCGAGCTGAGGAACTGGGTGAACAGGTAGCCGTTGGCGGCGTGCAGCTCGACGCCGTCGAGCCCGGCCTCGCGCGCCCGCCGCGCCCCTTGCGCGAACGCCCGCACCGTGTGGTCGATGTCGGCCCGGGTCATCGCCTGGCACAGGAAGCCGTGCAGCGGCTCCATCCGGCCGGTCGAGGACAGCGCCGGGCGAAGCTGGTTGTGCACCCCGGGCAGGTCCATCTGCCGGCCGGAATGCGAAAGCTGCATGATGAACCGGCTGCCGAAGCTGCGCACCGCCTCGCCGAGCTTGGCCCACAACGGGATGAACTCGTCGCGGTGGACGGTGGCGTAGCCGGCGATGATGCGGCCCTCGATCAGCACCGGCACGTAGGACGAGATGATCGCCCCGACCCCGCCCTTGGCGAACTTCGATTCCCAGTTGATCCGCGTCTGCGTCAGCGAGCCGTCCTCGTTGTCGAAGCGGCCGGAGATGCTCGAGCGGAACACCCGGTTCTTGACCTCGAGGTTGCGGAACCTGAGCGGGGTGAAGATCACGTCCTCGCTCATGGCCGCCTCCCCGGCCCGGCCGCGGCCTCCCAGGCCGCCTGCAGCAGCGCCGGGACCAGCCGCATCGCCGGGCAGAAGCTCCACCGCCCCTGCATGAAGACGATGTCCGGATCGGGCGCCCGCCCGCCGGCCTCGGCGAGGTCCAGCATGACGAGGCTGCCCGGCCGCAAGGGCGGGCTGGCGAAGGCCACCGGCAGCGGCGCCTCGACCGAGCGCAGCACCCGGCGCGGCGGCTGCAGGCAACGCGCGACGGCGGTCGCGGCGTCGATCGAGCCCGCTGCCGCCGTGGACCTGAGTGCCCGCATCCGCTCCAGCGCGTCGACGATCCCGTGCACCCCGATCGCCGTCCCGTGCACCACATGGCGATCGTCGCCGGCGCGCTCGGCCAGCAGCTCGTTGGCCCGCCGCAGCCGCCCGCTCGCCGCCCACCACAGGTCGCGCAGCAGATGGCGGACGCCGCCGTCGCGCCAGTCGTCGAGGGTCCGCGCGGCCTCCCAGCTCGCCGCGTCGGCCCGGTAGCCCGGGTCGAAGCAGCGGCCGACGATCTCCTGCACGGCGATGCCGGCCTGGTCGCGGCCGGTGCGCCCGGCGACATAGGCGGCCAGCTGCCCGAGCTGGTCGTGGGTCCACAGCAGCCGGCCCCGGTCGGGGTCCAGCTCGGCCGCGAGGCTCTCCTGGCGCTGCTCGCGCAGCCGGTCGCCACGCGGCGCCAGTGCCGGCAGGGGCCGCCCGTCGAGGGCCAGCCAGCGGCGGATGCGCCCGGTGATCAGGCGGTTGACCAGGGGCCCGCGCGCCGCGAAGTCGCGGTCCAGCGCCGGGTGCCCGATGACGGCGCGGATCTCGGCCGGCTGGTCGAGCGTCAGCAGGTCGGCCAGCCAGGGGATGCGGACACGGCGTGCCATGGCCGCTATCCCCGCGCCCCGCCCCACGGGCAGAACATGTTGCGCAGGTCGGCCAGCACCTCCCCCAGCTCGGGCAGGTGGCGCAGCAGCACCTCGCGCATGCCGTTGCGCTCGACCCACGCGATGCCCGCCGGCGTGTAGACGTCGGCGGTGAAGTCGTCGGTCAGGAAGCGGTCGCTCTTGATCCGCCGCCCGGCCATCAGGATGAAGATGCGAAAGGCCGTGTCGGAGATGGCGAAGCCCGGCGGCGGCGTCTCGGCGTGCACGCCGGTCAGCAGGTCGACCCGGTCGACCGTGCCGTAGACCTCCTCGAGCTCGCGCTGCCATTCGACGTTGTCGGTGAGCTCGGCGAAGCTGCGCGGCACACTCATCCGCAGGTGCCGGCGGAACTCGCAGTAGCGCGGCACGCCGCGCTCGCGGTCGCGCAGCACGTCGATGGCGGCGAGGTCGTTGAAGATGTTCTTCTCGGGCTTCTCCGGGATCTTGCGCAGGAAGGTCGGGTAGTTGTGCAGCACGGGTGCACCCGGATGGGCGCGCCCCAGCGAGGCAAACACGTCGGCCAGCGAGAAGGCGCCGTAGAGGCCCGACACCTGCTCGCCGAAGACCTGGCCGAGGTCGCGCTCGACCGCCTCGCCCGAGCCGTCGTGGCGGCCGAAGCGGAACAGGTCCGGGATCAGCGAGTGCAGGCGGTAGACCGCCGTGAACTCCTCGGTGATGGCGTAGGGTGCGGAATGGTGGTCCTGCGGCGAGCGCGGGATGCCCGACAGCAGCTCGCTGGCGGCGTCGCGGCCATGCGCCAGGATGTAGTCCTCGCCGAGGATGCCCCACCACGACGCCCGCATGCCGTAGTGCAGCGCCGGCATCTGCAGCAGCGCCGTAGTCCATTCGGCGGCGTGGATCTTGACGATCAGGGCGGCGTTGACCAGCCGCGCCTTCTGGAACAGCCACTCGCCGTCGGCCCGCGGGAAGTCGCAGCGCAGCCGGTCGACGATGGCGTTGTGCTCGCGCGCGAACAGCGTGTGCATCGCCGACAGGCCGATCCACCAGTTACCGTTGACCGGGGCGTATTCCTGGCCCGGCTTGGCGTCGGGGTGGCGATCCGGTGGCAGGTGGCCGCGCGCGTCGAGCCAGAGCTTGCCGTCGGGCAGCAGGTCGTCCGGCCCCAGGACCCGCATCTGCCCGTCATCGCCGACATGCCGCGCCGGATCGCTGCGCGCCCGGTACTGGTGCTGCAGGTCCGAGCCGTAGATCTGCGAGCCGTCCCACCAGTGGGTGACCTCGTTGCGGTAGGTCTCCGGTCGTCCCGCGTCGGCGGGTCCCCGCGTCGGGTCCGGCCGGGTGTGCAGGACCGTGACCTCGTCCACCGGCCAGTCGGCGTCGCCCTCCGGCCGCGGAAAGCGATGCGGCGCCACCTTCGTGTTGCGGCCGTGGCTCAGCCAGTCGTGCACCATGAACTGCAGCCAGGCCGGCAGCAGCACGTTGACGCTCGTCGCCGGCACGAAGCTGCGCCGCGCCAGCAGCCGGTTGCTGACCAGGCGCGGGTTGGGCTCGTAGAGCTGCGGCGCCGTCTCGCCGTGCGTCTCGGGCAGCGGCACGTTACGCCCGAAGCGCGTCTCGACCCTGCCCATCCCCGGCTGCGCCAGATCGTTGTAGCTGCCGTCGGCCATCCGGCAGCGCCGCACATCGAAGCCCTCGGGCACGGCCGGCGCCGCGGGTGGTGAGGTCTCGGTGTCGAAGAGGTTGCGCAACCGCAGGTCGACTCGCAGCGCCACCAGGTTGGGCACCGCGAGGGCGAAAGGCAGCCGGTGCCAGACCCGTCGCCGGTTCACCGCCCGGAAGACGGCCGCCATTGCCCGTTCGTACCAGGAGACGGCCATGTGCCCTCCCTGCCTGATCCTCCGTGCCTACGCGGCGCTGCCGGAAGACGCCGTGAGAAAAGGCACGTCGCCGACCGGCGGCATCGCGCCCCGCGCGAAGCCGGGCCCTACCAGCCGGCAGTGTACATTATCTTCGCCTTGAATGTAACAGTCGCCTCGGCGGCCGCGCCTTCGCAGCCGCGGGCTGGGCGGCGCTCCGGCCCCCGTGCTACGGTCCGGTACTCGGGGGAGGCCGGCACCATGCAGCGCAGGCTCGCGGCGATTCTCGCCCTCGACGTGGTCGGCTACAGCCGGCTGATGGGCGTCGACGAAGCCGCGACGCTCGACGACCTGCGCCGGCACCGTCGCGAGCTGATCGATCCTGCCATCGCTGCCGGCGAAGGCCGCATCGTCAAGGCAACCGGCGACGGCTTGCTCGTCGCCTTCGCGAGCAGCGTCGCCGCGACGCAGGCGGCCCTCGCGATCCAGCGCGGCATGGCGGCCCGGACTGCCGCCGATCCGGCCGAGCGGCGGATGCAGCTGCGCGCCGGCATCCATGTCGGCGACGTGGTCGTCGAGGCGGACGACCTGTTCGGCGACGTCGTCAACATCGCCGCCCGTCTCGAATCCATCGCCGCCCCTGGCGGGATCTGCCTGTCCGACGACGTCTGGCGGCAGGTGCGTGGCCGCGTCGAGGCCCCGTTCGAGGACCGCGGCCCGATCGCGCTGAAGAACATCGCCCGGCCGGTGCACGTGCACGCGCTGGCCGGCTCGGAGCCCTTCGTCGCCCCGTCGACCGGCCCGCCGGCCATCGCCGTGCTGCCCTTCGCCAACCTCAGCGGCGATCCGGCCCGCGGCTACCTCGCCGACGGCATCACCGAGGACATCCTCGTCGAGCTGGGCCGCTTCCGCTCCCTGTTCGTCGTCGCCCGCAACTCCTCCTTCACCTATCGCGAGGCCGACCCGCCGGTCGGCCGCGTCGGCGCCGAGCTGGGTGCCCGCTACGTGCTCTCCGGCAGCGTCCGCTGGCAGGAGCCGCGGCTGCGCATCACCGCGGCCCTGGCCGACGCCGCCGACGGCCGGCAGATCTGGGCCGAGCGCTACGACCGCGCCGCCGAGGACATCTTCGCGGTGCAGGACGACGTCGTCGCCACCATCGCCGCCACCCTGGTCGGGCGGCTCGAGGCGTCGGCGACCCACGCCGCGCGTCGCCGGCCGACCACCAGCCTCGCCGCCTGGGACCTCGTCCTCCAGGCCAAGGAGCTGCGCCACCGGCACACCCCGGACGACGAGGCGGCGGCGCAGCGGCTGCTCGAGCAGGCGCTGGCCCTCGACCCGACCTACGGCCATGCCCGCGCCCAGCTGGCGCTCACCCACCTGCAGCAGTTCTTCTGGGACGACACCGGCCGCTCGCCGCTGCTGGCCATCGAGATCGCCGAGGCGGCGCTGGCGAACGACGAGCGCGATCCCTGGGCGCACATGGTCCTCGGTCTCGCCTTCGTGCACCTGCGCCGCTGGGACGAGGCACTCCGCCACAGCGAGACGGCGCTGGCGCTCAATCCCTGCGATCCGGCGCTGTGCGCCAAGCACGGCCTGCTGCTGGCCGACCTCGGCCGCCACGCCGAGGGGATCGCCTGCATCGAGCGGGCGCAGCGCCTCGACCCCTTCGGCAGGGACGCCTACGCCACCTCCTATGCCCTCGCCCTGTTCGGCGCCCGGCGCTACCGCGAGGCCATCGCCGCGCTCGACCAGGCGCCGCGCCCGAAATTCTACCACCACATCTGGCGGGCGGCGGCCTACGCCCATCTCGGCGAGCTGGCCCGGGCCCGCGCCCACGCCGCCGAGGGCCTGCGCCTGGCACCCGACCTCACCATCGCCCGCTTCGCCCGCCTCGAGCCGATCCGCGATCCGGCAGATCTCGAGCACTGGGTCACCGGCTTCCGCCTCGCCGGGATTCCCGAGTAGGCGAGCGCCGCCTCAGCCCAGCGACAGCAGCAGCGGGCAGTGGTCCGAGACCTCGGGCGCGCGCACCACCTCGAACGGCGCCTCGGCCAGATCGGCGCCGACCAGCATGTAGTCGGCGAACTTCCCCGGCTTGGCGTAGTGCGAGGTGCGCGTGCCGGCATGGCCGCGGCCGGTCACGAGGTCGCGCAGCCCCAGCGTGCCGAGGATCTCGAAGGTGGCGCTGTCCGGCTCGACGTTGAAGTCGCCGCACACCACCAGCCGGTCGCCGGGCTGGGCCACCGCCTCGACCAGCGCCTTGAGGCGCTGCGCCTGCGCCAGCCGCTCCGGCGTGTCGCGCTTGCCGGCCACCGGATCGCGCAGCCCGTGCAGCTGCGCCACCGTCACCGGCACGCCGGTCCGCGGGTCATGCAGGCGGACGACATGGGCGTTGCGCGGCCGCGGATGCGGCCCGTAGCCGTCGGCGGCGTAGCGGCCGTGCACGAAGCCCTGGGCCTGGCCGATCACGGCGAGGTCGCGATGGACGAAGGTGGCGAGCCCGAAGCGCGAGGCCAGCGGCACCGCGCCGTCCCACAGCGCACCCTGCGCCGCCGGGCAGAACATCGCCGCATGCTCCGGCAGCACGGTGCCCACCTCGTCGAGCAGGTTCGCCCGCTGCGGCAGCGCGAGCTCGCCGTCGCGATAGACCAGCCAGTCCCCTGCCGCCCCCGGCGTGCAGGTCACCTCCTGCAGGCAGAGCACGTCGGGCCGCACCGCCGCGAGATAGGGCAGCAGCGCGTCGGCCAGCCGGCCGCCCCAGGCGTTCAGGCTCATGATCCGCATCGGCGGCGAGCCTGGCGGACAGCGCGGCTGCCGGCAACCGGCGGCCGGGGCTCGGGCGGCGGCTCAGGCGGTGCTGCCGCCCTCGGCCAGCCAGCGGGCGCAGTCCGGCCCCAGCCGCTCGACCGCGGTCCGCTCGTAGCGGGCGATGTCGTCGGGCGTCAGCACGTCGCCCCAGCGGCCGTTGGTGCCCTGGTGGATGAAGGTGGTGGCGCCGCCTTCCCACAGGGCGCCGCCGAGCGGCGCCACCTGCGCCGCGTTGGCCTTCATCCAGGCGAAGCTCGAGTGCTCGACCGCGGCCGCCAGCTCGGCCGGCGCCAGCGCGATGTCGAGGAAGCGGGCGATCGCCGCCATCTCGCCGGCGAGGTCGCGCTTCAGGTCGTTGTAGTGGACCATCCGCACGTTCGGCAGGTCGCGGATCGCCCACCACGAGGCGACGGTCTCCCACATCGACCACAGCGGATAGCCGTCGCCATCGAGCCACTCGCGAAAATACTGCAGCACCGAGGCCGGCGGCCGGCCGATCGGCGGGCCGACCCGGCCCGGCGTGTCGTTGAGCGCGCCGTACCAGGCGTCGTTGGCCATGGTGTGGTGGTTGTAGAGGCTCCAGACCACGTCGCGGCCATCGCGGGCGATGAAGAGGTACTTGGCCTGCGGCGCGAAGACGAGGGCGTCGACCGGCAGGTGGGTCTTGACGAAGCGCCGGCTGGTCTGCGCCTCGAGCATGGCGTGCTTGACCGGCGTCGGCGGCACCCGCAGGTCGAGCCAGGGCGACAGCTCGCCGGTCGGCACGTCGGGGCTGCCGCGGAACACCAGCTGGCCGATGATCTGCTGCAGCCAGGTGGTCCCCGACTTGGCATAGGACGCGATGATGATGTCGTCGTCGCGGAAGCGGAAGTCGTTCCACGCCGTCGAGTCGAAATGATGATTGTGGAATTCGCGCGTTTTTTGTGGCCAGGCGATGGCTTGTGCCATTTCTGGTTGCTCCCTGCTGCATTGGCAACAGGACGCTAGGACCGCACCGCACGCAGCGTCAACCGGCGACTTGCGGCAGCCGCCGGCCGACCTCGCCGCACGCCATAGCGATGTACGGGGCGGCGGCTATTTCGCGGCGGCGCTCACCGCCTCCAGCTCGGCCTCGCTCGTCGTCTCGTCGTAGACCCCGGCGCCGACGATCATCGCCTGGCCTGGCACGGTGACGAGGTAGCTGACCTTGCGCGAGGGCGCGTCGCTGCCCGGCTTCGGGAACGGGTAGGCGTACCAGCCGCCGCCGGGCCTGGCCGCCGCGGCGCACTGGCCCTTCTCGCGCTCGGCGGCGGTGACGCCGCCATAGGTCGGGCCGTCGGCGATCGGCTGGCCCTGCCGCGCCGGCTGGGTCGGGTGGGCCAGCAGCCGCCCGGTCTCGCAGCTCGACACGTAGACGTAGCTGTCCTTCCACACCCAGGCCGAGCCCGGGCCCTGGAACTGGGCGAGGCCGGCCTCGCCCTCGCTGGCGAGCAGCGCCGCCGCGGCGCGGACCTTCTCGACCACCTCCTGCGGCGTCGCCGTGCCGGCGGCCTGCGCCGGAAGCGCCGCCGCCAGGGCCAGCCCGAGCAGGAGCCCGAGCCTCGTACGCACCGCCATTCGCATGATGTCCTCCCCCGCTGACCCGGCGAGCCAACAGCGGCGCGGCGGCGCCTGTCAACCGCGCGATGCCCCGGCCCGCCCGGCCAGCGCCTCGGCCCGCGCCAGCCAGGCCAGCACCGCCGCCACCGCCTGCCACAGCTCCGGCGGGACCAGCGCCCCGACCTCGACCGCGACCAGGGCCTGCGCCAGCACCGCATCCTCGCGCACCGGCACGCCATGCGCCGCCGCCGCCGCGACGATGCGCCCGGCCAGCTCGCCGCGGCCGGCCGCCGGGATGCGCGGCGGCGCGCTGCCGCCCAGTCGTAGCCCAGCGCCACCGCGACCTGGCGCATGTCGCCGGCGGCCATCAGCCGTCCGCCGCCGGCCGCACCGCGCACTCGGCGTCGAGCGCGAGGGCCGCCAGCGACCGGCGCAGCTCGCCCAGCCGCCCGCCCAGCGCGGCGGCGCCCGCCGGCCCCGCCACCAGCCCCACCGTCACCCGTCCCGCCACCAGCGCCAGCTCGGCGCGCACAGCCCCCAGCCGCGGCAGCTCGAGGGCGAGGCGCACCTGCCCGGCGCCGCAGGCCGGCGGATCCCGGCACCCGGCCCGGCGGCCGTCGGCATCGGCCGGCGCCGGCCCGGGCGACAGCGCCGCCCGCCAGCCCGGCTGTCCCGCCCGAGGCCGGCCATGGCCCCAGCCCGTCGGCGGCGCTGCGCAGCAGCCGAGCAGGGGCTGCTCGGTCAGCAGCCGCCGCTCCTCGCCGCGAACCGTCTCGGCCGGCGCCTCGCGCGGCAGGCCCCGCCGCGCCGGGCCCGCCGGCCGGCCGCATCCGCGCCCGGTCCCGCGGCGACGGCCTCGGCCGGCGCGGTCGGCGCGCCATGCCGCGTCATGCCGGCCTGCGTGCCGTCGCCAGCCGTCGGCGACGCCGTCGCCGGGGCGGGCGAGGCCGTGCCGAGCGCGGCGAGCAGCCGGTCGCTGGCCACGGCCGCCGGCAGCGCGGCAATGGCGATGCCGGCCAGCCGGCGGACCAGGGCGGCCGCCGGCGCCGTCGTGACCGCGCCCGGTACCGCTTCCTGCCCCAGCAGCTGCGCCAGCCGGGCGAGACCATCGCCCAGCGCCCGCGCCGCCGCCGCGTCCGGCTGCAACGCCGGATGGGCGAGCAGCGCCGCCACCGCGCCCGGGCGCGCCAGCACGGCCGCCGCCGTCGGCAACCCGGGCTGCGGCGGCGGTCCCGGCCCGGCGACGGCCGTCGCCCCGGTTCCGTCGCCGGCAACGCCACCCGCGAGAGGCTGCCGGTCGGCGACGAGCACCGCCAGCGGCGCGGGCAGCGCGGCGACGACACTCATCCCGGGCAGGCCAGCAGCATGCGGCGAACCTGCGCCGCGACCGATGAACGAAGCGTCAACGCCGCCCGGATTCCGCCAGGCGCCGGCGAATTTCCACAACCCAGGCTGTGGAAATGTCAAAGGGTTCCAGAAACCGGGCCAAGCGATTGAATTCGGGGAAAACACGCTGCCGCGACCTGCAACCGCAGGCTGTGGAAATTCCACCGGCGTTCCCCAAGAATTCCACACGCGACGGCTTCACACCGCGCCGCAACGCTGCCACAACTGCTAGTCGGGAGCCCCTTCGCCCCGGAGGTGAAGGGCAGGCGGAGCGAGCGGACCTCATGGCGATCATCACCGGCACCTCGGGCAACGACACCCGCATCGGCACCGCTGCCGACGACACCATCGACGGGGCCGGCGGCAACGACCTGCTGTTCGGCACCGGGGGCCGGGATTACCTCTACGCCGGCCTCGGCAACGACACGGCCTGGGGCGGCGACGAGCGCGACTGGCTCTATGGCGGCAACGGCCGGGACAGCCTGTTCGGCGACGCGCTGGGCGACCGGCTCGACGGGGGCAACGGCGACGACCGCCTGGCGGGCGGCACCGGCATGGACACGGCCTGGGGCGGCGCCGGCAACGACCAGCTGTGGGGCGGCACCGGCAACGACACCCTGAGCGGCGGGACCGGCAACGACAGCCTGGATGGCGGCGCCGGCATCGACCGTGCGCGCTACGCCGGCCCGCAGGACGGCTACCGCCTGCACCTGAACCCCGACGGCACCGTCACCGTCACCGACCTCGACACCACCAACGGCGACATGGGCACCGACCGGCTGCGCGGCATCGAGGGCATCGACTTCGCCGACGGCAGCGCGACGCTGGCGCTGGACGACCGCCTCGTCACCGACGAGGACGCCGGCCGCGGCGGCAACGCCGCCTTCACCTTCACCGCCGCCGACCTGCTGGCCAACGACCTCGGCGACGGCCTGCGCCTCACCGCCATCGACACCAGCGGCCTCGAAGGCCACCTCACCTGGTCGACCGACGGCGACGGCTTCATCACCGACCTCGCCTACACGCCGACGCCCGACAGCGTGCCGAGCTTCGTCTGGATCGGTGACGAGCGCGTCTGGACAATGCCTACACCCGGGACGTCGATCCGTTCGGGCGCTGCCTCCCGGCCAGACGCGCAACACCGGCTTCACCTACACCGCCGTCGATGCCAGCGGCCGCGAGGTCACCGCCACCGTCGACCTCGACGTCACCGGCGTCAACGACCTGCCGACGGCTCGGTCAGAACGTTGTTCTGGAGGCCCTGGGGCGGCGTCACACTACCCTTGTCATTCTACGCCGTCGATGTGGACAGCGACGTGTTCGCCGTCGGTATCGCATCGACCCTTCGCATGGGTTCATGCATAGTTCAGAACGGAAGCGTTTGGCATCAATGATCCGAGAGCCCGACTTTGGAGAGCTGGTCGACTTGCCGCCCAACCGCTCCGGCATCGAATGGTTCGATTTCCAGGATATGATCTGTATACCGAGCGAAAGATAGGAGTACAAAGCCTTCGAGCCCAACTTTAGGCTTCGACAACTCACCCATGTCGCGACGGACGACCGAACCTTGACCACATACCTCGCCTGCGGCGACGGTGACCATTCAGATCTACAACGGCAAGTTTTCCTGATCGCCGGCCTATGCGCAGGTCCGTCGCACCGCCGAGCTGCCGCGAAGGACCTGCATAAATTCGCCGACACAAGGACCATGGTCCGCTAACCTGCGCCCATGGCTGCCGCCGCCCTCCGCCACGCCGTCTACCGCCGCGCCGACTGGGCGCGGCGTGCCGCCGGCGGCGCCAAGGTCGCCGAGCCCGAGGCGGTGCCGGATTCGCCGGAGGACCGCCACCTCACCGCGATCAGCGCCTTCATCGTCGGCCTGCGCACCGCCCCGGCCTTCACCACGCTGGCCTATCTCCTCTCCTCGCACGGCGCGTGCTGCGCCGCGAGATCATGGAGAACCAGTCCGGCCGGGTGGCGGCGTGGATGTTCTACTGGCTCGACATCGGCATCAACCCGGCGAAGCTGCTGGCGCTGCAGGTGTGGAAGCTGGCCAACCGCCAGCCGGGCCGGCCGCGGCACCGCAAGCCGGTGAGGCGCGAGCCGAAGCTGCGCGACGTCAACGCCGAGGTCGCCTATCGCATGGGGCTCGTCTCCGGTGAGCTGAGGAAAGCCCTGTGGCGGGAGATCGCGGTCGACGCCTACCTCGCCGCCGAGGGCTGCCTGAAGGGCATGCCCAGGGTGGACGGCGAGCCTGAAGATTCCGTTGACGACGACGCCCTGCTCGAGCCCTGCGCGCCGCCCGACATCGACGCCGTGACCCGCTGGGTCCTGGTCGGTCGCGACGGCCTCGAGGCCATGGGCTACTTCGATTTCTCAGAGGAGCTGCCGCCGCATCCGCCCGAGCCGGAGCTGCCGCGGGCGCGCCCGCCCGACGGCTGAGCCGCAACGGCTTGGCGCGACGCTGCCGTCTGCGGTAGCGTGGCGGGATGCGCACCCTCTTGCTGGCTCTGGCCCTGCTGCTCCCGGCTGCCGCCGCGGGCGCGGGGCCGCGCGTGCTGGAGGGCCCGGCCATCGTCCGCAGCGACGGCACGCTCTGGGTCGACGGCGCGGTGGTGCGGCTGCACGGGATCTACCTGCCGCGGCTGATGCGGACCTGCAGCAGCCTGCTCGACCCGACCTTCTGCGCCCCGGCGGCGGTGGTCGTGCTGTTCGAGAAGATCCGCGGCTTCCTCGTCTGCCACGAGGTCCGCACCCTGGCCGACGGCTCGGTCGACGCCTATTGCGGCATGCGCGCCGACCGGCTGTTCGACCCGCGCGAGGATGTCGGCGCCATGCTGGTCGAGGAGGGTTTTGCGCTGGCCGCCCCCGACGCGCCGCCCGAGTACCGCGTGCTCGAGCGCCTGGCCGAGAGCCGCGGCGTCGGCCTGTGGGGCGAGAAGATGCTGCGGGTCCGCTGAGCCGGGTCCGCCGCCGGCGACGTTCGCCTTTGCCTTGCGGCCCCCGGCCGGCCTAGCCTCGCCGCGGCGATGGCAGGGAACGCGGACGGCCGGACGATGGCGACGGTGCTGGCGCAGCGGCCGACCGACTGGGGGATCACCCCGGTCCTCTACGTCATCGGCTGGCTGATGGTGCTGCTCGGCGTCTCGATGCTGGTGCCGACGGTCACCGACCTGGTCGAGGGCAACCCGGACTGGCAGGCCTTCGTCACCGCCGGGCTGCTGACCGGCTTCATCGGCAGCCTGCTGATCCTGACCCACCGGCGGCCGAAGCTGCAGCTGCAGTTCCGCCACGTCTTCCTGCTCACGGCGCTGAGCTGGGTGGTGCTGTGCGTGTTCGCCGCCCTGCCCTTCCAGTTCGGGCATTTCCGCCTGTCGATGACCGACGCCGTGTTCGAGACCATGTCGGCACTGACGACCACCGGCTCGACGGTGATCGTCGGGCTCGACACCGCGCCCAAGGGGGTCCTGCTCTGGCGCTCGCTGCTGCAGGCGCTGGGCGGCGTCGGCATCATCGTCATGGCCATCGTGCTGCTGCCGTTCCTGCGCGTCGGCGGCATGCAGCTGTTCCGCTCGGAGTCCTCCGACCGGACCGACAAGCTGTTTCCCAACACCACCCAGCTGATGACCCGCATCTTCGGCGTCTATGTCGGCCTGATCCTGGCCTGCACGGTGGCGCTGGCGGCGGTGGGCTTCTCGCTGTTCGACGCCGCCAACCATGCCATGGCGGCGGTCGCCACCGGCGGCTTCTCGACCCGCGACGCCTCGCTCGGGGCGTTCGCCAATCCCGCCGCCGACTGGATCCTCGTGCTGTTCATGCTGGCCGGCGGGATGCCGCTGACCCGCTTCGTCGCCATCATCCAGGGACGGCCGCAGCTGTTCTGGCGCGACAGCCAGATCCGGCTCTACGTGCTGTTCTGCCTGCTGGCGTCGCTGGTGCTGGCCGGCTGGCTGATCGCCAGCCAGGACCGCGCCCCGCTCGACGCGCTGCGCGCCGCCGCCTTCAACGCCGTGTCGATCATCACCACGACCGGCTTCGCCAGCGAGGACTACCAGCTGTGGGGGCCGCCGGCGGTGGCGCTGTTCCTGGCGCTGACCATCGTCGGCGGCTGCACCGGCTCGACCGCCGGCGGCATCAAGATGTTCCGCTTCCAGATCCTGTGGACCTCGGCGCAGCTCTACCTGACCGGGCTGTTCCTGCCGAACCGGGTGGCGCGGCCGCGCTACGCCGGCAAGCCGATCGACAACGACATCATCTTCGCGGTGCTGAGCTTCGTCTTCTTCTACATCGGCACGTGGGGCCTGTTCACCGTGCTGCTGGGGGCGCTGGGGCTCGACCTGGTCACCGCCCTGTCGGCGACGGCGACGGCCCTGGGCAATGTCGGCCCCGGCCTCGGCCCGATCGTCGGTCCGGCCGGCAACTTCGCGCCGCTGTCGGACCCGGTGAAGTGGCTGCTGACCTTCGCCATGCTGCTCGGCCGGCTCGAGTTCTTCACCGTGCTGGTGCTGCTGCACCCGGCCTTCTGGCGGCGCTGACCGCGGCGGCTCAGCCGGCGGCCTTGAACAGCACCTCGCGGTCCTGGGCGAAGTTGGCGAGCAGCGGGATGGTGGCCCCGCCCAGCGCCCGGGCCGGGCTGCCGAGGCTGCCCTCGACGATCTCGGCCGGGCTCAGCCCCTGCCGGTCGAGGCCGCGGACGAGCTCGCGGATGCGCTCGACCAGGCGGGTGCGGATCGCCGGCGGCATCGCCCCGTCGATCACCACCGCCTCGAAGTCGACCACGGCGGTGGTCGAGACGATGGCCTCGGCGAGGCCGCGCGCCGCCGCCTCGAGCCAGTCGGCCACCACCTCGGCCGGCTCCTCCCAGGCGTCGGGCGACTGCCACAGCGCCATCGGGTCGACGCCGGCCGCCTGCAGCCGGCGCTCGAGGCCGAGCAGCGAGGCGCAGCGGATCAGCTGCTGCGGGCCGCCGCCGGGGCCGCCGCTGACCAGGATCGAGCCCAGCGCCCCGGCATTGCCGGTGCGGCCGACCATCAGGCTGCGCGCGATGACGATCCCGCCGCCGACGAACGAGCCCACGAAGAAGTAGGCGAAGCTCTCGAACCGGCTGCCCTGGCCGAAGACCAGCTCGGCACCGCAGGCGGCGGTGGTGTCGTTGCACAGGTGGGTGGCGAGGCCGGTACGGGCGGCGAGATCGGCGGCGACGTCGTGGCCGCGCCACTCGTCCATCACCGCTTCGGGGGCGCCGATCTCGTCGCGCCAGCTCCACAGGTCGAACGGCGCGGCGATGCCGAGCCCGGCGATGCGGCCGCGCAGGCCGGCCGGCAGCTCGCGGGTCAGCGCCTGCACCGAGGCCTCGGCGAAGTCGCCGATCTCGGCCGGCCGCGGGAACGGGTAGGTGATCCGCCGCGCCGCCAGGATCTCGCCCATGAAGTCCATCAGCACCACGTCAGCGCTGCGGCGGCCGAGCTTGAGGCCGAGCGACAGGGCGGCGCGCGGGTTGAGGCGGAACGGCACCGAGGGCTGGCCGATCTTGCCGCGCTGCGGTGCCTCGCGCAGCAGGAAGCCGTCCTTGGCCAGCTGCTTGACGATCACCGAGATGGTCTGCGCCGACAGCCCGGTGAGCTTGGCGATCTGCGCCTGCGGCAGGCTGCCGTGGCGGCGGATCAGCGACAGCACCAGCCGCTCGTTGTAGAGCCGCACCCCGACCTGGTTGGTACCCCGGCTGAGATCCGCCGCGGCCGGCAGCGGTGGCCCCGCCGTCGCCTCCTCCATCGTCATCCCGCTGACCGCTCCTCGAACGCCGGCCGGCACCGCCGGCGGGCGCCAATGGAGCCTCCCCGCACGGCTTTGCCAAGCCCCAGCCTCGCCGCCGCCGCATGCGCCGGTCAATAGTTAATTCCGTCGGATTTATTTATTGACAGGACGGCCGCCGGCATGGTCTCTGGGCCGCGGCGGTCGAGCGATCGCCGCCGGTCCGCGAGCCCGGTCCCATCGCTCGCAACGGCAGCCGACGCCACAGGCGAACCGGCGCCCCCTGGGAGGTCCATCCGAATGCGTTCGCGCCTGACCCGTTTCGTCCTCGCGTCCACCGCCGCCGCGGCCCTCCTGGCCGGGGCTGCCGGCAGCGCCGCGGCCGACGAGGTGATCATCGGCCTGATCACCAAGACCAACACCAACCCGTTCTTCGTGAAGATGCGCGAGGGTGCGGAGGCCAAGGCGGCCGAGCTGGGGGCCGAGCTGCGCTCGTTCGCCGGCAAGTACGACGGCGACAACCAGGCCCAGGTCGAGGCGGTCGAGAGCCTCATCGCCGCCGGCGCCAAGGGCATCCTGATCACCCCGAGCGACACCGCCGCCATCGTCCCGACGATCAAGCAGGCGCGCGACGCCGGCATCCTGGTCATCGCGCTCGACACCCCGCTGAGCCCGATCGACGCCGCCGACGCCACCTTCGCCACCGACAACTTCAAGGCCGGCGAGCTCATCGGCCAGTGGGCCAAGGCGACCCAGGGTGCGGCCGCCGCCGAGGCCAAGATCGCGCTGCTCGACCTCAACGCCAGCGAGGTCACCGTCGACGTCCTCCGCGACCAGGGCTTCCTCACCGGCTTCGGCATCGACACCAAGAACGCCAACGACATCGGCGACGAGGACGATGCCCGCATCGTCGGCAACGACGTCACCGACGGCTCGGAGGAGGGCGGCCGCAAGGCGATCGAGACCCTCCTGCAGAAGGATCCCGGCATCAACCTCGTCTACACCATCAACGAGCCGGCCGCCGCCGGCGCCTACGAGGGCCTGAAGGCCGTCGGGCGCGAGAAGGACACGCTGATCGTCTCCGTCGATGGCGGCTGCCCGGGCGTCAAGAACGTCCGCGACGGCGTCATCGGCGCCACCTCCATGCAGTTCCCGCTGCTGATGGCCTCGATGGGTGTCGAGGCGGTCGTCGAGTACGCGAAGTCGGGCAAGAAGCCCGAGCCGACCCCCGGGCTCGAGTTCTTCAACACCGGCGTCGAGCTGGTGACCGACAAGCCGGTCGACGGCCTGCCCTCGATCTCGTCGGAGGAAGCGCTGAAGAAGTGCTGGGGCTGATGCCCGCAGGCTTCGTCATGCGCTGAACGGGGGCCGGGGCGGCCTCGTGCCGCCCCGCCCTCGCCTCACCCACCCCGAGCCGCAGGGCAACCCCCATGAGCACGGAGAACACGAGCGCCTCTCGCTCGATGCAGGAGTTCGAGAAGACCCTCGTCAAGGCCGACACCACCGTCGCCTCGTTCGAGGACAACCGCACCTCGCTGCTGGCCAGGCTGCAGCACTTCCTCCATGCCTACCCGACCGCGATCCCGGCCATCGTGCTGGTCATCGGCATGGTCATCTTCGGCGCCATCGCCGGTGGCCGGTTCTTCTCGCTGTTCAACTTCTCGCTGATCCTCCAGCAGGTCACCATCATCGCGATCCTCGGCATCGCGCAGACCCTGGTGATCCTCACCGCCGGCATCGACCTGTCGGTCGGCGCCATCATGGTCCTCTGCTCGGTGGTCATGGGCAAGCTGGCGGTCGTGCTGGGCGTGCCGACTCCCATCGCCTTCGCCATCGGCCTGCTGCTGGGCGGCCTGTGCGGCTACCTCAACGGCACGCTCGTCACCCGGCTGCAGCTGCCGCCGTTCATCGTGACGCTCGGCACCTGGAGCATCTTCTTCGCGCTCAACCTATGGTACTCGGGCAGCGAGACGATCCGCTCGCAGGACATCACCGCGGCGGCACCGTTCCTGCAGTGGACCGGCACAGCGATCGACCTCTTCGGCGCCCGCCTGACCTACGGCTCGGTGCTGATGCTGCTGATGTTCGCGGCCTTCTGGTACATCCTCAACTGGACCGCCTTCGGCCGCCATGTCTACGCCACCGGCGACGATCCCGACGCGGCGCGCCTCGCCGGCATCCAGACCCGGCGCACGCTGCTCTCGGTCTACGTGATCGCCGGCGTGGTCTGCGCGATCGCCGGCTGGGCCCTGATCGGCCGCATCGGCTCGGTCAGCCCGCAGGCGGGCCAGACCGGCAACCTCGATGCGATCACCGCCGTGGTGATCGGCGGGACCAGCCTGTTCGGCGGCCGCGGCTCGATCATCGGCACCCTGTTCGGCGCGCTGATCGTCGGCGTGTTCCGCAACGGCCTCGCCCTCTCCGGCGTCGACGTGCTCTGGCAGGAGTTCACCGTCGGCCTGCTGATCATCGTCGCCGTCGCCGTCGACCAGTGGATCAGGAAGGTGTCCGCGTGATGTCCACCAACCCCGAACCCATCCTCCAGGCCCGCGGGCTCGTGAAGCGCTACGGCCGGGTCACCGCCCTCGACCACTCGGACTTCGACCTCTACCCGGGCGAGATCCTCGCGGTCATCGGCGACAACGGCGCCGGCAAGTCGAGCCTGATCAAGGCGCTCTCGGGCGCCGTGGTGCCCGACCAGGGCGAGATCCGCCTCGCCGGCCAGCCGGTCCACTTCAAGGGCCCGCAGGACGCCCAGGCCGCCGGCATCGAGACGGTCTACCAGACCCTGGCGCTGTCGCCGGCGCTGAGCATCGCCGACAACATGTTCCTCGGGCGGGAGATCCGCCAGCCCGGGATCCTGGGCTCGGTCTTCCACAAGCTCGACCGGGCGACGATGCGCAAGCGGGCCCGGGAGGCGTTGAGCTCGCTGGGCCTCGCCACCATCCAGAACATCGACCAGGCGGTCGAGACGCTGTCGGGTGGCCAGCGCCAGGGCGTGGCGGTGGCGCGCGCCGCCGCCTTCGGCAGCCGCGTCATCATCATGGACGAGCCGACGGCGGCGCTGGGCGTGAAGGAATCGCGCCGGGTGCTCGAGCTGATCCTCGACGTGAAGAAGCGCGGCCTGCCGATCGTCCTGATCAGCCACAACATGCCGCACGTCTTCGAGGTCGCCGACCGGATCCACATCCACCGTCTCGGCAAGCGGATCACCGTGATCAATCCGCGCGCCTTCTCGATGTCGGATGCTGTGGCGATCATGACCGGGGCCATGCCGCCACCGGAAACCGTCCACTGACTCGTCACCGGTGAAGGAGCCGAAAAAGGCACCGTCACCGGTTCTCCCGCGGAATAACCGACGCTAGGCAAGGGTTGTCGCTAGAGACAACCTGCGCGGGAGGACAACGGACGGTGCTGTACCGATCCGTCAACGACTCGGACCAGGGTCGCGGCGCCGCGACCGAGCCGTTTCGCCTGCTGCGCTGGTTCGCCATCCTCGGCGGCGTCGCCATCCTGCTCGTGGCCCTGGCCGCCGGCCTCTTCCTCGCCCGCTTCGTCGAGCGCTCCAGCCTGTCCCGTGACGCGGCGATGCTCGCCCAGTTGCTCGACAACATCGTCGAGGTCGAGGAAGCGGCAGGCTTCTTCGCGGACGAGGGCAGCGACGAGCCGCCCGGGGACATCGAGGAGTTCTTCAACCATCTCGGGCGCATGCCCGGCGTCCTCCGCGCCGTGGCCTACGCCAAGGACCACCGGATCGTCTGGTCGAGCGATCCCGCGCTCATCGGCCAGCGCATCCAGGACAACGAGGAGCTGGAGGAGGCGTTCGCCGGCTCGGCCGTCGCGGAGATCGACGTCGCCGGCCCCGACGGCGTCAAGCCGGAGCAGGCGGCCATGGTCCCGGTCGGTGCGCGCTTCGTCGAGAACTACCTGCCGATCCGCGCCGGTGCCGTCGACGGCCCGGTCGTCGGCGTCGTCGAGGTCTATCGCGCGCCGCCCGGCCTCTTCGCCGCCATCCGCGAGGCCAACACGCGGCTGATCGCCGGCATCGCCGTCGCCGCCGTCCTGCTCTACGCCAGCCTGTTCGTCATCGTCTGGCGCGGTACCCGCATCTGGGCGGCGCGCGAGGCGCGGCTCGTCGCCGCCGAGAAGCTGGCCACGGCCGGCGAGATGGCGTCCGCGGTCGCCCACGGCCTGCGCAACCCGCTGGCGTCGATCCGCTCGTCCGCCGAGCTGGCGCTCAGCGACACGTCCGCACCGGACATCGCCGCGCCGCTCGGCGACATCGTCCAGGATGTCGACCGGCTCGAGGCCTGGATCCGGCAGTACCTGAACTCGGTTCGCCAGCCGGTGCTGGCAGGGACCGCGACCGACGTCGCCGCCTGCATCGGCGCCGCGGCCGAGGCCTTCGCGGCGCAGGCCGAGCGGGCGGGCATCGCGCTGGCCGTCGACATCGCGAACGACCTGCCGAAGGTCCGTCTCGGCGACGTCGTGCTGGGCCAGATCGTCAACGGGCTGATCGCCAACGCCATCGAGGCCATGCCCGGTGGCGGGACGATCCGGCTCTCGGCGCGGGCCGAGGGGCGCGAGCTCGTCCGCCTGCGCGTCGAGGACGACGGCCCCGGCATGTCGCCGCGCCAGCTGGACCACGCCTTCGAGCCATTCATGACCTCGAAGCCAGGCGGGCTGGGCCTCGGCCTGCCGATGGCCCGCGAGATCCTCGAGCGGCACGGTGGCCGTCTCGACCTCGCCAGCCGCCCCGGGCACGGCACCACGGCGACCCTTCGACTCCCGGCCACGGCGGAGCAGGCGGCATGAGCCTCGGCATCCTGATCGTCGAGGACGAGGCCTCGCTCGCCCGCAACATCGCCACCTTCCTCGGCCGCAACGGCTACACCGCCCGCGTCGCCGGGACGGGCAAGGCCGCGCGCGAGGCCATGGGCGAGTTCGCCCCCGACCTCGTCCTGCTCGACCTGCGCCTGCCGGACTGCAGCGGGCTCGACCTGATGGCCGAGCTGCGAGCCGCCGACCCGACCCTGCGCGTCGTCATCATGACCGCCTACGCCTCCGTGCAGACGGCGGTGGACGCGATGAAGGCGGGGGCCGTCGACTATGTCGGCAAGCCTCTGGTCCTGGGCGAGCTGAAGCTGCTGATCGACCGCATCCTCGAAAGCGAGCGGACCGCCACCGCACTGGCCTATCACGAGCGGCGGACCGCGGCCGGCGGCGTCGACGCCATCGTCGGCGATTCGCCGGCCATCCGCGAGCTGCGCGGCCAGATCCGTCGCCTGCTCGATGCCGAGGCGGTGGGCGGCGTCACCGCCCCGGCCGTCCTGGTGACCGGCGAGACCGGCAGCGGCAAGGAGCTGGTGGCGCGCGCCCTGCACGAGTCCAGCGTCCGCGCCGGCCGCCCGTTCGTCGAGCTGAACTGCACGACGCTGCCGATGAACCTCGTCGAGGACGAGCTCTTCGGGCACGAGCGCGGCGCCTTCACCGACGCCAAGGAGAAGCGCGTCGGCCTCGTCGAGGCCGCTGACGGCGGCACCCTGTTCCTCGACGAGATCGGCGACCTCGACCCGCAGGTCCAGGTCAAGCTGCTGCGGCTGCTCGAGGAGCGCACGCTGCGCCGGCTGGGCGGGCTGCGCGAGCGGCCGGTCGACGTCCGCATCGTCGCCGCGACGCACCGGCCGCTGGAGAGCCTGGTCCGCGAGGGGCGGTTCCGCGCCGACCTCTACTTCCGGCTGCGCGTCGTCGAGCTGACGGTGCCGCCGCTGCGCCAGCGCGGCGACGACATCCTGCTGCTGGCGCGCCGCTTCCTCGAGCGCTCGGTCCAGCGCTACCGTCGTGCCGGCCTGAGCTTCGCCCCGGAAGCCGAGCGCGCCCTGCTGGCGCACAGCTGGCCCGGCAACGTCCGCGAGCTGCGCAACGTCATGGAGCAGGCGGCGCTGATGGCGCGCGGCGACCGTGTCACCGTCGAGGACCTGGCGCTCAGCTCCCTCGGCTCGGGCGTCGAGCCGGCTGCACCGGAGGAGGGCGACGGGCTGGTGCTGAGCGAGGTCGAGCAGCGCCTGCTGCGCGAGGCCCTGGCCCGCTCCGGCGGCAACGTCACGGCGGCCGCGAAGCTGCTCGGCGTCACCCGCGACACGGTCCGCTACCGGCTGCAGAAGTACGGGCTGCAGCGCGGTTGAAGTCGCCGGGGGCCAGCACCCAGATCGGGTGGGTCAAATCCCCCACCCATTCTGTCCAAGACTTTCAGCCATACACTAAGTCATTGAATTGAAACAGGAGCGACGCTCGGCCATAACTTGGCACGGTCGGTGCAACAGAGGATATCGCGAGCCGATAGGGGCTCCGAATTCCTGGAGACGACCATGCGTATCTTGCGGACCTGCATGACAGCCTTGCTGGCCATCGGTGCGACCACCGCCGTCGCGGCCTGGACCCAGTCGGCCGACGCCGCCCGCTATGCCGAGCCGGTGGCCGGCAAGGCCTCGGCTTCCGGCATCGTCCTCGCGCGCAAGGGTGCGGACGACCCGGCCGGCGACGACCGCGGCGGCAACCGGGGCGGCAAGAGCGGCGGCAAGGGTCGCGGCGGCCACGACGACGGGCCGAACCACACCTGACCCGGAGCTGACCGGCCGCGCCCGGCTCGGCGCGGCCGGTGGCCTCACAGGGCGCAGTAGCCGCCGTCGACGAGGATGGTCGAGCCGTTGATCATGTCCGAGGCCGACGAGGCGAGGAACAGCACGGCGTCGGCGACCTCGATCGGCTTGCCGAAGCGGCCGGCCGGGATCTTGGCCAGCATCGGCCCGCCCTTCTCCGGCGGCCCCCAGACCTGCTCGCCCATCGGCGTCAGGATCACCGTCGGGTTCACCGCGTTGCACTGGATGTTGTGCGGCGCCCACTCGGCCGTCATCACCATCGTCAGCGCGTTCAGCCCGCCCTTCGACGCGGCATAGGCGCCGTGGTCGACCAGCGCCACGATGCTGCTGGTCTGCGAGCTGACGTTGATGATCTTGCCCGACTTGCGCGCGATCATCTGCGGCGCCAGGGCCTGCGACAGCAGGAAGGGTGCTCGCAGGTTGACGGCCTGGGTCAGCTCCCAGTCGGCCAGCGTCGCCTCGACCAGCGGGGCGTTGCGGGCGATGCCGGCATTGTTGACGAGGATGTGCACCGCGCCGAAGGCATCGAGCGCGGCCTTCGCCACGGCCGCCGGCGCCTCGGCGGAGGCGAGGTCGGCCTCGACGGCGAGGCAACGGCGGCCCTTCGACGTCACGGTTCGCTCGATGGCGGCGAGGCCGTCCCGGTCGCGGGCGACGGCGACGATGTCGGCCCCGGCATCGGCCAGCACGTCGCAGATGGCGACGCCGATGCCCTTGGAGGCACCGGTGACCAGGGCAACCTTGCCCGTGAGGGAGAAGCGCTCGACGAACTCGGGCATGGGTCAGCTCCGCTGGGGGTTCGGGGGCCGGGTCCGGACCGGGCCGCTCACTCGAGGTTGGTGTGCCGGGCGCGCATCGTCTCGGGGGTCTCGCCGACGCGGTCGCGCAGGCGCAGGATCAGGAGCTCGAACAGCACCATCTGCGCCGTCTCGAACAGCGAGCCCATCGGCAGCACCGAGGTCTTGGACGCGCGGTCGTCGGCCATGGTCTGCGCCGGGATGACCAGCAGCACGTCGGCCAGGGCCGCGGCCTTGCCACCCGGCTGGGCGGTGATCAGCGCCACGGTGGCGCCGGCGTCGCGGGCGACCTGCATCAGCGCCTCGGCGGTCGGCAGCGCGCCGGGTCCGGCGGTGGCGACGAACAGGTCGCCCGGCCCGACCGGCGGCGTGGTCATGTCGCCGACCATGTGGACGTCGCGGCCCATGTGGAAGAGCCGCATGCAGAAGCCGCGCACCTGCAGGCCCTCGCGGCCGCAGCCGTAGAAGGCGATGCGCCTGGCGGCGACGATCGCATCCATGAACGCGTCGGCGGCGGTCTCCGGCAGCCGCTCGAACACGCCGTCCAGTTCGGCCAGGGCGCCGCGCGACAGGGCGCGCAAGCTCGTCGTCATTGTCGTTGCCTCCCGCGAAAACCGGATGGGCGGGTCTAGCGCCCGCCGCTGACGTTGAAGATCGTGCCGGTGACGTAGCTGGCGGCGTCCGACAGCAGCCACAGCACCGCCTCGGCGACCTCGTCGGTGGTGCCGGCGCGGCCGATCGGCACGGTCGGGCCGAACCGCTCGATGCGCTTCTCGATGCCGGTGTCGTCCTGCATCTCGGTGTCGATGAGGCCCGGGCGCAGGCCGTTGACGCGGATGCCGTCGCCCGCCGCTTCCTTGCCGAGGCCCTGGGTGAGCACGTCGATGCCGCCCTTGGCGGCACCGTAGGGGATCAGCCCGCCGGCGCCGAACAGCTGGGTCGCCATCGAGCTCATGTTGACGATGGCGCCGCCGGCGCCGCCGCGCGAGCGGCCCATGCGCCGGACGGCCTCGCGATTGCAGATGATGTGCGCGGTGAGATCGACCTCGACGACGCGACGGATCGCCTCTACCGGCACGTCGGCGAGCGGGCCGGCGACGTGGATGATGCCGGCATTGCTGACGAAGCCGGCGACCGGGCCGAGCTCGCGCTCGGTCTCGTCGAACATGCGCACGACCTGCGCCGGATCGGCGACGTCGGCCTGGACGGCGATGGCGCGGGCCCCGGCCGCACGGCAGTCGGCGACGACTGCGGCGGCGCTCTCGGCCCGGCCGGCATAGTTGACGGCGACGTCCCAGCCACGCGCCGCACCCATGCGGCAGACCGCAGCGCCGATGCCCCGGCTGCCGCCGGTGACGAGCATGACCTTGCGCATCGCCTCAGCTCCGCCCGTAGCGGTCTTCGAGGCGGACGATGTCGGCCTCGTCGAGCTTGTCGCCGTGCTGCACCTCGATGAACTCCATGGTCTCGGTGCCGGGGTTCTCGATGCGGTGCGCGGTGCCGACCGGGATGTTGACCGACTGGCGCGGCCCCAGCTCGAACACCTCGTCGCCGCGCGTCACGCGGGCCCGGCCGGCGGCGATGACCCAGTTCTCCTCGCGATGATGGTGCAGCTGCAGCGACAGGATCGCCCCGGGCTTCACCGTGATCCGCTTGACCGCGAAGCCGGGACCGACGTCGAGCACCTCCCAGCGGCCCCACGGCCGCTCGTCATTGTCGCCGCGCTTGTAGGTAACGATCGCCATGCCGGGCTCCCTGGCCGTGCGGGCCGGCAATGTAGCGACTGGGCCGTCCCCGACAAGCACGCGCCCCGCGCGGCGACGCCGACGCGGGGCGCTGGGGTTGTAGCCCTTGTGTCCCGCCATGGGCGGAACCCGATCACGCCCGGCCTTCGGACGGGCTCGCACGTCTTCCGGATTTTGCGCGTGGCACGAGACGACGATGGCGTCCGTCGGGCTCGTGTCCCGGCTGCCCTCAGCGGTGGCAGCCGCCTCGATGCTTCGGTGGAGTCATCGTCGCCGATCCTCCTGCGCCGCGATTGCGTTCGCCGCCCGACTTGGGCGACAGCGCCGACGGCGAGGCCACATCATGGCCTCTCGCCATCAGCGGCAGCCGTTCACTTGCTGCCACTGCGCCTCCATTGACCATGATCCGGAGCCGACTTGATGTCAATTGCCGAGCGGGCCAAGATTCGCGCGTGCGCGGGACCGGCTTTCGCTTCCGTTTGAAGCTGCTTCCGGCCCCGCGCCGTTCCGACGCACCATGCGTTGCTGCATGAGTGCCCCTACGAAGTGTGAGGACTGGCAGATGGCAGGGCACGGCAGCGGCGGCAGGCTCACGACGCATGTGCTGGACACGGTCAGCGGCAGGCCGGGGGCCGGCCTCGCCATCGAGCTGTTCCGCCTCGACGGCGACTCACGGACACGCATCAAGGACGTGCGCACCAACGATGACGGTCGCTGCGACCAGCCGCTGCTCGCCGGCGAGGAGCTGAGGCCCGGCACCTACGAGCTGGTCTTCCACGTCGCCGCCTATTTCCGCGCCGTCGGAACGCCCCTGTCCGATCCGCCGTTCCTCGATGCGGTGCCGATCCGGTTCGGCATCGCCAACGCCGGTCAGCACTATCACGTGCCGCTGCTGATCTCGCCGTGGTCGTACTCGACCTATCGCGGCAGTTGACAGTCCGCGACCCGGCACCGCCCTTGCTAGACCAGACGGCATCGCCACCACGGAGCGTCACCTGATGCGTCGTTCGGTACGGTTTCTGCTCGGCCACGAGCCCCGCCAGCTGCGCGACGTCGACCCGACGCAGACCGTGCTCGAATGGCTGCGCGGCACCGAGCACCGCAAGGGCACCAAGGAGGGCTGCGCCGAGGGCGACTGCGGTGCGTGCACCGTCGTTGTCGCCCGCCCGCACGGCGACGGGCTGCGCTACGAGGCGGTCAACTCCTGCATCCAGTTCGTGCCGACCCTGGACGGCTGCCAGCTCCTCACCGTCGAGGACCTGAAGCAGCCCGACGGCAGCCTGCACCCCGTCCAGCAGGCGATGGTCGAGGCCAACGCCTCGCAGTGCGGCTTCTGTACCCCCGGCTTCGTCATGTCGCTATTCGCCTTCGCCCGGCAGGGCGGCGAACCGACGCCCGAGCGGGTTGCCGACGCGCTGTCCGGCAATCTGTGCCGCTGCACCGGCTACGGGCCGATCCTCGCCGCCGCAGCCGTGGCGGCGGTGCTGCTGGCGAACGACCACATCGAGGCCGGTGCTGCCGCGACCCGGGACACGCTCACCGGCTGGGCCGACGGCGAAACCGTGGCCATCGAGCACGACGGACGACGCTACCTCGCACCGGCGACCGTCGACGCGCTCGCCGACATCCTGCTCGAGCATCCCGACGCCACCGTGCTGGCCGGCTCGACCGACGTTGGCCTGTGGGTAACCAAGCAGCACCGCGTGCTGCCGACCGTGGTCCATATCGGCCGGATCGCCGAGCTGAAGCGCATCGATGCGCGCGACGGCGAGATCGAGATCGGCGCCGGCGTCAGCTGCACGGACGGCATGCAGGCGCTGGCCGACGAGTGGCCGGACATGGGCGAGACCTACCGCCGCTACGCCTCGCCGCCGATCCGCAACGCCGCCACCATCGGCGGCAACATCGCCAACGGCTCGCCGATCGGCGACAGCCCGCCGATGCTGATCGCCGCCGGTGCGACGCTGGTGCTGCGCCGCGGCCGGGACCGGCGGCAGATGCCGCTCGAGGACTTCTTCATCGCCTACGGCAAGCAGGACCGCCGCCCCGGCGAGTTCGTCGAGAGCGTGATCGTGCCGCGCCGCAAGCCGGCCGAGCGTTTTCGTGCCTACAAGATCAGCAAGCGCTTCGACCAGGACATCTCCGCCGTCATGGCGGCCTTCAAGGTGACGCTGGACGGCGGGCGCGTGGCGTCGGCGCGCATCGCCTATGGCGGCATGGCCGGCACGCCCAAGCGGGCCAGCGCCGCGGAGGCGGTCCTGACCGGCCAGCCGTGGCGCCGGGAGACGGTCGACCAGGCGATGCAGGCGCTGGAGCGCGACTTCACGCCGCTGACCGACATGCGGGCGTCCGCCGCCTACCGGATGAAAGTGGCGCAAAACCTGCTTCTGAAGTGCTTTCTCGAGACCAGCGGTCCCGATGGCGAGACCCGCGTCGTCGGCGACCGGAGCCTCGCCCATGTCTGACCGCATCAAGGGAGCCGTCCACGACAGCCTCGTCCACGACAGCGCGCACAAGCACGTCACCGGCGAGGCGGTCTACGTCGACGACATCCCGGAGCCGGCGCGGACGCTGCAGGTCTACATCGCGCAGAGCACGCGGGCGCATGCCCGGCTGGTCCGGCTCGACGTCGCCGCGGTGCGCGAGGCCACCGGCGTGACGGTCGTGCTGACCGCCGCCGACATTCCCGGCGAGAACGACATCAGCGCCGTCCACGCGCATGACGAACCCGTGTTCGCCACCGACAAGGTGAGCTTCGTCGGGCAGTCGCTGTTTGCCGTGGCCGCCGACAGCATCGGCGCGGCGCGGCGGGCGGCGAGGCTCGCCGTCGTCGAATACGAGGACCTCGAGCCGGTGCTCGACGTCGACACCGCGCGTGCCCGCAACGACCTGGTCTGGCCGCCCGGACGCATGCAGCGCGGCGACGCGAAGGAGGCGATTGCGAAGGCGCCGCGCCGGGTGACCGGACGAATCGCCATCGGCGGCCAGGAGCACTTCTACCTCGAGGGCATGGTGGCGCTGGCGGTGCCGGGCGAGGACGGCGACGTCATCGTCCATGCCTCGACGCAGCATCCCAGCGAGGGCCAGCTGCTGGTGGCCCAGGTGCTGGGCGTGCCGAGCCATGCCGTCACCTTCGAGTGCCGGCGCATGGGCGGCGGGTTCGGCGGCAAGGAGACGCACGCCAACCTGTTCTGCGCGGTGGCGGCGCTGGTGGCGACGAAGACCGGGCGCCCGGCCAAGTGCCGGCTCGACCGCGACGACGACATGGTGATGACCGGCAAGCGGCACGAGTTCTGGGTCGACTACGATGTCGGCTTCGACGACCGCGGCATCATCAAGGGCGTCGCGATGGACTACGCCTCGCGCTGCGGCTGGAACGCCGACCTGTCGGGCCCGGTGAACGACCGGGCGCTGTTCCACGCGGACAACTGCTACTTCTACGAGAACGTCCAGCTGGCCTGCTACCCGTGCCGGACCAACACGGTCTCGGCCACGGCGTTTCGCGGCTTCGGCGGCCCGCAGGGGATGGTGCCGGCCGAGCGGATCATCGACGAGATCGCCTACGCGCTGGACCTCGACCCGCTCGAGGTCAGGAAGCGCAACTTCTACGGCACCACCGACCGCAACGTGACGCCCTACCACCAGACGGTGGAGGACAACATCATCCACGAGCTGGTGGCGAGGCTCGAGGCCGACTGCGACTACCAGGGCCGGCGCGAGGCCATCCGTGCCGCCAACCGGACCAGCCCGTGGCTGAAGCGGGGCATCGCCCTGACCCCGGTGAAGTTCGGCATCTCGTTCACGATGACCGCCTACAACCAGGCGGGCGCCCTGCTGCACATCTACCGCGACGGCAGCCTCAGCCTGAACCATGGCGGCACCGAGATGGGCCAGGGGCTCTACATCAAGGTCGCCCAGGTGGTGGCCGAGGAGCTGCAGGTCGACGTCGGCCGGATCCGGATCACGGCCACCAACACCAGCAAGGTGCCCAACACCTCGGCGACTGCGGCGTCGTCGGGCACCGACCTCAACGGCATGGCGGCGCAGGCCGCCGCCCGCACGTTGAAGGATCGCCTGACAATCTTCGCGGCCGGACGAGCCCAGGCCGAGCCCGCGGAGGTGACCTGGCTGCCCGGCCGTATCCGGGTGAAGGGCGAGGAGATCCCGTTCGAGAAGCTGGTCGGCGACGCCTACATGGCCCGCATCCAGCTGTCGGCGACGGGCTTCTACAGCACGCCCAAGATCCACTGGAGCCGCGACCAGGGCCGCGGCCGGCCCTTCTACTACTATGCCTACGGGGCAGCCTGCAGCGAGGTCACGGTCGACACGCTGACCGGCGAGTACCGCTTCGACCGGACCGACATCCTGCACGACGTCGGCCGCTCGCTGAACCCGGCCATCGACCTCGGCCAGGTCGAGGGCGCCTTCATCCAGGGCCTGGGCTGGCTCACCATGGAAGAGCTGTGGTGGGACGAGAAGGGCCGGCTGCGCACGCACGCGCCCAGCACCTACAAGATCCCCTGCGCCTCCGACCGGCCGAAGGTGATGAACGTCCGGCTGATGGAGGGTGTCGCCAACCGCGAGCCTACGATCCACCGCTCCAAGGCCGTGGGCGAGCCGCCCTTCATGCTCGGCATCTCGGCCCTGCACGCGATCTCGGACGCCGTCGCCAGCGTCGCCGACTACCGCGTGCCGCCCCGCCTCGACCCGCCGGCGACGCCAGAGAAGGTGCTGATGGCGGTCGAGCGCCTGCGCCAGGCGGCAGCGGCCTGACCGCCATGGGCACCCGCCTCGCCAGCGAGCTGCGCCGACGCCACGAGCCTGCCGTGCTCGTGACCGTCGTCGAGGCGCGGGGCTCGACGCCGCGCGAGGCCGGCGTGCGCATGGTCGTCTCGGCCGCCGAGGTCCAGGGCACCATCGGCGGCGGACGCCTGGAGTGGGATGCGATCCGCCGGGCGCGCGAGCTGCTCGGCACGGGCGAGCCCGAGGCCGAGATGGCGGTGCCGCTCGGGCCGGCCGTCGGCCAGTGCTGCGGCGGGCATGTCCATCTTCACCTCGAGCGCGTCACGCCGGCCGTCGTCGCCGCGGTGGAAGCCGTCGAGCGGGCCGAGCTGCAGAGGCGGCAGCCGGTGCTGCTGTTCGGCGCCGGCCATGTCGGCCAGGCGGTGGCGACGGCCCTGGCACCCCTGCCCTTCGCCGTGCGCTGGATCGATGGCCGGGCCGAGGCCTTTCCGGCCAGCGCGCCGGAAAATGCCACCGTGGTCGTCTCGACGCGGCAGGTGGCCGAGGTCGAGGCCGCCCCCGCCGGCGCCGCCTGCCTCGTGCTGACCCACAGCCACGCGCTCGACTTCGAGATCTGCGCGGCGGCGCTGGAGCGCGGCGACTTCGCCTACATCGGGCTGATCGGCTCCGCGACCAAGCGGGCGCGCTTCGAGCGCGGCTTTCGCGAGCTGGGCATCGCCGGCGAGCGGATCGCCGGCCTGGTCTGCCCTATCGGCAGCCGTGCCGTGCGCGACAAGCGGCCCGAGGTCATCGCGGCGCTGGTGGCCGCCGAGCTCCTGACCACGCTGGCCGCGGTGCCGGCGCGGACGTCGAAGCTGGCCGAAGTCGGCTGAACCAACAACGGTGCGCGGGGAAACAACGATGAGCAGTCCGCAGGCCTCGGGACCGCCGCGTCTGGAGCTGAAGGGGATCACCAAGCAGTTCCCCGGGGTGCTGGCCAACGACCGGGTCGACCTGCGGGTGATGCCGGGCGAGATCCACGCGCTGCTCGGCGAGAACGGTGCCGGCAAGTCGACGCTGGTGAAGCAGATCTACGGCGTGCTGCACCCGGACTCGGGCGAGATCCTGTGGGACGGCAAGCCGGTCCACATCGCCGACCCGCATGCCGCCCGGGCGCTCGGCATCGGCATGGTCTTCCAGCACTTCTCGCTGTTCCAGGCGATGACCGTGCTGGAGAACGTGGCGCTGGGCGTCGACGGCGTCACCGACATGGCCGCACTGGCCAAGCGGGTGCGCGCCGTCTCCGAGCAGTACGGCCTGCCGCTCGACCCGTCGCGCGACGTCTACTCGCTGTCGGTCGGCGAGCGACAGCGCATCGAGATCGTCCGCGCCCTGCTGCAGGACCCCAAGCTCCTGATCATGGACGAGCCGACCTCGGTGCTGACGCCGCAGGAGGTCGAGAAGCTGTTCGAGACCCTGCGGCTGCTCGCGGCCGAGGGGCGCTCGATCCTCTACATCAGCCACAAGCTCGACGAGATCCGCGTCCTCTGCCACGCGGCGACGATCCTGCGCGGCGGCAAGCTGGTGGGGGCCTGCGATCCGGCGAAGGAGACCGCCCGCAGCATGGCGGCGCTGATGGTCGGCACGCAGATCAAGCCGCCGACCCGCTCGGCCGGCGGTACCAAGGGGGCGCCGCGCCTCAAGGTCGAGCGGCTCAGCGCCGTCTCGCCCGAGTCGCATGGCATCGACCTCAAGGACGTCTCGTTCGAGGTCCGCGCCGGCGAGGTGTTCGGCATCGCCGGGGTCGCCGGCAACGGCCAGGCCGAGCTGCTGGCGGCGCTGAGCGGCGAGCTGCTGGTCGACCGGGCGGACGCCATCATGCTGGAAGGCAAGCCGGTCGGCCGCTCCGGTGCCCGCGACCGTCGCGACCTCGGCCTGTGCTACGTGCCTGAGGAGCGCAACGGGCACGGTGCGGTCGGCGACTTCTCGCTCAGCGACAACGCCTTCCTGTCGTCCTACCGGCGCAAGCAGTTCCTCTCGGGCGGGCTGATCCGCAAGGGCGACGTCGACCGCTTCGCCTCGACCATCGTCGAGCGCTACAACGTCAAGACCGCCGGGATCGGCGCTCTGGCGCGCAGCCTTTCGGGCGGCAACCTGCAGAAGTTCATCATGGGCCGCGAGATCCTGCAGGAGCCCACGGTGATGATCGCTGCGCAGCCGACCTGGGGCGTCGACGCCGGCGCCGCCGCGCTGATCCATCAGGCGCTGCTCGACCTCGCCGCCCGCGGCGCCGCCGTGCTGATCGTCAGCCAGGACCTCGACGAGCTGCTGGCGCTGACCGAGCGGCTGGCGGTCATCCATGTCGGCCGGCTGTCGCAGGCGCTGGTCACCGCCGACGCCTCGATCGAGCAGATCGGCCTGCTGATGGGCGGCCTGCACGAGGGCCACCACGAGCCGGTTGCGGAGCGCGTCCATGCTTAAGGTCGAACCGCGCCGCGAGATCTCGACGGCCCTGCAGTGGGCGACCCCGGTGCTGGCCGTGGCGCTGACCATCGTCACCGGGTTCCTCCTGTTCACCATCATGGGGGTGAACCCGTTCACCGCCCTCTACGCGATGTTCATCTCGCCGCTGCGCGATCTCTACGGGATCTCCGAGCTCTGCCTGAAGGCGACGCCGCTGATCCTGTGCGCCACCGGCCTCGCCATCGGCTTCCGCGCCGGGGTGTGGAACATCGGCGCCGAAGGCCAGCTGACCATGGGCGCCATCTTCGGCGGCGGCATCGGCCTGTTCTACGGCGAGGCGCTGGGCCCGCTGGCGATCCCGGTGATGTGCCTGGCCGGCGTCCTCGGCGGCATGCTGTGGGCGGCGATCCCGGCCTTCCTGAAGACCCGCTGGGACGTGAACGAGATCCTGACCAGCCTGATGCTGACCTACGTGGCGACGCTGGTGCTCAGCACGCTGGTCTACGGCCCGTGGAAGGATCCGGACGGGTTCAACTTCCCGCAGAGCAAGTTCTTCGCCGACAACGCGATCCTGCCGATCATCCTGAGCGAGACCCGCCTGCATGTCGGCTTCCTGGTCACGCTGCTGGTCGTCGCCGGCGCCTGGGTCCTCGTCACCCGCTCGCTCGTCGGCTTCCAGGTCCGGGTGATCGGCTCCGCACCCGAGGCCGCGGCGTTCGCCGGCTTCTCGCGCAAGCGGCTGATCTGGCTGACCATGCTGCTGTCGGGCGGCCTCGCCGGCCTCGCCGGCCTGTTCGAGGTCGCCGGGCCCATCGGCCAGCTCGTGCCGCGCATCTCGCCGGGCTACGGCTTCACCGCGATCATCGTGGCCTTCTTGGCCCGCCTGCATCCCGTCGGCATCGTCGCCTCGGGCTTCCTGATCGCCCTGTCGTTCATCGGCGGCGAGAACGCCCAGGTCGAGGCGCAGCTGCCGCAGGCGACCACCGGCGTCTTCCAGGGCCTGCTGCTGTTCTGGGTGCTGGCCTGCGATTTCCTGGTCCGCTACCGCGTCCGCTTCGGGTCGACGTCCGCCGCGAGGGCAAGCGCATGAGCACGGAAGTCCTGGTCGCCAGCCTGCTGACGATCATCGGTGCCGCCACCCCGCTGCTGCTGGCGGCCCTGGGCGAGCTCGTCACCGAGCGGGCCGGCGTCCTGAACCTCGGCGTCGAGGGGATGATGCTGGCGGGAGCCGTCATGGGCTTCGCCGTCACCTCGGTCACCGGCAGCGGCAGCCTCGGCATCGTCGTGGCCGCCCTGGCCGGCATGGCGATGGCCCTGCTGTTCGGCGTGCTGACCCTGTCGCTGCTGGCCAACCAGGTGGCGACAGGACTGGCGCTCACGATCTTCGGCATCGGCCTGTCCGCCCTGGTGGGCTCGGGCTTCGTCGGCTCGCCGGTGCCGCCCCTGCCGAAGCTGGACATCCCGGTCCTCAGCGACATCCCGATCGTCGGCCCGATCTTCCTGGCCCAGGATTTCCTGGTCTACCTGTCCTGGGGCATGACCTTCGCCGTCGCCTGGTTCCTGACCCGGACGCGCTCCGGCATGATCCTGCGCGCGGTCGGCGAGAGCCACGACGCCGCGCACGCCATCGGCTACCCGGTGATCCGCATCCGCTACATGGCGGTGCTGTTCGGCGGCGCGATGTCGGGGCTGGCGGGGGCCTATCTCTCGCTCTCCTACACGCCGCAATGGGTCGAGAACATGAGCGCCGGCCGCGGCTGGATCGCGCTGGCCCTGGTGGTGTTCGCGGCGTGGCGGCCCTGGCGCGCCCTGGTCGGCGCCTACCTGTTCGGCGGCGTCACCATCATCCAGCTGTCGGCGCAGACCTCGGGCTACATCGACGTCCCGGCGCAGGTGATGTCGATGCTGCCCTACATCGCCACCATCGTCGTGCTGGTGATCATCTCGGCGGGCCCGTGGCGCGGTCGGCTCAATGCTCCGGCCTGCCTCGGCACGCCGTTCCGGGCGACCGCATAGTCCGGCGGACCTGCGGCAGCTATTTCTGGTCCATGAGATGCGCGCCAGCGCTGGCCGGCGCGCCAACGAGAGAGGGAAACAAGGCATGACGCTTCTCAACATGAGCCGGCGCGGTCTCCTCGGAGCTGCCGCCGGTGCCGGCGCCCTGGCCCTGACCGGGCGCGGCAGCCAGGCGGCCGATCCGCTGAAGGTCGGCTTCGTCTATGTCGGTCCGATCACCGACAATGGCTGGACCTACCGCCACGACGTCGGCCGCCTCGACATGCAGAAGGCGCTCGGCGACAAGGTCGTCACCAGCTACGTCGAGAACGTCCCCGAGGGTCCGGACTGCGAGCGCGTGCTGCGCCAGCTGGCCACCGGCGGCAACGGGCTGATCTTCACCACGTCGTTCGGCTTCATGGAGTCGACGCTGCGGGTCGCCAAGCAGTTCCCGAAGGTGAAGTTCGAGCACGCCACCGGCTTCAAGCGCGCGCCGAACGTCGCGACCTACAACGCCCGCTTCTACGAGGGCCGGGCGGTCTGCGGCGCCATCGCCGGCCACCTGACCAAGACCGGCATGATCGGCTACCTCGGCTCGTTCCCGATCCCCGAGGTCGTCAGCGGCGTCAACGCCTTCACCCTCGCGCTGCACAAGGTGAAGCCCGACGCCAAGGTCAAGCTGGTGTGGGTGAACTCCTGGAACGATCCGGGCAAGGAAGCCGATGCCGCCAAGGCCCTGTTCGACCAGGGCTGCGACATCCTCTGCCAGCACACCGACAGCTCGGCCGGCATGCAGATCGCCGAGACCCGCGGCCTGATGGCCTTCGGCCAGGCCAACGACATGAGCGCCTTCGGCCCGCAGGCCCAGCTGACCGCGATCGTCGACAACTGGGGCCCCTACTACATCAAGCGCGGCCAGGCGATGCTCGACGGCACCTGGGAGAGCAGCGACTCCTGGGAAGGCCTCAAGGCCGGCGAGGTGTCGATGGCGGCCTACGGTCCCAAGGTCACGCCCGAGGCGGCTGCCGCCGGCGATGCCGTCAAGAACGGGATCATCGACGGCTCGCTGCACCCGTTCACCGGCCCGATCGTCGACCAGAAGGGCAACACCGTGGTCGCCGCCGGCGCCACCGCCACCGACGGCGAGATCCTGTCCATGAACTGGTGGGTCCCCGGCGTCGAGGGCCAGCTCTCCTGATCGCCACCTGACCCGTCCGCCTCTCCCTGCCCCGGCGGGGAGAGGCGGCTTTCCGGAACATCGCCATGCGCTCCAGCCTGGACGACGAGGCCTTCCTGCGCCGCGCCATCGCCGTGGCGGCGGCTGCCCGGGCCCGCGGCAATCACCCGTTCGGCGCCATCCTCGTCGGTCCGGACGGCAAGGTTCTGCTGGAGGCCGAGAACAGCGTGACCACCGGGCGGGACGCCACGGCGCACGCCGAGCGCAACCTGATGAGCGCCGCCTCGCAGCGGTTCGACCGTGCCCTGCTGGCGCGCAGTACCATGTACACGAGCACCGAGCCCTGCGCGATGTGTGCCGGCAGCGTCTACTGGACGGGCGTCCGGCGCGTCGTGTTCGGGCTTTCCGAGCGCGGCCTGCTCCAGCTCACCGGCTCCCATCCCGAGAACCCGACGCTCGACCTGCCCTGCCGCACGGTCTTCGCCGGCGGCCAGACGGCGACCGAGGTCGTGGGCCCGCTCCTCGCCGAGGAAGCGAGCGCGGTCCACGCCGGTTTCTGGGCCTGAGCGCCAGCGCGGGAAGGCCCGTCATGAGCAGCATCCAGCGTGCCGTCCGCGGCCGCCTCGTCTGGTTCGAGGACGATCCCGCCGAGGCCGGCGCCGCCGCCGTCCGCGACATCGAGGACGGGGCCGTGCTGATCGCCGACGGCCGCATCGGCGCCGTCGGCAGCTGGGCCGACCTCGCCGCCAGCGTGCCGCCCGGCACCCCGGTCGACGGCCATCCCGGCTGTTTGGTGATGCCCGGCCTGATCGACACGCACATCCACTACCCGCAGGTGCAGGTCATCGCCTCCTACGGGGCGCAGCTGCTGGAGTGGCTGGAGAAGTACACCTTCGTCGAGGAGCAGAAGTTCGCCGACGCCGCGCACGCGGCGGTGCACGCCCGCTTCTTCTTCGACGAGCTCGTCCGCCACGGCACCACGACCGCCGTCGTCTATTGCACCGTCCATCCCGAATCGGTCGACGCCTTCTTTGCCGAGGCGCAGCGCCGCCGGATGCGGATGCTGGGCGGCAAGGTGCTGATGGACCGCAACGCGCCGCCCGGCCTGCGCGACACCGCCGAGCGCGGCTACCACGAGAGCAAGGCGCTGATCGGGCGCTGGCACGGCCTGGACCGGCTGGGCTACGTCGTCACCCCGCGCTTCGCCATCACCTCGACCGATGCCCAGCTCGAGGCCGCCGGCACGCTGATGCGCGAGCATGGCGACTGCTGGATGCAGACGCACCTGTCCGAGAACCGCAACGAGATCGCGACGACGCTCGGCCTGTTCCCCTGGGCCAGGGACTACACCGACGTCTACGACCGCTTCGGCCTGCTCGGCCCGACGGCACTGTTCGGGCATTGCATCCATTTGAGCGAGCGCGAGATGGCCCGCCTGTCGGAAAGCCGCTCGATCGCCGCGTTCTGTCCGACCTCGAACCTGTTCATCGGCAGCGGCCTGTTCGACATGGCCACGCTCCGCGACCCACGCCGGCCGGTGCGGGTGAGCCTCGCCACCGATGTCGGCGGCGGCACCAGCTACTCGATGCTGGAGACCGCGGCCGAGGCCTACAAGGTGCTGCAGCTGCGTGGCCAGAACCTGCCAGCGGCGCAGGGCTTCTACCTGAAGACGCTCGGCAATGCCCGGGCCCTCGGGCTCGAGGACCGCATCGGCCGGCTGGCCCCCGGAATCGAGGCCGACCTCGTTGTCCTCGATCCGGCGGCTACTCCCGCCATGGCGCACAGGATGCGCACCATCGACGGCGATCTCGACGAGACCCTGTTCGTCCTGATGACGCTGGGCGACGACCGGGCGGTGCGGGCGACCTACGTGCTCGGCGAGCCGGTGCACGTCCGCCCGGCAGCGTCCTAACCCTTCACCGCCCCCATCGAGATGCCGCGGACCAGGTAGCGCTGGGCCGTGGCGACCATCAGGAACACCGGCAGTGAGCCGAGCAGCGAGATCGCTGCGACGCGCGCCCACTGGGTCTGCTGCGCGCCGAAATAGTGGCTCACCAGCACCGGATAGGTCAGCACGTTGGTGCGCGTCAGCACGAGGCCGAAGATGAACTCGTTGCAGGCGAAGATGAAGGTGAACACGGCCGTGGCGAAGAAGCCGGCGCGGATCACCGGGAAGATGATGCGGATGAGGGCCTGCCAGCGGGTGCAGCCGTCGACCAGCGCCGCTTCCTCGAGCTCGATCGGCACGTCCTCGACGTAGCCGCGCATCATCCAGATCACGTAGGGCAGGTTGAAGGCGGCGTAGAGCAGGACGAGGCCGGTGAAGGTGTCGACGAGGCCGGCCCAGACGTACATCTGGAAGACCGGGAAGACGATGACGATCGGCGGGATCAGGCGCTGGCTGATGATCCAGACGGCGAGGTTCTCGCCGCCGGTCTTGAACCGCGCGATGCTGTAGGCGGCGATCGTGCCCAGCAGCATGGCGACGACGGTGCTGGTGCTGGCGATGATCAGCGTGTTCCAGATCGCGCGCAGGTCGTTGTCGCGCCAGACGATGAGGAACGTGCCGAGCTGCCAGTCGCTGGGCCACCAGACGGGCGGCACGGCGAACACCTCGTCCGGCGTCTTGAACGCCATCAGGAACAGCCAGTAGAGCGGGAAGCAGAAGAAGACGATCGCCGCGACGATCAGGACGTAGCGGATGGCGAGGCGCAGCGGCGAGCGTCTCATCGGGCGATCTCCAGCCGCTTCAGCGCCACCGTCACGACCACCGAGAGCACGACGATCAGGAAGATCGCGATGGCGGCCGTGTAGCTGACGTCGAACTTCTCGAAGCCGGTGACGTAGGCATAGATCGAGATCGTCTCGCTGAGCGTGCCGGGACCGCCCCGGGTTAGCGCGTAGACGATGTCGAAGAGCCGGATCAGGTCGAGCGCGCGGATGGTCAGGGCGACGTAGATCACCGGCCGGATCACCGGCAGCATGATCCTGTAGAAGATCACCCAGTCCGAGGCGCCGTCGACGGTGGCGGCCTCGGTCAGCGACTTGTCGACGTTGCCGAGCCCCGCCAGCATGATCAGGAACATGAACGGGGTCCACTGCCAGATCTCGCAGAGGAGAATGGCACTGAACACCTGGACCGGCTTGTCGTCGATCAGCCAGAGGATGTCGACGCGCTGGCCGGCGAGCATCGAGATCAGGTGGTTGATCGGCCCGAACTGGTTGTCGAACATCAGCCGCCACATCGCCCCGCCGACGACCGGGCAGATCACGGCGGGCAGGATGAGCAGCGCGATGAAGACCTGCCGGCCGGGGATCGGGTTCAGCAGCAGGCGGGCCAGCGCCAGGCCGAGGATCAGCTCGAGCGGCAGGGCGACGGCGGTGAAGATGCCGGTGTTGAGCGCCGCGTTCCAGAAGCGCTCGTCGGCGATCAGCTTGGCGTAGTTGATCAGGCCGTGGAACGAGTAGTCGGCGACCCGGCGGTTGACCTTGGTGAAGCTGACGACGAGCGAGTAGAGGAACGGGAAAAGCCCGACCAGCAGGATCACGAGGACCGCCGGGAAGACCGTCAGCCAGGGAAAATGCCGGTGCGTGAAGCCGGCGAGACCGCCGGAACCGCGTGGCGAAGCGCTCGACAGCGCTGCGGGAGATGAAAGGGCCATGGCGGCGGTGCCGGCTTCGCTCGGGATCGACGAAGGAGGGGCGCCGGGACCGAAGGCCGGTCCCGGCGCCCGGTCAACCTAGGGGTAGGCGTTCGACTTGGCGGCCCAGGCCGCATACGCGGCCTTCTGCTCGTCGACGCCGATCTCCTCGGTCAGCGCGTCCCACTCCTCGGCGCACTTGTCGAGGGCGACCTTGGGATCGCCGCCGCCCAGCGCCGAGGTGATCGCCCGCGTCATCGACTCCTCGTAGGAGAAGGTCTCGATGATCGACAGGTCGAGCAGGCCGCGCTCGCCGCCCAGCATCAGCGTGTCGAGGTACTTGGGCGCGTTCGGCCACAGGCCCCGGTACTCCGGGCTGTTGAAGTGGGCGAGGCGGAACGGGTCGCGCAGGGCGTAGGGCAGCGTCACGCGCTGGCTGGAGATCTCGGTCGAGTTCAGCCACTGCGCGGTCAGGTAGGCGGCTTCCTTCTGCTTGCTGTCGGCCGACACGCACAGGCAGAAGCCGAGCGCCAGCTGCGGCCGGCCGTCGGGCGGCAGGGCGTAGCCGACCTTGCCCTTCACCTGGGACTTCGGCACCCAGGCGAACTCCTTGAGGTCCATGCCGTAGCCCTCGGACCAGCGGCCCGGAGGCGGCCACCACATCATCTCGGCGAGGTTGCCGGCGAGCCAGGCGGACAGCACCTCGACCGGGCCCCAGCCGGCGGCACCGGCCGGCATGTTGTCGAGCTGCCGGTACATGTCGGCCAGCACGGCCACGCCGACGTCATTGTTCAGCGTCGCCTTCATGGTGTCGGCGTCGAAGAACTTGCCACCGGCGGTGCGCAGCCGCATCTCGAAGATGCCGTGCACGAGGCCGGGCGCATGGATCAGCGCCGAGCCGGCGCCGCCCTGCGGGGCGAGCTTCGGCTTGAAGAAGGCGCCGATGTCGTAGAACTGGTCCCAGTCCTTGGCCGGGGCGAGGTCGTAGCCGTACTTGGCCTTGAACTCCTCCTTGTTCTTCGGATCGTCGAACAGGTCGGTCCGGTAGTACATGATGAGGACGTCGCCGTCGTCCGGGAAGCCGTAGATCTTCCCGTCGTAGAGGCCCTGGGTCGCATAGGCCGGGGCGATGTCCTTGAGGTCCTCGGCGTAGCCGTACTTGGCGACGAAGGGGTCGAGGTCCTCGAGGGCGCCCGCCTGCACCATGTCGGGCAGCCAGGCCGGCACGACGTTGAGCAGGTCGTAGGCCCCCGTCCCCGCCTTGTGCTCGGCCATCATCTTCGTGAACATCTCGTTCGGCGCCATCTCGACGACGTTGAGCTTGATGCCGGTCAGCTTCTCCCACAGCGGCCCGGAGAAGATCTTCGGGTCCATCGGCTGCAGGCCGGCCTCGTAGGTCACGTTCAGGGTGACGCCGGCGTACTGCTTGGCGGCATCGACCGCGGCCTGGGCGGCCGTCGCGGCACGCGCCTGCCGGGCCAGCAGCGCCGAGGCGCTCGCCCCCATCGCAAGGGCGTTGAAGTTCCTGCGCGTTATCATCGGAGCCTCTCCTGTCGGGCATCGTTGTGCTGCGACGCCTCTGGCCGCGATGGTAGCGACCGCCCATCGATTGTGAAGGGCCGAACCGTCACGCCTTGACCGTGCTGCGCCGCAACACGAACCAGACGGCGATCGCGAGGACGCCGCAGCCGGCGGCGATGAACAGCGGCGGGTAGCCGACACCGTCGACGATGCGGCCGCCGAGCCAGGCGCCGCCGGCCTGGCCGAGAAAGAAGGCGCTGGCGAAGGTGGCGACGGCGAGCCCGCGTGCGTCGGGCGCCATCTGCGTCGCGTTCACCTGCAGGGTGTTGTGGAACATGTAGAAGCCGAGCCCGAGCACCCCGAGCGCGCCGGTGACGACGAGCGGCGCCGGGGCCAGGGCGATGGCGAGAAAGCCCGCAGCGATCAGCAACCCCCCGCCCAGCGCCAGGCCGCGCTCGCCGAGCCGCGCCACCAGCCAGCGCGCATTCAGCGCGAAGACGAGGCCGCCAAGGCCGAAGCCGACCAGCAGCAGCCCGATCCGGGTGAACGACAGGCCGAAGCGGTCGTGCAGCCAGGCGCCGACGAAGGCGAAGGCGCCGAAGAACAGAGCACCCTCGAGCATCACGACGACGAGTACCGTCCGCGGCCAGCGGCGGCGCAGCATGCCGCCGACGCCGCGGACGAAGACCGTGACCCCGCCCGCCGATGCCAGGTGCGGCGGTGGCAGGCGACCGCGGCGAAGCTCGAGGACGAGCAGGAGGCCGACAGCGAGATAGAGAGCGGCGAGCACGGCGAAGACCGCGCGCCAGCCTAGCTGGTCGCCGATGGCGCCGCCGAATACCTGGCCCGACAAGAGGCCCATGATCTGCCCGCTGAGGAAACGGGCGATCGTCGTCTGCCGCTGCTCGTAGGCGACGTGGTCGCCGATGAAGGCCATGGCCAGCGGGATCAGCGCCGCGGCCGTGGCGCCGGCCAGCAGCCGTGCCGCGGCGAGCATCGCCAGCGAGTCGGCGAGCCCGGAGAGACCCACGGTGATCGCCGAGGCCAGCGTCATGATGGCGACGAGGCGGAACTTGCCGAAGCGGTCGCCGAGCGGCCCCCACAGCGCCTGGCAGATCCCGTAGGCCAGCGAGAACGCGGTCACCATGATGGCGGCGTTGCCGGCAGTCGTGGCGAACTCGCCGGCCACCTGCGGCACCAGCGGGTCGGCCACACGCATGGTGGCGGCCGAGACGAAGGCGGCCGCCGAGAGCAGCGCGATCGGCCGGGTCAGCGACGCCCCGGCCGGACCGCTCAGGACCCCGCTCCCCGCTGCCGACACCGGGATCTGGCTAGGCGAACTTCGCCTTGTAGCCGGCCAGCTTGCGCTGCCAGCCGGGGCTGTCGGCGACGGCCCGGTTGACCAGCCCGCGCGGCACCTCGCCCTTCATCACGCTGAGCACGGCGGCGACGTCGGCGGCGCCGATGCCGGCGAAGCACTCGTCGGTCCAGCACAGGCTGTGCGGTGCGCAGATGACGTTGTCGAGCTTGAGGATCGGCTCGTCGGCCGGGGCCGGCTCGACGTCGAACACGTCGAGGCCGGCACCCTGGATGGTGCCGTCGGTGAGCGCCGCGTAGAGCGCCTTCTGGTCGACCACGGGCCCGCGCGCGGTGTTGATGAGCCAGGCGGTCGGCTTCATCAGCTTCAGCCGCTCGGCGTTGACGATGTGGCGCGTGGCATCGCTCAGCGGCACCGACACCGACAGGAAGTCGGCGCGGCGGAACAGCTCCTCGAGGCCGACCAGCTCGACCCCGAGCTCGGCCGCCAGCGCCTTGTCGATGTAGGGGTCGTGGGCGATGAACTTCAGCCCGAACGGCCGGGCGAGGCGGAACACCTCGGCACCGATGTTGCCGATGCCGAGCTGGCCCAGCGTCTTGCCGATCAGGCCCTCGCCCATGAAGTTGCTGCGCTGCGCCCAGCCGGCGGGGCCCTCGCGGCAGATGCGGTCCTTGACCAGCAGCCGCTGCGACAGGGCGAGGATGAAGGTGATGATCGACACGGCCACCGGCCGGCGCACGCCGTCGGGGGTGATGCAGAGGCCGATGTCGCTGCCGGTGCAGGCGGGCACGTCGACGCTGTCGTAGCCGACGCCGAAGCGGGCGACGAGGGCGAGGCGGCCGTCCGCCGGGATGCTCTGCGGGGCGAAGCGTGGCACGAGGAGGATCAGCGCGTCATGTCCGGCCAGCTTGTCCGCCGGCATGACCCCGTCGACCGGGCTGACCCAGGAGACCTCGATGCGCGGATCGCCGGTCAGCGGCGACAGGTCGAAGCTCGGATAGGCCGGCGAGCCGTCGGCCTTGCGGAAATCGCCGCTCAGGGCGACGCGGAACTTCTCGGCCATGGCGGCGGACCTCACTTGCGCTTGGCGGGCTTGGCGGCGGCCGCCGGGCGGCAGCCGTCGCGCATGCCGTCGATGCCGGACTTGATCGCCGCCCCGAGCAGCCAGACGTCGCCCGAGTAGCACAGGAACTCGAAGCCCTTGGACCAGTAGTCGAGGCCGGTGGCGACATCGGGCACCAGGCGGCCCAGCGCCTTGCCGTTCTTGCGGCAGGCCTTGGCGACGGTGGCGATGGCGTCGAGGAAGGTCGGGTGGGTGAACTGGCCCGGGATGCCCAGCGAGCAGGACAGGTCGAAGTGGCCGACCCACAGGCAGTCGACGCCGTCGACGGCGGCGATCTTGGCGGCGTTGTCGACGCCGGCGCGGGTCTCGATCTGGGCGAAAAAGGTCGTCCGCGCGTTGGCGGCGGCCAGCTTCTCCAGCACCGCCCCGCCGCGATAGGCGTCGTGGGCGATGCCCAGCGCCACGCCGCGGCCGCCCTGCGGCGTGTACTTCAGGCAGTCGACGATCGCCTTGGCTTCCTTGGCGTCGTTGACCATGGGCAGCATGATGCCCTCGGCGCCCATGTCGGCGGCCCGGGCGATGTGGTGGTACTCCTTGGACGGGACCCGGCAGATCATCGGCAGGCCGGCCGCCTCGAAGTAGCGCACGGCACTCTTGATGGTCTCGTTGTGGAAGCCCGAGTGCTCGGTGTCGAACAGCACGAACTCGCAGCCGGCGGCCTTGCAGATGTGGCCGATGCCGGGGGTCGCGAACTCGACGATGAAGGTGCCGAACTTGGGGTCGCGAGACCCGCACATGGCCTTGAGCCCGCCCGACGCCATCGAGACCTCCCTGCCCGCTTGACTGGGCGGTGGTCTAACGGGTCGACGGGTCGGCTGTCCAGCGCGCCCCTGCCATGAGGGCCCCGGGGGTTGCCGCCCGGCGAGCGTGACGACTAGGCTGGCGCCAATCGACCGGCGCCTGCGCCGCCAGCGGCGTGCGGGCGCCTCCACAAGGGCCACACCATCATGCAGGTCAACACCGAGCTCCAGGCGCGGCGCGAGCAGGCCGTGCCGCGCGGCGTCGGCAACGCCACCCAGGTCTTCGCCCATCGCGCGGTGAACTCCGAGGTCTGGGACGTCGAGGGCAACCGCTACATCGATTTCGCCGGCGGCATCGCCGTGCTCAACACCGGCCATTGCCATCCGAAGGTGATGGGTGCCGTCGCCGAGCAGGCGCAGCGCTTTACGCACACCTGCTTCCAGGTGATGCCCTACGAGCCCTACGTGCGCCTCGCCGAGCGGCTGAACGCGCTGGCGCCCGGCGACATGCCGAAGAAGACGATCTTCCTGTCGACTGGCGCCGAGGCAGTCGAGAACGCGGTCAAGATCGCCCGCGCCGCGACCCGGCGCCCGGGCATCATCGCCTTCTCCGGCGGCTTCCACGGCCGGACGATGATGACCATGGCGCTGACCGGCAAGGTCGTGCCCTACAAGGTCGGCTTCGGCCCGTTCCCGAACGAGGTCTACCACCTGCCCTTCCCGAATGAGTACCACGGTGTGCCGGCCAGCCGGGCGATCGAGGCGCTGCACAACCTGTTCAAGGCCGACATCGAGCCCGAGCGGGTGGCAGCGATCATCGTCGAGCCGGTGCAGGGCGAAGGCGGCTTCTACGTCGCGCCGGCCGAGTTCCTGCGCGAGCTGCGCGCGGTCTGCGACCGGCACGGCATCCTGCTGGTCAGCGACGAGGTCCAGGCCGGCATGGCGCGGACCGGCAAGTGGTTCGCCATCGAGCATTCGGGCGTCGTCCCGGACCTGATCACCGCCGCCAAGAGCCTCGCCGGCGGGTTCCCGCTGTCGGCGGTCATCGGCAAGGCCGAGATCATGGACGCGGTGGCGCCGGGCGGGCTCGGTGGCACCTATGCCGGCAACCCGCTGGCCTGTGCTGCCGCCAACGCCGTGCTCGACGTCATCGAGGAGGAGAAGCTGCTGGCCCGCGCCGACGAGCTCGGCCGGCGCATCACGGACCGCCTGACCGCCATGCAGAAGCGCAACGACATGCCGTTCATCGGCGACGTCCGCGGGCTCGGCGCCATGGTGGCGATGGAGCTGGTCAAGGACCGGATGAGCCGCGAGCCGCATGCCGAGCTGACCAGGGCGCTGACCACCAGGGCGCGCGAGAAGGGCCTCATCCTGCTGTCCTGCGGCACCGGCGCCAACGTCATCCGAATCCTCGTGCCGCTGACGGCCTCGGACGCGCTCGTCGACGAGGGCCTCGACGTGATCGAGAGCGCGCTCGAGGAGCTGGCGCCGGCCGCCTGAGCGACGACGGGGCGGGCCGCCGCGGTCCGCCCCTCAGCTCCTCGGCCGGGTGTGGATGTGCGCCAGCTCGGCCGGCTCGTGCGGCCCGTGGCTGTGATGCTCGACCACCACCTCGGCCGGCACCAGCCAGAGGTGGCCGTGCCGGACGCCGCGCTGCGCGGTGATGCCGTCGGCGAAGCGGCGAACCTCGTCGATCGGGCCGCGCAGCGCCACCGCCTCCATGCAGGTGTCGTGGTCGAGGTGGACGTGCAGCGAGGCGACGCCGAGGTCGTGCCGCTCGTGCTGGGCCTGCGCCAGCCGCTTCGGCAGCTCGCGCTCGGCGTGGTCGTAGACGTAGGTCAGGCAGGCGACGCAGGCCGAGGTCGAGCCGCTGGCGACGCGGTCGCGCTCCAGCCGCTCGCGCAGCAGGTCGCGGAAAGCCTCGGACCGGTTGGTGTAGCCGCGCGCCCGCATGAAGCCGTCGAACTGCTCGACCAGGTCGTCGTCGACGGTGACGGTGATCCGCTGCACGCTGCGTTCCCCCGAGGTGCCAGGCCAGGCCTTGCGCGGTAGGACAAATGCTGATTTTGTCTTACCGAAGCCGGTTCGGTCCATCGTAGCGACGAAGCCCGACCATTCCAGCCGGCGTTGTCCCGAGGAAATGCTGCGTGACCGGTCGCGCCGTCGCTGTCGTCCTGGGCTCGATGCTCGTCGCCATGCCCGCCCGGGCGCATTTCCTGCAGCTCCTCCCGTCGACCGACCGCGTCGACGGCCCAGCCGGTAGCGAGGTCCGGCTCGAGCTCACCTTCACCCATCCCCTGCAGCGCGGCCCGACCATGCCGCTCGAGCGTCCGACCCGCGTCGCCGTCGCTGGCGCCAGCGCGACGGAAGAGCTGACCGGCCGGCTGGAGCCGCGGACCGTGGACGGCCAGCCGGCCTGGTCGGCAAGCTTCGTCGCCGCCGAGCCCGCCGACTACATCGCCTTCGCCGAGCCCGTGCCCTACTGGGAGCCGGCCGAAGGCAAGTTCATCGCCCACTATCCCAAGGTCGTCGTCGACGCCTACGGCTGGGGCCAGGGCTGGGACCGCCTCGTCGGCCTGCCGGTCGAGATCGAGCCGCTCGTGCGGCCATACGGCCTCTGGGTCGGCAACCTGTTCCGCGGCATCGTGCGCCGCGACGGCCAGCCGGTGCCGTTCGCCGAGGTCGAGGTCGAATGGGTCAATGACGGCAGCCTCGTCCTACCCGGCCGCTCGCTGGAGACGCAGGTGATCAAGGCCGATGCCGGCGGCGAGTTCGCCTACGCCATGCCGCGTGCCGGCTGGTGGGGCTTCGCCGCGCTGATGGAGGCGGACCGGCCGATGCGGGCGCCCGACGGCCGCGAGGTGCCGGTGGAGCTCGGCGCTCTGATGTGGGTCCGCGTCGAGCCCATGGGCTGAAGGGCTGCCATGGCGCACATCCCGGACGGACTGCTGTCGACGCCGGTGCTGGCCGGCAGCGCCGTGCTCGCCGTCGCCGGCATCGGCTACGCCATCCGCCGCCTGGATCCCGAGCGCCTGCCGCATGCGGCCGTGCTCGGCGCCATGCTCTTCGTGGCCTCGCTCGTGCACATCCCGATCGGACCGACCAGCGTGCACCTGCTGCTCAACGGCCTCGCCGGGCTCATCCTCGGCTGGACGGCGCTGCCGGTCATCGCCGTCGCCCTGACCCTGCAGCTCGTCTTCTTCGGCTTCGGCGGCGTCACGTCGCTGGGCGTCAACATCGTGACGATCGGCCTGCCGGCCCTCGTCGTGGCGGTTGCGGTCGGGCCGCTGCTGACGCGCGCCCGGCGCCCCGGCCCGATCTTCCTGCTGGGCATCGTCGCCGGTGTGACGGGCGTCCTTGGCTCGGCGGCACTCGTCTGCCTCGTGCTGGCGACGAGCAGCGCCGAGTTCCGCCCGGTCCTCGGCATCGTCGCCGCGACCTACCTGCCGCTCGCCTTGGTCGAGGGTTTCGTCACCGGCGCCGCCGTGGCCCTGCTGCGGCGGATCAAGCCCGAGGTCTTCGCCCATGCCGGCCTGGCCGGGGCGCATGGCTAGGCGGCTGGCCGGCGCCCTCCTGCTCGCGGGCGCGATGTCGGCCCTCCCGTCCTACGCCCACGAGCTGAAGCTGTTCGCCAGCCGTATCGGCGACCGGATCGAGGGCCGCGTCTACTTCGTCGGCGGCGATCCGGCTCTGGTCACCGTCCGCATCGAGCCGTCGAACGGTGCGGAGCCGGTCGCGGTGTCGACCGGCGACGACGGCCGCTTCGTCGCGACGGTGGCGGCCGCGGACTGGTACCGGCTCGTCGCCAATGTCGGCGATGGCCACGCCACGGAGACCACCGTCGGCGGGGCACCGCCGCTGTCGGCCGCCGAGCCGTCCTCCGGCGCGCCCGTCACCGTCGGTGCCGCCGAGCTCGAGGCGATCGTCGCGCGCCAGCTGGAGCCGCTTCGCGAGCAGCTCGCCGCGGCCGAGGAGCGGGTGCGCCTGCGCGACATCTTGGGCGGCATCGGCTACGTCGTCGGGATCGCCGGCCTGGCGGCGTGGTTCACCAGCCGGCGCGCACCCCGATGACCCTGCTGACGGCGCTCGAGCGGACCGCCGGGGACGGTGCCGGACACTCCCTGCGCCGGATCGATCCCCGCATCCGGGTCGTCGCCGCCGTCGCCTTCGCCGTCGTGACCGTGGCGCTGCACGAGCCGTGGCCGCTGGTCGCCGCCCTCGCCGTGGCGACGGCGCTGGCCATGGCGGCGGCGCTGCCGGTCCGGGCGACGCTGCGGCGGATGCTGGTCCTCGACGTCATCGTGCTGCCGCTCCTGGCCATCCTGCCGTTCACCGTGCCCGGCGCCGTCGCGTTCGCCGTTGGCGGCACCGCCGCCTCATGGGAAGGTATCGGGCGCGCCATCGAGGTCCTGCTGACCACCAATGCCGTGGTACTGGCCCTCATTGCCCTCGTCGGAACCATCGAGCCGTCGCTGCTCGGCCATGCGCTGGCAGGCCTGCGGCTGCCGCCAAAGCTGGTGCAGCTGTTCCTGCTGACCACGCGCTACGTCGCCGTCCTGCACGAGGAGCACGAGCGGCTGCGGCAGGCGATGCGGGCCCGGGCGTTCCGGCCGCGCGGCAACCGGCATACCTGGACCAGCTATGGCTGGCTGTTCGGCATGCTGCTGGTGCGCAGCTTCGAGCGCGCCGAGCGGATCCTCGAGGCCATGCGCTGCCGTGGCTTCGATGGCCGCGTGCATCGCCTCGCACCGGCGCCGGCGGATCGCGGCAGTCTCGCCTTCGGCATCGGCTTCGGGCTGCTGCTGGCGCTGCTGCTCGTCGCCGACCGGATCGCCTGATGGGACCGCTGTTCCGCCTGCGCGGGATCCGCTTCGCCCACGCCGGCGGCCGGGCCATCCTCGACGGCCTCGATCTCGACCTGGCCACAGGCGAACGGCTGGCCCTGGCCGGCCCCAACGGTGCCGGGAAGACGACGCTGCTGCACCTGATGCTGGGCCTGCGCCGGCCGCAGGGCGGGACGATCGAGGCGTTCGGCAGCCACCGCTCGGCCGAGGCCGATTTCCACGACGTCCGGGTCCGTGCCGGCCTCGTGTTCCAGAACCCCGACGACCAGCTGTTCTGCCCGACCGTGCTCGAGGACGTCGCGTTCGGGCCGCTGAACCTCGGCCTGACCCGGGAGGCGGCGGTCGCGGTGTCGCGGCGGGCGCTGGCCGCCCTCGACCTGCACGGCTTCGAGGACCGCATCACCCATCGCCTGTCCGGCGGCGAGAAGCGGCTGGTCGCACTGGCGACTGTGCTCGCGATGGAGCCGGAGGTCCTGCTGCTGGACGAGCCGACCGCCGGGCTGGACGGCGACGCCTACGCCACCCTGCTGGAGCTGCTGCAGCGCCTGCCGCAGGCCATGCTGGTGGTCTCGCACGACCACGGCTTCCTCGCGCAGATCGCGACGCGCGGGGTCATCCTGCGCGACGGGCGGCTGCATGCGGCCGAGGTGCGGGCCCATCCGCACAGCCATGTCCATCGCCATCTCGCCGAGGTCGGCGACGGGACCGACGGACCGGCCGATCACCTCGCCGGACACCGCCACGCCTGACGGCATGGACAGAGGCGCCGCGACGGTGCCATTAAGGCCGCGACGGTCCGGTGCGAGCCGGTCCGCCCAAAGCTCGGGCAACTCGACGGATGTCGACCATCCGGCACGGTCCCATGGCGGGTGCCGTGCGGAGGCTGCCTGTCCGCGCGGGCTCGCGCGCCGATCGGCGGGACATCCCGAAGGTTGCTGCCGAGGCCACCACCCCTGTCCGGCACGGCCGCAGGGGAGCGCGAGGACCGCATGCACCTGACGCCGCGCGAGCTCGACAAGCTCCTGATCCTGACGATGGCCGAGATCGCCCTGAAGCGGAAGGCCAAGGGCCTGAAGCTCAATCATCCCGAGGCGGTGGCCGTGATCTCCGCCGCGGCGCTGGAGGGCGCGCGCGAGGGCATGACGGTCGAGGAGGTGATGCACGCCGCGGCCCAGGCGCTCACCGTCGACGACGTCATGGAGGGCGTGCCCGACCTGATCTCGCACCTGCAGGTCGAGGCGGTGTTCACCGACGGCAGCCGCCTCGTCACCATCCACAATCCGATCCGCTAGGCCGCGGGGGAGCGACGCGTGAGCAAGGAATCGAACGGCGACAAGGTCCCGGTCGGCGGGCTCCTGCTGGCCCACGGCCGCATCGAGATCAACGAAGGCCGGCCGCGCGTCACCATGACGGTGCGCAACACCGGCGACCGTCCGATCCAGGTCGGCTCGCACTTCCACTTCTTCGAGTCCAACCGGCTGCTCGAGTTCGACCGCCCGGCGGCGTTCGGGATGCGGCTGAACATCCCGGCCGGTACCGCCGTGCGCTTCGAGCCCGGCGACGAGCGCGAGGTGACGCTGGTGCCCTATGGCGGCCGCCAGCGCGTCGTCGGCTTCAACAACCTGGTCGACGGCTGGGTCGGCGGCTCGGCCTTCTCCAGCTACCGGCCGAGCCACGACTCGGCGCTGCGCCGCGCCGCCGAGCACGGCTTCAAGTCGACCAAGCCCTGAGCCGCCCCGCCCCTCCCAGCGACCGGAATCCCCGCGGATGACCACGATCACGCGCCCGCATTACGCCAAGCTGTACGGGCCGACGACCGGCGACCGGATCCGGCTCGGCGACACCGACCTGTTCATCGAGATCGAGCGCGACCTGCGGGTCTACGGCGACGAGGCGGTGTTCGGCGGCGGCAAGACGCTGCGCGACGGCATGGGCATCGACAACCAGCTGACCAGCGCCAGCGGCGCCCCGGACCTGGTCATCACCAACGTCACCATCGTCGACGCCGTCCAGGGCGTCATCAAGGCCGACGTCGGCGTCAAGGACGGCAAGATCGTCGGCATCGGCAAGGCCGGCAATCCGGCGACCATGGACGGGGTGACGCCGCAGCTGGCGGTCGGCCCGGCCACCGATGCCATCGCCGGCGAGCACCTGATTCTCACCGCCGGCGGCATCGACACCCACATCCACGCCATCTGCCCGCAGCAGGTCGAGGCCGGCCTGTCGAACGGCATCACCACCTTCTTCGGCGGCGGCTTCGGCCCGACCGACGGCTCGAACGCGACCACGGTGACCTCGGGCGTGTGGAACATCCACATGATGCTCCGCGCCATCGAGGGCCTGCCGATCAATTTCGGCCTGCTCGGCAAGGGCAATTCCAGCGGCTACGGGCCGCTGGTCGAGCAGATCTATGCCGGTGCGGCCGGCCTCAAGTGCCACGAGGACTGGGGCACCACCCCGGCCTCGATCCGCTCGGCCCTGACCATGGCCGACGAGCACGACGTCCAGCTGGCGATCCACACCGACACCCTGAACGAGTCCGGCTTCGTCGAGGACACCATCGCCGCGTTCGAGGGGCGGACGATCCACACCTTCCACACCGAGGGCTCGGGCGGCGGCCACGCCCCGGACATCATCAAGGTGGCGGGCGAGCACAACGTGCTGCCCAGCTCGACCAACCCGACGCTCCCCTACGGGATCAACTCGCAGGCCGAGCTCTTCGACATGATCATGGTCTGCCACCACCTGAGCCCGGACATCCGCTCGGACGTGAAGTTCGCCGAGAGCCGGATCCGGGCCGAGACCATCGCCGCCGAGAACGTCCTGCACGACCTCGGCGTGATCTCGATGATGTCGAGTGACAGCCAGGCCATGGGCCGCGTCGGCGAGAGCTGGCTGCGCTCGGTGCAGACCGCCGACGCCATGAAGAAGGGCCGCGGTAAGCTCAAGGAAGACTCGCCCGACAACGACAATTTCCGGGTGCTGCGCTACGTCGCCAAGATCACCATCAACCCGGCGATCACCCACGGCATCGGCCACGTCGTCGGCTCGATCGAGGTCGGCAAGATGGCCGATCTCGTCCTCTGGGAGCCGGCCTTCTTCGGTGCGAAGCCGAAGCTGGTCATCAAGGGCGGCATGATCAACTGGGCGCGGATGGGCGATCCCAACGCCTCGCTGCCGACGCCGCAGCCGGTGATCTACCGGCCGATGTTCGGTGCCTACGGGACGGCGCTGCAGGAGACCTGCGTGACCTTCGTCTCGCGCGCCGCGCACGAGGCCGGCATCGCCCAGAAGCTGAACCTGCGCCGCAAGGTGATGCCGGTCTACGGCACGCGGACGCTGACCAAGCGGCACATGGTGCGCAACGACGCGACCCCGCACATCGAGGTCGATGCGGAGACCTTCGCGGTCAAGGTGGACGGCAAGCACGCCACCGTGGCGCCGGCCCGGTCGATCTCGATGAACCAGCTCTACTTCTTCAGCTGAGCGGGCGGGCCGCATGATCCTCGTCGAGACCATCCTCGGCAACGCCGCCGACCAGGCCTGGGCGGCACGGCTCGCCGGAGCCGAGGTCGACCAGCTGCGCCTCGACCAGTGGGAGGCGCAGAAGAACCGCCTGCGCAAGCCGACCGAGGGCGGCCTCGAGCTGGCCCTGGCGCTGCCTCGCCACACCCACCTCCACGACGGCGACGTGCTGGTCTGGCAGGAGGCCGAGCGCCGCGCGGTGATCGCCCGGATCCAGCTCAAGGAAGTGATGGTCATCGACCTCGCCGAGACGCTGGGCGGCGCACCCGAGGCGCTGCTGCAGCTCGGCGTCGAGCTCGGCCACGCGCTGGGCAACCAGCACTGGCCGGCGGTGATCAAGGGAACGAAGGTCTACGTCCCGCTCACCGTCGACCGGAAGGTCATGGCGTCGGTGATGCGCACCCATGCCTTCGAGGGGCTGACCTACAGCTTCGTGCCCGGTGCCGACGTCATCCCGTTCCTCGCGCCTCATGAAAGCCGCCGCCTGTTCGGCGGAGCCGATGCGACGCCGCACACGCACATCCACGAGCACGTCCACGCCTGAGCCCGGCGAGCGCCCCGCCATGCCGGAGATCGTGCCGCTGCTGCGCGCGCTGCAGCTCGGCGACTCGACCTTGCCGGTCGGCGCGTTCTCGTTCTCCAACGGGCTGGAATCGGCGATCCAGGCCGGCATCGTCCATGACGCCGCGACCTTGCGCGGCTTCGTCCGCACCGCCTGCCGCCAGGCGGCGACCGCCGACGGCATCGCCCTGCTGGTGGCGCACCGCGCCGCCGCCGCCGGCGACATCGACGGCGTGCTCGCCGCCGACCGCGCCGTGATCGAGCGCAAGCTTGCCGAGGAGATGCGCACGATGTCGGTGCGCATGGGCCGCAAGCTGGCCGAGCTGGCGCTGAGCCTGGCGCCGCTGCCGCTGGTCGAGGACTTCCTCGTCCGCATCAAGGCCGGTGCCACCCCGGGCACCTACCCGGCGGCCCAGGCGCTGGCCTTCGCCGGGCTGGGCCTGCCGGCGCGCGACGCCTTCGCCGCGCAGCAGTACGGTGTCGCCTCGATGATGGTAGGCGCGGCGCTGCGGCTGATGCGGCTGTCCTATATCGACGGCCAGCGCATCCTGTTCGACGTCAACGGCGAGGCCGAGGCGGCCTTTGCCGAGATCGCCGCGGCAACGCTCGACGAGATGGCGACGTTCGCGCCGCTGGCCGACATCCTCGCCGCCTGCCACGTCAAGGCGCACGTGCGCATGTTCATGAACTGAGACGGACGAAGGGTTCCCGATGGATCTCCTGAAGCGGATCACCCGGATCGGGATCGGCGGTCCGGTCGGCTCCGGCAAGACCGCGATCATCGAGGCGATCACGCCCATGCTCCTCGAGATGGGCGCCAAGGTGCTGATCATCACCAACGACGTGGTCACCACCGAGGACGCCAAGCACGTCCAGCGCACGCTCAAGGGCATCCTCGTCGAGGAGAAGATCCTGGGCGTGGAGACGGGTGCCTGCCCGCACACGGCGGTGCGCGAGGACCCGTCCATGAACCTCGCCGCCGTCGAGGACATGGAATCGCGCTTCCCCGAGAGCGACCTCGTGCTGATCGAGAGCGGCGGCGACAACCTGACGCTGACCTTCAGCCCGGCCCTGGTCGACTTCTTCATCTACGTCATCGACGTCGCCGCCGGGGACAAGATCCCGCGCAAGAACGGCCCGGGCATCAGCCAGTCGGACATCCTCGTCATCAACAAGACCGACCTCGCCCCCTATGTCGGCGCCAGCCTCGAGGTCATGGATCGCGACTCGAAGCTGATGCGCGGCGGCAAGCCGTTCGTCTTCACCAACTGCAAGACCGGCACCGGCATCGCCGAGCTGGTCGCGCTCATCCGCCGCAACGTCCTCTTCGACCTGGACCTCGACGATGCCGTCACTGCACGAGCTGCGGGAGCTCAGGCCCTACCGGGATGAGCCGCGCCAGCTGCCCAGCGGCGCTCCCGGCAAGGTCGGCTTCCTGAAGCTGCGCTTCACCCGCGACGGCGCCCGGTCGATCCTGCGCGAGCTCGACCGGCGCACGCCGCTGATGGCGCAGAAGGCGCTCTACTGGGACGAGGCGCTGCCGGGCCTGCCCGGCGTCATCATGATCTCGACCGCCGGCGGCGTGCTCCAGGGCGACCGCAACCGGGTCGAGATCATCGTCGAGGACCATGCCCAGGCGCACGTCACCACCCAGTCGGCGACCAAGATCCAGGAGATGGACGCCAACTACGCGACGCAGGAGCAGCTGGTCCGCGTCGGCGAGGACGGCTACCTCGAGTACCTGCCCGACGCGACGATGCCCTACCGGCACGCCCGCTACGTCAGTGCCACACGGCTCGAGGTGGCGGCCAGCGCCACCTGCCTCTACGCCGAGACCCTGACCAGCGGCCGCAAGCACTACGGGACGGGCGAGCGCTTCGCCTACGACCTGCTGGTGTCGACCGTCGAGGCGGTCCGCCCGGACGGCCGCCCGCTGTTCACCGAGCGCTTCGTCGTCGAGCCGCAGCGGCAGGACCCGCGCCACGTCGGCGTGATGGGCCCGTTCGACGTCTTCGCCAACGTGCTGCTGCTGACGCCGCCCGCGCAGGCGGCGCGCATCCTGGCGGCCGTCCCGGCCCATGCCGAGGCCGGCGGCTCCCTGGCCTCCGGCGCAAGCCTGCTGCCCAACGAGGCGGGCCTCGTCTTCAAGGTTCTCGGCCACGAGGTCGGCCCGGTGCAGGCCAGGGTCCGCGAGTTCTGGGCGCTGGTCCGCCAGACCGTCCTCGGCGCCCCGATCCCGGAGCCGCTCGCCGAGAACTGAGGCGGAAGGACCCTACAGGGTCTTCAGGTACTCCAGCAGGTCCTTCAGCTTCCCGGGCTCCCGCCGCCAGTCGATGCCACCGTTGTAGCGCGCACCCGCGTGGCCGAGGTTCGAATGACCTGCCTGCCGCGTGTCATACAGCGTCGCCCGCAGGTTCGACGGGTAGCGGTAGGTGAAGCCGACCAGGTCCTGGTTGTAGGTCGTGTTGGCCCGATAGAAGGTCGTCGGCCGCCCGCCGGCGAGGAGATGGTAGAGGGTCGGGACCGAGCCGTTGTGCAGGTAGGGTGCGGTCGCCCAGATCCCGGCCAGCGGCGTGGCGGCATAGCGGCCCGTCTCCAGCAGGATGTCGCTGTCCGGCAGCGGCTTGCCGTCGGCCGTGTAGCAGGCCGGCACCGTGCAGGCGGCGCGCATCTCGGCGATGAAGCTCGTCTTCAGGTAGTCCGTGTAGACCTCGGCCCGGTTCGGGTCGGTACCGACCCGTGCCGGGGTCTCGAGCACCCGCCCGCCCGGCTTGTGGCAGCCGGCACAGGCCTGCTCGAACAGCAGCTTGCCGCGGGCGGCACGGCGGCTGTCGACGTCGAACGGATAGGGAGCGGGCGGCAGGCCCTGGACGAAGACCGCCGACTTCTGGACGTTGTCGAGGTTCACGGCGGCGGCATCGTGCGAGACCACGGTGAGCGACGCGGCGACCTCGCGATAGTCGAGGTTGCCGATGGCGTTGTCCCACTGGTAGCGATGCCGCTCGTCGATGGCCCAAGCGGCCGGGATGTCAGCCGGCGCCGGGGCCGCCGGCAGGGCCGCCTCGAGCTGGGCTGGCGTCAGCGTGCTGGGATCGGCGAAGCCGGCGGCGGCCAGGCTGAACACGTCGAGCTGGCCCGGCATCGTCGTCAGCGGTGGCGCGTCCGGGATGTTGTAGGTGTAGACGTCGAGCGTCTCGACGATCCGGTCGTGCCCCTCGACCGAGGCGAACCTGACCTCCTCGAGGAAGAACTCGGCGCCGCCGGGCGCCAGGAACAGCGCCCGCTCGAGGGCTTCCTGCTTCAGCATCGATGGCTTGCCGTAGACCCAGCCCAGCGGCTTGCTGCGCAGGGCGCGGCGGAACGTCTCCGGCTTGTAGCGGTCGTCGGTCACCGTCTCGTAGATGAAGCCGAAGAAGTTGCCGAGCTGGGTGGGACCGCCGATCGTCCGCCGAAGCGTGCCGGAGGCGTCGCTGTAGGCGCCGCTGTGGCAGCCCATGCAGCTGAGCGTGGCGTAGTTGACGCTGACTTTTCCATCCCGATTTGGCAGCTTGAAACCGACCGACGGGATGTAGCCGGTGCCGAGCGGCATCACGCTGGACGGCTCCCAGGGATCAGGCCCGAAGCCGACCTTGGCCATCTTGCGCTGCGGCGGCCCCCAGATGTCCGGGAACAGCTCCGGGAACAGCCGGAACATGATCATCGGCACGCCGACGAAGTTCAGCACGCTCTGCTTGATGCCCAGCGGCTGCGTGCGGAATGAGCGGAACTCGGCCGGATGCCGCGCGACGTAGGCGTCGATCGCTGCCTGCCGGCGAGCACGTTCGGCGCGCCACCAGGCGTACGGGTCCTTGGCCAGGAGCGGCGGGTCGGCAGCGCCGCCGGTGGCACCGGCCGTCCCGGGGACAACCGTCATCAGCAAGAGAAGGATCAGGGACAGCTTCTTCAGTGACGGTCGCATGTTCCTGCCTGCTTGCGGCGCCGACGCCATGGCGAAGCATGCAACGTCGGGGCCGGGTCACCGTCAAGCGGTGCCGCCTGCCGCCTCACGTGGCGACGAGGTGCGGTCCGCTGAAACCGCGGGTCAGCCGGCTGATGACCCAGTTGGCGTCCTTGTAGTCGGCCGGCAGCTCGCCGTACTGCCGGGTGGCGCGCAGCTCATCGAAGTTGGCCTTGGTCGCGCGCACCATCAGGTAGCGGCTGACGACCACCGAGGCGCTGCCGGGCGAGCCGTAGATGGTGATGAGCCCGTCGAGGACCTCGACCGGCGGGGCGGCGTTGGGCACGCGCGCGGCGACGGTCACGGCCATGGCCGGGTCCGAGCGGCTCTCCAGCATGAAATGGCACACGCCGCCGAGGAACAGCATCCGTCCGCTGAGGATCAGCGCGGCATCGTCCTCGGCCAGTGTCGGGTTGTCGTCGGCCAGGCGATTGTTGCGCAGCACGTGGATGCGGCAGCGGAAGGCGACGTCGTCGTCGTTCTCGATCTCCATCAGCGACATGCGCAGCCGCGTCGGATCGAACAGCGACATCATGAACGTCTTGTAGTGGCCGCACAGGTGGGTGCTCATGCGCCGGGCCGAGAAGTCGCTGACGCAGCGCGACACCAGGTTGTCCAGCAGGTACGAGCCCTCGCGGGCGAAGCGGCACTTGCGCTCGAGATCCTCGCCGGGGCTGTAGAGGTCGTCGACGGTGAGCGTCAGGCCGATCGCCTCGCTGCAGACCGCTAGCACCTGCTTGAGCAGGATCGGATCGGTCTTGAGCAGGCCGACCTTGCCGGGATTGGCCCAGCGGTTGATCGTCGAGCGGTTGATGCTGTAGCCGCGCTGCTCGATCTGCGCGGCGATCTGCGCCTGCGACAGCCCGCTGGCGCGCAGGATGAAGGCGAGGTTGGTCGAGGGGTCGCTGCTCATGCCAGCAGCCGCAGACGGTCGGTCACGGGAATCGACGGGGCATGGGCGTTGGCGCAGATGGCGAGGTCGAAGCGGTCCGCGGTGCGCTGCCACTGCCCGGCCACAAGCGGCGTGCGACTGACGTTCGGCATGGGATCGCCGGTCCAGTGGACCGGCCCCACGACCGATCCGTAGTCCATCGTCCGGATGGCCTCGATGATGGCACCCTTGTCCTTCGGATCGTCGGCGCGGCGCAGCACGTCGGCCGCCACCTCGAACAAGGCGTGCTTGAAGCCGAGGGGCTGCGTCCACGGCCGCCCGGTCGCCGCGCTGAAGGCACCGGCGAGCTCGGCCGCCGACTGGCCGGTGAGGCCCGAGCGGAAGGGGTGGTGCGGCGACCACCAGATCTCCGTCGACAGCCCGTCGGCCCGCTCGCCGATCGCCGCGACCGCCGAGGGAAACAGCACCGCCTTGCCGACGGTGACGACCTTCGGACGCAGGCCCTGCTGGCCGGCCTGCGCCCAGAACGTCGCGAAGTCGGGCGGCACCATCAGGCCGCTGACGATGTCGACGCCGCCGCGCTTGAAGGCCTCGATCGCCGCCGAATAGTCCTCGGCGAACGGGGTGTAGAGACCGGGGTTGACGATCTCGAAGCCGGCGCGCTGGTACACCGGCGTCACGCCGAGCTCGACGTCCGCGGCGGCGATGCCGTCGGCATCGTTGGGCAGGATCAGGCCGATCCGGCGGTTGGTGTCGACCGTGCTCCACAGGTCGACGAACGCCGCCACGGCATCGTCGAAGCCGAAGAAGAAGTGGTAGGTCCAGGCGAAGCCCTTGCCCGGGTCGCCCTTGCGCCCGAAGAACCAGGATTGCCACGGGCAGTCGGTGGTGAGGCAGGGGACCTCGTAGGATTCGGCCTGGTCGGCCACCGGGTTGACGGTGTCCGGGGTGCTGGCGGCGAGGAGAAGGTCGACCTCGTCCTTGAGGATCAGTTGGGCCGCCACCTCGGCGGCGCGATTGGGGTTCGAGCGGCTGTCGCGGACGATGATCTCGACCGGCATCCGGCCGCGCCGGGTCTCGAGGCCGTCGGCAAGGACGCCGCGGATCTGCTCGAGGACGAAGCCGTCGGCCTCGCCGAACGCCGCAAGCGGGCCGGTCTGCGGGCTGACCAGGCCGAGGCGGAGCGACTGGCCGGCGGAAGCGCGCCGCGACCGCAGCAGCGCCGGAGCGGCCATCGCCGCCAGGCCCGTCGCGAGGAGACCGCGGCGCCTGAGACGCGGTGTAGCGCAATTTGGTTGATTTAGGGAATTCGAGGAGGAAGGCGCGTTGCCGATGGCTGGAGCGCTTCGCGCTGTGCTCGCCCTTGCGAGTCCTGACTCCACCGACTGCATTCCCTCACGTAGCGTCGACTTGAACAAGGCAATGCGTACTATCCGGCTACGGGATAGACACCACCTTGGCGGTCGCATTCGACGTGATCATACCTAAGGTTGACGCCAGCCCGGCGTCAACCACGGAATCCGCGATCAGGTATGTGCGTTCAGTTCGCCTGCGGCGGCAACGGCCGCCGCCCGGATGGCCGATGGGGCAGCGTCCGGGCCGGCTTGCTGACGGGGATCCTGCGAGTCTGGTCCTGTCCTCCTTACTCCCGCGATCCGGTAGGAGGGGGCGACGCGCGGCGGGAATGTCCGCGCCGGTCGTCCCCCTCCGTCAGTCCGATCAGGTGGAGAAGATGAAGTCGGAGGCGTCGATGGTGGTCACACCCTTGATGGTCACCACGTCCTGGCCGGCCGACCCGCCGTCGGCGAGGCCGAGGTCGACGATGGTGTCGCCGCCCGAGAACGTCAGGGTCAAGCCGTTGAGGTCCGCCGCGTCGAGGGCTTGAAAGCCGCGGGCGTCGACAAGGTCCTTGCCGTCCTCGAAGTCCTGGATCACATCGAGGCCGCTGCCGGCAGCGAACACGAACACGTCGCGACCACCCAAGGCCGCATCGGAAAGCTTGCCGTCGCCCCAGAGCTCGTCGTTGCCAGTACCGCCCGTGATCAGGTCGTCTCCGCCGACGGCATGACCATCCATGATGGCGGCGTCGCCGTAGAGAGTATCGTTGCCGGCATCGCCGCTCACGGTGTCGTGGCCGCCGGTGTTGGTATCGAGGAACACGAGGGCGTCGCCGTACACGAGGTCGTCATCGGCGCCGCCGGCGACGGTGTCGTCGCCACCGGCAGCCCTGTCCAGCAAGGCATAGGCATCTCCGATCACAAAATCGTTGCCGTTCCCGCCATACGCCCAGTCGTCCGCTCCCGCGCTGTCGCCGAACAGGTTCAGCGCATCTCCCCAGAGGCCATCCTCGCCATCCCCTCCGGACAACCTGTCGGAGGCCGTCAGGGCACCGTCCTCCATGTCGCGCGAGTCGCCGGAGATCAGATCGTCTCCCGCGTCGCCGTACAGGGTGTCCGTACCACTGAGCGTGCCCGCGCCCGCGCCTTTGGCATCGCCCGACATGTCGTCGTTGCCGGCTCCGCCAAACAGGATGTCGTTGCCGCTTCTCGCACCGCCCTCAAGGGTTACGGCGTCGCCGTAGACGACGTCGCTTCCCCCACCACCCCCCAGCCGATCGGCGCCGCCGGTGGCGCCGCCGGACATCGTCGTGGCGTCTCCGACGACGGTGTCGTTGTCGAGTCCGCCTGCGAGGCTGTCCTTGCCGCCCAGCGCCGAGTCGGCAAGCGCGTCGGCGTCGCCGAGCAGCTCGTCGTTGCCGATGTCGCCCACGAGCTTGTCCGCGCCGCCGACGGCGGTGCCGACCAGGGAGTCGCCATCGCCGATCAGCCTGTCGTCCCCGGCATCGCCGTCGAGGAGATCCGCACCGCCCCGTGCCGTGGCGCTCAGCAGCACAGCATCGCCGCGCATCGTGTCGTTGCCTTCGCCGCCCGCGAGGCCGTCGCCACCGCCGATCGACTTCTCGTCGAGCCACCAGGCGTCGCCCTGAATGCGGTCATCGCCGGCTCCGCCGTTGATCTGGTCGGCACCACCCTTCCCGGTGCCAAAGATGTGCCAGGCGTCGCCGTAGAGCTCATCGTGGCCATCGCCTCCGTCGATGAGGTCATTGCCGCCCCGGCCGGTCAGCTTGATGACCCAGGCGTCACCCAGCACGAGGTCGTTGCCGCCGCCGGCATCGATGAGGTCGGAGCCACCCACGCCCCAGCGGAGGGCCCCGCCGACCTGGGGCGCGCCCCGATCGTTGCCGGTGGCGAAGCGGTCACCGAAGATGACATCGGTATCGTTGCCTCCCTCAAGAATGTCGGCCGAGCGCAGGTCGGCAGGATTGCCGCCGATGATGTTCGTCATGATCGTCTCCCTGGTCCGGTCGTCGGTTCAGCTGAAGAAGACGAAGTCGGTGGCGTCGATGGTGGTGACACCCTTGATGGTCACCACGTCCTGGCCGGCCGACCCGCCGTTGGCGAGGCCGAGGTCGACGATCGTGTCGCCGCCCGAGACCGTCACGGTCGAGCCGTTGAGGTCCGCGGCGTCGAGGGCGAGGAAGCCCCGGACGTCGATCAGGTCGTGGCCGTCCTCGAAGTCGCGGATCGTGTCGTGGCCGCTGCCGTTGTCGAAGACGAAGAGGTCGTCGCCGGTCGTGGCCGAGTCGCGGCGCGGACCGTCGCCCCAGAGTTCGTCGTCGCCGGTTCCCCCGACGATGGTGTCGTTCCCGCCCTGGGCGTTGTTGGCCAAGTCGATGGCGTCGCCGTAGAGCGTGTCGTTGCCGGCTCCACCTAGCACCATATCGTCGCCGAGCACGCTGTAGTCCCAGCCCCGGTCGGCATCGCCGGCCACGATGTCGTCGCCCTCGCCGCCGTCGACCGTGTCGTCGCCGGCGCGAAACTCGTTCTGGGCCTGATAGGCGTCGCCGACGACCGTATCGTCGCCATCATCGCCGCTAACGGTGTCGTTGCCGCCCTCGGCGGAACCTCTGACGTTGCGGAAGTCACCCTCCAGATAGTCGGCACCGTTGCCACCGAAGAGGCTGTCGTCACCCGCTATCGCGAAGTCGTAAGCGTTCGTGGCGTCGCCCGACAGGTCGTCGTCGCCGTCGTCGCCAAAGACCGTATCGTTGCCGCCGCCGGTGGAGCCGAACATGTTATAGGCATCGCCGGCGCCGCCCCTCTCGCTTCCATCGCCGCCGTAGACGATGTCGTCGCCGCCCTGGGCCTGCCCTTGGAGACTCTCGGCGTCGCCCTGGACACCATCCCCACCGTCACCGCCGCGAACGATGTCGTTCCCCCCCCTTGCGTTCTCCCGCAACACAATGCCGTCGCCGTAGACGATGTCGCCGCCGTTTCCGCCATCGAGCCAGTCGTCACCGCCCTCGGCGTTGCCGGTCAGCGTCGCCGCGTCGCCGAGGAGGTTATCGCGATAGACGTAGTCCTGGGTATTGCCGCCGGGCGGGCGTCCGCCGGTCCCGTCGGTGCCAATGAGCGAGTCGTCGCCGCCCCGGCTGGTGCCGTCCATGACCAGCGCGTCGCCGTACAACGAATTGATGTAAAGGGCGCCACTGGCAGGATCGGCCACGACATCGGCAGTTCTCGCCACGTCGCTGGCATAAAGGAGATCATTGCCACCGATGCCGGCGCCACCTAGCGCCGCGGCGTCGCCGTAGATCCGATCCTGGCCGCCCTGACCAACCAGCGTGTTGTCGCCGGCGTTGCCGGTGATCGTGTCGGTCTCCGCGGTACCTTCGATGACCTCGATCCCGTCGAAGCTGTCGCCGGCGGCGTCGCCGGTGCCGTTGCCGGGAACGCCCATGTCGATGGTGAGGCCGGCGCCGTCGTAGGCGACGGTGTCGATCCCGCCGCCGCCATTGTGGCTGTCGGCACCCTCGCCGCCGCGGAACAGGTCGTTGCCCTCGCCGCCCTCGAGGCGGTCGGCGCCGCCGGCACCGTCCAGGGTGTCGCGGCCGCCCTCGCCGATCAGCCGGTTGGCCCCGGCGTCGCCGGTCAGGGTATCACCATTGTCCGTACCGCTGGCACCCTCGACATCGACGTAACTGTCGCCGGCCGCGTCGCCGGTATTGTTGGCGGGAGTGCCCAGGTCGACGGTGACCGCGGCGCCGTCATGGTCGGCGATGTCCTCGCCGTTTCCGCCGCGCAGCACATCGCCGGCGGCACCGCCCAGCAGGGTGTCGTCGCCCTCGCCGCCGTCGAGCGTGTCGGTGTCGTTGCCGCCGAGCAGCACGTCGTTGCCGGCATCGCCCTGCACCGTGTCGGCACCGTCGCCGCCATCGGCCCGGTCGTCGCCGTTTCCGCCGGCAACCACGTCCGCGTCGAGGCCGCCGCCCAGGCTGTCGGCGCCGTTGCCGCCGTAAACCCGGTCGAAGCCCGCGTCGCCGCCGAGCCGGTCGTTGCCGTCACCGCCGTCGACGCCGTCGTTCCCGGCACCACCCCACAGCGTGTCGGTATCGAGCCCGCCCGACAGGCTGTCATTGCCGTTGCCGCCGGTGGCGCTGTCGATGCCCTTGCCGCCGAGGACGAGGTCGTTGCCGTTACCGCCGTCGAGGCGGTCGTTGTGGGCCCCGCCGTCGATCCGGTCGTTGCCCTCGCCTCCGGCCATGATGTCGGTGCCGTTGCCGCCGGCCATGCTGTCGTCGCCGGCGTCGCCGTTCAACCTGTCGAAGCCGTCGTCGCCGAACATCGCGTCGACGCCGCTGCCGCCCGAGACGGTGTCGTCGCCCGAGCCGCCATGCAGCCCGTCATTGCCGTTGCCACCCGAGACCAGGTCGCCGTCGTCGTCGCCGAACAGGTAGTCGTTGCCGTCTGCGCCGTAGAGCTTGTCCCGGCCGAGGCCGGCCGACAGCGTGTCGTTGCCGGCCTTTCCGTCGAGCACGTCGTCGCCGTAGATGTCGATGAGCACGTCGTTGCCGGTCGTGCCGTTGAGCGAGTCCGAGCCCGTCGAGCCGATCACCGTCACCATCGTCCGTCTCCCCTGCCCGTCCGGGCCCACCGAGGTCCCGAGGTTCCTGGGTCAAGGATGTGCCAGCCGGCCCGTGCACAGGGGAGTCGCAGCAGCTGCAACATCCAGTGCACGGGCCGGCCGGTGCTCAGGCCGCAAAGATGAAGTCGGCTTCGACCAGCGTTGTCACGCTGACGAGCCTGACCAGGTCCACGCCTGCCGCGCCGCCGCCGGAGGCGCCAAGGTCGATGACCGTGTCGTCCGGGTCGGCGACGAAGACGAGATCGGCGAACGCGAGGCCCGGATAGTCCTTGAGCTCGATGAAGTCCTCGCCGTGGACGAAGTCGGTGACTCGGTCGCTGCCGCCACCCGGCGCGAAGACGAAGCCGTCGAGGCCACTGCCGCCCGTCAGCGTGTCGTCGCCGGCCCCGCCGAGCAGGAAGTCGTTGCCGGCGGCGCCGGCCAGGGTGTCGTTCCCGGCGTTGCCGGAGAGCGGATTGATGAAAGCATCGCCGGTGATGAAGTCGCCTGCCGCCGTGCCCTCCACCCCCTCGATGCCGGAGAGGACGTCGCCCTCGGCCTCGCCAAACCGGTTGTTGGCCGCGTTGCCGAGGTCGACCCGAACGCCGCTGCCCTCGTAGAAGGCGGTGTCGAAGCCGGTGCCGCCCTCCATGGAGTCGGCAGCGGCGCCACCGTACAGGGCGTCGTTGCCGCGTCCGCCGACGAGCGTGTCGCTGCCGTTGCCGCCGAACAGGCGGTCATTGCCGAAATCGTCGACGAGATGGTCGTCGCCCGTGCCGCCGAGCAGCGAATCGCCGCCATTGCCGCCGACGATCGAGTCCGCCCCGGCACCGCCGTCCAGCGTGTCGCGATCCGCTCCGCCCTCGATGCGGTCGGCATCGTCCCCGCCCGCGATCCAGTCGGCGCCACCGGTTCCCTGGACGGTATCGTTGCCGGTATTTCCGTCGAAGCGGACGCCGAGGTTCTGTCTGGTGGAGAGGGTAACGGTATCGTTGCCGGCAAGCGCGTCGGTGGCACCGCGACCGGGAAAGGCGGTCAGGTCGAACGCATTCAGGTCGACGATGTCGTCACCGGTCGTGAAAAGGCTGGGCCCGTCGTCGACGGGCGTCACCGCGAACGACGCCGTGGCCGTGTCCGATCCGCCCTTGCCGTCGCCGACGGTGTACTCGAACGAGGCGTTGCCGCTGAACCCGGCGTCGGCAACGAAGACGACCGTGCCCCCATCGATGGTGACGGTACCGCCGGTGGCATGGCCGACGGCGGTGACGGTCAGCCCGTCGCCGTCAACGTCCCTGTCGTTGCCGGTCAGCTCCGCAAACGCGATGATCCGCGCTCCCGAGCCCTGCTCCTGGCCCGCCAGCGTGTCGTCTGCAGCCTCAGGCGCATCGTTGACAGCCTTGACCGTGAAGCTGGCCGTCGCGGTGTCGCTGCCACCCTTGCCGTCGCTGAGCGTGTAGTCGAACGACGCGGCACCGTTGAAATCCGCGTCGGCCGTGAAGACGACCTCGCCAGCGACAATGGCGACCGAGCCGCCGGTGGCTTTGCCGACGGCGGAGACCGTCAGCGCATCGCCGTCGACATCGTTGTCATTGCCGGTGAGCTTGGCGAACGCGATCGTCCGGGGCGAGGCATCCTCGGCCTGGTCTTGGAGCGTGTCATCCGTGGCCTCCGGCGCGTCGTTGACGGGCGTTACCGTAAAGCTGGCCGTTGCCGTGTCGACTCCACCCTTGCCGTCGCTGAGCGTGTAGTCGAACGACGCAGATCCGTTGAAATCCGCATCAGCCGTGAACACGACCTCGCCGGCGACAATAGCGACGTTGCCTCCCCTTGCGTTGCCGACGTCGGAGATTGTCAGCTTATCGCCATCAATGTCGTCGTCATTGTCCGTCAGCTCCGCGAAGGCGATCGTTCGGGGCTCGCCGTCTTCGGCCTGCGACGCCAGCGTGTCATTTGAGGCCTCCGGCGCGTCGTTGACGGCCGTCACCGCGAAGCTGGCGGTCGCAGTGTCGGTGCCGCCCTTGCCGTCGCTGACCGTGTAGTCGAACGAGGCGGCGCCGTTGAAGTCGGCGTCGGCGGTGAACACGACCTCGCCCGCGACGATGGCGACCATGCCGCCGGTGGCGTTGCCGACGGCGGAGACGGTCAGTGCATCGCCGTCGAGGTCGTGGTCGTTGGCCGTCAGCTCGGCGAACGCGATCGTCCGGGATGAGGCGTCTTCCGCCTGGGATGCCAGCGTGTCGTCCGTGGCCTCTGGCGCATCGTTGACGGCCGTCACCGTGAAGCCGGCGCTTGCCGTGTCGACGCCGCCCTTGCCGTCGCTGACCGTGTAGTCGAACGACGCCGCACCGTTGAAGTCGGCGTCGGCCGTGAAGACGACCTCCCCGGCGACGATGGCGACGGTGCCACCGGTGGCATTGCCGACGGCGGACACGACCAGCGGGTCGCCGTCGGGATCCGTGTCGTTGCCGGTCAGCTCGGCGAAGGCGATCGTCCGGGGCGCGGCGTCCTCGGCCTGAGCGGCCAGGCTGTCGGCGACAGCGTCCGGAGCCCGGTTGGGCTGCTGGCCGACGATGACCTCGCCGTCGGCGAAGACCAGTCGTTCGACGCCGGTCAGGCGATCGGTGCCGTCGTCGCCGGCGAGGCCCGGCTCTAGGTCCTGGACCTCGATGACACCCCCGCCGAGCTCGGTAAGGCGGTAAGCGGCCCTGGCGCCGTCATACACCGCCGTATCGCGCCCGGAGCCGCCGTCGAGGACGTCATGGCCGGAGCCGCCGATCAGGCTGTCATCGCCGCCGCCGCCCCAAAGCCGGTCGCCGTCAGACCCGCCATCGAGGACGTCGGTACCGCCTAGGCCGAGCAGGAGGTCGGTCCCGGCGCCGCCGTAGGCGGTGTCGCCGTCGCTCCCGCCGGTGATCGCGTCGTTCCCGGCGAGTCCACTGAGCGTGTTGCTGCCGCCGATATCGACGAGGATGTCGTTGCCGCGGGTTCCGGTCAGTGTGTCCGACCCCGCAAGTCCAAGCCGCACCACCATGGCCGTCTCCCCTGCCCTTTCTGCGCTCCGGCCCCCTGGTGAGGGCCGCGAGCACAGACTTGGCAGAGGCCGCGTGCACAGGTGAGTCGCACCGGCTGCAACAGACCGTGCAGGAGTCGGCATCGGTGCCCGGCGTCGCTGCCGAGGTCCCGAACGGCGTTTCGCCTGGCGCGCCGGTCCCGCGGCTCCGGCCGGGGCGCACGCGCCATGCAACAGCCGTTGCAGCCGGTGCGACTCCCCTGCGCATGACCGGACGTCCATCAATCCGGTCACGGGCCGGACGACCGGTCGCGACAGGACAGGGGAGAAGCAGCGATGTCGATCTACGACCAGACCATGAGTGGTGGCTCCACCCCACCGGACACCGGCAGCAGCTCGCCGCTTTCGTCGGGCGGCCTGAAGCTCGTCGGCACGGCGGGAGACGATAGTCTCGTCGGCACCGGCAGCCGGGACACGCTGACCGGCAGCGACGGCAACGACGTGCTGACCGGCGATGGCGACACCGATTATCTGTATGGCGGAGCCGGCAGCGACACGCTGATCGGTGGTAATGGCTTCGATTGGCTGTACGGCGGCGCCGGCGACGATGTGTTCGTCTTCCGCTCCGGTGACGGTTCCGACGCAATCTTCGACTTCAGCGGCAACGACAAGCTCGACTTCACCGGCATCGACGGCGTCTATGGCATCGCCGATCTCGTCCGCAGCGGCTACACCGTGCAGGCCGGCAACGTCACGATCGCGATCGCCGGTCTGACCGACGCCAGCTTCACGTCAGACCGGATGATCTTCAGCCCGTCCCCGCACGTCACGCAGGTCGGCACGGCCGGCGACGACGTCATCACCACCAGCTTCGGCAACGACCTGCTCGACGGTGCTGGCGGCAACGACCAGCTCAATGCCGGCGCCGGCAACGATGTGCTGCGCGGAGGCACCGGCAACGACGTGCTGACCGGCGGGACCGGCATCGACACCTTCGTCATGGCCCAGGGCGACGGCAACGACACCGTCACCGACTGGACCGCCGACGACCGGCTCGATCTCAGTGCGGTGAAGGAAGCCTTCGTCTTTTCCGACCTGCAGATCAGCGGCAACAAGGTCACCGCCGGCAATGTCTCTGTGACATTGAACGGCATGACCACCGACAACTTCACGTCCGCAGACGTCATCTTCGGTACCCGCGACGCCGCCATGAGCGTCACCGGCACCACCGGCTACGACAGCCTCGTCGGCGGCTCGGGCGACGACTCGATCGATGGCGGCTCCGGCGACGACAAGCTCTATGGCGAGTACGGCAACGACATCCTCCGCGGCGGTGCCGGCAACGATCTCGAGCATGGCGGCAACGGCGCCGACCAGGTGTTCGGCGGCAGCGGCAGCGACTCGCTGCGCGGCAGCCTCGGCAACGATGTCGTCAGCGGCGGCAACGATGGCGACTTCGTCTTCGGCGACGGCGGCAACGACGTGGTCGAGGGCGGTGCCGGCGACGACCAGCTGACCGGCGGCGCCGGCGTCGACAGCTTCGTCTTCAAGGCCGGCAGCGGTGTCGACACCATCACCGACTTCGCCGACGGCGAGACGATCGACCTCAGCCAGCTCAACGTCAACGGCCTGCAGATCACCGGCTTCGGCGGCCTCGACATCAGCGTCGGCGCCAACGGCAGCGGCAGCGAGATCGACGTCCTCGGCATCACCATCCTCTCCAGCCGCGGCGTCATCAGCTGGGACGCCAGCGACTTCATCTTCGCCTCCTGAGCTTCCTCGCCGGATGAAGGCCCGGGCCGCCTGCGGTGCCCGGGCCTTCGCCGTCTCCGGCGACGCCCGTGAAACGCTTGTTGCAGCCGCTGCGACTCCCCTGTGCATGGACGTTTCGACACGTTGGTCTCGACACCAACCGCCGAGCGCCGGCCCCGACCGCCGCCCCGGCAGAGCAGAGGACCGAACATGTCCACGTTCACTCCTCAGGATCCTCCTGGCGGCGATGTGCCGATCGGCCAATGGAAGATGGGCAGCTACGGCAACGATACGCTGCGCGGGATCGACGGTGGCGACACACTCTACGGCCTTGAAGGCAGCGATGTGCTCTACGGCGGCTGCGGCGGCGACACGCTGCTCGGCGATGTCGGTAACGATTCGATCGACGGCGGAGACGACGGCGACACGCTGCTGGGCGGTCAAGGCAGCGACACCCTCGACGGCGGCTGGGGTAACGACACGGTGGTTGGCGGTACCGGCGACGACTTGTTGAAGGGCGGTGTCGACGACGACATTTTTGCCTTCCGGTCAGGCGACGGCTCCGATCGGGTCGTCGGATTCAGCGAGAACGACAAGCTCGACCTCAGAGGCATCAACGGCGTCTACGACATCGCCGATCTCGCGCGGAACGGCGAGGTCGTGCAGGCCGGCGACGTCACCATCACGATCGAGGGGCTGACGGACGCCGGCTTCTCGGCCTCGCGGATGATCTTCCGCGTGGCCCCCGACGCGACCCAGACCGGCACCGCCGGCAACGATCTCATCACGACCCGCAGCGGCAACGACAAGATCGACGGTGCCGGCGGCAACGACAGGATCGATGCCGGCTCGGGCAACGACTCCGTCGATGCCGGCTCGGGCAACGACCTCGTCGCGGGCAACGCCGGCGACGACATCCTGCGCGGCGGCGCCGGCGTCGACAGCCTCGATGGAGGCCTCGACAACGACACCGTCTACGGTGGCAGTGGCAACGACCTGGTCAACGGCGGTGCCGGCGACGACGTGATCCGCGGCGGCAACGACGCCGACCAGCTGTTCGGCGGAGACGGCAATGACATCGTTGACGGCGAGACCGGCTTCGACGTGCTGACCGGCGGAAGCGGCGTCGACACCTTCGTCATCGACGACGACGGCTCGATCGACCACATCGCCGACTTCGCCAACGGCGAAAAGATCGACCTCACCGGCATCGCCATGGTGCACGGGATGGCCGACCTGTCGTTCGGGACGACCGACAACGGGAGCGTCATCACCGGCTACGGCTTCGCGGTCACGTCCACCCGCATCGAGAGCAGCTGGGACGCCAGCGACTTCATCTTCGCCTGACGCGGGCCAGCGGGTCGAGGGACCGGGCTGCCCGCAGGGACGCCCGGATCCCGGCCTCCTCCGCCGTCACCCGTGCACCGCGTGTTGCGGCCGACTCGATGCCGCTGGGTACGGCGAACCTCCATCACTTCGGGCACCAGGCCGTTCCAGGCCTCCGCACAAGACACTGAAGGGAGACTTCGATGTCGAACGAAACCATGCAGGGTGGCACCACCGGCGGGTCGGGGGGCGCCGGCTCGACGAGCAGCGGTGGCGTGCCGTCTGCCGTCGCGCTGACCCTCATCGGCACCGAAGGGAGCGATACGCTCTTCGGCGGGACCGCCAACGATCTGGTCACTGGCGGTGCCGGCGCGGACAAGCTCTACGGTGGTGAGGGAGACGATGTACTCGAGGGTGGTGTCGGCAACGATGACCTATACGGAGGTGCAGGTGCCGACCGCTTCGTCTTCGCCAACGGCGGCGGCGGCGACACGGTGCGCTTCTGGGAGAGCGCCGACAGGCTCGACTTCAGCGGCGTCGACAATGTCTTCGCGATGACGGATCTCGTCATCTCCGGCTCGACCAGCACGACGGTCGCCGCTGGCGATGTCAGCGTGACGCTGACGATGGTGGCATCGGCCAGCCTTGCGGCCGACGACTTCGTCTTCAGGTCCCGTGACACCGCCGTCCTGCAGACCGGCACCGGCGGCGCCGACAGCCTGGTCGGCGGGTCGGGCGACGACAGCCTCGACGCCGGCTCGGGCAACGACGTCGTCGCCGGCAACTATGGCAACGACATTCTCCGCGGCGGTGCCGGCGTCGACAGCCTCGACGGAGGGCTCGGCAACGACACCGCCTACGGCGGCAGTGGCAATGACGCGGTGGCTGGCGGGGCTGGGGACGACGAGGTCCGCGGTGGCAACGACGCTGACCAGCTGTCCGGGGGTGACGGCAACGATGCCGTCGACGGCGAGAGCGGCAACGACGTGCTGACCGGCGGCGCCGGCGCCGACCGCTTCGCCTTCGACAGCGGCGACGGCAGCGACGTCATCACCGACTACACGGAGGCCGACGTCATCGACCTCACCGGCATCGCCACGGTCCACGGCCTTGCCGACCTCGTGCTCGGCGCCAACGGCTTCACCGCCGGCGACGTGAGCATCACCATCGGCTCGGCGGGCATGGCGACACTCGACGCCAGCGACATCCTGTTCGCCTGAGAAAACCCGAAGTTGGCGGCGCGGACCTTTCAGCCCGCGCCGTTGCCGATCCCTCCCTTAGCGAAGCGACCCCGATGCCCGAGCTCGCCGCTGCCGGCACCTTGCCGCTCCTGCTCGCCGCCGGCCTCGGCTGTGGCCTGCTCAACGCCCTGGCCTCCAGCGGCTCGGCGCTGACCCTGCCGCTGCTGCTGCTGCTCGGCATGGATCCGGCCACCGCCAATGCGACCAACCGGCTGCCGGTCGTGGTCGGCGCGCTGGCAGCGCTCGTCAGGTTCCACCGGCAGGGCGCCATCGACTGGCGGCTGCTCGCCCGCCTGACCCCGGCGACGCTCGCCGGCACCGTCCTCGGTGCCGTCGCGGCCCAGCTGCTGCCGGCCCCCGACCTTCGCCTCGCCGTCACGGTGGCCGTGCTGGTGGCCCTGCTCGTCGTCCTGGCCGGCCTGAATCGCCTGCTGGCCGATCGCACAGACCAGCCGCCTCGCACCGACCTCGTGGCCCAGCTCGTCTTCTTCGCCGTCGGCTGCTGGCTAGGCTTCATCGTCCTCGACGGAGCGACCTACCTTCTGCTGGCGCTCGTCCTGCTCGTCCGGCTCCCGCTGCTGGGCGCCAACGCCCTGAAGTCGGCGCTGATCTTTCTCTCCAGCCTCGTGACCCTGGCGATCTTCGCCGATGGTGGCAGCGTGGCCTGGGGCGCCGGCTCGATCCTCGCCATGGGCTCGGTCGCCGGCGGCTGGCTCGGCGCCTCGCTCGCCGCCCGGCCTGCCGCCAGGCTGTGGACGGTCCGGATCCTGCTGGGCGTCATCGTCCTCGAAGCGGCCAACCTGCTGAACCACTATCTGCCGCCGCTCGGCCTCTCCTGACCGGGCCTGCAGTCCGGCGGGCGGCCAGCGACCGTCAGTGATGGCTCTCGTCGCAGTCGCGGCCGGCGCCGGTCTCGCCGGGGGACCCCGACGTCGCGTCATGGATGCAGACGCGCGGCCGGCGCCGCTCCATCCAGTAGCGGAAGTCGCGCCGGGCGATCACCTGGCGCCTCTGGTTCTCGGCCTGCTTGCCGTCGATGGCATGGCGTTCGTGGTTGTGGGGCATGGCGGACACCTCCGTCGTTCGTGGCGCGGCTGATGGGCGTTCGGTTCAGTCGGAAACCTTGTCGCCGCCCTGAAGCGTCGACCGGCCGGGTCCCTTGCGGCCCTCGGTGGCATGACCTCGGACCTGCCGGCTCAGCGGATTCTCATCGGCCCGCTCCGGCAGGCGCTCGGCCTCGGGGACATGCCGGTCCACCGATTTCTGCAACGCGGCGTCATCGCCGGCGCGCGGCGGACCCGGCTGACGGCCCGGCTGTTGCGGATCATGCGGCATCGACGGCCTCCTCGGTTGGTCGCCGCAAGCAACGTTCGCGCCAACGCCGAGGTTCCCGTCAGGAACCGGGCCGCTCGCCCTGCCGTTCCGCCGACGATGGCCGGGTGCCGGTCGCGCCGGCCGAAACCGAGGAAACCGACATGGGTATGATCTTTGCGGGCGTGCTGCTGGTGGTGCCCCTCGCCGCGGCGATCTGGGACATGATGCGCATGGGCCGAGAGCCGCTGGGCGAAACCGCGGGCGTCCGCCTGCGCGAGCGCGGCGCCGCACTCTAGGGCATCGCTGTCGTCAATCCCGGGCGCGGCGCCACCGTCCGCCGGCGTTGATCCGGCGGTGGCGTCGTCGCTGGAGTTGGGTTATGGGCGCTGCCGGTCGGCCGGCGGCGCCCTCTTGGTGCTGCGGCTGGGAATCCGGTTCGTGAGAGGCTAGGTTCCGCGCGACGCGTCCGCTTCATGGCAAGGGGGCGAGGAGGGAACACGCCGCGAAGCCGGCGATCGGAGGCAGACGCCATGGAGTTGCCGCAGCCGCAGGGCCTTTACGATCCACGCAACGAGCACGACGCGTGCGGCGTGGGCTTCGTGGCGGACATCAAGGGCCGCAAGACGCACGACATCGTCCGCCAGGGCCTTCAGATCCTCGTCAATCTCGATCATCGCGGAGCCGTCGGCGCCGACCCGCTCATGGGCGACGGCGCCGGCTGCATGATCCAGATCCCCGACGAGCTCCTGCGCGACTGGGCGGACAGGGCCGGCCACGTCCTGCCGGCGCCGGGCCACTATGCGGTGGGCATGTGCTTCCTGCCGCAGGACGAGGCGGCGCGCGGCCTCGCCGTCGAGCGCTTCGAGCACTTCATCCGCGTCGAGGGCCAGGCCCTGATCGGCTGGCGCGACGTGCCGACCGACCTTGCCGGCCTCGGCGAGGCGGTGATCGCCTCGATGCCGGTGATCCGCCAGGCGATCGTCGCGCGCGGCAGCCAGGTCGCCGACCAGGACGCGTTCGAGCGCAAGCTGCTGGCGATCCGCAAGCAGACGCAGAACCCGCTGGCCGAGATCGCCCGCAAGCAGGGCCTGCCCGGCATCACCCAGTTCTACATGCCGTCCTTCTCGTCGCGGACGGTGGTCTACAAGGGCCTGCTGCTGGCCTCGCAGGTCGAGAGCTTCTACGACGACCTGCGCGACCCGCTGACCCGCTCGGCGCTGTGCCTCGTCCACCAGCGCTTCTCGACCAACACCTTCCCGTCGTGGAAGCTGGCCCACCCCTACCGCTTCATCGCCCATAACGGCGAGATCAACACCGTCCGCGGCAACGTCAACTGGATGTACGCCCGGCGGCGGATGATGGAGTCGGACCTGCTCGGGCCCGACCTCGACAAGATGTGGCCGCTGATCCCGCACGGGCAGTCGGATACCGCCTGCGTCGACAACGCGCTCGAGCTGCTGGTCGCCGGCGGCTACCCGCTGTCGCACGCGATGATGATGCTGATCCCGGAGGCCTGGGCCGGCAATCCGCTGATGGATGCCAAGCGCAAGGCCTTCTACGAGTACCATGCCGCGCTGATGGAGCCGTGGGACGGGCCGGCCGCCATCGCCTTCACCGACGGCCGGCAGATCGGCGCCACCCTCGACCGCAACGGCCTGCGCCCGGCCCGCTTCATCGTCACCGACGACGACCGCGTGGTGATGGCGTCCGAGGCCGGCGTGCTGCCGATCCCGGACGAGCAGATCGTCCGCAAGTGGCGCCTGCAGCCCGGCAAGATGCTGCTGATCGACCTCGAGCAGGGCCGCATCGTCGAGGACGAGGAGCTGAAGCGGACGCTGGCCGAGGCGCAGCCCTACGACGAGTGGCTGAAGGCGACCCAGCACAAGCTGGAGGAGCTGCCCGAGCTGCCGCATGCGGCGAGCGCGGCCGTCGGCAACGATCCGGCCGACCTGCTCGATCGCCAGCAGGCCTTCGGCTACACCCAGGAGGACATCCAGTTCTTCCTGGAGCCGATGGCCAGGGAGCCGGACGATCCGATCGGCTCGATGGGTACCGACACGCCGATCGCGGTGCTCTCGCGCAAGCCGAAGCTGCTCTACAATTACTTCAAACAGAATTTCGCCCAGGTCACCAACCCGCCGATCGACCCGATCCGCGAGGAGCTGGTGATGTCGCTGGTCTCGATGATCGGGCCGCGACCGAACCTGCTGGGGCTGCACGCCGGCGCCCACAAGCGCCTCGAGGTGTCGCAGCCGATCCTGACCAACGCCGAGCTCGACAAGGTCCGGGCGATTTCCGACCTGCTCGACGGGGCGTTCCGCACCGCCACCATCGACACCACCTGGCCCGCCGATGCCGGGGCCGCCGGCATGGAGCGGGCGCTCGAGCGGATCTGCAGCGAGGCGGTCGACGCCGTCCTCGCCGACGTCAACATCATCGTCCTCTCCGACCGCGCGGTCTCGGCCGGCCGGATCCCGCTGCCGGCGCTGCTGGCCACCGCGGCCGTCCACCACCACCTGATCAAGCGCGGCCTGCGCACCCAGACCGGCCTCGTCGTCGAGACCGGCGAGGCGCGCGAGGTGCACCATTTCTGCTGCCTCGCCGGCTACGGGGCCGAGGCCGTGAACCCGTACCTGGCGCTGGAGACGCTCGAGGACATCCGCGTCCAGTCGGGGCTGAAGCTGAAGCCCTACGAGGTCCAGAAGAGCTACATCAAGGCGGTCTGCAAGGGCATCCTCAAGGTGATGTCCAAGATGGGCATCTCGACCTACCAGTCCTATTGCGGCGCCCAGATCTTCGACGCGGTCGGGCTCTCCAGCGAGTTCGTCGAGCGCTACTTCACCGGCACCGCCACGACCATCGAGGGTGCCGGCTGGCGCGAGATCGCCGAGGAGACGGTCCGCCGCCATCGCGACGCCTACGGCGACAGCCCGATCTACCGCTCGATGCTCGACGTCGGCGGCGACTACGCCTTCCGCCTGCGCGGCGAGGACCACGCCTGGACGCCGGAGTCGGTGGGCGCCCTGCAGCATGCCGTGCGCGGCAACGTCCCGGCCGAGTACCGGAAGTTCGCCGACAGCATCAACCAGCAGAGCGCTCGCCTGCTGACCATCCGCGGGCTCATGGAGTTCCGCTGGGCCGACACGCCGGTGCCGCTCGACGAGGTCGAGCCCGCCGCCGACATCGTCCGCCGCTTCGCCACCGGGGCCATGAGCTTCGGCTCGATCAGCCGCGAGGCGCACACCACGCTGGCGATCGCGATGAACCGCATCGGCGGCAAGTCGAACACCGGCGAGGGCGGCGAGGAGGCGGACCGCTTCAAGCCGCTGCCGAACGGCGATTCGATGCGCTCGGCGATCAAGCAGGTGGCGTCGGGACGCTTCGGCGTCACCGCCGAGTACCTGGTCAACGCCGACGACATCCAGATCAAGATGGCGCAGGGGGCCAAGCCCGGCGAGGGCGGCCAGCTGCCCGGCCACAAGGTCGACCGCAACATCGCCCGCGTCCGCCACTCGACGCCGGGCGTCGGCCTGATCTCGCCGCCGCCGCACCACGACATCTACTCGATCGAGGACCTGGCCCAGCTCATCCACGACCTGAAGAACGCCAACCCGGCGGCGCGGGTGTCGGTGAAGCTGGTCTCCGAGGTCGGCGTCGGCACGGTCGCTGCGGGCGTCAGCAAGGCCCGTGCGGACCACGTCACGATCTCGGGCTTCGAGGGCGGCACCGGCGCCTCGCCGCTGACCTCGCTGACCCATGCCGGCTCGCCCTGGGAGATCGGCCTCGCCGAGACCCAGCAGACGCTGGTGCTGAACGGCCTGCGCGGCCGCATCGCGGTGCAGGTCGACGGCGGCCTGCGCACCGGCCGCGACGTCGCCATCGGCGCCCTGCTGGGTGCGGACGAGTTCGGCTTCGCCACGGCGCCGCTGATCGCCGCCGGCTGCATCATGATGCGCAAGTGCCACCTCAACACCTGCCCGGTCGGGGTGGCGACGCAGGATCCGGTGCTGCGCGCCCGCTTCACCGGCCAGCCCGAGCACGTCATCAACTACTTCTTCTTCGTCGCCGAGGAGCTGCGCGAGATCATGGCGCGGCTGGGCTTCCGCACGCTCGACGAGATGACCGGGCGGGTCGACCGGCTCGACATGCGCAAGGCGGTCGACCACTGGAAGGCGCGCAACGTCGACCTGTCGAAGCTGCTCTACCAGGCGCCGGCCCGGCCCGGCGTGGCGATCCGCAACAGCGAGCGCCAGGACCACGGCCTCGAGCGGGCGCTGGACCGCGACCTGATCGCCGCCGCCGCCCCGGCCCTCGAGCGCGCCGAGCCCGTGCAGATCGAGCGCGAGATCCGCAACGTCAACCGCACCGTCGGCACGATGCTGTCCGGCGAGGTCGCCAAGCGCTACGGCCATGCCGGCCTGCCCGAGGACACCATCTCGGTCCGGCTGACCGGCACCGCCGGGCAGAGCCTCGGCGCCTTCCTCGCCCGCGGCGTGTCGCTGGTCCTGTCCGGCGACGCCAACGACTATGTCGGCAAGGGGCTGTCCGGCGGCCGCATCGTCGTCCGCCAGCCGGCCGGCGCCAGGCGCGAGCCCACCGCCAACATCATCGTCGGCAACACCGTCCTCTACGGCGCCATCGCCGGCGAGGCCTATTTCGAGGGTGTGGCCGGCGAGCGCTTCGCCGTGCGCAACTCGGGTGCGGTCACCGTCGTCGAGGGCGTCGGCGACCATGGCTGCGAGTACATGACCGGCGGCGTGGTCGTCGTCCTCGGCGACACCGGGCGCAACTTCGCGGCCGGCATGTCGGGCGGCGTCGCCTATGTCTACGACCCGCATCGCCGCTTCGCGATGCTGGCCAACAAGGCGATGGTCGACCTCGAGCCGGTCGGAGCACCGGCGCCGGCCTCCGAGATGCAGGGCCGGCCGCGCCAGCGCTCGGTCAGCATCGACGACAACGGCATGGGCGACATGCTGCGCTTCGATGCCGAGCGGCTGCACGTGCTGGTCGAGCGCCACCACCTGCACACCGGCAGCGCCCGGGCGCGCGCCCTGCTCGACGACTGGGAGACGGCGCGCGGCCACTTCGTGAAGGTGATGCCGAAGGACTACCGGCGGGCCCTGCTCGACCTGCAGAACGCCGCCACGGCCGCCGCCTCGGTCGCCGCCGAATAAACCCTTCAGGCACGCGGAAAGTAGCGACGATGGGCCACCCCACCGGTTTCCTCGAGATCGCCCGGCAGGATCGACCCTACGAGAAGGTCGAGTCCAGGCTGCGCACCTGGAAGGAGTTCGTCCTGCCGCTGCCGGCGAGCGACGTCGGCAGGCAGGGTGCGCGCTGCATGGATTGCGGCATCCCGTTCTGTCACAACGGCTGCCCGGTCAACAACCTGATCCCGGACTGGAACGACCTCGTCCGCCGCGACCGCTGGCGGCAGGCCCTCGAGGTCCTGCACTCGACCAACAACTTCCCCGAGTTCACCGGCCGCATCTGCCCCGCCCCCTGCGAGGCGGCCTGCACGCTGAACATCGACGACAACCCGGTGACGATCAAATCGATCGAGTGCGCGATCGTCGACCGCGGCTGGGAGGAAGGCTGGATCGTGCCGCAGCCGCCGGCGCGCAAGACCGGCAGCCGCGTCGCCGTGGTCGGCTCGGGCCCCGCCGGCCTCGCCTGCTCGCAGCAGCTGGCCCGCGCCGGCCATGCGGTCACCCTCTACGAGAAGTCCGACCGGATCGGCGGCCTGCTGCGCTACGGCATCCCCGACTTCAAGATGGAGAAGCGGCTCATCGACCGGCGCATGCGCCAGATGGCCGAGGAGGGCGTCGAGTTCCGCACCGGCGTCGAGGTCGGGGCGGTGATCTCGGTCCGCTCGCTGCTCGACGGCTACGACGCGGTCGTGATGTCGGGCGGGGCGGAATGGCCGCGCGACCTCGAGGTGCCCGGCCGCGAGGTCGACGGCATCCACTTCGCCATGGACTTCCTCGTCCAGCAGAACAAGCGGGTCGCCGGCGACGACGAATCCCGCGCCGCCCCGCGCGGCACGCTGTCGGCCAAGGGCAAGCACGTCATCGTCATCGGCGGCGGCGACACCGGCTCGGACTGCGTCGGCACCTCCAACCGCCAGGGTGCCGCCTCGGTGACCCAGCTCGAGGTGA
>JAXMCM010000026.1:0-155641 GCA_046349355.1 Geminicoccaceae bacterium
CATGACGGCCTTCCTGCTGGTCGTCGTGAAGCTGTGCGTGTCCGGCCTCGTCTTCGCTGTCGGCCTCGGTGCCACGCCGGCCGACCTCGCCTCCCTCACCCGCCGGCCCGGCCTGCTGCTGCGCTCGCTGCTGGCGATGTACGTCGCCGTTCCGCTGCTGGCGCTGGCCGCGGCCTGGATGCTGCCGCTGCCGCCCGGCGTGAAGGTGGCGCTGCTCGTGCTGGCGATCTCCGCCGGCGCACCGCTGCTGCCGCGCAAGCTGATCGGCCTGCAGAGCGACGCCTACGTCTTCAGTCTCGTCGTCCTGTCATCGCTGCTCGCCATCGTCACCGTGCCGCTCTGGCTGGCGTGGCTCGGCGCCCTGTTCGAGCGCGACGCGCCGGTCTCGCCGCTCGGGGTCGCCCGGGTGATCGGCATCTCGCTGCTGCTGCCGCTCGCGGTCGGCATGCTGGTCCGGCGCGCCGCGCCGGCCTGGAGCGCCAACGTCGCCGACGGCTTCCTGCGCGTCCTCGGGATGGTGTTCGTCGTTGCGGCGCTGGGCCTGCTCGTGCTGCACCTGCCGCTGCTGGCCGCGGTTCCCGGCTCCGGCTGGATCGCACTGGGCGTCCTGACCGTGGCTGCCCTGGCCTGCGGTCACCTGCTTGGCGGGCCCGATCCTGACGACCGCACCGCCCTGGCCGTCTGCTGCGCCACCCGGCACATCGGCGTGGCTGCCCTGGCGGCGGCCGCCGTGCCCGGCGTGAACACGCTCGTCCTCCTGCTCGCCTACCTCGTCGTCGCGGCACCGGTCTCCTTCCTCTACCTGCGCTGGCGCCAGCGGGCCGGACCGGCACCCGGCTGAACGCGCAGGGCCGCAGCGCGGCGGCGGCATTGCATCGGCGGCCTTCGCCCGCTACTCCGCAGGCCCGTCGACACGGTCGCGAGGACCATGCGCGCCGCCGTCATCACCTTCCCCGGCTCCAACTGCGACCGCGACCTCGCGGTGGCGATGGAGGCGACCTTCGGCACGCCGGTGCACCGCATCTGGCACCAGGAGACCGAGCTGCCGCCGCTCGACGTGATCGGCGTGCCCGGCGGTTTCTCCTACGGCGACTACCTGCGCTGCGGCGCCATCGCCGCCCGCTCGCCGGTGCTGCGCGCGGTCGCCGAGCATGCCGGCCGCGGCGGCTACGTGCTGGGCATCTGCAACGGCTTCCAGATCCTGACCGAGGCCGGCCTGCTGCCCGGGGCGCTGGTCCGCAACGCCGGCCTCGCCTTCGTCTGCCGCCAGGTCGAGCTCGTGGTCGCCAACGGCAACAGCGCCTTCACCGCCGGCTATGCCGGGCGGTCCGCAATCTCCCTGCCGGTGGCGCATCACGACGGCAACTACATCGTCGACGCCGAGGGCCTGGCCCGGCTCGAGGGCGAGGGCCGCATCGCCTTCCGCTACCGCGCCAACCCGAACGGTTCGACCGCCGACATCGCCGGCGTGCTCAACGAGCGCGGCAACGTGCTGGGGCTGATGCCGCACCCCGAGCGCGCCATCGAGCCGCTGCTGGGCTCGACCGACGGGCTGCCGCTGTTCGCCTCGCTGCTCGGAGCGGTCGGCCGATGAGCGACCTCGTCGTCACCCCGCAGCTGCTGGCCGAGCATCGCATCACGGCCGACGAGTACCAGCGCGTCCTCGAGATCCTCGGGCGCGCCCCGAACCTCGTCGAGCTCGGCATCTTCTCGGTGATGTGGAGCGAGCACTGCTCCTACAAGTCGTCCAGGCGGCACCTCGGCAAGTTCCCGACCGAGGCGCCCTGGGTTGTGTGCGGGCCCGGCGAGAACGCCGGCATCGTCGACATCGGCGACGGCAAGGTCGCCGTCTTCAAGATGGAGAGCCACAACCACCCGAGCTTCATCGAGCCCTACCAGGGCGCGGCCACCGGCGTCGGCGGCATCCTGCGCGACGTGTTCACCATGGGCGCCCGCCCCGTCGCCCTGCTCGACGCGCTGCGCTTCGGCGATCCGGCGCATCCGAAGACCCGCCACCTGATCGCCGGCGTCGTTGCCGGCATCGGCGGCTACGGCAACTGCGTCGGCGTGCCGACGGTCGGCGGCGAGTGCACCTTCCACCCGTCCTACAACGGCAACATCCTCGTCAACGCGATGTGCGTCGGCATCGCCGAGGCCGACCGGGTCTTCTATGCGGCGGCCGCCGGCATCGGCAATCCGGTGCTCTACGTCGGTGCCAAGACCGGCCGCGACGGCATCCATGGTGCGACCATGGCGTCGGCCGAGTTCAGCGAGGACAGCGAGGCCAAGCGGCCGACCGTCCAGGTCGGCGACCCGTTCACCGAGAAGCTGCTCATCGAGGCCTGCCTCGAGCTGATGCAGCAGGACTGCATCGTCGCCATCCAGGACATGGGCGCCGCCGGCTTGACCTCGTCGTCCTTCGAGATGGCGGCGCGCGGCAACTGTGGCATCGAGCTCGACCTCGACCGCGTCCCGCTGCGCGAGACCGGCATGACCCCCTACGAGATCATGCTGTCGGAGAGCCAGGAGCGCATGCTCCTCGTGCTCAAGGCCGGCCGCGAGGCCGAGGCCTACGCGATCTTCGAGCGGTGGGGCCTCGACTGCGCCAGCATCGGCACGGTCACCGACACCGGCCGGATGGTGCTGCGCTGGCAGGGCAGGATCGCCGCCGACCTGCCGGTCCAGCCGGTCTCGGGCGCCTCGCCGGTCTATGACCGCCCGTGGAAGCCGACCCTGCCGCAGCCGCCGCTGGCGGCCGAGAATGTCGTCTGCGACGTCCCGCCCGAAGAGGCGCTGGTCCGCCTCATGGGCTCGCCCGATCTCGCCGCCAAGCGCTGGATCTGGGAGCAGTACGATCACATGGTCATGGGCGACAGCGTCCAGTTGCCGGGCGGCGATGCGGCGGTGGTGCGCATCCACGGCACCCGCAAGGGCCTGGCGCTCGTCACCGACTGCACGCCCCGCTACTGCAAGGCCGATCCGCGGACCGGCGGCATGCAGGCCGTGGCCGAGAGCTGGCGCAACCTCACCGCCACCGGCGCCCGGCCGCTGGCGATCACCAACTGCCTGAACTTCGGCAATCCCGAGCGGCCGGAGATCATGGGCCAGCTGGTCGGCTGCATCGAGGGCATGGCCGAGGCCTGCCGCGCCCTCGACTACCCGGTCGTCTCGGGCAACGTCTCGCTCTACAACGAGACCGACGGCCAGGGCATCCAGCCGACCCCCAACGTCGGCGGCGTCGGCCTGCTCGACGATCTCGACCGCATGGTCGGCATCGCCTGGAAGCGGCCCGGCATGGCGCTGCTGCTGGTCGGCACCTGCACCGGCTGGCTCGGCAGCTCGCTCTATCTCCGCGTCATCATCGGCCGCGAGGAAGGGGCACCCCCGACCGTCGACCTCGCCGCCGAGCGGCGCAATGGCGACTTCGTCCGTGCCATGATCGCCGCCGGCCATGTCGGCGCCTGCCACGACCTCGCCGACGGCGGGCTGCTGGTGGCGCTGGCCGAGATGTGCCTGGCCGCCAACGACGGCGCCACCCTGCAGGTACCGCGTGACGCCCCCACCGTCGCCGGCTGGCTGTTCGGCGAGGACCAGGCCCGCTACCTGCTGGCCGTCCCGGGCGACGTCGCCGCCACCGTGCTGGGCGCGGCACAGGCGGCCGGCGTGCTGTGCCGTCAGGTCGGCTCGACCGGTGGCGACTCGTTGACGCTGTCGGGCCGGACTCCCATATCCCTCGGACGGCTCCGCGAGGTGCACGAGGGCTGGTTGCCGGCGCTGATGGCCGGTCAGGCCCACTGACGGAGGTTTGGAACGGCAATGGCGATGAGTGCCGCCGAGATCGAGCAGCTGATCAAGGTCGCCATGCCCGATGCCCGGGTCACGATCGAGGATCTTGCCGGCGACGGCGATCACTATCGCGCGGTCATCGTTTCCGAGAGCTTCCGCGGCAAGAGCCGCGTCCAGCAGCACCAGCTGGTGTACAAGGCGCTGGGCGAGCGGATGGGTGGCCAGCTGCATGCGCTGGCCCTGTCGACCTCGGCGCCGCAGTGAGCGCCGCACCACCACGAAGGGCAGATCGGTGAGCGAATCCATTCACGACCGGATCCGGCAGCAGATCGCGAATGACGACGTCGTGCTCTACATGAAGGGCACGCCGGTGTTTCCGATGTGCGGCTTCTCCGCCGCCGTGGTCCAGGTGCTGTCGCACGTCGGCGTCGGCTTCCAGGCCTACAATGTTCTCGAGGACTCCGAGCTGCGCCAGGGCATCAAGGAATTCTCGAGCTGGCCGACGATCCCGCAGCTCTACGTCCGCGGCGAGTTCGTCGGCGGCTGCGACATCGTCCGCGAGATGTTCCAGGCGGGCGAGCTCGTGCCCTACTTCAAGGAGCGCGGCATCGCCGTCAGTGCCGCGGCGCCGGCCGAGGCCTGAACCGGCCGGGGCTCAGTGGCCGTCGGACCGGGCGGCGCAGCCGCCGTCCTTGAGACAGTCGCGGGTCAGGGTCAGCAGCGGCGCACCGTTCTCGCTGACCGCCAGCGGCACCATCCGACCGTCGCCACTGAGCACGATCTCGAACCAGCGGGCCGGCTCGCCGGGCCAGCTCATGTAGGCGTCTTCGTCCCGCTCGTAGCCCCACACCGGCAGCAGCCGGACCCGGGCGCGATGCAGCGGGGTTCCCGCCTCGCCCGGCGCGTCGTCGAGGCGCTCGGCCTCGACGTCGAAGCGCTTGCGCCCGTCGAACACCCGTTCCTCCAGGGTCCGCCCGGCGGCCGGGCCGGCGGCGATCCAGCGGCGCAGCCGGAGCATCCCGGTCAGCGGATCCACGGTATCGCTCCAGCTTTCCTGCGGGACCTCGCTGGGCCGCGGCTTGCCGCGCTTCATCTCGACCGCCTCGGTGACCGTCCCCCGGCGGTCCCACTGCACCCGGACGTCGCGGTCGCGGTCGCTCTTCTCGGTGCGGGCCCTGAAGCTCTGCGGCCCGGGTGGCTCGCCCGGCCGGCTGGTGGCGGTCATGCGGACGTCGAACCCGCCGAACAGCCCGGCCAGCGCGTTGCTGCCGACATCCATGGCGCTGCGGATCGCCTTGCCACCCGGCTCGACGGTGAGCGCGAGATCGGCGACCGGCACCCCGGCATAGTTCAGCGCATAGCGGGCATCCAGTGGCGCCTCGGCCGCCCTGGCCGTCGCAACGCCCAGCAAGGCGGTCAGCGCCGCCGCCAGGGCCCGGGCGGAATGGCGCTGGCGGCGCTCCTCCTTGCGTCGCCCGCCGTCGCCGATGACGTGCCCGTCCCGCTGCCGCATCCGGGCGAGGTGATGTTCGTCCGGGCCGAGCGCCTGGCCGAGCTGGAGGCCATGCCGGCGGACGACCGCGAGGCGTTCTGCGCGGCGAGGGTCAAGAACTGGCGTACTCACGATCCCCTCACCAAGGTCGACTCGCCCGACGAATATGGCGGGGATCCGCGCGGCGAGCCGTTCACGCTGACGGTCATGCGCGCCTCGGCCGCCGCGTTCGGCACCGACGACGCCAAGGCGCGCAAGGTTCTTGTCGACCAGCTCGACCGCTGGGCCAAGGCCAAGGCGCTGTCGAAGTTCGACGAGTACGACGAGTCCAACTTCTACGTCGTCGAACGGCTCCTGTTGCCGACGATCGTGGGCTGGAACCTGGTCCGCGACGACCCGTCGGTCGACCCCGGCGACCGCAGGCGCATCGAGCGCTGGCTCGAGCGCACCAAGTCGTTCTGGGTCCGCAAGGGCGAGAGGGCGAACGAGCCGCGGGCCGACCTCAACAATCACGCGATCCTCGCCGCCTCGGTCGACATGGCGTGGGGCGCCATGGTCGGCGACTCCGCCGACTTCGGCAAGGGCTTGGATGCCTATCGCCGGGTCATCGGCCAGCTGCGCCCGGACGGCAGCCTGCCGCTCGAGGTCCGGCGCGGCAGCCGCGCGCTGTGGTACCAGCGCCACGCCATCGCCTCGCTGATCGCGATCGCCGAGATGGCGGCGGTTCAGGACATCGATCTCTACGGCTACAGCGTCGACGGTCGCGACATCCACACCGCCATCGGCTTCCTGCTGGCCGGCATCGACGACCAGCGCCTGGTGTGGCCATACGCCGAGGAAAACTACAACCCCGGCCCGTCACAGAATTGGCGGGTCCAGGACTTCGGCTTTCTCAGGAAGCGCGGTCATGGCCGGCACTACATGGCGTGGATCGAGGCCTACATCCGCCGCTTTCCCGACCGGCCGGAAGCGCTCCAGCTGCGCCAGGTGTTGCAGGATGAGCCCGGCAAATGGCGACCGATGGTCGACGACTACAGCGGGGGTGACACGACCTGCTTCTTCGCGCTACCTCAATCGCCAACTGACTGAACGACACCGCCGTACGCGCTCAGGTTTTGCGTTCGGCCTCAGGACCCTCGCCGGAACATGACCACGTGGGACGTGACGCGCTACGGCGCCACCCGCAACGGCGGCGGCGACGACACGTCCGCGATCAACTACGTCATCAATACTTTGGCCCGCCCGGGCGATACGGTACTACTGCCGGCCGGGACCTACGACGTCACCGGCAGCGGCACCGCCTCGGCCGGCGCCATCAGCATCCGCACCAGCGGCATCACCCTGGCCGGCGCCGGCCAGGGTCAGACCGTCGTCCGGCTCGCCTCGACCTGGTCGGGCGACCTCACCGGCATCGTCCGCATCGACAGCGGCACCTCGGTCAGCGACGTCACCATTCGCGACCTGACCATCGACGGGCAGGACCGTCCGGGCGACGTGAAGGGCCTCTACGTCGGCGGCGGCAGCAGCGGCGCCCGGCATGGCTCCGTCCTCATCCAGCGCATCACCGTCACCGATGTCGCCACCTACGCGATCGATCCGCACAGCAATGCCCAGGACGTCGTCATCCTCGACTCCATCGCCCGCGACAGCGGCTGGCAGCGGGTCGACGGCAAGACCTACGCCGGCTTCACCGTCGCCGGCGTCCTCGACGCGTTCCTCCTTGGCAACCTCGCCCAGCATAACGGCAGCCACGGCTTCAATGTCGTCAGCGGCTCGGCCGATGTCGGGCTGGTCGGCAACGTGGCCACCGGCAACGCCGACAACGGTGTCGCCATCCAGCGCGGCTCCTCGGCACCGGCGACGCATGACGTGGTCGTCGTCGGCACCGCGGTCTCCGGCAATGGCGATGCGGCAATCCGCGTTGGCGAAATGACCAGTCCGGAGCGCATCACCGCCGACGTGCTGCTGTCAGGCAACCAGCAGGCATGGAGCGTCGAGGCGGCACGCCAGGTCCTCGACCTGCTGGCCGCGCGGCCGCCCGGTGCCGCGGCCCCGACGGACGCCGGCAGCCTGCTCGCCGGCAGCAGCGCCGCCGACCGCCTCGCCGGCGGCTCGTATGGCGAGATCGGCTTCGGGATGGGCGGCGCCGATGTCATCGAGGGGGGAGGCGGCAACGACATCCTCGACGGCGGCAGCGGTGGGGACCGCCTGACCGGTGGCAATGGCGGCGACCTTTTGCTGGGCGGTTCCGGCGCAGACACGCTGGTCGGCGGCAACGGTGCCGACCTGATGATGGGCGGCTCCGGCGCCGACAGCTCGCTGGCGGGCGGCAGCGGCAACGACCTGATCCACGGCGGCTCTGGCAACGACGTCCTGTTCGGCGAGGCCGGCGACGACGTGCTGATGGGCGGCGGCGGCGGCGACCGGCTGTGGGGCGGGGCGGGCAACGACTGGCTGCGCGGCGGCTCCGGCATCGATACCCTGGGCGGCGGCGACGGCCGCGACGTGTTCGTCTGGACCGCCCGCAGCGATGCCAACAGCAGCGAGATCGTCGCCGACTTCCGCACCGGCCGGGGCGGCGACGTGCTGGCCGTCGGCGAGTTGCTGAGCGGCTACGCCGGCAATGCTGCTCCCTTCGTCCGGCTGCAGGCCGGCAGCGCCGGCACCCTCGTCAGCATCGACCCGGACGGCAACGGCAGCGCCTCGCCCTACGCCCTGGCCCTCCTGCAGGGGGTCTCGGCCACGCTCGCCGGCCTGCTGGCCGGAGGCAACCTCAGCCTCGTCGATGACGATCTGAGCGCCTGAGCGGCGGCGCCTTGGCGCCCGCGGCCAGCCTGCTACGCTACGGCGACGGCGCGGGGTGGGCAGCAGGCATGGATCTCGGGAAGTGGTTGACCGATCATGGTCTCGCCCATGTCGCAGCCACCTTCGAGGCGAACGGGATCGGCGCCGACCTGCTCGCCGACCTGACTGACGCCGACCTGCGCGAGCTGGGTCTCAACCTCGGCGACCGCAAGCGCCTGCTCAAGGCCATCGCCGCGCGCGACGCTGCCCCGGCCGAGCCCGCGCCGGCCCCGGTGGCACCCGCGTCGCCGACCGCCGAGCGCCGCCAGCTGAACGTCATGTTCGTCGACCTCGTCGGCTCGACGGCCCTGTCGGCGACGCTCGATCCCGAGGCGATGAGCGAGGTGCTGCGCGCCTACCAGAACGCCGTCGCCGGCGAGATCGGCCGGCTCGAGGGCCACGTCGCCAAGTTCATGGGCGACGGGGTGCTGGCCTATTTCGGCTGGCCCAGGGCGCACGAGGACGAGGCCGAGCGCGCGGTCCGCGCCGGGCTCGCGGTTGCCGCGGCCATCGCCCGGCTGGCCACGCCCGCAGGCGTGCCGCTGCAGGCGCGCGTCGGCATCGCCACCGGCCTCGTCGTCGTCGGCGACCTCATCGGCGAAGGCTCCGCCCAGGAGCGCGTGGTCGTCGGCGACACCCCCAACCTCGCCGCCCGGCTGCAAGCCCTGGCCGAGCCCGGCGAGGTCGTCATCGCCGACACGACCCGCCAGTTGCTGGGCGACCTCTTCGCGCTCCGTGCCCTCGGCCCGCAGGCCCTGAAGGGCCTTCCTGGCCCCGTTCCGGCCCACGTCGTCACCGGCGAGCGTACCGTCGAGAGCCGCTTCGCCGCGCGCCAGGGGCAAGGTGTCGCGCCGATCGTCGGCCGCGACCAGGAGCTGGCCCTGCTGCTCGACCGCTGGCGGCAGGCCGGGGGCAATGAGGGGCAGCTCGTCCTGCTCACCGGCGAGGCCGGCATCGGCAAGTCGCGGATCACCGAGGCCCTGGTCGAGGCCGTCGCCGCGGAGCCGCACTTCCTCGTCCGCTACCAGTGCTCGCCCTACCACGCCGACTCGGCCCTCTACCCCGCCATCCAGCAGATCGCCCACGCCGCCGGCTTCGCCCCCGAGGATGGTGCCGGCCAGCGCCTCGACAAGCTCGACGCCCTGCTGCGCCGCGCCGCCGACGAGCCCGGCGAGGCGGCACCGCTGATCGCCGGCCTGATGGGCCTCGACGGCACGGCGCGCTACGGCACCCTGGCGCTGACACCGCAGCAGCGGCGCAGCCGGACGCTGGCGGCGATGCTCGACCAGCTCGGCGGGCTCGCCGCCCGGCGCCCGGTTCTCTGGGTGGTCGAGGACGCCCACTGGATCGATCCGACCACGCTGGAGCTGATCGAGCTGGCGCTCGACCGCGTCCAGGCCAGCCGCGTGCTGGTGCTGGTGACGACGCGGCCGACCTTCAGCCCGCCCTTCGCCAGCCACCCGGTGGTCACGCGCCTCGCCCTCAACCGGCTGGCGCGCGCCGCCACCCAGGCGATCGTCGCCCGCATCACCCAGGGCAAGACCCTGCCCGAGGCGCTGATCGACGAGATCGCCGGCCGCACCGACGGCGTCCCCCTGTTCGTCGAGGAGATGACCAAGGCGGTGCTCGAGTCGGGGGCCTTGCGCGAGACGGCCGGGGCCTTCCTGCTCGACGGACCGCTGAGCGCGCTGGCGATCCCGACCAGCCTGCACGACTCGCTCATGGCCCGCCTCGACCGGCTGCATCCGGTCAAGGAGGTGGCGCAGACCGCCGCCGTCATCGGCCGGGCCTTCGACCACCGCACCATCGCGGCGATGGCGGCCATGCCCGAGGCCGAGCTCGGGCTCGCCATGGGCCGCCTCGTCGAGGCCGAGCTCGTCTTCCGGCGCGGCCAGCCGCCCGAGGCGACCTACCTGTTCAAGCACGCGCTGGTTCGTGACGCCGCCTACGAGAGCCTGCTGAAGTCGCGCCGTACGACCCTGCACGGCCGGCTGGTCGAGGTGCTGGAGCAGCAGGGCGACGCCGCGCCCGAGGTCAAGGCGCAGCACGCCGAGGCCGCCGGCCTGCCCGACCGCGCCCTCGACTACTGGGAGCAGGCCGGCCGCCAGGCGGTCGCCCGGCCGGCCTTCGCCGAGGCCATTGCCAGCTTTCACAACGCCATCCGCCTTTCCCGGGTCCTGCCGGCCGGCGCCGCGCGCGACCGGCGCGAGCACGCCCTGCAGCTGCAGCTCGGCCAGGCGCTGATCGCCAAGGAAGGCTACCAGGCCAGCGCGACCCTGGCGGCGTTCGAGGCGGCCCGCGCCCTGGCGGATGCCCTTGGCACGCCGACGCTGCAGCTGCCGGCCCTCTACGGGCTCTGGGCCGGCCGCTACATCGCCGGCATCGGCTCGAGCGAGGTGGCGCAGCGCTACGCGACGCTGGCCCGCGAGGAGCCGGATAGCGGCATCCGGCTCATCGGGCTGCGCATGCTGGCCCTCGAGCGCTTCCACGAGGCGCGCTTCGCCGAGTCGCTGGAGCTCGCGCGGGCTTCGCTCGCCCTCTACGACCCGGCCCTCCATGCCGACCTGCGGCACCGGTTCGGCCACGATCCGCGTACCGCCGCCGGCTGCTACGTCGCCTGGAACCAGTGGCACCTGGGCTTCCCCGACCAGGCGTTGCGCACGGTCGAGGAGACCTATCGCTGGACCAGCGAGCTCAACCACACCACCAGCACCTGCCTCGGCCTGACCTACGGCGTGATCGTGCCCTGCATGTGGCTGCGCTTGCCGGCACGGGTCGAGCACGCCGCCCGCGAGATGCTGCGTCTGGCGGACGAGATGGCCTTGGCCCTCTGGCAGGCCTGGGGGCGCATCGCGCTGGGCTGGGCGCTGTCGCAGGCCGAGCCCGCCGCCGGCATCGAGAGCATGGAGGCCGGCCTTGCCCGGACCGAGCGCATCGGCAGCGGCCGCCTGCGGCCGCTTCACATGGCCGATCTCGCCGAGGCGCTGGCCCGCTGCGGCCGGCTGGACGAGGGGCAGCAACGCCTCGACGAGGCCTTCGCGGCGCTGGACTGGGGTGGCGACGTGGCGCTTGCCACCGAGATCTGGCGCAAGAAGGCGGTGATCGCTTCGCTGCGCGGCGACGACGAGACCGCCGCAGCGGATCTCGGCCGCGCCCGGGCCCTCGCGCGAGCGCAGGCCTCGCCGATGCTCGAGCTTCGCGCCGCCCGCGATCTCGCTGTGCTGCTTGCCGACAAGGGGCGGCAAGGCGAAAGCCGCGATCTGCTGGCGCCGCTCGTGCAGGCCTTCACCGAGGGCTTCGCCACCCCCGACCTCGTCGAGGCGCGGGCCGTGCTCGCCCGCCTCGCCTGAGCTCCACAAACGCGAACGGCGCCCGAAGGCGCCGCCGCTGCAACAGGATCGGGCGGAACCGTCAGCGCGAGTAGAACTCGACGACGAGGTTCGGCTCCATCTGGACCGGATAGGGGACGTCCTGCATGCGCGGCACGCGGGAGAACGTCGCCTTGAAGTTCTTGACGTCGAGCTGCAGGTACTCGGGCACGTCGCGCTCCGGGCGCTGCAGGGTCTCGAGCACCATCGGCATGTTCTTGCCGCGCTCGGTCAGCTCGACGGTGTCGCCCTCGCGCAGCCGCGCGCTCGGGATGTTGAGGCGCTTGCCGTTGACCAGGACGTGGCCGTGACCGACCAGCTGGCGGGCGGCGAACGGGGTCGGCGCGAAGTTCAGGCGGTAGATGACGGTGTCGAGCCGCTGCTCGAGCAGGCCGATGAGGTTCTCCGCCGTGTCGCCACGCTTCCGGGAGGCCTCCTCGTAGGCCCGCCGGAACTGCGTCTCGTTCATGTTGGCGTAGTACTTCTTCAGCTTCTGCTTGGCCATCAGCTGCGTGGCATAGCCCGACAGCTTGCGGCGCTTCTGGCCGTGCTCGCCCGGGGCGTAGTCGCGACGGGCCAGCGGGCTCTTCTGCCGGCCCCAGAGGTTGACGCCGAGCCGGCGGCAGATCTTCGACTTGGCCTGGATACGCTTGGTCATCGTGCCTCGGTGGAGAACAGCAATCAGGACGCACCGGACGGCCCGCATACCGGCCCGGCCGCAGTTGGCGCGGCGTTATAAGGGCCCCGGCCGGATTGTCAAATGCCGGGCACGGCTGGCCCCTGCGACGCGGAGGCCCTAAGCTCGGCGCATGCCGACCGCCGCCCCGTCCGCCGAGCCCATCATCCGCATGGAGCAGGTCTCCAAGTGGTTCGACAGCTTCCAGGCACTGGACGGCGTCTCGCTGAGCGTCGGCCTCGGCGAGCGGCTGGTCATCTGCGGCCCCTCGGGCTCGGGCAAGTCGACCCTGATCCGTTGCATCAACCGCCTCGAGCAGCACGACGCCGGCCGGATCGTCGTCGACGGCGTCGAGCTCGACGACGACATGAAGCACGTCGCCGCCATCCGCCGCGAGGTCGGCATGGTGTTCCAGCAGTTCAACCTGTTCCCGCACCTGACCGTGCTCGACAACCTGACGCTGGCGCCGATGCGCGCCCGCGGCCTCAGCCGGGCCGAGGCGGTCGAGGTCGCCATGCAGTACCTCGAGCGCGTCCACATCCCCGAGCAGGCGGGCAAGTTCCCGGCCCAGCTCTCGGGCGGGCAGCAGCAGCGCGTGGCCATCGCCCGCTCGCTGTGCATGCGCCCCAAGGTGATGCTGTTCGACGAGCCGACCTCCTCGCTCGACCCGGAGATGATCAAGGAGGTGCTCGACGTCATGGCCGAGCTCGCCGAGGGCGGGATGACCATGCTGGTCGTCACCCACGAGATGGGCTTCGCCCGCCGCGTCGCCGACCGCATCGTCTTCATGGACCGCGGCCGCATCGAGGAGGAGGCCACCACCGCGCGCTTCTTCGCGGCCCCGGAGAGCGAGCGCGCCCGCGCCTTCCTCAGCCGGGTGCTGAGCCATTAGCCATCCCGCCGTCGTCCAACTCCATGCGATGGCCTGCAACAATGCGTGGGCCAATCACCGCCTGCTCGAGGCCTGCGAGCGCTTGCCGCCCGGCGCGCTCGAGGCCCCGCGCAGCGGATTCTTCCCCTCCCTGCATCGCACCCTGAACCACCTGCTCTACGTCGACTGGTACTATGTCGACGCGCTGGAGGGCGGCAGCCTCGGTCCCGCCGCCTGGGCGGACGAGATCCCCTGCCCCGCGCTCGCCGACCTGCGCCGCGAGCAGGCCGCCGTCGACCGCCGTCTCATCGCCGTCTGCGCCGCCCTGACGCCCGAGACGCTCGGCCGCGAGGTCCGCCTGATCCGCCCGAAAGGCCTCCAGCGCGAGCGCGCCGACCGCGTCCTCCTCCACCTCTTCCAGCACCAGGTTCACCATCGCGGCCAGGCGCACGCCATGCTTTCGGCGACCTCGGTCGCCCCGCCCCAGCTCGACGAGTTCTTCCTGGCCGACGAGGCCCCGCTGCGCGCTGCCGAGCTGGCGGAGCTGGGTCTCGACGAGACCACGGTCTGGCTGCTGCCGCGCGCATAGCGCCCGCGCCCGCCGCTCGATTCCCCGCCGCCGCACCGTCTGTTACGACCGCCTCAAGACCGCGCGAGCGGCCTGCTGCCGCGAAGAGGCGCCTTGTCCGTCGTCGTCGACATCATCGCCCCGGTGTTCGGCCTCCTGGCCTTCGGCTACGCCGCGACGTTCACCAAGGTCTTCGACCAGGCCGCCGGCAAGGGCCTCGCCGCCTTCGTCTTCTGGTTCGCCATCCCGGTCATGCTGTTCCGCAACGTCGCCGGGCAGGCGATGCCCGAGACGATTCCCTGGGGCTACCTGCTGTCCTACTACCTCGGCACCTTCGCCGTGTTCGCCGCCGCCGGCCTGCTCGCCGGGCCGCTGTTCCGCACCTCGGTCGAGGAGCGCGTGCTGCTCGGCTTCGGCAGCGCCTACGGCAACATCGTCCTGCTCGGCACGCCTTTGGCGCTGGCCGCCTTCGGGCCGCCGGCCACCCTGCCCTTCTTCCTGATCCTGTCGGTGCACAGCGTCATCATGATGACGCTGGTCAGCCTCGTCATCGAGGTCTGCCGCGGTCGCGACGCCGGCTGGGCGAAGATGCCCGGGAAGGTGATCGGCGGCATCCTGCGCAATCCGATCCCGATGTCGCTGATGGCGGGCCTGCTGTTCCACAAGCTGGGCCTCGTCCTGCCCAAGGCCGTCGACCAGTGGGCGGCGATGATCGGTGCCGCCGCCGGCCCCTGCGCCCTGTTCTCGCTGGGCGCATCGCTGCGCGCCTACCGGATCACTGGTGCGTTGCCCCGCGCCGGCTTCATGATCCTGATGAAGATGCTGGTCCACCCGGCCCTGGTCTGGGTGCTGGCCACCTTCGTCTTCGCCGTCCCGCCCTTGTGGACCGGCGTCGCCGTGCTGACCGCGTCGCTGCCGGTCGGGGTCAACAGCTACCTGTTCGCCGAGCGCTACCGCGTCGGCCAGGCCGAGGCCGCCGCCGCCATCCTGATCGCCACCGTGCTGTCGGTGGCGACCGTGACGGTGCTGCTCGGGCTCCTGGGGGTGGGCGTCTCCTAGCCCTGCTTCTTCCCCGCGAGATAGCCCTTGCGCCAGCGGCGGATCTCGACCGACTGGAAGAGCCCGGCCTTGGTGAAGGGATCACCTGCCGAGAAGGCCTCGGCCTCGGCCCGGTCCTCGGTGTCGTAGATCAGCACGCTGCCGTCGGCACTGGTGGCGTCGTCGCTGAGCAGGGCGCCGCCGGCCAGCAGCTTCGCCTCGTGCTGGTCGAGATAGGCGAGGTGCGTCGGCCGGGTGTCGGCGCGCAGCTGGTGGCTGTTCGGCTTGTCGCGGCAGATGATGATGTACGGCACGGGCCTGCTCCCTGGTGGCCCGGCCCGTGTAGGCAGGCCAGGACGGGCGCGCAAGGCGCCCGCCCGGGCGATCCGGTCAAAGGATGAAGTCGCCGCCGTTCGGCGTGCCGGCATAGCCCGCGAGCACGATCTCGAAGTCGGCGGTGAGGTCGCCCGCGACGTTGGCCTGGATGACCGTATCGGTGCCGACGACGGCATAGCGCAGTTGCCCCAGCCCGATGAAGGCTCCCGATCCCCGCCAGGCGAAGGCCTGGTCGCCGCCGAGGCTGGCGTTCGCGTCTACTGCCGACAGATCGATCAGGTCGTTGGCGGCGAAGCTGACGATGCTGTCGGCCGCAACACCGGTGCCGCTGTCGCCGTCATCGAACACGAAGCGGTCGATGCCCGCATCGCCGCGCATCCGGTCAACACCGGTACCGCCGGTCAGGCTGTCGTCGCCGGCCCCGCCGACCAGGCTGTCGGCACCGGCGCCGCCGAGCAGCGTGTCGGTGCCGTCCTGGCCGAAGGCGGTGTCGTTGCCACCGCCGCCCTCGACGCGATCGGCGCCGCCGTTGCCGTCGAGCCGATCGTTGCCCGAGCCGCCGAACAGGCGGTCGTTGCCGCCCTCCGCCACCAGCGACGGCGCGTCGCCGACGATCACATCGTCGCCGGCACCGCCGGACAGCGTGTCGTTGCCGAGCCTGGCACCGGCCGAGGCGTCGGCAAGGTCGCCGTACAGCCGGTCGTCGCCGGATCCGCCGCTGGCCGTATCGTTGCCCGTGCCGCCGATCGCGGTATCGGCAAGCGTTCCACCGATCAGCAGGTCGTGGTCCGCGCCCCCGTCCAGCCTGCCGGCGCCCCTGACGATCTCGAGGAGGTCGTTGCCCGCTTCGCCGGATCCGAGCAGGACCGAGGATGGACCGAGGCTGCCCGGGCCACCGACGTCGATCAGGACATGATCGTTGCCGGCGCCGCCCAGGGCCGAGCCAGCCCAAATCTCCGAATCACCCGCCAGACGTACGGTGTCGGCGCCATTGCCGCCGTAGGCAAGTGCCGACGAGAACGACTGGACGATGCCGGTGACGCTATCGTCGCCGTCGCCGCCGCGCGCGACGCCGGCGCCTTCGACGCCGCGGCCGACGACCGTGTCGTTGCCGGTGCCGCCGTCGGCGAGTTCGCCTTCCACCCGGTCGTCGCCGGCGTCGCCGTAGCCGTTGTCCGAATAGCCGATCACGTCGTTCCCGTTGCCGCCAGACGCATAGCCCTCTCCGGTGATGGTCTGCACACGCAGCGTGTCATCCCCGTCACCGCCGAAGGCCGCCGACGCTTCCTGGGCGAAGACGCTGGCCGTGTCGTTCCCGGCGCCGCCTTCGACGACGAACCTCGTCCCCCATCCGACACTGATGTCGAACCGATCCGCACCCTCGTCGCCGTAGAGACTCCCCACGGCCTCGCCGTCGATGTCGGTGGTGAGAAGGAAGCTGTCGTTGCCGCTGCCGCCATGCGCGGTGTCCAGGCCGGCGCCGAGCTGGAACACGTCGTTGCCGCCGCCACCCAGCAGCGTGTCGTCGCCGAGCCCGCCGTCGACGGTATCGTTGCCGTTTCCGGTGGCCCCCTTGTCGCCGTCGACGATGTCGTTCCCCGCTCCGCCCGTGACCGTGTCGTTGCCGGCGCCGCCCCAGACGGTATCGGCGCCGTTGCCCAGTGCCCCGTCGTCGCCGTCGACCCGGTCGTCGCCGTTTCCCCCGTTGACGCTATCGTTGCCGGTGCTGCCCCGAACCGTGTCGGCACCGTCGTCGCCCTGGACCGAATCGTTGCCGCCGCCGCCATCGAGCCAGTCGGCGCCGTTGCCGCCATAGAGGGTATCGGCGGCACCGAAACCCCAAAGACTGTCGTTGCCGCCGAAGCCACGGATGACGTCGCTTGCGGACGTTCCCTTGAGCGTGTCGGCGCCGGCCGTTCCGTCGATGGTCGCCATCGTGCATGCCCCCGGTTACGAAGGAGATCGGAGATGATCCACCGTCGCGCCCGGCTGCGCATTGATCTGGATCAGCGCCTTTCCGCTTCGCGCCGACCGGGTCGCCCTGCCCTGCCTGCATGGAACGCCTGCGGCGATTGCATGGCCGCACATCCCCGCCTAAACAGCGTCAACCGCCTGCCGCCGGGATTCGACCTGCGGCCGGGCTCGGGGTGGCTGCCCTACGAAGCAATCAGAGAGGTCGGATCCATGGTTTCACGTCGTTTGATGGTCACCGGAGCCGCGGCCGCCGCCGCGACCTCGGCCGCATCCAGCTTTCCCAAGCCGGCGATCGCGCAGTCGTCGCCCGAGCTGAAGTGGCGTCTGACCTCGAGCTTCCCGAAGTCGCTGGACACCATCTACGGCGCCGCCGAGGTGTTCGCGAAGGCGGTCGCCGAGATGACCGACAACAAGTTCCAGATCCAGGTCTTCGCCGCCGGCGAGATCGTCCCCGGCCTGCAGGCGGCCGACGCGGTGACCAACGGCACCGTCGAGATGTGCCACACCGCGTCCTACTACTATGTCGGCAAGGACCCGACCTTCGCCATCGGCACCGCCGTGCCGTTCGGCCTCAACAGCCGCCTGCAGAACGCCTGGATGTTCGAGGGCGGCGGCATGGACCTGATGAACCAGTTCTATGCCAAGCACAGCATCTACGCGATCCCCAACGGCAACACCGGCTGCCAGATGGGCGGCTGGTTCCGCAAGGAGATCAAGACCCCGGCCGACCTCAGCGGCCTGAAGATGCGCATCGGCGGCTTCGCCGGCAAGGTGCTGTCGAAGCTCGGCCTCGTCCCGCAGCAGCTGGCGGCCGGCGACATCTATCCGTCGCTGGAGAAGGGCACCATCGACGCCGCCGAGTGGGTCGGCCCGTACGATGACGAGAAGCTCGGCTTCTACAAGGTCGCCCAGTACTACTACTACCCGGGCTGGTGGGAAGGCGGCCCGATGCTCCACAACTTCATCAACCTGGCGAAGTGGAACGAGCTGCCGGCGAATTACAAGGCGATCCTGCTGAACGCCTCGTACCACGGCAACACCTACATGCAGGCGCGCTACGACGCGCTGAACCCCGGCGCGCTCAAGAAGCTGGTCGCCGCCGGGACCCAGCTCCGGCCGTTCTCGCCCGAGATCATGGAGGCCTCGTTCAAGGCCGCGCAGGAAGTCTACGCCGAGACCTCGGCCGCCAATCCCGACTTCAAGGCGGCGATCGACTCGATGCAGGCGTTCCGCAGCGACGGCTACCTGTGGTGGCAGGTCGCCGAGTACACCTTCGACACCTTCTCGATCCGCAGCCGCGCCGCCGCCAAGGGCTGACGCCCCGCCATCGCGACGCCAGGGCCCCCGGAGGCGACTCCGGGGGCCTTTTCGTTGCGCCTACTGCTGCTGCGGCGGCGGCTGCAAGTCGGCCGGAGGCTGGAGGTCGGCGGGTGGCTGCAGGTCCGCCGGCGGGGCGAGGTCCGCAGGCGGTCCGCCGAGCTCCGGCGACAGGCCGAAGTCGCCCGGCTGGCCCAGGTCCATGCCCGGGATGTCGAGCTGCTGGATGCTGTTCGGGTCGACGCCTGTCCCGGCGCCCTTGTAGTGCATCACCATCTGCGGGAAGGCGATGACCAGGCCGACCATGATCACCTGGATGCCGACGAACGGCACCGCGCCCCAGTAGATCTGCCCGGTGGTCACCGGCTCCATCCGCTTGCCGGTGATCTTGTCGAGGTACGGGATCTTGGGCGCCACCGATCGCAGGTAGAACAGGGCGAAGCCGAACGGCGGGTGCATGAACGACGTCTGCATGTTGACGCCGAGGATCACGCCGAACCAGATCAGGTCGATGCCGAGGCGCTCGGCCGCGGGCCCGAGCAGCGGCACGATGATGAACGCCAGCTCGAAGAAGTCGAGGAAGAAGGCGAGGAAGAAAACCAGGACATTGACGAAGATCAGGAAGCCGACTTCGCCACCCGGCAGGGCGACCAGCAGCTCCTCGACCCACTTGTGGCCATCAACCCCGTAGAAGGTCAGCGAGAACACCCGGGCGCCGACCAGGATGAAGACGACGAAGGCCGACAGCTTGGCGGTCGAGTCCATCGCCTGCTTGAGCAGGTCGAGGTTCAGCCGCCGCTTCATCATCGCCAGCACCAGGGCACCGGCAGCCCCCATGGCGCCGCCCTCGGTCGGCGTCGCCACGCCGATGAAGATGGTGCCGAGCACGAGGAAGATCAGCGCCAGCGGCGGCACCAGCACGAAGACCACTTCCTGGGCCAGCTTCGACAGCAGGCCGAGGTTCAGCGCCCGGTTCAGCAGGGCCACGATGAAGGCGAAGGCGACCGCCAGGAACACGCTGAGGACGCCGGCGCCGTGCTCGAGGCGCGAGGCGAAGTACCAGTCGGCGGCGAAGCCGACCGCGGCCGACAGGGCGACGACGGCGAGCAGCGAGCGCAGCCCGCCCGAGCCCGGCTGGTTCAGCGGCCGCGCCTCCGGCGGCAGCGCAGGCGCCGACTTCGGGTAGATGATCGTCATCAGGAAGACGTAGCCGCAATACAGCGCGGTCAGGACGAGGCCGGGGATGAACGCCCCCTCGTACATGTCGCCGACCGAGCGGCCGAGCTGGTCGGCCATGACGATCAGCACCAGCGACGGCGGAATGATCTGCGCCAGCGTGCCCGAGGCCGCGATCACGCCCGAGGCCAGCCGCCGGTCGTAACCGTAGCGCAGCATGATCGGCAGCGAGATCAGCCCCATCGAGATCACCGAGGCGGCGACCACGCCGGTGGTGGCGGCGAGCAGCGCGCCCACGAAGATCACGGCGTAGGCGAGGCCGCCGCGGATCGGCCCAAACAGCTGGCCGATGGTGTCGAGCAGGTCTTCGGCCATGCCTGATCGTTCGAGGATCAGGCCCATGAAGGTGAAGAACGGGATCGCCAGGAGCGTGTCGTTGTTCATGATCCCGTAGACGCGCTCCGGCAGCGCCTGCAGGAAGTTGGTCGGGAACAGGCCGAGCTCGATGCCGATCACGGCGAAGACGAGGCCGTTGGCGGCGAGCGCGAAGGCGACCGGGTAACCCAGCAGCAGCAGGATCACCAGCGCCGCGAACATGATCGGCGCCATGTTGTGGATCAGGAACGCGGTCACGCGGCGTGCTCCTGCTCGGGCCCGGCATGGTGCGGGCTGGCGGCATCGGCATGCGGGTCGGGGATGAGCCCGCGCATCACCGCGATGCGCTTGATGATCTCCGAGACGCCCTGCAGGAACAGCAGGAAGAATCCCGACGGGACGAGGAACTTGGCCGGCCACTGGGCGAGGCCGCCGGCGTTCATCGACTGCTCGCCCTGGGCATAGGAGGCGAGGAAGAACGGGATGCCGTCGACGATCATGATCAGCACGAACGGCATCAGGAAGAGGAAGTGGCCGAGCAGGTCGATCCAGTCGCGGACCCGCTTCGGCAGCTTGCTGTTCACGATGTCGATGCGGATGTGCTCGTTCTTGAGGAAGGTGTAGGCGGCGCAGTACATGAAGATGACGCCGAACAGCTGCCACTGCATCTCGAGCCAGGCGTTCGACGAGACGTCGAAGAGCTTGCGGATGATCGCATTCACGGTCGAGATCAGGACGGTCACCAGCACCAGCCACATCACGATGCGGCCGATGCGCAGATTGAGCCCGTCGATGAGCCCGCTGAGTCGGAGCAGCCCGTCCACCTGGTCCTCCCTGTCGCGTGTTCCGGCTTAGCCGAGAACGCGCATGGGCGCCATGCACAGGGCGCAAGCGCTTTGGGCGTCATCCCGTCGCGTGGCCGTCAAATCTCCAAGATAGCGTTGTATTTTCTGGATTTTCGACGGCCCGTTGACTGTAGAGATCGGCCTTCTACATTGCGTCGCCGTGGTACGCGCTGCGCACGAAACCGGTTGCGCAAAGCCCTAGCAGACCTATAGGAAAAACCATGCGAACGGTGATGCAACGGGAGACGGTCGTGGCGCGCACGCTCTGGCGGCAGCTGCTCTGGCTGACGGGATGGGTTCTGCTGGCGATGGCCTTCGCCGGCACCCTGCGTGCGGCCGACAAGGTCGAGACCCTGTCGCTCGACTGGGCTTTCTACAACCCGGTGAGCCTGGTCCTGAAGGAGAAGGGCTGGATCGAGGAGGAGTTCGCTGCCGACGGCACCGAGGTCACCTGGGTGCAGAGCGCCGGCTCCAACAAGGCGATCGAGTTCCTCAATGCCCGCGGCATCGACTTCGGCTCGACCGCCGGCGCCGCGGCGCTGCTCGCCCGGATCAACGGCAGCAAGATCGAGACGGTCTACGTCTTCTCCAAGCCGGAATGGACGGCGCTGGTGACCCGCCCCGACACCGGCATCAAGACGGTGGCCGACCTCAAGGGCAAGCGCGTCGCCGTGACCCGCGGCACCGATCCCTACATCTTCCTGCTCCGGGCGCTGGCCGCCAACGGCCTGTCCGAGGCGGACATCACGCCCGTGCTGCTGCAGCATGCCGACGGCCGCGCCGCGCTCGAGGCCGGCCAGGTCGACGCCTGGGCAGGGCTCGACCCGATGATGGCGCAGACCGAGCTGGAGAAGGGCTCGATCCTGTTCTTCCGCAACCCCGACGCCAACAGCTGGGGCGTGCTGAACGTCCGCGAGGACTATGCCGCCGAGCACCCCGAGATCATCGAGCGGGTGATCAAGGTCTACGAGAAGGGCCGCAAGTGGGCCCAGGAGAACCCGGCCGAGCTGCAGGCGATCCTCGCCAAGGCCGCCAAGCTCGACGACAAGGTCGCCGCCCGCCAGCTCGAGCGCACCAGCTTCGCCACCGCCGCGGTCGGGGCGCCCCAGGAGCAGACCATCGAGGCCGCCGGCCTCGCGCTCCAGCAGTCCGGCGTGATCAAGCCCGACGTCGACGTGCCGGCCACGGTCGACGCCCTGCTCGAGCCCTCCTTCACCGCCAAGCTCCAGGTGCAATGACCCCGGCGCGGGTGGTCCGACCCGCGACCGGCCATCCTCCGGCGGCAGCCCAGCCCCCGGAGGATGCGCTCGTCGTCACGGCCGAGCCGGCACCGCCGCTCGCCGAGCGGCTGCTGCGCCCGCTGCTCGGCCTGATCGTCCCGGCGCTGATCGTCGTCGTCTGGGAGGCGCTGGCCCGTGTCGGCCTGATCGACGCGACGCTGGTGCCGCCGCCCTCGGCGGTGCTGGCGACCATCACCGACCTCGCCTCGGCCGGCGAGCTGGCGCACCATGTCTGGGCGACCCTGCTGCGCGTCCTGCAGGGCTTCCTCTGGGGCGTCGCCGCCGCCACCGTGCTCGGCGCGCTGACCGGCTATTCCGCCACGCTGCGCGCGCTGCTCGATCCCACCGTCCAGGCCATCCGCAACGTCCCCTCGATCGCCTGGGTGCCGCTGTTCATCCTCTGGTTCGGCATCTTCGAGACCAGCAAGGTCATCCTGATCGCCGTCGGCGTCTTCTTCCCGGTCTATCTCGGCCTGCTCACCGGCGTGCAGGGGGTCGACCGCAAGCTCGTCGAGGTCGGCCGCATGCACCGCTTCAGCGGCTTGCAGATGATCGGCCGCATCCTCGTCCCCGCCGCCCTGCCGAGCTACGTCACCGGCCTGCGCAGTGGCCTCGGCCTCGGCTGGATGTTCGTCGTCGCCGCCGAGCTCATGGGCGCCTCGGAGGGCCTTGGCTTCCTGCTGGTCGACGGCCAGCAGACCTTCAAGCCGGCGCAGATCGTGGCGGCCATCGTCCTGTTCGCCATCCTCGGCAAGCTCACCGACATGCTGCTCGGCGCCGGCACAAGCCGCCTGCTCGCCTGGCAGGACACCGTCGACACCCGGCGCTGATCCGATGCTCACCGTCCGCCGCCTGTCCAAGCGCTTCGCCAACGGCACCACCGCGCTGCGCGAGGTCGACCTCGACGCCGGCACCGGCGAGATCGTCGCCATCGTCGGTGGCAGCGGCTGCGGCAAGAGCACCCTGCTGCGCGTCGTCGCCGGCCTCGAGCGCGCCACCTCGGGCGAGGCCCGCCTCGACGGCGAGCTCATTGACGGGCCGCACCCCAAGGTCGGCTTCGTCTTCCAGGAGCCGCGGCTGATGCCCTGGCTCAGCGTCGCCGGCAACGTCGCCTTCGGCCTTGCCCACCTGCCGAAGCCGGAGCGCGAGCGGCTTGTCGCGGCGGCCCTGCACGCCGTCGGCCTCGACCGCTTCGCCACGGCACTGCCGCGCGAGCTTTCGGGCGGCATGGCGCAGCGCGTGGCGCTGGCCCGCGCCGTCGTCGCCCGCCCGGCCATGCTGCTGATGGACGAGCCGTTCAGCGCCCTCGACGCGCTGACCCGCGAGCGCCAGCAGGAGCACCTGCTCGAGGTCTGGGCGCAGCACCGCGTCACCCTGCTGCTGGTCACCCACGACGTCGACGAGGCCCTGGCCCTGGCCGACCGCGTCGTCGTCATGCGCGCCCACGGCCTCGGCATCGAGCGGATCTTCGACGTGCCGCTGGAGCGGCCGCGGCGACGCACCGGCGAGGCCTTCCAGCGCCTCAAGGAGCGCGTGCTCGACGCCCTCTATGCCGGCATGGCGGCCGTGCCGCCGCGCCGGGTCGCCTGACTCTGGCCGTCCGCCCGGCTTCGCGCTAGGACCGGCCGGTCCCTTGCAGCGGAGCGGTCGGATGGCATCCAGTCTCGAGCAGCAGCGCGTCGACCTCGCCTGTGCCCTGCGCTGGGCCGCCCGGCTGAACATGCAGGAAGGCGTCTGCAACCACTTCTCGCTGGCCGTCGCCGACGAGGACGGCATCGTCCGCGGCGACCGCTTCCTGATCAATCCCTATGGCTGGCACTGGTCGGAGATCACCGCCTCCTCGCTCGTGCTGTGCGACGCCGAGGGCACCGTGCTGGAAGGCACGGAGACGGTCGAGCCCACCGCCTTCTTCATCCACAGCCGGGTCCACCTGAAGGCGCCGCAGGCGGTGTGCGTGATGCACACCCACATGCCCTACGCCACGGCCCTGACCCTGCGCGAGGGCGGCCGGCTCCGGATGTGCGAGCAGAACGCGCTGATCTTCTACGGCCGCCTCGCCTACGACGACGACTATGAGGGCCTTGCCCTCGACTCCTCCGAGGGCGACCGCATCGCCGCCAAGCTCGGCAACGCCAGCACCCTGATGCTGGCCAGCCATGGCGTGGTCGTCACCGGCCGCAGCGTCGCCGAGGCCTTCACCGACCTCTACTACCTCGAGCGCGCCGCCCAGCTGCAGGTGCTGGCCGCCTCCGACGGCTCGAGGCTGCGCAGCATCGACGAGGACATCCAGCGCCGCGCCGCCGCCCAGCACATGCAGGAGTACGAGGGCCTCGCCACCCGCCACTTCACCGCCCTGCGCCGCATGCTCGACCGCCAGGAGCCCGACTACCGCTCCTGACGTTGTCCCCCCACCCGCCGGAGCCGCTCCCATGACCGCCTGCATCGTCGGCTGGCACCACCTGCCCTTCCGCAAGGAGGAGCGCGACGTCGAGGCCATGGTCGTCGAGGCGGCGCAGGGGGCCCTGGCCGACGCCGGCATCGCCGCCGCCGACGTCGACGAGATTTTCCTCGGCCACTTCAACGGCGGCTTCGTCCGCCAGGACTTCACCGCCTCGCTGGTGCTGCAGGCCGATCCGGCGCTGCGCTTCAAGCCGGCGACCCGCCTCGAGAACGCCTGCGCCACCGGCAGCGCCGCGGTCCATGCCGGCCTGCGCGGCATCGCCGCCGGCCAGGCGCGCATCGTGCTGGTCGTCGGTGTGGAGAAGATGACCGAGCTGCCCGGCCCGCAGATCGGCGAGACCCTGCTCAAGGCCAGCTACCTCAAGGAGGAGGCCGGCATCGACGGCGGCTTCGCCGGTGTCTTCGCGCAGATCTGCCAGAGCTACTTCCAGCGCCACGGCGACCAGTCGGACGCGCTGGCGACCATCGCCGCCAAGAACCACAGGAACGGCGTCGCCAACCCCTTCGCCCAGATGCGCAAGGACCTGGGCTACGCCTTCTGCCGCGAGCCCTCGGAGAAGAACCCCTTCGTCGCCGGCCCGCTCAAGCGCACCGACTGCTCGCTGGTCTCGGACGGGGCCGCGGCCCTGGTCCTGGCCGACCTCGGCACGGCGCTGGCCATGCCGAAGGCCATCGTCTTCCGCGCCGCCGCCCAGGTCAGCGACTACCTGCCGATGAGCAGGCGCGACATCGTCCAGTTCGAGGGCTGCGAGCAGGCCTGGGGCCAGGCGCTGGCGCAGGCCCGCCTCGACCTGCTCGACCTCGACCTCGTCGAGACCCACGACTGCTTCACCATCGCCGAGCTGCTCGAGTACGAGGCCATGGGGCTGACCCCGCGCGGCCAGGGCGCCAGGGCGGCCCTCGAGGGCTGGACGCAGAAGGACGGCCGCCTGCCCGTGAACCCGTCGGGCGGGCTCAAGGCCAAGGGCCACCCGATCGGCGCCACCGGCGTGTCCATGCACGTGATGACCGCCATGCAGCTGGCCGGCAGCGCCGGCGACATGCAGGTTCCGGGTGCATCGCTGGGCGGCGTCTACAACATGGGCGGCGCCTGCGTGGCGAGCTATGTGAGCATCCTGGAAAGGCTGCGCTGACGTCTCAGGCGGCCGACCGACCACCCCCGACCGACGAGGATCGCCGATGGCCGGCCACTTCACCGCCTCCTGGATGGCGCCCTACGCCCTGGCCGCCCTGCGGATCATGTCCGGGCTGCTGTTCATGGCGCACGGGACCATGAAGGTGCTGGGCTTTCCGGCCTCCGACAGTGGCCTGCCGCCGCTGACCTCGCTGCCCGGCATCGCCGGCTTCTTCGAGTTGGTCGGCGGCCTGCTGATCGCGCTGGGCCTGTTCACCCGTCCCGCCGCCTTCGTCTGCTCCGGCGTCATGGCCTTCGCCTATTTCCTGGCCCACGCCCCGCAGAACTTCTTCCCCGTCCTCAACGGCGGCGACGCCGCCATCCTCTACTGCTTCGTCTTCCTCTACCTCGCCGTCGCCGGCGCCGGGGCCCTCAGCCTCGACGCCCGCCGCGGCGCCGCCTGACCCCGGGTCGCCGCCGGCCATGCGCATGACCGGCGGCTGCCTCTGCGGTGCCGTCCGCTACACGGTCGACGCCGAGCCCGCCTTCGCCGGCTACTGCCACTGCCCAGACTGCCGCCGCAGCAGCGGTGCCGGCCACTGCTGCTACATCGGCGTCCCGCGCACCGCCTTCGTCCTCACCGGCGATGTCCGCGGCCACACCGTCACCGGCGGCAGCGGCCTGCCCACCACCCGCTTCTTCTGCCCGACTTGCGGCAGCCAGCTCTACGGCCGCCCCGACGCCGCCCCGGACCATTACACCCTCTACGCCGGCAGCCTCGACGACCCGCTGCAGTTCGTGCCGCGGGAGGTGATCAACACGCGTCACCGGGCGCCGTGGGACGTGATCGCCGGCGGGCTGCCGGAACATGAGGGGATGCCGTAGGGCGCCGGCGCTGCGGAGTGTCGTTGACATCTCGCCGGTTTGGCGTGACCCTTCGCGGGCATTCGGCTTGTAGCCTGCTATTCTGCCTTCGCTGATTAATTCCTGACGGCCGCCTCCGCCCGCATGGCGGCAGTATCGCCCGGCTCCTGCCGATGCTTGTGGCCGATGGAGCTTTAACTGATCGCGCACGTCATCCGTCCTTCGAACCGACCTCTGGGGTCGGTCCGATCAATTCTTTTCAGGTCTCAAAGGAACGCCTCGTAGAGCACCCTCGCGCAGGGCGCCACGCGAAACTTCGATCGCGGCACTTACGGCGCGTCCTGGACGGTTTCCTTGAGCTGCGAGTCAACGGCATGTCAGGGCCCAAAGCTTGGCTCGCCGGTAGCGAAGCGGCAAATGGCCTGTGCTGCGACAATGTCCGCTGCTGGCGGACTTCGATGCCTCCGCCCAACAGGAATACCTCGGCGTGATGGCCGCATCGCGATCATCGCCGTCAACCGCACCGTCGCGGTCACCCAGCAGATGAAATCGCGATACCCTCGGCACTGAGTCCGACGCAGATCTGGCACCTTCGAAGTGTCTCAGGCTGGAAAGCCCTTGCCTATCCAGCGCTTCCGCCGAGCCGAGCGACCCTCAAAGCGAGGATGAATCTCACGGTCGCCACACGCCTTGCACCGGCTCAAGTCCTCCGACAAACATAACTGACGCGAGCCCTTGCAGCTTGTGCTCATCCGCAGGCTGCGGGGCGGAGCCGGTTCAGATTCGGCAAGCGATGGTCCGGTGGCCCAGTCGGATTGACGAGACCCGAACTTCTAGCCCAGCCCTCGATTTTGACCCATGTGTCGTCCGACGCGTCCGCCCAGCACCGCATGATCCTGCCGACGTCAAGCTCCGAGGCGGCTCACCGCGCCGGCCACCCTCCGCACACTTCCACCTCGATCTCCGATGAAGTTCCACCTCGAGCTGCTCTAAAGCGCCAGGCCCGATCGGACGCTGCCGTCGAACGGCGGGCAGGTTCCGCAGATCGCCAACGAGCCGCCGATAGCCTCGAACCGCGAGTCGTCACCGGCGCCGCCGACCGGCACGCCTGAGGCCGAGCTGCGCTCGCTCGGGGCACGCTGATTCGGACAGGTGGACGACATCGCGGGCGCCCTGTGACCCCGGTGCGTTCGCCCCGGCTCCGGTTCATCCGGGTGCCTCCAGGTGGCTCGGCGCAGTCGCGGATGGCGACGTCGGAGCCTCTGACCGCGCCGATCAGCACGCCGCCTATACGCGCTGGGCTTGGCGGGCGTCGAGATGTTCCGCCGCAAGGCCTCGAACCGCGTTGAAATCCGACGGCGCCGGGTCGTTGGGCACGCCGATGTCGCCGAGATGTGCAGACGCTGTTCACCGTCCGAGCCGCGATAGTGGACCAGCCAGCCGGGTCTGCGGCCGAGTTGAAGGGCTCGTCGCGCAGAACCGGAGACGGCGGTCCGCCAGCGAAGCTCGTCCGACGGCAGGTTCGCTCCGCCTGAGGCGCAACAGGCGGCCAAGGCAGGCTAGGCCGCGCCGAGCGTGGTGCCGGCACCGGCCGCCGGCTCCGCTACCCACCCCCTGCATGCTCGGGCCACACCAGCTCGTGCGTGAAGCCCTTGGCGGTCGTCTCGACGGTCAGCACGGAGCGGACGTGCAGCTCGAGGTTGCGGCCGGCGACCTCGATCATCGAGCGCTCGAGGTCGGCGGTCTGCGGCGGCGAGAGCGGCTGCGGCGTGCGGACGACGACCCAGGCCACCGGGTGCTCGCGGCCGCCCTCGAGGGTCAGGCTGGCCAGCCGTGCCCCCGGCACCTTGGTCAGCTCGGCCTGCACCCGGTCGGTCAGGCTGGCGCGCAGGCTCTCGGTGCCGAAGGTGTCGCTGAAGGTGCCCAACAGGTACCAGGCGAGCAGGCCGAGGATGCCGAGATGGATCGTCCGCGCCACCGTGACGGTGCGGCGGCGCTCTCCGGTGAGGGCCGGCGGCCGGAAGCCCGCCAGCAGGAACACTACCATCTGGGCCAGCGCGATGGCGGTGAAGTTGGTGAAGAAGTTGAGGAAGCAGCCGAGCGCCGGGCCGGTCAGGCCGCGGACCAGCAGGATGGCGCAGGCGGTCAGCGGCGGCACCAGCGCCGTGGCGATGGCGGCGCCCACCACGGCCGAGCTGACCTTGCGCGACACCGCCGCGTAGCCGCCGGCGAAGCCGCCCGCCAGGGCCACGCCGAGGTCGAGGATGGTCGGGTTGGAGCGGCCGAGGATCTCGCTGCCGACCGGCAGGTGGCGGAACAGCAGCCCGACCATGGCGCCGAACAGCAGCACCCACAGCACGCCGACGATCTCGCTGCGGATGGCGTCGCGGATGGCCGCCGCGTCGGCCTCGGCCAGGGCCAGCGCCAGGCCCTGGATCGGGCCCATCAGCATGGCGATCAGCATGGCGCCGATGATCACCGCCGGCGAGTTCTGGAACAGGCCGAAGCCGGCGATCAGCGTCGCCGCGGCATTCATGATCAGGTAGGCGGGCGACACCCGGGCGGTCGCCTGCACCTCGGCGCGCACCTCGCGCAGGCGCTGCGCCGACAGCCGGTGGATACGCCACCCCGGCGTGAGCTGCATCGCCATCCGCCCGACCCCGTCCTGTCCGTTCCGCGCCGGACGACCCTAGGCCGCCATGCGGCCACCGCAAAGGCCCGCCGCATGCCCGGAGGACCGAACTCCGGAACCCGCGGCAAGGCAGGGGCGCCACATGGCGGTGGCGCTGGCAAGGTCGCGGCCTCGCTCCCATCTCTGGCCGACGGCGCCGCAGGGGCGCCGGGCAAGGAGATGGCGATGCAAGTCGAGAAGGTGCTCTACAGGACCTCGGCCACCGCGACCGGCGGCCGCGACGGCAAGGCGCGCACCGACGAGGGCGATCTCGCGTTCGACCTCGTGCTGCCGAAGGAGCTGGGCGGCCCCGGCGGTCCCGGCGCCAATCCCGAGAAGCTGTTCGCCAGCGGCTACGCCGCCTGCTTTCTCGGTGCGCTGAAGTTCGCCGCCGGCAAGGAGAAGGTCGCCATCCCCGCCGACACCACGGTGCAGGCGACGGTCGGCATCGGCGAGATCCCGGGCGGCTTCGGCCTCGACGTGGCGCTGGCGGTGAAGATCCCCGGGATGGACAAGGCCAGGGCCGAGGACCTCGTGGCCAAGGCGCATCAGGTCTGCCCGTACTCCAACGCCACCCGCAACAACGTCGACGTCCGCCTCAGCGTGGTGTGACGGCGCGCAGGGCGGCCCTGGCCCGCGCCGGCTCGGCCGGCAGCACCGAGGCCAGCAGCCGCCGCGTGTAGGGATGCTCCGGCCGGCGCAGGACCTGCCCGGCCGGGCCTTCCTCGACGATCCGGCCCTCGCTCAGCACCGCCACCCGGTCGGCCATGTGCGCCACCACGGCGAGGTCGTGGCTGATGAACAGGTAGGCGAGGCCGAGCCGCCGCTGCAGGTCCTGCAGCAGGTTCAGCACCTGCGCCTGCACCGAGACGTCCAGCGCCGACACCGGCTCGTCGGCGACCACCAGCTGCGGCCGGGTGATCAGCGCCCGGGCGATGGCGATCCGCTGCCGCTGCCCGCCGGAGAACTCGTGCGGATAGCGGTCCGCGTCGGCGGCGGTGAGCCCGACCTCGGCCAGCGCCGCGGCCACCCGCTCCTGCTGCTCGCCGCCGCCGAGGCCGAGCAGGTGCAGGGGCTCGGCGACGATCCGCCCGACCCGGTGACGCGGGTCGAGCGAGCCGTAGGGGTCCTGGCAGACCATCTGGAAGTGCCGCCGCAGCCGCTGCAGCTCGGCGGCGCCGATGGCGTAGAGGTCCTGCCCCAGCAGACGGACCGTGCCGCGGTCGGGCGGCTCGACGCCCATGATCGTCCGCGCCAGCGTCGACTTGCCCGAGCCCGATTCGCCGACCAGCCCCAGGCACTCGCCGGGCGCTATCGTCAGGGAGACCCCGGCCAGCGCGACGTGCCGCTCCGGCGGGCCGAGCAGCCGCTGGCGGGGCAGCCGGTAGGCCCGGTGGACGTCCTCGACCGCCAGCAGCGGCGGGCTCACGCCGGGGCCCGCGCCGCCTGCAGCCGCGCCACCGGCCTCTCGACGATCGGCCAGTGCACCACGGCCGCGAGCACGCCCATGCCGACCATGCTCCACCAGACGAGGTCGTAGCTGCCGGCCGTGTCGTACCACCAGCCGCCCAGCCAGACGCCGGAAAGCGAGCCCAGCTGGTGGCTGAGGAAGACGACGCCAAACAGGGTCGCCATGTGGCGCGGGCCGAACAGCACCGCGATCAGCCCCGAGGTCAGCGGCACGGTCGACAGCCAGAGCAGGCCCAGCGCCCCGGCGAAGACCAGCGTGGTCAGCGCCGTCGGCGGCACCATGACGTAGATGCCGATCACCACCGCCCGGGCGAGGTAGATCAGGCAGAGCAGGTTCTTCTTGCTGTAGCGGCCGCCGAGCACCCCGGCGGCGTAGCTGCCGGCGATGTTGGCGAGCCCGACCACGGCGATGGCGGCGGCCCCGACCCACGGCGCCACGCCGGCATCGGCGATGTAGGCCGGCAGGTGCGTCTGGATGAAGGCGAGGTGATAGCCGCAGACGAAGAAGCCCACGGTCAGCAGCACGTAGCTGCGGTTGCCGGCGGCCTCGCGCAGCGCCTCGCCGACCGACTGCGCGACCGCGCCGGGCTGGGCCGGCAGCGGCCGGTAGGGCAGCGACAGCGGGATCACCGCCAGCAGCATGATCCCCAGCACGACCAGCGCCGTCGCCCAGCCGAACGCGGTGATCAGGCCCTGGTTGATGAAGCTCAGCAGGAACTGGCCCATCGAGCTGGCGGCGACGATGATGCCCAGGGCCCAGGAGCGCCGCTCGGCCGGAACCATCTGCCCGACCGCGGCCATGACCAGGCCGAAGCCGGCGCCGGCGCCGCCAAGGCCGACCAGCCCGCCGAGCGTCAGGTTGAGCATCCACGGGCTCGTGCTCAGCGGCACCGTGGCGAGCCCCAGCGCGTAGACGAAGGTGCCGCCAATCAGCACCGCCCGGGTGCCGTAGCGGTAGGCCAGCGCCCCGGCGATCGGCCCGCCGATGCCCCACAGGATGTTCTGCACGCCGATCGCCACGGAAAACACCTCGCGGCCCCAGCCGCGGGTGGCGCTGATCGGCTCGAGATAGAGGCCGAAGGCCGAGCGGGCGCCGAAGGTGAGCATGGCGATCAGGCAGCCGCAGACGACGACGGTCGTCAGCGATGCCGTATCGCGCCCCTGTCCTGCCATCCTGCGGACTGCCCTTCTGCCTCGGCTTCACGCTACATGCGGCAGGCCGACGCGGTCGACAACCGCGCGCGGCTGCACCACTGTCATGACCGGGATCGAGCGGGAGCGGGCTGGTGGCATTCGACGCGAGACGGGACCTGACGGGCATCGTGGCCAGCCTGCACACGCCGTTCGATGCGCAGGGCAAGGTCGACACGGCGAGCCTCCTGCGCCTCGTCGACCATGTTGCCGGTGCCGGCTGCACCGGCGTGCTGGCGACCGCCGTCGCCGGCGAGGTCGGCAGCCTCGAGCCCGAGGAGCGCCGCCAGCTCCTTCGTGCGCTGGGCAGGGCCACCCGCAACCGCCTGGCCCTCGTCGCCGGCGTCAGCGCCCCCGACCTCGGCACCAGCACGGCGCTGGCCCGCGAGGCGGTGCTCGCCGGTGCCGACATGATCCTCTGGCAGCCGCCCGCCGGCCTGTCCGCCGAGGCACTCGAGGACGGGCTGCAGCAGCTGGCCAAGGCCGGCCCCGGCCCGATCATGCTGCAGGACCTCGACTGGCAGGGCCCCGGCATCGACGTCGGGGTGATCAAGCGCCTCGCCGAGCGCGTGCCCGAGCTGCAGGCGGTGAAGATCGAGACCGTCCCGGCCGGTCCCAAGTACTCCGCCGTGCGCGCCGCCTGCGGCGACCGCCTGCACCTGTCGGGTGGCTGGGCCGCGATGCAGATGCTGGACGGCCTCGCCCGCGGCCTCGACGCCTTCGTGCCGTCGGGCGTGCTGCCGGCCTATGTGCGCGTCTTCCGGCTGTGGGCCGACGGCAAGCGCGACGCCGCCCGGGCGCTGTTCGAGCGGATGCTGCCGATCCTGGCCTTCTCCAACCAGCACATCGGCGTCAGCATCGCCTTCTGGAAGGGCGTGCGGAAGGCCGAGCGGATCTTCTCGACCGACCTCTGCCGGCCGCCGATCGCCCCGCTCGATGCCGTGCAGAAGGCCGAGGCGGCCCTGCTCGCCGCCCGCGCCGAGGCGCTCGACCTCGAGCTCAGGCGAACCTGATCCGCGCCTCGCCGAGGCCGTCGATCGCGATCTCGACGAGCTGGCCCTTCTCGACCCAGGCGGTCTGCACGAGGCTGCCCAGGGTCACCACCGAGCCGGCCTCGGCCCGCCGGCCGAGCTCGCCCAGCCGCCGCGACAGCCAGGCCAGCGCCTCCAGCGGGTGGCCGAGGATGTCGCCGCCGCGGCCGGCGCCGATCTTCATCCCGTCGACCCACATCGCCCCGCCGATCCCGGCGAGGTCGAGCCCTTCCCAGTCGCTCACCGGCTCGCCCAGCACGCAGCCGGCGTTGAAGAAGTCGTCGGCGATCAGCGTATGCACGTCGAGGGCGCGATAGTCCTCGTAGCGGTCGTCGACGATCTCGATCGACGCCATCACCGCGCCGACGCAGCCCGCCACCTCGGCCGGCGTGGTCCCGGCCAGCGGCGCCTTCAGCTCGACCGCGATCTCGCATTCCACGCCGGGCCGGACGAAGCAGCGCCGCGGCACCTCGCCGCCCGACGGCAGGATGAAGCGGTCGAACATCTCCCCGGCGCAGGGCTGGCCGATCTGCAGGTAGCGCTGCATCGTCGCCGTGGTGCAGCCGATCTTCCAGCCGCCCGGGCGGCCGAACGCCGCCTCGATCCGGGCGTTGACCTCCTCCTGGACGGCGTAGGCCGCGGCCTCGTCCGCCGGCACCAGCCCCTCGGGCAGCCGCTCCAGCCGCTGCAGGCCCAGCCGGTTGTCGGCGAGGATGTCGGCGGCGGCCTTGATCTTCTCGGGCTCCACGGGCGATCCTCCGGCGGCTGGAGATGAGAGTGTCACAACCGTCCGCCGTCGACCACGTCCTCGCCCGCATCGAGGACAAGCGCGCCGACCTCGTCGCGCTCACGCAGGACCTCGTCCGCATCCCGACCGTGAACCCGCCGGGCGACGCCTATGCGCCCTGCGCCGAGCTGCTGGGCGAGCGCCTGCGCCGCCGCGGCTTCGACGTCGCCTACCTGCGCGCCGAGGGCACCCCCGGCGACAGCGACCGCTATCCCCGGCTCAACGTCGTCGCCCGCCGCGAGGGCCGCTCGCCGGGTCCCTGCGTCCACTTCAACGGCCACATCGACGTCGTCGAGGCCGGCCAGGGCTGGAGCGTCGACCCCTGGGCCGGGACGGTGCGCGACGGCCGCGTCTACGGCCGCGGCACCTGCGACATGAAGGGCGGCATCGCCGCCGCCGTGATCGCCGTCGAGGCCCTGATCGAGGCCCACCCCGACCTGCCCGGCGCGCTCGAGGTCTCGGGCACCGTCGACGAGGAGTCGGGCGGCTATGGCGGGGTCGCCTGGCTCGCCGGCCGCGGCCTGTTCTCGAAGCCGCGCGTCGACCACGTCGTCATCCCGGAGCCGCTCAACGTCGACCGCGTCTGCGTCGGCCATCGCGGCGTCTGGTGGGCCGAGGTCGAGACGCTGGGCCGCATCGCCCACGGCTCGATGCCCTTCCTCGGCGACTGTGCCGTGCGCCACATGGCGGCCTTCCTGCACGCCGTCGAGCACGAGCTGCTGCCGCGGCTGCACGGCCGCACCACCGCCATGCCGGTGGTCCCGCCCGGTGCCCGGCACTCGACCCTCAACGTCAACAGCGTCCATGGCGGCCAGGCCGAGCCGCACGAGGCCCTGCCCAGCCCCTGCGTGCCGGACAGCTGCCGTGCCGTCATCGACCGCCGCTACCTGATCGAGGAGGACCCCGAGGCCGTGAAGCGCGAGGTGGTCGGGCTGCTCGAGCGGCTGGAGGCGACGCGGCCGGGCTTCCGCTGGCGGATACGCGAGCTGATGGAGGTCCGCCCGGTGATGACCGATCCGACGGCGCCGGTGCCGAGCGCCATCGGCCGGGCCGTGCATCGCGTGCTCGGCCGGCCGGCCGAGGTGATCGCGTCGCCCGGCACCTACGACCAGAAGCACATCGTGCGCATCGGCAAGCTCGAGGACTGCGTCGCCTACGGCCCCGGCATCCTCGACCTCGCCCACCAGCCGGACGAGTACGTCGAGATCGACGCCATGGTCGCCTCGGCCCAGGTGATGGCGCTGGCGACCCTCGACCTGCTGCGGGGCCGCCGGTGATCCGCCCGGGCCCGCGCAACGCGCTGACCGACGTCCACGGCCTCGCCGTCGGCAATGCCGAGGACATGGGCGCACGCAGCGGCGTCACCGTGGTCCTGGCCGAGCGGCCCACCCTGGCCGCGGTCGACGTCCGCGGCGGGGCGCCCGGCACCATCAACACCAGCGCCCTCGACCATGGCGGCCTGATCAGCCACGTCGACGGGATCGTGCTGTCCGGCGGCTCCGCCTTCGGCCTCGAGGCGGCGACCGGGCTGATGAGCTGGCTGGCCGCGCACGGCCGCGGCTTCAACCGCTGGGGGCCGGTCATCCCGATCGTCACCGGCGCCATCCTGTTCGACCTCGTCAATGGCGGCGACAAGGCCTGGGGCCGCGAGCCGCCCTACCGTGCGCTGGCGATGCAGGCCGCCGACAAGGCCGGGCCGAAGTTCGCCACCGGCAATGCCGGTGCCGGTACCGGTGCCGTCGCCGGTCCCTACAAGGGCGGCCTCGGCACCGCCTCGGCAATCGACACCAGCACCGGCATCACCGTGGCGGCGCTCGTCGCCGCCAACCCGGTCGGCTCGCCGACCATGCCCGACAGCCCGACCTTCTGGGCCTGGCACCTCGAGCAGGCCGGCGAGCTGGGCGGCCAGCCGCCGCCGGCCAAGGGGTCCGGCCACGTCTTCGAGACCAAGCGCCGCCTCGGGCAGAGCACGACGATCGGCCTCGTCGCCACCGACGCGAAGCTCGACCGGATCCAGCTGCAGCGCCTCGCGATGATGGGCCAGACCGGCTACGTCGCCGCCATCCGGCCGATCCACACGCCGTTCGACGGCGACACCCTGTTCGCGCTCGCCACCGGCGAGACCGCCCTCCCCGACCGCGACGACGCGCTGCTGCGCCTCGGCACCATCGCCGCCGACGTCGTCGCCCGCGCCACCGCCCGCGGCGTCTACGATGCCGCGGATCTCGGCCACGAACGCAGCTACCGGACGGTGTGGGGACGATGACCCGCCCGCTCGCCCTGTTCCACACCGGCGAAGCGCATGTCGCCACCTTCACGCGGCTGATCGGCGTGGTCGACCCGTCGATCCCGCTGGTTCACCGCGTCCGCAAGGACCTGCTCGACGCCGCCCAGCCGCATGGGCTGACGCCGGCGATCCGCCGCGCCGGCGTCGAGGCGATGCTGGCGCTGGCCGACGACGGTGCCGCCCTGGTGTTGTGCACCTGCTCGACGATGGGGCCGGCCGCGGAGACGGCAGCGCTGCTGACCGGCGTGCCGGTGCTGCGCGTCGACCGGCCGCTGATGGAAGAAGCCCTGCGGCGAGGTCGCAGGATCCTGGTCGCCGCCTGCCTCGCCAGCACGCTCGGACCGACCGGCGACCTGCTGGCGCGGACGGCGACGGAGTTGGGCAAGGAGCCCGTGGTACGGACGGTGGTGCTGGCCGATGCGTGGCGCCACTTCGCGGTGGGCGATCTTGCCGCCTACCATGCGGCGGTCGCCGCCGGCCTGCGCGGGCAGGCGGGCGACGCCGAGGTCATCGTGCTGGCCCAGGCGTCGATGGCCGGGGCGGTGCCGTTGCTCGCCGACCTGCCGGTGCCGGTGCTGGCGAGCCCGGCGATCGGCAGCGCCGCGGCGGTGCAGGCGTGGCGGCGGACCGTGCGGCCCGCCGCCTGAGCCGTCGTCAGTCCTTGGTGCCCGACACCAGCTTGTTGGCGCCGATCCACGGCATCATGGCGCGCAGCTTCTCGCCGACGGCCTCGATGTCGTGCTCGGCGGCGCGGCGGCGCATCGCCTTGAACTCCACCTGGCCGGCCTTGTTCTCGAGCACCCAGTCGCGGGCGAAGCGGCCGCCCTGGATGTCGGCCAGCACGCGCTTCATCTCCGCCTTGGTGGCGTCGGTGATGATCCGCGGGCCGGTCTTGTAGTCGCCGTACTCGGCCGTGTTGCTGATCGAGTAGCGCATGTTGGCGAGGCCGCCCTCGTAGATGAGGTCGACGATCAGCTTCACCTCGTGCAGGCACTCGAAGTAGGCCATCTCCGGGGCGTAGCCGGCCTCGGTCAGCGTCTCGTAGCCGGCCTGGATGAGCGCGCAGAGGCCGCCGCAGAGGACCACCTGCTCGCCGAACAGGTCGGTCTCGCACTCTTCCTTGAAGGTCGTCTCGATGACACCGGCGCGGCCGCCGCCGATGGCGCTTGCATAGGACAGGCCGAGGTCGAGGGCACCGCCGCTGGCGTCCTGGTGAATGGCGATCAGGCAGGGCACGCCGGCGCCGCGGACGTACTCGCTGCGGACCAGGTGGCCGGGACCCTTGGGCGCCACCATCAGGACGTCGAGGTCGGGACGGGCCTCGATCAGCTTGAAGTGGATGTTGAAGCCGTGGGCGAACAGGAGGGCCGCACCCTCCTTCATGTTGGCGGCGAGGTCGTCGCGGTAGAGGTCGGCCTGCAGCTCGTCGGGAACGAGGATCATGACGAGGTCGGCCCAGCGGGCGGCCTCGGCCGGGGTCATCACCTTGAGGCCGGCACGCTCGGCGCGGGCCTTGCTCTTCGAGCCCTCCTTGAGCGCCACGACCACGTCCTTGACGCCCGAGTCCTTCAGGTTGTTCGAGTGCCCGAAGCCCTGGCTGCCGTAGCCGACGATGGCGATCTTCTTGCCCTTGATCAGGTTCAGGTCGGCATCGGAGTCGTAGTAGACGCGCATGGTGGTTCCCTTGAGGCGGGCCGGATTGGGTTCAGGAGCGGGGGGAGAGGACGATCTTGCCGCGGCCGAGGGCCACGACGCCGGCGCGGCTGACCTCCTCGGGCTCGACCAGTCGGATGAAGGCGTCGAGGTCGTCGGAGGTGCCGGTCACCTCGAAGACGAAGCTCTCGGGGCTGCGGTCGACGGCGCGGACGTCCATCGTCTCGGCGATGCGCAGGGCATCGATCAGCCGCTGCCGGTCGCCGGTCACCTTGACCAGCGCCAGCTCGCGGGCGACGTGGGCGCCCTCGACGGTCAGGTCCTGGACGCGGTGGACCGGCACCAGCTTGGCGAGCAGCGCCTTGATCTGCTCGATCACCTGCTCGGTGCCGGTGGCGACGATGTTGATGCGCGACAGCCGGCGCTCGCGGTCGACCTCGGCTACGGTCAGGCTCTCGATGTTGTAGCCGCGGCCGGAGAACAGGCCGATCACCCGGGCGAGGACGCCGGGCTCGTTGTCGACCAGCGCGCAGATCGTGTGCCGGCGCAGATCATCAGCCATGGAGGGGTCTCGACTGGGGCCGCGGCGAACCGACCGCGGCGGTGGGCATAAGGGCGGGCGGGCCGCGACGCAAGGGCGCCGCGGCCTGAGGTGCCGTGGGGCGATGGCCCTATACGAGGACCATCCCGCCTTCCTCGGCCTTCACCGGCTCGTCGTCCTCCTCCGGGCTGAGGCGGATCTCGTTGTGCGCCGCACCGCCCGGGATCATCGGATAGACGTTCTCGGCCCGGTCGACGACGATGTCGGCGATCACCGGCTTGTCGGACGCCAGCGCCTTGCGGATGACGTCATCGAGCTCGTCGACCGACTCCGCGCGCAGGCCGACGCCGCCGAAGGCCTCGGCCAGCTTCACGAAGTCCGGCAGGCTGTCCATGTAGCTCTCGGCATGGCGGTTGCCGTGGAAGAAGTCCTGCCACTGGCGGACCATGCCCATGTAGCTGTTGTTCAGGATGAACGTCTTGACCGGCAGCCGGTACTGCATCGCGGTCGACATCTCCTGCATGTTCATCACCCAGGAGGCGTCGCCGGAGATGCAGATGACGGTCGCCTTCGGGTGCGCCAGCTGCACGCCGATGGCCGCCGGGAAGCCGTAGCCCATCGTGCCGAGGCCGCCCGAGGTCATCCAGCGCAGCGGCTTCTCGAACTTGAAGTGCTGCGCCGCCCACATCTGGTGCTGGCCGACGTCGGTGGTGACGTAGACGTCCCGGTCCTTCGTCAGCTCGTAGAGCCGCTGGATCGCGGTCTGCGGCTTGATGCCCTTGCCGTTCTGGCGGAAGCGGAGGCTGTCCTTCTTCTGCCACTCGCCGATCTGCTTCCACCAGCCGGCGGTGCGCTCGCGGTCGACGCTGTTGGAGCGGCGCCGCCAGGCGGTCAGCATGGCATCCAGCGTCCGCTCGGCGTCGCCGACGATCGGCACGTCGACCTTGATGTTCTTGTTGATCGACGACGGATCGATGTCGACGTGGATCTTCTTGCTGTTCGGCGAGAAGCCGTCGAGCCGGCCGGTGACGCGGTCGTCGAAGCGGGCGCCGATGCAGATCATCACGTCGCAGTCGTGCATGGCGAGGTTGGCCTCGTAGGTGCCATGCATGCCCAGCATGCCGATGAACTGCGGATCGGACGCCGGGTAGGCGCCGAGGCCCATCAGCGTCAGCGTCACCGGGAAGCCGGTGGCGCGGACCAGCTCGGTCAGCTGCTCGCAGGCCTTGGTCCCGGCGTTCACCACGCCGCCGCCGACGTAGAAGATCGGCTTCTCGGCGTGCGCCAGCAGCTCCATCGCCTGCTCGATGCGGCGCGGATCGGGCTCGCGCGGCGGGTTGTAGCTGCGCGGCCGGAAGTCGGCCTTCGGCAGGTACGGTGCCTTGCCCATCAGGATGTTCTTGGGCAGGTCGACGACCACGGGCCCGGGCCGCCCGGAGCGGGCGACGTGGAACGCCTCGTGCAGCACCCGGGCGAGGTCGTTCGGGTCCTTCACGAGGTAGTTGTGCTTGGTGCAGGGCCGGGTGATGCCGACCGTGTCGGCTTCCTGGAAGGCGTCGTTGCCGATCATGTGGGTCGGCACCTGGCCGGTCAGGCAGACGATCGGCACCGAGTCCATCAGCGCGTCGGTCAGGCCGGTGACGGTGTTGGTCGCACCGGGACCGGAGGTCACCAGCACCACGCCGACCTTGCCGGTCGAGCGGGCATAGCCCTCGGCCGCGTGCACCGCCGCCTGCTCGTGGCGGACGAGGATGTGGCGCACCGCGTCCTGCTGGAAGATCGCGTCGTAGAGCGGCAGCACCGCACCGCCGGGATAGCCGAAGATCAGCTCGACGCCCTGGTCCCGCAGCGCCTCTACGACGACCTGCGAGCCCGTCAAAGGCTGGGTGGCAGCCAGGGGCGCGGTGGTCGTTGCGGCGGACATTGTCGGTTCCTCGGTGGTGTGGTCAATTATTGGTTGAACAAGCGCCAGCGCGTGCATACCAGCACGGCAGCACAAGAGCCGGGAAGCTAACGACGTCGCGGCGTGCGGTCAACCTGTGGGACCGACACCGATCCGGACCGCCAGCAACGCCCGCAGCGCCGGGTCCGCAGCGTCGCGGAACACGGCCAACCCGGCCAGGCGATGGCGCAGGAAGGTGCGTTGCCGCTTGGCGTAGCGCCGGGTCGCGAAGGTCGCCCGCTCCAGCGCCTCGGCCAGCGTGCAATGGCCGTGCAGGTGCTGGCGCAGCTCCGGGAAGCCGGTGGCCCGCAGGATCGGCGCATCGGCGGGCACGTCGCGGCGGGCGTCGAGGCGCGCCAGCTCGTCGAGCGCCCCTTCCTCGACCATGCGCTCGAGGCGGCGGCCGACCGCCGCGGCGACCTGCGCCGCCGGCGGGACGATGGCGATGCCGACAGGCTCCGGCAGGCCCGGGATCCGCTCCGGCGGCAGGGCCTGCCAGTCGGCGAGCGACCGTCCCGTCGCCGCGAGAACCTCCATCGCCCGCAGGATCCGCTGCGGGTCCGACGGTCGCAGGCGCAGGGCCATGGCGGGATCGACCGCGGCAAGCCGGCGGTGCAGCTCGGGCGCCGGCACGCCGGCCGCGTCGCCGCGAACCCGCCGCCGCACCTCGTCCGGGACTGGCGGCATCGGCGACAGGCCGTGCAGCAGGGCATGGAGGTAAAGGCCCGTCCCGCCGACGACGATGGCCGGGCGTGCCTGCCCCAGCACCTCGCGCAGCACTGGCGCCACCAGCTCCAGCCAGAGCCCGGCGCTGCTGGTCTCCGAGGCATCGAGCACGCCGTAGAGCCGGTGCTCGGCCAGCGCCTCGTCCGTGGCCGAGGGTCGGGCGGTGAGGATGCGCAGGTCGCGATAGAGCTGCATGCTGTCGGCGTTGACGACGACGCCTCCGGTCGCGCGGGCCAGACCCAGCGCCAGGGCCGACTTGCCGCTGGCGGTGGTGCCGCCTATGACGACCAGCGCGGGGCTACGCTGCACCGCACCATCCGGAACTGCCGATGCGCACCGCCGCCCTGCTGATCGCCGCCCCCGGGGCCGGCGTGCTCGATGCCCGCGTCGCCGCTGCGGCGACACGGGCCCTGGCCGGCGAGGCGGCGTGGCTGGCGGAAGGCGATGCGCTGGAGATCGCCACCGACCTCGAGCCGGCCGAAGCCGAGCAGCGCCTTCGCGAGGTCGCGGGCGAGCGCCCGGTCGACATCGCCGCCGTCGTGTCGGAAGGGCGTCGCAAGCGCCTGCTCATCTCCGACATGGACAGCACGATGATCACCATCGAGTGCATCGACGAGCTGGCCGACTATGCCGGGATCAAGGCGGAGATCGCGGCGATCACCCGGCGCGCCATGAACGGCGAGATCGAGTTCCGCGGCGCGCTTGTCGAGCGCGTGGCCCTGCTCGGCGGCCTGCCGGTCGCGCTGATCGACGAGATCATCCGCGAGCGGCTGCGGCTGATGCCGGGGGCAACGACGCTGGTGCGGACCATGCGGGCCAAAGGGGCGCGCTGCGTGCTGGTTTCGGGAGGGTTCACGGCCTTCACCGCCTTCGTCCGCGACCGGCTGGGCTTCCATCTCGACGAGGCCAACGAGCTGGAGACGGCCGGCGGCGTGCTGACCGGCAGGCTCGCCGGCGAGATCCGCGACGCGTCGAGCAAGCTGGACGCCCTCAAGCGCCACACCGGCGAGCTCGGCGCCGGCCCTGACGCCGCGCTGGCGGTCGGCGACGGCGCCAACGACCTGCCGATGATCCTGGCCGCCGGCATGGGCGTGGCGTTCCGCGCCCATCCGCGGGTCGAGGCGCAGGCGCCGCTGCGCATTCGCCACGCCGATCTCACCGCCCTGCTCTACCTGCAGGGCTACCCGCAGGCCGAGCACGTCACGGGCTGAGCCTCAGCCGGCGGCGAAGCGGAGCGCCACGAAGCGCAGGTCGCCCTGCCGGTCGACCAGCAGCAGCACCGACTTCTTGCCGTCCTGCTTGAGCTTGGCGACCTTGCCCGCGACCTCGTCCGGCGTCGCCACCTCCTCCTGGTTGACCTCGACGATCAGGTCGCCGGCCTTCAGGCCCTCGTTGGCGGCCGTGCTGCCGTCGGCGACCTCGGCGACAACGACACCCTTGGCGCCCTGCGGCAGCGAGAACTGCTGGCGCAGCGCGTCGTCCAGCACCTTGAGGGTCAGGCCGAGCTCGCCGACCTCGACGCCGGTGCCCGGCGGCGTCTCCGGTGCCGGCTGGCCCAGCTCCGACAGCTGCTCGTCCTCCGGCAGCTCGCCCAGCGTGACGTCGACGGTCTTGCGCTCGCCCTTGCGCTGCACGACCACCTTCGACACCTGGCCGATGGGGGTCTCGGCGACGATCCGCGGCAGGTCGCGCATCTTGGCGATCGGCTTGCCGTCGAACTCGATCACGACGTCACCGGCGACGATGCCCGCCTTTTCGGCCGGGCCGCCGGGCGTGACGCCGGCGACGAGGGCACCCACCGGCGTCTCGAGGCCGAGGTTCTCGGCGATGTCGTCGGTGACCGTCTGGATGCGCACGCCGAGCCAGCCGCGGGCGACCCGGCCGGTGTTGCGCAGGCTGGCGATGACCGGCTTGGCGAGGTTCGACGGGATGGCGAAGCCGATGCCGACATTGCCGCCGGTCGGCGAGAAGATCGCCGTGTTGATGCCGAAGACCTTGCCCTCGAGGGTGAAGCTCGGGCCGCCCGAGTTGCCGCGGTTGATGGCGGCGTCGACCTGGAAGAAGTCGTCGTAGGGACCGGAGTTGATCTGCCGGCCGCGGGCCGAGACGATGCCGGCGGTCACCGTGCTGCCGAGCCCGAACGGGTTGCCGATGGCGAGCATCCAGTCGCCGACCTTGACCTTGTCGCTGTCGGCCCACTCGACGAACGGGAAGGGCTTGTCGCCGTCGATCTTGAGCAGCGCGAGGTCGGTCTTGGTGTCGCGCCCGACGAGCTTCGCCGTGTACTTCGTCTCGTCGCTGAAGTTGACGGTGATTTCGTCGGCCTCGGCGATGACGTGGTTGTTGGTGACGACGTAGCCTTCAGGATCGATGACGAAGCCCGAGCCCAGCGAGAAGCCGCGCTGCTGCGGCTGCGGCTGCTGGCCGCGCTCGCGGTCGAAGAACTCCTTGAAGAACTCCTCGAAGGGCGAGCCCGGCGGGAACTGCGGCACCGGCATGTCCTCGCGGGCCTGCTGCTTCGAGGTCGCGATGTTGACGACCGCGGCACTGACCTTGTCGACGAGGGTGCCGAAGCTGGCGAGCGGGACCGGCTCGGACTGCGCCCGCGCCGGGCCGCCGGCGAGAACCGCCGCCAGCAGCGCAGCCGCGACCCAGACGGACCGGGCAAGCAAGGACAGCGGCCGAGGGTTCGGCATCGTCTGGTCTCCTTGGGGCCGGACGGACCGGCCCGCGATTGACGTCAACGCCGGCACGGCGGCGCGCAGGGCCACCCGCCGTTCCGGCCGGACGCGGGCCACAGGCTCACCCGCGTAACATCCATACAGCGAGCACGCCAACGGCGGCAAAGGCAAGCCCGCCGAGGCGCAGCGTTCCGGCCGGCATCGCCAGGGCCTGGGCCATGGCCCGACGCATGCCGTCCGGGAACAGCGCCCACAGGCAGCCCTCGATCACCAGCACGAGGGCCAGTGCCGTCAGCAGGTCGTGCATCGCCGGACGGTCGCGTCAGCCTGCCGCCCCTGGGCTCAGGGCTGCGCCGACGCGGCCGTCGCCGGCGCCGCGGGCGGCTGGGCCTGCGACTGCGCCGGTCCGGCCGGCGGCTGCACGCCCTCGGCCGGAGCCAGCGGCTGCAACGCCTGGTTCTCGAAGTACCGGAAGAACGGCGAGTTCGGGCTCAGCACGAAGGTCGTCGTGCCGTCGCCCAGCGACTTGCGATAGGCCTGCAACGAGCGGAAGAAGTCGAAGAACGCCGGGTCCCGGTTGTAGGCATCGGCGAAGATCGCGATGGCCTCGGCGTCGCCCTCGCCGCGCAGGATCTCGGACTTGCGCTGCGCGTCGGCGAGCAGCACGCGCCGCTCGCGGTCGGCGCGGGAACGGATCCGCTGCGCCACCTCGGCACCCTGCGCGCGCAGCTCCTTGGCTTCGCGCTGCCGCTCGGTCTGCATCCGCTGGAAGATGGCCTGGCTGTTCTCCGCCGGCAGGTCGGCCCGCTTGATGCGGATGTCGACCACCTCGACGCCGAACTGGGCAAGCGCCCGGTTGGCCTCGTCGCGGATGCGCCGCATCAGCGTGGCGCGATCCGAGCTCAGCACCTCGAACAGCGAGACCTCGCCCAGCACGCTGCGCAGGGCCGAGAAGGTGATCGGCTCGAGGCGGCCGCGGAAGGCCAGCTCGTTGTTGACCGACTGGCGGAAGCGCAAGGGATCGGCGATCCGGTAGCGGGCGAAGGCGTCGACGACGAGCCGCTTCTGGTCGCCCAGCACCAGCTCGACCGACGGCGCGTCGAAGTCCAGGACCTTCTTGTCGAAGTACTCGACCTGCTGGACGAACGGCACCTTGAAGAACAGGCCCGGGTCGCGGATCGTCCGGACCACGTTGCCGAACTGCAGGACCAGCGCCTGGGCGTCCTGGCGGACGATGAACAGCGAGTTCCAGAGGATGATGACGATCGCCAGGATGGCGATGCCGATCACGCCGAGGATGCGGTTGTTCATTGCGCGGCCCCCGGCATCGCCTGTGGCTGCGTGGTGTCGGCCGGGCGGGCCCGCTTCTCCAGCGCCGGCAGCGGCAGGTAGGGCAGGACCCCGGACCCGGACGCCTGGTTGTCGATGATCACCTTGTCCATGCCGGTCAGGACGTCTTCCATGGTCTCGAGGTAGAGGCGGCGGGCGGTCACGTCCTCGGCCTTGCTGTAGGCGGCGAGCACGCTGGCGAAGCGCTGCGCCTCACCCTGCGCCCGGGCGATGGCCTCCTGCTTGTAGGCCTCGGCCTCCTGCATCAGCCGCTCGGCATCGCCGCGGGCACGCGGGATGATGTCGTTCTGATAGGACTCGGCCTCGTTCTGCGCCCGCTCGCGGTCCGCCTGGGCGCGCTGCACGTCGCGGAACGCGTCGATGACCTCGGCCGGCGGGTCGGCCTTCTGCAGCTGCACCTCGTCGATCAGGATGCCGGCACCGTACTCGGTCATCAGCCCCTGGAGCTGCTCGCGCGCCTGCTGCTCGATCGAGCGGCGGCCCTCGGTGGTGACCTCGAGGATCGGGCGCTGGCCGACGATCTCGCGGACCACGCTCTCGGCCGCGGCCTTCACGGTGTTCTCGGGATCGCGGATGTTGAAGAGGTACTGGGCGGCGTCGCCGATCCGCCAGAGGACGACGAAGTTGATGTCGACGATGTTCTCGTCGCCGGTCAGCATCAGCGCCTCGTTGTCGACCTCGCGGACCGGGGTCGTGCGCTGGCCCGGGGCCGTGGCACCGGCCGAGCGGAAGCCGACCTCGACGCGGTTCACCAGCGTCACCTGCGGGGTCAGCACGGTCTCGATCGGGGCCGGCAGCTTGAAGCGCAGGCCCGGCGTCTCGACGCGGTTGAGCTCGCCGAAGCGCAGCACGACGCCCTGCTCGTCCGGCTGGACGGTGTAGGCGACGCGGCCGGCGAACAGCCAGACCGCGACCGCGACCAGGCCGACGATGACGATGGCCTTGCGGCTCACCGGGCCGGCGCCGCCGCCGCCGGTGCCAGTCCCGCCGCCGGGAAACAGGCTCTTCACCTTCTCCTGGCTACGCCGCAGCAGTTCCTCGAGGTCGGGGGGCTGCGGGCCGCCGCCGGGGCGATTGCCCCACGGGCCCTGACCGCCGCCTCCGCCACCCCAGGGGCCGCCGCCGCCTTGATTGTTCCAGGGCATCCACTCTTCCTCGATAGCGGGCGCCTTGACCCGCCCTGATGACGCAGGGGGCGCCGCCGGGGACACCCGCATCTGCCATTCGCGCTTTCGCGACTGGCGTCTATATCGGTCGCAGGTCGTGGAGGTTCAACATGGCAGAGCCGAGCAGAGACGACATCCTGGCCGCCCTTCGCCGGGTCCGCCACCCGGTGCGCGGCGGCGATGTGGTCAGCTTGGAGATGATCAGCGGGATCGTCGTCAAGGGTTCCAACGTCGGCTTCGCCATCGAGGTCGAGCCGGCCGAGGCGGCGGCGATGGAGCCGTTGCGGCGCGCCTGCGAGCAGGCGGTGCGCGCGGTACCCGGCGTCACCTCCTGCACCGCGGTGCTCACCGCCGAGCGCGCCCCCGGCGGGCGCCAGGCCGGACCGCCGCCGTCGATGCCCGGCCGTGCCCCGGCCCAGGGCCAGCCGGCACCGCAGAAGCCGCTGGTGCCGGGCGTGAAGTGGATCGTCGCCGTGGCCTCGGGCAAGGGTGGCGTCGGCAAGTCGACCACGGCCGTGAATCTCGCGATGGGCCTCGCCGCGATCGGCGAGCGGGTCGGCCTGCTCGACGCCGACATCTACGGCCCGTCGATCCCGCGCATGGCCGGGATCACCGGCAAGCCCGGCAGCAGCGACGGCAAGAAGCTCCGCCCGATGGAGGCCTGGGGCGTCAAGTGCATGTCGATGGGCTTCATGGTCGAGGAGGACGCGCCGATGATCTGGCGCGGCCCCATGGTCCAGTCGGCGATCCAGCAGATGCTGGGCGACGTCGAGTGGGGCGAGCTCGACGTGCTGGTCGTCGACCTGCCGCCCGGCACCGGCGACGCGCAGCTGACCATGGCGCAGCGCGTGCCGCTGACCGGAGCCGTGATCGTCAGCACGCCGCAGGACATCGCCCTGCTCGACGCCCGCAAGGCCATCAACATGTTCCGCAAGGTCGACGTGCCGATCGTCGGGCTGGTCGAGAACATGAGCTACTATTGCTGCCCGAACTGCGGTCACCGGGCGGAGATCTTCGCGCATGGCGGGGCCCGCAGCTGCGCCACCCGCTACGAGGTCGACTTCCTCGCCGAGATCCCGCTCGACATCCGCATCCGCGAGACCTCCGACGATGGCCGGCCGATCGTCGTCAGCGAGCCGCGCAGCCCGCAGAGCGAGGCCTATCGCAACCTGGCCCTCACCGTCCGCGATCGCCTGACGGCGATGACCGGCGGCAAGGCCAGGGCGTTCCCGCGCATCGTCTACGCCTGACCTGCCGCCTCGCCCCGTCCCGGGCTAGGGTACGCAGCAGCGACGGGAGCGATGGCCATGGCCGACAGCGAGATCGGGGCGATCCGCGCAGCGCTGGCAGCGAAGCCGAGGCCGGCCGACCTTGCCGAGCGGCGCGCCCGGCTGGATGCCATCGGCCGGCAGTACCCCCTGCCGGCGGACGTCCGTGTCGAGCCGGTCTCGGCCGGCGGCGTACGGGCGGAATGGCTGACCACGCCCGCCGCATCGGCGGACCGGGCGGTCGTGTTCCTGCATGGCGGCGGCTACATCTCGGGCTCGCTCGACAGTCACCGCCACCTCTCGGCCGAGCTCGGCCGCGCCTGCGGCGCGCGGGCGCTGGCGGTCGACTACCGGCGGGCACCCGAGAACCCCTTCCCGGCGGCCCACGACGACGTCTTCGCTGCCTATCGCTGGCTGCTGGAGCAGGGCCTGGCGCCGGGCCGGATCGCCGTCGTCGGCGAAAGTGCCGGAGGCGGCCTGACCGTCGCGCTGCTGGCCGGGGCACGGGCGGCGGGCCTGCCGCCGCCGGCCTGCGCCACCTGCATTGCGCCCTGGGTCGACCTCGCCGACAGCGCGCCGTCCTATGCCGAGAAGGACGCGGTCGATCCGCTGATCCACAAGGGCTATCTGGACGAGTTGGCCGGCCTCTACCTGCAGGGTGCGTCGGTGACCGACCCGCGGGCCTCGCCGATCCATGCCGACCTTGCCGGTCTGCCGCCGCTGCTGATCCATGTCGGCTCGTGCGAGACCCTGCTCGACGACGCCGTCGGCCTCGCCCGCCGCGCCGGCGCCGCCGGCGTCGACGTCACCTTGCGGATCTGGCCCGGGATGATCCACGCCTTTCCGCTCTGGTTCCCGCAGCTGGCGGAGGGGCGGGCGGCCATCGCCGAGACCGCCGCCTTCGTCCGCCGGCACATGGCGGACTGAGTGGGCGGCGGCCGGACGCTGCTCGCCATCGCGGCCTGCTGTCTCGGCATGTTCGCGGTCGGCGAGAACAGCACGGCGGTGATGGCGGCGGTCCCGACGATGGGCCGGGAGCTCGCCGCAAGCCCGGCCACGCTGACCTGGATCGTCAACGCCTACCTGCTGGCCTCGGCCGCCTGCATCATCGCCGGCGGCCGTTTCGGCGACGCGCTCGGGGCCCCGGTGGCGACCATCGGCGGCCTCGTGCTGTTCGCCGCCGGCGCGGCGCTGATCGCGCTGTCGGGCTCCGCCGGCCTCGCCATCGCCGGGCGAACCATCCAGGGCATGGGCGCAGCCCTCGCCGTCCCCGGCTCGCTCGCTGCCGTACGGCTGCTGGCGCCGGAGTCCAGCCGGTCGACGGCGATCAGCGCGTGGGCCGGCTTCCTCATGCTGGGCTTCAGCCTCGGCCCGCTCGTCGGCGGCGTGATCGTGCATGTCCTCGGCTGGCGGGCGGTGTTCGTCATCGTTGCGGCGTCCACGCTGGTCGCCGCGCTCCTGCTCGGGATCGGCAGCCCGCGGTCGTCCGGGCCCGCGCCGCGCATCGGCACGAGGCCCGACCTCGCCGGGTTCGTCGTCATCGCCGCCGGCATGGTCGGGCTGGTCTGGGCGCTGCACGGGCTGGCCGTCGGCCTGCTCGACGTCGTCGTGCCGCTGGCGGTGGCCGTGCTGGCGATGCTGCTGCTGGCGCCGGTGGAACGGCGCGCGGCAGTCCCGCTGCTCGATCTCGCGCTGCTCGCCAGCCCGACGCTGCTCGTCGGCTGTGCCGTCGGTGCCGTGGCCATGCTCGGCATCATGACCTTCCTGCTGTTCGAGAGCCTGGCGCTGCAGGCGACGGGCGGGCTGAGTGCCGTCGCCGCCGGTCTGGCGCTGCTGCCACTCAGCGCGGCGCTGTTCGCGACGGCGCTGGCCAGCCCGCGGGTCGTCGCCGCCCTCGGCATCCGCACCGCCCTGACCCTCGCCATGGCGCTGGTGATCATGGGCATGCTGGGCCTGATGGCTGCCGGAGCGTCGCCCTGGGCACGCGGCCTGGCTCTGCTGGCGACGGGTGCCGGCCTGGCCCTGCCCTATGCGTCGGCGCCGCGGCTGGCGCTGGCCGCGTTGCCACCGGCGAAGGCCGGCCAGGCCTCCGGCGTGGTCAGCGCCTGCACCTTTCTCGGTGGCAGCGCCGGCATCGCCGCCGGTGGCCTCGCCGAGAAGCTCGCCGGCCTCGACGGCGTGCTGGCGATGATCGCGCTGGCCGCCGTCCTCGGCATCCTGCTCGCCCGCATGCTATCCTCCGCGGCACCTTCACCCGCCGCCTGAGCCGCGGAGTCCGCATGCAGCGCTTCATCTCCGACTGGGAGCCGGCCCCGCGCCGGACCGGCCCCGAGGAAACCCTGTTCGCCATCGGCGACGTGCACGGCTGCACGGCGCAGCTCGACGTCCTGCTGGGCATGGTCCGCGAGGCCATCGCCGCTGCCGGCGACCGCCGCTGTGCGCTGGTGATGCTCGGCGACTATGTCGACCGCGGCCCCGACAGCATCGGCGCCGTCCGCCGGATCGCCGGCCTGCAGCGCGAGTTCGGGATTCCGGTCACCGCGCTGCGCGGCAACCACGACCAGTACCTGATCGATGCGATGGGCCGCAGCCATGACCGGCGCGACTTCGGGATCTGGCTGTGGAACGGCGGCGGCACGACGCTGGACGAGCTCGGCGTCTCGTCAGGGGCCGTGGAGCTGGTCGAGCCCGCCCTGACCGCGCGGCAGATCCGCGCCGCCCTCGGCTCCGAGCTCGTCGCCTTCCTCGACCGGCTCGAGCTCTACAAGCGCTTCGGCGACTACCTGTTCGTCCATGCCGGCGTGCACCCGCAGCGCACCGTCGAGATGCACGAGCCCGAGGAGCTGATGTGGATCCGCGAGCCGTTCCTGGCCGGCCGCGGCTGGCGCCATCCGTACGCGGTGGTGCACGGCCACACGCCGATCGGTCCCGAGGTCCGCGACCACCGGATCGGCGTCGACAGCGGCTGCTTCCGGACGGGGGTGCTGACCGCGGTCGAGCTGAAGGACGGCCTGATGCGGCTGCACCTCGCGACCGACGCGCGCGGCCTCGCCGAGCTGCCGTCGAGCGAGGCACGCCGGTTCGCACCGGCGCCGCGCGCGTGAGGAAGGCTAGTGGGCGCCGCCGGTCTCGGCGAGCGCGGCGAGGCGGGCCTCGGCGACGGCGACGGCCCGCTCGAGCCGAGCCCGCTGGGCCTCGCTCGGCTCCTTGACGTCGGCGAGGTCGTCCTGGGCGTCCTTGAGGGCCTGCTGGGCCGCGCCGGCGTTGATCTCGCCGACCGGCTCGGCGGCCTCGGCCAGCACGATGCAGCCGGCCGGGTTCACCTCGGCGAAGCCGCCGGCCACGAAGATGCGGCCGGTCACCCGGTCGCCCTCGTAGGTGGCGATCACGCCGGGACGGAGCAGCGACAGGAACGGCGCGTGCTCGGGCAGCACGCCGAAGTCGCCCTCGGCCCCGGGAATGACCACCATGTCGACCGCCTCGCGCGCCAGGATGCGCTCGGGGGCCACCAGCTCGAAGCTGACCTTGCCGGCTGCCATCGATTCCTGCCTCAGGCCGCCGCGGCGGCCAGCTTCTTGGCCTTCTCGATCGCCTCCTCGATGTTGCCGACCATGTAGAAGGCGGCCTCGGGGAGATCGTCGTACTGGCCGTCGCAGATGCCCTTGAAGCCCTTGATGGTGTCGGCGACCGACACGAGCTTGCCCGGGCTGCCGGTGAAGACCTCGGCGACGTGGAAGGGCTGGCTGAGGAAGCGCTGGATCTTGCGCGCGCGCGCCACGATCAGCTTGTCGTCCTCGGACAGCTCGTCCATGCCCAGGATGGCGATGATGTCCTGGAGCGCCTTGTAGCGCTGCAGGGTCTCCTGGACCTGCCGGGCGACCCGGTAGTGCTCCTCGCCGACGATGCCGGGCTCGAGGATGCGCGAGGTCGAGTCGAGCGGATCGACCGCCGGGTAGATGCCGAGCTCGGCGATCTGCCGCGACAGCACCGTGGTGGCGTCGAGGTGGGCGAAGGCCGTGGCCGGCGCCGGGTCGGTCAGGTCGTCGGCCGGCACGTAGATGGCCTGCACCGAGGTGATCGAACCCTTCTTGGTCGAGGTGATCCGCTCCTGCAGGGCACCCATGTCGGTGCCCAGCGTCGGCTGGTAGCCCACCGCCGACGGGATGCGGCCGAGCAGCGCCGACACCTCGGAGCCCGCCTGGGTGAAGCGGAAGATGTTGTCGACGAAGAAGAGGACGTCCTGGCCCTCCTGGTCGCGGAAGTACTCGGCGACCGTCAGGCCGGACAGGGCGACGCGGGCGCGCGCACCCGGCGGCTCGTTCATCTGGCCGTAGATCAGGGCGACCTTGGACTTGGCGTAGTCCTCGGTGTTGATGACGCCCGACTCGACCATCTCGTGGTAGAGGTCGTTGCCCTCGCGGGTGCGCTCGCCGACGCCGGCGAACACCGACACGCCGCCGTGCGCCTTGGCGATGTTGTTGATCAGCTCCATGATCAGCACGGTCTTGCCGACGCCGGCGCCGCCGAACAGGCCGATCTTGCCGCCCTTCGGGTACGGGGTCAGCAGGTCGACGACCTTGATGCCGGTGGCCAGGATCTCGGCCTCGGTCGACTGGTCGACGAACAGCGGCGCAGGGGCGTGGATCGGGGCGGTGATCGAGCCCGTCAGGCCCGGGCCGTCGTCGACCGGCTCGCCGATCACGTTGAGGATGCGGCCGAGCGTCTCGCGGCCGACCGGCACGGCGATCGGGGCGCCGGTGTCCAGCACCTCCTGGCCGCGGGTCAGGCCGTCGGTGGTGTCCATCGCGATGGTGCGGACCGTCGCCTCGCCCAGCTGCTGGGCCACCTCGAGCACCAGCTTCTTGCCCTGGTTCTCGGTGACCAGCGCATTGAGGATCGGCGGCAGCGCCTCCTCGCTCTGGAACTGCACGTCGACCACGGCGCCGGTCACCTGGGTGATCCGGCCGGCCGCGACGTTGTCCTTCGACTTCTTCGCCATCTGCTAACTCCCCAACCCCGTGCCGGTCAGACCGCTTGCGCGCCGGAGATGATCTCGATGAGCTCTTTGGTGATCTGCGCCTGACGCTGGCGGTTGTAGACGAGCGTCAGCCGGTTGATCATGTCGCCCGCGTTGCGGGTGGCGCTGTCCATCGCCGCCATGCGCGCACCCTGCTCGCTGGCCGCGTTCTCGAGCAGCGCTCCGTAGACCTGCACCGCCAGGTTGCGCGGCAGCAGCTCGGTGAGGATCTGCTCCTCCTCGGGCTCGAACTCGTAGGTGGCCTGCGCCTCGCCGCCGCTCTCGGCCTGCTCCGGCGGCAGCTCCACCGGGATCAGCTGCTTGAACGTCAGCACCTGCGAGATCGCCGACTTGAACTTGTTGTAGACGATCGTGCAGACGTCGAACTCGCCGGCGTCGAAGCGGGCGACGATCTTCTCGGCGATGGCCGCGGCGTCGGCGTACTCGATGCGCTTCTTGCCGGCGACGCCGTCGATGTACTCGACGATCTGGTCGCGGAACTCGCGGCGCAGCGCGTCGCGACCCTTGCGGCCGACGCAGATGATCGAGACCTGCTTGCCCTGCGACTTCAGCTCGAGCAGCCGGCGGCGGGCGCCGCGGACGATCGAGCTGTTGAAGCCACCGCACAGGCCGCGGTCGGCGGTCGCCACGACCAGCAGGTGCCGCTCGCCGGCACCGGTGCCGGCCAGCAGCGGCGGCGCGCTGGGCATCTGCCGGACGCCGGCCGCGAGATTGGCCAGCATCACCGACATGCGCTCGGCGAACGGCCGCGACGCCTCGGCCTGCTCCTGCGCCCGCTTCAGCTTCGAAGCGGCCACGAGCTTCATGGCGCTGGTGATCTTGCGGGTCTGCTTCACCGAGTTGATGCGGACCCGCATGTCCTTGAGGCTGGGCATCCCCTAGGACCTCAGCTGAAGCGCTGCGCGAACTTGTCGAGCAGGGCCTTGAGCTTGGCCTCGGTCTCGTCGGACAGCGCGCCGGAGGTGCGGATGGCCGACAGGATGTCGGCGCCGCTGCCGCGCAGCTCGGCGAGGAACCCGCGCTCGAAGCGGCCGACATCGGCCACCTTCAGCGTGTCGAGGTAGCCGCGGACGCCGGCGTAGATCACGCAGACCTGCTCCTCGCTGGCCATCGGCTGGTACTGCGGCTGCTTGAGCAGCTCGGTCAGCCGGGCGCCGCGGTTGAGCAGGCGCTGGGTGGCGGCGTCGAGGTCGGAGGCGAACTGGGCGAAGGCCGCCATCTCGCGGTACTGGGCGAGCTCGAGCTTGATCGAGCCGGCGACCTTCTTCATCGCCTTGGTCTGCGCCGCCGAGCCCACCCGGCTCACCGACAGGCCGACGTTCACCGCCGGGCGGATGCCCTGGTAGAACAGCGTCGTCTCGAGGAAGATCTGGCCGTCCGTGATCGAGATCACGTTGGTCGGGATGTAGGCCGACACGTCGTTGGCCTGGGTCTCGACCACCGGCAGTGCCGTCAGCGAGCCGGCACCGTTCTCGTCGTTCATCTTCGCGGCGCGCTCGAGCAGCCGCGAGTGCAGGTAGAAGACGTCGCCCGGGAACGCCTCGCGGCCCGGCGGGCGGCGCAGCAGCAGCGACATCTGGCGGTACGCGGTCGCCTGCTTGGACAGGTCGTCGTACACGATCACGGCATGCATGCCGTTGTCGCGGAAGTACTCGCCCATCGCCGCACCGGTATACGGCGCGAGGTACTGCATCGGCGCCGGGTCCGAGGCGGTGGCGGCGATGACGATGGTGTAGTCGAGCGCGCCGTTGTCCTGCAGCGTCTTGACCAGCTTGGCCACCGACGAGCGCTTCTGGCCGACCGCGACGTAGATGCAGTAGAGCTTCTTGTGCTCGTCGCTGCCGGCGGCGTCGTTGTAGACCTTCTGGTTGATGAAGCAGTCCATGGCGATGGCGGTCTTGCCGGTCTGCCGGTCGCCGATGATCAGCTCGCGCTGGCCGCGGCCGATCGGGATCAGCGCATCGACCGCCTTGAGGCCGGTCAGCATCGGCTCGTGCACCGACTTGCGCGGCATGATGCCCGGCGCCTTGACCTCGACCAGGCGGCGCTCGGTGGCGCCGATCGGGCCCTTGCCGTCGATCGGGTTGCCCAGCGCGTCGACGACGCGGCCGAGCAGCGCCTTGCCGATCGGCACGTCGACGATCGACTTGGTCCGCTTGACCGTCGAGCCCTCGCGGATCGCCCGGTCGTCGCCGAAGATCACGATGCCGACGTTGTCGTTCTCGAGGTTCAGCGCCATGCCCTTGGTGCCGTCCTCGAACTGCACCATCTCGCCGGCCTGGACCTCGTCGAGCCCGTAGACGCGGGCGATGCCGTCGCCCACGGACAGGACCCGGCCGACCTCGGCGACCTCGGCCTCGGTGGCGAGATTCGCGATCTGATCCTTCAGGATCTGCGAAATCTCGGCGGCGCGGATATCCATCAGCCAACCCCTCTCATGGCAAGCTCGAGCTGCTGCAGCTTGGTCTTCAACGACGCGTCCACCATCCGCGAGCCGATGCGGACGACCAGGCCGCCGAGCAGGCTCGGGTCGACCGACGTCTTCAGGCTCACCGCCTTGCCGGCGTAGCGGCCGACGCTGGCCTTGACCGCGTCGAGCTGCTGGGCATCCAGCGGCACCGCGGAGGTGACCTCGGCGGTCACCTCGCCGCGCGCCGCGGCGAGCTTCGCCTGGAACGCCTCGATGATGTGCGGCAGGGCGAACAGGCGGCGATTGCGCGCCAGGACGCCCAGGAAATTGCGGGTGATCGGGTCGAGGCCGGCGCGCTCGGCCAGGGCGGTCACCCCGGCCTCCTGCGCATCGCGGCTGACCACCGGGCTGTTCATCGCCTGGCGCAGCTCGCCGCTCTCGGCCAGCATGCCCTGGATCGCGGTCAGGTCCGCGGCCACCTTGTCGAGCGCCTTGCGCTCGCCGGCGAGCTCGAACAGCGCCGTAGCGTAGCGCGAGGCCAAGCCGGACGCCTGAGCTGATCCTGCTGACAAGACGTGATTCCCGACTTGTACGTTGGTCGCGGCCACGGGTGGGGCAAACGGCGCTGGCGGCTCGGCCCCTCCGACGGCGAGGCGGCGAATAACACGCGCTATGCTGCGTCGCAAGCGGCGCGGACGTGCGGCATCTTGGGGTAACGGAACATCCGGGCCCCTACAGGAAGCCGTACGGATCGACGTCGATCTGCAGCGCCACCGCCCCCGGCAGGCGCACCCGCGTCAGCCAGCTGCGCAGCCAGGCCGGGAGATCAACCCCCTCGTCGGCACGGATCAGGATGCGCTCGCGCCAGCGGCCGCGCAGCAGGCTCATCGGCGCCGGCGCCGGTCCCCACAGCTGGATGCTGTCCTCGCGCGGGGCGAGCTGGGCGAGGCGGCGGGCCTGGGTCTTGACCTGCTCGACGTCCCGGCCGGCGAGGATCAGCGCCGCCAGCCGGCCGAACGGCGGCATGCCGCCAAGCCGGCGTTCCTCGAGCTCGGCCGACAGGAAGCGGTCCTTGTCGCCGCGGGCCAGCGCCTGCATCACCGGGTGCTCGGGCAGGTGCGTCTGGATCAGCACCCGCCCTGGCCGGCTCTCGCGGCCGGCGCGACCGGCCACCTGGTAGAGCAGCTGGAAGGTCCGCTCCGACGCCCGCAGGTCGCCGCCGCCGAGGCCGAGGTCGGCGTCGACCACGCCGACCAGGGTCAGCTGCGGGAAGTGATGGCCCTTGGCGATGATCTGGGTGCCGATCAGCACGTCGACCGCCCGCGCCTCCATGGCATGGACCAGCTCGGCGACCGAGGCCGCGCCGGTGATGGTATCGGAGGTCATCAGGGCGACGCGCGCGTCGGGCAGGAAGCTGCGCAGCTCCTCGGCGACCCGCTCGACGCCAGGCCCCGACACGGCGAGGCGGTCGACCGCACCGCAGGACGGGCAGTGCTCGGGCTGCGGCGCGCTGTAGCCGCAATGGTGGCAGACGATCCGCTGCTTGAGCCGGTGCGCCACCAGCCAGGCCGAGCAGTTGGGGCACTGCAGGCGATGGCCGCAGGCCCGGCAGATGGTGAGCGGGGCATAGCCGCGGCGGTTCAGGAACAGCAGCGACTGCTCGCCCGCGGCGGTCGTCTCGACGAGCGCCGAGCGCAGGGCCGGCGACAGGAACCCGCCGCGCGGCGGCACCTCGCGGCGCAGGTCGACCAGGCGCATCGCCGGCATCCGCGCGCCGCCGTGCCGCGACGGCAGCATCAGGTGACGCCAGCCCGGCAACGCCGACGGTCCGCCAGCGATGGCACCGGCATGGAAGGCCGTCTCCAGCGCCGGGGTGGCGGTCGCCAGCACCAGCGGGCAGCCCTCGAGCCGGGCCCGGGCCAGCGCCATGTCGCGGGCGTGGTAGAGGACGCCGTCGCCCTGCTTGAAGCTCTGGTCGTGCTCCTCGTCGACGACGATGACGCCGAGGTCGGCCATCGGCAGGAACAGCGCCGAGCGGGCCCCCACCAGGACCGGTACCCTGCCCTCGGCGACCTGCCGCCAGCCGCGGCGACGCTGTGCCGGGGTCAGGCCGGAATGCCAGATCAGCGGCTCGGCGCCGAAGCGGCGGACGAAGCGGTCGAGCCACTGTGCGCCGAGCGCGATCTCGGGCAGCAGCACCAGCACGCGGCGGCCGCAGCGCAGGGCCTCCGCGACCGCCTCGAAATAGACCTCGGTCTTGCCCGAACCTGGCACGCCCTCGAGCAGCGTCACGTCGGCGGCGCGCGCGCGGACCGAGCGGCGCAGCCGGTCGGCGGCGGCGGCCTGCGGCGGCGACAGCACGACGCCCGGCGAGTCCGGGTCCGGCAGCCGCGGGCCCGGACCGTCGGCAAGCTCGACCGCCTCGATCAGCCCGGCCCTGGCCATGCCCAGCACCACCGAGCCGCCGACCCCGGCGCGCCGGCCGAGGTCGGCGGTGGCCATGTCGCCTTCGGCGGCCAGCGCATCCAAGACGCGGCGGCGCGGCGGCGTCATCCGGCCGCCCTCGACACCGGTCGCCCGCCAGCCGAGCCGCGCCGGCGGCGGATCGAGCGCTGCCGGCACGCTCATCGCCATGCGCAGCACCGAGCCCAGAGGCGCCAGCGTCTCGCCGGCGACATGCTCGACCAGCCGGCGGATGGCCTGCGGCATCGGCGGCGCGGCAAGCCGGCCGGCAACCGGGCGCAGCCGCGCGGCATCGACCTTGCGCCCGCCGCCATGGTCCCAGACCACGCCGATGGTCTCGCGCGGCCCGAAGGGCACGGCGACGAAGCTGCCCGGCTCGGGTGGCTCGCCGTCGATCAGGTAGTCGAACGGGGCGTCCAGCGGCAGCGGGACGAGGACGGGAACGGTGGCAGGCATCGCAGACTGGCCGGTGCTATCATGCGGCGGCAACGGGAGTAAGGGGCGGCGGATGCTGCGCGGCGCCAGCGACGAGGTGAACGATGCCGTGGCGCTCTGGCAGCGCTGGCTGGGCCAGGAGCGCCGGCTGGCGGCCCGCAGCCTCGTCGCCTACCGCCAGGACATCGCCGCGTTCGTCGCCTTCGTCGCCGGGCACCATGGCGGTGCGGTCAGCCTCGCGGCCCTCAAGGACCTGCGGCTGCAGGACTTCCGCGCCTGGCTCGCCGAGCGGCACCGGCAGGAGCTGGCGAAGAGCTCGACGGCGCGTGCCACCGCCGCGGTGCGCAGCTTCTTCCGCTACCTGGACAGGCACCACGCCCTGCACAACCCGGCCCTGCTGGCGATGCGCGCACCGCGCTTCCGCAAGGCCCTGCCGCGACCGCTGTCGGCCGGGCAGGCGGGCGAGCTTGCGGCGGCCGCCGCCGACGAGGCGCGCGAGCCATGGCTCGGCCAGCGCGATGCCGCGCTCTTCCTGCTCCTCTACGGCTGCGGCCTGCGCATCGGCGAGGCGTTGGCGCTGAACGGCCGTGACCTCGGTGGCGACGCCCGCTCGCTCAAGGGCCTGCGCGTGGTCGGCAAGGGCAGCAAGGAACGGATCGTGCCGGTGCTGCCCCTCGTCGCCGCGGCGCTGGCCGACTATGTCGCGGCGCGGCCGTGGCCGCTCGAGCCCGACGGCCCGCTGTTCGTCGGCGTCCGCGGCGGCCGGCTCGACCCGGCGGTGGTGCAGAAGCAGGTGCGGCTGCTGCGCGGCCTGCTGGGTCTGCCGGAATCGGCCACCCCGCACGCCCTGCGACATTCCTTCGCAACCCATCTGCTTTCGGGGGGTGCGGACCTGCGCGCCATCCAGGAGCTGCTGGGGCACGCCAGCCTGTCCACCACGCAGACCTACACCGCCGTCGACGGTGCCGGCCTGGCACGGGCTTACGCCAGGGCGCACCCCCGGGCCTGACCCGGGCGCCGTTGCCGCTGGCGTTTCAAGAGGTTATAGCTCGCGCGCATGGACGGATCGGACCTGCCGATCTGGCTTTATCCCCTAGGGTGGCGGCCACCCGACGTTGCGCAGCCTGCTGATTACGGTCGTGATCGCCCTCGGCGTCGTCGCCGGGGCGGCCGTCGCCGTTACCCTCCTGGTCGATCCGGACGCTCTGCGCGACCGCCTCGTCGGCGAGCTGCAGGACGGCCTGGGCCAACCCGTCGTCGTCCGTGGCGGCGCCGACCTCGTCCTGCTGCCGTCGCCGATGCTGACCGTCTCGCGCGTCAGCGTCGGCGATCCGGCCGCCGCCGCCGGCACCGCCTATGTCGAGATCGACCGGGTCGACCTCGCGATCGCTCCGGCCTCGCTGCTGGCCGAGCGGCTCGAGATCGCCAGTGCCCGCCTCGTCCGCCCGACGGTGCGGCTGCACACCGTTCCGGAGCTGGCGCCGCTGGCCGACATGCTGCTGGCGACCGGCGACCTGCAGCGGCTCACGGTGATCGACGGCCGGATCCTGCCGCCGGCCGGCGATACCGCCATCCTCGACACCATCGAGGCCGATCTCGGCCGGGCCGAGGATCGCTCGCTGTCGGGCTCGGTGCGCACGGTCTGGGACGGCCATCCGCTGGCGCTGGCCATCGATTCCGGGGCCTTCGCCGCCGGCCGCGCGACCGCCGTGAAGCTCCGCCTCGGTCTCGGTGAGTTGCTGGCAGCAACCTTCGACGGCAATGTCCGGCCCGATCCGCAGGCGCCGACGCTGAGCGGCCGCCTCGGCGTCGACGTTCCCGAGCTGGGCGGCCTGCGCGAGCCGCTGGCGGCGCTGACCGGACGAACGCCCTGGGCGGCCGATGCGGTGCCGGGTGCTGTCAGGCTCGACGGCTCGCTGGCCTACGAGGCCGGCCGGTGGAGCCTTGCCGACTCGACGCTCGCCGTCGGTGGCAACAGCGTCGGGCTTGCCGGCAGCTGGGTCGCCGCGGCGGCGCAGCTCGATGCCGACGTCGAAGCCGAGACCTTCGACCCGGAAAATCCGGCGCTCGTCGTGCTGGCCGAGCTGGCGGCACCCGGCCTCGCCGCCCCGGGCCTGACCGGGCGCCTGAAGGCGCGCCTCGAGAACCTGCCATGGCATGGCGGCACGCTGCGCGACCTGCGCCTCGATGCCGGGTTCGACGGCCGCGGCGGCCTGGCGGTAGAGCGCCTCGCCGCCCGCCTGCCGGGCGAGGGCGAGGCCGAGTTTGCCGGGACGGTGACCGGCCTGCCGCCCCTCGCCTCGGCCAGCGGCCGGCTGACGCTGTCGACCGCCGAGCTGCCGGCCCTGCTGCCGATGCTGGACCTGCCGGCGCCGGCGGCACCCGACCGGCTGCGCAGCCTCAACGGCACTGCCGCCGTCGACCTCACCGCCGGCGGCATCACCCTGCGCGAGCTCGACCTGCAGCTCGACGCGACCCGCATCGCCGGCTCGCTGGCCGTGGCCCGCGGTGTGCGGCCGCAGCTGGCGGCGGTGCTGCAGCTCGACCGGCTCACCCTCGACGGCTACCTGCCCGCGACAGCCGATCTGCCGGGACGCCTGGCCGAGCTCGGACGCGCCGCCGACATCGCGCTCAACCTGAGCTTCGGCTCGCTCGGCTGGCAGGCGGTTCGCGCCGAGGGCGTGCGGCTTCGCGGCGAGGTCGTGTCCGGCAGGCTCACCGTGGACGAGCTTGCGGTCGACGATCTCGGCGAGGCGACGGCGCGGCTGAGCGGAACCGCCGATCTTGCCAGCGGCGACGCCGACCTCCGGCTCGACGCGACGGCGGCTCGCCCGGCGCGCCTTGCCCGGCTGCTCGACCTCGAGCCGCCGGCGGTGCTGGGGCGCTTCGCACCGCTCGAGATCAGGGCGAACCTCGCCAGGAGTGGCGGCAGCGGCACCCTGAGCGGCGACATCGTCGCCGCCGGCCTCAGCGTGCGCGCCGAGGCGACCCTGCCCGCCGACCTCGGGGCCATGCCGGAGACCGTGAACCTGAAGGCGACGGCGCCGGCCCTTGCCGAGTTGCTGGGCCAGCTCGGGCTGCCGGGCAAGTCCGGACCCGCGTTCGCCGGACCCGCCGGCCTCGACATCGCCCTCCGCCGTGCCGACGACGGTGCCTTGACGATCGACGGTGCCGTCGAGCTCGGGCCGAGCCGGGCCGGTGTCGACCTCGTCTGGTCCGCAGCCGGCACCAGGCCGCGGCTGGCCGGGACGATCGAGGCCGCAGCGCTCGAGCCGGCGCTCGTCGACGCGGCCTACGAGATGGCCGAGCTCGCCCTCGATCTGCCCGCCGGGCCGCTCGCCCGCTGGCCGGCCCGGTGGCCGGAGGCCCGGCTGCCCCTCGAGATCCTGCAGGCCGCCGATCTCGACCTGCGCTTTCGCCGCAGCGCGAGCGACGTGCTGGCGATGCGCCTGGCCGATGGCGCGCTGAGCCTGGAGGCCACGGCGCTGCCGGTCCTCGGCGGCACGGTGACCGGTACGCTCGACCTGCGCGCCGCCCCGGCGACGCTGTCGGTCAGGGGCTCGACGCAGGCGATCTCGGCCGGCCTCGTGCTCGACGCCCTGGGCGTGCCGCAGGAGCGTGCCGGTCAGCTCGATCTCGAGCTCCACGCAACGGCCGCCGGCGACACCATCGAAGCGCTGGTCGGCAGCCTCGCGGGAAGCGGCCGCTTCACCCTTCGCGACGGCATCCTCGACGGCATCCGGCTCGAACCCGGCGAGGCCGTGCTTGAGACGCCGGTGACCGCCGTGCGGTCGCTGGGGGGACCCTACGCGATCGACCGCGGCCTGGTCGCGGCACCGGGCCTCGCGCTCGAGCTGGCCAGCAGCCGCGCCACGGTCGATGCCAGCCTCGACCTGCCGGCCTGGCTGCTCGACGCGACGGTCCGCCCGGCGAGCGGCGAGGCCGTGCGCCTCGTCGGTCCGCCGGGCGAGGTCCGCAACCTCGGCCCGGTACCCTGACCCCGCCTCAGGCGGACGGGCCCAGCATCTTCTCCGGGCGGACCCACTTGTCGAACTCGGCCTCGTCGAGCAGGCCCAGGGCCAGCGCCGCCTGCTTCAGCGTGGTCCCTTCCTTGTGCGCCTTCTTCGCCACCTTGGCGGCGTTGTCGTAGCCGATCTTCGGGTTGAGCGCGGTCACCAGCATCAGGCTCTCGTGCATCAGCTTGGCGATGCGCTCGCGATCGGCCTCGATGCCGACGACGCAGTTGTCGGTGAAGCTGACGCTGGCGTCCGCCAGCAGGCGGATCGACTGCAGCACGTTGTAGACGATCACCGGCTTGAAGACGTTGAGCTCGAAGTGACCGTTGGCGCCGCCGATGCTGACCGCCACGTTGTTGCCCATGACCTGGGCGCAGACCATGGTCAGCGCCTCGGACTGGGTCGGGTTGACCTTGCCCGGCATGATCGACGAGCCGGGCTCGTTCTCCGGCAGGCGCAGCTCGCCCAGGCCGCAGCGCGGGCCCGAGCCGAGCAGGCGGATGTCGTTGCCGATCTTGTTGAGGCTGGCGGCCAGCGTGTTGAGCACGCCCGAGACCTCGACCATGGCATCGTGGCTGGCCAGCGCCTCGAACTTGTTGGCGGCGGTGACGAACGGCAGGCCGGTGATCGTCGCGACCTCGGCGGCGAAGGCCTCGGCGAAGCCGCGCTTGGCGTTGAGCCCGGTGCCGACCGCGGTGCCGCCCTGCGCCAGCGGCCACACCCGCGGCAGGCAGGCCTCGACCCGGGCGATGCCGAGCTCGATCTGGGCGACGTAGCCCGAGAACTCCTGGCCCAGCGTCAGCGGCGTCGCGTCCTGCAGGTGGGTCCGCCCGATCTTGATGATGTCGGCGAACTCGGCCTGCTTGGCGACCAAGCCGGCATGCAGGTGGCGCAGTGCGGGCAGCAGCAGGCGGACCAGCTCCTCGCCGACGGCGATGTGCATGGCGGTCGGGAAGGTGTCGTTCGACGACTGGCCGCGGTTGACGTGGTCGTTGGGGTGGACCGCCTTGCCGCCGATTCCGGTGCCGAGCAGCTCGGCGGCGCGGTTGGCGATGACCTCGTTGGCGTTCATGTTCGACTGGGTGCCGGACCCGGTCTGCCAGACGACCAGCGGGAAATGGTCGAGCAGCGTGCCGTCGACCACCTCCTGGGCCGCCTTGACGATCGCCTCGCCGAGCTTCGGATCGAGCTCGCCCAGCCGCATGTTCACGCGCGCCGCCGCCAGCTTGACGATGCCCAGGGCACGGATCAGCGCCGGCGGCAGGCGCTCGCCGCCGATCTTGAAGTTCTGCAGCGAGCGCTGCGTCTGGGCGCCCCAGTAGCGATCGGCCGGGACCTCGATCGGTCCGAAGGTGTCGCTCTCGATCCGAACGGCCGTCATGGCCTGCTCCCCCGCTTGTGCGCTGCGGCAACTAGGGAAGCCGGATGCCAGCCGTCAACCGATGCCCGTGTCGCAGGGGGAGTGAAGGCGGAAAAACAAAAAAACGTCCGCGAACACTCTCGTGTCCCGGACGTTTCGCCCCCCTGAATCTCTTGGCCGAGGCGTCGTTTCCCCGGCACGCGACCGATGCCGTTGCTTGCATCGGATTTGTGCGCAGTTAGGCCAAGGTTCGCTGCCGCGTCAAGTGAACAATCATGAAAAATGCAGCCCGCAGAGGACCTTGCTGGCAACCAGTCATGCTGCAACGCAACATTTGCTGATTACATGGCGCGGCAAACTTCGGAGGGAGTTGAGGGTTCCGGCGCCGATGCCTGAAAAATCAACAGCCTGCCCTGCAAAGTTGCAGCGGCATATGAGGTGATGCCCCTGGTGCCCGCTGCCGGACTCGAACCGGCACGGCCTCGCGGCCTCGGGATTTTAAGTCCCGTGCGTCTACCATTCCGCCAAGCGGGCACGCGGCACGACCCTAGAGGGTCAGGCGGCGGTGAAAAAGCCGTTCACAGCGGCTCTTCCGTCCCCACCCCGTTGGCCGCCGTCCACGCCAAGAGGTCGGCCACCGCCGCGTCGAGCGCCGCCCGGTCGGTGCCGCGGAAGACCAGGCTGGTGCCGAACTGGTTGAAGCGCATGAACGGATAGCTGCCGATCTCGACGGCCGGGTGGCGCTCCTGCACCTCGGCCAGGGGCTTGGCGATCTCGCCCTCGGGGAAGAACACCACGACCGTGCGCGAGAGGACGGTGGCGCCGCCGGCGAGCTTGCCCTTCAGGCCGTCGAACATCGCCTGCATGATCCGCGGCACGCCGGGCAGGACGTAGACGTTCTCGACCCGGAAGCCGGGGGCGGCGCTGACCGGGTTGTCGATCAGCTCGGCCCCCTCGGGCGTGTCGGCCATGCGCAGCCGGGCGTCGTTGAGCTTGTCCGGCGGGTAGTAGGCGACCAGCCGCCGCTCGGCCTCGGCATTGCGGCCGAACTTCAGGCCGAACGCCCTGGCGATGCAGGGAGCGGTGATGTCGTCGTGGGTCGGGCCGATGCCGCCGGTGGTGAAGACGTAGTCGTAGCGCACGCGCACGGCGTTGATGGCGGCGATGATCTCGGCCTCGTCGTCGGGGACGACGCGCGCCTCGCGCATCTGGATGCCGATGCCGTTCAGCGCCTGGGCGATCCAGGCGAGGTTGGCATCCTGCGTCCGTCCGGACAGGATCTCGTTGCCGATGATCACCAGGCAGGCGGTGACGCTTGGCGCGGATTCCATGCTGCTCGATTCCCCCCTCGGGCGGCCGCGGTTTCGTGGCCGCCGCGGGCCGTGATAGCCTGCGGACGCCGGTGAGCGGAAGCAGTGGCGGGCGGAGGCGCGGAAGCGGGGACGATGGCGGCACCGAGCGAGACAGGCCCGCGGCCGCCCTTCCGCTTCGTCGTCGGCCTGCGGACCACGATCCTCTGCCTGTTCCTCGCGATCTTCCTGGCCTTCCTCGCCTTCCTGATCTGGTTCCAGTACCGCGAGGGGCGCGAGCTGACCCTGACCGCGGCCGAGCGGCTGATGGACGAGACCGGCGGCCGCATCGAGGAGCGCATGGGCGGGCTCCTCGCCCCGGTCTATTCCGTGGTCGACATGTCGGCGCGGCTGCCGCTGGTCACCGCCCGCGCCCGCCGCGACGATCCCGACACCCTCGGCTACGCCCTGTCGGCCCTCGACCGCCACCCGCAGATCGCCTCGCTGTTCGTCGCCTTTGCCGACGGCGGCGTCCGCCAGTGGCTGGCGATCCAGGCCGACGATCTCGCCCTGCGCGGGCAGCTGGGTGCCCCTCCCGGCACGGCCTATGCCGTCCGCACGGTCGACGTCGACGGTGCCGAGCGGCGCGAGCGCTGGCAGTTCCTCGGCGCCACCCGGCAGGTGCTCGGCGAGCGCCCGCCGCAGGCGACGTCGTTCGACGCGCGCCGGCGGCCCTGGTATCGCGCCGCCGAGCGGGCCGGCACCACGACCGCCACCGAGGTCTACGTCTTCGCCGCGACCCACCGCCTCGGCACGACGATCGTCACCCCCTTCACCCTGCCCGAGCCGGGCGTCGTCGGCGCCGACATCGCCCTGACCGACGTCGACCGCTTCCTCGGCGAGCACCGCATCGGCGAGGGCTCGCGCCTGGCCCTGTTCACCGACAACGGGCGGGTGGCGGCGGCCAGCGACGGGACCGTGCGCGGCCGCGAGGACCGTACCGGCCAGCTGCGCCTGCCGCCGCCGTCGGGCGTCGGCGACCCGGTGATCGCCGCCCTGGGCGAGGCCTTCGCCGACGGCCCGGGCCTCGACGACGGCACCCGGACCTTCGCGGTCGACGGCGCCCCGTTCGTCGGCCGGGTCATGCCGCTGACGGCGCTGCAGGCGATCGGCGACACCAGCCTCGGCATCGCCGTGCCGCTCGACACGCTGGTCGGGCCGCTCACCCGCATCCGCGACATCAGCCTCTTGGGCGCCCTCGTCCTCGGCGCCATCGCCGTCGGCATCCTCGCCCTGGCCGCCCGGGCGGTGTCGCAGCCGCTGGTCACACTCGCCGGCGAGGCCCGGCGGATCAGCGACCTCGAGCTTGGCGGCGGCCGCGTGGTGTGGTCGCGGATCATCGAGGTGCAGCGCCTCGCCGACACCATCGAGGCCACCAAGTCGGCGCTGCAGACCTTCGGCCTCTATGTCCCGCGCACGCTGGTCCGCCAGCTCATGCATTCGGGCAAGGTCGCCGAGCTCGGCGGCGAGCGGCGCGACGTCACCGTGATGTTCAGCGACATCGTCGGCTTCACCACGATGGTCGAGCGGGTGCCGCCGGGCGAGCTGGTCACCATGCTGTTCGGCTACTTCGAGGCGCTCGGCTCCTGCGTGCAGCGCCACGGCGGCACCATCGACAAGTTCATCGGCGACGCGCTGATGGCGTTCTGGAACGCCCCGCTCGAGCACGACGACCACGCCGCCGAGGCCTGCCGGACCGTCCTCGCCTGCGAGGCGGTGCTGGCGGAGCTCAACGCCCGCCGCGTCGCGGAGGGCCACCCGGCCATCGCCACCCGGTTCGGGCTGCACACCGGCGAGGCGCTGGTCGGCAACATGGGCTCGACCGAGCGCATGAACTACACCGCGGTCGGCGCCACGGTGAACCTCGCCTCGCGTCTCGAGGGACTGAACAAGCAGTACGGTACCACCATCCTGGTCAGCGAGGCGCTGCGCCAGGCCGCACCCGGCTTCGCCTTCCGCACGGTCGACCTCGTCCGTGCGGCCGGCACGCAGCAGCCGACGCTGGTCCATGAGCTGCTGGGCGCGCGCGACGCGCTGCCGCCGGCGACGCTGGCCTGGTGCGAGCGCTGGAACCGGGCCGCCGGCCTCTACCTTGCCCGCGCCTGGGAGGAGGCCGAAGCCGCCTTCGCCGAGCTGGAGGGCGAACGGCCGCAGGACCCGCTGACCGCCCTTTACCGCCGGCGCCTCGCCCAGCTCCGCCAGCAGCCGCCCGGCCCCGGCTGGGACGGCGTGTTCGTCGCCACCGAGAAGTGACGGGCGCAACGGACTGGAATTTCAACCAAAACGCGATATGCTGCACCATCCTTGCCGCATTGCGTGAATGGTGCTCCGCCCGTGCCGCCCGATCGCGACACCCTCGCCCGCCGCCTTGCCGAAGCCGGCCTGCGCCTTGTCGCCGATGGCGCGGACTGGATCGTCGAAGGCGACACCTTCCCGTCGCGCGATCTGATCCGCGCCTGCGGTGGCCGCTGGAACGGCTCGCGGCGCCGCTGGACCTTCCGCTTCGACGAGGCCGGGGCGCGGGCCGGGCTGGCCGAGGCCGGGGCCCAGCCGTTCGCCGGGCAGGCCGCCGCCGGTCCGGCGCGCAAGCACTTCCTCGGCCACCGCGAGCGCCTGCGCGACCGCTTCCGCGAGGCCGGCCCGGCCGCACTGGCCGACTACGAGCTGGTCGAGCTGCTCTTGTTCTTCTCGGTCTACCGGCGCGACACCAAGCCGATTGCCAAGGCGATGCTGGCCCGCTTCGGCAGCCTCGCCGGCCTCCTCGCCGCCGACCCGGCCGGCTATGGCGAGTGCCTCGGCATCACCCCGGCCGGCAGCGACGAGGCGGTCGACCGCGCCACCGTCCGCGACGACGACCAGCGCTTCACCGGCGTGCTGCTCAAGGCCATCCACGAGCTGCTGCAGCGCGTCCTCAAGGAGCAGATCCGCGACCGGCCGGTGCTCGGCTCATGGACCGCGCTGATCGACTACCTGCAGCTGGCGATGAGCCACGACCCGACCGAGCATTTCCGCATCCTCTTCCTCGATCGCAAGAACGTCCTGATCCGCGACGAGGTGCAGACCCGCGGCACCGTCGACCACACGCCGCTCTACCCGCGCGAGGTGGTCAAGCGCGCCCTCGAGCTCGGCGCCTCGGCGCTGATCATGGTCCACAACCACCCGAGCGGCGATCCGACGCCGTCGAAGGCCGACATCGAGATGACCCGCCAGGTCGTGGCGGCACTGGGGGCCGTCGACATCGCCCTGCACGACCATGTCGTCGTCGGCCGCAACAGGCACACGAGCTTCCGCAGCAGCCGCCTGCTCTAGGCGGCCTGTGGCGCCCATGATCTCCAGTCGCGGCCTCTTGACCCTGGCGTAGCGAAAACGCGAATGTATTTGGTATCAATGAAACTCGGAATTGTACCGAGGGAGGATGCCATGGTCGCCACCCCGATGGCCGTTCGGCTCGGTTCGCTCGCACTGGGCTCGCTGCTCGCCGGCGTGGCGGGAGAGGCCCGCGCCGGTTTCTTCGACGCCTGCATGCCGCCTGGCAACCAGACGATCACCGTCCACCAGAACACCGTCGTCCGCAACGAGCGCGTGCTGCTGCAGGACAACGGATTCGACGACTGCAACATCGCCGTCGATGACGGCGTGACGCTGACCTTCCGGAATGTCCGGGTCAGTGTCGAGTCGGAGAAGCGGATCGCGTTCGACGGCGGCGAGAGCAGCCGCCTGAACGTGTTGGGCAGTCAGTTCGCCGCCTGCGACTTTGATGTCTTCGGCTTCGCCGATGTCCGGATCGAGACTTCCCGGCTGATCGACCCACCGAACTCCACCTGCGACGTCAAGGAGCTCGAGCCCACCGGGAACCTCACGGTCCGCGGCAGCCTGCTGCGGACCAACCCGGGCGGCGACACCAACATCGAGCTGACCTCGGAGGTCGGGCGCGTCGTAATCGAGCGCTCGCTGCTCGACGCCGGGGACGACATCGGGATCGAAGGGTTCACCGGAACCTCGGTGCGCCTGAGCGTGCTGCGCGCGCCCGTCTCGATCGGGATCGCCGGCGCCGGGCCCACCCTGGCCACCGGCAACCTGCTCCGGTCGGGCAGCGGCGAGATCGGGATCTCCGGCTCGCCCTGCACGGCGCGGCTCAACCTGCCCAGCGTCGGCTGCACCGTTGTGAGCCCGCCCGAGTAGCGGCGCTCAGGGCGCCGGCACGGATGTCGGCGTGATTGCGGCGGCGAGCGTCGGCTTGCCGTCGCGGATGACGACGACGGCCACCGGCTTGTCCGGCAGACGCCGGCCGTCGGCGTAGCCGATCGTCCCGGTGACGCCGGCGAAGCCGTGGGTGGCCGCGAGGGCCTGCCGGATGGCGGCGGGCTCGGCGCTGCCGGCGCGGGTGATCGCGTCCAGCACCAGCCCCAGCGCATCGTAACCCAGCGCCGCGAAGGCGTTCTCCGGGGCCTTGCCGAACTTGGCCTCGTAGGCGTCGGCGAAGCGGGCCGCCGCGGCGTCGGCCGGCGGGTCGAGCAACGCGTGCGTGGTGAAGGCGACGCCGTCGGCGGCACTGCCCGCGTCCAGCAGCAGCGGGGTGTCGAAACCATCGCCCGCCATCAAGGGCTGGACGATGCCGCCCTGGCGCAGCGCACGGACCAGCTCGGCCGAGCCTTCGGCCATCCCCGCGACGTAGACGGCGTCGACCTGCGCCGAGCGGATGGCGTCGAGCGGCACCGTCGCCGCCACCTTGCCGAGCTCGTACTGGCCGGTCCCGGCGACCGTGGCGCCACGGTCCTTCAGCGCCTGGGTGGCATAGGCCGACAGCAGGTCGGTGTATTCGTGGCCCCTGGCGGCCAGCACGAACACCCGCCGCGCTCCCAGCGTGCCGACGAGGTAGTCGACCCCGGCGGCGGCCTGCGCGTTGTCGCCGAAGCAGGCGAGGAACAGGTTGTCGCCGATCGCGCCCGGCAGCCGCGGCGAGGTGGCGCCGGCCACCATCAGCGGCACGCCGGCTTCCTGGGCGAGGCGGCCGCCGGCCATCGCCGGGTCCGCGTCGACGAACCCGACCAGCGCCGCCACCCCCTGATCCAGCAGCTCCCGGGTCGCTGCCCTGGCACCGTCGGGCGAGGAGGCCGTGTCGCGGACGACGATCTCGACCGGCCGGCCGAGCACGCCGCCGGCGGCGTTGGCCTCGGCCGCGCGCAGCTCGACGCCGTGCAGGGCCGGCACGGCCAGCGACTCGAGCCCGCCGGTCCGGGCGAAGAGTGCGCCGATGCGCAGGGCCTCGGCGGCCGCGGCATCGCCGGCGACCGCCAGGGCGAGCAGGCCGACGGCGGCCGCCTTGCGCCAGGATCCGCCCATGCTCGTCATCCTCCGCTCAGAATTCCCAGATCACCGGACCGGCGCGCTCGACCTCGATCAGGCTCAGGCGCTTGTTGCCACTGAGGTCGGCGTAGGCGAAGAGGCGCTCGCGCGCGAGCATGAACTCGTCGGGCGTGGTGACGCCGTCCCGGTTGCGGTCGAGCGCCGCCACGTTCTCGGGATGGATCGCCTCGTCGGGCGTCAGCTGGCCGTTGCGGTCGCCGTCGAGCCGCAGAAAGAGCTGCGCCGAGGCCTGGCGCCACTCGTCGCGGTCGAGGCTGCCGTCGCCGTCGATGTCGGCCATGGCAAAGCCGGCCTTGGGCGCAACCGCGGGCGCGTAGGCATGGCTACCGGCACAGCCGGCGAGGCCGAGGACGACGAGGAGCAGGTAAGCGCGAGGCATGGTCGAGACGTCCGCCACAGGCGCCGCTGGCAAGGGTGATGCAGCAGGACCCGGTGTTGCGCAACCGCCCCTGCCGGTGCAGGCGGCACTGCCGGCGCTGCACGCGGCCCTGGCCGGGCCCGGCGTCGCCGTGCTCGCCGCCCCGCCCGGCTCCGGCAAGACCACGGCGGTGCCGCCGGCGCTGCTGGAGGCGCCGTGGCTGGCCGGACGCCGCATCGTCATGCTCGAGCCGCGCCGCCTCGCCGCCCGTGCCGCGGCCATGCGCATGGCCGACGTCGCCGGCGAACCCGTCGGCGCCACCTTCGGCTACGCCACCCGCTTCGAGCGCAAGGGCGGACCGGCGACACGGGTCGAGGTCGTCACCGAGGGCATCCTCACCCGCCGCCTGCTGCACGATCCCGAGCTCGCCGGTGTCGGCCTCGTCGTCTTCGACGAGTTCCACGAGCGCAGCCTCGACGGCGATCTCGCCCTCGCCCTCTGCCTCGAGGTTCGCGAGGCGCTGCGGCCCGACCTGCGCCTGCTGGTGATGTCGGCGACCCTCGACGTCGCCGGCCTGATGGAGCTGCTGGGCCCGGTGCCGGTCGTCCGCGCCGAGGGCCGGATGTTTCCGGTGGAGACGCGCTGGCTGGGTGCCGAAGCCGGAGCACCGCTCGAGCGCCGCGTCGCCGAGGCCGTCGGCCGGGCGCTCGCCGAGACGCCGCGCGACGTGCTCGTCTTCCTGCCCGGCATGGCCGAGATCCGGCGCGCCGAGCGCGAGCTGCTGCAGCGCTGGCGCGACCGGGCGGTCGACGTCCTGCCACTGCACGGCGAGCTGTCGCGGGCCGAGCAGGACCAGGCGATCCGCCCGGCACCGCCCGGCCGGCGCAAGGTCGTGCTCGCCAGCGCCGTCGCCGAGACCAGCCTGACGATCGAGGGCATCACCGCCGTCGTCGACAGCGGCCTCGCCCGGCGCGAGCGGTGGAGCCCCGGCACCGGCATGAGCCGGCTGGTGACGATCCCGGCCGGCCGGGCCAATGCCGAGCAGCGCCGCGGCCGCGCCGGCCGGCTGGCGCCCGGCATCTGCTACCGTCTGTGGTCCGAGGCCGAGGAGCGCGGCCGCCCGGCCTTCCTGCCGCCGGAGATCGAGGAGGCCGACCTCGCCCCGCTGGCGCTCGACCTCGCCGTCTGGGGCGTACGCGATCCGGGCGCCCTGCGCTGGCCGACGCCGCCGCCGGCCGCCGCCTTCGCCCGCGCCGTCGAGCTGCTGCAGCGGCTGCGAGCCCTCGACGCCACGGGAGGACCGACGGCGCAGGGCCGGGCGATGGCCGCCCTGCCGGTCCATCCGCGCCTCGCCCACATGCTGCTGGGCGCCCGCGAGCTCGGTCTCGCCGGCACCGGAGCGGCGCTGGCCGCCCTGCTCTCCGCCCGCGACCCGTGGCGCGGCGACGGCGCCGATCTCGCCCCGCGCCTCGGCCGCCTGCGCCAGGGCGGGCTGCCGCCGGAGCTGGAGGCCGTGCACCGCCAGCTGCGCCGCCTCGTCCGCGCCGACGATGCGGTCGATGCCACCGCCGCCGGCCGCCTGCTCGCCCTCGCCTTTCCGGACCGCCTCGCCCAGCGCCGCGGTCCGCCCGGCAGCTTCCGCCTCGCCACCGGCCGCGGGGCCGCCCTCGACCCGGCCGATCCGCTGGCCGAGAGTGCCTGGCTGGTGGTGGCCGACCTCGACGACGCCGGCGCCGACGCCCGTATCCGACTCGCCGCCGCGCTGGCACCGGAGGACATCGCCGAGGTCGCCGCCGACCGGCTGCGCACCGTCGACGAGGTGACCTGGGATCGCCGCGGCGGCAGCGTCGTCGCCCGTCGCCGGACGCTGCTCGATGCGCTGGTGCTGCACGAGCGGCCGCTGGATTCACCGGATCCGGCCAGCGTCGCCGCGGCGCTGGCAGCCGGGGTACGCGAGCTGGGTCTCGACCGGCTGGCCTGGACCGACCACGCGCTCGGGCTGCGCCAGCGCGTCGCCTTCCTGCGCCGGCACGACCCTGACGGCGACTGGCCCGACCTCGGCGACGAGGCGCTGCTTTCGGCCCTGCCGGCCTGGCTCGAGGTCTTCCCGGCCCGACGGCCCGAGGCCATCGACGTCGGCGCCTGGCTCGAGCACCTGATCGGCCACCATGGTCTGCGCCGCCTCGATGCCGAGGCCCCGACCCATGTCGAGGTGCCGAGCGGCTCGCGGCGGCCGGTCGACTACGCCGTCGATCCACCCGTGCTCGCCGTCCGGCTGCAGGAGGTCTTCGGCCTCGCCCGCACGCCCTGCGTCAACCGCGGCCGCACGCCGCTCATGCTGCACCTGCTGTCACCGGCGCAGCGGCCGGTGCAGGTGACGCAGGATCTCGCCGGCTTCTGGGCGCGGGCCTATCCCGAGGTCCGCAAGGAGCTGCGCGGCCGCTACCCGCGCCACCACTGGCCGGACGACCCGCTCACGGCGGCACCGACGGCGCGGGCGAAGCCGCGCTGACCGGCGGCGGCAGCAGCTCGGCTGGCGGCGGCTGGTCGAAGCGGAGCCGCGTCGTCACCAGCACCGGAGCGCGGCGCTCGCCGGCCATCAGCGGAAACCCGCGCATCGCCCAGGTCGCGAACGGGATCGGCCCGCAGCCGCCGTCGCGAGGCGCCAGCGACGGTGTCTCGGCCTGCAGCTGCGCCAGCGCCCGTGCTGCCGGCTCGAGGAACGGCGCCATCCACGCCGCCGCCAGCACCTCGCCGCAGATCGTCCCGTCGCGACTGAGCACGGCGTAGCCGGTTCCATAGCCGGCCACCATGGGCCCGCTGCTCCAGGATGCCAGGCGAAAGCCCGGCGGTCCGGCCGGCAGCGACGGCGCCAGCGCCATCACCCGGCGCTCGCCGGCCACCGTCACCACGGCCTTGTCGGCGACCAGGCCCAGCTCGACCGTGACCGGCACGCCCTGGAATGTCGCCTCCAGCAGGATCCCGGCGCTGGCCGGGCTGCCGAGCAGGACCAGCAGCAGCGGCAGCAGCTGCCGCATCAGCCCTCGCCGAACACCCGGGCGAAGATCAGGTCGGCATGCTTGGTGTGATAGCCGAGGTCGAACAGCTCGCCGAGCATGCCGTCCGGCAGGCGGCCGGTGACCTCGGGATCGGCGGCGAGCAGGCCCTGCAGCGGGCGGCGCTCGGCGAAGGCCTGCATGGCGTGCTTCTGCACCAGCTCGTAGGCGCGCTGCCGCGGCAGGCCGCCCTCGGTCAGCGCCAGCAGCACCCGCTGCGACGCCCACAGCCCCTGGGTCAGGTCGAGGTTGCGCTGCATCGCCTCCGGGTGGACCACCAGCCGCTCGACGAGGCCGGCCAGGCGGTGCAGCGCGAAGTCGGCGAGGATCACGCTGTCCGGCAGCATCACCCGCTCGACCGAGCTGTGCGAGATGTCGCGCTCGTGCCAGAGCGCCACGTTCTCCATGGCCGGGATCGCCGCCGCCCGGATCATCCGGGCGAGGCCCGTGAGGTTCTCCGACAGCACCGGGTTGCGCTTGTGTGGCATGGCCGAGCTGCCCTTCTGCCCGGCCGCGAAGTACTCCTCGGCCTCGCCGACCTCGGTGCGCTGCAGGTGGCGGACCTCGGTGGCGATGTGCTCGATCGAGCTCGCCACCAGCGCCAGCGCCGCGGCGAAGGCGGCGTGCCGGTCGCGCGGGATCACCTGCGTCGACACCGGCTCCGGCGCCAGGCCGAGCTCGGTGGCGACCCGGGCCTCGATGCGCGGATCGATGTTGGCGAAGGTGCCCACCGCCCCGGACACGGCGCAGGTCGAGACCTCGTCGATTGCCGCGGCGAGGCGCACCCGCGCCCGGGCGAAGGCGGCATGGAAGCCGGCGAGCTTGATGCCGAACGTGGTCGGCTCGGCATGGATGCCGTGGCTGCGGCCCATGCAGGGCGTCGTCTTGTGCTCGAGCGCCCGCGCCTGCAGCGCCGCCAGCACCCGGTCGAGGCCGGCCAGCAGCAGGGCCCCGGCCTGCTTCAGCTGCAGCGCCAGCGTCGTGTCGAGGAGGTCCGACGAGGTCATGCCAAGGTGCAGGAAGCGCGCCTCGGCACCGCAGATCTCCTCGACATGGGTGAGGAAGGCGATGACGTCGTGGCGGGTCACCGCCTCGATCGCCTCGACCCGGGCGGGATCGATGATCCGCGCCCGCTCGCGTCCCGCCGTCGCCACCAGGGTCGCGATCGCCTCGGCCGGCAGCTGGCCGAGGTCGGCCATGGCGCGGGCCACCGCGAGCTCGACGTCGAGCCACAGGCCGAGGCGGGTCTCGGGCTCGAACAGGCGGGCCATTTCCGGGCGGCTGTAGCGCGGGATCATTGGCGGGTCCGGATGGGGAACGGGGCGGTCGGCTTCTAGCAATGGGCGACGGCGCCTCCTAGTGTGACGCATGGCCACCAACGACCCGGCCCCGGCCGGCCGCCGCCTGCGCCTCTCGATCGGAGCCTTCCTGACGCTGACGCTGGGTGGCCTCACCGCCATCCCGCTGCTGCTCGTCCTCGGCATCACCCTGTTCACGGCCTATACGAGCACGTCCGAGCTGCTGCGCAGCCAGGCCCGCCTGCTCGCAGCACAGCTCGCCGACAGCACGGAGGCCCACCTCGCCGCCGCCGAAGCGGCCCCGCGCTTCATCGCCGAGCAGATCGCCGCCGGGAAGCTCGACATCGCCTCGGCCGAGGCGCTGCGCGCCGCCCTGCCCTACGCGCTGGCCGCCGCTCCGCAGCTGGGGGCCGTCTCGTTCGTGGATCCGCGCGGCTGGTACATCGCCGCCATCCATACCGCCGACGGCACCGCCATCGAGCAGGAAGGGTGGGCCAACGACCGCGTCCTCGCCCAGGTCGCCGAGCGCAGCCTGCTGGCGCCGGCGCCCTACTGGGGCGAGCCGGTCTATCTCGAGCGGGCCGGCGTCACCGTCATGCCCTACGTCTGGCCGCTGCGCGACGGCGACGGACCGGCCAAGGGCTCGATCGTCGCCACCATCTCGCTCAACGAGCTGTCGCGCTTCGTCGCGGCGGTGGCCAGTGCCAACGGCGACACGTCCTTCATCCTCTACGGCACCGAGCGGGTGGTCGCGCATCCGCGCCTCGTCGATGGCAAGGTCCCGCTGTCGGCCGAGCAGCCCCTGCCGCCGGTCGACGGCATCGGCGACCCGGTGCTCGCCGAGCTCTGGAACCCCGACACCCACTGGGGCCAGGTCTCGGACTCGGTACGCGGCGGCGCCGTCGATGCCGCGGGCCGGACCTACATCGTGCTGCTCGAGACCCTGCAGCTCGACGGCGCATCGACCCCCTGGGTGATCGGCAGCTATGTGCCGCGCGACGATGTCGCCACCGAGTTGCGCCGGTTGTTCGCCGCCGGCGTCGCCTCGCTGCTGGCGCTGGCGGTGGCCATCGGCCTCGCCATCTGGCTGGGCCGCGGCCTGCGCCGGCCGATCGCCGAGCTGCAGCAGGCGGCAGCGGCGATCAGCTCGCTCAGCGTCGACCGTCTGCACGTCGTCGGCCGCTCGCGGCTGATCGAGCTCGACGACGCCCTTCGCACCTTCGGCCGCGCCGGCGAGGCGCTGCGGATGTTCGCCCGCTACGTCCCGCGCAACGTCGTCCGCCTGCTGATGGAGCGTGGCGAGGACGGGCTGAAGCGGACCTGGCGGCGCGAGGCGACGATCATGTTCACCGACGTGGTCGGCTTCACCCGGGTCGCCGAACGCCTCGATAGCGAGGCGACGGTGGCGCTGCTCAACGAGCATCTCGGTACGCTGACCGCCTGCGTCGAGGCGCATGACGGCGTGGTGGACAAGTTCATCGGCGACGCGGTGATGGCGGTATGGGCGGCGACCGGCGCCGGCATGACCGCGGAGGAGACCGCCGCCAAGGCCGTGGCTGCCGCCCAGGCCATGCGCGCGGCGATGCGCAAGGCCAACCAGCACGCGCCGGTGCCGCTGCGGCTGCGCGTCGGGATGCACACCGGCGAGGTCATTGTCGGCAACATCGGTGCGCCGACGCGCCTGAACTTCACCGTCGTCGGCGATGCGGTGAACATCGCCCAGCGCGTCGAGGGGGCCGGCAAGCTGCTCTGCTCGGGCGCCGAGGTGGCGGTGATGATGACCGAGACGACGGCCGGGCTGCTCGATCCGTCGGTGCCGCTGCGCGATCTCGGCCCGCAGCTGCTGCAGGGCCGCTCGACGCCGGTCCGGCTGTTCGTGCTCGAGGATCCGGAACAGCGGCCGGCGAGCGAGGAGGTGCTGGCCTTCTGGCTGTCCGACTGGGCCCGGCCGCGCTGGTTCGAGAAGGACCCCGACTTCGACGCCGAGATCGCCGCCCGGTTCGGGCCGCTCGTGGAGCAGGCCAGGGCCGGCGAGCTGGACGCCTGGCTCGACACGCCGCGCGGCGCGCTGGCGCTGGTGATCCTGCTCGACCAGTTCCCGCGCAACATCCATCGCGGCAAGGCCGAGGCCTTCGCCTGCGACGTGAAGGCCCGGGCGGTGGCGTCGGCGGCCCTGGCCCGCGGCCACGACAGCGAGGTCGAGGAGGACCTCCGCCGCTTCTTCTACCTGCCGCTCGAGCACAGCGAATCGCTGGCCGACCAGGAGCGGTCGGTGGCGATGTTCAAGGCCCTGGGCGACCCCGAGGGCCTCGACTACGCGATCCGCCACCGCGACATCATCGCCCGCTTCGGCCGCTTCCCGCACCGCAACGCGGCGCTGGGCCGGCCGAGCACCGCCGAGGAGACCGAGTTCCTGCGGCAGCCGGGCTCGTCATTCTGACAGGGCGGCGACCCCGGGCTCGGGCCGATGCTCCGGCTCGAGGCCGTAGCGGCGGCGGGCCTCGTCGAGCAGCGTCTCGCGCAGCGCCGGATCGCCGGCGACGAGGCGCATGAAGTCGTTGGCGCGCAGCTCCAGCAGCCGGCAGCCGGTCAGCGTGGTGATGGTGGCGCGCCGCTCCGCCCCCTCGAGCAGCGCCAGCTCGCCGAAGTACTCGCCGGGCCCGAGCACCAGCCGGCGCTGCGCCGAGCGGATCTGCACCTCGCCCTCGTCGATGAAGTACATCGCGTCGGGGTGCTCGCCGCGCCGCATCAGGATGTAGCGCGGCGGCAGCGAGCGCGGGTGCAGCAGGGCGGCGAGCTCGGCCAGCTGGGCCGGTGCCAGGTGCCGGAACACCGGCACCCGCGCGATCATCGCCGCGGCGAGGCCGAAGTCGCGCTTGCGCAGCTCGTTGACGAAGCCGGCGCCGAGGATGGCAGTCGGCAGGGCCAGCATGGCGATGCCGATGAGGGCGGTGAACCCGGCGACGGCCTTGCCGGCGGGCGTGGCGGGAACGACGTCGCCATAGCCGACGGTGGTCAGGGTGCTGATCGACCACCACATCGCCGCCGGGATCGAGGCGAAGGCGTCCGGCTGCACGTGCCGCTCGGCGGCGAACATCATGGCCGACGAGAGCAGCAGGGCCACCACGAACAGCAGCAGCGTCGACAGCAGCGCCCGGCGCTCGTTGATGACGACGACCTCGATGGTCGACAGCGCCGGCGAGAACCGGGCGATCTTGAGGACCCGCAGCAGCCGCAGCGAGCGCAGGATGATCGGGTCGATCGGCAGGACCAGCGACAGGTAGAACGGCGCCACCGCCAGCAGGTCGACGATCGCCAGCGGCGTGGCGGCATAGCGCAGGCGGCCCCGCACCGGATCGCGGTAGCGCTCGGCGCGGTCCTCGACGACCACCCAGATGCGGGTCAGGTACTCGATGGTGAACAGGACGACGAAGCCGCGCTCGATGTAGTGCAGCCAGTCGCCCCAGACGGCGTGGATCGACGCGACCGTATCGATGCACGCGAAGACGACGCTGGCGCCGATCAGCAGCATCATCGCCCAGTGCATCCGGCGCTGCCCCGGCGACGATGCCTCCTCGTCCTCGAGAAGCTCGTAGAGGCGGCTGCGCAGCGTCATGCGTCCGCCATAGCACGCCTGCATCGGTTCGGCTTGACGCGAAGCGGGCCATGGCCGTCACACTGGGCGGCTGGGGGGAAACGCCGATGATGCTCGACCACCTGCGCCGCATGGCCCGCTACAACCGCTGGGCCAACCGGCGCCTCTACGCCGCCTGCGCCGCCTTGCCGGAAAGCGAGTACCTGGCGGCACGCCCGGCCTTCTTCGGCTCGATCCACGGCACGCTGAACCACCTCCTCGTCGCCGACCGCATCTGGCTGGCCCGGCTGCGCGGCGAGCCGAACCCCGGCTATCGCCTCGACGACCGGCCCTACCCGACCCTGGCGGCATTGCAGGCCGCCCGCGAGGCCGAGGACGAGGGCCTGATCGCCACCGTGGACGGCGATGACGAGGCGACTCTGGCCGGCGATCTCGTCTACCGGACGGTCGTGCCGCCCCAGGCCGAGATCCGCACGCCGCGGCATCTCTGCTGGCTGCACCTGTACAATCACCAGACCCACCATCGCGGCCAGGCCCACGACCAGCTCAGCCAGACGGCCGTCCCGCCGCCGCCCCTCGACCTGCTCTACTACCTGCGCGAGGTCGGCGCCTGATGCGGCGCCGGCTGCTCGCGTCGCTGCTGCTGGGTCTGGCCGTCCTCGCCGCGCCGCCGGCCCGGGCGGCGTCCGACCGCCTGCCGGGCTGGGCCGACAGCCTGCTCCGGCAATATGTCGAGCGCGGCCCTGGGATCGGCCTGGCCGGCGCCATCGTCCGCGACGACGGCCCGCCGCTGCTGTTCGCCTACGGCAAGGCGCGCCGCAGCCCGGAGGGCTGGCGGCGCTTCACCGTCGACACGGTGACACCGCTGGGCTCGGTGACGAAGATCTTCACCACCAACCTGCTGGCCCAGGACGTCGCCGAAGGCCGTCTCGCCCTGTCCGACCGCCTCGCCCGGTACACCGACCGGCTGGGCAGCCTGCAGCCGCTGACGGGCCAGGTGACGCTGCGCCAGCTCGCCGACTTCACCGGCGGCTTCCCGAGCCTGGCGCCGCTCTGCCTGGTCAGCTCGGTGCCGGGCTGCCTGCCCGACTCGCGACCGCCGCCCTCGCTCTACGATGCCCAGGACTTCGCCGCCTTCTTCCGTGGCACGGTGCCGTTCGACGCCGGCACCGGCGCACCGGCGACCCGCCTGCCGACCGCCTACACCTACTCCGACTACAGCCTGGGGCTGCTCGGCCTGCTGCTGGCCGGCGGCAGCGGACCGCTGGCGAACGGTGACCTCGACCGATGGCTGCGCCGCATCGAGCGTCGCCTGGTCGAGCCGCTGGGCATGGAGCGGACGTTCCTCAGGGTGCCGCCTGCGGTGACCAACCGATCGGAGGGCTTCGTCACCACCGTCGCCGAAGCGGTCGTGGCCGGCGGGGCGGTGGCGTCGATCGCCGTGACCAGCCGCGGTGCGACGTACGCGCAGCCGCCGCGCGTCCGCATCCTCGGCGGTGGCGGCAGCGGGGCGAGCGCCGCGGCAAGCCTGGACAGCCAGGGCCGGGTAGCCGCGATCCGGATCACCGACGGCGGCAGCGGCTACCGGGCGCCGCCGGCGCTGACCCTGACCGACGGCGGCTCGACCCGGACGGCGAAGCTCGCGGCCGTGGTCAAGGACCGCCGCATCGTCGCCGTCCTCGTTCTCGACGGCGGGGCCGGCTACGGGCGCGCGCCCGTGCTGAACGTCCGCGGCGGCCGGCTCGCCTCGGGCCGCGACGCCGCCGGGGTCGTCCGCATCGCCAACGGCAGCGTCATCGGCGTCGAGCTGACCGACGGCGGCGCCGGCTACCTCCCGCCGCTGGCGGTGAAGGTCGATCCCGGCGCGGCGGCGACGAACGTCATCCCGATCTGGGCGCCGGCCGGAGCCCTGAGCTCGACGGCGCGCGACATGGCCGCGCTCACCGCCGCCGCGGCCGGCCGGGCGCGCGCCGGCACCCTGCACATCCCGAAGCGCCTCCGCGACGCCTTCGCCCTGGCCGGACGGCCGTTCGCCTGCCTCGCCGACGATCCCTCCTTGGCCGCCTGCCCGGCGGGCGCGACGCGTTCCGGTCTCGCCTGGAACGTCAGCCCGGCCGACCCGGCCAACCGCGTGCCCAGGGTGATGAACAAGGACGGCGACCTCGGCGGCATCGCCACGCATGTCGCGGTCATGCCCGAAGCCGGCCTCGGCGTCGTCGTGCTGCTGAACAGCGAGGTGGTCGATCCTGCCACCGGCAAGCCGGTACCGATGGCCGCGCGGATCGCCGACAGCCTGCTCTACGGCTTCTGGCTGCGTCGCTAGCTGGCGCGCGAGGGCCGCCTCGTGATGGCACGCCGGCCATTTATACATACGGGCGTTGTATTTAAGCTAAATCCCTTGACCCGCTGCTGTTAATTCTTATCTTCGAGAGACGCTGTGGTTATCCCGCTAACACAGCAAAAATTACGTACTTCTGGGGTCCGATGCGGTACTTTCCGGTGTTCCTCGACCTCGACCGCCAGCGCGTGCTGGTGGTGGGCGGTGGCGAGCAGGCGGCGCAGAAGCTGCGCCTCCTGCTGAAGACCACGGCCCGCCTCGTCGTCGTGGCCGCGGAAGCCTGTCCGGAGGTCGAGCGCCTCGCCGCCGCCGGCCGCATCGAGCTGGTCCGCCGTGCCTTCGAGCCGCGCGACATCGCCGGCAGCCGGCTGGTGATCGCGGCCGTCGACAGCGACGCCGAGGCGGTCGCCGTTTCCCAGGCCGCGGCCGCCTTCGACGTCCCGGTCAACGTCGTCGACCGCCAGGAGCTGTCCAGCTTCATCACGCCGTCGATCGTCGACCGCGACCCCGTCGTCGTCGCCATCGGCACCGAGGGCACCGCCCCGGTCCTCGCCCGGCGCATCAAGGCGCTGCTCGAGCCGCTGCTGCCCGCCCGCCTCGGCCAGGTCGCCCGCGTCGCCGCCGCCTGGCGCGAGACCGTCGCCGGGCGCATCGCCGACGGCCGCGGCCGCCGCGCCTTCTGGGAGCGCTTCTTCGCCGGCCCGGTCGCCGAGCGCATCGCCGCCGGCGACACCGCCGGGGCGCACGCCGCCATCGAGGCCGGCATCGAGGACGCCGCGGCCGAGCCGGTCGGCTCCGTGGCCCTGGTCGGCGCCGGCCCGGGCGATCCGGACCTGCTCACCTTCAAGGCCCTGCGCGCGCTGCAGGAGGCCGACGTCATCGTCGTCGACCGGCTGGTGCCGAAGGCCGTGCTCGACCGCGCCCGGCGCGATGCGCGGCGCATCGAGGTCGGCAAGGGCCCCGGCCAGCCCTCGGCAAAGCAGGCCGACATCGACGCGCTGCTGGTGCGCGAGGCCCAGGCCGGCCACAAGGTCGTCCGCCTCAAGGGCGGCGATCCGCTGGTCTTCGGCCGTGCCGTCGAGGAGGCCGAGGCGCTGGCCGCCGCCGGCATCCGCTACGAGATCGTCCCGGGCATCACCGCCGCCCTCGGCTGTGCCGCCGCGGTCGGCCTGCCGCTGACCCAGCGCGAGGCGCGGCGCGGCCTCACCATCCTCACCGGCCATGCCACCGACGGGGCCGCCGAGCACGACTGGCAGGCGCTGGCCCGCCCGGGACAGACGCTGGCGATCTACATGGGCGTCGGCGCCGCCGCGCACATCGAGGCCCGCCTGCTCGCCGCCGGCATCGACCCCGCGACCCCCGTCACCGTCGTCGAGAACGGCACCCTGCCGGCGCAGAAGACGGCGCTGGGCAGCATCGGCCGGCTCGTCGAGACCCTGATCGACGGCGGCATCAAGGGCCCGGCCATCATCTTCGTCGGCGCCCACCCGCTGCCGCGCGCCGCCGAGCCGGCGCCGCTGCCGGCCGCCATCGCCCAGCCCGCCAACCCCATCCTCCTGGAGGCCGCATGACCACCCTGCTGATCGCGACCGCCAACCGTCTGCGCGACGGGGAGGTCGTCTTCCTCGGCTGCCACGGCTGGGTCGAGACGCTGGACGGGGCCACCGTCGCCCGCACCGACGGCGAGGGCAAGGCGCTCGAGGCGCTGGCCAAGCAGTCGGAGGCGGTCAACGAGGTCGTCGCCGCCTACCTGGTCGAGGTCGACGAGACCCCGGACGGCCTGCGTCCCCTGAAGTACCGCGAGACCTTGCGCACGCTGGGCCCGTCGGTCCGCCCGGACCTCGGCAAGCAGGCGCGGACGGACCACTGACGATGTACCGCTACGACGAGTTCGATGCCGCCTTCGTCCGCGAGCGGACGGCGCAGTTCCGCGACCAGGTGAAGCGGCGGCTGACCGGCGAGCTGAACGAGGACGAGTTCCGGCCGCTGCGGCTGATGAACGGCCTCTACCTGCAGCTGCACGCCTACATGCTGCGGGTCGCCATCCCCTACGGCGTGCTGTCGTCCGACCAGCTGCGCGCGCTGGCCGACATCGCCGACCGCTGGGACCGCGGCTACGGCCATTTCACCACCCGCCAGAACATCCAGTACAACTGGCCGAAGCTGGACGACGTGCCGGACATCCTCGACGCGCTGGCCGCGGTCGAGATGCACGCCATCCAGACCAGCGGCAACTGCATCCGCAACGTCACCACCGACCAGTGGGCCGGCGTCGCCGCCGACGAGGTCGAGGACCCGCGCCCCTGGTGCGAGCTGCTGCGCCAGTGGTCGAGCCTGCACCCCGAGTTCTCGTTCCTGCCGCGCAAGTTCAAGATCGCGGTGACCGGCGCGCCGCACGACCGCGCCGCGGTCAAGGTCCACGACATCGGCCTGCGCATGCACCGCGACGCCGCCGGCGTGCCGGGCTTCGAGGTGATCGTCGGCGGCGGCCAGGGCCGCACCCCGATGATCGGCAAGACCGTGCGCGCGCACCTGCCGCTGCACGAGCTGCTGCCCTACCTGACGGCGATCATGCGGGTCTACAACCGCTACGGCCGGCGGGACAACAAGTACAAGGCGAGGATCAAGATCCTCGTCCACGAGATCGGCGCCGCCGAGTTCACCCGCCAGGTCGAGGTCGAGTACGCCCGCGGCGGCGAGGCCGAGACGGTGCAGCTGGCCGACGCCGAGGTCGAGCGCATCCGCCGCTACTTCGCCCCGCCGGCCTACGAGCGGCTGCCCGAGCGCGACCCGGTCCACGACCAGCGGGTCTTCGAGAACCGCGACTTCGCCCGCTGGGTCCGCGCCAACACCGCCAGGCACAAGGTCGCGGGCTACGCCATCGCCAACATCTCGCTGAAGCCGATCGGCGGCATTCCCGGCGACGCGTCGTCGGCGCAGATGCGCGCCGTCGCCGAGCTCGCCGACGAGTACAGCTTCGGCGAGATCCGCGTGACGCATCACCAGAACCTGGTGCTGCCCAACGTCCGCATCCGCGACCTCTGGGCGGTCTGGCAGGGCCTCGTCGAGGCCGACCTCGCCACCCCGAACCTCGGCCTGGTCAGCGACATCATCGCCTGCCCGGGCATGGACTACTGCTCGCTGGCGACCGCCCGCTCGATCCCGATCGCGCAGGCCATCTCGCGCCGCTTCGCCGAGCTCGACCGGCAGCAGGACGTCGGCCGCCTCGAGGTCAAGATCTCGGGCTGCATCAACGCCTGCGGCCACCACCATGTCGGCCACATCGGCATCCTCGGCCTCGATAAGCAGGGCCAGGAAGTCTACCAGGTGACGCTCGGCGGCTCGGCCGACGAGAACGCCGCCATCGGCAGCATCATCGGCCCCGGCTTCGCCGGCGACGCCGTGGTCGATGCCGTCGAGACCATCGTCGACACCTATGTCCGCGGCCGCGACCCGGGCGAGGCCTTCCTCGCCTACTACCGCAGGGTCGGGCCCAAGCCGTTCAAGGAGGCGCTCTATGCCGCTGCTTAAGGGCCAGACCATCGTCGAGGACGTGTGGACGCGTGTCGCCGACGACCAGCCGATCCCGGCCGACGGGGCGGTCATCGTCACCCTCGAGCGGCTCGAGGCCGAGGCCGAGCACCTCTGGCACCGGCCGGACGGCATCGGCGTCGAACTGCGGCCGGAGCAGCCGGTCGAGCGGCTGGAGCCGTGGCTGGCGCGGCTGCGCCTCGTCGCCCTGCGCTTCCCCGGCTTCGCCGACGGCCGCGCCTTCAGCACGGCGCGCATCCTGCGCACCCGCTACCGCTACGAGGGCGAGGTCCGCGCCACCGGCAACGTCCTCGTCGACCAGCGCCAGTTCATGCTGCAGTGCGGCTTCGACAGCTTCGAGGTCGCCGAGGGCCGCGCGCTGCAGGCGTGGCTCAGCGCCCGGGTGCAGATGCCGCTGACCTACCAGGTCGGCTACGAGGAGCAGGCCGGGCATCCGGCGCTGGCGGTGTTCGCCGCCCGCCACAGCCGCCCCGAGGCGCTCGCCGCCGAGTAGGACACCGACGGGTGCCGGGAAAACCGGCACCCTCTTCGCTCCCCTAATTGACAGCTTCGGCTGTGGCGTTACCCATGCCATCGGAAGTTCGGGCCGACTGCGCAGGATGACGCCCCGGGATGCCGTGCACGTCGAGGCTGCCCAAGACCGTCCGCCCCTTCGTCCTCGCCGCGGCCCTGGCGGCCATCGCCGGCGGCGCGCTGGCCGCCCCGGCGCCACGGCCGCAGCCGGCCGTCGGCAACATCGTCGATGCCCGCGGCGACGCGCAGATCGCCCTGATCGAGGCGCCCGACTGGCGGATCGCCGAGATCGCCCAGGACCTGCTGACCGGCGACGACCTGCGCACCGGACCGCTCGGCGCCCTGGCGCTGCTGTTCGTCGACCGCACCCAGATCCGCGTCCACCGCAACACCCAGCTGAAGGTGACCGCGGTCGCCTCGGTGGCCGGGCAGACCGAGACCTTCCTGGAGCTGGCCAAGGGGCGCCTGTGGTCGCGCGCGACCCGCGGCGGCGAGTCCGTCCGGGTCCGCACGCCGGCCGCCACCGCCGCCATCCGCGGCACCGACTGGGCGCTCGAGGTCGCCGAGGACGGCACCACCCGGCTCGTCGTGCTCGAGGGCGAGGTCAGCCTCGAGAACGAGTTCGGCGCGGTCACCGTCCGCGCCGGCGAGGCCGCCCTCGCCCGCATCGGCGAGGCGCCCACCAAGCTGTTCCTGATCAACCCCGCCGAGCGCCCGCAGCTGCTGCTGTACGGCGACATCCGTGGTGCCCTGCGCGACATCGGCACCCGCGTCGTCCCGCCGGCCGATCGCGCCGCGCTGCAGGCCGCGGTCGACGCGGTGCCCGAGGCGCAGCGGAGCGGGGTGCAATGGATCGACGCCGCCGGGCTGGCGCTTGCCCGGCGCGACTGGGACGCCGCCGAGGCTGCCCGCCAGCGCGCCGCCGACGCCGGGGCGCCACCGGCGCAGCTGGGGCTGATCGACGGGGCGCTGGCCAGCCATCGCCAGGACTTCGCCGCCGCGGCCGAGGCCCTGCGCACCGCCGCCCCGGGGCTTGATCCCCGCCAGCGGCGCATCGCCCTGGCCGGGGCCTATCTGGCCCTGATCGTCGACCGGCAGATGGCGGCGGCGCAGGCCGTCCGCGCCGAGCTGGAGACCCTGCCGGACGGCCCCGAGCTCAGCCTGATCGACAGCGCCGTCGAGGTCTTCACCGGCGACGTCGAGACCGCGCGGACCATGCTGCAGCCGCTGCGCGAGCGCTTCCCCGACGATCCCGACGTCCTCCAGCTCTACGGCCAGATCCTGCTCCTGCAGGACCGCCGCGACGAGCTGCGCGAGCTGGCCGAAGGCACCGCGGCGCGCCGCCCCGACCTCGCCGTCGCCTGGTACCTGCTGGGCGCCTACCGGGCCAACATCGAGGGCCGCTACGAGGACGCCGTCGCCGCCTTCCGCCGCGGCCTCGAGATCGACCCGACCGATACCGACCTGCTCAACGAGCTGGGCCTCGCCCTCTACCAGCTCGACGAGCGGCGCGACGCCGAGGCCGCCCTGCGCCAGGCCCTGGCGATCGACGCTTACGACACGCCGCCGCGCGCCAACCTGTCGATCCTGCTGCTCGACGAGAACCGCTACGACGAGGCGACGCCGGAGATCGACCGGCTGCGCCGCAGCGATCCGTCGCTGTCCAGCGGCTATCTTGCCGAGGGCCGCCTCGCCTTCGCCCGCGGCGACGTCGACCGGGCGCTGGAGCTGTTCCTCGAGGCCGTCACCATCGATCCGGCCTCGGCCGACGCCACCGTCGCCACCGCCATCGGCTTCGCCGCCAGGGAGGACTTCACCGCCGCCGAGGATGCCGTCGACGACGCGATGCGGCTCGATCCCAACGACGCCACCGCCCCGCGCGTCGGTGCGGTGATCGCCCGCGACACCTTCCAGGCCGACCGCTCGATCGAGCTGGCGCGCGAGGCGATGGTCCGCATCGACCGCACCGGCGACCAGGGCAATGCCGGCCTCGCCGCCAGCCGCGGCGGCCAGGTCAGCCTCGGCGCCGCCTTCACCTTCCTGGGCCTCAACGACTGGGGCCGCCTCTACGGCGACATGCTGTTCGATCCGCTCGATTCGAGCAGCCTGCTGTTCCGCGGCGCCACCGCCGCCGAGGCCGACGTCCGCCTGTCGTCGAGCATCCAGGGCTTCGTGCTCGATCCGCTGAGCGTCGCCGACCGCCTGCGCTACACCGACCTGATCCGCCGGCCGTTCCTCGACACCGAGGTCGGCGCCCAGGTCGGCAGCGAGGGCGGTGCCGGGATCTACGGCGCCAGCTTCGACGTCGAGACCCTGCAGCTCGGCAGCAAGCCCTTCGCCCTGTCGGTGATCGGCAGCGCCAACCGGAACAATGGCGACGGTCCGAACCGCGACTCCGACGACTGGACGGTCACCGCCCTGGCCGGGCTGGAGGCGACGCCGTTCGACCGCTTCCTGCTCACCGCCAGCGGCGCCCACGGCTCGCTGGGCCTGCCCGGCACCGCCGACGACTACGACCCCGACGACGAGAGCAAGGGCGACCAGGCCTCGGTGTCGCTCGGCTACAGCCACACCGTCTCGGCCCGCAACGCCGTCCTCGCCCGCGCCTTCTACGAGTGGCAGCAGTCCGAGGTGACCAACGGCCGGCCGTTCGGCTCCACCCTCGACGCCGAGGTCTACTCGCTGCTGCGCGCCGCCGGGATCGACACCTACGAGCAGTTGCAGGCGCAGGGCCTGTTCAACGTCACCGGCACCTTCTGCGACCAGGGCGCCGGCTTCTCGCCATGGCTGGCCTACGGCGCCTTCGCCCCGCTCTGCGGCGGCACGGCGCTGCCCGGCGTGGATCTCGACCATCTCGACACCAGCACGCTCGACCGCCTGAAGACCGACGAGCAGCGCTATGGCGGCCAGGTGCGCCACACCTTCGACGCCGGTCCGGTCACCGTCAGCTACGGCACCGAGCTGCTCGGCCGGCAGCAGGACGTCTCGATCCGCCAGCTGGTGTTCAGCGAGCAGTCGACGGGCGTGGTCTACGACCCGCTCGACCCGGACGCCGGCAGCTTCTTCCCGTTCGGCGACGCCGTGCCGGACACGCAGCACGAGGACGTCGACGTCTGGCTGCTCAGCGGCCACCTCGACACCTTGTGGCGTCCGACCCGCGCACTGACGCTGCAGGCCGGCCTGTTCCCCTACCAGAACTGGACCGAGGGCGACGCCGCCTCGCCGCAGCTCGGCCCGCGCGCCGGCATCGGCTGGTCGCCGGTCGAGGGCCACTGGCTGCGCGCCATCTACCGCGACGAGCCGACCGGCCCGCTCACCGCCAGCCTCGCCCCGGCGACGACCCTGGGCCTCGCCGCCACCACCACCTACCTGTCCGACAACGGCCGCAGCCGCAGCTTCATCGGCCGCTGGGACGCCGAGTGGAGCCGCTTCCTGCTGTCCACCGTCGAGCTGCGCCGCCAGCTGCTGCACGACGTCAGCATCGACATTCCCTCGACCCTGTCGTCCTACGCCAGCGACAACGCGACGCTCGACACGCTGACGGTCGGCGCCAACTCGTGGATCACCCACGGCATCGGCCTGTTCGCCCAGGCCGCCTTCACCGAGAGCGACGCCAGCTCGGGCGGCGACGTGCCGCTGGTGCCGAAGCAGGCCTTCACCGCCGGCGGCACCTGGATCCACCCCTCGTCGCTGCAGGTGACGCTGAGCACCAACCTTGCCTGGAACCGCGAGTCCGACGTCACCGGCGGCGGCGACCTCAAGGACTTCGCCAGCGTCGACCTCAACGTCGGCTACGAGCCGTTCCGCAAGCACCTGGCCCTGCAGTTCAGCCTGCTCAACATCCTCGACCGCGACAACGAGCTGGCCGCCGGCATCCCGGCGCCATCGCGCACAGCCCTCGTCGGTGCAAAAGTCCGCTTCTGACCTCGCCGCCGCCGGCCGGCACGAGGGCTGGTGGCGGGCCCTGCGTGCCGCCGCGGTGTGGCTGCTCGGGGCGGCGGTGCTGCCGACCTCGATCCTGGCGCTGGCCGATGGGTGGACCTACGACCTCCTGACCACCCGGCTGCGGCCCGTCCTGCCGGCCGAGCCCAGGATCGTCGTCGTCGCCATCGACGAGCCGTCCTTCGCCGAGCTGCAGGCGCAGTGGCCGTGGCCGCGCTCGCGGCACGGCCAGCTGGTCGAGGCGCTCGACCGCGCCGGTGCAGCCGTCGTCGCCTTCGACATCCTCTTCGTCGAGCCGTCGGATCCGGCCGCCGACGCCGCCTTCGCCGACGCCATCGCCGCCGCCGGCCCGGTCCTGCTGGCCAGCGACGAGGCCGTGCAGCGCACCGCCCAGGTCGAGCAGCGCATCGGCATCGAGCCGTTGCCCGACCTGGTCGACGCCGGCGCCGCCTCCGGCTTCGTCGGCGTCGACCCCGACGGCGACGGCGTGCTGCGTGCCATCCCCGACCGCCCCGACCTGTTCGCCCGGCGCGCGCTCGAGCTGTGGGCGGCGAAGCTCGGCCGTCCGCTGCCGGCACCCGCCAGCGGGCCGCTGCTGCGCTTCCTGCCCGAGGGGCAGGGCTACCACGTCGTCTCCTATTACCAGGCGCTCGATCCGGCGACCTTCCTCCCGCCCGACCTGTTCCGCGACGCCATCGTCGTCGTCGGCCTCGTCGTGAAGACCACGCCCGAGCCCAACCAGCTGCCGGCCGACACCTTCCTCACCCCCGTCTGGCGCGGCGACGACCGCCTGCTCAGCGGCGTCGAGGTCCAGGCCACGGCGATGCTCAACCTCGCGGCCGGCCTCGGCCTCGCCCCGGCGCCGGTCTGGCTGCGCCTTGCCATCCTCGCCGCCGGCGTCGCCGCCGCGGCACTCTTCCTGCGCCGCTGGACGCCGCCGCGCGCGGCCGCCGCCGTCGTCGCCGCCATCGCCGTCGCCGCGGCGCTGTCGCTCTGGGGCATCGAGAGCGGCGGGCTGTGGTTCCCCCCGGCCCTGCTCGTCCTCGGCGTCGCCGGCACCACCCTGGCCGAGGGTGCCGCCACCCTGATCGGCGAGCGCCGCGGCCGCCGCCAGATCAAGGACGCCTTCCGCCGCTACCTGTCGCCGGAGCTCGTCGAGATCCTCGCCCGCGAGCCCGGCCGGCTGAAGCTCGGCGGCGAGCGCCGCGAGATGACCTTCCTGTTCTGCGACATCCGCGGCTTCACCAACCTGTCGGAATCGCTGCAGGGCGAGCCGGAGCGGCTGACCCGCATCATCAACCGCTTCCTCACCGCGATGACGGCGGCGATCCGCCGCCACGGCGGCACCATCGACAAGTTCATGGGCGACTGCGTGATGGCGTTCTGGAACGCCCCGCTCGACCAGCCCGACCATCCGCGCCGGGCGCTGCGCTGTGCCCTGGCGATGCAGGAGGCGCTGGGCACGCTCAACGCCGAGCTCGCCGCCGAGGGCATCCAGGCCCTGCGCGTCGGCATCGGCATCAACAGCGGCCCCTGCGTCGTCGGCAACATGGGCTCGGAGGAGCGTTTCGCCTACTCGGTGATGGGCGACGCCGTGAACCTCGCCTCGCGCCTCGAGGGCCAGGGCCAGCGCTACGGCGTCGTCGTCTGCGTCGGCGAGAGCACGATCGATGCCGTCGGCGAGACCGACCTCGCCCTGCTCGAGCTCGACCGCATCGCGGTCAAGGGCAAGGCCGAGCCGGTCCGGGTCTACACCCTGCTGGGCGACGCCGGCCTGCGCCGCGATCCGGCCTTCGCCGCGGCCAGCACCGCCCAGGCCGAGCTGCTGGCCGCCTGGCGCCGCGGCGACTGGGCGGCCGCCCGCGCCGCCCACGACCGCGTCGCCGCCAATCCGCTCGTGCCGCGCCGCCTCGTCGAGGTCTACGCCACCCGCCTCGCCGAGCACGAGGGCACCGCCCCGCCGCCCGGCTGGGACGGCGTGCTGCGGCTGGATTCGAAGTAGCGGCTCGGCCGTTCAGCGCGCCGGCGAACGCAGGCCAGGTCGGCGGGTCCGCCGGCTCAGCGCCGCTGTCTCCGCTTCACGACGAGAACGCCGGCGAGCGCCAGTGCCGAGAACACCGCTCCGGCGAGAAACGTCGCTCCTGGCCCCAGCGCGTCCCACAGCGCCCCAGCCAGCAGGCTTGCTAGCAGGAGGGCGGCGCCGGTGACGAGGTTGAACAGCCCGAACGCCGTGCCACGCAGCTCGGCCGGGGCGCTGTCGGCGACCAGCGTGGCGAGCAATCCCTGCGTCAGCGCCATGTGCAGGCCCCACAGCACCAGCCCTGCCGCCGTCCCGGCGAGGCCGTCCGTCGCCGCCAGCACGAGGTCGGCCGCGACCAGCAGCAGCAGCCCCGCCAGCATCATCCGGTCGCGGCCGCCGGGGCCGTCCGACAGCACGCCTGCCGGATAGGCGGCCAGCGCGTAGGTCAGGTTCATCACCACCAGCACCGCCGGCGTCAGCGCCAGCGGCAGGCCGGCGGCGTTGGCCTTGAGGATCAGGAAGGCCTCGCTGAACCGGGCGAGCGTCAGCACGGCGGCGACGGCGACCACCAGCCAGAACGCCGCCGGCAGGCGCGCCACCTCGGCGCGGTGCAGCGGAAAGCGCGCCGGCCGCGGCCGCGCCGCCGTCTGAGGCTCGCGCACGGCGACGACGAGGATCAGCACCGAGACCACGGCCGGGACCACCGCCACCCAGAACACCGCGGTGAAGGACTGGCCGCCCAGGGTCAGCAGCGCCATCGCCAGCAGCGGCCCGGCGAAGGCGCCGACGGTGTCGAGCGACTGGCGCAGGCCGAAGGCGGCGCCGCGCAGTGCCGGCGGTGCGATGTCGGCGACCAGCGCGTCGCGCGGCGCGCCGCGGATGCCCTTGCCGACGCGGTCGACGAAGCGGGCCGCCACGAGCCAGCCGAGGCCGGTCGCCAGCGGGAACACCGGCTTGGTCAGCGCCGCCAGCCCGTAGCCGATCACCGCCAGCAGCTTGCGCCGCCCGAGCCAGTCCGACAGCGCCCCGGAGAACACCTTGGTGATCGCCGCCGTCGCCTCGGCGATGCCCTCGATCACCCCGACGGCCAGCGTCGGCGTGCCCAGCACCGCCACAAGGTAGACCGGCAGCAACGCGTGGATCATCTCCGACGAGACGTCCATGAACAGGCTGACCAGCCCCAGCGCCCAGATGGCGCGCGGCATCCGGGCTGCAGGTGCCTGTCCGCTGTCTGCCATCGCCACCGCGTCCGCCGTCCCGCTGGTCCCGCATCCCCGGCCGGAGGTCTACGCCAGCCGTACGACCGAGCGCGAGAACCTGTTCGCCGCCCCGTCGCCTATCGGAAGTTCCGCCCGTCCGGCATCGCCTCGCGCGGGTCGCGGCTGTTGCGGCGGACCTCGTCGGCGCGGGCCAGGGCGCCGTCGAGCAGGCCCGGATCGACGGCGTCCTCGCGCAGCAGGCCGAGCTTGCCGCTCCAGTCGGCGAGGCGCTCGGCGACGACGTGGATGACCTTGCCCTCGCGCTGCAGCCGGCCGCGCACCGCCAGCAGGCGGGCGGTCATGACGATCGCCCGGTGCTGCTCGAACACCGCCGGCCAGACGATGCAGTTGGCGAAGCCGGTCTCGTCCTCGAGGGTGCTGAACACGACGCCCTGGGCGCTGCCCGGCCGCTGGCGGACGAGGACCAGCCCGGCGACGGTGACCCGCCGCCCGGGGACGGTCGACCACAGCTCGCGCGCCGTCGTCACCTTCGCCGCCTGCAGGTGCTCGCGCAGCAGCGCCAGCGGGTGCGCCTTCAGCGACATCCGCAAGGTGGCGTAGTCCTCGATCACGTGCTCGCCCAGCGCCATCTCCGGCAGCTGCAGCCAGGGCTCGTCGCCGCCGTCGACCGACGGCAGGTTCGAGCCCGGGCCGGCCGCCGCGTCGGCATGGTCGAACAGGGGCAGGCTCGGGTCCTTCAGCGCCTGCACCGCCCACAGGCCCTGGCGGCGGTCGAGGCCCAGCGAGCGCAGCGCGTCGGCCTCGGCGAGGCGGACCAGCGTCGTCCGGGCGATGCCGCTGCGCCGCTTGAGGTCGGCGACGTCGCGGAAGCGCCGCGGCCGGGCGGCGACGATCCGCTCCGCCTCGTCCTCGCGAAAGCCCTTGATCTCGCGAAAGCCGAGGCGGACCGCGGTCTTCAGCGGGCCGCGGCGGCGCTCGCTGGGCTCGAGCGTGCTGTGCCAGTGGCTGTGGCCGACATCGGGCGGCCGCACCTCGACGCCGTGCTCGACGGCGTCGCCGACCAGCTGCGCCGGGGCGTAGAAGCCCATCGGCTGGGCGTTGAGGATGGCGGCGCAGAAGACGTCCGGGTAGTGGCACTTGAGCCAGGCCGAGACGTAGACCAGGAGCGCGAAGCTGGCGGCATGGCTCTCCGGGAAGCCGTAGTAGCCAAAACCCTCGATCTGGCGGAAGCAGCGCTCGGCGAAGGCCGGGTCGTAGCCGCGCGCGGCCATGCCGCCGACCAGCATCTGCCGGTAGTGCTCGATGTGGCCGTGGCGGCGGAAGGCGGCCATCGCCCGGCGCAGGCCGTCGGCCTGGGCCGGGGTGAAGCCGGCGGCGACGATGGCGATGCGCATCGCCTGCTCCTGGAACAGCGGCACGCCGAGTGTGCGCCCGAGCACCGCCTCGAGCTCGGCCGAGGGGAACTGCACCGGCTCCTTGCCCTCGCGGCGGCGCAGGTAGGGATGGACCATGTCGCCCTGGATCGGCCCCGGACGGACGATCGCCACCTCGATGACGAGGTCGTAGAAGCAGCGCGGCTTCAGCCGCGGCAGCATCGACATCTGCGCCCGGCTCTCGACCTGGAAGACGCCGATCGAGTCGGCGTCCGACAGCATCTCGTAGATCGCCGGGTCCTCGGGCGGCACCCGGGCGAGGTCGAGGTCGACGCCGTAGTGCGCGCGCAGCAGGTCGAAGGCGTTGCGGATGCAGGTCAGCATGCCCAGCGCCAGCACGTCGATCTTCAGCATCTTCAGCGCCTCGAGGTCGTCCTTGTCCCACTCGACGACGGTGCGGTCGGGCATCGCCGCGTTCTCGATCGGGACCAGCTCGCGCAGCGGGCTGCGGGCGATGACGAAGCCGCCGACGTGCTGGCTGAGGTGGCGCGGGAAATCGATCAGCTCCTGCGCCAGCTGCAGCGTCCGCCGGATCAGCGGGTCGGCCGGGTCGAGGCCGGCCTGGCGGATCCAGTCGCTGCGCAGGCCCTCCTTGCCCCAGCCCCAGACGGTCCGGCTCATCGCGTCCTGGGCATCGGCCGACAGGCCCATCACCTTGCCGACCTCGCGGATCGCACTCTTCGCCCGGTAGCGGATGACGGTGGCCGCCAGCGCCGCGTGGTCACGGCCGTAGGTGGTGTAGATGTGCTGGATCACCTCCTCGCGGCGGCCGTGCTCGAAGTCGACGTCGATGTCGGGCGGCTCGTTGCGCTCGGCCGAGACGAAGCGCTCGAACAGCAGGTCGACCCGGGCCGGATCGACGGCTGTGACGCCCAGCACGTAGCAGACCGCCGAGTTGGCGGCCGAGCCGCGGCCCTGGCAGAGGATGCCGCGCGAGCGGGCGTAGCTGACGATGTCATGGACGGTGAGGAAGTAGGGCGCGTAGCGCAGCTCGGCGATCAGCGCGAGCTCGTGGCGCAGGGTCTCCTCGACCTTCTCCGGTACCTTGCCGTAGCGCCACTCGGCGCCGAGCCAGGTGCGCCGCTCCAGCTCCTGCTGCGGCGTGCGGCCGTCGTAGGTGTCCTGCACCGGGTAGTCGTAGGCCAGCTCGTCGAGCGAGAAGCGGCAGCGGGCGACGATCTCGAGCGACGCCGCCAGCGCCTCGGGCCAGGGGGCGAGCAGCCGCGCCATCTCGGCCGGCGCCTTGAGGTGGCGCTCGGCGTTGGCGAACAGCCGCGCCCCGGCCTCGTCCAGCCGGCACTTCTCGCGGATGCAGGTGACGACATCCTGCAGGGGCCGCCGCTCCGGCACGTGGTAGTGCACGTCGTTGGTGGCGAGCAGCGGCACGCCGGCGGCCCGCGCCACCCCGGCCAGCGCCGCCAGCCGCGCCATGTCATCGCCGCCGAAGCCGTGGCGGACCGCCAGCCACAGCCGCTCCGGCCAGCGCTCGCGCAAGCTCGCCAGCCGCACCGGCAGGGCCGCGTCGCCGGGCTCGGCGTCGGCCAGCGCCAGCAGCAGGCCGTCGCCATGCGCTGTCAGGTCGTCCAGCGTCAGCCGGCACCGCGCCTTGGCCGCCCGCCGCTTGCCCAGGGTCAGCAGGCTGCTCAGCCGGGCATAGGCCGGCCGGTCGGTCGGCCAGGCCAGCAGCGAGGTCCCGTCGACGAGGTCGAGCCGGCAGCCGACGACGATGCGCAGGCCCAGCTCGCGGCCCTTCACATGCGCGCGGACGACCCCGGCCAGGCTGTTGCGGTCGGTGATCCCCAGCGCCGCCAGCCCCAGCGCCTGCGCCCGCTCGACCAGCTCCTCGGGATGCGAGGCGCCGCGCAGGAACGAGAAGTTGGTCGTGGTCTGCAGCTCGGCATAGGCAGGCATGGCGGCACCGGCCGAGGCGCGGGCGAGAGGATCAGGCGTCGAGCAGCCGGCCGACCTCGGCCAGGGTCACCACCCGTATCGGCAGCGCCATCGCCTTTCCGGCGAGCACGCCATCGGCGGTCAGCAGCGGCGCATCCCGTCGCTGCGCGCAGGCCAGGTAGAGGCAATCGTAGACGGCGTGCCGCAATGCCAGCCCGAGCTCGAACGCCGCGTCGAGCAGGGCGGCGGAAGGCTCGAGCTCGACGACCTGCATCGTCTCGCGCAGCAGTCCGGCCGCGTCGCGGGCATGGCCGAGCGACAGCTCGCCGCGCCGGTGCCGCTTGGCGAGCACGGCCAGCACCTCGACCGGCAGCAGGTCGCACGACACCAGCGGGACCTGCGCGTCGAGCAGCCGGAGCGCCAGGTCGCGACCCGGCTCCGGCAGCAGCCACTTGGCGACGACGCTGGCATCGACGACGACCGTCACCGCGCCTCGTCCTCGCGCAGCAGCTCGACCGTGTCGGACAGCTCGCGGCCGTCGTTGCGCGCGCGGATCGACGCCGCCAGCGCATCCATGCGGCGGCGCAGCTCGCCGGGATCGACCGGCGGCGGCAGCCGCTCGACGACCTCCCGCAGCTCCGCCTCGAGCGAGCGGCGGTGCGCCCTGGCCCGCGCCTTCAGCCGCTCGACCGTGGCCGCGTCGACGTTGCGGATCGTGAGGGTCGGCATGGTCCAGGCTCCCGTGCATGCATTCTGCAGGCACATATCACGAAACCCGCCGCCGCGTCGCGCCGGCCAGGGGCTCAGGCCTCGCGGCCGTCGCGCGGCGGCAGCCCGCCGCCGTCCGGCGACCGCGGCTCGCGCCGCGCCGCCAGCGCGTCGGCGAGGCGGAAGACCTCATCGGCCGCCAGCGGCCTGACGGCGCGGCTCAGGATCGCGGCCACCTCGGCCTCGAACGGCCGCCGGTGCGCCCTGGCCCGCGCCATGACGCGGGCGACGAGGTCGTCGTCGAGATCGCGGATCGTCACGGTAGCCATGGCAACTCCCGGTGCCTCTTGCGCTACGGGTCGCGGTTGCTGGTGTCACTGGAACATCCCCACCATCCGCCAGCGCGGCGGCAGCGGCTCGCCGTAGAGGCCCTCGCGGCAGAGCCAGAAGCGGCGGCCCTCCTCGTCGGCGACGCGGTAGAAGTCGCACGGGCGCGCGGCCGCCTCGCCGTCCCGCCACCATTCCGGCAGGATCCGCTCGGGCCCGTCGGCGGCGACGATGCGGTGGCTGCGGCCGCGCCAGTCGACCCGGACCGGCGGCGAATCCGGCAGCATCGCCAGCGCCTGGACCGGCTCCTCGCCGGGGAACAGGCGCAGCGGCCGCGGCTGGCTCGCCAGCCAGTCGCCCGCGCCCGGCTCGGCCGCCGCCGGCACCAGCGCCTGGGCCCGCGCCGGGATGTGGCTCGGCCGCGGCTCGGGGCGGACGACGCGGGCCTCGCCCAGCCGCTGCGCCAGCTGGTCGATCAGCAGCGCCAGCGCCGCCTCGTCCTCGGCGGCGGCGAGCCCGGCCTGGGCGGCCCCCAGGGGCGCCGTCTCCAGCGCCTCCAGATGCATCAGCTCGATGCCGAAGCCGACGTCGAGGCCGTCCCACTGCAGGCCGAACAGCCGCTCGACATGGCGCGCCGAGCGGACCGGCCGGCCGGTGCGGGCGTCGAGCCGGATCGCCTCGCCGTCGAGCCGCCACAGCGACAGGCGGAAGCGCCGCGCCCCCCGCTGCGCCCGCTCCAGCTCGCCGCACAGGTCGGTCAGCAGCCGGGCGCAGGCGGCGGCGATGTCCTCGGTCCGGCCGATCGGCTCGGGCCAGGCCAGCCGGGCGGCGAAGCTCTGCGGCGCCCGCAGCGGCACGAACGCCTCGCTGCCCTGGCCGAGCAGCGCGTCGAGCCGGGCCACCAGCGCCCCGCCGAAGCGGGTCAGCAGGGCGGCGCGCGGCATGCCGGCGATGTCGCCGATCGTGCGCAGGCCCAGCCGGGTCAGCGCCGCCACCAGCTCGCCGTCGAGGCGCAGCGCCCGCACCGGCAGGGCCAGCAGGTGGCGCTCGGCCGTGCCCGAGGCCAGCACGTCGCCATTGCCGAAGCGCGCCCAGGCCCAGGCCGCCGCCAGCCGGTCGGCGATCGCCGCCCGGTGCAGCAGGCCCAGCCGCTGCAGCCGCCCGGCGATGTCGCCGAGCAACCCCTGCTCGCCGCCGAACAGGTGCGCGCAGCCGGTGATGTCGAGGACGATTCCGTCCTCGCCGTCCGGCGCCGGCCAGGGCGACCAGCGGCCGCACCACAGCGCCAGCGCCTCGAGGCCGCGCGCATCCGCCGCCGGATCGGCCGGCTCGACCGTCAGCCCGGGGCAGGCGGCGCGGGCGTCGGCGAGGCGCATGCCGACGCCGAGGCCCAGCCCGTGCGCCGCCCGGTTGACGGCGTGCAGGCGCGGCCCGCCCTGCCGCTCGAGCAGCAGGGCCAGCGGCCGGTCGTCAGGCGGAAAGGGCCTGCCGCAGCGCGCCGCCGCGAGCCTCGCCCGCTCCAGCGGCCAGTCGGGGAGCCACAGCGAAAGCCAGCGTCTGCTCATCCCAGGTCACCGTCCAGTTGCCGGGCACCCCGCCCCGGCAGCGCCACAGCATCAGCCGCCAGCCGAGCCGGTCGGCACCGGTCCGGCCGCCGCAGGCGGCGGGATCGGCCCGCCAGCGGGTCAGCGCGGCATTGGGCGCCGGATCGACCGCCCCGGCGCGCACCGCGATGCCGGCGCCGCGGCCGGACTCGGCGGCCAGCTGCAGCCGCCGGCTGGTGAGCAGGTCGACATGGGCGAGCTCGGCCACGGCACAGGCGACGGCCGGCGAGCGCAGCGCCTCCTCCATCGCCCACAGCACCTCGCGGTCGTCCTGGGCGCGGACCAGCACCACCCGGCGCCAGTCCAGCCCGAAGCGGCGCAGGCCGGGACCGTAGAGGGCGCCGGTCCGCCGCTCGGTCGCCTCGGTCTGGCACCAGACGACCACCCCGCCGCGCGCCGCGAAGCGCCCGGCCAGGGCCGCGGCGAAGCCGCCGGCGGCCTCGCCCGCCACCTCGTGCAGCGCCCGGTAGGGCAGGCCGCGCCAGGGCAGGGTGCGGTCGAGCGGCCCGCCGAGCCGGGCCACCTCCCGGCCGAGCTCGGTGCCGCCGCCCTCGATCGCCCGCACCTGGGCCCGCAGGCCGTCGAGCCAGGCGGGATGCCGTTCCGCTCTCATCATGGCACGTCCCCGATCGTGATGTTCTTGTTTTGTTCTATGTCTGCCCGCCCCGGCGGTCAAGGTGCGGACCGCGTCGACAGGGCCACACCCGGCACCTATGGTCGACGCTCGACACGACGAGGCAGGCGTGGCCGACCCGACCGACCGCCCTCCATCCCGACCGCCACCGCCCGCGGGCCCGTTGCGCCTCGTGCTGGGCGGACTGGTCATCGCCATGGCCGTGGCCGGCCTCGTCGTCGTCCTCGTCCGTCCCGGCGTCCTGCCCGGCGTCGCCGACATCGAGGCCTGGCTCGAGGCCTGGGGCGCCTGGGCCGCCGTCCTGTCGGTGCTGCTGATGCTGGCGCACGCCGTGCTGCCGTTCCCGGCCGAGCTGCTCGCCATCGCCAACGGCATGGCCTTCGGCTTCGCCGGCGGCCTCGCGCTGACCTGGAGCAGCGCCATGCTCAGCGCCGGGCTGTCCTATGCGCTGGCCCGCGCCTGGGGCTGGCCGCTGATGCGCCGGCTGCTGTCGCCCGCGACCCAGGCCCGGCTCGAGGCCTGGGTCGGCCGCGCCGGCACCGGCACCCTGCTGGCCGCGCGCCTCGTCCCGCTGGTGCCGTTCAACCTCGTCAACTACGGCGCCGGGCTCACCGGCGTGCCGCCGCTGGGCTTCGCCTGGACCACGGCCGTCGGCATCCTGCCGGCGACGGTGCTGAGCACGCTGGCCGGCAGCCACATGCTCGAGCCCGGCCCGCTGCTGCCGCTGGCGCTGGCGGCGCTGGCCGCCCTCGCCTTCGCCGCCCCGCTGCTGCGCCGCCGCTGACTACCCGCTGCAGCCGAGCCCGAACGCCGCCAGGCCCTCCTCGAGGAGGTCGCCCAGCATCGGCTGGCCCAGCAGGTACTCGGCGGTGTGGTCGCTGTGCGCGCGCCGCGCCTCGTCGACCGCCTCGTCCCACTCGTCGCCGGCGAAGGTGCCGCGCCCGACCCACAGCAGCGCCACCAGCTCGACCTGCTCGTCGACGTTCAGCTCGGCGATGAACTCGTGCAGCTCCCAGTAGACCGGGTCGTCGCCCGAGTCCTCGAGCACCTCGACCATGTCGTCGTCGCTCGGGTTGGAGCCGGGATCGGGCGCCGCCGCCGGCACCTTGGCGTCGAACGCCCGCGCCCGCACGATGAGGTAGCAGACCTTGTCCAGCTCGATTGTCGGCATGGGGATCCTCCTGCCTGCGTCCGCCGCGGATAGCGCCATCTCGCCCCGCCGCCATTGATCTGCCGCAAGCCCCGCTCGGTTCCCTTCTGCAACGCTGACCGCTCGTTTACCGGGGAGTGACCATTTGCTGCTGGCGATGCAAACGCGAGATTGTAGATTGCGCGCGCCGAACCGCCCCTTCCCCCGAGCCGTGGCGAAATGACCAACCCGCAGCGCTTCCTGAACCGGCTGCTCGTCTTCCTGTTGCTGGCCGCGATCGTTGCCGGGCTGCTGCACGACATCCTGTGGCGCTCCTTCGTCCACAATCCGGGCCTCAACGGGCTGATCGTCGCCGTCCTCGTCATCGGCATCGCCTACAACATCCGCCGCATCCTCACGCTGAAGCCGGCGGTCCGCTGGATCGAGGCGTTCCGCACCGGCCAGCCGGGCATCTCGGCCCAGGACGTGCCGCCGCTGATCGCGCCGGTGACCGCCGCACTCAGCGCCCGCGACCGCCGCGGCCGCCAGGCGACGCTGACCGCCCCGTCCTTGCGCCACTTCCTCGACAGCATCGGCAACCGGCTCGACGAGAGCCGCGACATCGCCCGCTACTTCACCGGCCTGCTGATCTTCCTGGGCCTGCTCGGCACCTTCTGGGGCCTGCTGCGGACCATGGGGACGATCGGCGACGTCATCGGCGGGCTGCAGCTCGGCGGCAACGACCTCGCCGCCCTGTTCGAGGACATGAAGGCCGGCCTCGCCGCCCCGCTGCAGGGCATGGGCACCGCCTTCAGCGCCTCGCTGTTCGGCCTCGCCGGCTCGCTGGTGCTGGGCTTCCTCGACCTCCAGGCCAGCCAGGCGCAGAACGCCTTCCACAACGACCTCGAGGAGTGGCTGGCCGGGCTGACCCGCATGGGCCCGGAGACCACGGCCACCGTCGAGCACCCGCTGCCGCCGGCCCTGCCGGCCTACGCCCAGGCGATGATGCAGCAGACCGCCGAGAACCTCGAGCGGCTGGAGCGGACGGTGAGTCGCAGCGAGGAGGGCCGCGCCCGCCTCGATACGGTGCTGCAGGGCCTGGTCGAGCGGCTGGGCCTGATCGGCGACCGCATCGGCGCCGAGCAGGAGCTGCTGCGCCGGGTCACCGAGACCCAGGCGCTGATCGCCGAGCGCCTCGACCACCGCCTCAACGGCGCCGGCGGCCTCGACGAGGCGACCCGCACCCACATCCGCAACACCGACCTCAACCTCGGCCGGCTGGTCGAGGAGATGGCCCGCGGCCGCGAGGAGATGACCCGCGAGATCCGCGGCGACATCAAGCTGATCGCCCGCACCCTCGCCATCGCCGCCGGCGAAGTCCCGGCCGGCCGGGACTAGCATCTTGGCCCGCGGCCGCCGCGACCGTACCCGGCAGATCGACATCTGGCCGGGCTTCGTCGACGCCCTGTCGACGCTGCTCATGGCGATCATCTTCCTGCTGGTCGTCTACGTCCTCGCCCAGTTCGTGCTGAGCCGGCTGCTGCAGGGCCGCGACGCCGACGTCGGCCGCCTGCAGAGCCAGGTGCAGGAGCTCACCGACCAGCTCGAATCCGAGGTCAACGCGGCGTCGGACCTGCGCCGCAGCCTCGCCCGCCTCAACGCCGACCTCGCCGCCGCCGTCGGCGAGCGCGACGACCTGCGCGCCGCCCTCAACGAGGGCCAGTCCGAGCGCGACCAGGCCGCCGAGCGGCTCGGCCTCCTGGACGACGAGCAGCGCCTGCTGCAGCGCAATCTCGACGAGAGCCGGCTGGCCCAGCAGGAGGCCGAGCGGCGTGCCGCCAGCCTGCGCGCCGAGCTCGACGAGGCCCGCAAGGTCGTCACCGCCGACAAGGCCGCGATCGAGGCGCAGCTGGCCGAGCTGGTGCAGCTCCGCCGCGACATCGATGCGCTGAAGACGGTCCGGGCGCAGCTCGAGGCCGACGTCGCCGCCAAGGCGGCCAGCCTCGCCCAGACCACCGGCCAGGTCGACGAGCTGAACCGGCAGCTGACCGCGGTGCGCGACCAGTCGAGCGCCCTCGAGGCGCGGCTGTCGACCGAGCAGGAGCGCACGGCCCTGGCCCAGAAGGAGCTGGCCGAGCGCCAGCTGCGCATCGAGGACCTGACCCGCCAGGCGACCGAGCTGCAGCAGCAGCGCGACGCCGCCAGCAGCGCCCAGGCGACGGCCTCGGCCAGCAACGCCGAGCTGATCCGCCAGGTCGCCGCGCTCAGCGACCAGCTGCGCCGGCTCGACGCGGCGCTGGGCAGCAAGCAGGAGGAGATCGACCGGCAGTCGACGACGATCGCCGACCTCGGCCGCCAGCTGAACACGGCGCTGGCCAGCAAGGTCGAGGAGCTGTCGCAGTTCCGCTCCGAGTTCTTCGGCCGGCTGCGCCGCGTGCTGGGCGACCGCACCGACGTGCGCATCGTCGGCGACCGCTTCGTCCTGCAGTCCGAGGTGCTGTTCGACAGCGGCACCGCCGACATCGGCGCCAACGGCCGCGCCGAGCTGACCAAGCTCGCCGCGACGCTGAAGGAGATCACCGAGCAGATCCCGTCCGAGCTGCCCTGGGTGCTGCAGGTCGACGGGCATACCGACATCCGCCCGATCAGCACGCCGCGCTTCCCGTCGAACTGGGAGCTGTCGACCGCCCGGGCGATCTCGGTGGCGCGCTTCCTGGTCAGCCAGGGCATCCCCAGCGAGCGCGTCGCCGCCACCGGCTTCGCCGAGTTCCAGCCGCTCGACCCCGGCCGCACCGAGGAAGCGCTGCGGCGCAACCGCCGCATCGAGATAAAATTGACGACCCGGTGAGGCGTCCTGCGGGGTGTCTGTACCCCCCGGGCGATTGATCTTGTGTGAGTCTTTCGCGACAACGGGCCTCGCCTCGAGGGCGAAGTCCATGACCGACCTTGCACCGGAACCGGCCGTCGGCCGCCACAGCCTCGCGCAGGCGGGGAACCACGCCATTCCGGTGTCCCTCGACCCGCGGGGCGTCAGACCACCGTCGGCCGCACCGGCGGGGAGCGAGGAAAGCCGATGACCGACGCACGCCACCTGGCTGCCGGCGGATACGAGGTCCAGGAGCTGCAGCGGCGCTACCGCAACCGCAGCGTTGCCGGCGGCGTCGTCGCCCTCGGCCTGATCGGCAGCCTCGGCTGGTGGGGCCAGCAGCGCCTCGCCGCCGTCGAGGGCGAGATCGACCAGACGGCCACGGCCCTCGGCGTTGCCGCGCAGCCGGCGCAGCCGCCGCAGGCCCGCCTCAAGGAGATCGCCGCCCTCGCCCCGCAGCTCGAGCAGCTGCGCGCCGCCGCCGCCGAGCTGGACGCGGCCAAGGCGGAGAGCGCCCGGCTCACCGCCGAGCTGGCGGCGAAGCAGCAGGCGCTCGACGCCGCCCAGGCGGCCGAGGCCGAGCGGACGGCCCTCGCCGGACAGCTGGCTGCCGCCAATGCCGCCACCGCCGACCTGCAGGCGAAGCTCGACCAGGCGACCGCCGCCCTCGACGCCGCCCGCAGTGCCGCCGCGGCCGCAGCCGCAGCCCCGCCGGCCACCGACGTCGCCGCACCGGCAGCCGCGATCGACAGCATCGTCGACGGGGCCGAGGCGCGCCGCGGCGAGCTCGAGCAGGCGCTGACCCGCGCCTCCTCCGAAGCCGCCGACCTGCGCGCCCGGCTCGAGCAGACCACGGCCGAGCGCGACGCCGCCCGGGCTGAGGCCGAGACCCTGCGCCGCTCGCTGGAGGATGCCACCAAGTCGGCGGCCGAGCTCGACACCGTGCGCCAGCAGCTGGCCGCCGCCGAGACCGCCGCCCGCGAGGCCGAGGCGCGCCGCCTCGAGCTCGAGCGCCAGCTGGCCGACACCTCGGGCCGCGTCGACGAGCTGCGCGCCCAGCTGCAGCAGGCCGATGCCGCGCTGGCCCGCATCCGCGACGAATCGGCGAGCCTGCAGCGCAGCACCGGCGGTCTCGCCGCCGCCGAGCGCGATGCCGAGGCCCTGCGCCAGAGCCTCGCCGCCGCCGAGGCCAAGGCGGCCGAGGCCCAGGCGGCGCTGGCCGGCGAGCGCGAGCGCCTCGCCGCCAAGCAGGCCGAGGCCCTGGGCCTGCGCGCCGCCGCCGCCGATCTCGAGGCGCTGCGCCGCCAGTCGGCCGAGCTGCAGGCGCAAGTCGATGCCGCCGAGGCTCGGGTGCGCGCCGCCGATGCCGCCGTCGCCGAGGAACGCAGCCGCCTCGCCGGCGAGCAGACCGAGCAGCTCGAGCTGCGCGGCAAGGTCGACGCGCTGGAGAAGGCGCTGGCCGCGCGGGATACCGAGCGCACCCTGCTCCGCCAGCAGCTGGCCGACATGAGCCCGCTGCTCGTCCAGGGCGAGAGCGCGGCGCAGGCGCGCATCCGCGAGGCCGATCGCCGCATCGCCCAGCTCAACGCCGAGCTCGCCGAGCGCGACGTGCAGCGGGCGGAGCTGCAGAAGCAGCTGGCCGACATGGCGGCCCGGCCGGTGCCCGTCGCCGACAAGGCCGAGCCGACCTCGCTGCGCATGGCCATCGTCGAGCCGCCGGCGCAGGTCGAGCCCGCCGCCGGTCCGCTGCAGGAGAACCTCGGCAAGGGTCTCGTCCAGTTCGGCGAGGTGCTGTTTCCGACCGGCAGCGCCGAGCTGACCCCGGCCGGGCGCAACGTCATGACCGCCGTCGCCCGCGAGCTGAAGGACACGATCGCGACCCTGCCGCCGGACACCGACTGGGTGCTGCGCATCGAGGGCCACACCGACGACCAGCCGATCATCAAGGGCCGCACCTGGCGCTCGAACTGGCAGCTGTCGGCGTCGCGCGCCAGCACCGTCGCCGAGTTCCTGCTCGACCAGGGCCTGCCCGAGAACCGGATGATGGCGGTCGGCTTCGCCGCCACCCGGCCGGTCGACCCCGCGGCGCGCGAGAAGAACCGCCGCACCGAGGTCGTGCTCGAGGAGCAGAAGGTCCCGGCTGCGGCGCCTTCAGACTGAAGTAAGTCTAGGCGGCGCGCGCCCCTGAGAACTGCAGGGTGGCGAGGCGGGTGTAGAGCCCGTCGCGGCCCATCAGCTCGTCATGCCGCCCCTGGTCGACGATCCGGCCGTCGTCCATGACGAGGATCCGGTCGGCCTCGAGCACGGTCGCCAGGCGATGCGCCACGACGATGCTGGTCCGCCCGCGCATCAGCCGCTCCAGCGCCACCTGGACCAGCCGCTCGTTCTCGGCATCGAGCGCACTGGTCGCCTCGTCGAGCAGCAGCAGGGCCGGATCGCGCAGGATCGCCCGGGCGATGGCGACGCGCTGGCGCTGCCCGCCCGACAGGCGCACGCCCTTCTCGCCGAGGAAGGTGCCCATGCCCTGCGGCAGGGCCTCGAGGAACTCGAGCGCCGCCGCCGCCTCGGCCGCGGCCCGCACCTCGGCGTCGCTCGCGTCCGGCCGGCCGTAGCGGATGTTGGTCCAGGCATCGGCCGAGAAGATCACCGGCTCCTGCGGGACGAGGCCGATCCGGGCGCGGAATGCCGCCGGATCCAGCGTCTCGATCGCCTGGCCGTCGAGCAGGATCCGCCCGCTTTCCGGGTCGTAGAAGCGCAGGATCAGCTGGAACACGCTGGTCTTGCCGGCGCCGGACGGCCCGACCAGGGCCACCCGCTCGCCCGGCCTGACGATGAAGGAGACGCCGTCGAGCACCCGCCGGTCGGGGATCGACGGGTAGGCGAAGCTGACGCCCTCGAAGGTCACCGAGCCGCGCGGCTGCGCCACCAGCGGCACCGGCCGCTCCGGCACCTTCACCAGCGGCTGCGTGTCGAGCAGGTCGAGCAGGCGCTCGGACGCACCGGCCGCGCGCTGCAGGTCGCCTACCGTCTCGCTGAGGCCGCCGAAGGCGCCGGCGACGACGGTGGCGAAGAACACGAAGGACGACAGCTCGCCGGCGGTGATCCGCCCGGCCAGCACGTCGCGGCCGCCGATCCACAGCACGACGACGATGGCGCCGAACACCAGCGCGATGACGATGGCGCCGAGCAGGGCGCGGGCCCACGCGACCCTGGCCGCGGCGCGGAACGCGTCCTCGGTGCCGTCGGTGAACCGCCGGGTCTCGCGCTGCTCCTGGGCGAACGCCTGGACGGTGCGGACGGCGTTGATGGTCTCCTCGCCGATGGCCGAGACCTCGCCCACCCGGTCCTGCGCCGCCCGCGACAGCTGGCGGACCTTGCGGCCGATGATCACGATCGGCACCACCGCCAGCGGCACGACGATGGCGACGAGGCCGGCCAGCCGCGGATTGGTCGCCACCAGCAGCGCCGAGCCGCCGACGACGAGGATGATGTTGCGCAGCGCCTGGGTGATGCTGGTCCCGATCACCGTCTGGACGACGCTGGCATCGGTGGTCAGCCGCGACAGCACCTCGCCGGTGCGGGTCAGCTCGAAGAAGCCGGGCGAGAGCTGGATGACCTTGGCGTAGACGTCGCGCCTGAGGTCGGCGACGACCCGCTCGCCCAGCCAGGTGACGAGGTAGCTGCGGACGAAGGTGGCCACGGCCAGCACCGCGATCACCAGCAGCACCGCCTCGACGGCGTGGTTCAGCGCCTGGGGCCGGGCCTGGACGAAGCCGCCGTCGATGACGTAGCGCAGGCCGACGCCGATCGAGAGCACGGCGGCACTCGACACGACCAGCGCGATCAGGGTGCCGATGACCTGGGGCCGGTACGGCTTCAGCCGTGCTACCAGACGTCGCAGGTGCCGCAGGTCGCGGCTCGTCGGCCGCTTCGCCGCTTCGGCCGACAGCGACCGACCCCCTCCAGCCATCTCGTCCCCGACCTCGGCGCCCGATTGTCCTGCAGGACGCAGGTTATGCTCGCGGCCCCTTGAGCGGGGCGCGGACCGCCGCTATATACCCGCCGCCTCGCGAGGAGGAAAGTTTCGTGAAGAAGGACATCCATCCGGATTACCACGAGATCACCGTGGTGATGACGGACGGCTCGACGTTTCAGACGCGCTCGACCTACGGCAAGGCTGGCGACAGCCTCAGCCTCGACGTCGACCCGAAGTCGCATCCGGCGTGGACCGGCGGCAACGTGCAGGTCATCGAGCGTGGCCGCGTCGAGCAGTTCAACCGGCGCTTCCAGAACTTCCGTCGCAAGAAGTAACTTTCGGCGCCCTTCGGCGCGCCGGCCGATCGGAGCCTGTGCCATGAAGATCCGCAATTCGCTGCGTACCGCGAAGACCCGCCACAAGGACTGCCGCCTGGTGCGGCGCAAGGGCCGGGTCTACGTCATCAACAAGACCAACCCGCGGTTCAAGTCCCGCCAGGGCTGAGCTGCCGCGGTCCCGTGCCCGCGGGCCGGGACGTCCGACGTTGACGGCGCCGGGGCGCGCACCCAGACTCGGGTGAGCGCCCCGTTCGGCGAGTGACGCCATGCTGATGCCCCCGCCCGATCAGGCCGTTCTCGCCAAGCGTGCCATGATCGTCGAGCGCCTGCGCGCCATCGTGCCGGGCGAGGGCGTCATCGCGACCGACGAGGAGCTGCGCGCCTACGAGAGCGACGGCCTCACGGCCTACCGGGCCGTGCCGATGGCCGTCGTCCTGCCGTCGACGACGGCCCAGGTCGCGGCGATCCTGCGCCTGTGCAACGACGAGCACGTCAAGGTCGTGCCGCGCGGGGCCGGCACCTCGCTCTCCGGCGGTGCGCTGCCCATCACCGACGGCATCGTCCTGGCGATGGGCAAGTTCAACCGCATCCTCGACATCGACTTCGCCAACCGCACGGCGACGGTCCAGCCGGGCGTCACCAACCTCGGCATCTCGAAGGCGGTCGAGCACGCCGGCTTCTACTACGCGCCCGACCCCTCCTCGCAGATCGCCTGCACCATCGGCGGCAACATCGCCGAGAACTCGGGCGGCGTGCACTGCCTGAAGTACGGCCTGACCACCAACAACGTGCTCGGCATCGAGCTGGTGCTGCCCAACGGCGACATCGTCCGGCTCGGCGGCAAGCACCTCGACGCCGAGGGCTACGACCTGCTGGGCGTGATGACCGGCTCCGAGGGGCTGCTCGGCGTCGTCACCGAGGTCACCGTCCGCATCCTGCAGAAGCCCGAGACGGCGCGCGCCGTGCTGATGGGCTTTCCCTCCAGCGAGCAGGGCGGCGACGCCGTCGCCTCGATCATCGCCGACGGCATCATCCCCGGCGGCCTCGAGATGATGGACCGGCCGGCGATCCACGCCGCCGAGGATTTCTGCCGCGCCGGCTACCCGCGCGACGTCGAGGCGCTGCTGATCTGCGAGCTCGACGGCCCGGCCACCGAGGTCGACGACCTCATCGGCCTCGTCGGGGCCATCGCCCGGCAGCATGGTGCGACCTATGTGAAGGTCAGCGAGTCCGAGCAGGAGCGGCAGCTCTTCTGGCTCGGCCGCAAGAGCGCCTTCCCGGCCGTCGGCCGCATCTCCCCGGATTACTACTGCATGGACGGCACCATCCCCCGCAACAAGCTGAGCCACGTGCTGCAGCGCATGCGCGAGATGTCCGAGCAGTACGGCCTTGGCGTCGCCAACGTCTTCCATGCCGGCGACGGCAACCTGCATCCGCTGATCATGTACGACGCCAACAAGCCCGGCGAGCTCGAGCGCGCCGAGGCCTTCGGCAGCGACATCCTGCGGCTCTGCGTCGAGGTCGGCGGGGTGCTCACCGGCGAGCACGGCGTCGGCGTCGAGAAGCGCGACCTGATGCCCGAGATGTTCAGCGAGGACGACCTCAAGCAGCAGCAGCGCCTGAAGTGCGCCTTCGACCCGGTGCAGATCCTCAATCCCGGCAAGGTGTTTCCGACGCTGCACCGCTGTGCGGAGCTCGGCCGCATGCACATCCACCACGGCCAGATGCCCTTCCCCGACCTGCCGCGGTTCTGATGGCCGAGACCCTCTCGCCCTCGAGCCTCGCCGAGCTGGAGCAGGCCGTCGCCTGGGCCCTGTCCGCCGAGCGGCCGCTGGCGGTCACCGGCCGCGGCAGCAAGCGCGGTCTCGGCGCCCCGGTCGACGCCTCAGCCGAGCTGCGCCTCGACCGGATGGCCGGGATCGACCTCTACGAGCCGGCCGAGCTGGTGATGTCGGCCGGTGCCGGCACGCCGCTCGTCGAGATCGAGGCGACGCTGGCCGAGCGCCACCAGGAGCTGGCCTTCGAGCCCGCCGACTACGGCCTGATCCTCGGCGGTGCTGCCAACCAGCAGAGCGTCGGCGGGACCTTCGCCTGCAACCTGTCCGGTCCGCGCCGCCTCAAGGCCGGGGCCGCCCGCGACCACCTGCTGGGCGTGCACTGCGTCACCGGCCTCGGCCAGGCGATCAAGACCGGCGGCCGGGTGATGAAGAACGTCACCGGCTACGACCTCTGCAAGCTGCTCACCGGCTCCTACGGCACCCTGGCGGTGATGGGCCGGCTGACCTTCAAGGTGATGCCCGCCGCCCCCGACGCCGCCACCCTGCTGCTGCGCGGCGACGACGTGGCGCTGCTGCTGGAAGCCCTGCGCACCGCGATGGGCACCTCCTGCGACGTCGCCGGCGCCGCCGTGCTTCCGGCCGCGGCGGCCGCTCGCTCGGGCGTGCCCGCCGTCGCCGCCGCCGGCTCGGCGCTGGCCGCCCTGCGCGTCGAGGGCCCCGAGAATTCGGTCCGCTACCGGCTCGACGCGCTGGAGCGCGTCGTCGCCCGCCGCCTCGGCCTCGACGCCACCCGCCTCGACCGCGCCGCCACCCGCGCGCTGTGGCGCGAGATCCGCGACGTCCGCCTGCTCGACCCGGCCCTGCCGGTCCTGTGGCGCGCCTCGGTGCCGCCGACCGAGGCCGCCGGCCTCGCCGCCGGTGTCGCCCCGCTCGAGCCCGAGCTGCTGTTCGACTGGTCCGGCGGCCTCGTCTGGATCGCCCATCGCCGTGCCGACGGCGACGCCGGTGCCACGCTGGTCCGCGGCAGCCTTGGCACCGCCGGCGGCCATGCGACGCTGGTCAGGGCGCCTGAGGCGGCACGCCGCGCCACGCCGCCCTTCCAGCCCCAGCCGGCGCTGCTGCAGGGCCTGTCGCAGCGGGTGAAGTCGAGCTTCGACCCCAAGGGCATCCTCAATCCCGGGCGGATGTATCCGGGCTTCTGAGCCGGACCGCGGCCGTCACGGCGCTTGCGCACGCCCGAAGGTTCGGGTTCAACCGGCCGGACAGCTTCGCAGGCCCCGCCGCCCATGCTGCGACTCCACCACGTCCCCGTCTGCCCGTTCTGCCGCAAGATCCGCGTCGCCCTGCGCGAGAAGGGCCTCGCCGCCGAGCTCGTCGAGGTCGTGCCGTGGGACCGCAAGGACGAGTTCCTGCTGCTGAACCCGGCGTCCGAGGCGCCGGTGCTGGTCGACGATGACTTCGTCGTCGCCGACAGCCAGGCCATCGCCGAGTACCTGGAGGAGGCCTATCCCGAGACCACGCTGCTCGGCCGCACCGTCGAGCAGCGCGCCGAGACCCGCCGGCTGGTCGCCTGGTTCGACAGCAAGTTCAATCGCGAGGTCACCGACCTGCTGTGGCGCGAGAAGCTGCTGAAGCGGCTGAAGCGCAGCGGCACGCCGAGCTCCGAGGCGCTGCGCGCCGGTGCCGCCAACATCCGCGGCCATCTCGGCTACATCGCCTGGCTGTTCGAGGGCCGGCGCTGGCTCGCCGGCGACAGCCTGACGCTCGCCGACATCACCGCCGCCGCCCACCTCTCGGTCCTCGACTACATGGGCGACGTGCCGTGGGACGAGGCGCCGGGGGCGCGCGACTGGTACGCCAAGATGAAGTCGCGGCCGAGCTTCCGCCCGATCCTCGCCGACCGGATCGTCGGCATGAAGCCGCCGCAGCACTACGACGACCCTGACTTCTGAGCGCCTGCCGGCCGACCCCCGCCCGGCCATCCGTGCCCGCGGCCGCGCGCTCGGCTTCGACCTCGTCCGCTTCGCCCGCGCCACGACCGATCCGGCGACCCGCGCCCGCTACCGCCGCTTCGTCGCGCTCGGCCGCCATGGCGACATGGCCTGGCTGGCCCGCGAGCCGGAGCGCCGCGAGGACCCGCGGGGCCTGTGGCCGGACGCCCGCACCGTCATCGTCTGCGCCCTGAACTACGGCCCCGACAGCGATCCGCTGGCGAGCCTGGCGCAGGCCGACCGCGCCACGCTCTCGGTCTACGCCCGCCACCGCGACTACCACGAGGTCCTCAAGGGCCGCCTCAAGCTGCTGGCGCAGTGGCTCCATGCCCGCCTCGGCGGCGACGTGAAGGTGTTCGTCGACACCGCCCCGCTGCTGGAGAAGCCGCTGGCCCAGGCGGCCGGCGCCGGCTGGCAGGGCAAGCACACCAACCTCGTCTCGCGCGAGTTCGGCTCCTGGCTGTTCCTCGGCGAGATCCTGACCAGCCTCGACCTGCCGGCCGACGCCGCGGAGACCGACCATTGCGGCGCCTGCCGCCGCTGCCTCGACGCCTGCCCGACCGACGCCTTCCCCGCCCCTTACGAGCTCGATGCCCGGCGCTGCATCAGCTACCTGACCATCGAGCATGCCGGCCCGATCCCGCAGGCCCTGCGCCATCGCATGGGCAACCGCATCTACGGCTGCGACGACTGCCTCGCCGTCTGCCCGTGGAACAAGTTCGCGCAGGCCGGACGCGAGGCGAAGCTCGCCGCCCGCGCCGACCTCGTGGCCCCGCCGCTGGCCGAGCTCGCAGCACTGGACGACGCCGGCTTCCGTGCCCGCTTCGCCGGCTCGCCGGTCAAGCGCATCGGCCGCGACCGCTTCGTCCGCAACGTGCTCATCGCCATCGGCAACAGCGCCCGCCCCGACCTCGCGCCCGCCGCCATGGCGCTGCTGCGCGATCCCTCGCCGCTGGTCCGCGGCACCGCCGCCTGGGCCCTGCGCCGGCTCCTCGGCGACGCCGCCCTCGCCCATCGCCCCGACGACGAGGCCGATCCGTCGGTGCTGGCGGAATGGCAGGCGCCGCTGCATATCGAGGGCCCATGAGCGACACCCTGTTCTGCTTCGGCTACGGCTACTGCGCCGCCGTCCTCGCCGCCCGTCTGCGCGCCAGGGGCTGGGCCGTCCGCGGCACCTCGCGCGATCCGGCCAAGCTCGCGACGATGCGCGATCAGGGCATCGACGCCTTCGCCTTCTCCCGCGAATCGCCGCTGGCCGACCCTCAGGCGGCGCTCGCCGGCGTCACCCACGTCCTCCACTCCGTCGTCCCCGACGCCGGGGGCGACCCGGTCCTCGACCGCCACCTCAGTGACCTCCAGGCCTGCCCGACCCTGCGCTGGCTGGGCTATCTCGGCACCACCGCCGTCTACGGCGACCGCGGCGGCGCCTGGGTCGACGAGGACACGCCGATCGAGCCGACCCTCGCCCGCGCCGACCGCCGCGCCCGGGCCGAGGCCGGCTGGCTCGCCAGTGGCCTGCCGGTCCACATCTTCCGCCTCGCCGGCATCTACGGGCCCGGCCGCAACGCCTTCGTCAGCCTGCGCGACGGCACCGCCCGGCGCATCGTCAAGCCGGGCACCGTGTTCTCGCGCATCCATGTCGACGACATCGCCAGCGTGCTGGAGGCCTCGATCGCCCGGCCGCGGCCCGGTGCCGTCTACAACGTCTGCGACGACGAGCCCGAGGCCGCCGCCGAGATCGTCCGCTACGCCGCCGAGCTGATGGGCGTCGAGCCGCCGCCCGAGCAGGACTACGCCACGGCCGAGCTGTCGCCGATGGCCCGCACCTTCTACCGGGACAGCCGCCGCGTCCGGAACCGCCGCATCCGCGAGGAGCTGGGCGTCGAGCTCGCCTACCCGACCTACCGCGAGGGCCTGCAGGCGCTGCTCGCCGCCGGGCGCTGAGCCGCATGGCGGTCGCCGTCGCCCTGCTGCCCGGCCGCTACGCGATCTGCCGCCTGCCGCCCGACGCGCCCGCACCCGCGCTCACCGGCGACTTCGTCAGCATCACCCGCACCGCCGCCGAGCTGTCGGTGATCGCCCCGGAGGACCGCTCGCCCGAGGGCGCCGTCCGCTCCGGCGGCTGGCGCCTGCTGCGCCTGGAGGGCCCGTTCGACTTGTCCCTGACCGGTATCCTGGCACCGCTGGCCACGGCCCTCGCCGCCGCGGGGGTGAGCCTGCTGCCGGTCGGCACCTACGACACCGACTACCTGCTGGTCCGCGAGACCCAGCTCGACGCGGCACTGGCGGCCCTGGCCGGCGCCGGCTGCACCGTCACCCCGGCAGACCCGTCGTCGCCAGCTGGATGACCCGGTCGACCGCGGCCGTCATCCGCCGCAGGTCGGCGTCGCGCGACAGGCGGTGGTCGCCGTCCTTGACCAGCTCGACCGTCACCGCCCCGGTGTCGAGCCGCCCGGCGAGGCGCAGCGCCGTCGGCCACGGCACGTCCGGGTCCTCCTGGCCGTGCAGCAGGTGCACCGGGCAGCGGATCGGGATCGGACCGTCCAGCAGCCGGTGGTCGTTGCCGTCCTCGATCAGCCGGCGGGTGATCGTCAGCGGCGCGCCATAGGCCGACGGCACCTCGATCCGCCCGGCCAGCGCCAGCCGCGCCAGCCCCTCGGGCCCGAGCTGGTCCGGCAGCAGGGTCGCCGTGAAGTCGGGGGCGGCGGCGAGCCCGACCAGCCCCTTCACCCGCTCCGGCCGGCGCAGCGCCAGGTGCAGCATGATCCAGCCGCCCATGCTGGAGCCGACCAGCACGGCATCGCCGGCGACGATCCGGTCGAGGATGAGCGTCGCGTCGTCGATCCAGTCGCCGAGGCAGCCCTCCTCGAACGCCCCGCCCGAGGCACCGTGGCCGCGATAGTCGAAGCGGACGAAGGCGCGGCCCTGGATCCGGCAGTGCTCGGCCAGGGCCACCGCCTTGGCCCCCTCCATGTCGGAGCGGAACCCGGGCAGGAACATGACGGTCGGGCCCGCACCCGCCTGGCACCGGTAGGCCAGGCGGGTGCCGTCGTCACGCAGCAGGAAGTCCGGCATCGATCCTCGCGGGATGGCTCACGCCCGCGCCAGGCCGGCCGACCCGCCGAGCACGCCGCTGCGCAGGACCGGCAGGAGGTAGGCGGCCAGCAGCACGGTGTTCGACACGGCGTTGAGCGGAAACCCGGTGGCGACGGACAGGAGGCTGTCGATGACGTACCAGCCGAGCACGCTGGCCGTCACCAGCCTCCAGACCCCGGCCGCCGCCGCGCCGAGCGCCCAGGCGGCGCGGAACGTCGCCAGCAGGGTGACGCTCCAGCCCAGCGTCACCGCCCCCATCAGCGCCACGGCGAAACGCATCGGCTGGTCGAGCTCGATGGCCGTGCCGGGGGCCAGCAGCGCGAACACCGCCCGGGCCGGCCCGTCGGTGGCGGCGAGGCCGGCGCCGGCCAGCACGAGCCCGAACAGCCCCACCGCCCAGCACCAGACGACGAGCCAGGTCTTCCAGAAGTCGGACATCGCTTTCACTCCCGTTGTGTGCCCGTCCTGGCGTAGGCAGGGCGGCGATCGCGCTCAATTACCTCCCGGGTCATGGTCCAGCCTCGTCCAGCCCCGGCCGGCGCCGCGCCGCCGACCGTCCTGCACGTCCTGCCGTCGCTCGACGGCGACGAGCGCGCGACCGCCACGGTCGGGCTGTGCCGGGCCCTGCGCGGCGAGGGCTGGCGCGTCGTCGTCGCCTCGGCCGGCGGCCGCCTCGAGGTCCGCCTGCGCGCCGGTGCGGTCGAGCACCGCCGCCTGCCGCTCGACAGCGCCAACCCGCTGACCGTCGCCGGCAACGTCCGCAGGCTCGCGGCCCTGGCCGCCGACTGTGCGGCCAGGCTCGTCCACGTCCACGCCGGGCCGTCGGCGTGGAGCGCCGTCGCCGCCGCGCGCAAGGCCGGCCTGCCCGTGCTCGCCACCTGCCACGACCTGCCCGCGTCGGCCCGCGGCCCGCTGGGCCGGGCCTGGGCGCAGGCCCCGCTGCGCGCCGACCGGCTCATCGCCGTCTCGGCCGACCTCGCCGAGCGCCTGGGCCAGGTCCATGCTGTGCCCGCGGCCCGGCTGCGCACCGTCCATCCCGGCGTCGACCTCGCCGAGTTCGATCCGGCGGCGATCCGCGGCAACCGCATCGGCCGCCTCGCCGAGAGCTGGCGGCTCGCCCCCGACCGGCCCGTCGTCCTGCTGCCGGGGCCCGTCCACCCGGACCGTGGCCATGCCCTGCTGCTGCAGGCCGCCGCCACGCTCGAGCGGCGCGACTTCGCCATCGTCTTCGCCGGCCCGACCAGCGGCGACGCCGCCGCCGACCGGACCCTCGAGGCGGCCGTCCGCCAGTCCGGCCTCGCCGAGCGCGTCCGCTTCGTCGGCGCCTGTCCCGACATGCCGGCGGCCTACATGCTGGCCGACGTGGTCGCCCTGCCGGCGGTCCGGCCGCCCGGCTTCGCGCTGGCGGCAATCGAGGCCCAGGCCATGGGCCGCCCGGTGGTGGTGACCGCCGCCGGCGGCCTGCCCGAGGCGGTGCAGCCGGCCTCGACCGGCTGGCTGGTTCGCCCCGACGACCCGGCCGAGCTCGCCTGGGCGCTCGACCGGGCCCTGGCGCTGGAGCCCGACGTCCGCGAGCGCCTGGCCGACCGCTGCCGCGGCTTCGTCGCCAGCGAGCTCGGCGTGCAGCAGGCGGCCCGGCGCACCGCCGCGGTCTATGCCGAGCTGGTGCCGTCGCCGCAGCCCGCTTGACAGCGCCCAAGCGGCAAACGCACCTTCCGCGCCGCTTTCGCCCCACCCCGCCCCAACACGAGTCGCCAGCATCATGTCGAGCGTCGCGCGCCCCATCGCCATCACCCTGCCCGACGGCGCGGTGCGCGAGTTCACGACGCCGCCGACCGGCCTCGACGTCGCCCTGTCGATCAGCAAGGGGCTGGCCAAGCAGGCCTACGCCATCGAGGTCGACGGCGAGCTGCGCGACCTCGGCCGGCCGATCGAGGCCGACGCCCGCGTCCGCCTGCTCAAGGCCGACGATCCGGCCGCCCTGCCGCACCTCCGCCACGACTGCGCGCACGTCATGGCCGAGGCGGTGCAGGAGCTGTTCCCCGGCACCCAGGTGACCATCGGCCCGGCCATCGACAACGGCTTCTACTACGACTTCCAGCGCGCCCAGCCGTTCTCGACCGACGACCTCGCCCGGATCGAGGCGCGCATGGCCGAGATCGTGAAGCGCGACCAGCCGTTCCGCCGCGAGGTGGTGAGCCGCGAGGAGGCGCGCCGCCGCTTCGCCGCCCTGGGCGAGCGCTTCAAGCTCGAGCTGCTCGACGCCATCCCCGAGGGCGAGCCGGTCACCCTCTACCACCAGGGCCAGTGGTTCGACCTCTGCCGCGGCCCGCACGGCCCGTCGACCGGCCGGATCGGCGCCTTCAAGCTGACGAAGGTCGCCGGCGCCTACTGGCGCGGCGATGCGAAGAACCCGCAGCTGCAGCGCATCTACGGCACCGCCTTCGCCAGCAAGGCCGAGCTCGACGCCCACCTGCACCAGCTCGAGGAGGCCGAGCGCCGCGACCATCGCCGGCTGGGCCGCGAGATGGACCTGTTCCACGTCCAGGAAGAGGCCGCCGGCTCGGTCTTCTGGCACCCCAAGGGCTGGATCGTCTGGCGCGAGGTCGAGGACTACATCCGCCGCCGCCTCGCCCGGGCCGGCTACCAGGAGGTCAAGACCCCGCAGGTGATCGACCGCGTCCTCTGGGAGCGGTCCGGCCACTGGGAGAAGTTCCGCGAGAACATGTTCACGCTGCAGAGCGAGGAGCGGCACCTCGCGCTGAAGCCGATGAACTGCCCGGGCCACGTCCAGATCTTCAACCAGAGCCTGCACAGCTACCGCGACCTGCCGCTGCGCCTGGCCGAGTTCGGCGCCTGCCACCGCAACGAGCCGTCGGGTGCGCTGCACGGCATCATGCGCGTGCGCGCCTTCACCCAGGACGACGCGCACATCTTCTGCATGCCCGAGCAGATCACCGCCGAGAGCGTCGCCTTCTGCGACCTGCTCATGCAGATCTATGGCGACTTCGGCTTCACCGACGTCCGGGTGAAGTTCTCCGACCGCCCGCCGGTCCGCGCCGGCAGCGACGAGGTCTGGGACCGGGCCGAGGCCGCCCTGCAGGAGGCCTGCGACGCCGCCGGCCTCGAGACCGTGCGCAACCCGGGCGAGGGCGCCTTCTACGGCCCCAAGCTCGAGTTCGTGCTGCGCGACGCCATCGGCCGCGACTGGCAGTGCGGCACCCTGCAGGTCGACTTCGTCCTGCCCGAGCGGCTGGACGCCAACTTCGTCGGGCCCGACGGCGCCAAGCACCGGCCGGTGATGCTGCACCGCGCCATCCTCGGCTCGCTGGAGCGGTTCATCGGCATCCTGATCGAGAACTATGCCGGCCGGCTGCCGCTGTGGCTGGCCCCGGTCCAGGCCGTGGTCGCCACCGTCACCAACGACGCCGACGCCTATGCGCTGGAGGTCGTCGAGCGGCTGAAGGCCGCCGGCATCCGCGCCGAGGCGGACACCGGGGCGGACAAGATCTCCTACAAGGTCCGCCAGCATTCGCTGGCCAAGGTGCCGCTGATCCTGGCCGTCGGCGGACGCGAGCAGACGGAGCGCACGGTGAGCCTCCGGCGCCTCGGCGCGAGGGAGCAGGAGACCCTCGACCTTGACGCGGTCATCGCTTTGTGTCAGCGGGAATCGGCGCGGCCGGACCTGATCGGGAACTGAGTTCCTGGCCCTTCCCCCGTGCTTGCTAGGATCGCGGTGGCCCGCAAGCCGCCGCGACCTTTTGTGTCAACAATGCGGGGTCATACGAACCGAATGGCAACGGCCGCCGAGGAATTCCGGATCAACCACGAGATCGACGTCCGCGAGGTCCGTCTGATCGACGAAAACAACCAGATGATCGGGGTCGTTTCCCTGCGGGAAGCGCTCTACCGGGCGGACGAGGCGGGACTGGACCTCGTCGAGGTGTCGCCGACGGCACAGCCGCCGGTCTGCAAGATCCTCGACTACGGCAAGTTCAAGTACGAGGCCCAGAAGAAGGCCAACGCGGCCCGCAAGAAGCAACGTGTCATCGAGGTCAAGGAAATCAAGATGCGCCCGAGCATCGATGACAACGACTACGAGATCAAGATGAAGAAGGTCCGCGAGTTCCTCGACGAGGGGGACAAGGTCAAGGTGACCATGCGGTTCCGCGGACGCGAGATGGCGCACCAGCACATCGCCATGGACCTGCTCAACAAGGTCAAGGAGACCATGGCCGACGTCGCCAAGGTCGAGCAGATGCCGAAGCTCGAGGGCCGGCAGATGATCATGGTGATGGCCCCGCTGAAGTGAGCGACAGCGGCGATGGTCCACCAGCCCGGCCGGCCCTGCCGGCCGGCGGACCGTCGCTGGCGCTCGGCCGCTGCCGCCGCGGCCCCGACGGCCGTCCCGACTTCCACGATCTGAGCGGCCATTTCGACCGGGTCCTCGGCTGCCCGTTCATCGACTACCTGAAGAGCATCGCCGGGCGTCGCGTCGCCGAGGCGCTGGAGTCGCTGTTCCGGCGGCTCGACGGCGGCAGCGGCGGCGACGAGATCGACATGTGGGGCGTCGACGGCCGCGGCGAGGGCCGCCGCCTGCACTGGCGGCTGATCGCCACCCACAACCTGTTCGGCGGCGAGGTCGTCGTCGCCGTCATCGATACCCTGCCCGGCACCGGCGACACCGGCGCCGATGCGCCGACCGAGGCGGCGCTGTGGTCGGCCGTGCTGCGCGGCGATCTCGATGCCGACGGCGGGGTCCGCTTCAACTTCGTCGACGCCGGCGTCGCCCGGCTCACCTCGCTGACGCCGGCCGCCTTCGCCCGGACCTCGGCCGGCCGCATGCTCGCCCAGCGCGTCCGCCTGCTCTACGAGATGACCCACTGGAGCGCCGAGTCGCCGCTCAACCTGCTCGAGCTGCCGCCGCTGGTCATCAACGGCCCCTACCTGCTCTGCCGCCTGTTCCGCGGCCTCGATTCCCGGGGACAGCCGTTCGTCGGCATGGTCCTGCACGATCCGACGCCGCAGTTGGAGCACGAGCGGGCGCAGCGGCGTCGCCAGTCGGAGCTGCTGCAGCTGCTGCGCCTGTCCGACATCGTCATCATGCGGCCGCCGCGTGACGACGGCCTCGCCCGCATCGTCGACGAGGTCGCCAGCACGCCCGAGGTCAAGGCGATGGCCATCGGGATCGTCGCCGGCAACGGCGCCCGCCTCTCGGTCACCGCCCACACCGGCATCGCCGGGCGGCCCAGCCACGAGCCCTTCGACATGCCGCTGGATGCCGGGCTGCAGCGCGCGCTCGTCAGCCGCGACCTCGTCGTCGAGGCGCTGGCCGGCCCGGCCGGCACCCGGATCTACCAGCCGATCGAGGCCGGCGGGATGGCGCTGGGGGTCATCGAGATCGCCTTCAGCCCGCCCCGGCCGGTCGATCCCTGGTACCGCGAGATCCTGGGCGGGATCGCCGACTACGCTGCCGTGCTGCTGACCGACGGGATCCCGACGCGGACCCGCGAGGGGCGGCTGGGCGAGGACGCGCTCGACGTCGCCGCCCTGCTGACGCTGCGCCAGCGCGACGTGCTGTTCCAGCTCGCCGCCTTCGGCAGCAGCAACGAGGACATCGCCGCGGCCCTCGCGATGGCGCCGGCGACGGTCAAGGTGCACATGCGCGAGATCCTGAAGCGGCTCGAGGTCGACAGCCGGGCCGCGGCGATCCATCGTGTGCTCAACGAGGCACCGAACTGGCTGGACGGTGCCCGCCGCCGCAACGCCCGGCGGACCTGACCCACCGCTTCGTCGAGGACCCGATGGATTCGTCGCTCCAGGACCTGCTGCGCGGGATCGCCGCCGCTCCGCCGTCGCACGACCCCGATGCCTGGCTCGAGCTGATCCCGTTCACCCCGGCGACGCCGCAGCCCTTCGCCCTGCGCCGGAGGCTCGCCGCGCTGCGCCGGCACAAGGCCAAGGACCTGGCGCCGGCCGAGCGGCTGGACCGCCTGCGCGAGCGGCTGGCGGCCGCCGGCGTCGACGGTTTCCTGCTGCCGCGCACCGACGAGTTCAACAACGAGTACCTGCCAGGCGCGGCCGAGCGGATGGCCTGGCTCACCGGCTTCACCGGCTCGGCCGGGACCACCGTCGTGCTGCGCGACAGGGCCGCCGTGTTCGTCGACGGCCGCTACACCGTCCAGGTGGCGCAGGAGGTCGATGCCGCCCGCTTCGAGATCCGCCACCTGATCGACCATCCGCCCAGCCGCTGGATCGTCGAGAACCTGCCGGACGGCGGGACGCTGGGTTACGACCCGATGCTCACCCGGGTCGCCGAGCGCGAGCGGCTGGCGAAGCTGCTGGAGCCCAAGGGTGGCCGTCTCGTCGCCCTCGACGCCAATCCCGTCGATGCGATCTGGACCAGCCGCCCGGCGGCGCCGATCGCGCCGTTGCGCGCCTGGGACGACAAGTACGCCGGCGAGAGCGCCGGGGCGAAGCGCCAGCGCATGGCCGCAGCCGTCGCCGGCAAGGGGGCCTCGTCGCTGGTGCTGACCGCCCCCGATTCGATCGCCTGGCTGCTCAACCTGCGCGGCGGCGACATCCCCTTCAACCCGCTCTGCCTCGCCTTCGCCATCCTCGACGAGGACGGCACCTGCCGGCTGTTCGTCGACCCGCGCAAGGTGCCGCCCGGCCTGCGCCTCGACAACGCCGTCCGGCTCGAGCCGCAGGTGGCGTTCCTGCCGGCGCTGGACGGGCTGGGCGCCGCCGGCGCCCGCGTCCTCGTCGACGCCTCGGCCACCCAGGCGGGCTTCATCGACCGGCTGCGCGCCGCCGGGGCGCAGGTCGTCGAGGGCGACGATCCCTGCGTGCTCGCCAAGGCGCGCAAGAACCCGGTCGAGATCGAGGGTGCGGTCGCCGCCCAGCGCCGCGACGGGGCCGCCATGGTCCGCTTCCTCGCCTGGCTCGACCAGCAGCCGCTCGACGGCAGCCTGACCGAGCTCGGCGCCGCCGCCCGCCTCGAGGCCGAGCGGCGCAAGGATCCGCTCTACCGCGGCCCCAGCTTCACCACGATCTCGGCGCACGGCCCCAACTCGGCCCTGCCGCACTATCACCCGCGCCCCGAATCCGACCGCCCGCTCACCGGCGGCACCCTCTACCTCGTCGATTCCGGCGGCCAGTACCTCGACGCCACCACCGACATCACCCGCACCATGCCGCTCGGCCGGCCGAGCGACACGATGCGCCATCGCTTCACCCTCGTCCTGCAGGGCCACATTGCCATCGACCGGGCGGTGTTCCCGGTCGGCACCACCGGCGCGCAGCTCGACACCCTGGCCCGCGCCGCGCTGTGGCGCGCCGGCCTCGACTTCGACCACGGCACCGGCCACGGCGTCGGCGCCTATCTCTGCGTCCACGAGGGCCCGGCGCGGATCTCCAAGGCCGGCACCGGCACGACCCTGCAGCCCGGCATGATCCTGTCCAACGAGCCCGGCTACTACCGGGCCGGCGAGTGGGGCATCCGCACCGAGAACCTGCTGGTCGTCCGGCCCGAGCCGGCGCCCGAGGGGGCGGAGCGCGAGCTGCTGGGCTTCCACGCCCTCACCCTGTGCCCGATCGACCACCGCCTGATCGACGTCGCCATGCTGTCGCCGGCCGAACGCCAGTGGGTCGACGCCTACCACGCCCGGGTCGAGCACGAGCTGGCCCCGCTCGTCGGCGACGCCCGCGGCTGGCTCGCCCGGATGTGCGCGCCGCTCGGGGCCTGAGAAGGAGGGCTCAGCCTCCCGTGAGCCGGCGCCACGCCCCGCGCATGCCCTCGCCGGCGCGGTTGACCCAGCGGTCGGACATCGCCTCGGCCGATTCGATCATCTCGGCGGCCTTGGGATGGCGCCGCTTGAGCCAGTCGAGCACGCGCTCGGCCCAGGGCGCGTGCCGGGCGAGGATCAGCAGGCCCACGAGCAGGAACAGGAATCCCTGCAGGAACGGCAGGAACAGGCCGAGCACCCCCAGCACGAGAAAGCCGTAGCCCAGCCCCAGCATCCACAACCGCGTCATCCGACCCCTGCCCGCTCCAGCCACTCGTCCTCGCTGAGGACCGTCACCCCCAGCTCCCGCGCGGTCTTCAGCTTCGACCCGGCCTCGGCCCCGGCCACCACGAAGTCGGTGTTGCGCGAGACCGAGCCCGCCACCTTGGCCCCCAGCGCCTCGGCGCGGGCCTTGGCCTCGGCCCGGGTCATCCGTTCCAGCGTTCCGGTGAAGACCACGGTCTTGCCGGAGAACGCCGAGCCGGTACCGGCGGTTGCCTGCTCCGGCTCGATCGTCAGCTGCGCCGCCAGCGCGTCCAGGGCCTCGATGTTGTGGCTCTCGACGAAGAATTCCATGAGGGCCTCGACCAGCGCGTCGCCGACCCCGTCGACGGCGTCCAGCTCCGCCCTCGCCTCCTCGTCGCCGGCGGCGAGCCGCAGCATCGCCGCCTTCCACGCCTCGTAGGTGCCGTAGTGCCGTGCCAGCAGCCGGGCGTTGACCTCGCCGACGAAGCGGATGCCCAGGGCGTAGATGACCCGCGACAGCGGCATCGCCCGCCGCGCCGCGATCGCCTCGACGAGCTTGGCGACCTTCTTCTCGCCCCAGCCGTCGAGCTCGCGCAGCCTCGCCAGGCCGGCCTCGTCCTGCGCCAGCCGGAACAGGTCGGCCGGCCCGTGGATCAGCCCGGCCTCCAGCAGCTGCGGCACCTGCTTGCGCCCCAGACCCTCGATGTCGAAGGCCTCGCGGCCGACGAAGTGGCGCATCCGCTCGGCCAGCTGCGCCGGACAGATCAGCCCGCCGGTGCAGCGCCGGATGGCCTCGCCCGGCGGCCGCACCGCGAGGCTGCCGCATTCGGGGCAGTGCTCGGGGAAGACGAACGGCTCGGCCCCCTCCGGCCGGGCCGCCGGGACGATCTCGACCACCTGCGGGATCACGTCGCCCGCCCGCTGCACGACGACGGTGTCGCCGACGCGGATGTCCTTCTCCGCGATGTAGTCCTGGTTGTGCAGCGTCGCCCGGCTGACGACGACGCCGCCGACCGTGATCGGCTCGAGCTCGGCCACCGGGGTCAGCGCCCCGGTGCGCCCGACCTGGATGGTGATGCCCCGGACCAGCGTCTGCGCCTTGCGGGCGGCGAACTTGTGCGCCACCGCCCAGCGCGGGGCGCGGCCGACGAAGCCCAGCCGGCGCTGCAGCTCGATCCGGTCGACCTTGTAGACGACGCCGTCGATGTCGTAGGGCAGCTCGGCCCGCTGCGCCCCGATCTCGCCGTGGTAGGCGATCAGCTCGTCGGTGCCGTGGCACAGCCGGATCAGCGGGTTCACGCTGAAGCCCATGGCCCCCAGCCGGTCGAGGAAGCTGTGGTAGCTGCCCTCGATGGCGGGCTCGGCCTCGCCCCAGGCATAGGCGAAGAAGCGCAGCCGCCGCCTGGCGGTGATGCTGCTGTCGAGCTGGCGCAGCGCCCCGGCCGCGGCGTTGCGCGGGTTCATGAACAGGGGCTCGCCCGCCGCCTCGCGCGCCTCGTTCAGCGCGGCGAAGTCGTGCCGCTCCATGTAGACCTCGCCGCGCACCTCGAGCAGCGGCGGGGCGCCGTCGCGCAGCCGCTGCGGGATGTCGCGGATGGTGCGGACATTGGCGGTGACGTCCTCGCCGACCGTCCCGTCGCCGCGCGTGGCGCCGCGCACCAGCACCCCGTCCTCGTAGCGGAGCGCGCAGGACAGCCCGTCGATCTTGGGCTCGGCGACCAGCTCCACGGCCGTGTCGGCGCCGAGGTTGAGGAAGCGCCGGACCCGCGCCAGGAACTCGGCGACCTCGCCGTCCTCCATGGCGTTGTCGAGCGACAGCATCGGCACGGCGTGGACGACCTTGCCGAACGCCTCGACCGGCGCGGCGCCGACCCGGTGGCGCGGGCTGTCGGGCCGGATCAGCGCCGGGAAGCGCGCCTCCAGCGCGTCGTTGCGCCGGCGCAGCGCGTCGTAGTCGGCGTCGCTGATCTCGGGCGCGTCCTTGCGGTAGTAGAGCCGGTCGTGGCGCTCGATCTCGGCGGCCAGCCAGGCGAGCTCGACCTGCGCCTCGCTCTCGGCGAGGGCCTCGACCGGGCGGACGATGGTCGCCGGTGCCGCCGCCATCTCAGCGCTCCTGCCGCATCAGGCTGGCCGCCGCCGCCCGGGCCGCCTCGGTCACCGCCGCTCCCGCCAGCATCCGCGCGATCTCCTCGAGCCGGGCCGCCGCCGACAGCTCCTCGACGTCGACCGACACCCGGTCCCCGTCGACCGCCTTGGCGACCCGCAGATGGTGGTGGGCCTTGGCCGCCACCTGCGGCGCGTGGGTGACCACCAGCACCTGCCGCTCGTCGCCCAGCCGCGCCAGGCGCTCGCCGACGGCCGCGGCGGTGGCGCCGCCGATGCCGGTGTCGACCTCGTCGAACACCAGCGTGCCGGCGCTGTCGAGCCGCGCCAGCACCACCTTGAGCGCCAGCATGAACCGCGACAGCTCGCCGCCCGAGGCCAGCTTGGTGAGCGGCCCGAACGGCTGGCCCGGATTGGTCGTGACCTCGAACTGCACCCGCTCGGCCCCGTCCGCCCCCTGCTCGGCCTCGCCCAGCGGCAGGATGCCGACGCGAAAGCGCGCCCGCTCGAGCTTGAGCGGCGCCAGCTCGGCCTCGACCGCCTTGGCCAGCGCCCCGGCGGCCTTGTCCCGCGCCGCCGTCAGCGCCGCCGCCGCCGTGCGGTAGGCCGCGTCGGCGCGCCCGACCTCGCGCTCGGTCGCCTCGAGGTCGCCGGCGGCCCGGTCGATCCGCGCCAGCTCCTCGCGCGTCGCCTCGAGCACGCCCGGCAGCTCGTCGACCGTCACCCGGTGCTTGCGGGCGGCGGCGCGCAGCGCGAACAGCCGCTCCTCGATCCGCTCCAGCGATTCGTCCTCGTCGCCCAGGGCCGCCAGCGCCGCCTGCAAGGCCTGCTCGGCCTCGGCGGTCTCGGTCACCGCCCGCTCCAGCGCCAGCGTGCAGGGCTCGACCAGCGCTCCGTCCAGCCCGGCGATGCGCTCGACCCGGCGCTGCGCCAGCGCCAGCTTCTCGACCGCCCCGCCCGACGCGCCCAGCGCCTGCGCCGCCTCGGTCAGCGTCTCGACCAGCTTGCCGCGGTGCTGCAGCCGGCTGCGCCGCTCGGCCAGCGCCTCCTCCTCGCCCGGCTCGGGCCTGAGGTCGGCGAGCTCGCGCTCGCGGTGCTGCAGGTACTCGATCTCGCGCTCGGCGGTGTCGACCGCCCGGCGCAGCTCCTCGGCCCGCGCGCGCGCCGCCTCGCGGGTATCATGCGCGCCGCGCACCGCCGCGACCTCGGCGTCGAGCCCGCCGAAGGCGTCGAGTAGCCGGCGGTGGCTGGCCGGCGACAGCAGGCCCTGCTGGTCGAACTGGCCGTGCACCTCGACCAGCGCGTCGCCGATCTGCCGGAGCAGGCCCAGGCCCACCGCCTGGTCGTTGACGAAGGCGCGGCTGCGGCCGTCGGCCCCGAGCAGCCGGCGCACCACCAGCTCGGGCCCGGCCTCCAGCCCCTGCTCCTCGAGCAGCGGCCGCACCGGATGGTCGTCGGGCACCCGGAACACGGCGGTGACGGCGCCCTGCTCGGCCCCGCTCCGCACCAGCCCGCGGTCGCCGCGCGAGCCCAGCGCCAGGCCCAGGGCGTCGAGGATGATCGACTTGCCGGCCCCGGTCTCGCCGGTCAGCGCCGACAGCCCGTTGGCGAGCTCGAGATCGAGCTTGCGGATCAGGACGATGTCGCGGACCGCGAGGCTTTCCAGCATGGCTCCGTGCCGGGGCGCCTGCCGGCTCAGAAGATCTTGCTGAGCCAGGAGGTGCTGCTCTGCATCGGCTCGAGGTCCTGCTCCTCGAGCAGGGCGTAGGAGCGCTCGTACCAGACGTTGCCCGGGAAGTTGTAGCCGAGCACGGCCGCAGTGTTCTGCGCCTCCTCGCGCACGCCCAGCGCCAGGTAGGCCTCGGTCAGGCGGTGCAGCGCCTCGGGCACGTGCGAGGTCGTCTGGTAGGTCTCGACGACGTTGCGGAAGCGGTTGATCGCCGCCACGTACTCGCGCCGGTTCAGATAGTAGCGGCCGATCTCCATCTCCTTGCCGGCGAGATGGTCGCGGGTCAGGTCGATCTTCAGCGCCGCGTCGCGGGCGTAGTCGGACTGCGGGTAGCGCTGCACCAGCTCGCGGAACGAATCGAGCGCCTTCTGCGTCATCTCCTGGTCGCGGCCGACATCCGAGATCTGCTCGTAGTAGCACATCCCGATCAGGTAGTAGGCGTAGGGCACGTCCTCGTTGCCGGGATGGAGCTCGATGTAGCGGTTCGAGGCGGCGACCGACTCGTCGTACTCGTTGGCCATGTAGTAGGCGAAGGCGGACATGATCTGGGCCCGCGTCGCCCACTGCGAGTAGGGGTGCTGGCGGTCGACTTCCTCGAACGCCTCGGCGGCCAGCTTGTAGCGGCCGTCGTCCATCAGGTCCTGGGCGGCATTGTAGAGGTCGTCGACCGAGCGGTCGGCGAACGCCGCCTCCTCGTTGCTCGACGAGCAGCCGGCCAGCAGCGTCGCCGCCACCAGCACCCCGAACGCCCAGCGCCCGGGTCGGCCACGCTTCGGCTCGTCCATGCTCGCTCCGCTCCGATTGCCGGCGTCGCCCTTGCCGGCCTTGCGTCATGCCTCTAGCGTCGGGTGCCAGCAGCGTCCCGACCGCGCGTCGCGGCGGACCATAGCCAAGGCCGCGTGCCGCGGCCAGAGCAGGGCGGTGGCTGCGGCCGCGGGAGCCTCGCGATGGGCGCGGAACAGGTCATGGACCGCCGCATCGGCGAGCGCATCCGCCAGCGCCGGCTGGAGCTCGGCCTGACCCTTCAGCAGCTCGGCGATACGCTGGGCTGCACTTACCAGCAGCTGCAGAAGTTCGAGAGCGGCGCCAACCGGATCGGCGCCTCGCAGCTGCACCTGCTGGCCCGCCGGCTGGAGGTCCCGATCGGCTGGTTCTTCGGCGAGGACGGGGCCATGCAGATCGCCGCCGCCAGCCTCGAGCACCATCCTGGCCGGCAGCGCGCCACCCTCGAGGTCGCCCGCAGCATGGCCCTGATCGGCGATGCGGAGGTCCGCAGCGCCCTGGCAGCGCTGGCCCGGGCCATCGCCGGCGGCCGGGACGACGACGACGACCCCGCTAGCCCCTGACCGGGGCTCGCGCCGAGCAGCCCATCATGTAGCGCAGCCTTGGCGAGTAGTGGGCCGCCGTCTCGGCCGTCAGCGGCGTGCGCAGGTCGACGAACGGCTTCATCCACGCCCGCCCGTACTGGACGATGACGCCCAGCCGCGTCGTGTTGGCAGTCGAGTTCGGCCCGTGCCGGTGCCAGGTCTGGCTCAGCCAGATCGCCACCGAGCCTGCCGGCCCCTCGAGCACCGCCTCGCGCGCCGGGTCGGCGGCGACGTCGGGGCGGCGGCCGGCCCGGTGGCTGCCGGTGACCGCCCGCGTCGCCCCGTTGCCGGCGCTGAAGTCGGTCAGCATCCAGGCGGTCTGGATGCTCAGCGCATAGTCCGGCAGGGGCTCGGGCAGGTCGGTCAGCGGCGAATCCATGTGCAGGTTGCCGCCGCCCGTCCGCGGCCCGACGGCGTTGGCGCTGACGTCCAGCAGCACGCAGTCGCGCCCCAGCTGCCCCTCCATCACCGCCAGCACCAGCGGATGCTCCACCATCCGTGCGAACCCCGGCAGCTTGTTGATCAGGTTGAACACCCGCTGCGACCGGCCGCCGTCGAACAGCGTCGGGATGTGCTTGAAGCAGATGCTGGCCTCGGCCGCCGGCACCGGCCAGTCGGTGCCGAACTCCTGCGCCCGCTGGTGCCGCATCCGCCGCAGCAGCCGGGCCTCCTCGGCGGCGTCGCAGTTCCACCATTGCGCATGCAGCCGCGCGCACGCCTCGTCCTGCGGATGCGCCGGCCCGTCGCCCGGATCGAACGGCCGCTCCCGCTCCTCGGCCATCACCCGCTCGAGATCGGCCCGCAGCCGTGCCGTCTCGCCGGGCTCCAGCAGGCCGGGGATCACCACATGCCCGTCGCGCAGCAGCCGCTCGCTGGCGTCGCGTACGAGCTCGCTCGGAACCGGGGCCGGATTGTCCATGGCGTGCCTCCGCTGGCGAGACCCTGTGCGACAAGGCTACCACATCCGCCGGTCGCTGTCGGAGCCGCGTGCCCTGCCGGTCGCGGCCGCCTTGCCTCAGCCTTCGATTGAGCCAGCGTCGACCCCTGAACGCTGCCCGGCAGGATGATCAGGTTCTTGTGGCCACCCTCTGCGGGATCCGCCGGCCCGGCGTCCTGCGGAGTACCGGCACCCTGTCGGCCATCGACTTCCTGCTCTGAGCCTCAGCCCCTGGGCTCGATCAGGTCCCACAGGTTGCCGTAGAGGTCCTCGAATACCGCCACCGTGCCGTAGGCCTCGTGCCGGGGCGCCTCGCGGAAGCGGACGCCGCGGGCCAGCATCGCGGCATGGTCGCGGGCGAAGTCGTCGGTGTGCAGGAACAGGAAGACCCGGCCGCCGGTCTGGTCGCCGACCCGCGCCAGCTGGCCCGGGCCATCCGCCTTCGCCAGCAGCAGCGGGGTGGAGCCGCCCTGCGGCGGGGCGACCAGGAGCCAGCGCTTGCCGTGGCCGAGGTCGACATCCTCGAGGACCGCGAAGCCCAGCACATCGCCGTAGAACGCGAGCGCCTCGTCGTAGTCGCGGACGAGCAGGCTGACCGCGCCGAGCCGCCGGCGCGGTCCGGGTCCTGCGCTCAGCTCACCGGCTCGGCGAGCTTGGCCTCGTCCTCGCCTTCGGTGCCGCTCTCCTCCTCGTCCTCGTCGCTGTCCGGCGGCGGCAGCAGGGCCACCGTCATGCCGGCACTGAAGCGGAAGGCCGGCTTGCCGTCCTCGATGGTGACGACGACCTTGCCGCCCTTGGCGAGCTGGCCGAACAGCAGCTCGTCGGCGAGCGGCCGCTTGATGTGCTCCTCGATCACCCGGGCCAGCGGCCGGGCGCCGTAGAGCGGCTCGTAGCCCTTCTCGGCCAGCCAGGCGCGGGCGTCGGCGTCGACCTCGATGTGCACCCGGCGGTCGGCCAGCTGCGCCGCGAGGTCGCGGACGAACTTGTCGACGACGTTGGCGATGATGGTCGGGGTCAGGCCGGAGAACGGGATCACCGCGTCGAGGCGGTTGCGGAACTCGGGCGTGAACAGCCGCTTGATCGCCTCGGTGTCCTCGCCCTCGCGCTTGTCGCGGCCGAAGCCGATGGCGTTGCGCTGCATGTCCGAGGCGCCCGCATTCGTCGTCATGATCAGCACGACGTTGCGGAAGTCGACGGTCTTGCCGTTGTTGTCGGTCAGCTTCCCGTAGTCCATCACCTGCAGCAGGATGTTGAACACGTCGGGATGCGCCTTCTCGATCTCGTCGAGCAGCAGCACGGCGTGCGGGTGCTGGTCGATCGAGTCGGTGAGCAGGCCGCCCTGGTCGAAGCCGACATAGCCCGGCGGGGCGCCGATCATCCGCGAGACCGCGTGCCGCTCCATGTACTCGGACATGTCGAAGCGGACGAGCTCGATGCCCATGATCTTGGCGAGCTGCTTGGCAACCTCGGTCTTGCCGACGCCGGTCGGGCCGGAGAACAGGTAGCAGCCGATCGGCTTCTGCGGGTCGCGCAGGCCGGCGCGGCTGAGCTTGATCGCCGAGGCCAGCGCCTCGATCGCCCGCTCCTGGCCGAACACCACGCCCTTGAGGTCGGCGTCGAGCGTGCGCAGGTTCTCCTTGTCGCGCAGGTTGACCGACTTGATCGGCACCCGGGCGATCTTGGCGACGATCTCCTCGATCTCCTTGGCGCCGACGGTCTTCTTGCGCAGGTGCGCCGGCCGCAGCATCTGCGCCGCCCCGACCTCGTCGATGACGTCGATCGCCTTGTCCGGCAGCTTGCGGTCGTGGATGTAGCGGGTCGACAGCGTCACCGCCGCCTTGATCGCGGCGTTGGTGTAGCGGATCTGGTGGTGCTGCTCGAAGCTGGGCTTCAGCCCGTGCAGGATCTTGACCGCCTCGTCCTCGGTCGGCTCCGGGATGTCGATCTTCTGGAACCGGCGCACCAGCGCCCGGTCCTTCTCGAAGTAGTTGCGGAATTCCTTGTAGGTCGTCGAGCCGATGCAGCGCAGGGCACCGCTGGCCAGCGCCGGCTTGAGGATGTTCGAGGCGTCGAGCGAGCCGCCGCTGGTCGCCCCGGCGCCGATCACGGTGTGGATCTCGTCGATGAACAGCACCGCGTGGCGGTTGGCCTCGAGCTCGGTGAGCACGGCCTTGAGCCGCTCCTCGAAGTCGCCGCGGTAGCGCGTCCCGGCCAGCAGGGCGCCCATGTCGAGCGCGAAGATCACCGCGTCCTTGAGCACGTCCGGGACCTCGCCGCGGACGATGCGCAGGGCCAGGCCCTCGGCGATGGCGGTCTTGCCGACGCCGGGGTCGCCGACGAACAGCGGGTTGTTCTTCGACCGCCGGCAGAGGATCTGGATGGTCCGCTCGATCTCGTTGGCGCGACCGACCAGGATGTCGATCTTGCCGTCGCGGGCCTTCTGGTTGAGGTTGGCGCAGTAGGTGCCCAGCGCCTCGCCGCCGTTCTCCTTCTTCTCCTCGCTCACGCTCTCGTCCGCTCCGCGGGCCCGCCGCTCCTCGCTGCCGCCGGTCCGCTTCAGGGTCCCATGGGAGATGTAGTTCACGGCGTCGAGCCGCGACATGTTCTGTTCCTGCAGGAAGAACACGGCGTGCGACTCGCGCTCGGAGAACAGCGCCACCAGCACGTTGGCGCCGGTCACCTCGCTGCGGCCCGACGACTGGACGTGGATCGCGGCGCGCTGGATGACCCGCTGGAAGCCGGCCGTCGGCTTGGCCTCGACGACGCCGTCGACGACCAGCCCCGAGAGCTCGTGGTCGAGGAAGTCGGTGAGGCTCGCCCGCAGCCGGTCGAGGTCGACCGCACAGGCCTTGAGGACCGCCACGGTATCCTGGTCCTCGGTGAGCGCCATCAGCAGATGCTCGAGCGTCGCGTACTCGTGCTGGCGGGCATTCGCCAGCGCCAGGGCGCGGCGAAGGCTCTTCTCTAGAGTGCGCGAGAGCATGGGCATCGGGCTTCCACCTCGACCTCCTGTGAGCAGGTAGTCGGACTTTGGCGCATCATGGGGCCCGCGTCTATTCCCGCTCCATGGCGCATTGCAGCGGGTGCTGGTTGGCCCGCGCGAACTCGATCACCTGGGCGACCTTGGTCTCGGCGACCTCGAAGGTGTAGACGCCGCAGACGCCCACCCCCTTGTGATGGACGTGCAGCATGATGCGGGTCGCGTCGTCGTGCGACTTGTTGAAGAAACGCTCAAGGACGACGATGACGAACTCCATCGGCGTGTAGTCGTCGTTGAGCAACAGGACCTTGTACAGCGACGGCCGCTGCGTTTTGGTGCGCGTCTTGGTGGCGACGTCGCCCTTCGTCCCCTCGTCGCGAAACCCAGGCCCGTTGCTCATGTCGATCGGCAGCCCACCGGCGCATCTCATCCTGCAGGAATCATAGTGCAATCCCCTGCCCCGACAAATCCCTTCTGCGGGACGGTGGTTGCAGGCCGGTAGGCCCGGCTTGCGACGGTCCGGCGCGGACGATATGCCGGACGGCAGCGGATGCGGCGCGTGCGGGCACGGGAATCGGGGCATGGGGTGGATCGGGTGACGGCACGGCGCACCACCCTGCTCGCCGGCGGCACGGCCGCCGCGGCGCTGCTGCCCCTGCCGGCGCTGGCCGCGGACGCCTTCCATCTCGACGGGGCCGGACTCGGTCTCGCCTGGGTACTGCCGTTCGCCGGCCTGCTCCTGTCGATCGCCGTCTGCCCGCTGTTCCTGCCGCGCTTCTGGCACCACCACTACGGCAAGGTCAGCCTGTTCTGGTCGCTGTGCGTGCTGCTGCCGATGCTCGTGGCCGGCGGCCCGGCGCTGACCCTCTACGAGGTGCTGCACACCGCGCTGCTCGAGTTCATCCCGTTCATCATCCTGCTGCTGGCGCTGTTCACCGTCACCGGCGGCCTGCGGGTGGTGACCTCGGCCCGGGGCACGCCGGCGTTCAACACCGGCCTGCTGGCCTTCGGCACCGTGCTGGCGAGCTGGACCGGCACCACCGGTGCCGCCATGGCGCTGATCCGCCCGCTGCTGCGCGCCAACGCCCACCGGGCGCACCAGGCCCACGTCGTCGTGTTCTTCATCTTCCTCGTCGCCAATGTCGGCGGCGCGCTGACCCCGCTCGGCGATCCGCCGCTGTTCCTCGGCTTCCTCAAGGGCGTGCCGTTCTTCTGGCCGACCGTGCACCTGCTGCTGCCGATGGTGGTGGCGGCGGTGCTGCTGCTGGCCGTCTTCTTCGCCCTCGACAGCTGGTACGCGCGGCGCGAGCCGGCCGCCGCGGCGCCGGCGGCAGCGGCCGGCGGCCGGCTGCGCATCGAGGGCAACATCAACCTCATCCTGCTGCTCGGCATCATCGGCGCCGTGCTGCTCAGCGGCACCTGGCGCAGCGGCATCGGCCTCACCGTCTTCCACGTCGAGGTGATGCTCGAGGACATCGTGCGCAGCCTGCTGCTGCTGCTGCTGGCCGCGGCGTCCCTGGTGCTGACCCCGCGGGCGATCCGCCAGGCCAACGAGTTCAGCTGGTTCCCCATGGTCGAGGTGGCCAAGCTGTTCGCCGGCATCTTCATCACCATCGTGCCGGCGCTGGCGATCCTGCGCGCCGGCCGCGACGGAGCCCTGGCCCTGGTCGTCGATGCCGTCACCGGCGCCGACGGCCAGCCGATCGACGCCATGTACTTCTGGCTGACCGGCCTGCTGTCGTCGTTCCTCGACAACGCCCCGACCTACCTCGTGTTCTTCAACATCGCCGGCGGCGACCCGGCGGTGCTGACCGGCCCGCTGGCGACGACGCTGGCGGCGATCTCGGCCGGGGCGGTGTTCATGGGGGCCAACACCTACATCGGCAACGCGCCGAACTTCATGGTCCGCGCCATCGCCGAGGAGCAGGGTGTCCGGATGCCCAGCTTCTTCGGCTACATGGGCTGGTCCGTGGCCGTGCTGATCCCGACCTTCGCCCTGCTGACGCTGCTGTTCTTCCGCTGAGCCAGCGGCCGCCGCTGCCCCCGCCGCCACGTCTGCGGAGATGCCGAAACCTGCGGCCGTGATGCCCGACATCCTGCGTCACCTCGCCACCGGTGCCGGCAGCGGCACCCTCCGGCGACCGTTCGCGTCGACCGGCAGCGACGGGCAGGCCGCCCGCTCCGACCCAGAACCAGGGCTTGACGGACACCGCCCGGAGACCCGTACCCGACGCGCGCCGCTCGGAAGACCTGGTAAGGGGCGCTGGCGCGACCGATCTGGCGCCGCAGCCGCCTCCGCTGCGTCCGGCGGACGCTGCCGGCAAGCGTGACGGCCCGGCGGCCCGCATCCCTCGCCCCCGGGTCAGCGGACCGGGTCAGGCGCTGGCGAACTCGACCTGGCGCCTCGGCCGCGGGCGCGGTTCTTGATCGGCCCTGTCGGCGGCGGTCACCGCCCGGAGACCCGCATCCGGCGCGCCACGGTCGGAGAAACAGGCCAGCCGCTGGCGATGTCGACGTCACGCTACGGCCGCAGGCGCCGCTTCCGCCGGACCCTGCCGCGGCAGTCGCCCCCGCAGAACCGCGCCCGTCACTCTCCCTTCAGAAATGTTGGCCAGGCGCTGGCGCGCTCAACCCGGCACTGCAGCCGCATCCACTGCGTCTGGCGGGCACTGCCGGCAACGGTCACGGCGCGAAATCCCACATGCCTCGCCCGCGGGTCAGCGGACCCTGCCGCAGCGCCTCGAGCGCGGGCGCGGCTCCCGATAGCCGCGGCGGCGGTGACCGCCCGGATGCCCGCACCCGTGGCTCCACGCTCGACGGGCCAAGTCAGGCGCTGGCGAGGTCGACTTCGCGCTTCAGCCGCAGACGCGACTTCCGGCGGGCCCCGGCGGCGACGATCACCGCCCGGAGACCCGCGCCTGTCACCGTCCGGTAGACACATTGGCGGCGCTGGCGCGATCGGCCCGGCGCTTCAGCCGATCCGCGGCGGGCGCTGCCGGCAAGCGTTACGCGGCTCCGCACGCTCGAGAGCCGCTGGCAAACGGCGCTGGCGCGGGCGCAGCTCCCGAGGTCGGCGGCGCGGATGCCCGCACCCGTGGCTCCACGCTCGACGGGCCAAGTCAGGCGCTGGCGAGGTCGACTTCGCGCTTCAGCCGCAGACGCGACTTCCGGCGGGCCCCGGCGGCGACGATCACCGCCCGGAGACCCGCGCCTGTCACCGTCCGGTAGACACATTGGCCAGGCGCTGGCGCGATCGGCCCGGCGCTTCAGCCGCATCCGCTGCGTCTGGCAGGCGCTGCCGGCAAGCGTTACGGCTCGGCGTTCCGCATCCCTCGCTCCCGGGTCTAGGGACCTGATCAGCCGCTGGCAAACTCGACCTGGCGCCTCGGGCGCGGGCGCGGCTCCCGATTGGACCTGTCGGCGGCGGTGACCGCCCGGAGACCCGCACCCGTCGCTCCACGCTCGACGGGCCAGGTCAGGCGCTGGCGAGGTCGACCTCGCGCTTCGGCCGCAGACGCGACTTCCGGCGGACCCCGTCGGCGACGGTCACCGCCGAGGGAGCCGTGCCCGTTGCCCTCCGCGCGACAGACCCATCAGGAACTGGAAATGGCGCACCGGCGCTTCTGCCACAGGCGCGTTGCTCGGCGGGCGCCGTCGGCGAGGGTCGCGGCCTTGGCGAGACGCAGCCGTCGTGCTGCCGTCGGAGGCCTGCGCTCAGGCGCTGCCGAGGTCGCCCCGGCGCTTGGGACACAGCCGCGGTGCCTCGCGGGCGTCGCCGGCGAACGTCACGGCCCCGGCGGCCCGCAGCCGTCGTCCTGCCGTCGGAAGCCTGCGCTCAGGCGCTGGCGAGGTCGACGCGGCGCTTCAGGCGCAGGCGCGGCTTCTGGTGGGCGCTGCCGGCGCGCTGCTCGTCGTCGGCCTCGTCGATGGCGTGCACCGAGCGCTCCTCGGGATCCGGCAGCGAGGCCGGCTCGGCGAGCGGCGGCTGCACCGGGTTCTCGGCCTTGCGCTGCGCCCCGGCGGCGAGCTCGCCGGCCAGCGACAGCGCCAGCTCGCGCAGCCGCTCCGGCGCCACCTGCGGCCGGGCCTTGACCTCGGGCTGCGCCTCGGCCTCGGCGGCGGCGGCAGCCGCTTCCTCGAGCTCGTCGGCGGCGGCCGCCAGGGTCAGCTTCAGGGTGGCGAGGCGGTCGAGGAACATCTCGCGGTCGGCCGGGTTCAGCCGGTCGATCTGCCGCTCCTCGATGGCCCGCTCGGCCTGCTGCAGGGTGTTGCGGGCGTGCTGGAGCTGGCCCGAGGCGCGGGTGTTGCCGGCCAGCATCTGCGCCAGCGCCTTGGTCGTCGACGGCATCAGGCCGAGCAGGTCGTAGGCGATCCCGCCCGGCCGGCCGCCGCCCGGTCCGCGCTCGGGGCCACGCCGCCCCGCCTGTCCGTTCTTCGGCCGCTTCTTGCCACGACGATACGGAAACATCAGACGCTCTTCATTGCCGAATGACTGCCTTCCTCACCCGCGCTCCGGACGACGGAGCCGTGCGCACCGGTCGCTGCCGGCGCAGGATCTGCTTGTTGCAGGCAACGGAAGCCGCTGGTGCAGCGTTCCCTGCCGAGGCCGGAACCCGCGATGGCGATCGCGGCATGATCTGTTACGTCCGGGACCGCCGACGGGATGAGGGATATCCGCGGCTGTCTGGGGTTCTTGCCTCTTTGGCACCCGCCCCACGCTATAACAGCCCCCGCCAAGCGTCACAACCCGAAAGCGCCCGACACCGGCGCGCGAGTAGCCCGGCCGCCGACTTGGCGGCTCGATTGTTGCCGGGATGACAATTTCAAGACGAATGACAGACTCCGTCCCGGCGCGCGGCGTCACCGGCCGCCGCCATCCCGCCGCTTCAGTCGCCTCGACCATCGCCATTCAGGCTGATCAGGCAATCGCCGGTCGGCACGATCCGGCTGACTAGGCCGCTCCGGGTCATTAGTTGGCTGGCAAGTAACCATGGCGCCCACTCCAGTACCGGTCGCGGCCCGGCAAGACGAACCGTCGTCGCCGACAGCTCGGCTCTCGGCGCCGACTGCCGCTGGCACAGCAGCGCATGCCAGACCTGCACCGCCGTCCGGCAGCCGCCCGGCCGCACCCGCACCGGCAGCGGCGGGCCGGTGGCGGCCAGGGCGAAGCCGGTGTCGGCGAGCAGCCCGGCGAGGTCGAGGCTGGCCTCGCGCTCGTCCTCGACCGCCGCCAGGGCGGCCAGCAGGTGCAGCGGCGCCTCGAGCTGCCGCGCCGCCTCGGCGATCACCGCCACCAGCGGCAGGGCGGCGGCGCCGAGCGCCCCGCCCTCGCCGGCCAGCAGCAGCTCGGCGGCCGAGCGGATCGCGTGCAGCGGCGTGCGCAGCTCGTGGCCGGGATCGGCGGCGGCCGGCAGGTCGGCGGACAGGGCGCTGCGCATGCCGACGCATGCTGCCGGGCAAGGGTTAACGCTCCGTCAGCGTCGCCGCCGCCGGATCGGCCAGCCGGGCCAGCGCCTCGGCCAGCTCGTGGCGCGCCACCGGCTTGCGCAGGACGGCGACGCCGGCCCCGTCCGGCCAGCGGCGGTCGCCGAGGTCGCCGTAGCCGGTGACCAGCACCACCGGCACCCCGGCGGCGACGAGCGCGTCGGCGTCCGGCAGCGACGAGTGGCCGGCGAGGTTGACGTCGAGCACGGCGAGGTCGGGCCGGCCGGCGCCGATCGCCGCGCGCAGCTCGTCGACCGTCGCCGCCATGGCGGTGACCTCGCAGCCGATGCCGCGCAGCACCTCGGCGAGGTCGAGCGCCACCAGCGGCTCGTCCTCGCCGAGCAGCACGCGCAGCCCCGGCCGGGCCGTCGCCACCGCGCCCGCCGGCTCGACCGCGCCGCCGCGGCCGTCGCCGTCGCCGCGCAGCAGCAGGGCCGGCGCCACCACGATGGCGCAGCGCAGGCCCTCGGGCTCCCAGGTCTTGGCGATGGTCCCGCCGAGCTGGCCGCGCACCGAGGCCTGCAGCAGCCGGGTCCCGAAGCCCATCCGCTCGGGCCGGCCGGCGAGGCGCGGCCCGCCGCGCTCGGTCCAGTCGAGGTGCAGCATGCCGGCCTCGATCCGCCAGGCGATGCGCACGGTCCCGCCCGGCCGCGACAGCGCCCCGTACTTGGCGGCGTTGGTGGCGAGCTCGTGCATGCTCATCGCCAGCGGCTGCACGCCCTCGGCCTGGAGCGTCACCTCGGGCCCGTCGAGCCGCACCTGGCCACCGCCGGCATAGGCCCCCAGCTCGTCGGCCAGCAGGGTGCGCAGGTCGCCGCCGGTCCAGCGCTCGCGGGCGAGCAGCGTGTGCGCCCGCGCCAGCGCCGCGATCCGGCCCTCGAGCGTCTCGGCGTACACCTGCGGATCGTCGGCGCGGGTCAGCCGGACCAGGCTCTGCACCACCGCCAGCGCGTTCTTCGCCCGGTGGTCGACCTCGCGCGCCAGCAGCAGGCGCTGCTCCTCGGCCGCCTTGCGCTCGGTGATGTCGAGGACGACGCCGGCGAGCAGCTCGCCGCCGGCGGCCGGGCGGCGCAGCACCCGGCCCATCGCGAGGTGCCAGCGGACCTGGCCGTCGGGGCGGACGATGCGGTACTCCCAGCGGAACGGGGCATTGCCCTGGCGAAGGATCGACTGGCGCGCCTCGGCCTCGACGCGGGCACGGTCGTCGGGGTGGATCAGGGCGCGCAGCTCGGCCAGCGGCAGCGCCGACGGCTCCGCCGGCAGGCCGTGCAGGTCGAGGAACTCGGGCGAGCAGCGGACCGGGCCGCCGCCGAGGCTGCGCTCCCAGGTGCCGAGCCCGGCCGATTCCTGGGCCAGTCGCAGCCGCAGCTCGCCGGCCTTGAGCGCGTCCAGCGCCCGCTTCTCCTCGTCGATGTCGTCGAGCACGATGGCGGCGCCGGCGATCGCCCCGGCCGCGTCGCGGAACGGCATCGCCGCCACCCGGGTCCAGCGCGGCGCCGCCCGCTCGTCCTCGCGGAACAGGAACTCCACGCCCGGCCAGACCTTCTCGCCGCGCAGGGCGCGGGCCGCCGGATAGGCCTGGCGGTCGAGCCGGGCACCGTCGGCGTCGAAGCCCTCCCAGCGGGCGGCGGCACTCGCCGTGCGCGACGGCACCATGTCGGGGACGAAGCGCCGGAACACCTCGTTGCCGACGACCGTGCGGCCCTTGGTGTCGACCAGCGCCACGCCGATCGGCAGGGCGTCGAGCACGGCGGTCAGCCGGCGCTCGCTCTCGCCGAGGCTGGCCGAGCCCTCGGCCACGCGCAGCTCGAGCTCGCGGTTGGCGGCGCGCAGCCGGGCCAGCGCCTGCTGGTGCTGGCGCGACAGCGCCGCCACCACCAGGGCGGCCAGCGCCGACATGGCGAGGTAGAGCTGCAGCATCAGCGTGCGTTGCGCCTGGGCGCCGGGATCGCCGGCGAACGGGTCGGCGCCGCTGACCGTGAACGCCGCCATCAGCAGCGCCAGCAGCGCCAGCACGAAGGCCGCCCCGCGCACCTCGAAGCGCACCGCCGCCCACAGCAGCGGCGGCAGGGTGATGTAGGCGAAGGGCAGATAGCCGCTCAGCGACAGGCCGCCGACCGCCAGCAGGACGAGCAGCAGGGCGGCGGCCTCGACGATACCGGCCCGGGTCAGCCCGGCCTTGTCCTGCCAGTTGCGGACCACCGCCAGCACCAGCGGCGCGAAGATCAGCACGCCGGTCGCGTCGCCGACCCACCAGCGCAGCCAGGCGGCGGCGAAGCCGCTTTCCATCCCGGTGACGGCCAGCGTGCCGGCGCCGACCGTGGCGCTGGCCACTGGGGCGACGGCCCCCCCCAGCACGACCAGCGCCAGGACCTCGCGCAGCGTCTCCAGCCGCACCGGGCCGCGGCAGAACCGCGTGACCAGGGTGGCACCGAGCAGCGCCTCCACGGCGTTGCCGGCGTAGAACGCAACGGCCGGCAGCGACGGATTGGCGAACCACAGCGCGTCGCAGGTCATCTCGGCGACGAAGCCCGCCGCCACCCACCACGGCCAGGCGGCGCGCGGCGACAGGATCAGGGTGGCGAGGAAGACGCCGCTCGGCGGCCACAGCGTGATGCCGGTGCCCGGCACGATCGCCAGCCACTGCCCGAAGCCGGCGGCGGCGACGTAGGCGACGACGAACAGGCCGAGCAGCCCGACCGCGGGACGCGCCGCCAACCAGCCGCCGGCGAAGCTTCCCGACCTGTCGCTGCCGGCCTGGTGGTCCCCTGGAGCCGATCCGGCCGCAGCCCCGCTCCGCATCCTTCCCCGCCCGCGCCAAGGGCGGGGCCACCCTGCCGGTCACCCCTGGCCCTGCCGTCTCTGAAGGCGCCTAACGTCCGGGCCGGGGCTGCGGCTCCACGGCGGACGGGATCTTTTTTCGCGCCGCTACGCCTCGGGGCGGTAGTTGGGCGCCTCGCGGGTGATGGCGACGTCGTGGACGTGGCTCTCGCGCAGGCCGGCATTGGTCACCCGCACGAAGCGGCAGCGGGTCTGCATCGCCGCGAGGTCGGGGTTGCCGGTATAGCCCATGGCGGCGCGCAGCCCGCCGACGAGCTGGTGGACGATGGTCGCCACCGGCCCGCGATAGGGCACCCGCCCCTCGATGCCCTCGGGCACCATCTTCAGCGTGTCGCGGATCTCCTGCTGGAAGTAGCGGTCGGCCGAGCCGCGCGCCATGGCCCCCAGCGAGCCCATGCCGCGATAGGCCTTGTAGGAGCGGCCCTGGTAGAGGAACACCTCGCCCGGGGCCTCGTCGGTGCCGGCGAACATCGAGCCGATCATCACGCAGTCGGCCCCGGCGGCGATCGCCTTGGCGACGTCGCCCGAGGTGCGGATGCCGCCGTCGGCGATCACCGGCACGCCCTGGTCGCGGCAGCGCCGGGTGATCTGCAGCAGCGCCGCCAGCTGCGGCACGCCGACCCCGGCGACGATCCGGGTGGTGCAGATCGAGCCCGGGCCGATGCCGACCTTGACCGCGTCGGCGCCGGCGTCGATCAGCGCCTGGGCGCCGTCGCCGGTGGCGACGTTGCCGCCGACGATGCGCACCCCGTTCGACAGCCGCCGCACCGCGGCGATGCTGTCGAGCACGCCGCGCGAATGGCCGTGCGCGGTGTCGACGACGATGACGTCGGCCCCGGCCGCCAGCAGCGCCTCGGCGCGCTGCAGCCCGGCCGTGCCGGTGCCGGTCGCCGCCCCGACCCGCAGCCGGCCGTGCGCGTCCTTGCTCGCCTGCGGGAAGCGCTGCGCCTTCTCGATGTCCTTGACGGTGATCAGCCCGACCAGCTTGCGCTCGTCGTCGACCACCAGCAGCTTCTCGATGCGGTACTGGTGCAGCAGGCGCCGCGCCTCGTCGCGCGACACGCCCTCCTTCACCGTCACCAGCCGCTCGTGCGTCATCAGCTCGCGCACCGGCACGTCGCCGGCGTCGACGAAGCGGACGTCGCGGTTGGTCAGGATGCCGACCAGCCGCCCGCCGGGGCCTTCGACCACCGGCAGGCCGGAGACGCGGTGGCGGGCCATCAGCTCGAGCGCCTCGGCCAGCGTCGCCTCGGGCGTCACGGTGACCGGGTTGACGACGATGCCGGCCTCGAACTTCTTGACCTGCTGGACCTCGGCCGCCTGCTCGTCGATCTCGAGGTTCTTGTGGATGATCCCCATGCCGCCGTGCTGCGCCATGGCGATCGCCATCGGCGCCTCGGTGACGGTGTCCATGGCGGCGGAGAGCAGCGGCACGCCGAGCCCGATGTCCCGCGCCAGCCGCGCCCGGACGTCGGTCTGCGACGGCAGGACCTCCGAGTAGCCCGGCTCCAGCAGCACGTCGTCGAAGGTCAACGCCTCGCCGATGCCGACCGCACCGCTGTCGCTCATGCCCCAACCTCACGCGCAGGATCGGCGCCCTTCTAGCGGCCACCGCGGGGCGGCGCCAGCGCGGGTGAGACGGGGCGGGCTTGCCGGAACGCGCGGCTCAGGTCGGCGGCGCGCCGAGCTCGCGGCGCAGCGCCAGCAGCTCGCCGTCGTTGCCGCATGCCTTCAGCATGGCGTCGAAGTGCCTGCGCATCGACGTCGACAGGACCCAGCCGAGGGGCGGCTCGGGGAACGTCGGCGACTGGCACATGGCGAGATGCACGACCCGCCGGTTGTTCGGAACCCCACCTGCCACCGCCGAAGCGTCGTCGGCCACCGCCACCATGCCGACCGGTGCCGGCGTCCCGGCGACCGCGGACCCCGCCGGCAGGGGGGCAGCGCCGCAGGTCCAGCGGGCCAGTTCCTGGGTGGCGACGATGCCGTGCGCCTCGCGACTCGCCAGCATGCCGGCGGCCGGAGCGACGAGCTGGGTCAGGTAGCTCACCCACCAGGCGTCCCCGTCCGACGCTTCGTCGTAGGCCAGCTGGACGACCTTGTCCGGTCGGTCGCAGGCGGTGTCTTGGCGGACACGATCGCGCTCGACCAGACCCGGGTCGCTGCTGATCATCAGCACGATCGGCCTGACCTTGTCCCGTCCGAGCCGGTCCTCGGCGGCGCGGGCCAGCTGCAGGGCGGTGAGTGCTCCGAAGTTCTCGAAGTAGCCGCCGTCGAGGATGTAGCCCTTGAGGGAATCGTCCCGGTCGTAGAGCGACCCGGCCGGCGAGACGTAGGTGAACCGTGCGCTGTTGTGCGCCGCGGTGCTCGCCGGCACGTCGGCCTGCAGCAGGGTGTGCAGGTCGAAGCTGTCGCGGAACACCCCGTCGTCGACCTGCACGCTGGCCGTGATGACGCGCTTGCCGGTCGACTGGTGCGTCGCATTGAGCAGCAGCAGCGGCCACCAGTCCTTGCCCAGGTCATCCCGCGCCCGGCCGAAGCTGAGGAACGGCGCGGCGAGAACGTCGCCGCTCGCCGCCTCCCACGAGCGTTCCAGCGACCAGCCGCGATCGCCGAAATGGTGTTCGGGCAGGACCGCCGACGGGATGTCGACGAAGGCGAACGTCGCCAGCGTCGGGGCCAGGAAGTCCTCGGTCAGCATCGCTTCGGTCGGCGCCGGGTCGAGCCTGCCTTCGAGCCACGCCACGGCTGCCAGCCCGCCGAGGCTGCCGCCCGATACCCCGCTGATCGCGAACAGGTGCTCCCGCAGCCATTGCTTGCCGAGGCTGTCCGCCAGCGACTCCAGCACGGTGGCGGTCCAGTAGGCGGCCCGGATGCCGCCACCGGCCGTCGCCACGATCAGCATCGGCACGGGCCCGGAGCCGTTCGTGTCCCTTAGCTTCGCGAACCAGGCGTCCGCCGCCTGCTCGACCGTCGGTCGCGGGTCGTCCGGCCCAGCGAAGGCCTGGGCGCCGCTGCAGCCTGACTCGCCATCGCTGCACAGGCGGACCCGGTGGAACTTGACCGTCCACGGCGTCAGCACGGCCACCACCAGCAGGGTGGCGACGAGCGCGGCGATGCGCCGGCGGCTGCCGGCCAGCAGGCGGACGAGGTCGATGACGGCGATGTAGGCGCCGAAGGCAAGGAAGGCGATCACCATGGCGCCGGCGCTGCCGAGCGTCAGCGGCGACAGCCAGGCCCAGGCCGCGATCAGGACCGCGACGCCGGCCAGCGCCACCGCCAGCAGCATCGAGGAGGTGGCGCTGCGATCGTCGGCCTCCTCGAACATGCGGCGGATCCGGCCGGCGGGGGCTGTCGGCAACCGGCCCAGCAGCCATTCGCCGATCGCCTTGCGCGAGGTGACCAGGAGCAGGAAGCAGGCGGCCGACAGCAGGACCCAGCCGGCGGCCCTGCCGAGGCCGATCGAGTCCGCATTCATCCCGGCCCGACGGACGATCCAGGGTTCGACGCTCATCATGGCCACCGTCAGCACGGCGGCGACGGCGATCAGGATCCACATCCGCAGCCGCGCCCGCCCGAGGCGCCGCGCCACCTCGGCCTCAGCCTCGAGCTCCGCCGGCGACGGGCTGACCCAGGCCGTTCGCCGGTCGCGGATCGCGTCGAGCTCGGCCTTGGCCCGCAGGTAGTATCGATCCTCCCGCCACATCACGGCGCAGCCGCCGACGATCATCACGACGGGCAGCGCGCCGAGCAGGAGGAACGGCGTCTTCGTCCCGGCCGGGGCGACGTAGGGGACGGCCAGCCAGATGCTGATCGCCGCGAACAGGTGGGCCGCGGCGCCGATCAGCCGCGGCAGCCAGCGCAGCCATGGCCTGTGGCGCGGGTTCCATTTCGCCGGATCGGTGCCGAACCGCCGGTTCAGGCCCAGCCGTGCCGTATGCCATGACCCGGTGGCCCAGTAGAACAGGGCCAGCGCCAGCATCGCCAGCGTCGTCCACGGCGCACCCAGCAGGCTCACCGCCAGGTCGCGGCCCTGGACGGTGCCGAACAGCATGAACCCCGCCACGGCGAGTACCATCAGCGGAAAGAACAGGGCGCCGAGGAACGGGCGGACGATGCCGCCGAAGCGGCCGACCACATGGACCGCCAGCAGGATCAGGCCGATGCCGGCCAGCCACCAGATCGCAGCGACAAGGACCGCCACCATCGGCATTCTCCCACCCTGTCCGTGAGTGTCGCCGCGATCGGTCGGCCCGGCTGTGCGCTTGCGCACGCCGCGAGCCCGGAACCCCGGTCGACCCCCGGCGGTTCAGCAGGCGCCCGGTCGGCCCCTCCGGCCCGGCCACCATCACGGACAAGCGCAGCCATGCGGATCGCCCAGGTCGCCCCCCTCGTCGAGAGCTGTCCGCCGGCGCTCTATGGCGGCACCGAGCGGGTGGTGTCCTACCTCACCGAGGAGCTGGTCCGCCTCGGCCACACAGTGACCCTGTTCGCCAGCGGCGATTCGGTGACGGCCGCCGAGCTGGTGCCGTGCAGCCCGCGCGCCCTGCGCCTCGATCCGGCGCGGCCGGACCCGCTGGCGCAGCACCTGGTCATGATCGACCGCGTCGCCGCGATGGCGGCCGCGTTCGACATCATCCACTTCCATACCGACATGCTGCAGCTGCTGCTGTTCTCGCGGCTGCGGCAGAAGATCGTCACCACCACCCACGGCCGGCTCGACACGCCGGGCCTGGCCCGGCTGTTCGCCACCTTCCCGACGCTGCCGCTGGTCTCGATCTCGGACAGCCAGCGCCGGCCGGTGCCCGACGCCTGCTGGGCCGCCACCATCCCGCACGGCCTGCCGGCCGACCTCTACCGCCCGGGCGACGGGCAGGGCGGCTACCTCGCCTTCGTCGGCCGGACCAGCCCCGAGAAGGGCATCGAGGACGCCATCGCCATCGCCCGCCGGGCCGGCATGAGGCTGCGCATCGCCGCCAAGGTCGACGCCGCCGACGCCGCCTACTTCGCCGAGCGGGTCGAGCCGCTGCTGGCCCACCCGCTGGTCGAGTTCGTCGGCGAGCTCGACGACCGCGGCAAGGCGGCCCTGCTCGGCGGGGCGCGGGCCCTGCTGTTCCCGATCGACTGGCCGGAGCCGTTCGGCCTCGTCATGATCGAGGCGATGGCCTCGGGCACGCCGGTGATCGCCTATCCGCGCGGCTCGGTCCCGGAGATCCTCGAGGACGGCCTGACCGGCCGGCTGGTCGAAGGCATCGACGCCGCCGTCGCCGCGGTCGCCGGGGTGGCGGCCCTCGACCGCCGCCGCATCCGGCAGCGCTTCGAGGAGCGCTTCACCGCCGGCCTGATGGCGCGCCGCCATGTCGAGCTCTACCGGCGCCTGATCGGGCCGGGGCGGCCGTCGCAGGCGGCGGCGCCGGACACGGTCGCCGCCTGAGCCGATGGCGGTCGGGCATCCTGCGGGCGAGGTCGCGGCCCCGCCCGGCGATCCGTTCTCGATCACCAGCAGCGGCCCGGCCGCGGCGTCGCGGCCGCGCATCGTCAAGGCCGACTCGACCTTCGCCATCTTCGACCGGCACGGCGACATCCTGGCCGGCGACCCGAGCCCCAAGGGCCTGTTCCACGCCGACACCCGCTACCTGTCGCACTGGGAGCTGCTGCTCGACGACCGCCGCCCGCTGGTGCTCGCCGCCGGCGATGCCAGCGGCGCCACCCTGCTGTGGACCGACCTCGCCAATCCCGACCTGCCGCCGCGCGACGCCGGCCCGGCCCGGCCGGCGGCGATCGGGCTGGCCCGCAACCTCGTCCACATCGAGCGCACGCGGCTGCTGTGGAGCGGCGGCTGCTGCGAGCGCGTCGCCGTCCGCAACCATGACCGGACCGCGCACGGCCTGCGCCTGACGCTGCGCTTCGCCGCCGACTTCCGCGACATCTTCGAGCTGCGCGGCCACCCCCGGGCGGTGCGCGGCGACGGCGGGACCGCCCTGCAGCCCGACGGCGTCGACTTCCACTACCGCGCCCTCGACGGCCGCCCGGCGCTGACCCGCATCCGCTTCGAGCCGGTGCCGGACCGGCTCGACGCCGCCTCGGCCTGCTGGGAGCTCGACCTCGCCAGCGGTGCGGAGGTCGTGCTGCACGCCGACATCGCCATCGGGTCCGCCGCCGCACGCCCCTCGCCGGCCCGCTGCTTTGCCGAGGGTGTCGCCGGCGACCGCGAGCAGCGGGCCGGGCGCCGCCGCCACGCCGCCAGCGTCGAGCCGGCCGACCGCGTCCACGCCGCGGTGATCGACCGCGCCACCGCCGACCTCGACATGCTGACGGCGCGGACGCCGCACGGCCCCTACCCCGACGCCGGCATCCCCTGGTTCGCGACGCCGTTCGGCCGCGACGGGCTGGTCACGGCGCTGCAGGCCGGCTGGCTCGATCCCGGGCTGTCCCTGGGCGTGCTGCGCTTCCTCGCCGCCACCCAGGCCACCGCGGTCGATCCCGCCGCCGTCGCCGAGCCCGGCAAGATCCTGCACGAGCTGCGCGCCGGCGAGATGGCGCGGCTCGGCGAGGTGCCGTTCCGCCGCTACTACGGCTCGGTCGACGCCACGCCGCTGTTCCTGATGCTGGCCGGCTCCTGGCTGCGCCAGACCGGCGACGTCGCCGCCATCCGCGACCTCTGGCCCAGCCTCGAGGCGGCCCTGCAGTGGCTCGACCGCTGGGGCGATCCCGACGGCGACGGCTTCGTCGAGTACACGCCCGACCCCGCCGGCCTGCGCAACCAGGGCTGGAAGGACTCGCAGGACTCGGTCTTCCACGCCGACGGCAGCCTGGCCGGGGGTGCCATCGCGCTGGTCGAGGTCCAGGCCTATGTCCACGCCGCCCGCCGGGCCATGGCCCGGATCGCCCGCACCATCGGCAAGCCCGGCCTCGCCGCCGCCCAGGAGGAAGCCGCGGCCCGGCTGCGCCAGCGCTTCGAGCAGGCCTTCTGGTGCGAGCCGCTCGGCACCTACGGGCTCGCCCTCGACGGTGCCAAGCGGCTCTGCGCGGTGCGCAGCTCCAACGCCGGCCACGCCCTGCTCGGCGGCATCGCCGATCCCGGCCGTGCCGCCGGCGTCGCCACCGGCCTGCTCGCCCCCGACTCGTTCTCGGGCTGGGGCATCCGCACGCTGGCTCAGGGCGAGGCCCGCTACAACCCGATGTCCTACCACGACGGCTCGGTCTGGCCGCACGACAACGCGCTGATCGCCATGGGCTTCGCCCGCTACGGCCTGCGCCATGGCGTGGCCGCCGTCGCCGAGGGCATCCTCGCCGCGGCCCAGGGCCTCGACCAGGATCGCCTGCCCGAGCTGTTCTGCGGCTTCGCCCGCGCCGGCCGGCCGGAGCCCACCGCCTACCCGGTCGCCTGCTCGCCGCAGGCCTGGGCCGCCGCCGCCCCCTTGGGCCTGGTCAAGGCCTGCCTCGGCATCGCCTTCGACGCCCTGCACCACACCGTCCGGCTGCACCTCCCGGGCCTGCCCGGCGGCCTGCACGCCCTCGCCATCCGCCGCCTGCGCCTCGGCGAGCACGAGGTCGACATCGCCCTCCGCCGCGTCGGCGAGGGCGTCGCCGTCGACGTCCCGCGCCGCACCGGCCGCCTCCAGGTCGTGGTAGTGCAGTGACGTCGCGCATCACGCACTGGTAGAATTAGTCTCGGACCGGCCGCTGGCAAGGTTAACGAGGGCCTTGCTTCGGAAGTGCGTGTGCCCTAATTTGGTGTTGTCTTTACACATTAATATTACGACTTATTGGAGGACATCGCAGTGGCTGTGCTCACCGGAACCTCCGGCAATGACACTCGGATCGGCAGCAATGCCGACGACACGATCACCACCGGCAACGGCAACGATACCCTGTTCGGCCGCGAAGCCAACGACCGGCTCTACGGCGAACTCGGCAACGACAGCCTGTTCGGCGAACTTGGCAACGACAGCCTGTTCGGCGGCAACGGCAGCGACTTTCTGTTCGCCGGTGACGGCAACGACACGGCCGAGGGAGGCTACGGCAACGACTCCCTGTCCGGCGGGAACGGCGTGGACAGCCTGCAGGGGCTCGTCGGGAACGATACCGTCGCCGGCGAGAACGGTGCGGACACCGTCTACGGCAACTGGGCAACGACCGGATCTTCGGCGGCAACGGCAACGACCAGGTCGGCGGCGGCGACAACGACGACACGCTGACCGGCAGGTCCGGCAACGACAACACCACCGCCGATGCCGGCACCGGCGATCCTGTTCAGCGGCGCCCGCGCCACCTACCGGATCACCGACCTCGGCGGCGGCGTGGTCGAGGTGGTCGATCAGGACGCCACCGCCGACGGCAACGACGGCACCGATCGTATCGCCAACGCCGAGTTGCTGCAGTTCAAGGACCAGACCGTCGACCTGCGGGTTTCCGCGAACCGTGCGCCGGTGGCGGTCGACGACACGCTGGCCAGCCAGGCCGAGGATGCCGCGGCCCGGACCATCACCTTCGCCAGCCTGACCGGCAACGATACGGATGCCGACGGCAATGCACTCACCGTCACCGCCGTGGGCAATGCGGCGGGCGGCACCGTCTCGATCGTCTCGGGCCAGGTCCGCTTTGTCGCCAGCGCCAACTTCAATGGTACCGCCGGCTTCGACTACACCGTCAGCGACGGCCAGGGCGGCAGCGATGTCGGCCGCGTCAGCTTCACGGTCACGCCTGTCAACGACGCGCCCGTCGCCGTCGACGACGTGCTGGCGGGCCAGCGGATCGGCGCCCCGGCCGAGAGCATCTCCTTCGCCTCGCTGACCGGAACGACAGCGATCCCGACGCCGACGGACTGACCGTCAGCGCGGTCGGCAACGCCACCGGCGGCACCGTCTCGATCGTCTCGGGCGAGTTCGCTTCGTCGCCAGCGCCAACTTCAGCGGCACCGCCGGCATCGACTACACCGTCAGTGACGGCAAGGCCGGCACCGATGTCGGCCGCGCCAGCATCGAGGTCAGCAATCCCTTCGACCTCGACCTCGTCCTCGGCAACAACGGCGGCAGCCTCGTCACCCTCCTTCAAGCAGGCCGGCCCCAGGGCAGCATGAGCAGCTTGCGCCAGGCGGCTCAGCCTGCCGCTGCCCTTCGGCACGGTGACGTCGGTGGCGCTGGGCGACCCTCGACGGCGACGGCGACCTCGACGCCGTTGCCGCGATCTTCAACCAGGCCAGCTTCGTCCTGCTCAACCAGGGTGGTGACCAGAACGGAACCGCCGGCACCTTCGAGCTGGCGGCGACGAGCATTCGTCAGCAACTCCTGGGCGCAGGATGTGGTGCTGGGCGATGTCGACGGCGACGGCGACCTCGATGCGCTGGTCGCCATCGCCGACCCGGCGTTCGGCGGATCGCGCCCGAGCCAGCTGCTCGTGAACCAGGGCGGCGAACAGAACGGCGAGGCCGGCACCTTCGTTGCGGAGGCACTGCCGGACTCGGTGTCGGCGCAGGCCTTTGCCCGGGCGACTTCGACGGCGACGGCGACCTCGATGCCTTCCGCGGCCAGTTCGCGGCCGACAATGCGCTGCTCTGGGATCGGGGCGGAACGCAGGGCGGCAACGGGGGCGACTTCGTCGCCGCGACGATCCCGTCGCTGGGCGGCACCGCGCCCGGCACCGACGCCGCCGCCGTCGGCGACCCTCGACGGCGACCTCGACATCATCCTCGGCAATGCCGGCGCGACCCGCAGATCATGGTCAACCAGGGCGGGGACCAGTCCGGCAGCTGGGCACCTTCACGGTCGAGGACGGTCCGGGCGGGACGCTCGCCACCAGCGCCGTGGCCCTCGGCGATCTCGACGGCGACGGCGATCTCGACGCCCTGCTCGGGGTCGACGGCGAGAACCAGTTCCTGTGGAACGAGGGCGGAGCCGAGGGCAGCAACGAGGTGACTTCGTGATGGCCGCGGCTCCGGGCGGCGACAGAAACACGCGTTCCGTCGCCCTCGGCGACCTCGACGGCGACGGCGACCTCGACGCCGTGATCGGCAGCTTCACGCAGAACCAGTCCGGCAGGTCCTCGTCAACCAGGGCGGCCGGCAGGGCGGCACCGAGGGCTCGTTCGTCGCCACCGACGGCGCCGGCGGTGTCCAGATTTCGGCCAGCGTCGCCCTCGGCGATCTCGACGGCGACGGCATCGGCGGGCTGACGCCTGCCGGGCTGCCCTTCCTCGGCGCGAAGCTGCCGATCGCCGCCGATCTGGACTGGACCGCCTGAGGCCAGCTCCCCGCCAAGGCGACCCGGGCCGGCCAGCCACCGGCCACTCCGGCGTGATCGGCCCGGGCGCCAAGGGTTGCATTAGGAAAACTTTAAAGTAAAGAGCCGACGATTTCATGGCTCTGACTTGCCGGCTCAGTCCAGAGCAAGCGCCCGTCAAATAAATCGTTACACCGATGCAACCTTCCGCCCGGCCCGAATGTCGTATCATCGGGCGACGTCGGGGAACGGGCGGCGCCCGTGGCGCAGCCGCCCGACGGATCGTCCCCTGACCCAAGGGGAGTACGAAAGGATGCACGCGCAGGCAGGTATGCTGTTCGTCCCCTCGTCACGACCGGGAGCCTTGCGGCGATGGCTGGGAGGCATCGCCGTCGCCGCCCTGGCGCTGGTCGGCGCCGCCGGCACGACCGCGGCCGCCGACGTCGTCGGTGTCTTCAAGGGCGAAGCCTACGGCACGCTGGCCGATGCCGGGGATCGGGCCGCTCGCCACCCAGCTCGGCCGCTCCGCCTACCTTCCCTGTCCTTGCACCGGCACCGGCGGCGCGCAGACCAACCAGATCACCGATCTCTCGGTCGGGCCGGGCGGCAGCTTCGCCAGGGCCGGCGCCGTCATCAGCACCATGAAGGCGACCCGCAGCAGCTCCCGCTGCCGACGTCCGCAACAGCAACGAGATCACCGGCCTCAACCTGTTCAACGGGCTGATCACCGCCGACACGGTCAAGGCGGTGGCGCATCTCAACGCTGGCGTGGCGACGATGACCGCCGACAGCACCGGGTCGACCTTCGTCCGCCTGAAGGTCGGCTCGGTACCGTCATCAATGGCAGCGTCGCCGCCAACACCCGGATCAACCTCGCCGGCATCGGCACGGTGACGCTCAACCGCGTCGCGCGTTCGGGCAACTTCACCGAGAGCGGCAGGATCACCGTCGAGATGATCTCGGTCACGCTCGCCGCCGGCAACATCCTCGGCCTGCCGGCGGGCGCCAGGGTCGTCGTCGCCCACGCCGACGCCGGCTTCGTCCGCACCCCGGCCGACACCATCGTCGCCGGCCAGGCCTTTGCCGCCAGGGCCAACGCCACCATCGGCAGCACGCTCGCCGGCCGCATCGGCCGCGCCGCCTACGTCACCCTGCCCTGCGAGGGCACCTCCGGCCGGACCCGCACCAACAACGTCAACACCCTGAACGTCACCGGCATCCTCAGCCTGGGCACCGGCGTCAGCACGGCCAAGAGCACCTCGACCGCCACCAGCACGACGGCGACGACCACCGCGACGATCGAGTCCGTCAACCTCCTCGGCGGGCTGATCCAGGCGACGGCGCTGAAGGCGGTGGCGCAGACCACGCTCACCGGCAGCACCCGGACCCGCTCGGCCGCCGGCTCCGGCTTCGCCAGCCTGCGCGTCCTCGGCCTGCCGGTCGCCGTCTCGGTGGCGCCCAACACGCGGATCAACCTGCCGCTGATCGGCTACGTCGTGATCAACGAGCAGATCCTCCCCGCCGCCAGCTCGTCGGCGCGGACCGTGGTCAACGGCCTGCGGATCGTCGTGACGCTCCGCGACAATCCGCTGCAACTCCCGGTCGGCTCGGAAATCGTCGTCGCCCACGCCGATGCGGGCGTGAGCCGCTAGCGGCCTCGTTGGCCGGCAGGGACCGGGCTCGCCCGGGCCCCTGCCGCGCCTGCCCTGGCCCGCGCCGCCACAGCGCGCAGGGATTCCGCCTGGCTCGCGCCAAGGGCGATTCATTTTCCACTAAAAAGCGATTGCCTTTAGTTGAGAATTCGCCCTAATGGTTCATGAAGCTCACGCCAGCTTGGATAGGCTAGGGCAAGAGGACATCACTGTGGCAGTCTATATCGGGACGTCGGTCAACAATACCTATACCGGTACGACGTCTGCCGACACGATCTCGGGGCGCGGCGGCAACGACACCCTCTTCGGCGGCAACGGCAATGATACCCTTAACGGCGAGGCCGGCAACGACAGCCTGTCCGGCGGCAATGGTATCGACAGGCTTTTCGGAGGCAACGGCAACGACTGGCTGTTCGGCGGCAATGACGGAGACAGCCTCGAGGGCGGTAACGGCTCCGACAGCCTCGTCGGTGGTCTGGGCAACGACACACTGCTCGGTCTCGCCGGCAATGACGTGCTCTCGGGCGGCAACGGCAATGACAGTCTGAGTGGTGGCAGCGACGCGGACAGCGTGGTCGCCAGCATCGGCAACGACCGGATCGATGGCGGGGCCGGCGACGATATCCTGGGTGGCGGCGACAATGCCGATACCGTCACGGGCGGAAGCGGCAACGACAGCATCGACGGCGGCGCCGGGACCGATGTGCTCGTGCTCGCCGGCAACCGCAGCACCTACACCGTCACGAGCTTGGGCGCCGCGACCTATCGTGTCGTTGACGGCAGCATCGCCGCCGACGGCAATGACGGCAGCGATCGCTTCACCGGCATCGAATCCGTGCGCTTCAAGGACCAGACGGTGGCGCTCGCGGCGCTGCTCAACGGCCCGCCGGACGGCGTGAATGACAGCATCGTCACGACGGAGGACGCCGGCAAGACCGGCAACCTCCTCGGCAACGACACCGACCCCAACGGCGACACCCTAGCCGTGTCCGCCGTCAACGGCGCCGCCGGCAACGTCGGCAGCAGCTTCACGCTCGCCTCGGGCGCGAGCGTGGTGGTCGAGGCCAACGGCAACTACAGCTACGATCCGCTAGACGCGCACCAGGACCTGGCGAACGGCGAGACCGCCACCGAGACGTTCACCTACACCGTCAGCGACGGCAAGGGCGGCACCGACACCGCGACGGTCAGGATTACGGTTGAGGGCATCAACGATGCGCCGACGGCAGGCGACGACCTGTTCAAGGCGGACTGGGATGCCAAGCTCTCCGGCAAGCAGGTCCTGACCAACGATGACGACGCCGACGCGACGGATTCGCTGACCGTCAGTGCCGTCGAAGGCGCCGCGGCCAATGTCGGGCAGGATCTGACCCTCGCCTCGGGCGCGATCGTTCGCCTGAACGCCGACGGGACGCTGGACTACGATCCCAATGGCGCGTTCGGCGACCTCGCGTCGGGCGGGTCGCGGGACGACAGTTTCACCTACACGGTCGTTGACGAGCTCGGCGTCGCCGACACGGCGACGGTGACGGTCACCGTCCGCGGCCCCAACCAGTTTCCGATCGCCGTCGACGACAATGATGCTTATCTTAACTATGCCGAAATCCAGTCGTGGTCCGGCAACGTTCTCGCCAACGACACCGATGCCGATAACGACGAGCTCACAGTATCGGCAGTTAACGGCTCGCAAGAGAATGTCGGGAAAGTCTTTACGGGCCCCGTCGGCTCGCAGGTAGTCATTTCTTCAAATGGCGATTTCCAGTATAATGCCAATGATGCCTTCCCTTTCCTCGATCAGCCGGGCGATGATTATACCGACAGCTTCAGCTACACGATCAGTGATGGGCGGGGCGGCGAAGCCACCGCGATGCTCATTATAAACTTCTTTATCGACGAATTCTTTTAAGTTCTGAGCAAGGATCTTCGCTCGTGCGGCCGGCAGCAGGTGCCGGCTCCGTCACCAGGACGGGGCCGGATGCCGGCATGCCGTTGGGGGATTCCCGCCGGTCGAAGGTCGCTAACGATATTTATTCCTTGACAATAGGACCACGGTCGGCGTAAGCGTCGGCCATGGTCGCTGCCGCCGCCCTCCGCCACGATGTCCGCCGCCACGGCGACTGGGCCCGGCGTGTCGCCGGCGGCACCCTGAAGGACACGTCCCCGGCGGAGGCGAAGGGCGCGCCGGACGACGACCGGCACTTCGCCGCCGTCGCCGCCTTCCTGCTCTGCCTGCGCAGCCGTCCGGCCCTCGAGGTGCTGGGCTACCTGCTGGGCCTGGCGCTGCGCGTCCTGCAGCGCGAGATCATCGACAACCAGTCGGCCCGGGTCGTCGTCTGGTTCCGCTTCTGGTTCGACCACGGCGTCAACCCGGCCAAGCTGCTGGCGCTGCAGGTCTGGCAGCTGGCCAACCGCCAGCCGGGCCGGCGGCGCCGGGCACGCCAACCTGCGCGCCCGGCCGCTCCGGCGAAGACCGCCGACCTCTACGACGCGACCTGCCGGCGCATGGCGGTCGTCGCCGGCGAGCTGCGCAAGGCCATCTGGCGCGAGCTGGCGCAGGACGCCTTCCTCGCCGCCGAAGGCTGCCTCGGCGGCATGCCCGCGGTCGACGAGGCGGATGCCGTGCCGGACGACACCGACGACGACGAGCTCTTCGCCCCGGCGGCGCCGCCCGATCCGGGCGAGCTCGTCCGCTGGGTCCTGTTCGGCCGCGACCAGCTCGAGGCCATGGGCTTCTTCGACGACAGCGCGCCGCCGCCGCCCGACGGGTGAGCGGCCGCGAGCGACGACGCCCGGAGGGGCGGCGGGCCTGGCCTGCCGGCCCCCGACGTGCTGCGTCCGGCGCCGGGCCGCTTCCCGGTCAGGCGCCTTGACGCCCCTGCCCTTAGAGGCTTTCTAGCCGCCACGGAACCGGGAGGCGGCGGCGATGGCGGGCAACGGGCACGACAAGACGGGCAACACCAAGCGGCTGCGCAGCCAGGACTGGTGGTCGGCGGACAATCCCGAGCCCGACATGACCGCGCTCTACCTCGAGCGCTACCTGAACTTCGGCCTGACCCGGCAGGAGCTGCAGTCCGGCCGGCCGATCATCGGCATCGCCCAGACCGGCTCCGACCTCAGCCCCTGCAACCGGCACCACATGGAGCTTTCGCCGCGCATCCGCGACGGCATCCGCGACGCCGGCGGCATCCCGCTCGAGTTCCCGATCCATCCGATCCAGGAGACGGGCAAGCGGCCGACGGCGATGCTCGACCGCAACCTCGCCTACCTGTCGCTGGTCGAGTGCCTCTACGGCTATCCCTTCGACGGCGTCGTCCTGACCACCGGCTGCGACAAGACCACGCCCGCCTGCATCATGGGTGCGGCGACCGTCAACATCCCGTCCATCGTGCTGTCGGGCGGGCCGATGCTGAACGGCTGGTACGACGGCAAGCTCGCCGGCTCCGGCATGATCGTCTGGCATGCCCGCCAGCTGCTGGCCAAGGGCGAGATCACCGTCGAGCAGTTCATGGAGATGACCTGCGCCTCGGCGCCGTCGGTCGGCCACTGCAACACCATGGGCACGGCCAGCTCGATGAACGCCGTGGCCGAGGCGCTGGGCATGTCGCTGACCGGCTGCTCGGCCATCCCGGCCCCCTACCGCGAGCGCGGCCAGATGGCCTACCTCACCGGCAAGCGCATCGTCGAGATGGTCTGGGAGGACCTGACGCCGCGCAAGGTGATGACCCGCAAGGCCTTCGAGAACGCGATCTTCCTGGCCGCCGCCGCCGGCTGCTCGACCAACTGCCCGCCGCACGTCATCGCCATCGCCCGCCACCTCGGCGTCGAGCTCGACATCAAGGACTGGGAGCTCGGCCGCGACATCCCGCTCCTGGTCAACATGCAGCCGGCCGGCGAGTACCTGGGCGAGGAGTTCTTCCGCGCCGGCGGCGTGCCGGCGGTCATCAAGGAGCTGATCAAGGTCGGCCGCTTCCACACCGACGCGCTGACCGTGACCGGCAAGACCATGGGCGAGAACCACGCCGGCGTGCCGTTCGCGTCCGACCGCAAGGTCATCCGCCCCTACGAGGACCCGCTGAAGCCCGAGGCCGGCTTCTGCATCATCAGCGGCAACATCTTCGATTCCGCGGTGATGAAGACCTCGGTCGTCACCCCCGAGTTCCGTGCCAAGTACCTCGAGAACGAGGCGCATCCGGGCGTGTTCGAGGGCCGCGCCATCGTGTTCGAGGGTCCCGAGGACTACCACCACCGCCTCGACGACCCGTCGCTCAACATCGACGAGGACTGCTTCCTGTTCATCCGCAACTGCGGCCCGGTCGGCTATCCGGGTGCGGCCGAGGTGGTGAACATGCGGCCGCCCACGGCGCTGATGAAGAAGGGCATCAAGGCCCTGCCGACCATCGGCGACGGCCGCCAGTCCGGCACCAGCGAGAGCCCGTCGATCCTCAACGCCAGCCCCGAGGCGGCGATCGGCGGCAACCTCGCCATCCTCAAGACCGGCGACAAGGTCCGCCTCGACATGACCAAGGGGCGCATGGACCTGCTGGTCGAGCCCGGCGAGATCGAGGCCCGGCGTGCCGCCCTGGCGGCCAATCCGCCGAAGCTGCCGCCGACGCAGACGCCCTGGCAGGAGATCTACCGCACCTATGTCGGCCAGCTGAGCACCGGCGCCTGCCTCGAGCCGGCCGTGCTCTACCTGAACGTCGCCGAGCAGTACGGCACGCCGCGGCGCAACCACTGACGGAGGCCGGGGCGATGCCGGGCCGCTTCCTGCTCGCCGCCGACCTGAAGGCCGACGCCATCCCGTTCGGGACGGCGCGGTGGATGAGCAACCCGGCGCTCACCGGTGCCGGCAAGCTCGCCGTGGTCGACGTCACGCTGCAGCCGGGGCTCGGCCACGCCTTCCACCACCATCCGAACCAGGAGGAGGTGCTCTACGTCGTCGACGGCGAGGTCGAGCAATGGCTCGAGCGCGACAGGCGCATCCTCCGCCCCGGCGACGGCATCTTCATCCCGGCGGGCGTCGTCCACGCCTCGTTCAACCCGACCG
>JAXMCM010000027.1:0-154532 GCA_046349355.1 Geminicoccaceae bacterium
GGCGCGCTCGCCCATCACCACCATCTCGCTGAGGCCGCCCGGGGCCGCGCCGAAGAAGGCGGTGATCGGGTCGAGCCGCGCGAAGCGGCGCAGGAACAGCAGGCCCAGCGCCAGGCCGAGCACGATGTAGACCGGCAGCGACGCGGCACTCGGGACCCAGCGGACCATGCCGGCCGCGACGTCGGCGGTGAAGCCGCTGCCGAGCAGCACGCCCATCACCCCCAGCATCGGCGTGCGCCAGCTGTTGGGCACGCCGATCCGCAGCCCGGCCACCGATGCCACCATCGTCGTCGTCATCGCCCCGAGCATCCAGGGCAGGGGCAGGCGCAGCCAGGCGAAGACGGCGCCGCCGGCGGCGCCCAGCAGGAGCGCCAGGACGAGCGGCGTGGCCCGGGCGATCAGGAGGCGAGGCCTCCCATGGCGCAGATCAGGGCCCACTCGGCGTCGCCGACCGGCTGCACCGACAGGCGCGACTGGCGCAGCAGCACCATCTGGGCGAGCCGCGGCTCCTGCTTGATGCTGGCGAGGCTGACCGGCTGCGGCAGCGGGCGGACGGGCTTGACCCCGACGACCACGAACTTGCCGGTCGGATCGTCCGCCGCCGGCCAGTGCTCCCTCGCGATCTCCATGATCCCCAGCACCGCCGGGTCGACCATCGAGCGGTAGAAGAAGGCGCGGTCGCCCTGCTTCATCGCCCGCATGTTCAGCGCCGCCTGGTAGTTGCGCACCCCCGTCCAGTCGGTGCCGCCATCGGCGACGAGCCGGTCCCAGCTGTAGTCGTCGGGCTCGGTCTTCATCAGCCACTGCGCCATCGGGCGGCTCCGCAAGCGTGGACGTCGGCGGGGCGCGACGATAAGGCAATGCCGCGTCCGGGCAAGGAACAGCATGCCGTCCTCCGCCATCCCCGACGCCGGTGCCCGCCGGCGCGCAACCGTCGTCGGCCTCGGCGCCATCGGCCTGTGGGCGCTGCTCGCCCCGCTGGGGGTCCTGATCGGCAGCGTGCCGCCGTTCCTGCTGACCGGCCTCGCCTTCGCCATCGGCGGCCTGCTCGGCCTCGCCGTGCTGGCATCACGCCGCCAGCCGCTGCGCCTCGCCTTCGCCGCCGACGGCAAGGCCTGGGCGCTGGGGACCGGTGCCTTCTTCTTCTACCACGCGCTCTACTTCACGGCGCTGCAGCAGCTGCCGCCGGTCGAGGCGCTGCTGATCATCAACCTGTGGCCGCTGCTGATCGTGCTGTTCTCGGCCCTGCTGCCGGGCGAGCGGCTGCTGCCGCGGCACCTCGTCGGCGCCCTCGCCGGACTGGCCGGAACCACGCTGATCGTGCTCGGCCGGGCCGGTGGCGACGGCGCCGGGCGGACGCTGCTCGGCTACCTCTGCGCCGTCGGCTGCGCGCTGATCTGGTCCGGCTATTCGGTGCTTAACCGGCGCGTCGCCCATGCCGCGGCCAGCGAGGCCGTCATCGGCTACTGCCTCGTCACCGCGGTGCTGGCCCTGGCCGTGGCCCTCCTCGCCGAGCCGTTCCGCCTGCCGCAGGGCACGGCCTGGCTGGCCATGCTGGCGATGGGGCTCGGGCCGGTCGGCGCCGCCTTCTTCCTCTGGGACTTCGGCACCCGGCACGGCGACTTGCGGGTGCTGGGCTCCTCGGCCTATGCCGCACCGCTGCTCGGCAGCCTGCTGCTCGTGCTGCTGGGCTATGCCAGCCCGAGCCTGCAGCTGCTGGCGGCGGCGATCCTGATCATCGGCGGGGCCGCCCTCGCCTCGGGCGACCTGTTCCGACGCCCTGCCCCGCCTGCCCGGACGATCTGACCCCCGACGAGGACCGCCTGATGCCGCTGCACTTCGAGCGCGCCGAGTTCGCCCGCCGCGTCGCCGCCACCACCGCCGCCATGGCCGAGGCCGGCCTCGACGCCCTGCTCTGCTTCAAGCAGGAGACGATGTACTGGCTGACCGGCTACGACACGTTCGGCTACTGCTTCTTCCAGTGCCTCGTGCTGCGCGCCGACGGCGACATGGCGCTGCTGACGCGCTCGGCCGACCTGCGCCAGGCCCAGCTGACCTCGACGCTCGGCGACATCCGCGTCTGGGTCGACCGCGACGGCGCCAACCCGGCCCTGCAGCTGCGCGACCTGCTCGAGGCCAAGGGCCTGCGCGGCAAGCGGCTCGGCGTCGAGACCGAGACCCACGGCCTGACCGCCGCCAACGGCAAGCGCCTCGAGTCCGCGATGGACGGTTTCGCGACCCTGGCCGACGCCTCGCTGCTGGTGTCGCGCCTGCGGCTGGTGAAGTCGCCGGCCGAGCTGGCCTATGTCCGCCGCGCCGGCGAGCTCGCCGATGCGGCGCTGCAGGCGGCCATCGACCACACCGGCCCGGGTGCGGACGAGGGCGTCATCCTCGCCCGGATGCACGACGCCATCTTCGAGGGTGGCGGCGACTATCCGGGCAACCCGTTCATCATCGGCAGCGGTCCGCAGGCGCTGCTCTGCCGCTTCTATGCCGGGCGGCGGAAGCTCGATCCGCAGGACCAGCTGACCCTCGAGTTCGCCGGCGTCTACCGGCAGTACCACGCGGCGCTGATGCGCACCCTCGTGGTCGGCCGGGCAACCGACCAGCACCGGCGGATGTTCGACGCCTGCCACGAGGCCCTGCACGCCGCCGAGGCGGCGCTGCGGCCCGGGCGGACGATGGGCGAGGTGTTCGATGCCCAGGCGGCGGTGCTGGACCGCCACGGGATGCGCGAGCACCGGCTCAACGCCACCGGCTACAGCCTGGGTGCGGTCTACGCCCCGTCCTGGATGGACTGGCCGATGTTCTATGCCGGCAACCCGGTCGTCATCGGCCCGGGCATGACCTTCTTCCTGCACATGATCCTGATGGACAGCACGACCGGCAACGCGATGACGCTGGCGCGGACCTCGCTGGTCACCGACAACGCGCCGCAGTCGCTGTCGAACGCCCCCCTCGAGCTGGTGGTGCGTGCCTGACGACCTGCTGCACGGCCTGCCGCCGGTCGTCGGCGATTCGCCCAGGGTCCTCGTCCTCGGCTCCTTTCCGGGCGAGGAGTCGCTGCGGCGGCAGACCTACTACGCCCACCCGCGCAACCTGTTCTGGCCGATCATGGGCGCGCTGGTCGGTGCCGGCCCGGACCTCCCCTACCCCGTCCGGCTGCAGCGGCTGGCCGACGCCGGCATCGCTCTCTGGGACGTGCTTGCCGGCTGCCGCCGCGAAGGCAGCCTCGACCAGCGCATCGAGCCGGCCTCGATGCGGGTCAACGCCCTGGCCGAGCTGGTCGCCTGCCATCCGAGCCTGCGCGGCTGCTGCCTCAACGGCGCGACCGCCGGCCGCCTCTACCATCGCCTGAAGGGCGCGGAGCGGCCGCCGCTGCCCGGGATCGTCCTGCCCTCGACCAGCCCGGCGCATGCGCGGATGCCGCTGGCCGAGAAGCTCGAGCGCTGGCGCGCGGCGATCCTGCCTCAGCTGGACCCTTCCTGCCGTCGCGCGTAAGCGGCCGGTGCCGCCAGCGCCAGGGCCGTGCCCAGATCGAGCCCGTAGGCATCGTCGAGGTAGGTCAGGAAGTCGTAGATCGTGACCGCCGGGCAGACCTCGAACTCGAGGAACCAGGGTGTTCCGTCCGGCGCCAGGCGGAAATCCATCGACCAGACGTCGCGCAGGCCGAGGATATCGGCAGCGTGCAGGGCAGCCGCCTCCAGTTGCGGTGCGTCGATCCGTTCCAGCCGCACCGCGTCGCCGTCGGCGGCGCGAAGCCGGGTGATGCGGAGCGAGTCCGCGAGGGTCGGAAAGCCGCGTTCGGCCGTGCGCACGGCGTAGAGGCCCGGCCGCGCCCGTCCGTCGCCGGGATCGAGGAAGCTGACCCGGACGTCGCGGCCCTCGACATAGGGCTGGATCACCACCGCGTCGCGGTAGCGCGCCCAGATCCGCCGCGACAGCGCCAGCGCCTCGTCGAGGGACGCGACGCGGCTGTCGGCCTCGATGCCGAGCTTGGCGCCCAGCGTGTTCGGCTTGACGAACAGGGTGCCGTCGGGCGGGGGCGGCGACAGCAGCTTGCCGTCGCGGGCCAGGGCCGTCGCCGGTGTCGTCATGCCGGCCGCCCGGACCACCGCACCGCTGCGGAACTTGTCCTGGCAGAGGTGCTGGGCGGCCGGCGGGCTGCCGAACTGCGGCACGTCGAGCAGCCCGGCGAGGCTGCTGACGAAGCTGCCGCGATAGTAGGCGAAGCCGTCGGTCAGCGCCCAGACGAGGGTGCCCGGCCGGCGCAGCTCGGGCAGCCAGCCGTCGACGGCGTCGAGCGGGGCGGTGACGAGCCCGATGCCGGCCTCGCCCAGCCGCGTCCGGATGGCCGGCTCCATGGCCGCGAAGTCGGTCGCCTGCGCCAGGTAGAAGGCGATCTCGGCGGCGATCTCGGCGGCGAATCCGCGGGCGACGAGGCGGTCCCGGCTGGCGGCCTCCGGCTCGTAGAGGACGAGCAGGCGCTCGAGGCTCACCGCCGCCGCTCGGCGATCAGGCCCATGTAGTACATGGCGACGCTGGAGCCGGCGATCGCGGTGATGTCGGCATGATCGTAGGGCGGCGACACCTCGACGACGTCGAAACCGACCCAGTCGATGCCGCCGAGCCGGCGCAGGGTCATCAGCATCTGCGCCGAGCTGGGCCCGCCCGCCACCGGCGTCCCGGTACCCGGGGCATAGGCCGGGTCGAGGCAGTCGATGTCGAAGGTCAGGTAGGCCCGGGCGTCGCCGACGCGCGCGGCGATCCGCTCGACGATGCCGCGCGGGCCGAGCTCCTGCACCGCCTCGCCGTCGAGGATCTCGAGGCCGCAGTCGGTCGGCGCCACGGTGCGGATGCCGACCTGGATCGACCGCTCGGGCCGGATCAGCCCGCGGCGGACGGCAACGGCGACGAAGTTGCCGTGGTCGACCCGGTCGTCGGCATCGTGCCAGGTGTCCTGGTGCGCGTCGAACTGGACCAGCGCCAGCGGCCCGTGCCGGTCGACATGCGCCTCCAGCAGCGGCAGCGTGACCGAGTGGTCGCCGCCCAGGGTCACCAGGGTGGCGCCTGAGGCGAGGATGTCAGCGGCCTGGGCGCGGATGCAGGCGGGGACGTCGGCCGTGCGGCCGTAGTCGAACACGCAGTCGCCGTAGTCGACCACGGCCAGGCGCTCGTAGGGGTCGATGCCGAACGGCCACTGCGGATCGCCGTCGAAGATGGCCGAGGCGCGGCGGATGGCCTGCGGCCCGAACCGCGCACCCGGCCGGTTGCTGACCGCGGCGTCGAACGGGATGCCCCAGACGGCGACGTCCACGCCGGCGAGGTCGCGGCTGTAGCGGCGGCGCATGAAGGACAGCGCCCCGGCATAGGTCGCCTCGGCCGAGCCGCCGTAGGGCGAGGCGGCGAGGAAGGCGTTGTCGGTCGGCCGGGGCCGGGTCCGGTCGTGCATCGCTGGCAGGCTCCCCATGCTGGCGGCGCCACCCTGCCGCACCGGCGGCCGCGTTGAAACCGCGGGCGGCAGCTGTTACACACCCGCGCGCGAAATTCCGTCATCGCGCGGTCAGGAAACCGTCCTCCATGAAGCTGCTCGCCGGCAACAGCAACCGGCCGCTGGCGGAAGCCATTGCGGCCAGCATGCGCGTCGAGTTGACGAAGGCGACCGTCCAGCGGTTCGCCGACATGGAGGTGTTCGTCGAGATCCACGAGAACGTCCGCGGCGAGGACGTCTTCATCATCCAGTCGACGTCGTACCCGGCGAACGACAACCTGATGGAGCTGCTCGTCATCATCGACGCGCTGCGGCGCGCCTCGGCCAAGCGGATCACCGCCGTGATCCCCTACTTCGGCTACGCCCGGCAGGACCGCAAGACGACGCCGCGCACGCCGATCTCGGCCAAGCTGGTCGCCAACCTCGTCACCACCGCCGGGGCGCACCGGGTGCTGACGATGGAGCTGCATGCCGGCCAGATCCAGGGCTTCTTCGACATCCCGGTCGACAACCTCTACAGCACGCCGTGGATGGTGCCGGACATCATCAACAACATCGGCACCGACAACCTCGTGATGGTGTCGCCCGACGTCGGCGGCGTGAGCCGGGCGCGCGGCTTCGCCAAGCGGCTCGACGTCGGCCTCGCCATCATCGACAAGCGGCGCGAGCGCGCCGGCGTCTCCGAGGTCATGAACGTGATCGGCGACGTCGCCGGCAAGCGCTGCGTGCTGATCGACGACATCGTCGACAGCGGCGGCACGCTGTGCAATGCGGCCGACGCGCTGCTCAAGGCGGGTGCCGCGTCGGTGCAGGCCTATGTGACGCACGGCGTGCTGTCGAACGGGGCGGTCGCCCGGGTGGCCGCCAGCCGGCTCGAGCGGCTGGTCATCAGCGACAGCATCCGCCCGACCGAGGGCGTGCGCGTCACCGAGAAGATCCGCGTGCTGTCGATCGCCCAGTACATGGGCGAGGCGATCACCCGGATCAGCAGCGAGAGTTCCGTGTCCAGCCTGTTCGACTAGGCGGCACGCGACAGGGCCTGTCCGGGGCGCGGCATGGGGCCGTGTGCCGGAGGGGCGACAAGGAGAGCAAGATGGCAGACCTCGTGAGTTTCCCCGCCGAGTCGCGGGCCAAGGCGGGCCGCGGACCGGCCCGGGCGCTGCGCCGCGCCGGCAAGGTCCCGGCGATCGTCTACGGCGGCAAGGCCGAGCCGCTGATGCTGGCCGTGCCGCTCAAGGAGATGAAGCGGCAGCTGCAGACCAACCCCCGCTTCTTCAGCCAGCTGTTCGTGCTCGACGTCGACGGCAAGCCGCTGCGCGTGCTGCCGCGCGAGGCCCAGCTGCACCCGGTCAGCGACGACCCGATCCACATCGACTTCCTGCGCGCCGACGAGGGCGCCCGGGTGATCGTCGAGGTGCCGGTGGTGTTCCGCAACGAGACGGCGTCGCCGGGCCTGAAGAAGGGCGGCGTGCTCAACATCGTCCGCCGCGAGATCGAGCTGTCCTGCCCGGTCGACCTCATCCCCTCGCAGATCGTCATCGACCTGACCGGCCTCGAGATCGGCGACAGCGTCCACATCAGCAAGGTGGCGCTGGCCGAGGGCGTGCGCCCGACCATCACCGACCGCGACTTCACCATCTGCGGCGTCACCCCGCCGACGAAGGGCGAGGCCGAGGCCAAGGGTGGCGGCGAGGCGGCCGAGGCCAAGAAGTCCTGATTGTCGCCGGACGGCCATGAAGCTGATCGTGGGCCTCGGCAATCCGGGGCCCGAGCATAGCCGGCAACGGCACAATGTCGGCTTCATGGCCGTCGACGCGATCGCCGGGCGGCATCGCCTCCCGCCCTGGCGTCGCAAGTTCCGCGGCGACTGGACCGAGGGGCAGCTCGGCGCCGACCGCGTCGTCCTGCTCAAGCCGCTGACCTACATGAACGACAGCGGCCGCTCGGTCGCCGAGGCGGCGCGCTTCTACAAGATCGACCCCCCCGACGTGCTGGTCCTGCACGACGAGCTCGACCTCGCTCCGGGCAAGGTGCGGGTCAAGCTGGGCGGCGGCGTTGCCGGCCACAACGGCCTGCGCAGCCTCGACGCCTGCCTCGGCACCCGCGACTTCTGGCGGGTGCGGATCGGCATCGGCCATCCCGGCGACCGCGAGCGCGTGCTCGGCCACGTGCTGGGCGACTTCCACAAGGCCGAGCAGCCCTGGCTCGCCGAGCTGCTGGACGCCATCGCCGATGCCGCCCCGCTGCTGGTCGAGGGCGAGGACGGCCGCTTCATGAACAAGGTGGCGCTGGCGACGGCGCCCAAGGCCCCCAAGGCGGACCCGGCCCGCGACTGACGCGGCCCTGCGCCACGAGAGACGATCATGGGTTTCAACTGCGGAATCGTCGGGCTGCCGAACGTCGGCAAGTCGACGCTGTTCAATGCGCTGACCGCGACGGCGGCCGCCGCGGCGGCCAACTACCCGTTCTGCACGATCGAGCCGAACGTCGGCCGGGTGCCGGTGCCGGACCCGCGGCTGGACGTGCTGGCGCGGATCGCGAAGTCGGCGCAGACCATCGCCACCCAGCTCGAGATCAAGGACATCGCCGGGCTGGTGAAGGGGGCGAGCAAGGGCGAGGGGCTCGGCAACAAGTTCCTGGGCGCCATCCGCGAGGTCGACGCCATCCTGCATGTCCTGCGCTGCTTCGAGGACCCGGATGTCGTCCACGTCGAGGGAGCCGTCGATCCGTTGCGCGACGCCGAGCTGATCGAGACCGAGCTGCTGCTGGCGGACATCGAGAGCCTCGAGCGGCAGAAGGACGGCCTCGTCAAGCGGGCGCGCGGCCAGGACAAGGAGGCGAAGGCGCGGCTCGAGCTGCTCGAGCGGGTCCTGCCGCCGATGGAGGAAGGCAGGTCGGCCCGGCAGATCGAGCTGGGTGCCGAGGACCGCCAGCTGCTGCGCGGCTTCAACCTGATGACCGCCAAGCCCGTGCTGTTCGTCTGCAACGTCGAGGAGGGTGCTGCCGCCACCGGCAACGCGCTGTCGGACCGGGTCGCGGCGATGGCAGCCACGCTGGGCGCGCGCTCCGTGGTCGTGGCGGCCGGCATCGAGGCCGAGCTCGCCGGCCTCGAGGCGGCGGAGCGGCAGGAATACCTGGCCAGCCTCGGCCTCGAGGAGCCGGGCCTCAACCGCGTCATCCGCGAGGGCTACGCGCTGCTCGGGCTGCTGACCTTCTTCACGGTCGGCCCCAAGGAGGCGCGGGCCTGGACGGTGCGCAAGGGGGCCACCGCACCGGAGGGTGCCGGCGTCATCCACAGCGACATCCAGAAGGGCTTCATCTGCGGCGAGATCATCGCCTACGACGACTTCGTCGCCAGCAACGGCGAGACCGGGGCCAAGGAAGCCGGCAAGATGCGCCTCGAGGGCCGCGACTACGTGCTGCGCGAGGCCGACGTCTGCCACTTCCGCTTCAACGTCTGAGCCGGCTCAGGCCCAGCGGATCAGCACCACCCCGGCGATCAGGCAGAGCACGCCCAGCACCCGCGTCAGGTCGAGCGGGTGCCCCGGCACGCCGAGGAGCCCGTAGTTGTCGATCACCAGCGACATCACCAGCTGGCCGGCGATGAACAGGGCGACGGTGGTGGCGGCACCCAGCCGGGGCGCCGACATCAGCGCCGCCATGACCACGAAGGCGCCGATGACGCCGCCGATGAGCTGCCACGGCGGCAGCGCGAAGATGGCCCGCAGGTGCGGCGCCGGGGCGCGCAGCAGCACCGCCACGATCGCCATCGTCAGCGAGCTGACCAGCACCGAGAACAGCGTCGCCCAGACCGGATGACCGGCGGCGGCGCCGACCTTGGCGTTGAGCAGCGGCTGGATCGACAGCCCCGCCCCGGTGACGATCACGAACAGGGCGAGGAGCCAGTTCACCGGCGGGCGAGTCCGGCGAAGTGCGCCAGCATCGCGGCGTGCGTGCGGATCCCCTTGTCGTAACAGGCGAGCTCGAACTTCTCGTTCGGGCTGTGCACCTTGTCGTCGTCGAGGCCGAACCCGACGAAGAGCACGTCGAGGCCCAGGATCTGGCGCAGCGGCGCGGTGATCGGGATCGAGCCGCCGCAGCCGGCGAGCACCGGCGAGCGGCCGAAGACATCCTCGATGCCGCGCTGGGCCGCGGCCAGCCAGGGCGAGTCCGTGGCGACGCGCACCGGGTGGCCGCGCCCGTGGTCGAGGAACTCGACCGAGCAGTCGGGCGGCAGCCGGTCGCGGAAGAACTGCTGGATCGAGGCCATCACCTTGTCGGGGTTCTGGTCGGGAACGAGGCGGCAGGACAGCTTGGCGCTGGCGTGGCTCGGGATCACCGTCTTGCTGCCGGCCCCGGTGTAGCCGCCCCAGATGCCGTTGATGTCGCAGGTCGGCCGCGACCAGACCTGCTCGAGCAGGTCGCGTCCGGCCTCGCCGTAGGTGCGGGTGAGCCCGACGTCGGCGAGGAAGGCCTTGGCATCGAAGCCCGACTCGCGCCAAGCCGTGAGCTCGTTGGCGGCAACCTCGGCGACGTCGTCGTAGAAGCCCGGCAGCTGGACCCGGCCCTTGTCGTCGTGCAGCTGGCCGAGGATGCGGGTCAGCACGTTGATCGGATTGGGCACCGCACCGCCGTACATGCCCGAGTGCAGGTCGCGGGTCGGCCCGCTGATCTTCACCTCGGCGTAGACGATGCCGCGCAGCATGTAGGTGATCGCCGGCCGGTCGACGTCGAGCATGCCGGTGTCGGAGACGACGCAGACATCGGCCTTGAGCTCGTCGCGGTTGGCCTCGAGGAACGGCACGAAGCTGGTGCTGGCCGCCTCCTCCTCGCCCTCGATCAGCACGCTGACGTTCACCGGCAGCCGGCCGTGCACGTCCTTCCACGCCCGGAAGGCCTCGACGAAGGTCATCACCTGGCCCTTGTCGTCCACGGCACCGCGGGCGACGAGGCGGGGGCCGCGCGGGCCGTCGACGACGACCGGGTCGAACGGCGGGCTGTCCCACAGCTCGAACGGATCGGCCGGCTGCACGTCGTAGTGGCCGTAGTAGAGGATGTGCGGCGCGCCCGGCGCCCCGCGCCAGTGGCCGACCACCATCGGCATGCCCGCCGTCGGCCGGCTCGCCGCCTCGAAGCCGATCTCGCGCAGCTGCCCGGCAAGCCATTCGGCACAGCGCTCGGTGTCCGCCCGGTAGGCCGGGTCGGTGCCGACGCTGGGGATGCGCAGGAACGCCTTCAGGCGCTCGACGGACGTGGCGAACTGGCCGTCGATGTGCTGGATGACGGGATCGAGCATGGCAGCCTGTGCCTCGTTGCGGGCCCTCGGGCGCGGGTTATCGCCCGCCCCTCGTCCGGCAACAACCGCCGAGCGCTGCCTACCAGCCCCCGCGCGCACGCAACAGGCGCAGCCGGTCGTCGAGGGCCGCGAGGTTGTCGCCGGCCGAGCCACGGCCGGTGAGCGTCGCGTGCGCCGCCTCCCAGAACGCCGTCGACAGCTGCGCGTAGCGCGCCTTGGCGGTGCTCGACGGGCGCGCCACGGCGTCGGCGAGGATCGCCTTGAAGTCGGCGAAGAACGGTGCTGCCGCCAGCACCTCGGAATCGTCGTAGAGGGCGGTGACGGTCGGCGCGTAGGTGCCGGCGATGGCGCGGCGCTTCTGCTCGGCGGGACTGGTCAGGTAGGCGACAAGGCTGGCCGCGGCCTCCTGGTTCTTCGAGTACTTCGACACGGCGAGCTGCCAGCCGCCCAGCGTGGCGCTGTGCTGCCGGCCGCCCGGCCCGCCGCCGGGCAGCGGCGCCACGCCGACCTTGTCCCTCACCAGGCTGCCCTCGCCCTGCAGCAGCGCCCAGGCATAGGGCCAGTTGCGCATGAACACGGCGTTGCCGAGCTGGAAGGTGATGCGCGCGTCCTCCTCGACGAAGCGCGTCACCCGCGGCGGGGCGATCGTTCCCACCCAGCTCGCGGCCTGGGCGAGCGCCAGGGCGGCGGCCGGCGAGTCGACGGCGATGCCGCCGTCGGCGTCGAGGATCGTCCCGTCATAGGCGCTGATCCACTCGAGCGCGTTGCAGGTCAGGCCCTCGTAGGCGTTGCCCTGGAACACGAAACCCCAGAGCTCGCCACCGGCGAGCGGCCGTTCCTTCGCCTGGATCGCCAGCGCCGTCGCCGCCAGCTCGCCATAGGTCGTCGGCACCGGCAGGCCGCTGCGCTCCAGCAGGTCCTTGCGGTAGTAGAGCAGGCCGGCATCGGTGAACCAGGGCATCGCCACGAGGCGCCCGTCGACCGTGTTGTTGGCGACGATCGCCGGCAGGTGCGCGGCGAGCACGTCGTCCGGGACGAACGGCTTGAGGTCGATGAGGTGCGGCGCCAGGGCACTGGGCCAGATCACGTCGATCTGGAAGACGTCGACCGAATCGTCCTGGCGCTCGAGCCGGTCGACGTAGAGCCAGTAGCGCTCGTCGGAGCGCTCGGGAGCGGCGAGCACGCGGACGGTGTTGCCGCTCTCTTTGGCCCAGGCCTCGGCACCTTCCCGGCACAGGGCCAGCTCCTCGGTCTGGCCGCCGCAATAGATCGCGACCTCGGCGGCCGCGGCCGCATGGATGAGACCGGTAGCCAGGACGGCTGCGACGGCGAGGCTTCTCATCACGCCTCCTCCCCGGTTGGCGCGGGCTCGTGCCCGCGGTGGGCTACACGAACGGGCTGCGCGGGTAGCAGCGGCCATCCTTGTCGAACATGTAGCAGGACGCCCCGTTGACCCCGATCGACAGCGTGTCGTCCGGCTTGATGTCGCTCTCGCCGACCGACTTGACGACCAGCAGGTCGGGCTGGCCGATGTCGAGGTAGGTCCAGTTCTCGGCACCGAGGCGCTCGGTCGTCACCACCTTGCCCGAGACCCGGCCGTCGCCGGTGCCGTCGATGTGCAGGTGCTCCGGCCGCACGCCGACCTGGAAGCCGCTGCCGGTGGCACCGTCGAGGCGCGACGCGGTGGTGATCGAATCGCCGCCGGGCAGGCGGATCTGGGCGTTGCCGGCGCTGCCGCCCAGCACCTCGCAGGGCAGGAAGTTCATCTTGGGCGAGCCGATGAAGCCGGCGACGAACTTGTTGTCCGGGTGCTGGTACAGCTCGAGCGGCGAGCCGAACTGCCGGACGAGGCCGGCCTCGAGCACGACGATGCGGTCGGCCAGCGTCATCGCCTCGACCTGGTCGTGCGTGACGTAGATCATCGTCGCCGACATCGAGTGGTGCAGCTTGGCGATCTCGATGCGCATCTGCACGCGCAGGGCGGCGTCGAGGTTCGACAGCGGCTCGTCGAAGAGGAACACCTTGGGGTCGCGGACGATGGCGCGGCCGATGGCGACGCGCTGCCGCTGGCCGCCCGACAGCTGCTTCGGCTTGCGCTCGAGCAGCGGCTCGAGCTGCAGGATCCGCGCCGCCTCGCGCACCCGGCGGTCGGCCTCGCCCGGCGCCGTCTTCGCCAGCTTCAGGCCGAACGCCATGTTCTCGTACACGTTCATGTGCGGGTAGAGCGCGTACGACTGGAACACCATCGACACGCCGCGCTCGGGCGGCGGCAGGTCGTTCACGACCTTGTTGTCGATCATCATCGTCCCGGAGGTGATGTCCTCCAGGCCGGCGACGAGACGGAGCAGGGTCGACTTGCCGCAGCCCGACGGGCCGACGAAGACGACGAACTCGGCCGGCCGGATGTCGAGGCTGACACCCTTGATGATCTCATGGGTGCCGAAGGCCTTGCGGATGTTGTCGAGCTTGATGGCGGCCACGGGTCACGACTCCCCTGGGAGTTCGGCGAAAAGCCAGGCATGCGGAGGAAGGGCAGCCGAGCCGGCCTCGATGGCCGCCCCGGCGCTGGCGAACAGCACGGTTCCCGTCGCCGCGGCCGAGGCCGGCTCGCGCGACAGGTTGAACAGGCAGAGGATCCGGCGCCCGCCATGTCCGCGGGTGAAGGCCAGCACCTGCTCGCCGGCATCGACGAAGCGGATGTCGCCGCGGCGGATCGGCTCCTGGCCGCGCCGCCAGGCGAGGAAGGCCCGCACCTGCTCCAGCACGGAGCCGGCGACGCCGGCCTGGCGATCGACCGCCCAGGGCCGGTGCGGGGCGGCGACCGGCAGCCACGGGCGGCTGCTGGTGAAGCCGGCGCCGGGGTCGTCGGCAGACCAGGGCATCGGTGTGCGGCAGCCGTCGCGGCCCTTGTAGTTCGGCCAGAAGGTGATGCCGTAGGGGTCGAGCAGGTCCTCGAAGGCGAGCTCCGCCTCCTCGAGGCCCAGCTCCTCGCCCTGGTAGAGGCAGGCGGTGCCGCGCAGGCTGCACAGCAGGATCGGCACCATCGCCCGCAGCTGCGTCGTCGCCTCGCCGCCGGCGGCAAAGCGCGTCACCGCCCGGGTGACGTCGTGGTTGCAGAACGACCAGCAGGCCCAGCCGCCACCGAGCGAGGTCTCGACCGCCTCGACGATGCCGCGGATCGCCGACGGCGTCGGCGGGCAGGTCAGCAGGTCGAAGCTGTAGGCGATGTCGAGGCCGCCGCCGTCCGAATACTCGGCCATGCGCTCGAGGGCGCCGTCGCCGCTGATCTCGCCCAGCAGCACGCGGCCGCCATAGCGCTCGGTCAGGGCGTGCAGCGGCTTGAAGAACAGGTCGGACAGCTCGGGCCGGGCCTTGTTCCACAGCTGCCGCTGCATGTCGTGCGGCGTGTTGCCGGGACCGTTGAGCGCGGCCTCGGCGTCGCGCGGCCGGGGCGGGTTGTCGCGCAGCTGCGGGTCATGGACGCCGAAGTCGATGGCATCGAGCCGGATGCCGGCGATGCCGCGCTGCAGCCAGAACTCGGCCGCCCCCAGCAGCGCCGCGATGACCTGCGGGTTGTGGAAGTTGAGGTCCGGCTGTTCCTTGAGGAAGTTGTGAAGGTAGTACTGCCGGCGGCGCGGCTCCCACTCCCAGGTCGGGCCGCCGAACACGGCCTGCCAGTTGTTGGGCGGCGAGCCGTCCGGCTTCGCATCCGCCCAGACGTACCAGTCGGCCTTGGGGTTGTCGCGCGACTCGCGGCTCTCGAGGAACCAGGCATGCTGGCTCGAGGTGTGGCTGGCAACGAAGTCGATCATCACGCCCATGCCCAGCTCCTTCGCCCGGGCCACCAGCCGGTCGAAGTCGTCGAGCGTGCCGAACATCGGGTCGACGTCGCAGTAGTCGGCGACGTCGTACCCGTAGTCCTTCATGGGGCTCTTCATGAAGGGCGAGATCCAGACGAGGTCGGCGCCGAGGCCGGCGATGTGCTCCAGCCGGCGGGTGATGCCCGGCAGGTCGCCGATGCCGTCGCCGTCGGTGTCCTGGTAGCTGCGCGGATAGACCTGGTAGATGACGGCGCCGCGCCACCAGTCGTCCTTGCGCCAGCCGACCTTCGGCAGGCGGTGATGCGTCCGCTCGCGCATGCCTCAGCCCTTGACCGCGCCGGCGGTCAGGCCGGAGACGATCCGGCGCTGGAAGATCAGCACCAGCACGATCAGCGGCACGGTGACGATCACCGAGGCCGCCATGATGTTGCCCCACGGCAGCTCGTAGGTGCTGGCGCCCGAGATCAGCGCGATCGCCACCGGCACCGTGCGCATCTCGGTCGACAGCGTGAAGGTCAGGGCGAACAGGAACTCGTTCCAGGCGGCGATGAAGGCGAGCAGGCCGGTGGTGGCCAGCGCCGGCCACATCAGCGGCATGAACACCTTGGTGACGATGGTCACCGGCTTGGCGCCGTCGACCACCGCCGCCTCCTCGAGCTCCTTGGGCAGCTCGCGCATGAAGGTGGTCAGCACCCACACCGTGAACGGCAGGGTGAAGATCATGTAGGACAGGATCAGCGCCGGCAGCCGGTTGTAGAGGCCGAGCGCCCGGACCAGCTCGAACATGCCCGACAGCACCGCGATCTGCGGGAACATCGAGACGCCGAGGATGGTGAACAGCAGCACGGTGCGGCCGCGGAACTGGACGCGGCCCAGGGCGTAGGACGCCAGCACCGCCAGCGCCAGCGACAGGACCACGGTCGAGACCGCGACGATCACCGAGTTGAGGATGTTGGTGGCGAACGGCTGGCCCTTGAAGACGCCGGCATAGTTGTCGAAGTTCAGCGGCGGCAGGAAGTCGACGCGGAACATCTCCGACGGCGGCTTCAGCGAGGAGACGATCGCCCAGTAGAACGGGAACACCGTGTACAGGACGATCACCAGCATCAGCAGGTAGTAGGCGACGGTGCCGACGAGGCGGCGCTGGGCGCGGGTCACGGGCTCAGTCCTCCCGGCCGACGCGGCCCAGGGTCATGTAGACCACCGTGAACACCGCGATGATGAGGAACAGCATGGTGGCGGCCGCCGAGCCGTAGCCGACGTCCTGGAAGTCGACCAGCTGCTGGCGGGCGTAGACCGACATCGACATGGTCGACTTGTTGTTGCCGGTCAGCACGTAGATGACGTCGAACACGCGGAAGGCGTCGAGCACGCGGAAGATCACCGCGACCATGATCGCCGGCTTGAGCAGCGGCAGCGTCACCTTCCAGAACACCCGCACCGGGTGGATGCCGTCGACCTTGGCCGCCTCGTAGCACTCGCTCGGCAGCATCTGCAGGCCGGCGAGGAACAGCAGCGACATGAAGGGGGTGGTCTTCCACACGTCGACGATGATGACCGACAGCAGCGCCGTGTTCGGGTTGGCCGTCCAGGCGATCGGCTTGTCGATGATGCCGACGGCGATGAGCATGGCGTTCAGCACGCCGAACACGTCGTTGTACATCCAGGCCCACATCTGGGCCGAGACGATCGTCGGGATCGCCCAGGGGATCAGCACCGCCGTGCGCATCAGGCCGCGGCCGGGCATGTTGGCGTTGATCGCCAGCGCGATGCCGAGCCCGAGGATGGTCTCCAGCGTGACCGAGCACACGGTGAAGATCACCGTGTTCCAGAACGCCGTCCACCAGTCGGGGTCCTGCAGCAGGTAGATGAAGTTGTCGATGCCGATGAACTGCGCCGCCGACAGGTCCGAGAGGTTGGCGTCGGTCAGCCCGAACCAGATGGTCCGGCCGAGCGGCCAGGCGGCGACGAGCAGCAGCACCACCAGCATCGGGGCGAGGAAGATCCAGGCGTAGCGGACCCGCTCGCGGGTCAGCCGCGACGCCCGTTGCGCGACGACCGGCACGGCGCCGGACGCAGCTCCTGCGGCAGTGGCCATCCTGATTCCCCCGACCCGACCGGCGTTGAGCGGGGCCCGGCGCGGGCCGGGCCCCGGTTACGTTACAAGCTCACCACTTGCCGCCGCGCGACAGGCGGTTGAGCTTGCCTTCCAGGGAGGCCAGCGAATCCTCGGCCTTCGCCTTGCCGCTCAGCACCTCGTGCACGGCATTGAAGAACTCGGAGCTGACCTGATTGTACTTGGTGCCGGTGACCTTCGAGGGCCGCGCCACCGCGTTGGTGAAGGTGTCGTACAGCGAGCCGAAGAACGGCACCGCCGCCAGCACCTCCTGGTCCTTGTAGAGCGCCTCGATCGTCGGGTTGTAGGCGCCCTGGATCGCGCGGCGCTTCTGCTCGTCGTAGCTGGTCAGGAAGGAGACCAGGTCGGCGGCGGCATCGGGGTTGGCGCTGTACTTGGACACGGCGAGCTGCCAGCCGCCGAGGGTGCCGGTCTGCTTGCCGCCCTCGCCGCCCTTCGGCAGCGCGACGACGCCGATCTTGTCCTTGATCGGGCTGTCGGGAGCGTTGCCCAGCGCCCAGGCGTAGGGCCAGTTGCGCATGAACACGGCGTTGCCCGACTGCCAGACGCCGCGGGCCTCTTCCTCGCCGTAGTTCAGCACGCCTTCGGGCGCGATGGTGCCGACGGTCGACGCCGCCCAGGTGATCGCCTCGGCCGCCTTCGGGTTGTTGATGGTGACCTTGCCGTCGGCGTCGACGATGGTGCCGCCGCCCCAGCTGTCGACCCACTCCAGCGCGTCGCAGGTCAGGCCCTCGTAGGCCTTCGCCTGGTAGACGAAGCCCCACATCTTGTCGTTGCCGGCGGCGCGCTCGCCGTCCTGGATCTCCTTGGCGATCGCCGCCAGCTCGGCCCAGGTCTGCGGCGGCTGCTTGCCGTACTTCTCGAGCAGGTCCTTGCGGTAGTAGAGCACGCCGGCGTCGGTGAACCAGGGCACCGCCACGAGCTGGCCGTTGACGGTGTTGTTCTCGACGATGGCCTTGAAGTGGGCGCCGATCTGGTCCGCCGGGATCTTGCCGGTCAGATCGAGCAGGTGGTTGGCGAGGATGCCGGGCCAGATGACGTCGATCTGGTAGACGTCGATGTCGGCCGAGCCGGCGGCCAGCATCTGCTGGTACAGGGCCAGGCGTTCGGTCGCCGAGTTCGGGGTCGAGACGACCTTGACCTCGTTGCCGGTCTTCTTGGCCCACGCCTCGGCGCCGGACTTGCAGAGCTCGAGCTCCTGGCCGACGGCACCGCACGAGATCGAGATGGTCGCCGCCGAGGCGAATCCGGGCACGGCAAGCGCTGCGCCGAGCAGCGCGATCGCCGACAAGTGACGCATCATGTCCTCCCTGAGCGTCCAAAACGGTTTGGACGACGATAGCCGTCTGCAGGAAAAAGGAAAGCCTCCTCGACGTCAAATGCGCGGGAATGGCGCCTAGGCGGCGCTGTCCACAACCGCTGACGCCTCTGGCGACAGGACAAGCTGCCGCCGGCCGCCCTCGCAGCCGGGTACCCGGCCCCCGGCGAGGGTCGCCACGACGTGGCGCAGGACCGCCCCGGGGCGGCCGCGGCCGTCGCCGAGGAAGTAGCTGTGGCCGAGAGGGTCGGCGAGGCCGTTCACCTCGTCGCAGTCGACCGCCACGACGTTGCCGGGGGTGCGCTCGGGGCGGCAGGGCCCGCTGTGGCCGAGGCGGCGCGAGACGAGCTTGTGGCGGAGGTTGGCGACCTTGCTCGAGCGCAGGGCGAAGTCGTCGGCGGCATGGTAGACGACGACATGGCGCGCCGTCGCCGGCAGGACCGCGGCCTCGCCGTCGGGCTCGAGGCCGTCGTTGGCGAGGTCGGGGGCGACGAGGAAGAGCGCGCGGAAGGCCGCCGGGATGGCGCCGTAGTCGCTCTGCCAGCGGCCGAAGGCGCTGCGCAGGACCCGGTTGCCCATCGAGTGCGCCAGCACGCTGACATGCTTCAGGCACAGCTCCTCGCCGGCGGCACGCTCGCGCCAGTCGACGAACTTGCCGATCATCCGGGCGAAGGCCTGGCCACTCATCTCCGCCGCGGCCTGGTCGTCCCAGTAATCCAGCACCAGCCCGAAATCGTCGTCGCAGGGCCAGACCAGGGGGACCACCTCGACGAGGTCGGGCTGCAGCCCGTCGCACAGCCGCTGCAGCTCGAGCGCCGCGGGGAACACCTTGGCCTCCGGCTGGCAGTTGAAGCCGTGGATGAACAGCAGGATCTGCCGGCGCGACGAGCGGCGCAGGCGGCTGAAGAAGGCCGGGGCCAGCACCTCCTCGTACTGCCCGGCGCCGAGGCGGCGGCAGAAGTAGAGCGACGCCGCGGGCTCGCTGTCGGCTGCATCGAAGCTCACGGCCCGCCCGGCCGCCGAACGGCGCCCCTCGCGAAGCCGGCGATTGGTCACGAACAGCATGCGGCAACCCCGGGTCGTGCGGGATATAGGATTATCAGCCTAGATCTCGGAAATCAAGCCTTTGGGCGAAGCCGCGATGCCGCGCCTAGGCTGCCGGCGACGCAACGGCAGCGGCGGCAACGGCATGAACATCCTCTTCGTCACCGCCGACCAGTGGCGCGGCGACTGCCTCGGCGCCGCCGGCCATCCGTCTGCCGTCACGCCCCACCTCGACCGGCTGGCCGCCGACGGGGTCCGCTTCGCCCGCCATCACACCCAGGCGACGCCGTGCGGGCCCGCCCGCGCCTCGCTGCATACCGGGCTCTACGCCTTCAACCATCGCTCGATCACCAACGGCACCCCGCTCGACGCGCGGCACCGGACGGTGGCCCAGCTGCTGCGCGCCGCCGGGCGTGACCCGGTCCTGTTCGGCTACACCGACACCAGTGCCGACCCGCGCCGCTATCCGGCGGACGACCCGCGCCTGACCTCCTACGAGGGCGTCGCCCCCGGCTACCGGGTCGAGCTGCAGCTGCCGGAGCATCTCGGGCCGTGGCTCGACCACCTGGCGGCCCGCGGCTACGGACGTCGCGACCATGTCTGGGACTGGTACCGTGGCCCGCTCGGGGCGCCGGCCCCGTGGCGGGCCGAGGACAGCGAGACCGCCTTCCTCGCGGACCGCTTCCTCGACTGGCACCGCCACCGGCGTGGCCCGTGGACGGCCCACCTCTCGTTCATCAAGCCGCACCCGCCGCTGGTCGAACCGGCGCCCTACCATGCGCTGGTCGATCCGGCCCGGATGCCGCTGCCGGTGCCGCCGGCGGGCCCGGCGCACCCCTGGCTCGAGGTCCATCGCAACCAGCCGCTGGGCGCCAGCTGGGGTGCCCTCGCCGGCCGCCTGCCACGCGACCTCGACGCGGCGACGTGGCGGACGCTGCGCGCCGTCTATCTCGGCGCCATCGCCGAGGTCGACCATCATCTCGGCCGGATCCTCGGCGCGCTCGAGCGCTCGGGCGAGCTCGACCGGACGCTCGTCGTTGTCACCGCCGACCATGCCGAGATGCTCGGCGACCAGCTGATGCTCGGCAAGGCCGGCTTCTTCCCGCAGGCCTTTCACGTGCCGCTGGTCGTGCGCGCACCCGGCGGCGCCAGGGGCCGGACGGTCGAGGCCTTCACCGAGCATGTCGACATCATGCCGACGCTGCTGGAAGCCGCCGGCCTCGCCGCGCCGCTGCAGGGCGACGGGCACAGTCTCTGGCCGTTCCTGCGCGGCGACGCGCCGGCGGGCTGGCGCGACGCCACCCACTGGGAGCACGATTTCCGCGACGTCGAGGCGCTGACCTACGAGCGGGCCCTCGACCTGCCCTCCGACCGCTGCAGCCTCGCCGTCCGCCTCGAGCGGCGCTTCGCCTACGTCCACTTCGCCGGGCTGCCGCCGCTCTGCTTCGACCATGCGGCGGATCCGGGCTGGACCCGCGACCTCGCCGGCGATCCGGCGGCGGCCGGCATCGTCCGCGACCTGGCGCAGGGCATGCTCGACTGGCGGATGCGCCACGCCGAGCGCCGGCTCACCGGCGCCAAGCTCACCGCTTGCGGGGTGAAGGGCTCCTTTGATCCGGCATGAGCCGCTTCTCCGGAAAGGCGCAGACATCGGCGATCGGGCAGCGCCAGCATTCCGGGCGGATGGCCTTGCAGGTGTAGCGGCCGTGCAGGATCAGCCAGTGGTGCGCACCGTGCTTGAAGCGCTCCGGCACCGCCTGCAGCAGCCCCTGCTCGACGGCCTCCGGCGTCCGGCCCGGGGCGAGACCGGTACGGTTGGCGACGCGGAAGACGTGCGTGTCGACCGCGATGGTCGGCTCGCCGAACGCCTCGTTGAGGACGACGTTGGCGGTCTTGCGGCCGACGCCGGGCAGCCGCTCCAGCGCGGCACGGTCCTTCGGCACCAGGCCGCCGTGCTCGTCGAGCAGCTGCCGGCACAGGGCGATCACGTTCTTGGCCTTGTTCCGGTAGAGCCCGATCGTGCTGATGCGCTGGCGCAGCGCCTCCTCGCCGAGGGCCAGGATCGCGGCCGGCGTGGCGGCCTCGGCGAACAGCGGCCGCGTCGCCTTGTTGACGCCGACATCGGTCGCCTGCGCGGAGAGCACCACGGCCACCAGCAGGGTGAACGGGTCGCGGTACTCGAGCTCGGTGCGCGGCTCCGGGTTGGCCGCCGCCAGCATCGCGAACATCCGCTCGATCTGTGCGTCTGTCATGCGTTCAAGCATCCGTGTCTTGAGCGGCTTCCGGCCGGGGCCCTATAGCGGCTCACGAGATTGTTACGGGAGCGCGAATGGCAGGCGGGACCCCGCAACAGGAGCCGTTCGAGGCGGTCATCTACCCGAATCCACCGCTCGGTCCGAAGGGAACGATGGTTCTTTTCGGTGGGGTCGCCGCCGTCAGCTTCGCCATGGGCGCCGCCTTCGTGCAGGCCGGCGCCTGGCCCGTCGCCGGCTTCTTCGGCCTCGACGTGCTGCTGCTGGTGATCGCCTTCCGGGTGGTCGCCCACCGCAGCCGGCGTCGGGAAGTCATTCGCCTCGACAGCAACGGCCTCAACATCATCAGGGTCTCCGCCAACGGCCGGCAGGCCGGCTGGCGCTTCGAGCCCTACTGGGTCCGCGTCGACATGGACGATCCGCCGAAGCCCGGCAGCCAGCTGGTGGTGGCGCAGGGCTATCGTCGCCTGCGGATCGGCGAGTTCCTGACTCCGGCCGAACGGGGCGATCTGGCGACAGCGTTGCGTGCAGCCTTGCGCAGCTATCGATGAATTTTTCGCATCGGTTGCGACAAGCATTTGGATTAGCTTCGCGCGGGAATATTTGCAAAGATCGATTGTCCTTCTCTTGTCAGGTCGGAGCGTCTTGGTCGTCGTCGGGTTGCTGCGGAGGGGCGCAGATAAGCCGACGGAAAGGATGAACAGCCGTGAAGATGGTTGAAGCCATGTCCGTAAGCCCCAGCGGTCCCCAGAGCGGCAATCTGAGCTTGCCGCTCAGCAAGCTGCGGGGCGTTCCGTTCGCCGTCCGCGCCGCGCTGAAGGCGCGCCGCATCAACAGCTGCGCCCAGCTGCTCGCCGCCGCTGCGACCGGCGAGAAGCGCCGCCAGCTGGCCATGCAGGCACGGATCGAGGAGGAGCTGCTGCTCACCGTCGTCCGCCGCGCCGACATGGCCCGGGTCAACGGCATCGGCGCCGTGTTCGGGATGATGCTCGAGGATCTGGGCATCCTGGAAGTGCCCGATCTGGCCGCCGAGGACGCTCAGGAGTTGCATGCCCGGCTAAGGCAATACAACCAGGAGGAACGGATCGCCCGCCGTTCCCCGACCCCGGAAGAGGTGGTCGACTGGATCTCGCAGGCGCGGGCGCTGCCGCCGCTGATCACGCCCTGAGCGGCGCGCCCGCGGGTCAGCGCAGGCCGAGCACGTCGGCCATCCCGTAGAGCCCGGGCGTGCGTCCGGACAGCCAGCGCGCCGCCCGCACGGCACCGCGCGCATAGATCACCCGGTCGCTGGCCTTGTGGGTGATCTCGAACCGTTCGCCCTCGCCGGCGAACATCACCGTATGGTCGCCGACGACGTCGCCGCCGCGCAGCGTGGCGAAACCGATGCTGCCGCGCCGGCGCGGACCGGTGACGCCGTCGCGGACGCGCACGAAGGCATCGTCCGGCCCGACCCCACGCCCGGCAGCTGCGGCGCGGCCCAGCGCCAGCGCCGTGCCGGAGGGCGCATCCACCTTGTGCCGGTGGTGCATCTCGACGATCTCGATGTCGTAATCCTCGTCGAGGGTCGCCGCCACCTGCCGGACGACGCCGAGGAGCAGGTTGACGCCGACGCTCATGTTCGGCGCCCACATGATCGGAATCCGCTGCGCCAGGGCGCGCAGCTCGGCCTCGCCGTCGGCGCCGAGGCCGGTGGTGCCGATGACGTGGCCGCAGCCGAGCTCGGCGCACAGGCGGGCATGCGCCAGCGAGGCCTCGGGCGTCGAGAACTCGATGACCGCGCTCGAGCCGGCGATCACGCCGCGCGCATCGTCGGTCGCCACCAGCCCCACCGGCTCGACACCGGCCAGCACGCCGAGGTCCTGGCCCAGCGCCTCGCTGCCCGGGCGCTCGGTGCCTCCCGACAGCGTCAGGCCGGCGGCCAGCACCTGGCGGATGTTGGTGCGCCCCATCCGGCCGGCGCAGCCGAGAATGCCGATCCGCATCGTCCCTCGCTCCCTCGTCGCCCCCGTTGCGGCGGCCGGGCAGCTATTGCGCCAGCCCGGGGCCAGCCGCAATGTCCGGTGCAGACGTCGCAGTCGGGAGCATGCGCAATGTCGAAGGCGGCCCAGCTGGTGCAGCTGCTGCGCGAGGAGATGCCGATCAGCCTCGCCCCCTATCGCCTGCCGAAGGCCGAGATCGGGCTGGTCATCGTCGACATCGTCAACGGCTTCGCCACGGTCGGCGCCGGCAACCTCGCCCCGCAGGTGCCCAACGACCAGATCACCCGGATGATCGACGTCGCCAACCGGCTGGCCCGGCGCTTCTCGGAACGGCGCTGGCCGATCCTCGCCTTCCTCGACACCCACGAGCCCGGCAAGCCGGAGCCTCCCTATCCGCCGCACTGCGAGCGCGGCACGGGCGAGGAGAACTTCGTCCCGGCGCTCGAGTGGCTCGACCACGATCCGCATGCGACGCTGATCCGCAAGGACTGCATCAACGACTATGTCGGCGCCGCCGAGTGGTCGCCGGCGCGCGGCCAGCACGGCGTCACCCACAACCGCTGCGTCGACTGGATCAACGGCCACCGCCTGCACACGGTGATCGCCGTGGGCATCTGCACCGAGATCTGCGTGGCCGATTTCTGCGGTACCCTGCTCTCCGCCCGCAATCACGGGCTGATGCCGACGCTCAAGGACGTGGTGGTCCTGGAACCGGGATGCGCCACCTACGATTTGCCCATGGAGACGGTCCGCGCCCTGGGCCTGCCGGAGACGGCGGCGCATCCGCAGGCTGCCGCCCATCACATCGGGCTCTACACGTTGGCCGCGCGCGGGGCCGTTCTCGCGACGGAGATCGAGGGACTGTGAATGAGCGCAGCGCCGGCGCGGCTGCTGGGCGTCGCGACGGCGCTGCCACCCCACCGTTTCAGCCAGGCCGAGGCCCGGGCCGCCGCCGCGGCGGTGTTCGCCGACGCCTTTCCCGACATCGACCGGCTGTTGCCGCTCTACGAGAATAGCGGCATCGGCTTCCGCAACTCGGCCCGGCCGCTCGCCTGGCATGCCAGCGGGCACGGCTTCGCCGAGCGCAACCGCGTTTTCCTCGAGACCGCCGAGACCCTGCTGTCCGACTGCGCGCTCCGGGCGATCGCGCAGGCCGGCCTGGCTGTCGCCGACATCGATGCGGTGGTGGCGGTCTGCTCGACCGGGATCGCCACGCCCGGCCTCGATGCCATCGTCGCCGAGCGGATCGGCCTGCGGCCGGACGTCGTCCGCACGCCCATCTTCGGCCTCGGCTGCGGCGGCGGCGTCATGGGTGTCTCGCGCGCCGCGGCGCTGGCCCGCGCCGAGCCCGGCTCGCGGGTCCTGCTGCTCGTCGTCGAGCTCTGCACCCTGGCGCTGCGGCTGACCGACCGCAGCAAGGCCAACCTGGTCGCCTGCGCCCTCTTCGGCGACGGCGCCGGTGCGGTCGTCCTCTCGACCGAAGGCGACGGCCCGGCGGTCGTCGCCAGCGGCGAGCACCGCTGGCCGAACTCGCTCGACGTGATGGGCTGGACGATCCAGGACGACGGCCTCGGCGTGTTGTTCTCGGTCCGCGTGCCGGAGGTCGTCAGGCGGCACATGCGCGGGGCCACCGACACCTTTCTCGAGCGCGCCGGACGGCGCCGCGCCGCCATCGACGGCTGGATCTGCCATCCCGGCGGCGCCAAGGTCGTCTCCGGTCTCGAGGAGGCGCTGGAGCTGGGGCCCGAGGCCACGGCCCTGTCCCGCCAGGTGCTACACGACTGCGGCAACATGTCGGCCGCCAGCGTCCTGTTCGTGCTCGAGCGGACGCTGGCCCGACCGGACTGGACGCAGGGCCTGATGCTGGCGATGGGCCCGGGCTTCTCGGCCGGCTTCGCGCTGCTGGAGCGGTGAGCCCGGTCCTCGCCGTCACGCTGCTGGTGGCCCTGCAGCGCCTCTCGGAGCTCGCGATCGCCCGCCGCAACACGGCGCGGCTGCTGGCCCGCGGCGCGGTCGAGCATGGCGCCGGGCACTATCCGCTGATCGTGCTGCTGCACCTCGCCTGGCTGGCGAGCCTGCCGCTGGTCGTGCCGGCCGACCGCTGGCCGGACCCGTGGCTCCTCGGCGCCTACCTGCTGCTGCAGCCGCTGCGCTACTGGTGCATCGCCAGCCTCGACGGCTACTGGACGACGCGGGTGGTGGTCCTGCCTGGCAGCCGGCCGGTCGCCCGCGGCCCGTATCGCTGGCTGAACCACCCGAACTACCTGGTGGTTGCGGCCGAGATCGCGCTGCTGCCGCTGGCCTTCGGGGCGTGGGCGCCGGCGCTGCTGTTCTCGGTCCTCAACGCCGCCCTGCTGCTGGGCGTGCGGATCCCCTGCGAGCGGCGCGCCCGGGCCGGCCTCGCCGGCCGGCCCGGGTAGCGCGATCAGCGGATCAGGCGGTTGCCGACCAGCTCGGTGACGACGCCGGGATCGGCCAGCGTCGAGGTGTCGCCCAGCTGCTCGGCCTCGTTGGCGGCGATCTTGCGCAGGATGCGGCGCATGATCTTGCCCGAGCGGGTCTTCGGCAGGCCCGGCGCCCACTGGATGTAGTCGGGCGAGGCGATCGGCCCGATCTCCTTGCGGACGTGGCCGACCAGCTCCTTCTTCAGGGCCTCGCTCGGCTCGATGTACTCCTTGAGCGTCACGTAGCAGTAGATGCCCTGGCCCTTGAGGTCGTGCGGGCAGCCGACGACCGCGGCCTCGGACACGGCGGGGTGCGAGACGAGCGCACTCTCGACCTCGGCCGTCCCCATCCGGTGGCCGGAGACGTTGATGACGTCGTCGACGCGGCCGGTGATCCAGTAGTAGCCGTCGGCGTCGCGGCGGGCCCCGTCGCCGGTCGTGTAGACCCCCTTGAAGGTCGAGAAGTAGGTCTGCACGAAGCGCTCGTGGTCGCCGAACACGGTCCGCATCTGGCCGGGCCAGCTGTCGGTGATGACGAGGTTGCCCTCGCCTGCCCCCTCGATCGGCTTGCCGTCATTGTCGACCAGCGCCGGCTTGACGCCGAAGAAGGGCAGCGTCGCCGAGCCCGGCTTCTGGGCGATCGCCCCCGGCAGCGGGGTGATCAGGATGCCGCCGGTCTCGGTCTGCCACCAGGTGTCGACGATCGGGCAGCGGCCGTCGCCGACGACGCGGTGGTACCAGAGCCAGGCCTCGGGATTGATCGGCTCGCCGACCGAGCCCAGCAGCCGCAGGCTGGCCCGCGAGCTCGACTTCACCGGCCCGTCGCCCGAGCGCATCAGCGAGCGGATGGCGGTGGGGGCGGTGTAGAAGATGTTGACCTTGTGCTTGTCGATGACCTCCCAGAACCGCGACACCGTCGGGTAGGTCGGGATGCCCTCGAACATCAGGGTGGTGGCACCGTTGGCCAGCGGCCCGTAGAGGATGTAGCTGTGGCCGGTGACCCAGCCGACATCGGCCGTGCACCAGTAGATGTCGCCTTCCTGGTAGTCGAAGACGTACTGGTGGGTCATCGAGGCGTAGACGAGGTAGCCGCCGCTGGTGTGCAGGACGCCCTTCGGCTTGCCGGTCGAGCCGGAGGTGTAGAGGATGAACAGCGGGTCCTCGGCGTTCATCCGCTCGGGCTCGCACTCCGCCGGCACCTGCTTCATCAGCGCGCGGGCGTCGAAGTCGCGGCCCTCGACCATGCTGCAGTTGGTGCCGGCATGGCGGAACACGAGGACCTTCACGCCGGGCCCGCACTTCTCCAGCGCCTTGTCGCAATTTTCCTTGAGCGGCACGATCTTGCCGCCGCGCAGGCCGCCGTCGGAGGTGATGACGAGCTTGGACTCGCAGTCCTTGATGCGGTCGGCGAGGCTGTCCGGCGAGAAGCCGCCGAACACGACCGAATGGATGGCGCCGATGCGGGCGCAGGCCAGCATCGCATAGGCCGCCTCCGGGATCATCGGCAGGTAGATCGTGACCCGGTCGCCCTTCTTGACGCCGAGGTGCTTGAGCACGTTGGCGACCCGGCAGACGCGGTCGTGCAGCTGGCGGTAGGTGAGGGTGCGGTCGACCTCGGGATCGTCGCCCTCGAAGATGATGGCGGCCTGGTTGCCGCGCTTGGCGAGGTGCCGGTCGAGGCAGTTGTAGCTGACGTTCAGCTCGCCGTCCTCGTACCAGCGGATGCTGACATCGCCCTCGTACGAGGTGTTCTTGATCCTGGTCGGCGCCTTGAACCAGTCGAGGCGCTTGGCCTGCTCGCCCCAGAAGCCCTCGGGGTCCTTCACCGAGCGCTCGTACATCGCCTTGTACTTGGCCGAGTCGCAGTGGGCGCGCGCCGCCCACTCGCTGCTGACCGGAAACAACTCGGACATGGCTACCTCCCGCAATGGCCGCAAGCCGGGCCCGCCGCCGGCTCCCCCGCCGTTGTCGCGGAACAACCACGATCCGGCCGCGGACCTCAAGAGTGCGGGGACTTTTTGCCGCAAAGCGGCGACCGCGCACCCGGTCGCAGCGCCGTTGTCCCCAGCTGATCCACAGGCCTGGGAATTTTCCCCAGCTTACCAACAGATTGTGGGTAAAGTCGGCGGCGGGCCACGATTTTGCCGCGCCGCTGCCTTCGAAACGTCATGATCGGGGAGCGTGTAACCGGCAAGTCGCCGGCCAGGCCGCCGCAACAAGTTGCCGAAGATTAACTCGCCGGCCCATTGCCCGTCGATTTCAGCCAGTCCAGCACGGCCGGCGCCATCCGCTCGACGATCACGCCGATCCCCTCGGCAGTCGGATGGATACCATCGTCCAGGTTGAGATCCCGGACCCCCGCGACACCTTCCAGGAAAAATGGATAAAGCGGAATGTCGTGCGCGTCGGCGACATCGTCATAGGCCGCGGCGAACTCTTCCGCGTACGCCTTGCCGAGATTCGGCGGGGCGAGCATGCCCGCCAGCAGCACGTGCACGCCGGCCGCCTGGGCCTGGGTGACGATCGCGTCCAGGTTGGACTTCAGCTGCGCCGGCGGTTGCGCGCGGAGCGCATCGTTGGCGCCGAGCTCGACGATGAGGTGAGTCGGCTGGTCGGCGAGCACCCAGTCGAGCCTGGCCAGCCCGCCGCTCGAGGTATCGCCGGAAACCCCGGCATCGAGCACCTCGCAGCCGACCTTCTCCTGCTCCAGGCGCCGCTGCAGCTGGTAGGGAAAGCCCTCGCCGGTGCCGAGCCCGTAGCCGGCGGTCAGCGAATCGCCGAGCACCGCGATCCGGCACGGCGCCGCCTCGGCCGCCGCGGTCATCGCCGCCATGACCAGAGCCGCCTTGAGCACGAGGGACCATCGAACCATGTTCTGCAGCATGCCTTCATCCGCTGACGTGCAGGACGACGTATGATCCGCATCTCCGACGTCCACCTGACGCTCAACAGCGATGCGGGTCCGGTCCAGATCCTGAAGGGTATCGATCTCGAGGTCGCCGCCGGCGAGGCCGTCAGCGTGGTCGGTCCGTCCGGCTCCGGCAAGTCCAGCCTGCTGGCGCTGGTCGGCGGCATCGAGCGGCCGACGCGGGGCAGCATCGCCATCGACGGCGTCGACCTCGCCGGGCTGAACGAGGACGGCCTCGCCGTGTTCCGCCGCGAGCGGATCGGCATCCTCTTCCAGAGCTTCCACCTGCTGCCGACGATGACCGCGATCGAGAACGTGGCGCTGCCGCTCGAGCTCGCCGGTGTCGACCATGCCTTCGGCCGCGCCCGCGAGCGGCTTGCCGAGGTCGGCCTGGAGCGCCGGCAGGGCCACTATCCGACGCAGCTGTCCGGCGGCGAGCAGCAGCGCGTGGCGCTGGCCCGCGCCCTGGTCAACGAGCCGCGCCTGCTGCTGGCCGACGAGCCGACCGGCAACCTCGATGCCGACACCGGCCACGAGATCATGGACCTGATCTTCGCCCTGCAGCAGGCCCGCGGTGCCACGCTGTTCCTGATCACCCACGACGCCCGCCTCGCCGAGCGCTGCGAGCGCCGGGTCCGGATGGAGGGCGGCCGGCTCCAGGAGCCGGCGCGGCAGCCGCGGCTGGTGCCGGCCTGATGGACGGCGCCGCCGCCTGGCGCATCGCCCGCCGCGACCTGCGCGGCGGCATGCGCGGCCTGATCGTGTTCCTCGTCAGCCTCGCTCTGGGCGTCGCCGCCATCGTCGCTGTCGGCTCGCTGAACGAGGGCGTGCGGCGCGCCGTCGAGCGCGACGCCACGGCGCTGCTGGGCGGCGACATCGCCGTCGAGGTCGCCAACCTGCCGCTGCCGCAGGACGAGGTCGACGCGCTGCTGACCAACGCCGAGCGGCGCAGCTTCACCACCCGGACGAGCACCCTCGTCGGGACCGGCGAGGGACGGCACGTCGCGGTCTCGCTGAAGGCCGTCGACGGCGCCTATCCGTTGTTCGGCGCTGTCCTGCTCGACCCGCCGCTGCCGCTGGCGGACGCCCTGGCCGGCAACGGCGCGGTCGCCGAGGCCGGCCTGTTCTCCCGCCTGCGCCTCAAGGTCGGCGACCGGGTCCAGCTCGGCGCGATCGAGGTCGAGCTGCGCGCCGTGATGGTGAGCGAGCCGGACCGGCTCGGCGGCTTCATGACGCTCGGGCCGCGCATGCTCGTTTCCGAGGCGACGCTCGACGCGGCGCAGATCCTGCAGCCCGGGGCGCTCGCCGAGTTCACCTGGCGCGCCGACCTCCCGGCCGGCCTGTCGCCCGGTGCCGAGGTCGCCCGCCTGCGCGACACCTTCCCCGATGCCCGCTGGCGGGCCCGCTCGGTCGAGGAGGTGCAGCCACAGGTCGCCCGCTTCACCGACCGGCTCGCCACCTACCTGACGCTGGCCGGGCTGACCGCCCTGCTCACCGGCGGCGTCGGCATCGGCCTCGCCATCGACGGCTACCTGCGCGCCCGGCACGGCGCCATCGCCACCATGAAGTGCCTGGGCGCCACCAGCGGCCAGGTGTTCCAGGTCTACCTGCTGCAGGTTGCCATCCTGGCCCTGACCGGCATCGGCATCGGCGTGGCCCTGGGCCAGCTGCTGCCGCTGGCGACCTGGCTGATCCCGGCCGGCGTGCTGCCGGTGCTGCCGCAGTACGGCTTCTACCTGTGGCCGATCCTGCTGGCGGCCGCGGCCGGCCTGCTCACCGCCCTCGTCTTCGCGGTGTGGCCGCTGGCCATGGCGCGCCGGATCCCGCCGGCGCGGCTGTTCCGCTCGATCGTCGCGCCGTCGGAGCGGCTGCCGGAGACCCGCTTCCTCGTGGTCATCGGCGTCGCCGTCGTGGCGCTGGTCACGCTGGCGATCGCCTCCTCGCCGCGGCCGGAGCTGGCCGGCTGGTTCGTCGGCGTCGCCGGCGCCTCGGCCCTCGTCCTCGCCCTTACCGCGAAGCTCCTGCTGCGCGGCATCGCCCGCCTGGCGCGGCGCCTGCCGGGCCGCCTGCGCCTGCCGCTCGCCAACGTCTACCGGCCGGGCTCGGGTGCGGTGTCGGTGATGATCGCCATCGGCGCCGGCCTTGCGGTGCTGACCACCGTCGGCCTGCTGCAGGCCAACCTCGCCCGCGAGATCGAGGCCGGCGTCTCGACGCGGGCCCCCAGTCTCGTCTTCATCGACATCCAGCCGCCGCAGCTGGAGGCCTTCCGCAACACCGTGGCGCAGACGCCGGGGGCGGAGATCCTCCAGGAAGCGCCGGTGCTGCGGGCGCGCGTCGTGCGGATTTCCGGCGTCCCGGTCGACCAGGCCAATGTCGGCGAGCGCGCCCAGTGGACCCTGCGCCGCGACCGCGGCCTCAGCTTCCGCGCCGACATGCCGCCCGGCACCGAGCTCGTCGCCGGCGAATGGTGGCCGGCCGACTACAGCGGCCCGCCGCTCGTCTCGGTCGAGGACGACGTGGCGCTGGGCTACGGCGTCGGCGTCGGCGACACCCTGGCCTTCAACATCCTCGGCCGCACCGTCGAGGCGCGGATCGCCAACCTGCGCAAGGAGATCGACTGGTCGAGCGGCCGGATGGACTTCGTCTTCCTGCTCAGCCCCGGCGTGATCGAGAAGGCGCCGCACACGCTGGTGGCCACCGTCGAGGCCCCGCCGGGGACGGCGCCGCAGATGGTCGACGCGATGGCCGAGGCGCTGCCCAACGTGACGCCGATCGAGGTCGGCGAGGTGGCCCGGCAGATCGAGGACGTGCTCGGCAAGATCTCGCTGGCGATCCGCAGCGTCGCCGCCGTCACCCTGGTCAGCGGCGCCCTGGTGCTGGCCGGCGCGGTCGGCGCGGCGCGGCGCCGCCATCGCTACCAGTCCGTCATCCTCAAGGTCCTGGGTGCCACCCGCGGCGACGTCGTCCGCGCCTTCCTGGTCGAGTACCTGGTCCTCTGCCTCGCCGCCGCCGCCGTCGGCGTGGTCATCGGCATCGCCGCGGCCGCCGGCATCGTCACCTGGGGCTTCAAGGGCAGCTTCGTGCTGGCGCCGGGTGCGGTGCTGGTGACGGTGGCGCTGGCCCTCGTCCTTGCGCTCGCCGCCGGCGTCGCCAGCCTGTGGCGCACGCTGGGCCAGTCGGCGGCGGCCGCCCTGCGCATGGGCTGACATCACGGTGCGGCGATCGGGCTGCCGCGGGCCGGCGACGGTCTGCTAGAAGGCGGGCATGGTCGACCTGTCGCTCATCGGTCTCGCCACGGCCTTCGCCGCTGGCGTCATCTCGTTCCTGTCGCCCTGCGTGCTGCCGCTGGTGCCGGGCTACGTCTCCTACGTCACCGGCAGCTCGCTCGAGGATCTCCGCGACGCCCGCGTCGACCGCGCACGGACGGTGCCGCTGGCGATCTGGTTCGTGCTCGGCTTCTCGACGGTGTTCGTGGCGCTCGGCGCCAGCGCCACGCTGCTCGGGCAGCTCCTGCTGTCCTGGCGCTACGAGCTCGGCATCGTCGCCGGCGTCATCGTCATCCTGTTCGGCCTGCACATGCTGGGGCTGACCCCGATCCGGCTGATGGAGCGCGAGGCCCGCTTCCAGGTCGATGTCCGCGGCGGCCGCAGCGTCGGGGCCTATCTTCTCGGCCTCGCCTTCGCCTTCGGCTGGACGCCCTGCATCGGGCCGGTGCTCGGCGCCATCCTGACGCTCGGCGCCAGCACCGCCGAGGTCGGCCGCGGCACGGCCCTGCTGGCGGTCTACTCGCTGGGACTGGGGGTGCCGTTCCTGCTGGCGGCGCTGTTCACCGGCCGCCTGCTGGCGGGGATGCGCCGCCTCGGCCGGGCCGGGCGGACGCTGCAGCGCGTCGCCGGCGGCCTGCTCCTGGTCATGGGCGTGCTGATGGTCACCGGCCAGCTCGAGGCCCTGTCCTACTGGCTGCTCGAGACGTTCCCGGGCCTGGCCAGCATCGGATAAGCGGCCATGTCGGCGTGTTTGGCCGATTCTAACGATTCTTTAACGTTTTTACCGCTGTTTGCATCTGTTTGTATCGTTGTGCGAGCATTTGGCGGGACTTGAAGGACGCATCAGCTTTCCCATATCATCGTCGCCTAGGTAGGCTAACCGGAAGGGCTTGAGTCATGGCGTTCACCAGCGACCCGCGTGTCGCGCAGGGCCGTGTAGCATCGGCGGACATCGATGTCGGCCTGCGCCAGTACATGCTGTCCGTCTTCAACTACATGGGCCTGGGACTGGCGATCACGGGCATCGTGGCGATGTTCATCGCGGCCACGCCGGCTCTCTACGGCCCGATCTTCGGCACCCCCCTGAAGTGGGTGGTGATGCTGGCTCCGCTCGGCTTCGTGATGTTCCTCGGCGCCAAGCTGCCGACGATGAGCGTCAGCGCGGCGCAGATCACGTTCTGGCTGTTCGCCGGCGTGATGGGCCTGTCGATGGCCAGCATCTTCCTCGTCTTCACCGGCGAGAGCATCGCGCGCGTGTTCTTCATCACCGCCGCGACCTTCGGCGCCACGGCGCTCTACGGCTACACGACGAAGCGTGACCTGTCGCAGTTCGGCTCGTTCCTGTTCATGGGCCTGATCGGCATCGTCATCGCCTCGCTCGTGAACATCTTCATCGGCAGCTCGGCGCTGCAGTTCGCGGTGAGCGTCATCGGCGTCCTGGTCTTCACCGGCCTGACCGCCTACGACGCCCAGCGGATCAAGGAGATGTACTACTCGGTGCAGGGCAGCGACATGGTCGCCAAGAGCGCCATCATGGGTGCGCTGTCGCTCTACCTGAACTTCATCAACCTCTTCACGATGCTGCTGCAGCTGTTCGGCCAGCAGCGCAACTGACGGTCGCCTCCGGCGATCACGGCAACGGGCCCGCCCTCGGCGGGCCCGTTTTCGTTGGCGGGCTCAGCCGCCGCGGACGGCGACGGGCGACGGCAGGACGCGCGCCCCGGCGGCTTCCCCTAGCGCCGCCGGACATTCGGCGAGGAGGAAGGCGCAACCGTCGGCGGCGAGGCTGCGCATGACGCCCGCCAGCCGCCGCGTCGACGGTGGCTCCAGGCCCTCGCCGACCCGGTCCAGGAGCAGCACCCGCTGCCGCACCGCCGTGGCGAGCGCCAGCCGGGCCAGCAGCTGCTCCAGCCGGTTCAGCCGGCTGCCCGGCCGCTCGGCCAGCTCGGCGAGGCCGGTCCGCTCCAGCGCGTGCAGCGCCTCGTCGAGTACCTTGCCGCCGAGCGCGCCGACCGGCGAGCGCAGCCACAGCCGCGGGCTGCCCTGACGCGCCGCCATGGCGGCGGCGAGGCCGTGCGCCAGCGTCGCGCCGGGGAGCGGATGGCCGTCCTCGCGGACATGCGCCACCGGCGCCGGCCTCGGCCGCATGCTGCCCTGGCGCAGGCGCAGCCGCCCTGACAGGACGCCGACCAGCGCGGCCGACGCCGGCCCCCAGCCCGCCGTCGACACGAGGTCGCCGGCGTGCAGGTCGAGACTGGCGCCGTCGAGACGGCCGCCGCCCGGGGCAAGGGCCGAGGCGCCCGCCAGGCTGACGATCGGGATCCGCTCGTCGTCACGCATGGCCGGCCCGTGCCGCCAGCAGGCGCCAGCGCAGCAATGCCACGACCGCCCCGAAGGCGACCCCGGCCGGCAGCAGCCAGTCGAGGCCCGGATGGGCCGCCATCAGCAGCAGCGGGACCACGAGGATCGGCAGCCCCCACGCCAGGGTCCCGGCAAGGTCGCGCACCGCCGACGACAGCACCGCCAGCGCCACGCCCAGCGACACCAGCCCGCTGCGGATCGCCTCGTCGCGCGGCGTCAGGACCTCGTCGAACAGGCCGAGGCCGCCGGCAGCACCGGCGAGCAGTCCGGCCATCGCCAGCAGCGGCAGCACGAGGCGGGTCCGGTCGAGCGGCAGGGCGGCGCGGAGGCGGGGATTGGCCAGCAGCGCCGCTGCCGTGGCGCCGGCCGTGCCCTCGACCCGCCGCGCCAGCACGAGGCCGGCAACGACCAGCACCGGCGCGATCCACAGGTTGCGCGGCAGGGCGACCTCGGGGCCGCGCGGGGCGGCGGGCAGCAGGAAGCCGACGGCGATCGCGCCCGCCAGCGTCAGCACGGCACCGGCCGGGACCGGCAGCCGCTCGAGGAGGAGGCCGGCGACGACGGTGATGACGAGACCGGTGAGCACGGCCAGCGCTACCGCGCCGCCGAGCCCGGCCTGCGGAACCGAGAGGGCCGCCGCGGCGGCCGCCGCTCCGGCCACGCCGCCGAGGCCGGCGAAGGCGAGGCCGGCACGGCCGACCAGCAGCGCGGCGGCACCGAGCAGCAGCAGCGCCTGGCCGGTGTGGGCGAGCAGGTCGAGGCCGACCGCCCCGGGCGCGGCCACGACGCCGAAGGCCGCCGCGGCCAGGCTCGGCGCCGTGGAGAGCGCGAGACTGCGGAAGCGAAGGGCCAAGGGTTCGACGTCCCCGGTAAGCGCGGGCTGCCCGCCCGCACCTGCATTACGCCGCGATTCGCGAGGGGTCGCAACTGCCCTTCAGCCGACAGTTGACGCAACGGCCCGGTCAGTGGCCTCATCCGCGGCCCATCGATAACGGGCTTCTGCCGCATGCGCTCGCTTGCCGGTTGCATCCTTGCCGCGGCGCTTGTGCTGGCCGGGCCCGACGGCGGCCATGCCGCCGCGCCCGTCGAGATCGATGCGAAGCCCCTCGACGTCGCGGCGATCGCCGGGCCACGCCGGCGGATCGGCGAGCTCGACCTGCTCGCCGGCTTTCACCTGACCAGCCGCGACGAGCGCTTCGGCGGCCTGTCCGGCCTTCTCGGCGACGGCGACCGCCTGATGGCGGTCAGCGACCGCGGCACCTTCTGGAGCGCGCGGCTCGACCGCGCCGACGACGGCACGCTGCTGGGACTGCGCGACTGGACGGTGGAGAATGTCGGCGTTGCCTATGACGACTGGCCGCCGGACCTCGAGGCGGTCGCCCGCCTCGCCGACGGGACCATCGTCGCCTCCGCGGAGACCCCGAGCCGCGGCCTGACGCTGTTCGGCACGCCGCCGGCCTGGCTGCCGGGCATGCGCGACGAACTGGCCGAGCAGCCGCCGAACGAGGGCGTCGAGGCGATGACGACGCTGGCCGACGGGACCCTCATGACCTTCGGCGAGGCCGAGGTGGAGGGCGGGCTGCACGAGGTCGTCCTGTTCGGCGCCGACGGGGTGCGGCACCTGCGCTACGCCACCGAATCCGGCTTCGCCCCGACCGATGCCGACCGCGTCGGCTCGAACCTGCTGGTGCTGGAACGGCGCCTGTCGCTGCTCGGCGGCTTCGAGGCGCGGATCGTGCTGGTGGATCTTGCCGCGACACCGCCCGAGGCGGGAACGACGCTGCGCGGCCGCGAGCTCGCCCGGCTCGGCGTCGGCAGCATCAGCGACAATTTCGAGGGGCTGGCGGCCGAACGCGCGCGCGACGGCCGCCTCGTCATCTACGTCGTCTCGGACGACAACTTCCTGCCGGTCCAGCGGACCCTGCTGCTGCAGTTCCGCTCGGACCCGCTGCCCTGAGCGCCTCGGCTCAGGCGGCCGCCTTGGCCTTGACCTCGGCGAGGCGGCGCTTCACCCGCGCCAGCTCCACCGGCAGCTCGTCGCTGCTGGCCGACAGCAGGAAGGCGTCGATGCCGCCGACCTTCTCGACGGTGCGGAGCGTGCTGGTGGCGATCCGCACGCGGATCGGCTGACCGAGCAGCTCGCTGAACAGCCGGCGGGTCCGCAGGTTCGGCAGGAACCGGCGCCGGGTCTTGTTGTTGGCGTGGCTGACGTTGTTGCCCGTGAGCACGCCCTTGCCACTGAGCACGCAGCGTCGCGACATCGGAGGATCCTCGGCCAAAGAATGGAAAGCGCGGGTGCAGGACCCGCGCCACTCGGCCGGCGTGCTTAGTAGAGCCCCCCGGAAAGGTCAAGCCGGCGGGCGCGCCGGTAACCTTGCCGCAACCCTGCGGCGGCATGCTCCGGCGGCGATGGCAAGCCGCCTGTCCTGCCTCCTCGTCGTCCTCGCCGGCCTGTTTCCCGGGCCCGCCGCGGCCGTGCAGCTGCCCGACGTCGAGCTGTTTGCGATCGAGCGCGACATCGGCGCCGCCCGGGCGCATGCCGCGAGCCTGCGCCGCCTCGACGGCGTCGGCCAGCCCCCCGATGCCGCGGCCGAGCTCGTCGGCATCTCCGATGGCGGTCGCGTCGCCACGCTGCGCGCCCTTCGCCAGACCGGGCGGCGGCTGGAGCGGCGGCTCCTGCCGCTGACCGCCGCCTGCGGGCAGATCGGCGGCGAGCCACAGGACGTCGCCGCGGCCATCGACGGCGGCCTCGCCGGGCTCGGCAGCCTCATCGAGATCGTCGCCCGCAGTGCCGGCGGCGCGGCCGACCGCGACCTCGAGCTCGAGCGGATCGACGCCACGCTCCTGTGGCTCGACGGGGCCACCGCCGCGCTGTGGCTGCTGCTGCGTCGCGAGGCTGCCTCAGCGTCCGGCGACGAGCTCGGCACCGCGCACGCGTTCGATCACCGGTGAACCGGGCTCGGCGGCCGCCGCGGCGACGCGGAACGCCGCCCTGACCTCGGCCTCGGCACGCCCGAACCCGGCCTCGTCGCGGGCATGGATCACGGCCAGCGGCGCCTCGGGCCCGCACGGATCGCCGATGCCGGCGACCTCGCTCAGCCCGACCGACGGATCGACCCGGTCCTCGGGCCGCGCCCGGCCGCCGCCGAGACCGACGATGGCAATGCCCAGCCGCCGCGCATCGATGCCGGCGACGATGCCCTCGCCATCGGCGAAGACCGGTCGCTGGATCGGCGCCTTCGGCAGCAGCGCCTCGCCCCGCTCGAGCACGTCGTCTGGCCCGCCCAGGGCCGCGACCATGCGCCCGAAGCGCTCCGCCGCCGAGCCGTCGGCCAGCCGGTCGGCCGCCATGGCCTCGCCTTCCTCGACCGTCGCGCACAGCCTCGCCAGGTGCAGCGCCTCGCCGGCCAGCGCCAGGGTCACCGCATAGAGCCGGCCGTCGACCGGCTCGGCCCGCAGCATCGCCAGCGCCTCGCCGACCTCCAGCGCATTGCCGGCGGTCCGGCCGAGGCACTGGTCCATGTCGGTCAGCAGCGCGTTGCAGCGCAACCCGGCGCCCTCGGCGACACTGGCGATGCTGGCGGCCAGCGCGCGCGCCGAGTCCAGCGTCGGCATGAAGGCGCCGCTGCCGGCCTTGACATCCATCACCAGCGCCTGCGGCGCCGCTGCCAGCTTCTTCGACAGGATCGAGGCGGTGATCAGCGGGATGCTCTCGACCGTCGCGGTGACGTCGCGGATGGCGTAGAGGCGGCGGTCGGCCGGCGCCAGGTGCGCGGTCTGGCCGACGATGGCGCAGCCGACCTCGCGCACCACCCGCTCGAGGCGGGCGACGTCGGGGCGGGTGTCGTAGCCGGCGAGGCTTTCCAGCTTGTCGAGCGTGCCGCCGCTGTGGCCGAGGCCGCGCCCCGACAGCATCGGCACATAGGCGCCGCAGGCCGCCAGCAGCGGCGCCAGGACGAGGCTCACCTTGTCGCCGATGCCGCCGGTCGAGTGCTTGTCGACCACCGGCCCGGGCAGGTCGCCCCAGCGCAGCACCTCGCCGCTGTCGCGCATCGCCAGCGTCAGCGCCACCGTCTCGGCGCGGTCCATGCCGCGCAGCAGCACCGCCATGGCGAAGGCGCCGACCTGCGCGTCGACCACGCTGCCGTCGGTGATGCCGGCGACGAAGGCGGCGATCTCGGCGGTCGTCAGCGCCCGGCCGTCGCGCTTGGCGCGGATGATCTCCTGCGGCAGCACCGGCTAGTACCCGCCGGCCGCGGTTCCGGATGCGCCGCCGGCGAGGCCCGCCGTGCGCAGCAGGTCGTCGAGCAGGCCCGAGGCGCCGAAGCGGAAGGTCGCCGGCTTCGCCCAGTCCCGGCCGACGATCTCCTCGGCCAGCAGCAGGTAGCCGGCGGCGTCGGCCGCGGTGCGGATGCCGCCCGCCGCCTTGAACCCGACGCGCCCGCCCGATTCGGCGCACACGGTCAGCAGCAGCTGGGCCGCCTCGAGCGTCGCCCCGACCGCCGCCTTGCCGGTCGATGTCTTGAGGAAGTTGACGCCCTCCATGACCGCGGCGCGGGCCGCGGCGGTGATCGTCACGGGGTCCTGCAGCACGCCGGTCTCGAGGATCACCTTGAGCACCCGGTCCGGCCCGACGGCCTCGCGGCAGGCGGCGATCATGTCGCCGACCAGCCCGACATCGCCCTCGCGGATCGCCTCGAGCGGCGCGACGACGTCGACCTCGTCGGCCCCGTCCGCGACGGCAGCGGCGGTCTCCTCGACCGTGCGCAGCACGTCGTCGCTGCCGTCGGGAAAGTTGACGACGGTCGCCAGCCGGACCGGCGAGCCGTCGAGCAGCCCGCGGGCCAGCCGCAGGTGCGCCGGATAGATGCAGATCGCGGCCGTGCCGTGCGCCGTGGCGCGGCGGCACAGGGCGGAGATGTCGTCGGCCGTCTCGGTGCCGCCGAGACTGGTGAGGTCGACGAGGCCGATGGCCTTGCGCGCCAGGGCGACATCGGCCTGTGCGGCCCGCGCCCGGGCGAGCTGGGCCGCCGCGTCGGAACGCAGGCTCATCGGGCAAGCTCCGGCAGGGCGGCGGCGATCAGCCGGGCGAGGTCGCTGGCCGCCCGCTGCGACTGCTCCAGCGTCTCGGCGTGGGTCAGCGGGCTGCCCTGCAGGCCGGCGGCAAGGTTGGTGACGACCGAGATGGCGGCGACCCGCAGGTCCAGCGCCCGCGCCGCGATCGCCTCGGGCACGGTCGACATGCCGACGAGGTCCGCCCCCAGCACGCGGAACGCGCGGATCTCGGCCGGCGTCTCGAAGCACGGTCCCAGCACCGCGGCATAGACGCCGTCCTCGAGGACGACCCCGGTCGCGGCGGCGGCGGCATGCAGAGCGGCGCGCAGCCCGGCGTCGTAGACCTCCGTCATGTCGACGAAGCGCGGCCCGCCGATCAGCGGGTTGCTGCCCTGCAGGTTGATGTGGTCGGTCAGCGCCACCAGCCGGCCGGGCCCGACGTCGGGCCGCAGCGAGCCGGCGGCATTGGTCAGCAGCAGCGTGGTGCAGCCCATGTCCTTCAGGGCCGCGACCAGCCGGCCGACCTCCGCCGCAGGCCGGCCCTCGTAAAGATGCACGCGGCCCTGCAGGCAGGCGACCGGAACCCCGGCCAGATGGCCGAGCACCAGCCGGCCGGCATGGCCCTGGACCGACGGCTGCGGGAAGCCCGGCAGGTCTGCATAGGCGATGACGGCGACCGTCTCGATCGCCTCGGCCAGCGTGCCGAGGCCGGAGCCCAGGATGATCCCCACGCGCGGCACGAAGGCGCCGGCGCGCGCCCGGATCACGTCGCCGGCCGTCAGGGCCGCAGCCGGGGCGATGCCGAGGTCGGCGGGCCCGAACGAGCGCGGCAGGAGCTCGGCGATGGTCATGGTCAGCAGCGCCCCCTCGGTGCCGGCCATGTGCACCCTGACCGAGCCCGCGGCGAACTCGTTCAGCCGCTGCCGGCAACCGCCGCAGGGCGTGCAGGGTTCCGGTCCGCTGCCGACGACGGCGACCTCGGCGATGCTGGTCTCGCCTGCCGCCACCATCACGCCGATGGCGCTGGCCTCGGCGCACTGACCCTGCGGATAGGAGGCGTTCTCGACATTGGCCGCAACATGGATGCGGCCGCTGGCGCCGCGCAGGGCGACGCCGACCCGGAAGCGCGAATAGGGCGCGTAGGCGCGGTCGCGGACCGCGCGCGCCGCCTCGAGGAGATCCCTCATCGTTCCTTCACGTAGGGCAGGCCGATGGCCTTGGGCGCGATGGCGCGGCCGACGAAGCCGGCCAGCAGGAGGATGGTGAGCAGGTAGGGCAGCGCCTGGATGAACTGGGTCGGCACCTGGCCGATGCCGGGCACCGACACGCCCTGGAGGCGCGCCTGCAGGGCGTCGGCGAAGGCGAACAGCAGGCAGCCCAGCAGCGCCGGCACCGGGCGCCACTTGCCGAAGATCAGCGCGGCCAGCGCCAGGTAGCCCTTGCCGGCCGACATGTCGCGCAGGAACCCGGCGTTCTGGGCGATCGACAGGTAGGCGCCGGCGAAGCCGCAGAGCAGGCCCGTCACCATCAGCGCCCGGTAGCGCAGCGCCCCGACGGCGATGCCGGCGGTGTCGACGGCACTGGGATTCTCGCCGACCGCCCGGATGCGCAGGCCGAAGCGGGTCCGGTACAGCACCCAGGCCGACACCGGCACGGCGATCGCCGCGATGTAGACGAGGATGTTGTGGCCGCTGATCAGCTCCGAATAGAGGTCGCCGATGATCGGCACGCCGGCCAGGCTGTCGGCGAACGGCAGCGTGATCGGGGCGAACCGGGCGTTCTCGCCGGTCACCGGGATGCGGCCGGCCTGGTCGAACCAGGCGTCGGCCAAGGTCGGGCCGAGGCCGGCCACCATGATGTTCAGCGCCACGCCGGACACCACCTGGTCGCCGCGATGCGTGATGCAGGCGAAGCCGTGCACCATGGCGAGGCACCAGGAGAAGACGATGGCGCCGAGCAGCCCCATCCAGGCCGAGCCGGTCCAGGCGGCGATGGCGGCGGCGGCGAAGGCGCCGCCCAGCATCTTGCCCTCGAGGCCGATGTCGGTGACGCCGGCGCGCTCGGTGAAGAGGCCCGCCAGGGCGCAGAACACCAGCGGTGTCGCCAGCCGCACCGTGCTGTCGGCCATCAGGACGAGCTGCACCCAGAACTCGTTCATGCCGGCTGCACAGTCCGGGCGGGCGCCCGCGCGAAGATCACCTCGAGCCACGGCCGCAGCATGTTCTCCAGCGCCCCGGCGAACAGGATCACGAGGCCCTGGATGACCACGACCATGTCGCGGTTGATCTTCGGCATGTCGAAGGCGAGGTCGGAGCCGCCCTGGTAGAGGGCGCCGAACAGGATCGCGGCCAGGACGATCCCGAAGGGATGGTTGCGGCCCATCAGCGCCACGGCGATGCCGACGAAGCCGTAGCCGGCGGTGAAGCCGAGGATCAGCCGGTGCTGCGCGCCGAGGATCTCGTTCAGCGCCATCATGCCGGCGAGCGCCCCCGACAGGGTCATGGCGAGGATGATCTGGCGGCGCGGGCTGATCCCGCCATAGACGGCCGCCGGCTCGCTGTGGCCGACCACGCGCAGCTCGTAGCCGAGCCGGGTCTTCCAGACGAACGCCCAGACGAAGACGCAGGCGAGCAGCGCGATGACGAACGCGAAGTTGAAGGGCGAATGTCCCATGCCCAGCCAGTGGCCGATCTGCGGCAGCCAGACGCTCTCGGGGAAGGTGACGCTCTCGGGGCTGGACTGGCCCGGCTTGATCAGCACGTTGACCATCAGATAGGTCATCAGTGCCCCGGCCACGAAGTTCAGCATGATCGTGGTGATCACGGTGTGGCTGCCGCGGACCGCCTGCAGCCAGCCCGGGATGAAGCCCCACAGGCCGCCGAAGGCCATGGCGGCGACAATCGCCAGCGGGATCGACACGATCCCCGGCAGCCAGCCGAGATAGATCCCGACCAGCCCGACCCCGAGCCCGCCGAGTGCCGCCTGGCCCTCGCCGCCGATGTTGAACAGGCCGCCGTGGAAGGCGATCGCCACGGCGAGGCCCGTGAAGATGAAGTTGGTGGCGTAGTAGAGCGTGTAGCCGATGGCCTCGGGATAGCCGAAGGCGCCGAACACGAGCAGCTTCACGGCCTCCAGCGGGTCCTCGCCGAGGATCACCACGACGATGCCGGAGACGATGAACGCCAGCAGCAGGTTGAGGACCGGGATCAGCCCGATGTTGACCCAGGCCGGCAGCTTGCCGCGCATCAGGCCGCCTCCCGGGTGACGCCAGCCATCAGCAGGCCGATCTTGCGCTCGTCGGCTTCCGCCGCCGCCAGCTCGCCGGTGATGATGCCGTCGAACATGACGAGGATGCGATCCGACAGGGACAGGATCTCGTCGAGCTCGACCGAGACCAGCAGCACGGCCTTGCCGGCATCGCGCATGGCGACGATCCGGCGGTGGATGAACTCGATGGCGCCGATGTCGACGCCGCGCGTCGGCTGGCCGATCAGCAGGAGGTCGGGGTCGTGCTCCATCTCCCGCGCCAGCACCAGCTTCTGCTGGTTGCCGCCGGAGAAGCTGGTCGATTCGAGCAGTGGCGCCTGCGGCCGGACGTCGTAGCCTTGCATCCAGCGCTTGCAGGTGGCGACGATGGCGTCGAGGCGCAGGAAGCCGCGCTGCACGTAGTCCGGCTCGACCTGGTAGCCGAGGATGGCATTCTCGTAGGCGTGGAAGCCTTTGACCAGGCCCATCCGCAGGCGGTCCTCGGGCACGTGCGCCATGCCCTGCAGCCGGGCCTGCGCCGGATCGGCGACCGGTACGCCCTTGACCGTGATGCTGCCCGACGCCGGGTGCCGGATGCCGGCCAGGGCCTCGAGCAGCTGCGACTGGCCGTTGCCGGCGACGCCGGCGATGCCGACGATCTCGCCGGCGCGGACGGCGAAGCTGATGTCCTTGACGCGGCGCACGCCCTGGCCGTCGACGACGTCGAGGTTGCGCACCTCGAGCACCGGGGCCCCGGGCCGGGCCGGCTGCTTGTCGACGCGCAGCAGCACCTTGCGGCCGACCATGAGCTCGGCCAGCTCCTCCTTGTCGGTCTCGGCGGTGCGCCGGTGCGCCACCATCGCCCCCTGGCGCATCACCGAGACATTGTCGGTGACCGCCATGATCTCGCGCAGCTTGTGCGTGATCAGGATGACGGTGCGGCCCTGCGCCTTGAGGTTGCGCAGGATGCGGAAGAGGTGGTCGGCCTCCTGCGGCGTCAGCACGCCGGTCGGCTCGTCGAGGATCAGGATCCGCGCACCGCGGAACAGGGCCTTCAGGATCTCGACGCGCTGCTGCACGCCGACCGGCAGGTTCTCGATCTTGGCATCGAGGTCGACCTCCAGCGCGTAGTCGCGCTCGAGCGCCTCGATCTCCTTGCGGGCCCGCGCGATGCCGGCGTCGAGGGTCATCCCGCCCTCGGCGCCGAGCAGCATGTTCTCCATGACCGTGAACGGCTCGACCAGCATGAAGTGCTGGTGGACCATGCCGATGCCGGCGCGGATCGCATCCTCCGGACCGGTGATCCGGATCGCCTGCCCGTCGACCAGGATCTCGCCCGAATCCGCCTGATAGAACCCGTAGAGGATGTTCATCAGGGTCGACTTGCCGGCGCCGTTCTCGCCGATGATGCCGTGGATGCTGCCGGCGGGAACGGCCAGCGAGATGTCGCGGTTGGCGTGGACCGCGCCGAACCGCTTGTCGACGTGCCGAAGCTCGACGGCCGGCGGGGCGTTGCCCGCCGGACCCGTCCTGGCTGCCTGTTCCTTCACGCTGCCCGTCAGGGCTGCATGTACGGGTCGACCTTCAGCTTGCCCGAGATGATGTCGGCCTTGGCGGCGTCGAGCTTGGCCACCATGTCGGGCGTCAGCACCGCCTTGTTGTTGTCGTCGAGGGCGTAGCCGACACCGTCCTCGGCCAGGCCCAGCGTCTGCACGCCGGCCTTCCAGGTGCCGTCCTGCGCCGTCTTGAAGGCGTTGTAGACGGCATTGTCGACGCGCTTGAGCATCGACGTCAGCACCGAGCCGGGGTGCAGGTGGTTCTGGTTGCTGTCGACGCCGATCGACAGCTTGCCCTTGTCGGCGGCGGCCTGCAGCACGCCGAGGCCGGTACCGCCGGCGGCGGCGTAGACGACGTCCGCACCCTGGCCGAACTGGCCGATGGCGAGCTCCGCACCGCGCGCCGGGTCGTTCCAGGCGGCCGGCGTCGTGCCGGTGTAGTTGACGATCACCTCGCCGCTCGGATTGACGTGCTTGACGCCCTGCTCGTAGCCGAAGGCGAAGTTGCGGATCAGCGGGATGTCCATGCCGCCGACGAAGCCGACCTTGCCGGTCTTCGAGGCGAGCGCCGCCGCCATGCCGACCAGGAAGGAGCCCTCGTGCTCCTTGAAGGTCACCGACTGGACGTTCGGCACGCCGACCACCGAGTCGATGATCACGAACTTGGTATCGGGGTTCTCCTGGGCGATGGTCTCGAGCGGGGTGGCGTAGCCGAAGCCGACCGCGACGATCGGGTTGGCGCCGCGCTGGACCATCTTGCGCAGCGCCTGGTCGCGCTGGCTCTCGTTGGTGACCTCGAACTCGAGGTACTCGATCCCGGATTCCTTCTTGAACCGCTCGGCGCCGTTGTAGGCGGCCTCGTTGAAGCTCTTGTCGAACTTGCCGCCGAGATCGAAGATGATCGCTGGCTTGATGTCCTCGGCCCAGGCCGTGCCGGCAACCATGGCGGCGGCGATGGCGCCGGCCGCGAGCAGCTTCCTCATACCCCGACTCCCTCTTGTAGCGGCGCTCGCCGCCTTGCTGCGGAGCCTACGTACGCCAAAGGGAAATGCAACAGCATGCCGGAACGGCTCAGCGCGGCGCGGCGGCCCGCTGCAAGCGGTCGGCAATGGCCTCGCCGAGGCCCTGGCGGGGGATCGGCATCACCGCGATCCGGCGGGCGCCGGACCGGTCGAGCGCCCGCAGCATCGCGAACAGGTTGGCCGCGGCCTCGGCAAGGCTGCCTGCCGGGCTGAGGTTGAGCGTCGCCCGCGCCCCTTGCGGCACGAGCGGCCCGAACGCCAGCAGCGCCTCGTCTCCCTCGACCGTGGTGGCCTCCAGCCGGACCGGCAGGCGCGGGGCGTAGTGCGAGGCGAGCTGGCCCGGCGACAGCGGTGCCGCCTCGTCCGGTCCGCTCTCCAGGGCACCCAGCCAGCGCTCGAGGACAGCGCGCTCGAGTCCGCCGGGACGCAGCAGGCGGGCCCGGCCGCGGCTGAGGTCGACGACGGTGCTCTCCACGCCCACCGGACAGGCGCCGCCGTCCAGCACCAGCGCCACCCGCTCGCCGAGGTCCGCCGCGACATGCGCCGCCGTCGTCGGGCTGATGCGGCCGGACGGATTGGCGCTCGGCGCCACCACCGGCGCCGCCACCTCGCCGAGCAGCGCCCGCGCCACCGGATGGGACGGGACGCGCAGGGCGACGCTGTCGAGGCCGGCGGTGGCGAGGCGCGAGATCCGGGCCGTCGCAAGCAGCGGCAGGACGATGGTGAGCGGTCCCGGCCAGAGATGGCGGGCCAGCGTTTCCGCGCGGTCGTCGAAGCGGCCGACCCGCGCCGCTGCCGCCGCGTCGGCGACATGGACGATCAGCGGGTTGTGCGCCGGCCGCCCCTTGGCGGCGTAGATCGCGGCGACGGCGGCATCGCTGCCGGCGAGGCCGCCGAGGCCGTAGACCGTCTCGGTCGGAAAGGCGACGAGCCGGCCGTCGTGCAGCAGCCGAGCCGCCCGGCCGATGGCGGCCGGGCCGGGCTCGGCTACCTCGATCAAGTGCCGAGGCGCTGCTGGAAGGCGGCGAGGCCGGCAGCACCCAGGATGGTGACCAGCACGAGCTTCACGGCGTCACCCAGCAGGAACGGCGCGATGCCGAAGGCCCAGGCCTTCTCGCCGCCGACGAAGGTGGCGAGCCAGCCGGCGCCGAGAATGTAGATGACGATGGTGGCGACCAGCACGCCGGCGCCGACGCTCAGCCAGTGCGACGAGCGCTGCGCCGCCCAGCCGGTGATCGCCGCCGCGGCGACGAAGCCCAGCAGGTAGCCGCCGGTCGGACCCATCATGTAGGGCAGGCCGATGCCCTTCTCGGGCGTGCCGGCGAACACCGGCAGGCCGAACGCCCCCTCGATCAGGTAGAGGACGACCGTGGCGGCGCCGAGGGAAGGTCCGTAGGCGATGCCGATGAGGAACACGACCGCCGTCTGGAAGGTCATCGGCACCGGGTAGAACGGCACCTGGACCTTGGCTGAGGCCCACAGCAGCAGGCTGCCGAACACCGCCAGCGCGGCAAGGCGGACGAGGCGCGAGCCCGACTCGCCCGTTGCAGGCCACAGGCGGTCGACGAGCGAGGACGGAGCGGGCATCTGCGACATGGGCACCCTCGGGACGCGTTGGCAGTCAGCGGCGCGATCATAGGCAGGCGACCGCCGCGGGCAAGCGGGCGCCGTGCCTCACTCCCGGGCGAGCTGGCGCCAGCCGATGTCGCGCCGGCAGAACCCCTCCGGCCAGTCGATCCGGTCGACCGCCGCATAGGCCCGGTCGCGGGCCTGGCGCAGCGTCGGACCGAGCCCGGTCACCGCCAGCACGCGGCCCCCGGCGGCGACGATCCGGCCATCGGCGGGCTTGGTCCCGGCATGGAAGACGAGCACGTCCTTCTCGCCCTCGAGGGCCTCGAGCCCGCGGATCTCGCTGCCGCCCCGGTAGGGCCCGGGATAGCCGCGCGACGCCATGACCACGGTCAGCGCCTGCTCCGGATACCAGCGCAGATCCATGTGCCCCAGCATGCCGTCGAGCGCTCCGAGCAGCAGCTGGCCGAGGTCGGTCATCAGCCGCGGCAGCACGACCTCGGCCTCGGGATCGCCGAAGCGGACATTGTACTCGACCAGCTTCGGCCCGTCGGCGGTCAGCATCAGCCCGGCATAGAGGAAGCCGGTGAAGGGCGCGCCCTCGGCCGCCATGCCCTCGAGCGTCGGCCGGACGATCTCGCGCATCGCCCGTTCGGTCAGCGCCGGGTCGAGCACGGCGGCCGGCGAGTAGGCGCCCATCCCGCCGGTGTTCGGGCCCTCGTCGCCGTCGAACGCGCGCTTGTGGTCCTGGGCGGTGCCGAACGGCAGCCCGACCGTGCCGTCGCAGAGCACGAACAGGCTCGCCTCCTCGCCCTCCATGAACGCCTCGACGACGAGGCTGGCGCCCTCGCCGAAGGCGCCGCCATAGGCGGCATCGACCGCCGCCAGCGCCTCGTCGACGGTCATGGCGACCGTGACGCCCTTGCCGGCGGCGAGGCCGTCGGCCTTGACCACGATGGGGGCACCCTGCTGCTCGACCCAAGCCCGGGCCGCCACGTGCTCGTCGCCGGCGAACGTCCGGTAGGCCGCCGTCGGGATGCCGTGCCGGGCGCAGAAGTCCTTGGTGAAGGCCTTCGAGCCCTCGAGCCGGGCCGCCGCCGCGGTCGGCCCGAAGGCGCGCACGCCGGCCGCCGCCAGCCGGTCGACCAGGCCCAGCACCAGCGGGAGCTCTGGCCCGACGACGACCAGCCCCACCTGCTCGCGCAGGGCGAGTGCCACCAGCCCGTCAATGTCGTCCACCGCCACCGGCAGGCAACGCGCCTCTTGCGCGATCCCGGCATTGCCGGGAGCACAGAGCACCTCAGTAACGAGCGAGGAGCCGCGCAGCGCCCAGCACAGGGCATGCTCGCGGCCACCGGAGCCGACGACGAGGACTTTCATGGGCGCGTCATAAGGGGCGGCGGCCGCGCGCGGCAAGCGCGCCCGCGGTCGCCCTAAAGGCGCTCCGGCAGAAGTTGTACGCCGTTCCTCGCCGCAGCATCGCGCAGCTGCCGGTCGCGTGTCGCCAGCGGTACGCCCAGGCGCATCGACAGCTCGAGGTAGGCCGCGTCATACGTCGATAGGGACTCGGCGCGCGCCAGCGTCACGATATCGCGAAGTCCAAGGGCGGCCGTCTGGTCGTCAATGCTGATCGGCAGCGCCTGCAGAAGCTCGAGCCGAACCGCCATGTCGGCAGGCGTCAGGCGCCCGCGACGGACGGCCTTGAGCAGCACGTTGCCGATCTCGAGCGGCCAGAGCTGCGGCACGGTGGCGCCGCCGTCGCGCACATCCTCGAGCAGCAGGTCGAGCACGGGGCTGGTTTCGTCCTCGATGCACCAGGCGATCGCGATCGACGTGTCCAGGACCATGCCCTTCAAGGCCGATCCTCGTCGCGCAGCTCCTTCCAGTCGAGCCCGCCGAGCGAGCTGCCCTTGCGGACCTCCTTGAGCCTGGCGATGGCCTTGTCGACGCTTTCCCTGTCGGCCGCCGCCGCCGACACCATCCGCGCCACCGGCTTGCCATGGCGGGTGATCAGCACCTCCTCGCCGGCCTCGACGAGGTCCAGCAGCTCGGAGAAGCGGGTCTTGCCGTCAAACGCGCTGAAGGTGCGCATGTCGGCTCCTTCTGGTCAAAACTTTCGACTAGTTTAGCTGTTTGAGCAAAAGTCGCAAGTCCGGCGGCTTTTGCCCCTGTGGAGCGAAGGCCCTATGCTGTGGCGCAGCAGAAGCGGGGTTCGGGTCATGGGCGACAGGGTCGCGGTCGGCATCCTCGGGGCGAGCGGCTACACCGGCGCGGAGCTGGTCCGCCTGCTGGCAAGGCATCCCGGCGTGCGCGTCGCGGCGCTCACCGCCGAACGGCAGGCCGGCAAGCCCCTGGGCTCGGTCTTCCCGCACCTCGCCGCCGCCGGCATGCCCGACCTCGTCAAGATCGACGAGGTCGACTTCGGCAAGCTCGACATGGTGTTCTGCGCCCTGCCGCACGCCACCACGCAGGCCGTCATCAAGGCCCTGCCGGCGGCGCAGAAGGTGGTCGACCTCTCCGCCGACTTCCGGCTGCGCGATCCCGAGCTCTACGCCCGGACCTACGGCCACGCCCACCAGGCGGTCGAGCTGCAGCAGGAGGCCGTCTACGGCCTCACCGAGCACTACCGGGCGCAGGTCAAGGCGACGCGGCTGGTCGCCAATCCGGGCTGCTACACGACGACGTCCGAGCTGCCGCTGGTGCCGCTCGTCCGCGACCGGCTGATCGACCTCGACGACATCGTCATCGACGCCAAGTCCGGGGTCACCGGGGCGGGACGCGATCCCAAGCAGGGCAGTCTGTTCTCCGAGGTCGGCGAAAACTTCTCGGCCTACGGCGTGGCGACCCACCGCCACGCGCCGGAGATCGACCAGTGCCTGGCCGACTTCGCCGGGCGGCCGGTCACCGTCACCTTCACCCCCCACCTCGTGCCGATGAGCCGCGGCATCTTCGCCACCATCTACGTCCGCCTCGCCCAGGGCGTCGCACCCCGCGACCTGCACGCGAGGCTGGAGGCAGCCTACGCCGGCGAGCCCTTCGTCCGGGTGGTGCCGTTCGCCGAGCACATCGCCACCCAGCATGTCCGCGGCACCAACGACTGCCTGATCGCGGTCCATCCCGACCGCCGGCCCGGCCGCGCCATCCTGCTCGCCGTCACCGACAATCTGGTCAAGGGCGCCTCGGGCCAGGCGGTGCAGAACATGAACGTCATGCTGGGCTTCGACGAGCGGGCCGGCCTCGCCGAGGTGGCGCTGTTCCCGTGAGCGTCGGCCTCGCCGACGTCGAGGCCGCCGCCGCCCGGCTCAAGGGCCAGATCGTCGACACGCCGTTCCTGCACTCGGCGACCCTGTCCGAGATCGCGGGCTGCGAGCTGTGGCTGAAGTTCGAGAACCTGCAGTACACGGCCGCGTTCAAGGAGCGCGGCGCCTACAACCGGCTGGTCACCCTGCCGGCCGAGGCGCAGCGGCGCGGCGTCATCGCGATGTCGGCCGGCAACCATGCGCAGGGCGTCGCCTACCACGGCCGGCGCCTCGGCATTCCCGCCACCATCGTCATGCCCGAGCCGACGCCATTCTCGAAGATCGAGAACACGCGCCGCCTCGGCGCGCGGGTCGTGCTCGCCGGCGGCGACGTCGACGAGGCAGCCGGCCATGCCCGCGAGCTCGCGGTCCGCGAAGGCCTGACCTTCGTCCATCCCTTCGATGATCCGCTGATCGTCGCCGGCCAGGGCACCGTGGCGCTGGAGATGCTGCGCGACCGGCCCGACCTCGACGCCATCCTCGTCCCGATCGGCGGCGGCGGGCTGATCGGCGGCATCGCCGTCGCCGCCCGGGCCCTGCGCCCGGACATCCGCATCGTCGGCATCGAGGCCGAGCTCTACCCCTCGGTCCGCCGCCTGCTCGACGGCCAGCCCCCGCCCAGGGGTGGTCCGACCATCGCCGAGGGCATCGCCGTCAAGGCACCCGGCCAGCTGACCATGCGGCTGATCCGCGAGTTGGTCGATGACGTGCTGCTGGTCGACGAGGCCTCGATCGAGGCGGCCGTGCTGGCCTTCCTCGAGATCGAGAAGACGGTCGTCGAGGGTGCCGGCGCCGTCGGCCTCGCCGCCCTGCTCCGCGAGCCCGACCGCTTCCGCGGCAAGCGCGTGGCCCTGGTGCTGTCCGGCGGCAACATCGACAGCCGCCTGCTCTCGGCCTGCATCCTGCGTGGCCTCGTCCGCACCGAGCGGCTGGTCCGCATCCGCGTCGGCGTCCCCGACAGCCCCGGCGGCCTCGCCCGGGTGACCGCCGTGCTCGCCTCGGCCGGCGGCAACGTCATCGACGTCGAGCACCAGCGCGCCTTCTCGCAGCGCTCGGTGAAACAGGCCGAGGTCGACTTCACCATCGAGACCCGCAACGCCGAGCACGCCGAGGGCGTGAACCGGGCGTTGCGCGAGGCCGGCTTCGACGTGACGCGGCTGGCATCATAGGAAGAAATTCTTTACTTTCGCGGCCTTATGGGATAGATTGACCGCACGCTCGACGACTGCGCACCGGCTCCGCCGGCGCGAAGGAGGTGCAGGGTGCGGATTCTGCTGCTCGAGGACGACGCCGCCGAAGCCGCCGCGATCCGCCGGGCGCTCGGCGACCGGCACGAGGTCCGGACCGTCGCCACGCTGGCCGAGGCCCTGCGCCTGCTGGGCGGCCAGGGCTGGCAGCCCGAGGTGGTCATCGCCGATCTCGGGCTTCCGGACTCGGAGGGGCCGGCGACCATCGAGGCGCTGCAGCTCGTCGCCGGCAGCACGCCGGTGATCGTCAGCAGCGGCGTGCTGACCGAGACCCTGCGCCGGCAGGTCGACGCGCTGGGCGCCATCCGCATCCACGACAAGCATGACGGCTACGCCGTGCTGCGCGCCGTCGTCCGCCAGCAGGAGCTGCTCCGGCACCAGCTGGTGGCCGGGCGTGCCGACCTCCTGGCCGAGATCGACAAGGTGGCGCAGCGCGCCGCCGAGGCCGCCGTCGCCAAGGGGCTCGCCAAGCTGCTGGAGCGCCTCGGCCTGCACGACGACGAGGGCGTGCGCACCGCCGTCCGGCTGGCCCGGGCCTGGGAGGCGGCCAAGGCCCGCTTCTTCGGCGCGCTTGCCGCCGGCTTCGCCTCGGCCGTCGTGCTCGCCCTGGCGGCCGGCTTCGCCGCCCTGCTCGAGAGCCGCCTGCGCCGCTGATCCGCGGCCGCCTCGCCGCCGTAAGCCGCGGCATGACAGCACCGGTCCTGATCTTCGGCGCCACCGGCGGCATCGGCGAGGCCACCGCCCGCCTGCTGGCCGCCCGCGACGTCCCGCTCGTCCTTTCCGCCCGCGACCCGGCGCGCCTCGGCGCCCTGGCCGGCACGCTGGGTGCCGAGGCGCTGCCCTGCGACGTGCTCGACGACGCGGCGCTCGAGGCCACGGTGGCGGCCGCCAGCCGCGGCGGCTCGCTGGGCGGCCTCGTCTACGCCGTCGGCTCGCTCGACCTGTCACCCCTGCGGCGGGCGCTGCCCGACCAGTTCGCCGCCGCCTTCGCCGTCAACGTTACCGCCGCCGCCCAGGCCGTCCGCCATGCCCAGCGGGCCCTCGCCGCCGCCGGCGGCTCCGTCGTCCTGTTCTCGAGCGTCGCCGCGTCGCGCGGCTTCCGCAACCATGCGGTGATCGGCAGCGCCAAGGCCGCCGTCGAGGGGCTGGCCCGCTCGCTGGCGGCCGAGCTGGCCCCGAGGGTCCGGGTGAACTGCGTCGCCCCCAGCCTGACCCGGACGCCCCTGACCGCCGCCCTGACGGCCCGCCCGGAATCGGCCGACGCCCTGGCGAAGATGCACCCCCTGGGCCGGCTCGGCGAGGCCGCCGACATCGCCGCCGCCGCGGCCTGGCTGCTGGCCCCGGAGGCCGCCTTCGTCACCGGCCAGGTCATTGCCGTCGACGGCGGCCGCGGCTCGATTGTCGCCTGAGCGGCCCCGGTGATCCAACTGGCGGCCGCGTGCGAACAAACCGGTATGCCAGCCGCCGCCAAGGTCCGGGAAATGCCAGCCGTCCGCGGTGTCCTTGCCTTGCGGCTGGGCACGGGCTTTGCTGGACGCATGCTCGACGATCCTTCGGACACGGAGTCGCGCGAACTCGACCTCGTGGCTGTTGCCACCCGCCGCGACCGCGATGCGTTCGCGCGGCTGTTCCGCTTCTATGCGCCGCGCGTGAAGGGCTACCTGCGCCGGCTGGGTGCGGAGGACGAGGTCGCCGAGGATCTGGCGCAGGAAGTGATGATCTCGGTGTGGCGCCGCGCCGACCAGTACGACCGGACCAAGGCGGCGCTGAGCACCTGGATCTACACGATCGCCCGCAACAAGCGGATCGACGCGCTGCGCCGCGAGCGCCGGCCCGAGCACGAGATCGAGGATCCGGAAGCCGAGATCGACCCGGCGCCGCATGCCGATGCCGTGGTCGAGCAGCGCCAGGTCAGCGAGGAGGTCTCGCGCGCCATCAGCGCCCTGCCCGACGAGCAGGCCCGGCTGCTGCGCATCTTCTATTTCGAGGACAAGACGCACAGCGTCATCGCCGATGAGCTGGGACTGCCGCTGGGAACCGTGAAATCCCGCCTGCGGCTGGCCCTCGGCAAGCTCCGCGTGGCGCTTGGAGGATTGCAGGGATGAGTGAAACCCTGACGCTCGACGAGCTTCTGATCGCGCATGCCGCCGGCAAGCTGGCGGAGCCGGTCTCGCTGCTGGTCGCCACGCACCTGACCCTGTCGCCCGACAGCCGGCGCCGCTACGAGCGGTACGAGGCCGTCGGCGGGATGATGCTCGAGGACAGCGAGCCGATGCCGCTCCATGACGGGGCGCTGGCGCACGCGCTGGCCCGCCTCGAGCGCGAGCCGCGCGAGCCGGAGCATCGCCGCGTCGTCCGCCAGCGCGGCCGCTGGCCGGCACCGCTGCGCCACTACCTGCCCGACAACATCGACCAGCTGCGCTGGCGCGGCTATGGCGGCGCCTTCGAGGTCGACCTGCCGGTCGGCAATGCCGACTACCGCACCCGCCTGATCCGCGTCCGCGGCGGCAAGGCCGTGCCGCAGCACACCCACGAGGGCTCGGAGCTGACCCTGGTGCTCGAGGGCGCCTTCCGCGACGAGAGCGGCCGCTATGCCCGCGGCGACGTCGAGATCGCCGACGACTCGGTCGACCACCAGCCGGTGGCCGAGGACGGTGTGGACTGCATCTGCCTCGCCGTCACCGACGCGCCGCTGCGTCTCACCGGCCCGTTCGGCCGCCTGCTGAACCCCTTCATCCGGATCTGACGCTCAGCCGCCGGCGAACGCGCCGGCGAGGAATTGGGCCGCGGCGTCGAGCCCTTCGGGGTCGATGCCGTGGCCCAGTCCCGGGCGGGCGACGGCGGTGACACTCAGCCCGGCGGCGCGGAGTCCGGCTTCCGCCTGCGCCAGGGCGCCGAACGGCACGACCTCGTCGGCATCGCCGTGGACCAGCAGCACCGGCGGCCGCGAGCGGATTTCCTGGGCCAGCCGCTTTCCGTCGAGGAGGGCCCCCGAGATCCCGACGACGGCCGCCGGTGCGATCGCCCGGCGCGGCGCGACGTGCAGCGCCATCATGCAGCCCTGCGAGAAGCCCAGCAGCGCCAGCCGTTCCGGGCCGAGGCCATGGCGCGCGAGGACCGCGTCAAGCCAGGCATCGAGCAGCGGGGCCGACGCCTGGATGCCGGCCAGCATCGCCGCCGGGCGGCGGTCGAGCAGGCTGAACCACTGCCGTCCGTAAGGCGCCATGTCGCACGGGAACGGCGCGTCCGGCGCGTGGAACGCCGTGCCGGGCAGGGCCGGCGCCAGCATCGGTGCCAGGTCGATCAGGTCGCTGCCGTCGGCACCCACGCCATGCAGCAGGGCCACGACCTGCCGCACCGGGCCGGTCCGCGGCAACCTTGACGGACCGTCGAGCTCGATCATCGCGCTTGTCTCCCGGCGGCGGCTTGCAGTGTGGCGAACGGGATCATCATGATCCGGCTCCCGGTGCTTGCTCAACCGGGTGCGCGGTGGAGCGGTGATGTCGGCAGCGGGCGGCCACGGGACGGGATTGCGCGGCGCGGACGAGGTGCCGGTGCCGCCCGTGGGTGCGGCCGGCTGGGTCACCCGCTTCGCCCCCAGCCCCACCGGCTACCTGCATCTCGGCCACGCCTACTCGGCCCTCTTTGCTTGGGAGGCCGCCCGGCTGTTCGGCGGCCGCTTCCTGCTGCGCATCGAGGACATCGACCGGCAGCGCTGCCGTCCCGAGTTCGAGAAGGCGACGCTCGAGGACCTCGAGTGGCTGGGCCTCACCTGGGATGGCCAGCCGCTGCGCCAGTCCGACCGCCTGCCGATCTATGCCCAGGCGATCGACGAGCTGCACCGGCAGGGCGTCGCCTATCGCTGCTTCTGCTCGCGCAAGCGCATCCAGGACGAGGTCGCCGAGGCCGACAGCGCCCCGCACGGCCCGTCCGGCGAGCCGATCTACCCGGGCACATGCCGCAACCTCGACCCGGCCACCGCCGAGGCGCGCGTCGCCCGCGGCGAGCCGTTCTGCTGGCGGCTCGACGTCGGCAGGGCGCTGGCGCGCACCGGCGAGCTGCACTGGCACGACCATCGCGCCGGCACCCTGCTGGCCCGGCCGGACCTGCTGGGCGACATCGTCATCGGCCGCAAGGACGTGCCGACGAGCTATCATCTGGCGGTGACCGTCGACGACCACCTGCAGGGCGTCACCCTGATCACCCGCGGCGAGGACCTGTTCCACGCGACCCACGTCCATCGCCTGATCCAGGCCCTGCTCGGGCTGCGCACGCCGACCTACTACCACCACAACCTCCTGGCCGACTCGCAGGGCCAGCGGATGTCCAAGCGCAACCGCGCCGTGACGCTGCGCCATCTGCGCGAGAGCCGGCGCACCCCGGACGACATCTGGGCGCTGATCGGCCTCAAGCCGGAGCTGGCCAGGGCGGGCTGAGTGCGCGGGCCGGCGGTCGTCCTTCTCGCCCTGCTCGCCGCCGCCTGCGCCGGCGGCCCGCCGCCCTCGGTCGACGGCCTGACCCGGCCGGCCACCGTGTGGCGGCCGCCCGAGGCGCCGCGCGCCGTCATCGTCGCCCTGCACGGCTTCAACGACCATCGCACCGCCTTCGACGAGTTCGCCGCCTGGGCGGCGGGGCGCGGCATCCTGGTCGAGGCCTACGACCAGCGCGGCTTCGGCGAGAACGCCGACCGCGGCTACTGGGCCGGCACCGACGCCATGGTCGACGACCTGCGCGCGGCCATCGCCCGCCAGCGCGCCGACCATCCCGGCGTCCCGCTCTACCTGCTCGGCGAGAGCATGGGTGCGGCCGTCATCGCGGTGGCGATGGCACGGCCCGACGCGCCGCCGGTCGAGGGGATCGTCATGACCGCCCCCGCCACCTGGGGCGGCGACGCCATGAACCCGTTCTACCGCGCCACGCTGTGGACGGCGCGGCAGCTGGCGCCGGGCCTGACGCTGAGCGGTCGCGGCCTCGGCCGGATGGCCTCCGACAACATCCCGATGCTGCGCGGCCTCGGCGCCGACCCGCTGGTCATCAAGGAGACGCGGATCGACGCGCTGGCCGGTCTCGTCGACCTGATGGGCGAGGCCAGGGCCGCCGGGCCGCGGCTGCCGGGCCCGATCCTCGTCGTCATCGGCGCCAACGACGACATCGAGCCGCCCGACGTGCAGCTCGACTTCACCGCCCGGCTGACGGCGCAACCCTGCACCCTGGTCTGGCGCACCGACGGCTGGCACCTGCTGCTGCGCGATCTCGAGCGCGAGCAGGTCTGGCAGGACATCGCCGACTGGATCGAGGGCCGCCAGCCTGCCGGCGGCCGGGTCGGACCCTGCGCCGACGCCCTCGCGGTCGCCGGCGCGGAATCCTGACCCGCCGCCGTCAGGCGGGGCGGCTCAGCCCTGCATGATCTCGTTGAACTTGGCGAACCACTCGCCCTCGTGCTCGACCTGCACCTTGTTCGAGACGCTGAGCAGGCGCTTGTAGTCCTCAGGGGTCGTCGGATAGGCCGGGTCGCCGACCAGGTCGGGCGGCGGGGTGAGGCCGGGGCGCAGGCCGGGCAGGCCGAGGCCGCTGGTCCACACCTGCTGCGCCTCCTGGCTCATCGCGAAGTCGACGTACTGCTTGGCCCAGTACGCCTCGTTCTCGGGCAGGCCCTTCGGCACCCACATCCCGTCGGTGTCGACCTTGCAGCCCTCCTTCGGCACCGTCCACGACACCTTGACCCCGTTCATCTTCGCCTCGCGGGCGTTGGACAGGATCGTGCAGGCGGCGTCGATCTCGCCGTTCTGGAACCAGGTGGTGAAGTCGGGGTCCTCGCCGAGCAGCGGCTTCTGCTCCTTGAGCCGGGCGATCGTCTTCCAGGCCGGCTCCATGTCGGCCGGGATCTGCGCCAGCGTGCCGCCGCCCAGGATCTGCGCCACGAAGTGGAAGCCGATGCCGTCGTCGTAGAGGGCGACGCGGCCCTTCATCTTCGGGTCGAACAGCACGTCCCAGCTGGCCGGCGCGCCGCCCGGGAAGGCCTCGTCGCGATAGGCCAGCACGTAGACGTAGGAATACATGTTGACGATCGGCACGCCGGTCATGTCGGCCGGGACCGCCGCCGGCAGCATCTGCTTCAGGTTGGGCAGGTCCGCGAGGTCCTCGGTGACACCGCGCAGCGCCGACTTCATGGCGTTGGTGGTGGTGTCCCAGTTGACGTGGATCGGCGGCACCCGGCCCTGGTCGACGGCCGCCCAGATCTTCGGGCGGATCTCGTTGTCCTCGGTCAGGTCGTGGCGCACCGCGATCCCGGTCTTCTCGGTGAACGGCTTGGAGACGCCCTTCTCCAGCGAATCCACCCAGACGCCGCCCCAGGCGCGGACGATCAGCTCCTTGGGCTTGTCCTGTGCCACCGCCGGCCGGCGCAGCACGTAGGGCGACGCGACCAGTCCGGCGCCGGCGGCGGCGGCGGTCCCCAGGAAACGGCGGCGCGGCAGCGCCTGGCGGATGCTCATCGGGAAGGTCCTCCTCGTTGGGTCGGTTCGTCGGGAAAGATCCAGACATCGTCGGCGGCGAGGCCGAGCGTGACGGCGCTCCCGCGCTCGCGCGGTGCCGTCCGGGCGGCGTGCGGCTCGAAGGCGCGCAGCGCCGCACCGCCCAGCGCCGGGACGACGATCTCGTACACCGTCCGGTCGCCCTCGAAGATGGCCTCGCGGACGGTCCCCGCCAGCCCTGCCGGATCGCCCAGCCGGACGCGCTCCGCCCGGACCGCCGCCTGCGCGGGCTGGCCCGGGCGCAAGCCGGCCCGGGCGCGGCCCGGCAGGACCGTTCCGCCCACCTCGATCGCGGCCGCTCCGCCGGCCTCGCGCACCGTTCCGGCCAGCAGGTTGGTAACGCCGATGAACTCCGCGACGAACCGGTTGGCCGGCCGGTCGTAGAGCTCGGCCGGGGCCGCGTCCTGCTGCACCCGGCCCTGGTTCATCACGATCACCCGGTCGGACATCACCAGCGCCTCGCGCTGGTCGTGGGTGACGTTGATCGTGGTCACCCCGAGCTCGCGCTGCAGCCGGCGGAACTCCAGCTGCATCTCCTCGCGCAGCTTCTTGTCGAGCGCGGCCAGCGGCTCGTCGAGGAGCAGCAGGTCGGGCTCGAAGACCAGCGCCCGGGCGATCGCCACCCGCTGCTGCTGGCCGCCCGAAAGCTCGTGGATGCGCCGCTCGCCGAGGCCACCCAGCCGCACCAGCTCGAGATAGTGCGCCACCCGCCGCTCGATCTCGCGGCGGTCGACGCCGCGCATCCGCAGCGGGTAGCCGACATTGCCGGCCGCCGTCAGGTGCGGGAACAGCGCCAGCTTCTGGAACACCATCCCCACCGCCCGCCGGTAGGGCGGATCGGCGGCGACCGGCCGGCCGTGCAGCCAGATCTCGCCGGCGGTCGGCGCGATGAAGCCGGCGATCATCCGCAGCACGGTGGTCTTGCCCGAGCCGCTGGGGCCGAGAATCGTCAGGAAGGCACCCCGCTCGAGGGCGAAGCCGACATCGGCGCAGGCGTCGACCGAGCCGAACCGGCGCGCGACCCCGACGAGCCGCACCATCGGATCAGCTTCCGCTGTTGCCGGAAGGCTCACGCCAGAATGGACCTTTTCCGGAGTTGTCGAATAGGCTCATGTACGGCCGACGCGAGCGCCCGGACACCGCATGCAGCCCTCCTTCCTTCCTAGCTTCTCGTTGCAGGGGCGCAAGGCGCTGGTGACCGGCGCCAGCCGCGGCATCGGCGAGGCGCTGGCCGTGGGCCTGGCCGCCTTCGGCGCCGACGTCGCCATCGCCGGCCGCAGCCTCGACCGGCTGGAGCGCTGCCGCACCGCCATCGAGGCGATGGGCCGCCACTGCCTCGCGGTCGAGCTCGACGTTGCCGTGACCCGGCGGATCGAGCCCGCCGTCGCCATGGCCAGCGACCGGCTCGGCGGCCTCGACATCCTCGTCAACAATGCCGGCATGGAGCAGATCGCCCCGTCGCTCGACGTCGGCGAGGAGCTCTGGGACCGGATCGTCGACACCAACCTCAAGGGTGCCTTCTTCGTCGCCCAGGCCGCCGGCCGGCGGATGGGCAAGGGCTCGGCCATCCTCAACATCTGCTCGCTGACCTCGGAGGTCGGCGTGCCGACCGCGGCCCCCTACGGCTCCTCGAAGTCGGGCCTGCTCGGCCTCACGCGGACCCTCGCCGTCGAGTGGGCGAACCGCGGCGTCCGCGTCAACGCGCTGGGCCCCGGCTACTTCCGCACCGAGCTGACCGAGACCTTCTATCGCGACGAAGGCTGGCAGCAGCGCATGCTCGACCGCATCCCGGCCGGCCGCTTCGGCGCGCTCGACGACCTCGTCGGCGCCGCCGTCTTCCTCTGCTCCGATGCCGCCCGCTACGTCACCGGCCAGATCCTCTACGTCGACGGCGGCTACATGGCCTCGATCTAGCGCCGCGCCCGCGGGCCGCCGCCGCGCCGCCGCCGGCGGTCGCGGCTCTCGTGCCAGAAGGTCGACAGGTGCTCGCCGCGCGAGCGCGACTCGCGGATCAGCGGCAGCGTCTCGGCCAGCCAGGCCTCCGCCCGCTTGCGCCCCAGCTTGCGCAGCTCCTCGAGGAACCAGGTGCTGGCGTTGAGCTTGCTGGACGCCGTGTAGCGCTCGATGCCGCGGTCGCCGGGGGCGTCGGCGTCGATCATGTGCACGGCGATCGGCCGCAGGTGCGTCGTGTCGAGCCCGGCGGCCGCCGGCACCGCCTTCGCCAGCGCCTCGATCAGGGATTCCGGCAGCAGCAGGCTCAGCGGCGTGCGCCCCATCCGCCGGGCCAGCCGCTCGCGCGCGGCGACGTGCAGGCGCAGCTCGGCGGCGACGCGCGACAGGATCCGCCGGCGCGTCGCCGCGTCGACCGACGGCTCGCTCGCCAGCGCCTCCAGCAGGGCGTCGACCGCGATCCAGGCATCGTTCAGCCGCTCGATGCCGCGGGTCTGCCACAGCAGCGAGCTGTTGAAGCTGATCTCGTTGATCCGGTTGATGATCTCGCGGGCCGTCCACGGCTCGGCGGCGCGGTCGCGCGGGTTGACCTGGACGACCAGCAGATCGCGGACCCCGTCGGCCCGCATCAGCGGCTTGAGCGACGGGTTGGCGCTGTAGCCGCCGTCCCAGAAGAACCGGCCGCCGTCGTGCACCGCCCGGCTCATGCTGGGCAGGCAGGCCGAGGCCAGCACCTGGGTGCGGGTCACCGCCGTCTCGCCGAACACCTCGGCCTCGCCGGTGACGACGTCGGTAGCGGTGACGTGGATGCTGGGCCCGCCCGCCTTCGCCAGCGCTTCGGCATCCAGGGCGTGCAGGCCCGAGAAGCGGGCGTCGCACTCGAACACCAGCTCCAGCGGGTGCCGCGTCGCGCCGGGGACCTGGTAGGGCGACAGGAACTGGCCGGCGAGCCCGGCCATCACGTAGAGCGGGTTGGCGTCGAGGCTGGCGTCGCCGGGCGGCAGGCCGAGCCGGGTCGGGTCGAACAGCCCGAAGGTCAGGCTGGCCTGGGTCTCCGCCACCGCCTTCCAGAACGCGGCCAGCGCCGCGATCGCCCCTTGGCGGCCGCCCTCGGCCCACCCGGCCCCCAGGATGAAGGCGTTGACCGCCCCGGCACTGGTGCCGCTGATCGCCCGGATGTCGAGGGCCTCGCTCTCCAGCAGGGCCTCCAGCACGCCCCAGCCGAAGGCACCGTGCGAGCCGCCGCCCTGCAGCGCCAGCCCGACCGGAAGTCGCTCCACCGCCATCGTCAGCCCTCCCGCAAGGTCTGCGCCCACGCCTGCGCCAGCGCTGCGGCGAACCGCTCCGCCCGTGCCTGGTGCCGGTCCAGCTCGCCGCTCAGCCGGATCGCGAAGGCCGGATTGTTGCGCCGGCGGCCGAGATCGGCGGCCCAGCGGCGGATCACCTCGCCCGTCGCCTCGAGGTGCGCCAGCACGCCGTAGCTGCGGCCATGGCGGAAGGCCTGCGGCCGCAGCCGCTCGCAGCGCAGCAGCAGCTCGGCCCCGGGCGGCAGCACGAGGCCGGCATCGTGCCAGTGCAGCAGCGGCAGCCCGTTCCCGGCCGGCGCGAACGACGCATCCGCCTTCGCCGCCGGCAGCGCCTCGACGTCGATGAAGCCGAACTGCGGCGCCGTCCCCGGCGTCGACCCGCCACCCAGCGCCTCGGCCAAGGACAGGGCGGCACCGCCGAGCGCCAGCACCGGCAGGTCGGCGGCGACGGCGGCGGCGAGGACGGGAGCGAGCGCGGCGCCGTCGCGGTTCTCCGGCCGCGTCGCATCGATCGCCAGCAGCCCGGCGACCGTGCCGGCTGCCGGCAACGGGGCGCTAGGTACCGCGAGGTCCGTCACGGCCCCGGCAGCGGCGAGCCCGGCGCCGATGGCACCCGGCTCGACCGGCGGCGTGGCGGCGACGACGAGGATCTTCGGCGGCATGGTGGCGTTCCCTCGCAGGCCGGCATTCACGGGCAGCGCGCCGCGTTGCGCAAGCCCGCTGCCGGCATCGCCCCGGTCGGGCCACGACGCCAGGCAGGCTTCACGGGATATCCGCCATGTGCCGGCGCGGCGCCGCCCTCGTCGACAGCGTCTACCAGCGCGTCCTCGCCTGGCACGAGGCGGTGCCGTCCGGCGGCGACGGCAGCGAAGGGCTGGAACGGGCCGGAGCCTGCCGTGTTTACGATGGCCCGGCGCACCTCCGGCTCCACCTCCACCAAGGCGGCATTCGCCGCGCCTGACGGCAGGATACCGCCTCGCGTGCAGGGCGAAGTTAACCGTGCGACGGATCTGTGCTGCGTTGCAACATCCGTTGGAGGAGACGGCCGATGGGCGAGGGTGCCGACCCGCCGACCGTTGTCATCGGAATCGATGCGGCGGAAATCACGCTGATCGACCGGCTGGTCGCCCGCGGCCGGCTGCCGGTGATCGCCGGCCTGCGCGAGAGCGGCAGCCGGGCCATCCTGACCCCCCAGCATGGCGGCCTGCAGAGCTCGGTCTGGCGCTCCTTCATCTCCGGCCGGCATGTCGGCGCGCACGGCGTCTACTTCGCCAAGATGTGGCGCCCCGAGCGGATGCGCCTCGAGTACATCGACAACAGCTGGCGGCCGGTGGTGCCGTTCTGGGAGCGCGTGGACCGCCCGCTGCGGGTCGGGCTGGTCGACGTCCCCTACCTGCCGCCACGCCAGGACTTCGACGGCGTGCTGCTCAGCGGCTGGCAGTGCCACGACGTCCTGCCGAAGGTCAGCTGGCCGCCGGAGCTCTTCGCCCAATCGGCACAGCGGTTCGGCCAGCCGGTGCTCGGCGACGAGCCCTACGGTGCGCAGACGCCGGACACGCTGGAGCAGGCGCGCCTCGGCGCCCTCGCCGCGCCCGCCCAGATCGCCGACATCAGCTGCGACCTGCTCGCCCGCAACGCCTACGACCTGTTCGTCGTCGTCCTCGGCAGTGCCCACCGCGCCGGTCACTATCTCTGGGACCTCTCCCAGATCGATCCCGACAGCCTGACCGACGACCAGCGCGTCCGCCTGGAGCGCGCGGTCGAGGATGTCTACGAGGCCTGCGACGCCGCCATCGGCCGGATCGTCGCCGCCGCCCCGCCGGGCGCCCGGATCGTGCTGCTGGCGATGCACGGCATGGGCCGCAACCTCGGCTGGAACGAGAACGTCCAGGCGCTGCTCGAGCTGGCCGCCGGCGAGCCGCCGCGGCGGCGCCCGGCCTGGCGCGAGCAGGTCAACGCCGCCCTGCGCTCCCCGGCCGGCCGCCAGCTCGCCGGCCGCATCCCGGCCCGGGCGCAGCGGATGCTCAGCCCGCTCTGGACCCGCCGCTCGCGCGACTGGTCGCGTACCCGCTACTTCGCGCTGCCCTCGGACGTGAACGCCTACATCCGCCTGAACCTCGCCGGCCGCGAACTCGAGGGCATCGTCCCGCCGACCGAGGCGCCGACGCTGGCCGAGCGGCTCACCGAAGGCTTCCTCGAGCTCGAGGACATCGAGACCGGCCGGCCGGTCTGCGCGCAGGTGGCGCTCATCGACGAGGTGGCGGGCCCGGACTCCCCCGCCCGCCAGGGGCTGCCGGACCTCGTCGTGCAGTGGAACGAGACCCCGCTGCTCGGCAGCAGCGGGGTCCGCCACCGCCGCGGCGGCGAGCGCCGCTGGCCGGCGGTCCGGCGCTATGTCTGCGGCCGCTCCGGCAACCACCGCCCCGACGGCTGGCTGATCGCCAGCGGCCCGGGAATTCCGCAGGGCGCCGATCTCGGCCGGGTCGCGGCCCTCGACGCGATCGCGACGCTGGCCGCCTGGTCCGGCCATCCGGCCGACGACGGGCTGGACGGCACCCCGCTGCCGTCGCTGTTCGGCGGCTGACTACTCGGCGGCTAGCTGGCCGTAGCCCAGCTGCTCGCCGAGCTTGGCGAGCAGGTCGGCCGCGGCCTCGGCGATGACCGTGCCGGGCGGGAAGATCGCCCGCGCACCGGCCTGCAGCAGCGCCTCGTAGTCCTGCGGCGGGATCACCCCGCCGACGACGATCATGATGTCCGGCCGGCCCTGCCGCTCCAGCTCGGCCTTCAGCTCCGGCACCAGCGTCAGGTGTCCGGCCGCCAGCGAGCTGGCGCCGATGATGTGCACGTCGTTCTCGACCGCCTGCCGCGCCGCCTCGGCCGGGGTCTGGAACAGCGGGCCGATGTCGACGTCGAAGCCGAGGTCGGCGAACGCCGTGGCGATCACCTTCTGCCCGCGGTCGTGCCCGTCCTGGCCCATCTTGGCGATCAGGATGCGCGGCCGGCGGCCTTCCTGCCGCTCGAACGCGGTGACCATCCGGCGGACCCTGTCGACGGCCATGCCCTGTCCCACCTCGCGCCCGTAGACCCCGGCGATCGAGCGGATCTCGGCCTTGTGCCGGCCCCAGACCGTCTCGAGCGCCTGGGTGATCTCGCCGACCGTCGCCCGCGCCCGCGCCGCCTGCACCGCCAGCTCCAGCAGGTTGCCCTGGCCGCCGCGCGCCGCCCCGGTCAGCGCCGCCAGCGCCGCCGCCAGCTGCGCCGGGTCGCGCTCGGCCCGCAGCCGCTCGAGCTTCGCCACCTGCTGCGCCCGCACCGCCGAGTTGTCCACCTTCAGCACGTCGATCGCGGCGTCGCCCTCGACCCGGTAGCGGTTCACCCCGACGACGGTCTGCCGGCCGCTGTCGATGCGCGCCTGGGTGCGGGCCGCCGCCTCCTCGATGCGCAGCTTGGGAATGCCCTGCTCGATCGCCCTGGCCATGCCGCCCGAGGCCTCGACCTCCTCGATGTGCGCCCAGGCGCGGGCGGCGAGGTCGCCGGTCAGGCGCTCCAGGTAGCAGCTGCCGCCCCACGGATCGACGGTGCGGGTGACGCCGCTCTCCTGCTGGATCAGCAGCTGCGTGTTGCGGGCGATGCGCGCCGAGAAGTCGGTCGGCAGCGCCAGCGCCTCGTCGAGCGCGTTGGTGTGCAGCGACTGGGTGCCGCCATGCGCCGCCGCCAGCGCCTCGATGCAGGTCCGCGTGACGTTGTTGAAGACGTCCTGCGCGGTCAGCGACCAGCCCGAGGTCTGGCAGTGCGTGCGCAGCGACAGCGAGCGCGGGTCCTTCGGGTTGAACGGCTTCAGCAGCTTGGCCCAGAGCAGCCGGGCGGCGCGCAGCTTGGCCACCTCCATCGCGTAGTTCATGCCGATGGCCCAGAAGAAGCTGAGCCGCGGCGCGAACGCGTCGATGTCGAGCCCGGCCTTGAGGCCGGCGCGGACATAGTCGACGCCATCCGCCAGGGTGTAGGCGAGCTCGAGGTCGGCGGTCGCTCCCGCCTCCTGCATGTGGTAGCCGGAAATGCTGATCGAGTTGAACTTGGGCATCCGCGCCGCGGTGTAGGCGAAGATGTCGGAGATGATCCGCATCGAGGGGGCGGGCGGGAAGATGTAGGTGTTGCGGACCATGAACTCCTTGAGGATGTCGTTCTGGATGGTCCCCGACAGCTTCTCGGGTGCTACCCCCTGTTCCTCGGCGGCGACAATGTAGAGCGCCATGATCGGCAGCACCGCACCGTTCATGGTCATGCTGACGCTCATCCGGTCGAGCGGGATGGCGTGGAACAGCGTGCGCATGTCGAGGATCGAATCGATCGCCACGCCGGCCATGCCGACGTCGCCGGCGACGCGCGGATGATCGCTGTCGTAGCCCCGATGCGTGGCGAGGTCGAAGGCGACCGACAGGCCCATCTGCCCGGCGGCGAGGTTGCGCCGGTAGAAGGCGTTGGAATCCTCGGCCGTCGAGAACCCGGCGTACTGCCGGACCGTCCACGGCTGCGTCGTGTACATCGTCGGATAGGGGCCGCGCAGGAAGGGCGGCAGCCCCGGCCAGGTGTGCAGGAAGTCGAGCCCATCGAGATCCCGGCCCGTGTACAGCGGCCGCACCGCGATGCCCTCGGGCGTCTCCCAGGCCGCGGCATCGGGCGCCGCGGCGGCGAAGGCTGCGTCCCAGCCGGCACGGTCGCCGCTCGCCGGCAGGTCGCCGAGCTCGACGGTCCAGAAATCCGGGATGCGGCTCATGGCGCCTCTCCGAGGATGTCGTGCATCCGCTCCAGCACCTGCAGCACGTCGTCGCCGGCGCGGACGAAGCCGTCGGCGCCGGCCGTGGCCAGGGCCTCGTGCTCGGCAGGCCGGCCGAACACCCAGACCCGCCGGCAGCCGGCCGCCAGCAGCGCCTCGATCGCCGCGACCCCGCAGGCCGCGTAGGTCTCGTCGTCGGCGCACAGCGCCGCCACCGGCGAGGGTGCCGCGGCCCAGGCGGCTCCGGCCGCCTCGCCCGTCGCCAGCGGCCCGCTCGGCACCGCCTCGATGCCGCCCGCCGCCAGCAGGTTCTGCGCGAAGGTCAGCCGCGCGCCGTACTGCGCCGGGGCGCCGAGGCAGGCGAGGAACAGCCGCGGCCGCTGCCCGGTGGCCGCCAGCCGCGCATCGCTGCGGTCGCGCAGCGCCTCGAACGGCTCGGCCAGCCGGCGGGGCGGGATGCCGGTGAAGCTGGCGAGGCTGCCGCGGTAGAGCACGGTCTCGCCCTGCAGGCAGGCGTCGATCATGGCGGCGAACGGCAGCCCGCGCGTGTCGCGCGCCTGCTGCGCCTTCTCGCGGAAGCGGGCGACCAGCGGGGCGGCGTCGCAGCTCTCGGGCTGCCACGGCTGCTCGGCGAGGTTGGGGAACTCCGACACGCCGGTGATCGGCTCGCGGCGGCGCGCGATGGCCTCGTTCCGCTCCGCCACCGTCGCCGCGATCCAGTCCTGGACGGTACCCTTCATCAGCATCTCGACGATGCCGCCGCCGCCCTCGATCGCCTGGAACAGCGACCACGCCTCGGTGGCGAGCCGGCGCGTCACGTCCTCGACGAACCACGCCCCGCCCATCGGGTCGATCACCCGGTGCAGCTGGCTCTCCTCCATCAGCACCAGCTGGACGTTGCGGGCCAGCCGACGCGCCAGCGGGTCGGGCAGGCCCAGCGCGTAGTCGAACGGCAGCACGGTCACGGCGTCGGCCCCGCCGAGGGCGGCGGCGTAGGTGGCGAGCGTCGTGCGCAGCAGGTTGTTGAACGGATCGCGCCGCGTCAGCATCCGCGACGCGGTCATCGCGTGCAGGCGCATGCCTTGCGCCGACGCCCCCGACACCTCGCAGATCCGGGCCCACAGCAGCCGGGCCGCGCGCAGCTTGGCGATGCTGAGGAACACGTCGGCGTCGACCGCGAGCCGGAAGGCGATCTGCCGGGCCGCCCGCTCCGGCGGCAGGCCGGCTGCCTCGGCTGCCCTGAGATAGGCCACGGCGGTCGCCATCGCCGCCGCCAGCTCCTGCGCCTCCGAGCCGCCGCCGGCATGGTAGACGTGGCCGTCGCTCAGCAGCGCCGTCGCCGCGCCGAGCTGGCGGTCGGCATAGGCCGCGACCTCGCCGGCGCGGCGCAGGCCGCGCTCGGTATCGATGCCGAGGCCGCGTGCGGCGATGCCGACCGGGTCGACGTTGAGCGCCAGCGGTGCCGTTGCCGGATCGACGCCGCGGCGCCGGCACAGCGCCACGAGCAGCGCCGCGTTGGCGCCGAAGCGGCCGCCGTCGAGCGCCACCGGCGTCGTCGCGAGGTCGACGCCGGCCAGCGCCGCGTCGAGGTCCTCGATGTCGATCACGCAGCAGCCGTCGGGGGCCTCGCCCTGCATCGACATCGCCGTGTCGATGCGCAGCATCACCGAGGTCACCCCGCGCTCGAGATCCTCGCGGATCTGCCGGTTGGCGGTGGCCGGGTCGGGATGCGCATGGCGCTGGCGGACGTCCCAGCCGCCCCGCACCCGGCCGTCGGCACGGCTGCCGCGCAGGTAGGGGAAGCTGCCCGGGAAGCCGCCGGCGTCGGCCGCCGGCGCGTCGGCGGCCGTGTAGAGCGGCGCCACCGGGATACGGTCGGCGGTGCGGCGTACCAGCCGCTTGCCCGGATCGGCACCCTTGAGCACCTTGTCGACCAGCGCCAGCCACTGCTCGCGGGTCGCCTCGGGAAAGTCGCCAGCCAGTGTCAGCCTGTCCATCGCCGTCCAGTCCCGCTCCGGCCCGCGCTGCGGCGCACCATGCCGGAGAGCACCGAGCTTTCAGCAGATGACGGGTGGTCGCAAGCCCGGATGAGCCTGAACGAAACCCTTGTCCTGCTCGCCGCCGGCGTGCTGCTGTCGGCGTTCTGCCTGTGGCACCAGCGCCGGCCGCGCGGCCTCGGCGAGGTCAGCCTGTTCCCGTCGACGCTGCTGCTCGGCGCCGGGCTCCTCGCCATGATCCTGGCGCTGGCCCACCTCGTCACCCTGTGGACCGGCCACGCCCCGGGCCGCCAGCTCTGGTAGGGCCATGACGATGATCGATCGCCACATCGCCGCCACCCGGCAGGTCCTCGATCATCTGCGCCACCGGCTCGACCTGCCGCTCTCGGTGCGCCTTTGGGACGGCAGCATCGTGCCGCTGGGCCGGGACGCACCGCCCGACCGCTGCGTCGTCATCGCCGGGCCGGGCGTCATCGGCGCGCTGCTGCGGCGGCCCGGGCTCGACATGCTGTTCCGGCAGTGGACCCTGGGCGGCATCGACCTCGAGGGCCTCGACCTGATCGAGGCCATGGACCTCGTCCGCAGCCGCCGCAAGGCCGCGAGCTTCGCCGCGCTGCGCCCCGGCTTTCCCTGGCGTGCCGCCCTGCCGCTGCTGCTGGCCCGCGATCGTCCGGCGGCGCTGGCCCAGGCCGTCGCCGGCGGCGAGGCCGAGGCGCAGCGCCGGCAGCGCGGCGACAGGGCGCTGATCCAGTTCCACTACGACGCCAGCAACGCCTTCTATGCCCTCTTCCTCGATCCCGAGATGGTCTATTCCTGCGCCTACTTCACCGACTGGGACGGCTCGCTCGAGCAGGCGCAGCTGGACAAGCTCGAGCTGGTCTGCCGCAAGCTGCGGCTGCGTCCGGGCGAGCGCTTCCTCGACATCGGCTGCGGCTGGGGTGCCCTGATCTGCCACGCCGCCCGCTACCACGGGGTGCTGGCGCACGGCGTGACCCTGTCGCAGGCCCAGCACGACTTCGCGGTGGCGAAGATCGCCGGGCTCGGCCTGCAGGAGCGGGTCTCCGTCGAGCTGCGCGACTACCGCAGCCTGACCGGAACCTGGGACAAGATCGCCAGCATCGGCATGTACGAGCATGTCGGCATCGCCAACTACGACGCCTACTTCCGCAAGATCCACGGCCTCTTGGCCGAGGGCGGGATCTTCCTCAACCACGGCATCACCCGGCGCGCCAAGCGTGACGAGCGCCGCTTCCGCCGGGCCAGCGAGAGCCGCCGGGTGATCCTGAAGTACATCTTCCCCGGCTCGGAGCTCGACCATATCGGCCACACCGTGGCGGTGATGGAGACCGCCGGGTTCGAGGTCCACGACGTCGAGGGCCTGCGCCGGCACTACGCCCGCACCTGCTCCATCTGGCATGACCGCCTCGTCGCCCGGCGCGCGGAGGCGATCGCCCATGTCGGGCCCGAGCGCTACCGGATGTGGATCGCCTACCTAGCCGGCGTGGCCGGTGCGTTCGCCGAGGGCCCGCTGCGCATCTTCCAGACCGTCGCCACCCGCCAGTCCGACAAGGCCGCGGCGGCGATGCCGGCCACCCGTGCCGACCTCTATGCCGAGCGCGTCTACGACTAGGATGGCAGGTCCCAGAACCGGGCCGGCGGCGTCCAGCAGCCCGGCGTCCAGGTGCCCGACCAGCGTGCCAGCGCCTGCAGCACCGGGATCAGCGCGCGTCCCTTGGCGGTGAGCTCGTACGCGTGGCGCACCGGCCGCTCCTGGTAGGCCGTCCGCGACACCACGCCCGCCGCCTCGAGCCGCCGCAGCCGGTCGGCGAGGATGCTCGTCGTGATCCCTTCCGGCGACTGCAGGAACTGGGCGAAGCGCGCCTTCCCCATGGCAAGGTCGCGCACGATGACCAGCGTCCAGCTGTCGCCCACGAGGTCGAGGGCGGAAACGATCGGGCAGGGCGAGCGCGGGAAGGAGGGCGGGGACTCAGTCACTTGCGATTCGCAACCCACTGTGCGACAACCTGACTTGCGAAGTGCAAGTGACCTCTCGTCACCGCCGTCGCAAGGGGGAGGAGCCATGTCGAAGCCGATCACCGGCGGCTGCCACTGCGGCGCCGTCCGTTACACGGCCGCAGCCGAGCCGCTGATGGGCGGGCACTGCTACTGCACCACCTGCCAGAAGCTGAGCGGGGCCGGCCACGCCTCGCATGTCGCCTTCCCCGAGCCGGCCGTCACGGTCACCGGTCCTGTCGCCACCTATGCCTGCCAGGCCGACAGCGGGGCCACGGTGACCAGCGGATTCTGCCGGACCTGCGGCTCGCCGGTCTGGGGCCGCAGCAGCGGCATGCCCGGCATGGTCACGGTGCGCGCCACGTCCCTCGACGAGCCCGCCCGGTTCGTCCCGCAGCTCGCCGTGTTCACCCGCAGCGCCCGCAGCTGGGACCCGCCGCCGGCGGGCCTGCCCGCCTTCGCTGCGATGCCGCCCATGTGAGACTCAGCCGGCCGCCTCGGCGGCGGCGAGGATGCGTTTCGCCAGCGCCTCGTAGTCGCCGTCGAAGTGATGCCCGCCCTTGATCTCGATGCGCTGGTCGGGGCGAATCTGCGGCTGCATGCAGCCGCTGTCGGCAGCCTCGTCCGAGCCGAAGAAGCATTGCACCGGCACGCTGCCCAGCCGGGCCAGCTCGGGCGCGGTGTCCAGCGAGTCGGCGTGGCGCTCGTCGCTGACCCAGTTGACGAGGTGGAACTCGAAGTCGGCGAAGGTCGACAGCGCCAGCAGCGACAGCTGCACGACCCGTTCCTTCTCGGGCGCGGGCAGCCGGTTGTAGGCGAAGGGCAGCACGTCGGCGCCGAACGAGTAGCCGATCAGCACGACCTTGCGGCGGTCCCAGAGGTCGCCGTAATGGCGGATGATCAGCGCCACGTCGGCGGCCACCCGCTCGGGCGGCTTCTCCTTCCAGAAATACTTCAGGGTGTCGACGCCGATGACGGCGACACCCTTCTGCGCCAGCGATTCGCCGATGACCTTGTCGAGGTCGGCCCAGCCGCCGTCGCCCGACCAGACGATGGCGAGGAGATCGCCCTGGCCCTGCGCCGGCAGCTCGACCAGCGGCAGCCCGTCCGGCGGCTCGGCCCGTGCCGTGCCGGTCCCGAGCCAGGCGATGGCCAGCAGCAACCCGGCGATCCACCCGCGTCCGCGCATGCCCGACCGTCCCGTCATGCTTGCCGGCGCCAGCATGGCTTGGTGGGCGGCGTCCCGCCAGTTACGCTTCGGTAGGCTTGGCGGGACGATCGGGAGCAGGATGGCGACGGAGGTCGGGGCGGCGGCGGCGCCCGAGCAGCGGCTGCGGCGATGGCTCCCGCCGCTGCTCGGCCTCGTCCTCTTCGCGGTGGCGCTGTGGGCGATCCACCGCGAGCTGGCCGAGCATCCGCTGGCCGCGATCGAGAGCGCCGTCGACGCCATTCCCTGGCGCGACCTCGTGCTCGCCCTCCTGCTCACCGCCGGCAGCTATCTCTGCCTGTCGCTCTACGATTCGCTGGCGCTGCGCTGGCTCGGCCGCAAGGTGCCGCCGCGCGAGGCGCTGGCCGCCGGCTTCGTCAGCTTCGCGCTGACCCAGAACCTCGGCCTCGCCCCGCTGACCGGCGGCGCCGCGCGCTACCGCCTGTACGGCAGCTTCGGCCTGTCCGCCCTCGATATCGCCGCCCTGCTCAGCTTCAACGCGCTGACGCTGGCACTCGGCATGGCCGGGACCGCCGGTCTCGCCGCGGTGCTCGCACCCGATGCCCTGGCCACCCTGCTGCGCCTGCCGGCGGGTCTGGTCGCCATGCTCGGCTGGGTGGCCCTGCTCGCCGTCGCCGCGGTGATCGTCGCCGGCGCCTTCCTGCGCCGGGAGATTGCCTTCCGCGAGCTGCGCCTGAAGCTGCCGCCGCCGCCGCTGGCCGTGGCCCAGCTCGGCATCGGCCTCGTCGACTGGACGATGGCCGGCCTCGCCCTGTGGATCCTGCTGCCGGCCGATGCCGGGGTCGGCCCGCTGGCCTTCCTCGGCGTCTTCGTGCTGGCCGGCCTCGTCGCCACGATCAGCCACGTCCCGGCCGGCCTCGGCGTGTTCGAGGCGGTGATCTTCCTGGCCCTGCCCGACCAGCCGGCGCAGCCGGGCGTGGCCGCGGCGCTCGTCGTCTACCGCATCGTCTACTACGTCCTGCCGCTGCTGGTGGCGGGCGGCCTGCTCGGCGCCGGCCAGCTGCGCCGGCTGCAGGGCGGGGCCAGGGCCGCCGCCGGGCGGATGGCGCCGCTGGCCGCCCTCGTCCTGCCCAACGCGCTGGCCCTCATGGTGGCGGTCAGCGGCATCGTCCTGCTGGTGTCGGGCGTCACCCCGGCCGAGCAGGACCGCATCGCCGCCCTCGGCGCCTGGGTCCCGCCGGGGCTGGTCAACGCCGCCCACTTCCTCGCCAGCCTGTGCGGCCTCGTCCTGCTCCTCCTCGCCCCCGGCCTGCGCGGCCGGCTCGACGGCGCCTGGGTCGCCGCCGCCCTGGCGCTGCCGGCCGGTGCGGTCCTGTCCCTGCTCAAGGGCCTCGACTGGGAGGAGGCGCTGCTGGCCGTCCTCACCCTCGTCCTGCTGCTGCCGTCGCGCCGCCTGTTCCACCGCCGCAGCGCGCTGACCGCGCAGCCGCTGTCGCCCGGCTGGCTGGTCGGCATCCTCGCCGTGCTGCTGAGCGTCACCTGGCTCGGCTTCTTCGCCTACCGCCACGTCGAGTACGGGCCGCAGCTGTGGTGGGAGTTCCTGCTGCGCGCCGACGCGCCGCGCTTCCTGCGGGCCACCGCCGGCTGCTTCCTGCTGCTGCTCGTCGTCGGCGTCGTCCAGGTCGTGCGCTACGCCCGGCCGCGCGACGTCGCCCTGCCGAGCGCGGCCGATCTCGAGCGGGCCGAAGCGGCCATCCGGGCCGCCGAGGCGCCGCCGTCGAACGCCTGGGTCGCCCTGCTCGGCGACAAGCGCCTGCTGTTCAGCGACAGCGGCCGCAGCTTCATCATGTTCGGCGTGCAGGGGCGCAGCTGGATCGCCATCGGCGAGCCTGTCGGGCTGCGCGCCGAGCGCGCCGAGCTGCTGTGGCGGTTCCGCGAGCTCGCCGACGGCTGGGGGGCGCGCTGCGCCTTCTACGAGTCGCCGCCTTCGGCGATGCCCGAGCTGGTCGAGCTCGGCCTCAGCTTCCAGAAGCTGGGCGAGCAGGCCTTCGTGCCGCTGGCCGACTTCTCGCTCGAGGGCAGCAAGCGCTCGGGCCTGCGCCAGGCGGTGAACCGCTGCCGGCGCGACGGCGCCGAGTTCGCCATCGTCCCCGTCGAGGAAGTGCCGGCCATCCTCGACCGCCTGGAGACGATCTCGACCGAATGGCTCGGCGGCAAGTCGGTGGCCGAGAAGGGCTTTTCCGTCGGCCGCTTCGACCGCGCCTACCTCGCCCGGCAGGCGATGGCGGTGGTCCGCCGCGACGGCGAGATCCACGCCTTCGCCAACCTGTGGACGACGGCCGACAAGGGCGAGCTGTCGATCGACCTGATGCGCTACGGCAAGGACGCGCCGCGCGACGTCATGGACCTGCTGTTCGCCGAGCTGATGCTGTGGGGCCGCGCGCAGGGCTACCGCCGCTTCGACCTCGGCATGGCGCCGCTGTCCGGCCTCGAGGCGCACCAGCTGGCGCCGCTGCTCGACCGCGCCGGGGCGCTGGTCTTCCGCCACGGCGAGCACTTCTACAATTTCGAGGGCCTGCGCCGGTACAAGGAGAAGTTCCGGCCCGAGTGGGAACCGCGCTACCTCGCCGCCCCCGGCGGCCTGACCATGGCACGCGTCCTCGCCGACGCGACGCTCCTGGTCGGCGGTGGCCTGCGCGGCGTGCTCGGCCGCTGAGCGGGCGTGGTGCGCTGCCGGCTCAGTCGAGCCGGCCGTGGCACTGCTTGTACTTCTTGCCCGAGCCGCAGGGGCAGGCGGCGTTGCGGCTGAGGCCCTTCCAGGTGGCCGGGTCGGCCGGGTCGACGAGCGCGGTGGCGGCGGCGCCGGCGACGGCCGCTGCGGTGGCCGGGCCGGCCATCGCCAGCGCCGGCTGGCGCGGCGGCGGCACCGCCATCGCCGGAGGGGCGGCCGGCTGCTGCGGCGGCGGCAGGCGGATCTCGAGGTTGGCCAGCGTCTGCGTCACCTGCCGGCGCAGGTTGTGCAGCATCGACTCGAACAGCGCGAAGGCTTCCTTCTTGTACTCGTTGAGCGGGTCGCGCTGGCCGTAGCCGCGCAGGTGGATGCCCTGGCGCAGGTGCTCGAGGTTGAGCAGGTGCTCCTTCCAGAGATGGTCGAGGACCTGCAGCAGCAGCGTCTTCTCGGCGAAGCGCATCATCTCGCCGCCGTAGGTCTCGGTCTTCTGGACGAGCCGCGCCTCGCTGGCCTCGGTCAGGCGGCGCTTCAGCTCGTCCTCGGCGATGCCCTCCTCCTTGGCCCAGTCGGCGACCGGCACGTCGAGCGCCAGCACGCGCTGGGCGTCGCGGGTCAGCCCCTCGACGTCCCAGTTCTCGGCATAGGCGCCGGGCGGGATGTGCTTGTCGACGATGTCGTCGATCGTCTGCTGGCGCATGTCGGCGATGGTGTCGGCGACGTCCTCGGCGTCGATGAACTCGAGGCGCTGCTCGTAGACCACCTTGCGCTGGTCGTTCATCACGTCGTCGAAGCGCAGGAGCTGCTTGCGGATGTCGAAGTTGCGCGCCTCGACCTTCTGCTGCGCCTTCTCCAGCGCCTTGTTGATCCACGGATGGACGATGGCCTCGCCGTCCTTGAGGCCGAGCTTCTGCAGCATCCCGTCCATGCGCTCGGAGCCGAAGATGCGCATCAGGTCGTCGTCGAGCGACAGGAAGAACTTGGAGCGGCCCGGATCGCCCTGGCGGCCCGAGCGGCCGCGCAGCTGGTTGTCGATGCGGCGGCTCTCGTGCCGCTCGGTGCCGATGACGTAGAGGCCGCCGGCGCCGCGCACCTTGTCGCGCTCGGCCGTGACCTCGGCCTCGATCGCCGCTGCGCGGGCCGGGTCCGGCTCGGCGCCGAGCTCGTGGGCGATCCGCATCTCGGCATTGCCGCCGAGCTGGATGTCGGTGCCGCGGCCGGCCATGTTGGTGGCGATGGTGACGCCGCCCAGCCGGCCGGCCTGGGCGATGATGTAGGCCTCCTGCTCGTGGTAGCGCGCGTTCAGCACGTGGTGCGGGATGCGGCGCGCCTTGAGCAGCTCCGACAGGGCCTCGGACTTCTCGATCGACACCGTGCCGACAAGGACCGGCTGGCCCTTCTCGTGCGCCGCCGCGATCTCGTTGACGATGCCGGCGTTTTTCTCCTTGGCGGTGCGGTAGACCTCGTCGTCCTCGTCCTTGCGGACCATCGTCTGGTGGGTCGGGATCGAGACCACGTCGAGCTTGTAGATCTCGCCGAACTCGGCCGCCTCGGTCGCCGCCGTGCCGGTCATGCCGGACAGCTTCTCGTACATCCGGAAGTAGTTCTGGAAGGTGATCGAGGCCAGGGTCTGGTTCTCGGGGTTGATGACAACCCCTTCCTTGGCCTCGAGGGCCTGGTGCAGGCCTTCCGAGTAGCGCCGGCCGTGCATCATGCGGCCGGTGAACTCGTCGACGATGACGACCTGGCCGTCCTTGACGATGTAGTCGACGTCGCGGGTGAACAGCTTGTGCGCCCGCAGCGCCTGGTTGGCGTGGTGGACGAGGCTGATGTTCTCGACGTCGTAGAGGTCGCCCTCGAGCAGCAGGCCGGAGTCGGTCAGCAGCTGCTGCATCCGCTCGTGGCCCTTCTCGGTCAGGGTCACCGCACGCTGCTTCTCGTCCTTCTCGAAGTCGTCGGCCTCGAGCTTCGGGATCAGCGCGTTGACCGCGCGGTAGAGCTCGGAGCTGTCGTCGGCCTGGCCGGAGATGATCAGCGGCGTGCGCGCCTCGTCGACCAGGATGCTGTCGACCTCGTCGACGATGGCGAAGTTGTGGCCGCGCTGGACCATGGCGCCGCGCGACGGGCGCATGTTGTCGCGCAGGTAGTCGAAGCCGAACTCGTTGTTGGTACCGTAGGTGATGTCGCAGGCGTAGGCGGCGCGCCGCGCGTCGTTGTTCTCCTGGCCCGGCGTCGGGATGACGACGCCCACGCTCATGCCGAGGAAGCCGTAGACGCGGCCCATCCAGGCGGCGTCGCGGCGGGCCAGGTAGTCGTTGACGGTGACGACGTGCACGCCGTTGCCGGGCAGGGCGTTGAGGTAGGCGGCAAGGGTCGCCACCAGCGTCTTGCCCTCGCCGGTGCGCATCTCGGCGATCGCACCCTGGTGCAGCACCATGCCGCCGATCAGCTGCACGTCGTAGTGGCGCTGGCCGAGCACCCGCTTGGCCGCCTCGCGCACCGTGGCGAAGGCGTCCTCGAGCAGGTCGTCCAGGGATTCGCCCTTGTCGAGGCGGGCGCGGAACTCGGCCGTGCGGCCGCGCAGCTGGTCGTCGCTCAGGGCCGACACCGACGTTTCGAGCGAATTGATCCGCTCGACCCGCTTGCGCAGCTGCTTCACTCGGCGATCGTTGGCGGTGCCGAAGACCCGCCCAAGCAGGGACGAAAGCATGGAATGAGGCTGCCTTTCGCGGCGCGGCGCGAGGATGCGAAAACGGGAGCCTGAAATAGGCACCCCGTCAGGGCGAGTCAACGAAACGGCCCCGCACCGGTCGCCGCAGGCCCCGCCGGTGCCGCCATTAAGATTGCGTCACATCCGCTGGCGGGCCGGCGGCTCGGCTTGTCGGGCAGGACAGATCGTGCCTATACCGCGCGCCGTCCGAAAGCGCTGGAGTCAACCCGTCATGCGCCGTTCCCTGATGCTCGCGACGGCGGTCGCGATGGTCCTCGCCTTGCCGGCGCTGGCCCAGACCCCGCCCGACAACCCGGTCGTGGCCAAGGTCAACGGCAAGGAGATCCGGCGCGAGGAGGTGATGATCGCCTACCAGTCGCTGCCGGACCAGTACAAGCAGATGCCGATGGAGATGCTGTTCGACCCGCTGCTGCAGCGGGTGATCGACACGCAGCTCCTGGCCGACATGGCCGAGCGCGACAAGCTGGCCGACGACCCGGCCGTCCAGGTGGCGCTCGAGCGGGCCCGCGAGGGCACCCTGCGCGACGCCGTGATCACCAAGGCGGTCACCGCCGGGACCACGCCCGAGGCGCTGCAGGCGGCCTACGACAAGGCCAAGGCCGATCCGAACTTCTCGTTCGAGGAAGTGCACGCCAAGCACATCCTCCTCGACAACGAGGACGCCGCCAAGGCGGTCATCGTCGAGCTCGACAACGGCGGCGACTTCACCGCGATCGCCAAGGCCCAGTCGAAGGACCCGTCGGCTGCGCAGAACGGCGGCGACCTGGGCTTCTTCCGCAAGGAGGCGATGGTGCCGGAGTTCGCCAACGCGGCCTTCGCGATGGACAAGGGCACCTACTCGAAGACGCCGGTGAAGAGCCAGTTCGGCTGGCACGTCATCCTGGTCGAGGACAAGCGCACCACCGTCCCGACGCTGCAGGAGAAGGAAGCCGAGCTGCGCGACCAGATCGCCCGCGACATCGTCACGGCCCTGCTCGAGCAGGCCCGGGTCGGCGTGGTGATCGAGAAGTTCAATCCGGACGGCTCGCCCAAGACCGACGCGCCGGCCGAGGGTGCCGCCCCCGCCGCCGACCCGGCAGCGCCGGCAGCCCCCGCCCAGTAACCCGCACGAGGCGACCGATGGCCAAGAAGCCGCTGCCGATCTCGCCCCTGGCACCGGAGCGGTTTCCCGACGTGCCGTCGGTCGCCGGCGTCCGGCTGTCGCCGTTCGCCGCCGGCCTGCGCTACCAGGGCCGGCCCGACCTGCTGCTGGTCGAGCTGGCGCCCGGCACCGCCGTCGCCGGCATGCTGACGACCTCGCTGACCTGCGGCCACCCGGTCCACTGGTGCCGGGCGCAGCTGCCGGGCGGACGGGCCCGGGCGCTGATCGTCAACGCCGGCAACGCCAACGTCTTCCGCGGCGCCGATGGCGACCGCGCCGTGCGCCGCGAGGCCGAGGCGGTGGCGGCCCTGCTCGACTGCCCGCCGGAGCAGGTGTTCGTCGCCTCGACCGGCGTCATCGGTGCCAGGTTCGATCCCGAGCCGATCGTCGCCCGCCTGCCCGAGATGAAGGCTGCCCTGCGCGGCGACGCCTTCCCCGACGCGGCGCGGGCGATCATGACCACCGACACCTTCCCCAAGGCGGCGGTCGGCGAGGCCACGGTCGACGGCCGCAAGGTGACGATCGCCGGCATCGCCAAGGGCTCGGGCATGGTGGCGCCCAACACCGCCACCGTGTTCGGCTTCGTCTTCACCGACGCGGCGGTGGCGCCCGAGGTGCTGCGGCCGCTGTGGCGCCGGGCGGTCGACCGCTCGTTCAACGCGATCACCGTCGACGGCGACACCTCGACCTCCGACACCTTCCTGCTGTTCGCCACCGGCCGCGCCGGGCACGCCCCGATCGAGCGCGCCGACGACCCGCGCCTGCCGGCGCTGGCGCACGCCATCGAGGCGGTGGCGGCCGATCTCGCCGTGCAGATCGTCCGCGACGGCGAGGGGGCGCAGAAGCTCATCACCATCCGCGTCACCGGAGCCGTCGACGACGGCTCGGCCCGGCGGATCGGCCTGTCGATCGCCAACTCGCCGCTGATCAAGACCGCCATCGCCGGCGAGGATGCCAACTGGGGCCGGATCGTCATGGGCGTCGGCAAGGCCGGCGAGCCGGTCGAGGTCGAGCGCCTGGGCGTCGCCTTCGGCGGCTTCCCGGTGGCGCGCGACGGGGCGGCGGTGCCGGACCTCGACGAGGTGCCGGTGACCCAGCACCTCAAGGGCCGCGAGATCGAGATCGACGTCGCGGTCGGCGGCGGCCCGGGGCGGGCCACCGTCTGGACCTGCGACCTGACGCACGGCTACATCGACATCAATGCCGACTACCGCTCGTGAGGTCCTGCTCGTCGTCGCCTGCGCCCTGATCGACGCCGACAACCGGGTCCTCGTGGCGCAGCGCCCCGCGGGCAAGGCGATGGCCGGGCTCTGGGAGTTTCCGGGTGGCAAGCTGGCGCCGGGCGAGACGCCCGAGCAGTGCCTGATCCGCGAGCTGCGCGAGGAGCTGGCGGTCGACACCGAGGCCGCCTGCCTGGCGCCGCTGACCTTCGCCAGCCACGCCTACGAGCGCTTCCACCTGCTGATGCCGCTCTATGTCTGCCGCAAGTGGCGCGGCGAGCCGGAGCCGCGCGAGGGCCAGGCGCTGCGCTGGGTCCGGCCGCGCACCCTGCGCGAGCTGCCGATGCCGGCGGCCGACCTGCCGCTGATCCCGTTCCTCGAGGAGCTGCTCTAGGCCGGCGCCGCCGGCCCGGCCGCCTCCAGCGAAGGACGCACCCGTCGGCATGGAAGATCCGCTCCTGTTCGCGCTGGCGGTGCTGGCGGTCCTCGGCACCCCGGGCCCGTCCAACACCCTGCTGGCCACCGCCGGGGCCACCGCCGGGCTGCGCCGCAGCCTGCCGCTGATCGCGGCCGAGATGGCCGGCTACAGCCTGGCGATCCTTGTGCTCGGGCTGGGGCTGGGGCCCGTGGCGATGGCCGTGCCGCTGCTGGCCGCGGCCTTGCGTGTCCTCGTGGGCCTCTACCTGCTCGTCCTCGCCTGGCGCCTTTGGCGGCGCGGCGGCGCCGACCTCGCGACCGACGCCCTGGTGACGCCGCGCCAGGTCTTCGTGACGACCGCGCTGAACCCCAAGGCCATCGTCTTCGCCCTGGGCATCATCCCGTTCGCGGCGGGACCCGGCGTCTGGCCGCCCTACATGCTGGGCTTCCTGCTGCTGCTGGTCCCGGTGGCCGCGGCCTGGATCGCGGCCGGGGCCCTGCTCGGCGGTGCGGCCGGCCGGCTGCGCTGGAGCGCGGCGGTGCCGCGGGCCGGTGCCGTGGCGATCGGCGGCTTCGCCGTCCTGCTACTCGTGGCGCCGATGGTCCGCTAGGGTCGGCGGGCCCGCCGCGGGCGGCCCGGGTCCCCGCTCGGGCCCGATCCCGACAATCCAGCAACCGGTTGAGCAATTTCATGGTCCAGGCGCCGCCCGCTGTGCCCGCTCCGTCATGCCGCCGCCCCGGACCCCGCCGAGCGTCCTCGATCCCGCACCCGGCCGGCTGACGGGACGGTCCCGTGGGGACGATCCTCGGCGTCGCCATCCCGTTCTTCGCCGTGCTGCTGTGCGGCATGGCGGCGGCCCGGCTGCGCCTGCTCGAGGGCCAGGCCGTGCTCGGCCTCAACGCCTTCGTCTTCTGGTTCGCCCTGCCGGCCCTGCTGTTCCACAAGGTGGCGACGACGCCGTTCGAGCGGCTGTCCTCGCCGGGCCTCTACCTCGCCTACGAAGGCAGCGTGCTGGCGGTCTATGCGCTGGTCTTCGTCGCGGCGCGCTGGGGCTTCCGGCTGGGCGTGCCGCAGGCGGCGATCTGCGCCTTCGCCGCCGCCTGGGGCAATGTCGGCTACATGGGCGTGCCGCTGCTCATCGCCGCGTTCGGCGAGGGGGCGGCCCTGCCCAGCGTGCTCGCGGTGGTGCTCGACAACCTGGTCCTGCAGAGCCTCACCATCCTGATCCTCGAGGCCAGCCTCGGCACCGACCGCGGCGGCGTGCGGGTGGTGCTGCGGGCGATGCTGCGCAATCCGCTGATCATCGCCGTCGTCGCCGGTGCCGTCGTCGCCTTCCTCGACGTCGAGCTGCCGCGGCCGGTCGCCGGCTTCCTCGCCCTGCTCGGCCCGGCGGCCGCCCCCGGCGCGCTGTTCGCCCTGGGCGCCACCCTGCGGGCGCGGACGCTGACCGCCGATTTCGGCCTGATCGGCGGCATCACCCTGGCCAAGCTCGTGGTCCTGCCGCTGATCGCCGTGGCGGCGGTGGCCTTCATCCCGCTGCCGGAGGATCTCGTCGTCCCGACGATCCTGACCGCGGCACTGCCGACCGCGGCCAGCGTGTTCGTGGTGGCGCAGCGCTACGGCGTGCTCGAAGGGGCGGTGGCCGGCGTCGTGTTCGTCAGCCATCTTGCCGGCATCCTGACGCTCACCGTTCTCCTCGTCCTGCTCGGAGCCTGACGCCGATGACCAAGCTCGACCCGATCGAGTACGCCCATGCCTCGCCCGAGGTCCGGGCGGTGTTCGACGACATCAAGACCAGCCGCGGCATCCCGGACGTCAACAACTTCTGGAAGTATCTGGCGCACCACCCGGAGACGCTGAAGCGGACCTGGGAGAGCATCAAGCAGGTGATGGCGCCGGGCGCCCTCGACCCGCTGACCAAAGAGCTGGTCTACCTCGCGGTCAGCGTCTCCAACGGCTGCGGCTACTGCATCGCCAGCCACGGTGCGGCGGCGCGCAAGGCCGGGATGACGCCCGAGATGTTCGGCGAGCTGATGGCCGTCGTCGGCATGGCCAACGAGACCAACCGGCTGGCCAACGGCTACCGGGTGCCGGTCGATCCGCAGTTCGGCGGTCCCTGAGCCGCGAAGGCGCTTGATCCCGGCCGGCCGATCCGCGAAGGGGTCGCGGGGCGGCGGGCCGGAGCATCGCGATGGCGGGGACCAGGATCCCCAGGGACTGGATCGAGCTGCGGCGGCGGTTCGCCTTTCCCTGGCAGGTGATCGGCCGGCAGTGGCTCGAGCCGCACCTGTTCGCCCGCTGGTTCGGCCCGCTCGGCTACAGCGTCAGCGGCTACCGCCTGAGCCCGGTCGAGGGCGGCGAGTGGTGGGTGACGCTGCGCGCGCCGGACGGCAGCGAGTCGACGGTCTCCGGCCACTATCTCGAGATCGACCTGCCGCACGCCCTGCGGCTGACTTGGGCGCCCGGCCGCGCCGCCGACCTCGCCCAGGAGTCCGAGGTGGTCCTGGAGCTGGTGCCCGCGGCCGGCACCACCCTGCTGCGGCTGCGGCACGGGCCGTTCGCCGAGCCCGGGCTGCGCGAGGCCAACCGCATCGCCTGGGAAAGCACGCTGGACAGCCTGTCGCTGCAACTGCTCGAGGATCCGGGCTGAGCCCGGGCTCAGCGCGCCTGGGCGTGGTACTCGGGATTGGGCATCAGCTCGATGGCGGCAGCCATGCGGTTCGACATCGCGAAGAAGCCGACGGTCGCGGCGATGTCCCAGATGTCGGCGTCGGCGAAGCCGGCGGTGCGCAGGGCGGCGCGGTCCTCGCCGGTCATCTCGGCCGGCGTCGCCGCCAGCTTCCAGGCGAAGCCGAGCATCGCCCGATGCCGCGTGCTCAGCTCGGCGACGCGCCAGTTCATCGCCAGCATCTCGCCCAGCTGCGGGTCGCCCGACAGGGCGCGCACCGCGGCACCGTGTGCGACGAGGCAGTAGTAGCAGCGGTTGGCCGACGACACGACGACCGCGATCATCTCGCGCTCGAGCTTGCTCAGGCCCGACGGGCCCAGCATCAGCTCGTTGTAGAGGCCGGTGAAGCCGGCGAGCTTGCGGTCGTCGAAGCTGTAGGCGCGCAGCACGTTGGGGACGAGGCCCAGCTTCTCCTGGCACTTGTCCCAGTAGGCACCGGTCGCCTCGGAGAGGTCGCCGCGCTCGGGCACGGGCACGCCGGGCAGGGCGTGGAGTCGGTCGGGCTGCGGCATGGTCGGGACCTCCGTCCGGGGTGGCGGCGAGGCTGTGTCACCGCGCCGCCCGCGACGCAACGGCCGATGGATCATCGGCCGCCGTAACGCGTCTATCACTTGCGCATGGCACGATTCTTTCTACAACCTCAGCGAGATCGGCTTAGCGCTATCGTCTAATATAGGTAGAGACAGGCATGGCGACAGCCAACGGCACGTCCGCGAACGACATCCTGTCCGGCAGCGCTGCCAACGACACGCTGGTCGGCGGCGGCGGTCGCGACCTGCTCACCGGGCGCGGCGGCGACGATGTCCTGTTCGGCGGTGCCGGCAACGACGACCTCTACGGCGACGGCGGCAACGGGGTGGCCGGCAACGACACCATCTACGGCGGAGACGGCAGCGACAATGTCTCCGGCGATACCGGCGACGACGTGCTCAACGGCGATGGCGGCCGCGACACCCTGTTCGGCGGCGCCGGCAACGACCAGCTGCTCGGCGGCGCCGGCTCGGACGTGCTGTTCGGCGGCGAGGGCAACGACCGGCTCAACGACATCGGCGCGGTCGGCCTCGACGGCGGCACGCTCGACGGCGGCCCCGGCCAGGACATCCTCAACGCCACCACCGGCCGCGACATCTTCATCTTCGACGAGGGCGACAGCGGCAACACCCCCCGCACCCGGGACTACATCAACGGCCTCAGCGCCGAGGACGGCGACCGCATCGACCTGTCGCGGATCGATGCGATCACCGCGGTGGCCGGCGACCAGGCCTTCACCTGGATCGGCCGGGCCACCTTCTCCGGTGCCGGCCAGGCGCACTGGTACCCGATCGACGGGACCGAAGGCCAGCACGAGGTCATCGCGCTCAACACCGATGCCGACATCACGCCCGAGGTCCAGATCAAGGTGATCAACGTGGTCAACCTGACCGCGGATTTCTTCATCCTCTAGGGGCGGCGGCGCTCAGCCGAACAGCCAGGCGCGGATCGCCGTGAGGTCGGTGTCGTCGAGGCGGCCGACGCTCAGCGCCACGACGGCGTCGTTGAAGTCGCCGTCGCGGTGGGGCCGGCCCTCGACCAGGTCCTCGAAGGCGACGACCCGGCAGACCTCGAGCCCGTCGCGCCAGAAGCTGCCGACCGTCGCCTGGGCGAGGCCGCCCGGGTTCAGCGGGTTCGCGAGCGGGGTCGATGGATCCTGGTCGAACGCGAAGACCAGGTCGGCGGCGATCGTCTCGGGCGCCGGCCCGTCGAGGCGGACCAGCTCGGGCGGGCGGCTGTCGCCCGCCGTCGCCGGCTCGCCGGTGGCCGGGTTGCGCAGGGCAAGGTCATCGGGACCGAGACTGGCCAGTCCCGGCACCTGCCGCGCCCCGTCGGCGATGGCGAACAGGCCGAGGCGGTCCTCGACATGCACGCTGCCGAGCGACACCGCGTCGCCGGCCTCGGCGTCGTGCCCCGAGGCGAAGACGATCTCCGGCGCGAGGCTGCCGTCCTCGCCGATCCGGCAGACGCCGACCGCGTCGTCGAAGCGGGCGACGCCGCCCAGCCAGGTCAGGAACACCTCGCCACCGGCCGCCGGCGCGTTGTCGTCGACCGCCTGGATCGCCGCATCGGGCAGGGTCACCCGCTCCCGCACGGCCGGCAGGTCACCCCACAGCCCGCCCGGGTCCTCGCGGGCCGTCAGGCGGTAGCTGCCGAGATTGGCCTCGCCGTAGCCGCCGGCCGCCAGCAGCAGCTCGCCGTCGGTGGTCGGCGTGAAGCTCACCCGCGCGTTGCCGCCGACCCCGCCGCCCTCGTCATGCCGCAGCACGCTGCCGCCCGGGTAGAACAGCTCCAGCACCGCACCGCCCAGGCTGCCGTCGCCCGTGGCCGCACCCTCGAGCTCGAACAGGTAGCTCCGGCCGGCCTCGACGGAGACGCGGAACCAGTCGCGGTCGTTGCCGAAGTCGACCGTACCGGTCGTCGAGCCGCCGACCGCGAGCGGCATCGCCGTCGCGACCTCGGCGCCGATGTCATCGGTCGCCTCGCGCACCTCGAGACGGTAGGTGCCGCTCGACGGCCGCCAGTTGCCCTCGGCGTCGTAGTGGTCGCCGCCGGCGGCGATGAACAGCACGCCGTCCTCGCCGGCGGTGAAGCCGAGCTGCGCGTCGCTGCCGGCACCGCCGTCCTCGTCGGCGGCGATCTCGTTGCCGTCGGCATCGTGCAGGGTCAGCCGGGGATCGCCCAGCGTCCCGGCGCCGGACCCGGCCCCCGCGAGGTCGACGACGTAGGTCTGCCCGGCCGCGACCTCGAGCCGGTACCAGTCGCGGTCTTCCGATCCCGTGTTGGCCCAGTCGATGGCGCCTGTCACGGCAGAGCCGGCGGCAATCGAACCGGCCGTGTCCGGTCCGTCCCCGACATCGTCGACCACCGCCGTCGCCGACAGGCGGTAGGTGCCGGTGACGCGATGCTCGCTCCACGGATCGCCGTAGTTGGCGATGCCTTCGGCCGACAGGTACAGGACGCCGTTCTCCTCCGGCCGGTAGGTCAGCTGGGCATGGCCGTTGGCGTCCGAGTACGCTGAAGTGCCGATCTCGTTACCTTCGAAATCCAGCAGCCGGAGAACGGGATCGGTCAGCGTGCCGCCTCCGTCGGCAGCGCCCAGCAGATCGAAGACGTAGGTCTGTCCGGCCCGTGCCTCGAACCGGAACCAGTCGCGGTCGTTGGCGGGATCGTAGCCGCCCCAGTCGATCGATCCCGCCACCGAACTGCCCGCTGCCAGGGTCGCTTCCGTTGTCGGATCGCCGGCCTGGTCCCCGACGACCTCGCGCACCGTCAGCTGGTAGCCGCCCGTGGCCATGTAACTGGCATCGGAATCATAGGGTGTATAGGTTCCGTCGATGAGGACAGACAAAACTCCAGTGGCTACTGCCGTGAAGCCGACGGTAGGGTTATAGCCGAACTCGGCACCCGACTGTCCCGCGCCGTTAAATGCAAGTCCAAGGTTGTCACCAATGAGAGTGATAACATAAGATTTGCCAGATTCGGCGGCTAAACTGTAAACATCGACATCCTGTGGATAGCCGATTTCCCCTGCAAACGAGCCGCCAACCGTAAGCGATTGGCCATCGGGCTCATCGGCGTCCAACTCGGATACTACCAGGCGATACTGGCCTGCTTCCTCACTCTTCGTTGCCACCAGGATCGTGGAGTCCTCGACAGCGCTGAACACGTCAGTAGCGAGATCATCCCGATATGTACCCTCCCAGTGATCGTCTATATCCGAGCCGATGTAGTTGCCTTCAAGATCATAAAGCTCCAGGCTTCGCTGATGGCGGTACGTTGGGGTGGACCCATCGTCTTCCATTGTGAAACGATAGTATTTGCCCGCCTCGAGTTCGACACGGTACCAGTCGCTGTCATCACGATGGTCGATCGTCACGTCAACTGCGTCACCAGGCGCCACCACCGCCCTGGTCTCGACACCTTCCGGCACGTCGTCCACCAACTCACGAGCGCTCAGACGGTAGGAGCCAAGCCCCTGCAGATTGCTGACGCCGACGAACACTGGCCCGTTGGCGATTGGCAAGAGGCCTACGTCCGCATCGCCCCCGGCGTACCAATCGATGTCGGACGCAACTTGAGTCCCGTCGGCATCGTAGACATTGAGTACAGGGAAGTCGAACCCGCCACCGGCGGCACTCAGCCCCTCGACGTGAAGGACATAGGCCCTGCCCGCCTCCACCTCGAAGCGGAACCAGTCACTGTCGCCCGTCCAGTCGATCGTCCCGGCGATGGAAGTGCCGACAGCGATCGACGCGTTCGTCGTGGTATTGTCCGCCACCTCCGCCATGTCGCGGAGACTCAACCGATAGCTGCCGGCGAGTTCGAGTTCCTCGGAGGCCGTGACGAATACCGGACCATCCGTCGTCGCGGTGAAGCCGAGTTGGGCGTTCCGGCCCTCGCCTCCACCCGAAGCGCTGCCGATCTCGTTGCCGTCGGCGTCGAGCAGGCGCAGGAACGGATCGGCCAGCGTGCCGGCGCCAGAGTCGGCTCCCTCGAGGTCGATGACGTAGCTTCGGCCGGCCTGCACCTCGATCCGGAACGAGTCGCCATCGTGGACCCAGTCGATCCGGCCCGACGTCACGCTGCCCGTCGGGAGCAGACCGGCGGAGGCGGCAGTGTCGCCGACATCCTCCGGAGCCTCGACAGCGCCCAGCCGATAGATGCCCGACCGCCAGCCGCGGGCGTCGACGAACACCGACCCGTCTTCGGCCGCCGTGAAGCCGAGGCGATCGTTGTTACCGTCGCCGCTTGCCCAACCCGCGGTATGGATCTCGTTACCGTCGGCATCGCGCAGGGAAAGCCGTGGATCGACGAGCGTGCCGGCACCCGTGTCCACTCCCTCGAGGTCGAACACATAGCTTCGGCCGGCGACGACCTCGACCCTGTACCAGTCGCTGTCGTCCGGGAAGTCGATGGTCCCGACCCGTGCGGAGCCGATGGCCAGCAACGCCGCGGTGCCGACGTTGTCGGCCGGGTCGTCGGGCAGGATCGAGGATGTGAGCCGATAGGTTCCCGCCAGACGTACCCAGTCCCCGTCCGGATCCATGGCGTAGCCGGCCGAAGCTTCGAGATAGGCGATGCCATCGGCAGCGGCCGTGAAACCGAGCCGGTCGTTCGTGCCCTCGCCGCCGGACTCGCCGTTGCGCAGTTCGTTGCCGTCGGCGTCGAGAAGGCGAAGGCGTGGGTCGACCAGGGTACCGGCGCCCGTGGCGGCGCCCTCGAGGTCGAAGGCGTAGGTCTTGCCCGCTTCGACCTCGACCCGGAACAAGTCGCGGTCCGCCCACTCGTCTCGGGCGCTCGACCAGTCGACGATTCCGGTTGCCGCCGAGCCTGCCGTCAGGGCCATCGCCGAGGCCGCGCTGTCGCCGACGTCACCGGCGAGTTCCCGGGCAGCGAGCCTGTAGGAGCCGACGTCCTCGGAAACGGCCTGGACAAAAACGATGCCGTCGGCCGATGCGGTGAAGCCGAGCAGCGCGTTGGTGCCGGAGCCGCTGTCTTCGTCGTAGCCGATGTAGCCACCCGAGGCGTCGAACAGGCTCAACAACGGATCGGCCAGCGTTCCGACTGCCGTGGCCGATCCCTCGAGGTCGATCCGGTAGGTGTGACCGGCCTGCACCTCGAGCCTGAACCAGTCACTGTCGGGATTGTCGCCGGCCCAATCGATACTGCCCGTAACGGCACCCCCGGTCTCGAGGGTCGCCCGGGTCGCGGCATTGCCGGCGACATCGTCGACGACCTCGCGGACGCCCAGTCGATAGGTGCCCGTCGACGGCCCGTCGGCTCCCTCGATCCAGGCGCCGCCGGCCGAGACGTAGACCGGGCCATCGCCGATCGCCGTGAACCCGAGGCGCGCGTCGGTTCCGGTCCCGCCGTTGTTGTCGTAAGCGATCTCGCTGCCCTCGGCATCGAGCAGGCGAAGGTACGGATCGCCGAGGGTGCCGGCGCCGGTGTCGTGGCCCTCGAGGTCGAACAGGTAGCTCCGGCCGGCCACGGTCTCGACCCGGAACCAGTCCGCGTCTCCGGGGAAGTCGATGCTGGCGGTTGCTGTCGTGCCAAGCCCAAGGGTGGCTGGTGTGGCGATGTTGTCCGGCTGGTCCCCCGCGACCGTTGCAGCGCCGAGCCGATAGGTGCCGGTCGATGGTGACCAGTTCCCATCGTCGTTCCAGCCGCCGCCGGCGCAGGCGAGGTAGATGACGCCGTCGACCGAGGCGGTCAGGCCGGTCCGAGCCTCGCGGCCGGTTCCGCCGTCCAGGTCCGAGCGGATCTCGTTGCCATCCGCGTCGAGGATCCGCAGCCACGGATCGGCGAGCGAACCAGCACCGCTGTCGCTCCCCTGGAGGTCGAAGACGTAGCTGGTCCCGGCGCTGACCTCGACACGGAACCAGTCGGCATCCTGATCGTGGTCGACGGTGCCGGTCGCGGAGCCTCCGGCAGCGAGCACGGCGCCGGTTGCGGCACTTCCGGGAATGTCGTCCGGACGCTCGGTTGCACTCAGGGTGTATCGATCGCCGGTCGCCGTCTCGGTGGTGCCGAAAGCCACATGGATGACCTCATCGCCGGTGAAGGTGCGGGTCAGGTGGCCGTCGTCGGATTGGTCGAGCCAGTTGCCTTCGGCGTCAAAGAGGCTGAGGTACGCGCCATCCGGGCCATCGAGCCGGAAATCGAAGGTCGCGCCGCTGCGACCGGCAAAGCGGTACCAGTCCTGGTCGTAGGCCTCGTCGATCGTGCCCTCGACCGGCGCCTCGACGGTCAGCTCGACAGTCGTACTGCTGTCGCCCGGCACGTCCTCCATGGCGCCCGCTGACGCTGCCAGCCGCTCGAGACGCAGATCCGTTGCCATGGCCTTCCCCCGATACTGAGGGAGTTTCCCCCAGATCGGCGATGCCCACCTTGATCCACATCAATTCAGGGCCGAAAACGATCCTCGGCCGCCAATGTCCGGCGCGACAAAGCCGGGCTCGCGACACTCGGGCGCTCAGCCGAGGCTCGCCGCCTCCCCCACTCGGATCATCCTGCGGATCTCGTCGGTCTTGAGCCCCAGCGCCGTCGGCCGGACGGCGCCCGGGATGACGGCGACGTCGTAGAGCTCCTGGACGATGCCCTCGAGCCTGAGCCAGTGGACGATGTCGCCCGTGCGCAGGTCGACCACCAGCAGGCCGCAGCGCGGCTCGGCGTCGCGCTGGGCCAGGGCGGCGTCGAGCGCCAGGCCCTGGAAGGTCTTGTTGTCGCGCGGCCGCGACAGGCCGATCACCGCGAAGTCGCCGGTAATCGACAACCCGCGGGCGTAGCCCGGGCAGAAGGTGACCCGCTCCAGCCTGCCGCTGTCCGGCTCGAGCCGGCAGAGGAAGCCGTTGCCGCTGTCGAGCAGCCACAAGGCCCCGTCGTGCCAGCGCGGGCTGTGCGGCATCGACAGGCCGCTGCGGACGATGCTGCCGCCCGGGACCTCGACCACGACCCCGCCGTCGCTGCGCCGCTCGCGCCAGCCGTCGGCGACGTCCGAGCGGCTGACCGCGGTGACGAAGGCCGCCCGGCCGTCCTTCAGCGCCAGGCCGTTGAGGTGGCAGCGGTCCTCGGCCGCCAGCTTGCTGACGAAGGGCGGGCGCCACAGCGGGGCGAAGCTGTGGCCGTCGGCCAGGGTGGCGAGGCAGCCGAACAGGGTGGCCACGAACACCACCCGGCCCGTGGCGTCGACGGCGACGTCGTGGACGTCGAGGTCGCCCGTGGTCCAGGCCTGCATCGGCACGTAGAGCCGGTCGTAGCCGTCGGCGCGCTGCCCGGGCTCCAGCACGTTGTCGAACCGCCAGAGCTGGAACAGCGTCGACAGCCACAGCCGCGGCCCGTCGACGCCGAGGCCCATCGCCCGGTTGAAGGTCCGCTCGAACACCGACAGCCGGCCGTCGGGCCGCAGCCCGATCAGGAACAGCTTGCCCGACTGGTAGGTCGTGAACGCCAGCGACAGCCGCTGCTCGGCCAGCCAGGCCGTGAACTGCCGCGAGGTCGACAGCTCGAGACGCGGCTCGGCGGGGGGCTCGCTCATCTACAGCAGCATGGCATCGCCGTCGGCCGTGGCAACCCCGGGCAGCGGCGGCAGCGCCGTCACGTCGAGGCTGGCGGCGAAGCCGGAGGCGGAGCCGAAGACGACGTAGGCGGCACCGGCCGTGTACCAGCCTTCGGCGTGCGTCCCGTTCTGGGCCGGGTCGCCAATAATCAAATCGTCGATACCATCTCCATTAATGTCTCCTGCTCCGCTAACTGAAAAGCCGCAACCTGTAGAGTGAGTTCCGTAATTATCGTTAAAATCTAGGGAGCCACGAATGGTAAATCCGTTATTGCCGTCGAGTTTCGTCAAATCTAAGTTCGAGTCGAAGCCGGATGGCGAGCCAAAGATCACGTAGCTTTCGCCGGTATACAAGTCGCCGATGTGATTGGCGTACGGCGCCCCGACAATCAGGTCGTCTATCCCGTCGCCGTTGACGTCGCCGGCCCCGCTGACCGACGAGCCACTGGCGTCGCGTGCATTCACTCCGTCGATGACGAAGCCGTTGCTGCCATCGAGAGAGGACAACTCAAGAGTCGGGGCGAAGCCCGATCCCGAGCCGAACACGACATAGCTGGCCCCGTACCCGAGCGAGTATCCGTAGAGATGGCGTGGCCCGGCTCGCGACGCTCCAACGATTAGGTCGTCGAAGCCGTCGCCGTTGACGTCGCCGGCAGAACTGACGGACGAGCCGCTGTAGTCGCCTTCGCCCACGCCGTTAATGGCGAAGCCGTTGCCGCCGTCGAGATCTCCGAGGTCGAGGCGCGCCGCGAAGCCTGCCCCCGAACCGAATACGACGTAGCTGGCTCCCGACCGAAGGCCATTCGGCGAGGCACCTTCGGCACCGACGAGCAGGTCGTTGAGGCCGTCGCCGTTGACGTCGCCGGCCCCGCTGACCGAGATGCCGCTATTGTCGCCGTAGCTGAACCCGTCGATGGCGAAGCCGCTTGTGCCATCCAGCGTGGACAGGTCCAATTCCGCATCGAAACCGGTAGACGAGCCGAAGACGACATAGCTTGCTCCTCGCGACACGAAGCTGATCCCGTAGGGTCCGTATTCGGCTCGCTGATTTGCACCAGGAGCTCCAATGATCAGATCGTCGATTCCGTCGCCGTTGACGTCACCCGCACCGCTGACTGACCAGCCGCTGCGATCACCGCTGCCGTATAGGCTCCCTCCTCTGGCTCCGTTGATGATGAACCCGTCGCTGCCGTCGAGGCTCGACAGATCGAGGCTGGCGGCGAAGCCGGTCGAGGAGCCGAAGACGACGTAGCTGCCGCCAGAGTCGTCGCCGTTCGCGTCAACGCCGTCGGCGCCGACGATCAGGTCGTCGAGGCCGTCGCCGTTGACGTCGCCTGCCAAGCTCACCGATCTGCCGACGAAGTCATAAAACGCTTCGCCCGTGATCACGAATCCGTTGGAACCATCAAGGTCCCCGACACCCAGCCACCCACCTGTCGACGCTGCCGAGCCGAAGACGATGTAGCTTCGGCCTTCGGCTGAGGGCCCGTAATAGAAGGAGAACTCTCGGCCGTAGGCCGGCGCCCCGACGATCAAGTCCGCGAAACCGTCACCATTGATGTCGCCGGCACCGCTTACTGACGAACCGCTTCGAGAGGCAAAGGTACCATAGATCACGAATCCGTTGCTGCCGTCGAGCCGCCAGACGTCGACAACAGCCGGACCGCTGTCGAGGTCGAGCCACCCATCAGCAAACTGTACGCGCTCGACGTCGCCGAGCCGGTCGACGCCGTCGTCGTGAGATTCCGGATTGACGTTCTCGACGATCGCTACGCCATCGTCGAAGCTAACAAGATAGTCGCTACGAAGGCCTTCGTAGATGGCAATGTCGATTCCGGCGCCGCCTGAAAGGCTGTCGTTGCCGTGGCCACCCTCGAGCACATCGTCACCGGTCCCGCCGATCAGCCGGTCGGGGTTGCCGTCGCCGATGAGCGTGTCGTCGCCAGCTCCGCCGTCGAGCCGGTCGCGGCCGGCGCTGCCCCAGAGCGTGTCCCGGTCGTTGCCGCCATAGAGGCTGTCGGCGCCGTAGTCGCCCACCAGCCGGTCCAGCCGTCGCCGCCGAAGACCGTGTCGTCGCCGGTCTCGCCGTTCAGCCGGTCGTTGCCCTGGCGGCCGAGCAGCAGGTCATTGCCAGTGCCACCCCGCAGCGTGTCGGTGCCGCTGCCGCCGTCCAGCGTGTCATGCCCGGCCTCGCCCGACGCGCGGTCCAGACCCGCGAACAGCCGCATCACGTCGGCCGCCGCCGTGCCATGCAATGTATTGTCGCCCGACGTGCCGAGGATCGTGGCCATGCGTGGCTCCTGCGGCTTCCTGCCGGAAGCCTCGTGGCAGTAATGGCCGCTTTCGCGCCGAGCGCCTTGATCTGGATCAGTTCCGGCGCGACGCGGTTGCCGCTTCAGCCCGGAAGCGCAGCAGACCGCGCGCTACAGCAGGGGCGCTTTCGCCGGCAGCTACGGCGAGGCCGGGCAGCAGCGGCAGCGCGGCGACGTCCGAGGCTGGCGGCGAAGCCGGAGGCGGAGCCGAAGACGACAGCTCGCTCCATACGCGAGACTGTACCCGTATTGATTCCTCGCTCACCAATAGGCGCACCGATGATCAGGTCATCGAGACCGTCGCCGTTGACGTCGCCGGCGCCATGACCGAGGAGCCGCTCTTGTCGAAGGATTCACTCCGTTAATAGCCGTTGCCGCCGTCGGGCTCGACAGCTCAGGTCGCTGCGAAGCCCGAACAGCCAAACACGACGTAGCTGGCACCAGAAAAGTCACCATTGCGGTCGCGCCGACGATCATGTCGTCAATATCGCCGTTGACGTCGCCGGCAGCACCGACCGAATTCCCGGTACGGCCGGAAGCATTCACCCCGCTGATGGCGAAGGCCATTGCCGTCGGCGTCGACAGCTCTACGCTTGCGGCAAAGCCTGATGCTGAGCCGAACACGACGTGCTCTCGTTTCCAGCAGGTGCCCCAATGATCAAATCGCCGATGCCGTCGCCGTTGACATCGCCGGCGCCGCTGACGGAAGTAGCCCGCTCCGGTCCTCAGCATTTGCGCCATAGATGGCGAAGCCGTTGCTCCCGTCGAGCGAGGACACCTCGACGCTCGCGGCGAAGCCCGACGAGGAACCGAACACGACGTAGCTGGCACCGGAGGCGTAGCCATTCGGTTCAGCAAACAGGGCTCCGATGATCAGGTCATCGATGCCGTCACCGTTAACGTCGCCGACGCCACTCACTGACCTGCCGCTATAGTCGCCATCGCGCTCACTCCGTTGAGGACAGAACCCGTTGCTGCCATTGAGGTTCGTCGGCTCCGGACTCGCGGCGAAGCCCTCCGAGGAGCCAAACACGACATAGCTGGCGCCGTAACGAAGCGAGTACCCGTTGACATCGCGGGGCCCAACCCATGGCGCCCCGATGATGAGGTCGTCGATGCCGTCGCCGTTGACGTCGCCGGCGCCACTGACCGACCAGCCGCTCACGTCGAAGATTCACTCCGTTGATGACGAAGCCGTTGCTGCCGTCGAGGGTCGAAAGCTCTAGGCTCGCCGCGAAGCCGGAGGAGGAGCCGAACACAACGTAGCTGCTCCCGGAAAACTCGCCGTTCGGAGAAGCGATTGGCGCCCCGATTGATCAGGTCGTCGAGTCCGGTCGCCGTTGACGTCGCCGCCGCCGCCGACCGACCAGCAGCTTTCATCGTAGGGATCACCCCGTTGAGCACGAAGCCGTTGCTGCCGTCGAGGGTCGACAGCCATGCTTGCGGCGAAGCCGGACGTGGAGCCGAAGACGACGTAGCTTGTGCCGTAAAGTAAACTGTTTCCGTATGGGAATCGCGCGGCCCTCCTCACTGGCGCGCCGATGATCAGGTCGTCGATCCCGTCGCCGTTGACGTCGCCGGCACTGCTGACCGATGAGCCGCTTGCGTCGCCGGCGTTCACTCCGTGTGTGACAAAACCCGTTGCTGCCGTCGAGGCTCGATGGCTCGAACACACCGGGTGTCGAGCCGAGGCTAATCTCCTCCCCGTCGCCGAACCTCGCCCGCTCGACGCCCTCGAGCCGGTCGGTGCCCTCGTCGCCGTCGGGTCGAGGTCGGTGATGATGGTGATCCCGTCGACCGTCTCGATGCGGTAGCCGGCCCGGACACCGGCAAAGACGGCGACGTCGTCCCCGATCCGCGGCCAAGGCCGCCGTTGCGGCCGCCGTCTCGGCCCGTCGCCCCACAGCCGGTCGTTGCCGTGCCCTCCATCGAGCACGTCGTCGCCGGTCCCGCCGATAAGCCGGTCCGGATTGCCGTCGCCGACCAGCGTGTCGTCGCCCGACCCGCCGTCGAGCCGGTCGCGGCCTGCGCTGCCGAACAGCGAGTCGCTGTCGTTGCCGCCATAGAGGCTGTCGGCGCCGTAGTCCCCACCAGCCGGTCCCAGCCATCGCCGCCGAAGACCGTGTCGTCGCCGGTCTCGCCGTTGAGCCGGTCGTTGCCCGCAGCGGCCGAAGAGCAGATCGTCGTCCGCACCACCCTTCAGCGTGTCGTTGCCCGAGCCGCCGTCCAGCGTGTCATGGCCACCAAGGCCCCAGGCGCGGTCCAGACCCGCGTACAGCCGCATCGCGTCGGCGGCATCCGTACCATGCAGCGTGTCGTCGCCGAGCGTGCCGAGGATCGTGGGCATGATGGCCTTCCGCGCCGAAGAAGCATCCTCGAGGGTATTGCCGGCGGGTCGGTACTCGCATTGACTTGGATCAGCCCATCATCCGGTCGGCGCCGGAAATCGGGAGCGCCCGGCGTCGCGGTCGCCCCCTACAGCCAGCCCCGGATGCTCGCCGCCACCGCGGCGGCCGAGATGCCGTAGCGGTCGTGCAGGGTCGGCAGGGCGCCGGCGTCGAGGAAGGCGTCGGGCAGGGCGATCTGGCGGAAGGCCGCCGGCGCCGCGCCGGCGCGCAGCAGCAGGCCGGCCACGGCCTCGCCGAGGCCGCCGACGGTCGAGTGGTTCTCGGCGACGACGACGAGCCGGCCGCCGCGGCCGGCCTCGCCGAGGATGGTGGCGGCGTCGAGCGGCTTGATCGTCGGGGAATGCAGCACGGCGACGCCGATGCCGTCGGCCTCGAGCAGGGCCGCGGCCTCGAGGGCGCGCATGGTCATGAAGCCGGCGCTGATGACCAGGACATCGCCGCCGTCGCGCAGCAGCTTCGCCCGGCCGAGCTCGAAGCGGTAGTCGAAGGTGTCGAGGACGAGGGGCACGTTGCCGCGCAGCAGGCGCATGTAGACGGGGCCGTCATGCGCGGCGATGGCGTGCGTCGCCTGCGCGGTGTCGAGGGCGTCGCAGGGATCGACGATCACGAGGTCCGGCATCGCCCGGAAGATGGCGAGGTCGTCGGTCGCCTGGTGGCTGGGGCCGTAACCGGTGGTGAGGCCGGGCAGGGCGCAGCAGATCTTCACGTTCAGGCCGTCCTCGGCGATGGCCTGGCTGATGCAGTCGTAGGTCCGCCGCGCGGCGAACACGGCGTAGGTGGTGACGAACGGGACGAAGCCCTCCTGGGCGAGGCCGGCGGCGGCCAGCATCAGCAGCTGCTCGGCCATGCCCATCTGGTAGAAGCGCTCAGGCATGGCGGCGGCGAAGACGTGCAGGTCGGTGTACTTGCCGAGGTCGGCGGTCATGCCGACAATCTCCGGCCGGGCCTGCGCCGCCTCGACCAGCGCATGGCCGAAGGGTGCCGCCCGGGTGCGCTGGCCGGGGGCGGCCAGCGAGGCGATCATCGCCGAGGTGGTGAGCCGCTGCCCGTCGGTGGCACCGGGCTTGGGACCGCCGCGCAGGGGCCTGGCACGGGCCGGGCTCATGCCGGCCTCCCGGCGTCGAGGGCTTGCAGGGCCAGCGCCCATTCCTCCGGCTCGACGCGCAGGAAGTGCGCCTTCTCGCGGGCCTCGAGGAAGGGCACGCCTTTGGCCATGCGCGTGTCGCAGACGATGACGCGCGGCCGTGGCTCGGCGAGGGTGCGGGCGGTGTCGAAGGCACGGACGAGGGCCTCGAGGTCGTTGCCGTCGACCCGCTGCGCATGCCAGCCGAAGGCCTCCCACTTCGGCACCAGCGGCTCGGCGTCGAGGATGCCGGCGGGGCGGCCGTCGGCCTGCATGCCGTTGACGTCGACGAGGCAGATCAGGTTGCCGAGCCGCCAGTGGCCGGCCGACATCGCCGCTTCCCAGGTCGGGCCCTCGCCCATCTCGCCGTCGGACATCAGCACGTAGACGAAGGCGTCCGAGCCCTTGCGGCGCAGGCCGAGGCAGCGGCCGACGGCGATGCCGAGGCCGATGCCCAGCGTGCCGCCGCTCATCTCCATGCCCGGCGTGTAGGCCGCCATGCCCGACATCGGCAGGTGGCTGTCGTCGCCGCCATAGGTCTCGAGCCACTCCTCCGGGACGATGCCGGCCTCGATCAGCGCCGCGTAGAGGGCGATGGCATAGTGGCCGACCGACAGCAGGAAGCGGTCGCGCTCCTCGCGGTAGGGATCGCCGGGCCAGTGGCGCAGCGCGTGGAAGTAGGTCACCGCCAGCACGTCGGCGATGCCCAGCGCCTGGGCGATGTAGCCCTGGCCCTGCACCGCCCCCATCCGCAGGGCGTTGCGGCGGATCCGCCAGGCGCGCTGCGCCAGCGACACGTTGCTGAGGGACCGCCCGTCGCCCGCCGCCATCGCCAGCACTCCCTTCAGCCGTGGATCAGCATGCCGCCGTTGGCGTCGATCACCGCCCCGGTGACGTAGGCCGACAGGTCCGAGGCGAGGAACAGGAAGACGCCGGCGACGTCGGCGACGGTGCCGAGCCGGCCCAGCGGGATGCCGCGCACGATCTCCTGCCGCATCGCATCGGTCAGCCGGTCGCCGGTGATGTCGGTCTGGATCAGCCCGGGCGTGACGCAGTTGACGCGGATGCCGTCCGGCCCGAGCTCGCGCGCCATCGCCTTGGCGAGGCCCAGCACCCCGGCCTTGGCGGCGGCGTAGTGCGGCCCGCCGAAGATGCCGCCGCCGCGCTGGGCCGAGACCGACGAGGTGCAGGCGATCGAGCCGCGGCGCCGCGCCCGCATGTGCGGGATGAAGGCCTGGCTCAGATAGAGGACGCCGGCGAGGTTGACGTCGAGGATGCGGCCGAGATCGGCGGGCGTGATCTCCATGGTCCGCACCGGCTGGGTGATGCCGGCATTGTTGACCAGGATGTCGACTTGGCCGAAGGCGTCGATCGCCCGTGCCGCGGCGTCGCGGCAGGCCTCGGGGTCACTGACGTCGCAGGCGAAGCCGCGGTGCGCCGGGCCGATCCCGGCGGCGGCCTCGGCCGCGGCCCCAGCGTCGAGGTCGAGGATGGCGACCCGTGCGCCGTGCGCCGCGAACAGGCGCGCGGTCGCCAGCCCGATGCCGCGCGGCCCGGCCGCACCCGAGATCACCGCCGCCCTGCCGGCCAGAAGCATCGCCGCCCCCGCACTGGTCCGCCGCGGCGGCGAGCTTCCTCCAGGATCGCGCCGGACACAAACGTCCCGCGCGATCCGGCCTCAGCCGTAGGAGTCGGCGTGCCGTGCCGGCGCGATGTCGAGCCGGCTGACGTCGACGACCGCGCCGAAGCCGTCGGTCGAGCCGTAGAGGACGAAGGCGGTGCCGGAGCGGTCGTAGGTGCCGTCGGGATCGAACGACGGTGCGCCGATCAGCAGGTCGTCGATGCCGTCGCCGTTGATGTCGCCGGCACCGCTGACCGAGAAGCCGCTGAAGTCGAAGGCGGCCGCCCCCTCGATGGCGAAGCCGTTGCGGCCGTCGATGTCGGCGAGCTCGAAGGTGGCGTCGAAGCCGTCGCGGCTGCCGAACACGACATAGCTGGTGCCGGCCGAATCGACCCCGTCGGTGCCGGCATAGGGCGCGCCGACGACGAGGTCGTCGATGCCGTCGCCGTTGATGTCGCCGGCGCCGCTCACCGACCAGCCGGCGTACTCGCGGGCCGAGGCGCCGAGCATGGCGAACCCGTCCGAGCCATCGAGGGCACCGAGATCGATGCGCTCGTCGAAGCCGTCGCTCCGGCCGAACAGGACGTAGCTGGCGCCGGAGGCGTAGCCGTTCTGGCCGTCCTCGTCGGCGCCGACGATCAGGTCGTCGATGCCGTCGCCGTTGATGTCGCCCGCGGCGGACACCGAGTAGCCGCCCTCGCCGTAGGCGTCCGGCGCATCGACGATGAACCCGTTGCTGCCGTCGAGGTCATCGAGGTCGAGCGTGTCCGGGAAACCGGCATCGGTGCCGAACACGACGAAGGCCTCCCCGGCGCCGTAGCGATCGCCGCTGTAGGCCCCGGGCGCGCCGATGACGATGTCGGCGAAGCCGTCGCCGTTGATGTCGCCGGCGCCGCTCACCGACCAGCCGCTGAAGTCGCCCTCGCCGGCCCCGACGATGGCGAAGCCGTTGCTGCCGTCGAGATCGGCGAGGTCGACCGTGGCGTCGAAGCCGTCGTCGCGGCCGAAGACGATGTAGCTGGCGCCCGAGGCGTTGCCGTTGGGGTCGGCGTCGCGCGCGCCGATGATGATGTCGTCGATGCCGTCGCCGTTGACGTCGCCCGCCGAGCTCACCGAGACGCCGGCGGCATCGCCGTCGACCAGGCCCGAGATGGCGAAGCCGTTGCTGCCGTCGAGCGCATCGAGGTCGAGGTCCGCGGCGCGGGTGCCCTCGACGCCGAACACGACATAGGCGGCGCCCGCCTTCGACACCGTCGACCCGGCATAGGGCGCGCCGATCACCAGATCGCCGACGCCGTCGCCGTTGACGTCGCCGGCGCCGCTCACCGACCAGCCGGCCCGCTCGCCGGCATCGCCGCCATGGATGCGAAAGCCGTTGCTGCCGTTCAGCAGGCTGATCTCGACGAGCGCCGGGAACGGCGTCTCCGAGCCGTACAGGACATAGGTGGCGCCCGCGTCCTCGCCGCCCGAGTCGGTGAGCGGCGCGCCGATGATCAGGTCGTCGATGCCGTCGCCGTTGACGTCGCCGGCGCCCGACACCGAGCGGCCCAGCTGGTCGCCCGGGGCACCGCCATCGATGGCGAAGCCGTGCGTCCCGTCGAGCTCACCGAGGTAGACGGTGCCGACCCCGCTCGGGCCCAGCCGCACGATCGTGCCATCGCCGAAGGAAGCCCACTCGATGTCGAACAGGACGTCGCGGCCTTCGTCGCCATCCTGGGCATAGCGATCCTGGATGACGAAGTGGCCGTCGACACGGGTGATCGTGAAGTCCTGTCGGTCGCCCGCGAAATAGGCGCCGTCGCGTCCCGCACCACCGTACAGCGTGTCGGAGCGCCGGCCCCCGACCAGCCCGTCGGCGCCGTCGCCCCCGAACAGGCTGTCGCGGCCGTCCGCGCCGAGCAGGGAGTCGACGCCCAGGCCGCCCCACATCCGATCGTTGCCATTGCCCCCGACGATCAGGTCGATGCCCTTGCCGCCATAGAGGCGGTCGGCCCCGTTCAGGCCGATGAGCCAGTCCTGCCCGTCCTCGCCGAAGACCGTGTCGTCGCCATTGCCTCCGGTCAGGCGGTCGTTGCCGTCCCGCCCGAACAGCCAGTCATCGCCCTTTCCGCCGCCGAGCGTATCGTTGCCGCCGCGTCCGACCAGGAGGTCATCGCCATCGAGGCCATAGAGCCGGTCGGTGCCCGGCCCGCCCCACATCGTGTCGTCTCCCGCCGTCCCGTAGCGCAGCGGCGGAGCGGCGGGGGGGAGCGAGAAAATAGGAATCGCAATCTCCAGCATTCAACCAGCCGAACGCTAGGCCATATAGGGTGCCGGCAGCGTTCGGTCGACCACCCAACCCCGTCGCCGAAGCCACACCCCAGCAAATTCGGCTCGCACGCGCTTCACCCGGCAGCGAAGGGACAGTTCCGCCGCCCCTCAGCCAAGGCTTTACGCGAGCAAGCCCACTGTCTCGTGACAGAATGCGAAAGTGCCTGCTTGATTTATTGCCTTCCATTCCTGAATACTCGCCCTCGTCGGCCTGAAGAACGAGCTGTATTTGAAATGCCTCGGGAAGTTTGCTGCGGTGTGACGAAGGCGGGCGTCGGACGCTTCATGGCTGCCGCGCAAAAGTGGAAGGGGAATCCGGCGGCGCGGCATTGCCTTCGCCGCGCTGTGTAGCAAGGTTTCGAGCCGCCCGACATCGGCGGGCGCCCGGGAGTCTCGATGCCACCGACGCAAAATGCCGCGGCGACCGCCGCCCTCGACCATGCCGCGGTGCGCACCATCGTCATCGGCATCCTGCTGGCGATGTTCCTTGCCGCGCTCGACCAGACCATCGTCGCCACGGCGCTGCCGACGATCGGCCGGGAGCTCGGCGACGTCAGCCACCTGCCGTGGATCGTCACCACCTACCTGCTGACCTCGACGGCGGTCACGCCCCTCTACGGCAAGCTCGCCGACATCCATGGCCGCCGCATCGTCCTGCTGATCGCCATCGGCACCTTCGTGCTGGGCTCGATCGCCTGCGCGCTGGCCCCCAACATGCTCGTCCTGATCCTCGCCCGTGCCGTCCAGGGCCTCGGCGGCGGCGGCCTGATCTCGCTGGCGCAGACCATCGTCGCCGACGTCGTCGCCCCCAAGGAGCGCGGCCGCTACCAGGGCTACATCGCCGGCGTCTTCGTCGCCTCCAGCGTGCTCGGCCCGGCGCTCGGCGGGGTGCTCGCCGAGTACCTCCACTGGTCGATGATCTTCTGGATCAACCTGCCGCTGGGCCTGGTCGCCTACCTGATGACGAGCAGCTCGCTCCGCCGCCTGCCGCGGCACGAGCGGCCGCACCGGCTGGACGTGCTGGGTGCCGTGCTGATGGTGGTGGCGACGGTGGCACTGTTGCTGGCCCTCAGCTGGGGCGGCGAGCAGTATCCGTGGAGCTCGTGGCAGGTGCTCGGCCTGTTCGCCGCCTCCGCCGTCGTCTGGGTCGCCTTCGGCATGCGGCTGGCCTCGGCGGAGGAGCCGCTGCTGCCGCTGGCGGTGATCCTCGACCCGATCGTCGCCGCCGGCACCGCCACGGCCGGGTTCGCGATGGGCGTGTTCATCGCCCTCTCGGTCTACCTGCCGATCTACCTGCAGCTCGTGCTCGGCCTGACCGTGGCCGGCTCCGGCGTCGCGGTGATCGCGCTCAGCGTCGGGACGGTCACCGGCGCGACGCTGTCGGGCCGGCTGATGCTGCATGTCCGCCACTACCGGCGGCTGCCGCTCGCCGGGCTCGCCGCCGCCGCGGTGGCCCTGCTCGTCCTCGCCTTGGCGCCGGCCGGCCTGCCGCTCTGGGGGGTCGAGGTCCTGCTCGCGGTGATCGGCCTCGGCGTCGGCACGGTGCTGCCGGTGACGACGGTGGCGGTCCAGAACGCGGTGGCCATGCACCAGCTGGGGACGGCGACCGCCAGCGTGAACTTCTTCCGTTCGCTGGGCGGCGCCATCGGTGTCGCCGCCTTCGGTGCGATCCTCGTCGGCGCCTCGGGCGGAGCGGGTCTGACCAGCCTGCGGGCCGGCTCGGGCGTCGCCCCGGAAGCCATCGCCAGCGGCTTCCAGTGGCTGTTCGTCGCCTCGGCGATCGGCATGGCCGCCGCGGTGGCCAGCCTGCTGATGATGGAGGAGCGGCCGCTCCGCGGGCGCAACGATCCGGTGGGCATGGCGAAGCCGCCGGCAGCGCCCGCGGCTTGACGGCATCGGCGCGGAGGCGCAGGGGCGTCCGCAAGCTCCAGGGAGGCCCTTCATGCCCGCACGCGACCATGCCCTCGCCGCCACCGCCGCGCTCGATGCCTGGAACATGGCCTTCAACCGCGGCGATGCGGCGGCGGTCAGCCGCCTTTATGCGCCCGAGGCACGCTTCCTGCCGGCGACGCATCAGGTGATCGAGGGACCGGCGGCGGTCGAGGCGTTCTTCACGCCGATGCTGGCGCAAGGGGTGACCGGCCACACCAACGAGCTGGTGACCTCGGGCAGCGACGGCGGCCTCGTCTATTGCGGCTCGCGCTGGACGGTGCGGGTGCCGAAGGAGGGCGGCGCGACGGAGACCGCCAGCGGCTTCGCCACGCACGTCTTCCGCCGCGACGCCGACGGCAGCCTCAAGATCCTGCTGCACACCTTCAACTGACGCCGCGTCATGGCCGGTGGCCGCGGACGGCCTCGGCACGCAGGGCGCCGGGCATCGGCCGGCCGGCGGCGAAGGCGGTGACGTTGTCGAGCGTCGTGCCGGCGATGTTGCCCAGCGCCTCGCGGGTGAAGAAGGCCTGGTGGCCGGTGACGAGGACGTTGGGGAAGGTCAGCAGGCGCTGGAAGGTGTCGTCCTGGATGATCTCCGAGGACAGGTCCTCGAAGAACAGGTCGGCCTCCTGCTCGTAGACGTCGATCGCCAGGTAGCCGATGTGGCCGTTCTTGAGACCGGCGATGACCGCCTCGGCGTCGATCAGCGCACCGCGGCTGGTGTTCACCAGCATCACCCCGCGCCGCATCAGGGCGATGGTGCGGGCGTCGACGACGTGGTGGGTCTCCGGCGTCAGCGGGCAGTGCAGGGTGACGATGTCGGCGGCGGCGGCGAGCTCGGCGATCGGCACGTAGCGCACGCCCAGGGCCTCGAGCGCCGGATCGGGGTGGACATCGTGGGCCAGCACCTCGCAGCCGAAGCCGAGGCGCAGGGCGCGGGCGACCAACGCCCCGATCTTGCCGGTGCCGATCACACCGGCGGTGCGGCCGAACAGGTCGAAGCCGAGCAGCCCGTCCAGCGCGAAGTTGTTCTCGCGGACCCGGTTGTAGGCGCGGTGGATCTGCCGGTTGAGGGTCAGGATCAGGCCGATGGTGAACTCGGCCACGGCGTGCGGCGAGTAGGCCGGGACGCGGGCGACGGCGATGCCAAGGCGCTCGGCCGCGGCGAGGTCGACCTGGTTGAAGCCGGCGCAGCGCAGGGCCACCAGCCGGGTGCCGCCCCCGGCGAGGATGGCCAGGACCTCGCGGTCGAGGCTGTCGTTGACGAAGGCGCAGACGGCGTCGAAGCCGTGCGCCAGGCTTGCGGTGTCGGGGCCGAGGCGGGCGTCGACGAAGTGCAGCTCGTGGCCGTGTCCGGCATTGGCCTCGTCGAGCGAGCGGCGGTCGTAGGGCTTGGCGCTGAACACGACCATCCGCATCGGCATCCTCCGTCGGCTACTTCACGGCCCCCGCGGTCAGCCCGCGGACCAGCCAGCGCTGGAAGAAGACGGCCAGCAGGTAGACCGGTGCCATGCCGACCAGCGAGGCCACGGCGATCTGCCCGTACCGCAGCTGGCGGTCGCCCTGGTAGAGCGAGAGGCCGACCGGCAGGGTCTGGGTCGCCTCGCTGCGCGTCAGGAAGGCCGCCAGCAGGAACTCGTTGTAGGCGAGGATCAGGCAGATGATCAGCGTGCTGACGATGCCGGGCATCAGCACCGGCACGACCACCTTCCACAGCAGCGTGGCGTAGCCGGCGCCGTCGATCACCGCCGCCTCCTCGAGCTCGACCGGCATGCGCCGGACGAAGCTGGAGAGCAGCCAGAAGGCGACGGGCAGGTTCATGATGCCGTAGACCAGCACCAGCCCGGCCAGCGAGTTCACGAGGCCCAGGCCCTTGAGCAGGAAGAACAGCGGGAACAGCGCCACCACCGGCGGTGCGACGTAGGTCGACAGGATGAAGCCGGGCAGCAGCTTGCCGCCGAGCTTCATGCGGATGATGGCATGCGTCGCCGGCACGGCGATGAACACGGTCAGCAGCGCCCCGCCGAGGGCGGCGATGCCGGAGTTGCGCAGGTAGGTGCCGAGCGCGATCGAGCCGAAGGCGTCCGGCCAGTTCTGCCAGAACAGCTCGTGCGGGATGAAGCCGCCAAGCGCGATGGTGCCCTGCGACTTGAACGAGACCATCGCCAGGTTGGCCAGCGGGAAGACGAAGAACAGGACGACGGCGAGCAGGCCCAGGCGGCGCAGCCAGGTCATGACAGGCGGCGCTCCAGGCGGTCGTGGGCGAGCGTGAACGGCAGGGTGGCGAGCCCGACGACGACGCCGAACAGCAGCGTCTGGGTGGCGGCGAGGCCGATGTCGAACTGCTGGATGGCGACCCGGTAGATGTTGAAGCTGGCCACCGTCGTCGCCTGGCCGGGGCCGCCGGCGGTGAGCACGAAGATCAGGTCGAAGACCTTGAAGCCGATGACCAGCTTGAGCAGCGCCACGGCGGCCAGCGCCGGGGCCAGCATCGGCAGGGTGATGTGGCGGAAGATGGCGCCGGCGCCGGCGCCGTCGATGCGCGCCGCGTCGAACACCTCGTCCGGCAGGGTCTGCAGGGCGGCGTAGGTCATCAGCGCCACGAACGGCGTCCACTGCCAGACGTCGGCGAGGCAGAGGAACGGAAAGGCCCAGACCGGCGAGCCGAGGAACGACACCGGCTCGGCGATGGCGCCGAGGTCCATGAGGAAGCTGTTCACCCAGCCGCCCTTGGGCATGAGCATCAGCTGCCAGACGATGCCGACGGTGACCGGCGGGGTCAGCAGCGGCAGCAGGATCAGCGTGCGCAGCAGCGCCCGGGCGCGCACCGCCGCATCGAGCAGCAGCGCCACGGCGAGCCCGAGCCCGACCGCGAGCCCGGTCGTCAGCAGCGCCAGCCCGACCGAGCGCCACAGCGAGTCGGTGAACTTCGTGTCGGTCAGCGAGGTGGCGTAGTTCTTCCAGCCCACCCAGGCCTTGAACGGAGCCCCCAGCGTCGACTGCGAGAACGACAGGAACAGCAGGTAGACCGTCGGGTAGACCGCGAAGGCGATCAGCCCGACGAGCAGCGGCAGGGCGAACGCCCAGGCGACCAGCCGACGGCGGTCGTAGCGCGGGCCGGCGGCGAGGGGCACGGTCAAGGACGCAGCTGTCACGAGCCGGGCCGTCGCTTCACGCTGTTCGTCCGAACGATACCGCTGGCCGCCTTTTTGCGGACTTCCCGCTCCATGGCCGCCAACGTCACCGGCGCTTCCGGACGTGGGACAACACCTTTCAGGTCGAGGATGGACAGCGGCCTGTCGATGACACTGCCGTCCTCTGCCTGCACGGACGAGCTGTCATCCGCCGCCCTTGCCATGCCTACATTCCATAAGGATGATTTGATTTGGTCGGGCAGCGGGACGGCATCGGGTCCGGTCGAAACTCGTCCGGACCCGGTGCCTTCCGGCCAAACGAACTCAGCCCGCCAGCGTCTTCTCCCAGGCGGCCTGGGCGTCGCCCAGGGCCTGCTCGGGGGTCTTCTGGCCGGCCATCATCAGGCCGAGCTCGTCGGTCAGCGTCTGCATCAGCTGCGGCGACTGCGGCTTGGTCGGCCAGGCGAAGGCGGTGGCGATGGCGGTCTCGACCGCGGCCGCCTGCTTGGGCGCGAAGCCCTTGTAGGCCTCCATGGCCGACTTGCGGATCGGGTCGACGCCGGTCTTGTTGTTGGTCAGCACCTTGATGTGGAAGTCCTTGGAGCTCGCCATCTTGACGAACTCCCAGGCCATGTCCGGGTTGGCCGAGCCGGCCGACACCGCGAAGCCGAAGCCGGCGTTCATCGCCGGGCGGTGCACGGTGTTGCCGCCGCCCAAGGGCATCGGCACGACGCCCCAGCTGTCGACGATCTTGCTCTGCGCCGGGTCGGCCGCCCAGGTGCCGAGGTCGGTCCAGAACTCGATCATGCCGGCCGTGCCGCCGAGGAACACCGGGATCGAGTTGCCGAACTCGGTCTCCAGCGGGACCGGCACGGCATAGGGTCCGGCCGCCAGCATCGCCTTGGCGGCGCCGATCGCGGCGTCCGAGGTCAGCGCCGGCTTGCCGTCCTTGTCGAGGAAGTCGCCGCCGAAGCCGCCCAGCCGGTTGGCGTAGGTGCTGCACATGATGATCGGGAACTGCTTGCACATCAGCAGGCAGCCATAGGTCCCGTTCTTGCCCTCGGCCTCGGTGATCGCCTTCACCGTGGCGTTGTACTCGTCCCAGGTGGTCGGCGGCTTCTGCCCGTTCCGCTCGAGGATGGCGGTGTTGTAGAACAGGACGTGGGTGTCGCCGTCGTAGGGCAGGCCGTAGCGCTTGCCGTCGACCAGCGTGTAGGTGTCGTAGAGCGCACCCAGGAAGTCATCCGGGTCGATCGACGAATCGGCGGCGATGCGGTCGGTGATGTCGAGCACGACGCCGTCGCGGACCAGCGCCTCCTTGTCGGCGTACCAGTACTCGAAGACGTCGAAGCTGTTGGTGCCCGAGGCGACGTCGAGGGTCGCCTGCGCGGTGATCTGGTCGTACGGCACCTTGACCGCCTCGACCGTGGCGCCGGTCAGCTCGGCGAACGCCGCCGACAGCGGGTCGATCGAGCCGGCATGCGGGTTGATCACCATGAAGCGCAGCGTCTTGCCCTTGTAGTCGGCGGCCCGGGCCAGCCGGATCAGGGCGGGGTTGGCCAGCAGCGGGCCGGCCAGCGCGGCGCTGAGCGCCCCGCGGACGAAACGGCGGCGGGTGACGCCGCTGCGCTCGTGGACGTCGAGGGCCGCCATATCGGCCGGCGTGACGCAGAGGTCGGACATCGGGGGAAGAGCCTCCCTAGCTCGTGGGTAGGAAATTTGTACCGTGTTGGCGGGCAAGGGCAACCCGCAGCCGAACGCCTAGCGAGGATAGGCGAGCCAGCCCAAGGGCGCACCGTCATTCGCGAGGAGCCGCTCGAGCCTCGGGCCGACGGGCGGCAGCGGGCCGCCGTCCGGCAGGTACAGCGGCATGCCCTCGCCCGGCAGCGCTGCTGCATCCGCAGCCACCGCCTCGACGCGGTCGATCGCCCCGCTGCCGCCGGCGGCGACCACGCAGTCCTGGCGGCCACCCTCGGCGGTGCGCAGGCGGACCGTCAGCGGGCCGCCATCCGCCGGCAGGAGGCCGAGCACGCCCGCCGCCGGCGTCCCGGCGGCGGCCACGCAGGCGCCGATCGCGGGCAGGGCGCCGGCCAGCTGCCGGGTCCAGCCGTCGTCGGCGCCGGCGGCCAGCCCGTCCGGCGACACCACGTCGGCCACCGTGCAGCAGCCGGCCGCGGCCGGGACGTCGTCCATCGCCAGCACCGCGCGGTGCGACTGCGCCGGGCCCTCGGCCATGGTCGAGCTGCAGGCCTCGGCGCGCAGGGTTAGGGTCAGGCCGGGGCCGTGCCAGACCAGCCAGCCGGGCGGCAGCCAGTCGAGCGCGTCGAGCCGGCCGGCATAGGCGGTGCGCGCCTCCGGCGTCGCCAGCACGCCGCGGTCGGCATCGCCCTCGAACGCCCAGAACGGCTCCTCGCCGCGGCAGAGGATGGCCGCCGAGGCCGGCGCCGCTTCCATGCCGGCGACGGCCAGCAGCAGCACGATGAGCGGTCGCCCCACGTTTCCTCCCGTTCCGCCGTCAGCCCAGCCGCTTGAGGAACCACTGGGCGATGCGCCGCCAGACCTCGTCCTTCTCGGCGACGTCCTCGATCTCGTGCACGACGTTGGGATTGTCGTTGATCTCGATGACGAACACGCCGCGGTCGTTCTTCTTGATGTCGACGCCGTAGAGGCCCTTGCCGATCAGCCGGGCGGCGCGGACGCCGGTGTCGACCACCGACGGCGGCGCCTCGGTCACGCGGACGGTGCGGAAGCCGCCCTCCGTCGTCCTGCCGTCGTCGCCGTAGCGCACGATCTGCCAGTGCTTGCGCGCCATCTTGTACTGCGAGACGAACAGCGGCTCGCCGTCGAGCACGCCGACCCGCCAGTCGAAGTCGGTCGGCATGAACTCCTGGGCGAGGATCAGGTCGGAATCCTCGAGCATGCCGCGCAGCATCCGCTCGAGCTCGGCGCGGTCGCCGCACTTGGCGACGCCGCGCGAGAACGAGCCGTCCGGGATCTTCAGCACGATCGGGTAGGGGATCTGCCGCTCGAGCTGCTCGATCTCCTTGACGCTCGACAGGATCACCGTGCGCGGCGCCGGCACCCCGTTGGCGAGCAGCAGCTCGGCCAGGTAGACCTTGTTGGTGCAGCGCATGATCGACGCCGGGTCGTCGATCACCGGCATCCCCTCCTGCTCGGCGCGGACGGCGAAGCGGTAGGTGTGATGGTCGATGTTGGTCGTCTCGCGGATCCACAGGGCGTCGTATTCGGGGATCCGGTCTAGGTCCTGCTTGCCGATCAGCTCGACGCCGAGGCCGAGGCCCTCGGCGATGCGCTCGAAATGGCGCAGGCTGGCGAGGTCGGACGGCGGCTGCTTCTCGCGGGGATCGAACAGCACGGCCAGGGTGTAGCGCGGCTGGCTGCGCGCCTTGGGCGAGCGCCAGGGCTCGCGGGTGTAGCTGTCGATCGCACCCGACAGCTGCTTCCAGCCGCTGTCGCCGAGCTCGTCGAGGAACACCGGCGCGATCTTGCGCACCCGCCACCAGTCGCCCTGCTGGATGAACACCTCCAGCATCGGGCTGCGGAACCAGTCGTGCAGCTGCCGGGCGAAGCGGGCGAACCGGGTGTCGTCGACCTGGCCCAGGGTGACGAACAGCCGGAAGCTCGCCTGCGGCGGCTCGGTCAGCCGGCGGATCGTCCGGTTCAGGGTCTCCTCGAGCTCCGGCAGGGCGTAACCGTAGGCGCTGCGGCTCTTGAGCTCGAGGATGGTGGTGACGGTCGGCACCACCTTCTGGCCGCGGGCCTCGGCCAGCAGCGAGGCGTAGTAGCCCAGCGACTGGTAGGCGAAGGAGCGGGACAGGTTGATGATTTTGGGCGGGGCGCGCTTCGCCTGCGGCGGGCGCAGGATGTACTCGCGCAGCGACATCGTCGGGTGCTTGGCGATCTCCGGCGGCAGCTCGGCCGGGCGGTCGGCGACGATCAGCCAGCCGCTCACGGGTCGCCTTCGGTCAGGCTCTTGCGCATGCGCAGCGCGTCCGCGTGGTCTTCGTAGTAGTCGGCGATCCTGGCGAACACTTCATAGCCGTGTCGCTCGTAGAGCCGGATCGCGGCCGCGTTGTCCGTCCGGACCTCGAGCCGCATCTCCGCCGCACCGCGCGCAACCGCCGCCCGTTCGGCCGCAGCCAGGAGCGCGCCACCGACGCCGCGACGCGCCGACCCGGCGTCGCGGACGAGGCTGTAGAGGCGGGCGGCCCGACTGCCCTTGCGAAGCAGCACCATCGCGTAGCCGACTGCCGAGCCTGCCGCAACGGCAACGAGGACCTGCGCCGTGGGCCGGCCGAGCAGCCGGCGCAGGCTGCGCCGCGCCATGCGGTCGCCGGGAAAACCCGCGGTCTCGAGCCGCATCAGCGCGGCCAGGTCGGCGATGCCGGCCGGACGCACGACGAGGTCCCGGGCGCGGGCGGAAGTCGCAGCTGGCTCAACCATTTGGCGAGTCGCAAAGCCCCTTCACATCGCTCCCGCCGGCCGCCAACATCCCCTGCGAACGGGTGCTGCCACGAACAACGGATCGGCGTGCCTGCCTGATCCCGCACACCTGAGGTCCGATCGCCAACCAAGCCCAGCGGAGATCCTGCATGAGCCTCTCCCACCTCTCGCGGCGTGCCCTGCTCGCCGCGACGGCCCTGACGACCGTGGTCGCCGGTGCCGCCTCGGCCGAGCCCGTCAAGGTCGCCGCGATCTACACGGTTCCGGTCGAGCAGCAATGGGTCAGCCGCATCCACAAGGCGCTGAAGGCGGCCGAGGCCCGCGGCGAGATCACCTACGTCTGGTCCGAGAACACCGCCAACACCGACTACGAGCGCGTGATGCGCGAGTACGCCGAGGCCGGCAACAAGCTGATCGTCGGCGAGGTGTTCGGCGTCGAGAAGGCGGCGCGCGGCGTCGCCAAGGACTATCCCGAGACGTCCTTCCTGATGGGCTCGAGCTTCGGCCCCGAGGCCCCGAACTTCTCGGTGTTCGACAACTACATCCAGGAGTGCAGCTACCTCACCGGCCTGGTCGCCGGCTCGCTGAGCAAGTCGAACCAGATCGGCATGGTCGGCGGCTACCCGATCCCCGAGGTCAACCGGTTGATGAACGCCTTCGTCGAGGGCGCGAAGGAGGTCAATCCGAACGCCACCTTCATGGTCTCGTTCATCGGCTCCTGGTACGACCCGCCGAAGGCCAAGGAAGCCGCCTTCGCGATGATCGACCAGGGTGCCGACGTGCTCTACGCCGAGCGCTTCGGCGTCTCCGACGCCGCCAAGGAGCGCGGGGTCAAGGCGATCGGCAACGTCATCGACACGCAGGCCGACTATCCGGGCACGGTGGTGGCCAGCGCCCTGTGGCACATGGAGCCGACCATCGACGCCGCGATCGGCAAGGTCGTCGCCGGCAGCTTCGCCGCCGAGGACTACGGGCCGATGAGCAACATGGGGGTCGGCGGCTGCAGCATCGCGCCGATGGACCCGGCCCTGGTGCCGGCCGCGGTGATCGACAAGGTCAAGGCCAAGCAGGACGAGATCATGAGCGGCAAGTTCAAGGTCGCGGTGAACGACGAGGAGCCCAAGCCGACGAAGTAGCGGCGGCGCGTGGCCGGACGGTGGCGCTGCCGCCGTCCGGCACCTTCGGCGATTGCGCAGCGGCCGGCTTCCGCGCTACCGCCACCCCGTTCAGCAGGCCGCAACCCGAAGGACCGGCATGACGGACACCGTCCTGCGCCTCGCCGGCATCACCAAGCGGTTCGGCAGCCTCGTCGCCAACGACGCCATCGACCTCGACCTCGGCCGCGGCGAGGTCCTGGCCCTGCTCGGCGAGAACGGCGCCGGCAAGACGACGCTGATGAACATCCTGTTCGGCCACTACGTCGCCGATGCCGGCGCGGTGTCGGTGGCCGGTGCCGACGGGGTGCTGCGGCCGCTGCCGCCGGGCTCGCCGCACGCCGCCCTCGCCGCCGGCATCGGCATGGTCCACCAGCACTTCACGCTGGCCGGCAACCTCAGCGTGCTCGACAACATCGTGCTCGGCACCGAGCCGCTGTGGCGCCTGCGCCAGGACCGCAGCCGCGCCCGCCAGCGCCTGGCCGAGCTGATCCGCGGCTCCGGCCTCGAGGTGCCGCTCGACGCCCGGGTCGGCACGCTGACCGTGGGCGAGGCGCAGCGCGTCGAGATCCTCAAGGCCCTCTACCGCGACGCCCGGATCCTCATCCTCGACGAGCCGACGGCGGTGCTGACGCCGCAGGAGGCGGAGAGCCTGTTCGCCACCCTGCGCCGGCTGGCGGCACGGGGCCTGGCCGTGGTGTTCATCAGCCACAAGCTCGGCGAGGTCATGGCGCTCAGCGACCGCGTCGCGGTGCTGCGCGGCGGCCGCAAGGTGGCCGAGGTGGCGACCGCCGGCGCCAGCCGGGCGGCGCTGGCCGAGCTGATGGTCGGCCGGGCGGTGCCCGAGGCGCGCCGGCTGCCGCTCGAGCCGGGTGCGCCGGCGCTGGAGCTGCGCGGCGTCACGGTGCCGCTGCCGCGCGGCCGCAGCCTCGAGGCGGCCGACCTTGTCGTCCATGCCCGCGAGATCGTCGGCATCGCCGGGGTCTCCGGCAACGGCCAGGCGGCGCTGTCGGCGCTGCTCGCCGGCCTCGCCGGCCGGCCGCTGGCGAGGCGCGCCTGTTCGGCGGCGCCTGGCCCGCCGGCGGGCCGGCGGCGATGGTCGCCGCCGGCGTCGGCCGCATCCCCGAGGACCGCAACCGCGAGGGGGTCGTCGGCGACCTCACCGTCGCCGAGAACCTGGTGCTCGAGGAGCGCCGCGGCAGCCGCTGGCAGCGCGGCGGGGTGCTGCGCCGGGCCGACATCGCCCGCCATGCCCGCGCCGTCATCACCGGCTACGACGTGCGCTGCGAGGGGCCGGACGCCACCATCCGCCTGCTGTCCGGCGGCAACGTGCAGAAGCTGATCCTCGGCCGGGTGATGGCGCCGCAGCCGCGGCTGATCCTCGCCAACCAGCCGACCCGCGGCCTCGACGTGGGTGCGGTCGCCTATGTCCACGACCGCCTGCTCGAGGCCCGCGGCGACGGTGCCGCGGTCGTGCTGATCTCCGAGGACCTCGACGAGCTGCTGGCGCTGTCGGACCGGATCGCCGTGATGTACCGCGGCCGCCTGAGCCGGCCGGAGCCGACAGGGCGGCTGACCCTGGCCCGGCTCGGGCTGATGATGGCGGGGCAGCTCGACGATGCGGCTTGAGCCGCGCGCCCGGGTCGAGGCCTGGCGCCTCGTCGCCGCCCCGGTCGGCGCCGTGGTGGTGGCCTTCGCCCTGTGCGCCGTGCCGCTGGCGCTGGCCGGCGCCGACGTGCTGGCGGCCTACGGCAAGATCGTCCAGGGCAGCCTCGGCTCCGGGTTCGCCATCGCCGAGACGCTGGCCCGCGCCACGCCGCTGATGCTGACCGGCCTCGCCGCCGCCCTCGCCTTCCGGGCGCGGCTCTGGAACATCGGCGGCGAGGGCCAGCTCTATGTCGGCGCCCTGGCCGCGGTGGCGCTGGGCTCCGGCGCCCTCGACCTGCCCGCACCGCTGCTGCTGCCGCTGGTGGTGCTCGCCGGCATGGCGGCGGGGGCGCTGCTGATGCTGGGCCCGGCCTGGCTCAAGGTCCGCCTCGGCATCGACGAGGTGGTGACCACGCTGCTGCTCAACTTCGTGGTCCTGCTGTTCGTCGGCATGATGCTCGAGGGGCCGATGAAGGACCCGATGAGCATGGGCTGGCCGCAGTCGGCGGCGATGCTCGATGCGGCGACGCTGCCGAAGCTGGTCGCCCGCTCGCGCGTCCATGCCGGCCTGCTGCTGGCGCTGGTCGCCGGCCTCGCCGTCTGGTTCCTCGTCCAGCGCACCGTCTGGGGCCTCGAGGTCCGCGCCGTCGGCGCCAATGTCGAGGCCGCCCGCTTCGCCGGCATGCCGGTCGAGCGGGTGATGCTGCAGGTGGGCCTGCTGTCGGGGGCCCTCGCCGGGCTGGCCGGCGTCGGCGAGGTCTCCGGCCTCAAGGGCTACCTCACCCAGGACCTGTCGCCCGGCTACGGCTATGCCGGCATCGTCGTCGCCATGCTCGCCGGGACGCATCCGCTGGGCGTGCTGGTGGCCGCCCTGTTCATCGCCGCGGTGTTCGTCGGCGCCGACAGCATGAGCCGGGCGATCGGCGTCTCCAGCTACATCGCCGACCTGATCGTCGCCACCTCGCTGCTCACCATGCTGCTCGCCGGCCTGCTCGCGCGCTACCGGATCCGCCGTTGACCCCGCTCGCCCAGAACCTGCGCGGGGCCGGCATCATGGTCCTGACCATCGGCCTGTTCGCCTGCAGCGACAGCATCCTCAAGCTGCTGTTCGGCCGCCTGCCGATCGGCGAGGTCGCCTTCCTGCGCGGCGTGCTGGTCTGCCTGCTGATCGGCGGCTTCCTCGCCTGGCGGCACAGCCTGCCGCCGCTGCACACCTGCCTGCAGCGCCTCAACCTGTGGCGCGCCGCGGTCGAGGTGACGGTGGCCTTCACCTTCTTCGCCGCCCTGCGCGGCCTGCCGCTGGCCAACGCCACCACGCTGATCTTCGCCTCGCCGATCATCATGACGGTGCTGGGTGCGGTGGTCCTGCGCGAGCGCGTCGGCTGGCACCGCTGGCTCGCCGTGCTCGGCGGCTTCGCCGGGGTGCTGGTGGTGGCCCAGCCGAGCGGCGAGGGCTGGAACGCCGCCGCCCTGCTGGCGCTGCTCTCGGCGGCGCTGGTGGCGGTGCGCGACCTGCTCACCCGGGTCATCCCCGGCCACCTCGGCGCCGGCAGCATCGCCCTGACCTCGGCCGTCTTCGTCATGGTCGCCTCGGCCTTCACCCTGCCGTTCGGCTGGATCGTCCCGACCGCCTTCGAGCTCGGCCTCATCGGGCTCGCCGGCATCCTGATGTCGGTCGCCTACGCCACCGTGGTCATGGCCTTCCGCATGGGCGAGATCTCGTTCATCGCACCCTTCCGCTACACCGCCATCCCGCTGTCGGTGCTGCTGGGCTACCTGGTCTTCGGCGACGTGCCGCCGTGGACCACCTATCTCGGCGGCGCCATCATCGCCGTCTCCGGCATCGCCATCCTCACCGTCGAGCGCTTCGGTCCCGCCCGCCGCGCCGCCGCGTCGTGAGCCCGCCGGGCCTGCGGCGGCCGCCCGACAATGCCCGGGCCGCCGGCCTGCTGCTGGTGACCATGCTGCTGGGCGTCACCAGCGACACCCTGATGAAGCTGGTCTTCGCCCGGCTGCCGGTGGGCCAGGTCATGGCCCTGCGCGGCCTCGTCGTCTGCGCCGCGATCGTGGCGGTGCTGGCGCTGCGCCGCCGCCTGCCGCCGCCCGACCACCTGCTGCAGCGGACGGTACTGCTGCGCGGCCTGCTCGAGCTCGGCGGTGCGGTCGCCTTCTTCATGGGCCTGCGCGCCCTGCCGCTGGCCACGGTGATCACCCTCGTGTTCGCCACGCCGCTGATCTCGCTGGGCCTCGCCGCCGCCTTCCTGCGCGAGCCGGTCGACGCCCGGCGCTGGCTGGCGGCGCTGGCCGGGTTCGCCGGCGTGCTGCTGATCGTCCGCCCCACCCCGGCGGCGTTCGAGGCCGCCGCGCTGTGGCCGCTGCTCACGGCCCTGCTCGTCTCGGCCCGCGACCTGCTCACCCGGCTGGCCCCGCCGCACCTCGACAGCGGCGGCATCGCCCTGTCGACGGCGCTGGTGGTGACCGCCGGCGGCCTCGTCACCCTGCCCTTCGCCTGGGTGACGCCGGCCCCGGCCGACGCCCTGCTGGTGCTGGCCGGCGGGCTGGTCGTCGCCGTGACCTACCAGACTCTGGTGGCTGCCTTTCGCCTGGGCGACATGTCGTTCCTCGCCCCCTTCCGCTACATCTCGATCCCGTTGTCGGCACTCGCCGGCTGGGTGGCCTTCGGCGACCGGCCGGACGCGTACCTGCTGGCGGGAGCCGCGGTGATCGTGGCGTCGGGGGGCTACCTCTTCCATCGCGAGCGACGGCTGGCCCGGGCCGCCGCGGCATGATCCCGTTCGCCCAGAACCTGCGCGCCGCCGGCCTCATCGCCGCCGCCATGGCGCTGTTCGGGGTGAGCGACGCCTTCATCAAGTACGTCACCATCTACCTCCCGGTCGGCCAGATCATGGCCCTGCGCGGGCTGCTGATGGCGCTGCTGTTCCTCGCCGTGCTGCGCCGCCAGGGCCACCGCTTCACCCCGCGGCTGTGGCTGCACCCGTGGAACCTCGCCCGCGGCGCCTCGGAGATCCTCTGCGCCGCCTTCTACTTCCAGGCGCTCAACCACCTGCCGCTGGGCGAGGCGACGACGCTGTTCTTCATCGCCCCGGTCCTGCTCACCGCGACCGCCGCGCTGTTCCTCGGCGAGCAGGTCGGCTGGCAGCGCTGGGCCGCCGTCGCCATGGGCTTCGCCGGCGTGCTGATCGTCGCCGGCCCGCCGCGCAGCTGGTCGATCGTGATCCTGCTGCCGCTGGCGGCGGCGGCGCTGAGCGTGCTGCGCGACGTGCTCACCCGCCGGGTGCCGCACGAGGTCCCGGCCGCCGCCGTCTCGCTGGTGACGGCGGCGTCGATGTCGCTGGGCGGCTTCTCGACCGCCGTGCTGGGCTGGCCGATGCCGAGCCCCGGCCAGCTCGGCCTGCTGCTGCTGTCGGCGCTGATCGTCGGCCTCGGCTACCAGTGCTACGTGCTGGCGATCCGCCGGGGCGAGCTCTCCTTCGTCTCGCCGTTCCGCTACGTCGCCGTGCCGCTGGCGATCCTGCTGGGCCTGATCGGCTGGGGCGAGGTGCCGGGACCGGCCAAGCTTTTCGGTGCCGCCATCATCGTCGGCTCGGGCCTGTTCATCTTCCATCGCGAGCGGCTGCGCAGCCGGGCGGTGGCGGCGTGAGCCGGCGCGACAACCTCGTCGGTGCGGCCTGGCTCGCCGGCGCCATGACCCTGTTCAACACCGGCGACGCCTTCATGAAGCTGCTGTCCGAGCAGCTGCCGATCTTCCAGGCGATCGCCCTGCGCAACTGGCTGACCGCGGCGGCGCTGGGCCTCGCCTGGGCGTTGCGCCGCGACCTGATCGAGGCCGGCCGGCTGCTCGACCGCAAGGTGCTCGCCCGCGCCGTCCTCGATGCCGGCTTCGCGCTCGTCTACCTGTGGGGCGTCTCGCTGCTGCCGCTGGCCGACGCGGTGGCCCTGCTGTTCGTCTCGCCGCTGATCGGCACCCTGCTGGCGGCGGCCGTCCTGCGCGAGCGGGTCGGGCCGGCCCGCTGGCTGGCCCTGGCGATCGGCTTCGTCGGCGTGCTGCTGATCGTCCGTCCCGGCTTCGGCGACTGGCAGCCGGCGGCGCTGCTGCCGCTGCTGGCCGCCGGCTTCATGGCCGGGGCCGACGTCGTCACCCGGCGGATCGGCAGCTCGGTCGGACCGCCCACCGTCATCTTCACCAACCTGATCGTCGTGGCGGTGCTGGCGACCGGCCTCGCCCTCGCCGGCTGGACGACCGTCACCCCGGCCGCCGCCGTGCCGGTGGTCGGCGCCGCCGTCTTCCTGCTCGCCGGCTACCTGACCTCGGTGGTGGCCTTCGCCCGTGGCGAGGTCTCGTTCGTCAGCCCGTTCAAGTATGCCGGCCTGCCGGCGGCGCTGCTGCTCGGCTGGCTGGTCTGGGGCCACTGGCCGACCCCGCTGGCGCTGGCCGGCGCCGCGCTGATCGTGGCGGCCGGGCTGCTGCTGCTGGTGGCCGAGCGACGGGGCGCCGGATGACCTGGAATGCCGGACTCTCCGGCTTGGAAAGAGTCAGGCCGCATGTCATCGTCCGCTACGTAGAGACCGCGATGGCATCGTGATGACCTTCATGGACAAGCAGGAGCAGAAGGCAGCGACGCCGGTCCGTCCTCGCCAGGACCTCGATGCGTCCTTGCGGACAATCCGCGCGATTGTGCGGCGGCACGTTCCTGAAGGGACGCTGTTGTCCGACGAACTCGTGGCGGATCGACGAGCGGAAGTGACTGGCTGCCGGCTGTCCTCGCAAGCGCCAATGCGTTGACCGAGATCCTCGACATCCTGCTGTCGGCGACGTTCTGGGCGGCGGCGCTGCGGATCGCCACGCCCTTGATCTTCGGCACGCTGGGCGAGCTGATCTGCGAGCGGGCCGGCGTGCTGAACCTCGGCATCGAGGGGATCATGACGATCGGGGCGATGAGCGGCTGGCTCTTCGTCTATCTGGGCCTGCCCTTGTGGACCGGGCTGCTGCTGGCCGCCGCCATCGGCGCCCTGTTCGGGCTGCTGCACGGCCTGTTCACCGTGCCGCTCGGCCTGTCGCAGCACGTCACCGGCATCGGCATCACCCTGCTCGCCTCGAGCATCGCCTACTTCACCTACCGGGTGCTGCTGCCGCAGGCGACCACGCCGCCGCGGATCGAGCCGTTCGCTCCGCTCGACCTGCCGGTCATCGCCGCGATCCCGCTGGTCGGCCCGGTGATGGCGCAGCAGACGGCGCTGACCTGGCTGGCGCTGCTCCTCGTCCCGGTCGTCGCCTGGGTGCTCTACCGCACGCCGCTGGGGCTTGCCCTGCGGACCTGCGGCGAGAACCCGTCGGCGGTCGAGGCGCAGGGCCTCGACGTCTACGCGCTCCGGATCGGGGCCCTCATGGCCGGCAGTGCGCTGATGGCGATCGGCGGCGCCTTCCTCACCATGTCGGCGTTCAACGCCTTCTTCTTCCAGATGATCAACGGCCGCGGCTGGATCTGCATCGCGCTCGTCGTGTTCGCCTCGTGGCAGCCCGGCAAGGCGCTGCTCGGCGCCGTGCTGTTCGGCGCCTTCGACGCCTTCCAGGTCCGCCTGCAGCAGGTCGTCGGCGGCGCCATCCCCTACCAGATCTTCCTGATGCTGCCCTACCTGCTCAGCATCGCCGCCCTGATCCTGGTCTCGCGCCGGGCCGCCTACCCGGCGGCGCTGATGCGCGCCTACGTCAAGGGCCAGCGCTGAACCTGGACAGGGAATGGGCCGCCGGAAGCGGGGTTTCCGCATCCGGCGGCCGAGGGCCTTCTATTCGATGGACCGGCACCGCCGCCGGGGGGATGGTTGCGGTGCGGGTCCCTTCACCAATCGAGGAGAGACAATCGTGGCGGGCTGCTGACCCGCCGGGATCGGGCTACGGTCCTTCCGCCTTCAGGACATCCATCCTTCGCTGCATCGTTCCGTCTCCGTCATCCGCCGGCTCATGTCCGCCGACGCCGCGGACTCTCGCGCCATATCGGGGTGCGCGATGTGATGGCCGTCACTGCGGAATGGGCGGAACGGAGGCAGGCGCGGGCGACCGGCGCCAAGGGAATCAACGACCCAGGCGCCAGGCTGGACGCCGCGGGATGACCGGGCGCAGACGCATTTGCGCCGCCGCCCGACGGCGCGGTCGCGGAAGCGATCGGCAGGGCCGTAGGATTTTCCACTTGACATTGATCCGCTTTTCCTCCTATCTCTCCCCCATGGCCACCGCCGCCTACATGCGTGCCGCCTCGGCACCCCCGGAGTTCCGCACCCTCCTGCGGCAGCGCGAGCTCGCCCGCCGGATCGCGTCCGGGGCCTCGGCCAAGGCCGCGGCGGCGCTGGAAGGCTCGGCCGAGACCGTCGTCGAGAAGCTCATGGCCGAGCCCGCCTTCCAGGGCATGGTCGACGCCTACGAGCGCCTCGCCCAGGAGCCCGACGAGGTCGTCCTGCCGCTGCTGTCGCGCCTGTGCCGCGGCGTCCTCTACCGCCACGTCGCCGAGCAGCAGGACGCCGCCGTCGCCGCCTGGCTGCTCTACACCGTCGAGCAGGGCCAGAACCCCTTTCGCAGCCTCGCCGAGCGCGTCTGGACCGGCCTGCGCCGCTCCCTCGGCTGCACCGCCGATCCCGGGTCGCGGCCGACACGCACGAAGCCTGACGACACCTTCGTCGCCCATGTCGACCGGATGATGAGCCGCATCGGCGGGCGCCTCAGGAAAGCCGTGCACCGCGAGATCGCGGCGCAGGCGCTGGTCGCCCACATCGACGGCAAGCCCCTGCCCGAGAACGCCGTCGACGCGGTCATCGCCGTCATCGACCCGCCCAAGGCGCCCAAGCCGCGCCTGCTCTCCGGCCCGATCCCGCCGAAGCTGCCGACCCGCCGCCTGCCGCGCCGCGTCGCCCGCCGCGACGGCGACGATGAGGCGCTGCAGGCCGCCGTCGACGCCCTCGGCGCCGACGAACGCGAGGTCCTGTTCGGCAGCCGGGCCAGGGCCGGGCCACGCGACGGGCCGGACTGAGCGACCTTTTCCCCTCCCCAGCGTCCCGTTTCCTTCCCAGCCGCCGCCACCGCGCCACCCGAGAGGGTCGCGCGGCGGACGGCGTTGGGGTGGCGGCGAGGCTTCGCCCGGACCGTCGCCGCGTTCAGCTTGCCGTGACGATCATCCACGGCACGCCGAAGCGGTCCCGGACCATGCCGAAGCGGCTGGCGAAGAAGGTCGCGGCCAGCGGCATCTGCACCTGGCCGCCCTCGGCCAGCGCGGCGAAGCGGCGCTCGGCCTCGGCCGGATCGGCGACGGTCAGCGCCAGCGAGGTGCCCTGGAAGCTGCCATGCCCCTGGCAGCGGCCGTCGGTGCACATCACCTGGGAGTCGCCGATCTTGAGGGTCGCGTGCATCACCTTGTCGGCGGTGCCGGGGGCGACCATCGACGGGTCCGGCGCGTCGCGAAAGCGCATCAGCATGACGACCTCGGCGTCGACGGCGCCGCGATAGTACGCGATCGCCTCCTCGCAGCGGCCCTCGAACGACAGGTAGGGGTGGACCTGCATCCTCGTGCCTCCGCCTCAGTGGCTGCCGCTCATGTCGAGCTCGCGGAACCGGTCGAGGGTGTCGCTCTCGCCGAAATCCTCGAGCTCGAACATCCGGCGGACCTCGATGTAGCCCGGCGCGTTGCCGGGGTAGGGATTCGGGAAGCGGCGCGCCCACTCGACTGCTTCCTCCTTCGAGGCCACCTGGATGATGGTGAAGCCGGCGATCAGCTCCTTGGTCTCGGCGAACGGGCCGTCGATCACCGTGCGGCGGTCGCCGTCGTACTGCACGCGAAAGCCCTTGGCCGTCGCCTGCAGGCCGTTGCCGTCGAGCAGCACGCCGGCCCTGGCCAGCTCCTCGTGGTAGGCCGCCATGGCCTGCAGCATCGCCTCCTCCGGCATCACGCCGGCCTCGGAGTCGGCCGTGGCCTTGACGATGATCATGAACCGCATGGGCGTTCTCCTCCCGGCCGGCCGCCGCGGCCCTGTCCGCGGCTCGCTGCCGGCCCGTCGATGCGACGAACGAGCCGACGCCGCCTCGACAGCGGGAGCAAGATTTTTGTGGCGGGCGCGGTTCCGCCGCGGCGGAACCGGCCGGCTCAGCCCTTGGTCACACCCTCGGCGAGGCCCTTGAAGAACAGCTTCTGGGCGAAGGTGAAGGCGAGGATGCCCGGGGTCACGACGATGACGTAGACCGCGGCGAGGCGCGGCCAGCCCCACTGGCCGAGGCCGCCCTGCGCGCCGGCGAGGACCACCGGCATGGTGCGCACGTCCTGGTCGTTGGTCAGCGTGGTGCAGAGCAGGAACTCGCCCCAGGCGGTGACGAAGTTGACGATGAAGATGACGACCAGGCCGTTGCGGACCATCGGCAGGCCGATCAGCCACAGCGTCTTCCACGGCCCCGCCCCGTCGATCTTGGCGGCCTCCATCATCTCGTGCGGGACGAGCTGGAAGACGCTGCGCATGATCAGCACGGAGATGGCGAGGTTGAGCGTGATGTAGGGCAGGATCAGGCCGCTCGTGCTGTTGATCAGGCCGAGGAAGCTCTGGATCTCGTAGATGCTGATCAGCGAGACGACGCGGATCGGGAAGTAGAGCGAGGCCAGCAGCATCGCCACCAGCCATGGGCCGCCGCGCGGCTTGAGGTGCACCAGCGCGTAGCCGGCGAGCACGGCGAAGAAGGTCGTCAGCAGCACCGTCGCCGTGGTGACGTAGATGCTGTTGAACAGGTTGACCGGCAGCGTGTCGATCTTCTGGAAGACGTAGAGGTAGTGGGTGAAGTCGAACTTGCGTGGCCAGAAGTTCGGGCGCATCGCGTCGGGCATCGACTTGACCGACATCATCAGCACCCAGATCAACGGCAGGAAGATGATCACCATGAACAGGATGATGATGCCGTGCCGGATCGCGGCGGCGCCGTTGGCCTGCCACCAGCTCCGGCGCAGGTGGGCCGGGACGTCGTCGAACGCGCGGATGCCCGCTGCCTGTGCCATGGCCGCTCAGCCCTTCCGCCGGAAGATGTAGAGGAGCACGCCGACGACCAGCATCATGAAGACGGCGCCGATCATGCCGATCGCCGCGGCGAAGCCCTGCCGCCACAGGCCCAGCTTGAAGGCCTGGTCGTACATGTAGATCGTCCACGTGTACGTCGGCGACTCGCGGTTGAAGCCGCCGAAGATCAGGTACTCGTCGATCACCGCCATGGCCGAGCCGAAGCGCAGCACCACGAGGATCATCATGATCGGCTGCAGGCCGGGCAGGGTGACGTGCCAGAAGATCTTCCACTCGTTGGCGCCGTCGAGGCGGGCCGCCTCGGACAGGTCCTTGGGGATGGCGGCGAGCCCGGCGAGGAAGAAGATCGTGTGGTAGCCCAGCCCCCACCAGACCTCCATGATCGCGATCGAGGGCAGCGTCAGCGAGGTGCCGCCCAGCCACTGCGGCGCGTTCTGGATCGAGAACAGGCCGAACACGTCGATCAGCAGGTAATTGATCGGGCCGACCTGGTAATTGTACATCCACTTCCACAGCACGAAGACCAGCGTGCTGGGGATGACCGCCGGGATCAGCAGGACCACACGGTAGAAGGTGGCGAGGCGCGGGTTCTCGACCCGGTCGACGAGGATCGCCAGCAACAGCGGGAAGATGATCGTGCCGGGCAGGAACATCAGGGTGAACAGGAAGGCCCGCCACAGGCTCTTCCACATCAGCGGGTCGTTGAGCGCGACCCGGTAGTTCTCGAGGCCGACCCAGTTGGCCGGCTCGTTGGTCAGGAACTGGTAGTCGGTGAAGCTGATCCAGACGACGCGCAGGATCGGGTAGATCTGGTAGCCGACGAAGAAGATGACGGTCGGCAGCAGGAACATCCAGACATTGAGGCCCTGCCCGAACACGGTTGCCCGGGACGTGAGAGTACCTGCCGCCATGCGCTTCCCGGCCTCCTGCGCGATTGCCTGTAAGGAGAGAGGGCCGGGCAGGCGGACCGCTGGCCCGCCTGCCCGACGGGGCTGATCAGCCGCGCTTCACTTCGGCCTGGACGGCGTCCATGACCTTCTGCATCGCGACCTTGGGATCGGACTCCTCGCCCTTGAGGTAGGCCTCCCAGTAGGGCTGGCCGATGACGAACTGCTGCAGGCCGAAGACGTTGTTGGTGATCGCCTTGGCCTTGTCGAGCTGGCCGCGGACCAGCGCCACCCAGCCCGGCATCCAGTCGGGCTTGTTGGCCTCCCACTCGGCGTAGATCGACTGGTAGGGCGGCAGCTGGCCGGGATGCGCCGTCTCGGTGCCGGCGATCGAGTCCTTCCAGATCTGCATGTTGTAGGTCAGCGCCTTGATGTACTCGGCCGCCTTCTCCTTGTTCTTGCCGTACTTGAACAGGGCGCTGCCGGTGGTCCAGAACACCGTCGAGCCCTCGCCGTTGGCGAACTTGGGCTGCGGGCCGAGCTTCAGCAGGCTGGGGTCGTCCCAGTACTGCGCCATGCGCAGCGGCGCGTTGAAGTACTTGGTGTAGTAGCCGACGCGCTGGGCCGCGAAGGCGACCTCGTCCGGGGTGCCGTTGACGCCGCCGTCCGAAGCGCCCGCCAGCAGCAGGTCGGGGTTGGCGTACTGCATGATCTGCTTCATCAGCTTGAGCGCCTCGATGGCGGGCTCGCTGGTGAAGTCGAACAGGCCTTCCGGCGTGTAGACGTTGGTGCTCAGGCTGTGCGTCATCGGCGCCAGCGAGCGCCAGCCATGGGCGTCGAAGGTGGCGCCGAACGGGGCCGCCTGCGACTCGACGATCGCCTTGGCGTTGGCGAGGTACTCGTCCCAGGTGGTGGGCCCGGTCTCCGGCAGCTTGGCCGTGGCGGCGAGGCCCGAGTGCCAGCCCATGCCGATGATGTCGAGCAGGAACGGCCAGCCGTAGAGCTTGCCGTTGACGGTGTTCTCGGCGCGGATCGACGGGATCATGTCGTCGATCACTTCCTTGGGGATGTAGTTGTCCCAAGGCTCGATGACGTCGGCCTCGATCATCGCCGACATCTCGACGAAGGGCGTCTGGCCGACATAGACGTCCCAGGTGCTCTCCTTGTTCTTGGCCTCGGCGACGAAGCGCTCGATGCCGAAGCCCTCGACCGGCGCGATCTGCGCGTTGAGGTCGGGGAACTGCTTGTTGACCTCCGGGATGCTCGGGTGGAGGTCGATGATCCACTGGTAGAAGGTCGGCGTCAGCGGCCGGTCCTGCGCGAACGCGCGGCGCGACGGGTAGGCCGCGGCGGCGCTGACGCCCGCCATGCCGAGGCCGGCAAGGAGGCTGTTCTGCACGAACGTACGCCGGTCGATCTCGCCGCGCAGCAGCCGCTGCCGCGACGCTTCCTGCAGGAGAAGCTCACGCTCCTTGCGCATCACCATTCGAACCGCCCTCCGGACTCATTGTTCGGCGACCTTATCGCCGTTCGGCCGAGAAACTCTCTCACCCTCTTTTCGTATGCGCAACAGAAAGGCGAACAGGGCTGGGCCGCCGTTTCACGCGGCCAGCTGGAAGGGCGAGCCGGCCCGGAAGCTGTCCATCATGTGCTGCTCGAGGCGGTCGATGAGGCGGCCTTGCGCATGCGGCGAGCGCTGCAGGGTGATGCCGATCTCGGGCAGCGCCGGGAAGCCCTCGGCCTCGGTCAGCATGCGCAGGCCCGGGCGGACATTGCTGCGCAGCAGCGCGCTGACCGCGAGGCCGGCATCCAGCGCGGCGTAGATGCCGGCGATGCTGAGCGAGGTGTAGGCGGTGCGCACCGGCCGGCCGGCCGAGGCCATCCGCTCGGTGGCGTGCCGGCGGAAGCAGCAGCCGGTCGAGAACACCGCCAGCGGCAGCGGCTCCTCCTCGTGGGCGCAGTGCCGCGCCGAGGTCACCCAGACCAGCGGCTCGCGGTGGACGACGACGCCGCCGTTCTCGCCGTGCCCCTGGGTGACCAGCGCAAGGTCGACGTCGCCCCTGGCGAGCCGCGTCACCAGCAGGGTCGAATCCTCGCAGACCACCTCGACATGCACCCGCGGGTGGGTGGCGGCGAAGCGGGCCAGGATCTCCGGCAGGAAGGTGCTGGCATAGTCGTCGGGCGAGCCGACCGTGACGTGGCCGGTCATCACCTGCGCGTCGAAGGCGGCGATCGCCTCGCGGTGCGCGCGCAGGATGCGCCGGGCATGGTCGAGCAGGATCTCGCCGTGCGGGGTCAGCGACACGGTGCGCGCGTCGCGCTCGAACAGCGCCCGGTCGACCAGCGACTCCAGCCGCTTGATCTGCATGCTCACCGCCGACTGGGTGCGGCCGACGCGCTTCGCCGCGGCGGTGAAGCTGCCGGTCTCGGCGATGGCGACGAAGCTCTGCAGGAGTTCCGGATCGAGGCTGGCGGGCTGCATGGGCGGACGTCCCGATGGATCAAGAATGTTGATCCTCACGATAAGATCTATTCGTTGGCGTGATCAAGCGGGAAGCGCAAGGATCGGGTCGAGACGGAGGCCGGGCAGGCCCATCCTCCGCCTCGTCGACCACAGTCCGGTTGGAGAGATCCCGATGATCGCGACCCTGAACCGCCCCGCCGCCACCGTCGCCGCGTCCGGCCGCCAGGTCGCCCCGTGGCGCCGCCCGCTGCAGTTCCTGCGCATGGTCCTGCGCACGCTGCACGACCGCCGCGACCTCGCCCAGCTCAGCGACCACATGCTGCACGACATCGGCCTGACCCGGGCCGACGTCGAGCGCGAGCTGGCCCAGCCGCTGTGGCAGCCGATCGACCATGCCGGGCTCGACGCGCAGCGCTGGCGCTCGGCCCGGCAGACGCCGCCGGTGACCCGGCCGCGGTGAACCGCGCGCCGCCCGCCCTGCGCGAAGCAGTGGCGGGCGGCGACACTTTTCCTGCCGCGCCCGCTTCCCATATCGGTTATGATGCTGCCGTCAGCCGGGAGTAGGCGATGGACGAGTTATCGACCCCAGCCGGAGCGGGACCCGCGTACGACGCGCTACCGCTGGAATACAAGCTGAAGGAAGGGCACGCCTTCCGGCACGCTGATGTCGCAGACTTCGTGAACAATACCGCGGGCCTTGGCCTCGTCCGACGCGACAAAGGCCTGACGCAGGAACAACCCCTCCGCTTCCTCGGGACCAATCCCGGTCCGCTCGGCGATAATCGCCGCAAGTAGGCGCTGGTCCGTCCGGATCGCGTCCAGATGTTCCAGCAGGATCCGCTCCTCGAAGCGCGTGCGGCCCATGATGTCGAAGCCCACGCCATGGAACATGAAGCTCGAGCTGCGTGACGCGCAGCGCTTCTCCCCCGCCAGGTAGATGATGTTGCCGATCGAGTTGACGCTGCCGACGTTGTAGGTCGTCAGCGTGATCGGCAGGGCGCGTAGCGTGTTGTAGATGCCCAGCCCGTTGGCGACGACCCCGCCCGGCGTCGTCAGCATCAGGTGGATATCCTTGCGCCCCTCGTTGAGCTGCTGGGCGATGACGCTGAGCAGCGCCTCCGACGTCGTCGGGTTGACCTCGGCATGGAACGAGATCCACACCGAGGGCGGCGGCGGTGGCGGCTCGGGCGCCTCCGGCGGCGGCAGGGCCTCGGCCGCGGGCCGGCCGCGCAGGCGCGTCAGGAAGCCGGCCATCGCAGCGTCAGCGCTTCTTGGTGACCAGCTGGACGACGTAGATCAGCACGATGGCGCCCAGCACCGAGCCGATGAAGCCGATGATGCCGCGGTCGGCGAAGCCCAGCGTGTTCAGCATGAAGCCGCCGATCACGCCGCCGATGATGCCGACGACGATGTTGCCGATCACGCCGAAGCCGCCGCCCTGCATGATCTTGCCGGCGAGCCAGCCGGCGATGCCGCCGACGATCAGCCAGATGATGAAGCCCATGGTCCCTCCGCGTGCGGCTGCGCCGCTGCCGTAGCGGTCACCATAAGGCCTGCCCGGTCGCCTGCAAGTCGGCGGACCTCAGCCCAGCCGGCGCGACATCAGCCGGCGCGGGCTCCGGGCGAAGCCGTGCCGGGCGTAGAGCGCCTCCGCCCGCCCGTTGTCCGGCTCGACCTCGAGGTGCAGCGTGCGCACGCCCAGCGCCTGCGCCTCGTCGACCAGCCGCTCGAGCAGCGCGCCGCCGAGGCCGCGGCCACGCGCCGGCGGGACGAGGTAGAGGTCGTCGACGAAGCCGTCCCGGCCGCCGAACTCGACGCTGAAGCCGAGGCTGAGCACGACGTAGCCGACGACCGCACCGTCCGCCTCGGCCAGCCAGCCGCGGCCGAACGGCTCGCCGGCGCATAAGGCCGCGAGGGCCGCCTCGCCACCGTCATCGAGCGGATGCCCGTCCTCGGCATGGAAGGCGCGGGCGAGCCCGACCAGCCGGTCGCGGTCGCCGGGGCCGACGGGACGCAGCGACAGCCCGCTCACGCCCGGCGGCGGCGCGACTTGGCGAAGGTGTCGAAGGCCACCGCCAGGACGATGATCACGCCGATGATCACCTGCTGGATGTAGGAGCTGACATTGTTGAGCTGCAGGCCGTTCAGGAGGACGCCGATCAGGATGGTGCCGATGACGGTGCCGAACACCGTGCCGATGCCGCCGAACAGCGAGGTGCCGCCGATGACGACGGAGGCGATGACGGTCAGCTCGTAGCCGATGCCGGCGACGGCCTCGGCCGAGTTGAGGCGGGCCGCCAGCACGAAGCTGCCGAGGCCGGCGAGTGCCCCCATGATGACGTAGACCGACAGGGTCAGCCGGTCGACGTCGAGACCGGACAGCCGGGCCGCCTCGGGATTGCCGCCGACGGCGTAGATGCGGCGGCCGTAGCGGGTGTAGCGCAGCACGACGTGGGCGATGGCGGCGGCGACCAGGAAGATGATGACCGGCACCGGGACGGGGCCGACCAGCCCCTGCCCCCAGTAGCGGAAGCCGTCGTCGAAGCCGCTGATCGGCCCGCCGCCGGCGAGCAGGAGGGCGATGCCGCGGAAGGCCGACATGCCGCCCAGGGTGACGACGAAGGGCGGCACCCTGAAGCGGGTGATGGCGAAGCCCTGCAGCAGCCCGGCGACGGTGCCGACGACGACCGAGGTCAGCATGGCGGCGAACCAGCCGTAGCCGGCGGCCTCGGTGCCGGTGCCGACGGCGAAGCGCGCCTCGAGCCCGCCCTTGGCGACGATGGCGGCGGCCAGCCCCGACAGCGCCACGATCGAGCCGATCGACAGGTCGATGCCGCGGGTCAGGATGACGAAGGTCATGCCGATGGCGAGCAGGCCGTAGACCGACACCTGCCGCATCACGTTGAACAGGTTGAGCGCCGACAGGAAGCGCGGGCTGAGGATGGCGAACACCGCCATCAGGACGAGCAGGAAGATCACCGGCGCGAAGCGCGCGAGGAAGCCGAACGTGTCGAACTCGCGCGGCGTGCCGCCGCTCTGCGTTGCCATTCCTGCCCCCCGGAACCCGATCTGCGCCTCATGGACCGCGCTGCCGCGCGCAGGTCAAGGGCCACAAGGACCGGCTGCCGGTCAGGGGGCGTCGGAGAGCGCCTCGGTCAGGCCCTTCTGGATGCGCTGCAGCTTGGCGCGATGGGTGATCTTCATGCCGAACACGTCCTTGACGTAGAACACGTCGACGACGCGCTCGCCGTAGGTGCTGATGTGCGCGCTGTTGATGACCAGCCCGAGGTCCTTGAGGGTGCGGGCGAGGTCGAACAAGAGGCCCGGCCGGTCGCGGCCGTTGACCTCGATGACGCTCATCGTCCGCGACGCGTTGTTGTCGATCAGCACCCGCGGCTCGACCTGGAAGACGTCGGTGCGCGCCGGCAGCGAGCGGCGGCCCTTGAGCGCCTTGTCGAGCCAGATCTCGCCGCCCAGCGCCCGCTCGATGTTGCGGGCGATGCGCTCGAGCCGCGACGGGTCCTCGATCGCCGAGCGGCTGTCGGCGTCCTGGAAGCCCAGCACGTCCAGCGCCATGCCGTCCTGGGTGGTGAAGATGTGCGCGTCGACGATGCTGGCGCCGCTCAGCGCCAGGGCCCCGGCGATGCGCATGAACAGGCCCGGATGGTCGGCGGCGTAGATCAGCAGGTCGGTGCGGGCGCGGAAGGTGTCGACGCGGAAGTGCACCGTCAGCGGCCGCCGCTCGGCGTCGGCGCGGCGCAGCGCCACCGCGTGGCGGACCAGGTCCTCGGGCGGGAAGCCCAGCCAGTAGCGCGGGTCCTGCCGCTCCAGCCAGGTGTCGATCTCCTCCTGCGACCAGGGATCCTCGGGCAGGCTCGCCAGCGACGCCGCCAGCGCCTCGCGCGCCGCCCGGACGCGCTCGGCGCGGCGCCCGCTCGGATCGCCGCTGGCCATGGCGACCGCGGCCTCGTTGTAGAGCTCGCGCAGCAGCTGGCCCTTCCAGCCGTTCCACACGCTGGGCCCGACGGCGCGGATGTCGGCGACGGTCAGCACCAGCAGCAGGCGGAGCCGCTCCGGCGACTGAACGATGCCGACGAAGTCATTGATGGTCTTGGGGTCCTCGGTATCGCGCTTGAACGCGTAGTTGCTCATCAGCAGATGCCAGCGGACCAGCCAGGCGACCGTCTCGGTGGCGTCGTCGGACAGGCCCAGCCGCGGGCACAGGCGCTTGGCGATGTCCTCGCCGATCTCGCTGTGGTCGCCGCCGCGGCCCTTGCCGAGATCGTGGATCAGCGCGGCGAGGTAGAGCTCGCGCCGCGACAGCAGCTTCGGCATCAGCTCGGTCGCCAGCGGCAGCTCCTTGGCGAGCTTGCCGTTCTCGATCTGGCTGAGGATGCCGATCATCCGGATCGTGTGCTCGTCGACCGTGTAGACGTGGTACAGGCCGTGCTGCATCTGGGCGACGACCCGGCCGAAGTCCGGGACGAAGCGGCCGAGCAGCCCGGCCTCGTTCATCCGCCCGAGCGTGATCGCCGGCTCCTTGCGCGACGTCAGGATGTCGAGGAACAGCCGGTTGGCCTCGGGCTCCTCGCGCAGCTTGGCGTCGACCAGCTTCAGGTTCTGGACGACCGCCCCCAGCGCCTGCGGGTGGATGTCGAGGTCGCGCTGCTGGGCGAGGTGGAACAGCTCCAGCATCCGCACCGGCTCGCGCTCGAACAGGTGCGGGTCGGCGAGGCCGACGCGCGGGCCCTGGATCTCGAAGCCGTTGATCCGCTTGCGCGCCGGCGCGCCGAACGGCCGCCACTGGAAGCGCGGCTGGCGCTTGTGCTGCTCCTCGAGCGCCGCGCAGACCTGCCGGGTCAGGGCGCCGACGTCCTTGGCGACCAGGTAGTAGCGCTTCATGAAGCGTTCGACGCCGAGCGAGCCCGGGCGGTCGCGGTAGCCCATCCGCTTGGCGATCTGCGGCTGCAGGTCGAAGGTCAGCCGGTCCTCGGGCCGGCCGGTCAGCCAGTGCAGGTGGCAGCGCACCGTCCACAGGAAGCGCCGCGACTTGAGGAAGGTCGACAGCGCCTGGCGGGTCAGCACGCCGTGGCGGACCAGCTCCGACGGCTCCTCGATGCGGAACAGGAAGCGGCCGATCCACCACAGGGTCTGCAGGTCGCGCAGCCCGCCCTTGCCCTCCTTGATGTTGGGCTCGAGCAGGAAGCGGGAATCGCCGACGCGCTGGTGGCGGTCGTCGCGCTCGGCGAGCTTGGCCTCGATGAACTCGGCCCCGTGGCCGGCGATGACCTGCTTGTCGAAGGCCGCCACCAGCTCGCCGAACAGGGTCCGGTTGCCCCAGACGAAGCGGCTCTCGAGCAGGGCGGTGCGCACGGTCAGGTCGTCGAGCGCCAGCTTGGTGCATTCCGGCACCGAGCGGGTCGCCTGGCCGACCTTCAGCCCGAGGTCCCACAGCTTGTAGAGCAGGAACTCGGCCATCTGCTCGACATGCGGGGTGCGCTTGTAGGGATGCAGGAAGAGGATGTCGATGTCGGAGGACGGCGCCAGCTCGGCGCGGCCGTAGCCGCCGACCGCCACCACCGTGAACTGGTCGCCGGTGGTCGGGTTGGCCTGGCCGAAGACCTGGCGCTGGGCGTAGTCGAGGGCCCCCTGGATGAGCCCGTCCATCTGCCGCGCCAGCTCGCGGTGCACGACCTCGGCGCTGCCGCCCGCCTCGAAATAGGCGCGCAGGGCCTCGCGGTCGCCGGCCAGGCGCTCGCGCATGAGCCTGAGGAGGTCGACCGGCTCCCCGGCGCGCGCCGAGCCGGCCAGCGCGGCGCGAAGTCGCGACGGGTCGACAACGGGGCCCTCGGTGATAGTCTCCATGCAGCGTCCAGACGGGCGACGGTTGTCGTCTTGTAATGCCCGCCGGGCGCTAGCACAAAGCCTCGCCCGTTGCCCTTGGGCATCAGGGGCCGGGCGGCAGGGGTGACGGGCCAACGTGGTCGAGTTTCTCGCGATGGGCGGCTATGGCGCCTATGTCTGGTCGGCGTTCGGCCTGACCTGCGTCGTCCTCGGCGGACTGTTCGTGCAGAGCGTGCTTCTCGGCCGCCGCCGCGAGGCCGAGCTCGCCACGCTCCGCCAGCGCCTGCGCGAGCAGCGCGCCCGGCCGGCCCGGCCCATGGCGCCACGCCGCGAGCCGGCAGCGGCGACGCCCGACCGGGCGCGCGGCTGAGCCGGCGGGACGAACGCCCATGCGCCTGCGCAAGCAACAGCGGCTGGCCCTCGTCGTCGTGGCCCTGCTGCTGGTCGGCGGCTCGGCCGCCCTGGTCCTCGCCGCCCTCCGCGACAACGTCGCCTTCTTCGTCACCCCGACGGAGATCTCGACCGGCAAGGTCGAGGACGGCAAGCGGATGCGGATCGGCGGCCTCGTCGTCGCCGGCAGCGTCACCCGCGGCCAGGGGGCCGAGGTCGACTTCCGCCTCAGCGACACCGTCAACGAGGTCAAGGTCAGCTACGCCGGCATCCTTCCCGACCTGTTCCGCGAGGGTCAGGGGATCGTCGCCCAGGGCACGCTGGCCCCCGACGGGACCTTCGTCGCCGACGAGGTGCTGGCCAAGCACGACGAGAACTACATGCCCAAGGAAGTGGCCGACGCGCTGAAGAAGGCCGGCATGTGGAACGATGGCGGGGAGGCCCCCAAGTGATCGCCGAGCTCGGCCACTACGCCCTCGTCCTCGCCTTCGGCATCGCCCTGGTCCAGGGCACCCTGCCGCTGTGGGGTGCGGCCCGGCGCGATCCGGCGCTGGTCGGCGTCGCCGTGCCGGCGGCGCTGGTCCAGCTGCTGTGCATCACGGTGGCCTTCGCCGCCCTGACCTACGCCTTCGTCGTCTCCGACTTCTCGGTGGCGCTGGCCGCCACCAACTCGCACTCGACCAAGCCGCTGCTCTACAAGATCAGCGGGGTCTGGGGAAACCACGAGGGCTCGCTGGTCCTCTGGGTGTGGATCCTCGCCCTGTTCGGCGCCCTCGTCGCCGTCTTCGGCAGCAACCTGCCGGCCCCGTTCCGCGGCCGCGTGCTCGCCGTGCAGGGGCTGATCGGCGCCGCCTTCCTGTCGTTCATGCTGTTCACCTCCAACCCGTTCCTGCGGCTGGTGCCGGCGCCGCCCGACGGGCAGGGCCTCAACCCGATCCTCCAGGACCCCGGCCTCGCCTTCCACCCGCCGATGCTCTACCTCGGCTATGTCGGCTTCTCGACGGCCTACTCCTTCGCCGTCGCGGCGCTGATCGAAGGCCGCATCGACGCCACCTGGGCGCGCTGGGTGCGGCCGTGGACGCTGCTCGCCTGGTCGGCGCTGACGCTGGGCATCGCGCTCGGCTCCTGGTGGGCCTACTACGAGCTGGGCTGGGGTGGCTTCTGGTTCTGGGACCCGGTCGAGAACGCCTCGTTCATGCCGTGGCTCGCCGGCACCGCCCTGCTGCACTCGGCCACCGTCGTCGAGAAGCGCGACACGCTGAAGAGCTGGACCGTGCTCCTGGCGATCGTCACCTTCTCGCTGTCGCTGCTCGGCACCTTCCTCGTCCGCTCGGGCGTGCTGACCTCGGTGCACGCCTTCGCCACCGACCCCGAGCGCGGCGTCTACATCCTGGGCCTGCTGGTCGTCGCCATCGGCGGCTCGCTGCTGCTCTACGCCTGGCGGGCGCCGGCGATGCAGCCGGGCGGCGTGTTCGCGCCGATCTCGCGCGAGGGCGGGCTGCTGCTCAACAACCTGCTGCTCGCCACCGCCGCGGCGACGGTGCTGCTGGGCACCCTCTATCCGCTGGCGCTCGACGCGGTCACCGGCGACAAGATCTCGGTCGGCCCGCCCTTCTACAACGCCACCTTCGTGCCGCTGATGGTGCCGTTGCTGGTGGCCCTGCCGATCGGCTCGATGCTGGCCTGGAAGCGCGGCGATCTGCGCGGCGTCGCCGGCCGGCTGACCGCCGCCTTCATCGCCACGGTCGCCGCCGCCCTCGTCGCCGTCGCCATGGGCTCGGTCGGCACCGCCCTGGCCGCCGTCGGCATCGGCCTCGGCATCTGGGTGGTGCTGGGCTCCCTGGCCGAGCTCGCCGACCGGATCGCCCTGTTCCGCGGCCCGCTCGGCTCCAGCCTGCGCCGTGCCGCCGGGATGCCGCGCTCGGCCTGGGCGATGACCATCGCCCATATCGGCCTCGGCGTGACCATCCTGGGCGTCACCGCCGTCGCCACCGGCCAGTCCGAGCGGATCCTCGTCATGCGCGCCGGCGAGGTCGTCGACGTCGGCGGCTACGCCATCACCTTCAAGGGCGAGGAGGACGTGCAGGGGCCCAACTACACGGCCCAGCGCGGCACCTTCGAGGTGCGCAGCGGCGAGCGCCTCGTCGCCGAGCTGCACGCCGAGAAGCGCTTCTTCACCGTCGAGCGGATGCCGACCACCGAGGCCGGCATCGACACCGGCTTCTTCCGCGACATCTACGTCGTCCTCGGCGACCCGCAGCAGGACGGCGGCTGGTCGGTGCGCGCCTATGTCAACCCGCTGGCCTTCTGGATCTGGGGCGGGGCCGGGCTGATGGCGCTGGGCGGCCTCGTCTCGCTGACCGACCGGCGGCTGCGCGTCGGCGCGCCGAAGCCGGCCCGGGCCCGGCCCGGCCTCGCCGGAGCCGCCACCACGTGAGCAGCGACGCCCGTCCGGCGCCGGGGGGAACCGCCCGCCGGCTGATCTTCATCGTCCCGGTGCTGCTGTTCGTCGTCGTCGGCGTGTTCCTCGCCATCGGCCTGACCCGCGATCCGGGCGAGCTGCCCTCGGCGCTCATCGACAAGCCGGTGCCGCAGTTCGCCCTGCCGCCGCTCGACGGCCGCCCGGGCGACGGCCTGTCGACCGCCGACCTGACCGACGGCCAGCCGCACATCGTCAACGTCTTCGCCAGCTGGTGCGTGCCCTGCCGGGTCGAGCACCCGCTGCTGATGCGGCTCAAGGCCGCCGGCTACGCGGTCGACGCCATCAACTACAAGGACAAGCCCGCGGACGCCCTGGCCTTCCTGCAGGACATGGGCGACCCCTTCCAGCGCGTCGGCAGCGACCGCGACGGCCGCGCCGGCATCGAGTGGGGCGTCTACGGCGTGCCCGAGACCTACGTCATCGACCGCAACGGCCGGGTCGTGCACCGCCATGTCGGCCCGCTGATGCCCAACGACCTCGACAAGACGCTGGTCCCGCTGCTCGAAAGCCTGAAATGAGGCGGCCCGCCCTGGCCCTGCTCGTCCTGCTGGCGGTCCAGCCGGCCCTGGCCGCGGTGACGCCGGGCGAGATCCTGCCCGACCCGGCGCAGGAGGCGCGCGCCCGCGCCCTCGGCAAGGAGCTGCGCTGCCTCGTCTGCCAGAACCAGTCGATCGACGATTCCGACGCCGATCTCGCCAAGGACCTGCGCCGCCTCGTCCGCGAGCGCATCGTCGCCGGCGACAGCGACCGCCAGGTGCTCGACTTCCTCGTCGCCCGCTACGGCGACTTCGTCCTGCTCGAGCCGCCGTTCAAGCCGTCGACCTGGCTGCTGTGGCTGAGCCCGCTGGCGATCGTCGCCGCCGGGGCCGCCGGCATCGCCGTGTTCGTCGCCCGCCGCAACCGCCCCGGGACCGCGGCGGAACCGCTCACCGCCGCCGAGCGGGCCCGGCTCGACACCCTGCTCCGCCAGGACGGCGAGGCCTGAGCCCCCGTGACCGTCGTCCTCACCCTCGGCTTCGTGGCGCTGGCCATCGTCGTGGCGCTGGCCCTGCTCTGGCCGCTGCTGCGCACGCCGGGCGAGCCCGAGCGCGCCCGCTTCGACCTCGCCATCTACCGCGACCAGCTGGCCGAGCTCGACCGCGACCGCGAGCGCGGCCTGATCGGCGAGGCCGAGGCCAGGGCGGCGCGCCTCGAGATCGAGCGCCGCATGCTGCGCGCCGCCGACGGCGCCGGCCCAGCGTCGAGCGCCCGGCCGCTGCGCATGGTGCTGGTCGGCACCGCCGTGGCGGTGCCGCTGCTGGCCGGCGCCCTCTACCTGCGCCTCGGCGCGCCCGACGTCCCCGACCAGCCCTTCGCCGCGCGGCCGGCCCCGGAGGCGCCGCCGGTCGACATCGCCGCGATGGTCGCCCGCCTCGAGGCCCGGCTCGCCGACAGCCCGGCCGATACCGAGGGCTGGCTGATGCTCGGCCGCTCCAAGGCGGCGCTCGGCGACCCCGAGGCCGCCGCCCATGCCTACCGCAAGGCGCTGGCGCTCGAGCCCGGCTCGGTCGAGGCCCTGGCCGGGCTGGCCGAGGCGCTGGTCATGGCCGGCAACGGCGTCGTCGGCCCCGAGGCCGAGGACCTGCTGCGCCGGCTCGAGGCCGCGGCCCCCGACGATCCGCGTGCCGGCTACTACCTCGCCATGGCCGACCAGCAGGCCGGGCGGCCGAAGGAGGCCCTGGCGCGCTGGCAGAAGATCCTGGCGCAGAGCCCGTCCGACGCGCCCTGGCGCGGGCAGATCGAGGGGCTGATCCGCGACAACGCCAAGGCTGCCGGGCTCGACGGCGACGCCCTGATCGCCGCCGCCCCGGGCACGGCACCGCAGGCGCCGCCGGCCCAGGCCCGGCCGCAGCCTGAGGGCGCGCCCGGCATGGCGGAGGAGGCGGCGCGCATCGCCGCCCTGCCGCCGGAGGAGCAGCAGAAGCGCATCCGCGAGATGGTCGACGGGCTGCAGGCCCGGCTCGAGGCGGATGGCGGCGACGTCGAGGGCTGGTCGCGCCTGGCCCGCGCCCGCGCCACGCTCGGCGAGCCGGAGGCGGCGCTGGCCGCCTGGGACCGGGCGCTGGCGCTGAAGCCGGACGATCCGGCCCTGCTGCTGGGCAAGGCCGAGGCGCTGCTGGGTCCGGCCGCGGCCGGCAGCGACCTGCCGACCGTGACGCCGCAGGCCGCCGCCGTGCTCGACCAGGTGGCGGCGCTGGCGCCGGACGATCCGGAGGTCCTGTGGTTCCAGGGCCTGCGCGCCCTGCAGGCCGGCCAGCCGGCCGCCGCGCGCGCCGCCTGGGAACGGCTGGTCGCCCGCCTCGACCCGGCCGATCCCGGCCGGGCGGCGGTGCAGCAGCGCATCGACGGGCTGCCCGCGGCCGCCGCCGGCGGTTAACCCGGCCTTCACCACGCCGCCGCTACCACCGCTCCGGTCCGCAACCGCCGGAGCAGCGGCAGGTGTCCATCGGCGCGCCGAACCTCACCACGTCGTGGCGCCCCGCCACGTTCGTCGAGCGCGGCCTCGCCGTCCCGTTCACCAGCCCACTGCTCAGCCATGCCCGGCTGCGGCCCGCCCGCAAGGGCCGGGTCGAGCTGGTCATGCCGAACCCGGCCGGTGGCGCCGGCTTCTACGTGCTGGGCCTCGAGGGTGCCCAGGAGGTCGTGCGGCTGACCGTCCACGACCGGCTGCTGACCGAGGAGCTGCTGAAGCTGCCGGGGATCACCCCGGGCGGCCTGCGCCGGGCGGCGCGCCGCGTCGCCGCCGAGGGCTCGGCCGGCCGACTCGCCGCCGAAGCGGCCCAGGCGGCCGCCCGCCGCGAGGAGCAGGACCGCCTGCTCACCAACGTGCTGCTGATCGTCCGCCTGCTCCGCCAGGCCGGCAACGAGGACATCGACCTGCGCAAGCTCAGCCTCGACGGCGAGGCCGCCCGCGCCGAGGTGCGCGGCCTGCTCGCCGGCATCGCCCCGCGCTTCGGGCTCACCCCCGACGAGCTGTTCGCCGAGGTCGAGAAGCTGGCCGAGATCGCCGCCCCGGTCGGCTTCGCCGACGGCGAGTTCCGGAGCGAGGCGGCCGAGGCCGTCGACACGCTGCGCGGCTTCGCCCCTTCGGTCCGGCAATGGGCCGGGCTCGAGCAGCCGGCGGCGCGCGAGGCGGCCGAGCTGCTGGCCGACTGCGGCGACCTGACCTTGCGCGAGGCCGAGGGTGCGCTGGGCGCGGCGTGGAAGCTGCTGCGCGATCCGCTGGCGGTGCTGCGCAGCTGGCTGGCCGGGCGCGGCGACGTCGTGCAGAGCCTGTCCCTGCCGGTCTGGCTGCTCGATGGCTGGCCGGAGATCTGCCAGATCTGGAGCAACGCCGCGCACGAGGACCGGCCGGCGCAGCGCGCGGCGATCGAGGCGATCGAGGCGCTGGTGCCGGTCCTGCCGCGCGAGTTCGGCCGCTACACCGAATCCGACGACCTGCCCGACGAGAAGCTGCGGGCGCGCGGCCGCTGGGTCCGCCTCTACGAGGACTGGCGCACCGGCCGGGTGCTGACCTCGCTGGCGGTGGCCGAGAACGAGGCGCTGCGGGCGGCCTGCGCATGAGCGTGACCAACGCCGCCGCCGAGCAGATCAGCCATCTGCTCACCGTCGCCAGCGACGCCCAGCTGCTCCGCAGCATGGGCGTCGTCGACCGCCTGCAGGCGCGCGGCGAGCTCGAGCAGGTGATCGATTCGGTCCGCTCGCGGCTGGCCCGGCTGCGGCCGCCGCGGGCGATCACGCTGCGCCGCATCGTCACCCTGCCCTTCGCCGACCTGCTGGTGGCGCCGGAGCGCTGGGCCGCCGGCCGGCAGCGCGTCTCGCGGGCGACGCTGAAGCCGCTGCACGAGCTGATCTTCGGCGACATCGACGCCGCCACCCTGGCCGGGCTCGAGGGCCGGGCGGCCGGCCGCTCGATGCACGAGGCCGAGGTCGTCCTCGAGCTCGGCCGCGCGCTCTGGCCGGCCGCGGCCGCCAGCCTGCGCCGCATCGTCGGCACGCCGCGCGCCGCCCGGCCGCGCTGGGGCGACGACGCGGTCGAGCAGCTCGTCGACATCATCGCCCTGCTCGACGACGCGCCCGAGCTGGTGCCGGCGCTGTGGCAGCTGCCGACGCCGCCGATGGCCGCCTTCGCGCCCGAGGAGCGCCAGGTGGCGCGCCGCCTGCTGGTCGACGCCGCCACCCGCGGCACCGGGCATTTCCGGCTGGTCGTCCAGCTGCTGCTGGCCCGCGCCGAGAAGCCGGCGCTGATCTTGAGCCTTGCCGGCAGCGGCGACATCGGCCTGCCGCGCCGGGCGCAGGAGGCGCTGGTCCACGACCTCGCCACCGGCCTCGTCGCCGACCTCGACCGCGAGGCCGGCGTCGCCGTCGCCGCCACCGGGGCGCGGCGGGTGCACGCCGCCGCCAGCGCCACCTGCCGGCTCGCCGCGGCGGTCAGCTCGCTCGAGCAGGCGGCGCTGTCGCTGCGCCTGCCGGGGGCCGCGATCCGCGAGATCAAGCGCAAGGCCGCCGCCCTCGTCGAGACCGAGCTCACCGCCGCCGTCGCCGGCGATCTCGTGGGCGAGCTCGCCGCCCTGTCGGGCGAGGGCCGCCTCGACAACCTGGCCGTGACCCGGCTCGAGGGGGCGGCCCGCTCGGCCCGCCGCATCGGTGCCGCCGGCCAGCAGCTCGGCATGGGCAGCAAGATCGACCGCATCCTCGGCGCCGCCCGGGAGTCCTACCGGAAGATCGCGCTGAAGGCGGTCGGCATCGCCCCGCCGCCGGCGCCGGGCGAGGGTCCGGACCCGGTGTTCGACCATGTCCGCATCGTCGAGATCCTGTTCGGGCCGGAGGCCGCCATGAGCCTCCTGCGAGAGTTGCGCGCGCGGCGCTAGCGCGGCGCGGCTCGCGGGCTAGACTGGCCGCGAGCGCCGGCATTGGGGGCCGGCCAGGGGGAGGATCGGAGTGAGCAACGACATCGTCAGCCGCAGCGCCTCGGAACTGGCGCTGATGATCCGCACGCGGCAGGTCTCGCCGGTCGAGGTGATGGACGCCTTCATCGCCCGCATCGAGGCCCGCAACCCGAGCCTCAACGCGCTGGTGTTCACCGACTTCGACGGGGCCCGGGCGGACGCCCGCAAGGCCGAGCAGGCGGTGATGTCCGGGGCCGCCCTGGGCCCGCTGCACGGCGTGCCGACGGCGATCAAGGACCTCTTCGACTTCAAGCCCGGCTGGCCGGCGACGCTCGGCGGCATCCGCGCCCTGCGCAACTTCCGCCCCGACTGGTGGTGCCTGTTCGCCAAGCGGATCAGCGACGCCGGCGCCATCCTCGTCGGCAAGACCAACAGCCCGATCTTCGGCTTCCGCGGCGTCTGCGACAACTACCTGTTCGGCCCCGGCCGCAACCCGTTCGACACCGACCGCAACTCGGGCGGCTCGTCGGGCGGCGGTGCCGCCGCGGTCGGCGACGGCCTGCTGCCGTTCTGCGAGGGTACGGACGGCGGCGGCTCGATCCGCATCCCGGCCTCCTGGTGCGGCATCTACGGCTTCAAGGCCTCGGCCGGCCGCGTGCCGGTGGTGTCGCGGCCCAACGCCTTCCTCGCCGCCGCCCCGTTCATCCACGAGGGCCCGCTGACCCGCAACGTCGAGGACGCCGCCCTGGTGATGAGCCAGCTCGCCGGCTACGACGCGCGCGATCCGCAGGCGCTGCCCGACAGCGTCGACTTCATGGCCGCCACCGGCCGCTCGATCCGCGGCTGGAAGATCGCCTACAGCCACGACTTCGGCATCTTCCCGGTCGACCGCCGCGTCCGCGCCGTCGTCGACAAGGCCGTCCAGGCGTTCGCCGACGCCGGCGCCATCGTCGAGGACGTCACCATCGACATGAAGCACTCGCAGGAAGAGCTCGGCGAGATGTGGTGCCGGCTGATCATCCCGCTGACCGTCACCTCGCTCGAGGCCTTCAAGCGGTTCGGCATCGACCTCGAGAAGGACCACCCGCAGGACCTGCCGCCCGAGGTCCACGAGTGGCTCGACTTCGCCCGCCGGCAGACCGCCTCCGACCTCTACGCCGACCTCGAGAAGCGCACCGACGTCTACGACGCCGTGCAGGGCGTGCTCGACCGCTACGACCTGCTGGTGACGCCGACCCTGGCCTGCCTGCCGGTGCAGAACGGCACCGACGGCAACACCGTGGGCCCGGCCGAGATCGAGGGCCGCAAGGTCAACCGGCTGATCGGCTGGTGCATGACCTATCCGATCAACTACACCGGCCACCCGGCGGCGACGGTGCCGGCGGGCCTGGCCGACGGGCTGCCGGTGGGCATGCAGATCATCGGCCGGCGCTACGCCGACGGCGACGTCATCGCCGCCAGCGCCGCCTTCGAGCGGGTCCGGCCGTGGCGCGACAGCTACCGCATCCCGGAGGGCCGCCGCCTCGGCTGAGCGGACGAACGACCTACCAGGCGGCCGGCTCGAAGTAGCGTTGCCGCGCCGCCTTCTGGTTCTCGTAGATCGAGCCCTGGTTCGGGGCGGGCGGCAGCGGCAGCCGCACCGGCACGGGCTCGATCCGCGGGGTGATCGTCTCCTCGCCGGACAGCAGCTGCCGGCCATAGTCGCCGTAGTCGCGCACCCCCAGCAGCGGCCAGGCGTCGGCGGCGCGGTACTGGTGCAGCAGGAAGCGGCGCGGCCGGCCCGAGCGGTTGGCGGCCGAGCCGTGGACGATGCGGCAGTGGTGGATGGTGATGCTGCCGGCCGGGCCGGTCAGCGCCACGGCCCTGGCGAGGTCGACGCCGTCGCGGACCGGGTCCATGGCGCCGCAGAAGACGCCGTCGGCATGGTGGTCGAAGACCGGGCCCTTGTGGGTGCCCGGGACGACCATCATGGGTCCGTTCGTCTCTTCCACGGGGTCGAGCATGAAGCCGACCGCGGCGAGGTCGTCGTTGGTATGCGGGTAGAACGCCCAGTCCTGGTGCCACTCGACCGGCGCGCCGTAGCCGGCGGCCTTCATGTTGAGCTTGGAGGTGTCGAAGCGGACGCCGGTCCCCCAGAGCTGCTCGAGGACCTTGATCACCCGCGGGTGGCGGACGAGATCGGCGAAGGCCGGGTGGTGCAGGTGCGGCATCTTCAGCCGGCGGACGCGCGGCGCGTCGGGCCGGTGCGTGTCCTCGAGGTCGTAGAGCTCGGTGTGCGCGGTCAGCCCGCGCGCCGACTCGACGAGGCTCTCGGTCGCCGCGGACAGCGCCCGCGTCTCCGCCGCGTCGAGAAAGGCCGGCAGCACCAGCCAGCCCTGCTCGTGGTATTGCTCGACCTGTGCCTTCGTCAGCATCGCCGCCCCCCGGAACCGATGGCGCGGCATCCTAGCGGGAGCCGAGCCGCGTGACATGCATCATCGCGCGCACCAGATGCAGGACGGCACAAACGCGGATACACTGTCGCCGGTCTGATCCATGGCAACGCTGCGCTCGCTGATCCGCACGCCCACGCCCCCCGCCACCGAGCTCGTCGGCGGGGTCGATGCCGCGCGCCTCGATCCGGTGCTGCGCCGGCTCGTCGGCGGCGGTGCCCTGGCCCTCGACGACGCGCTGCGCGCGCAGAGCCTGGCCGAGGCCGGCAAGGAGCGCCTGCCCGCCTTCCTCGCCCGCACCGGGCTGGTCAAGCCGCGCCCCTGGGCCGAGGCGGCAGCCGCCGTGCACGGCCTGCAGCTGGTCGGCGCCGACGACCTGCCGACCGCGCCCCTGCTGACCGACGAGCTGTCGATGCGCTTCCTGCGCAACAGCCTCGTCCTGCCGACCTTCGCCGACGCCACCGTGGTCTGGCTCGCCATGGTCGACCCCGGCGACGCCGCCGCGGTCAAGGCGGTCAAGGTCGCCACCGGCCGCGACGTCGTCCCCTACGTCGTCGCCCAGGACGACCTCGAGCAGGCCTTCGCCCGGCTGTGGGACAGCGGCCGCGGCGCCCTGCAGAAGATCGTCGACGACATCGGCGAGGGCGGCCCGGCCGCCGCCGGCGACGTCGAGCACCTGATCGACCTGGCGCAGGAGGCGCCGGTCGTCCGCCTGGTCAACCAGCTGCTCACCGACGCCGTGCGGATGAGCGCCTCCGACATCCACATCGAGCCCTATCGCGACCGCCTGCGGGTGCGCTTCCGCGTCTACGGCCGGCTGCGCGAGATCGGCGCGCCGCCGGCCCGGCTCAGCGCCGCCGTGGTCTCGCGCATCAAGATCCTGGCCAAGCTCGACATCGCCGAGCGCCGCCTGCCGCAGGACGGCCGGGCGCGGATGAGCATCGACAACCGCCGCATCGACCTGCGCATCGCCACCGCACCCACGCCGCACGGCGAGAGCCTGGTGATCCGCCTGCTCGACCAGAGCGGCTCCGGCGTCGAGCTCGCCGAGCTCGGCCTCGACCCCGACATCGAGCGCCGCCTGCGCCGCCTGCTCGAGGCGCCGCACGGCATGATCCTCGTCACCGGCCCGACCGGCAGCGGCAAGACGACGACGCTCTACGCCGCCCTGCGCACGCTGAACTCGAGCAGCGACAAGATCATCAGCATCGAGGACCCGATCGAGTACCAGATCGACGGGGTCACCCAGATCCACGTCCGCCCCGACATCGGCCTCGACTTCGCCCGCATCCTGCGCTCGGTGGTCCGCCACGACCCCGACATCATCATGGTCGGCGAGACGCGCGATCCCGAGACCGCCGACATCGCGGTGCACGCGGCGCTGACCGGCCACCTGCTGCTGACCACGCTGCACACCAACAACGCCGCCGGCGCCATCGCCCGGCTGCTCGACATGGGCGTGGAATCGTACCTGCTGGCCTCGGTGCTGCGCGGCATCGTCGGCCAGCGGCTGGTCGCCGTGCTCTGCCCGGCCTGCAAGCGGCCGCACGAGGCGACGCCGGAGGAGCGGGCCCTGTTCGCCGCCGCCGGCATCCGCCGCGACGGGCCGATGACGCTGTGGCAGCCGGTCGGCTGCCGCGAGTGCGACGAGGTCGGCTTCGTCGGCCGCAAGGGCATCTTCGAGCTGCTCGAGGTCACCGACGAGGTCCGCGAGCAGATCCGCGGCCGGGCGCCGACCCAGACCATCCTGAGCTCGGCCATCGCCCGCGGCCTGCGCACCATGTCGGTCGACGGCCTGCACAAGGCGCTGGCCGGCATCACGACCCTCGAGGAGGTCACGCGCGTCACCGAGGACTGGTGAGCGCATGCCGACCTTCACCTACGAGGCCCTGACCGGCGCCGGCGAGCGGGTGCGCGGCGAGATCGAGGCCAGCGACAGCCGTATCGCCATCGAGCGCCTGCAGGATGGCGGCCTGATCCCGATCGAGGCCAAGCCGGTCGCCGCCCGCGCCGCAGGCGGCGGCACGGTGCGGCCGGGCCGGGCCGGTGCCGGGCCGGCGCAGCTCACCGCCGCCACCCGCGAGCTGGCGACGCTGGTCGGCGCCGGCCAGACCATCGAGGGCGCCCTCGACATGGTCGCCGAGGACACCGGCAGCAAGAAGCTGGGGGCGGCGCTGCAGCGGGTGCTGGCCCAGGTCCGCGGCGGCTCGTCGCTGGCCGACGCGCTGGCCGCCGAGCCCAGGATCTTCCCGCCGGTCTACGTCGCCATGGTGCGCGCCGGCGAGGCCTCGGGCCAGCTCGAGCGCACGCTCGGCGAGCTCGTCGCCATGCGCGAGAAGAGCGAGGCGATGCAGGCCAAGCTCACCTCGGCCATGATCTACCCGCTGCTGCTCGTCTGCACGGCGATCGGGGCCCTGTCGATCCTGCTCACCGTCGTCGTGCCGCAGTTCCGCCCGCTGTTCGAGCAGGCCGGCGAGCAGCTGCCGGCGATGTCGCGGGTCGTGCTCGACCTCGCCACCTTCGTCCAGGGCAACGGTGTCCTGATCCTCTCGGTGCTGCTGGTGCTGCTGCTGGTCGTGCCGCGGATCCTCGCCCGCGAGGGGCCGGGCCGCGCCTTCGACCGCTTCGTGCTCGGCATGCCGCTGCTCGGCCGGCTCGCCCGCGAGCGCATCACCGCCCAGTTCTGCCGCGGCCTCGGCAGCCTGCTGTCCGGCGGCCTCGACCTGCCGACGGCGCTGTCGATGACCCGGCAGATGCTGACCAACCGCTGGGCCCAGGAACGCCTCGACGCGCTGATCGACGGCGTCCGCCAGGGCCGCACCCTCAGCGACTGCCTGCGCGAGGCCGACATCCTGGTGCCGATGGCGGCCAAGCTGCTGCGCGCCGGCGAGGAAAGCGGACGGCTGCGCCCGGTGGCGGCCTACCTCGCCGACGCCTTCGACGAGCGCGTCGCCACCCGCCTCACCCGGCTCGTCGCCATCCTCGAGCCGGCGCTGGTGGTGGTGCTGGGCATCCTCGTCGGCGGCATCGTCATGTCGATCCTGACCGCCGTGATCAGCATCAATGACCTGGCCCTGTGAGCGGCGGCCGGGCCGGCTCGCCTTGACGGGCCCGGCCGGCCGCGCCTACGAGGCGATCATGCCCTCGCCGATGCAGGCCCCGCGCGGCTCGCGCCGCCCTCGCCGTGCGCTGGCGGCGGTCCTCGCCGTCGCCTGCTGGACGCTGCCGGCGCTGGCCCAGGACACCGCCCGGCCGGCGCCGGAAGCCGCCCCCGCCGTCGAGGAGGCGCCGCAGATCCAGCGCCTGCCGGCGCTCGAGCGCTTCCACGTGATGCTGGAGCGGCCGCTGTTCACCGCCACCCGGCGGCCGCCCGAGGTCGCCGAGGTGCCGACCGAGCCGACCGACCTGCCCGAGGAGCAGGTCGTCGAGGAGACCGGCCCGGCGCCGGTCGGCGCGCCGCAGGTCCGCTTCGTCGGCACCGTCGGCCAGGGCGGGGTGATGTCGGCGCTGGTGCTGCGCGGCGACGCCACCGAGGTCGAGCGGCTGCTCGTCGGCGACGAGGTCGATTCCTGGGTGGTGACCCAGGTCACCGCCAGCCAGCTCGTCATGGAGCACGACGGCGAGCAGTACGTGCTGAACATCCTCCAATGAGCGCCGCCTCCGGCCGGCCGGACCGGCGGCATCCAGCAACGGAACCCGCGATGCACCTTGCCCTGCCCAGACGACGTCGCGCGGCCCGCCGCCGCGGCGAGGCCGGCTTCACCCTGATCGAGCTGCTCGTCGTGCTCGTCATCCTCGGCCTGCTGGCGGCGCTGGCCGGCCCGCGGGTGCTCAACTACCTGTCCGGGGCCAAGGCCGACACCGCCAAGCTGCAGCTCGAGAACTTCCGGACGGCCCTGGACCTCTACCGGCTCGACGTCGGCGGCTATCCGACCACGCAGCAGGGGCTCAAGGCGCTGATCGCCAATCCCGACCGCCTGCCGGGCTGGCGGGCGCCCTACATCGACGCCAAGGACGTGCCGGTCGATCCGTGGGGCCATCCCTATGTCTACCGTGCGCCGGGCGACAACGGCGCGCCCTACGCCATCATCTCGCTGGGCTCGGACAACGCGCCCGGCGGCCAGGGCGATGCGGCCGACCTCGTCGTCACGCCGCGCTGAGCGCGGCTTCACGCTCCTCGAGCTGCTGGTCGTCCTGACGCTGCTGGCGCTGATGACGGCCTTCGTGCTGCCGCGCTTCACCGCCTTCGCGCGGCCGACGGCGAAGCAGCAGGCGGCGGTCCTCGCCGACCAGCTGCGCGCCGCCCGGCAGCAGGCGATCGCCATCTCCCGCCCGGTGCAGGTGCCGGTCGATCCCGCCGTCGGCCGGCTCGAGGGGCCGGACGGCGGCGAGGCCGCGGTCGTGCTGTTCTTCCCCGACGGCAGCTCGACCGGCGGCCGGCTGACCATCGCCGTCGGCGGCCGCCAGGCGGTGATCGGCATCGACGACCTGACCGGGGCGGTGAGCGTCGGCGGTGGCTGAGCCGCGCCAGCGCCGGGGCGACGCCGGCTTCACCATCATCGAGGTGCTGGTGGCGCTGGCCGTGCTGGGCCTCGTCCTCGGCGCCGTCTACCGCGTCTACGGCACCGGCATCATGGCGGTCGACCGCAACACCGCCGAGCTGCGCCTGGCGCTGGCCGCCGAGAGCATCCTCGAGCGGACCCGGGCCGACCTCGACCCGCGCCGCAGCGACCTCGAGGGCCGCCTGCCCGACGGCACTGCCTACCGGGTCGAGGCCCTGCCCCTCGACCTGCCGAAGCCGCTGCCGCAGGCCGGCGGCAGGCCCGCCGCCGACGCCACGGGCGCGCCCGGCGACACCGGCCGCGACCAGCCGCGCCTGTGGGCGGTACGCGTCACCGTCGCCGACCCCGCCGGCAACAGCTTCGCCCTGACCGGGCTGCGCTGGCTGAAGGGCGCATGACCGCCCGCCCGGAGCGCGGCTTCACGCTGGTCGAGCTGCTGGTCGCGATGGCGATCCTCGGCCTCGTCATGCTGCTGGTGAACCAGGGCCTGCGGCTGGCGACGACCGCGCGCGACGCGATGCTGTCGCGCAGCGACGGCCTGCAGGCGCTGGTGCTGACCCGCGACCTGGTCGAGCGGCAGCTGGGCAATGCCGCCCTGGTCGGCTGGGGCGAGGCCGGCCGCAAGCGGCTGGCCTTCGACGGCGAGCCGACGCGCCTGCGCTTCGTCGCCGCCACGCCGGCCTACCGGCCGGGGCCGGCCGCGCTGATGTGGGAGCTGTCGATCGAGCCCGGCCCGCGCGGCGGCAGCCGCCTGCTGCTGCGCCGCCTCGCCGTGCCGCGGGCCAATGCCGACTTCGACCTGCTCGAGCAGGTCGAGCCGCGGCTGCTCGGCGACGTCCCGGTGCCGCTGGCCTTCACCTATTTCGGCACCGTCGGCGACAGCGACCGCGGCCAGTGGCAGGAGCGCTGGAGCGGCCGCGAGACGCTGCCGGTGTCGGTTCGGCTGGCGGCAATCGACGGGCCGGCCGGGGCCTGGCCCGACCTGTTCGTCAGCCCGCAGCTCGGCGCCGGCCCCTTGTGCGCCACCGAGCAGTCCGAGGAGCAGGTGGGATGCGGCACCTGAGCCCGGCGGCACCGCCCGCCGACGGCGAGCGCGGCATCGCGCTGGTGGCCGTGCTGTGGTTCGTCGTCACCATCTCGGCGCTGGCCGTGACCTTCTCGGCCCTGGCCCGCGGCGAGGCCTTCCGCACCCGCAACATGGTCGATTCGATCAAGGCCCGGGTGGCGCTGGAGACGGCGCTCGACCGGGCGGTGCAGGAGCTGCTGGTGCCGACCATCCGGCCCGGCCCCGACGGCGTCCGTGCCGTCTGGGCCATCGAGGACGCCGAGATCGGCATCCGCATCAGCGGCGAGTCCGGCCGGATCGACATCAACGCCGCCGACGACCGCCTGCTCGAATCGCTGCTGCGCGAGCTCGGCGTCGATCGCGAGCGGGCCCGCGACCTCGCCGACGCCATCGTCGACTGGCGCGACACCAACACCCAGCGCCAGGCGCATGGGGCGGAGGACGCCGAGTACCGCCGCGCCGGCCGTCCCGAGGGCGCCGCCGATGCGCCGTTCACCAACGTCGCCGAGCTGCGCTACGTGCTCGGCATGACGCCGGAGATCTTCGAGGCGATGCGCCCCTGGGTCACCGTCTCGACCGGGCTCGGCACGCCCAAGGGCCCGTTCGCCGGCGAGCCGGTGCGCCGCGCCGTCGCCGGCTCCGCGCAGGGCCCGTCGGGGCTGGACGACGGTGGCGATGCCGGCGACGAGGGCGACGTGCCGTCGCCGTCGGCCGACATGGTCAGCGAGGACATCGCGTCGCCGCCGCCGGGCCGGGGCCGCGGCCAGACCGCGGACGCGCCCGACGGCGGCGGCGGTCCGGCCGACCAGGCCGGCGAGGAGCAGCCGCCGGCCCGCGAGGGGATCGACGACCCGCAGAAGGTCTACGGCCTCAAACTGGACATCCGCCTGCGCGATGGCTACGAGGCGCACGCCGATGCGGTGGTCTGGCTGGAGGAGACCGCCGATGGCCGGCCCTACCGGCTGCTCGCCTGGGAGCCGGCACCGCTGCGTGTCGAGGAGAGGCCCTGATGGCGACACGCCTCGAGCTCGCCCGTCCGAGCCTCGGCGGGTTCTGGAAGTGGTGGACCGGCGAGCTGCGCGGCCTGTTCCCGCGGCGGCCCTGGCGCCCGCCCGTCCGCCGCGAGGCGGCGATCGTGCTCTACGAGGGCCACCTCGCCCGCATCGGCCTGCGCCGCGACCGCAAGCTCACCGAGGTCGGCACCCTGGCATTGCGCGAGGCCGCCCGCGCCGACGCGCCGCCGCTGCCGCTGGCCCAGGACCCGACCACCCAGGCCATCCTGCGCACCGTGCAGCGCTCGCGGCTGCCGGTGGTGCTGCGCCTGCCGGCCGAGATGGGGCTGGTCGCCGGCGACGTGCTGCCCGCCTCGGCCGAGCGCGAGCTCGGCGCCATCATGGCGCACAAGGTCGACCTGCTGACGCCGTGGAGCGCGGACCACGTCTACTACGACCAGCGCATCGACGCGCGCCGTCCCGACGGCTCGCTCGAGGTGTCGCTGGTGGCGATCCCCCGACAGCGCGTCGCCGAGGCCCGCCAGCGCCTCGCCGCGGTCGGCCTCAGCGTGCGCGGCGTCGACCTCGTCGAGGACGATCCGTGGGCGCCGCCGACCGTCGACCTCGCCCACGCGCTGGAGCAGCCGCGCCAGGGCGGCGGCCTCGCCCGGGTGCTGGCGGGGCTGGTCGTGCTCGCCGCCGCGGCCGCCGCCGCCTTCGCCGGCTACCAGTACTACACCCGCCAGCAGATCATCGCCGAGCGCGCCGAGCTGCTGCGCTCGCTGGAGGAGCGGGTCGCCGACATGCCCGAGCTGCGCACCAGCCTCGATGCGCTGCGCGGCGAGACCCGCTTCGTCGCCGAGCGCCAGGCCGCGCTGGGCTCGCCGCTGGTGGCGCTGGAAGAGCTGTCGCGGGTGCTGCCGGACAGCGTCTGGCTGACCGACATCACCCTGCGCGGCAACGAGCTGACCATCAACGGCTACGCCGACGATGCCTCGGCGGTGGTCGCCCTGGTCGAGGACTCGCCCTACTTCGCCAAGGCGCAGTTCCGCTCGCCCAGCACCCGCGAGCAGGTCGAGCTGCCGAGCGGCGAGAGCCGCGAGGTCAGCCGCTTCTCGCTGGCGGCGACGGTCGGCCCCTCGCGCGAGATCGGCCCGTGATCCGCGACCTCTCGCCGTCGATGCGCCGGCTGCTGGCGCTGCTGATCCTGGCGCTCGTCGTCGGTGTCATCGGCTGGCTCGCCTGGCTGCCGGTCGACGCCCTGCGCCGGCAGGAGCAGACCATCGCCGACCTGGCGACGCGGACCGAGCAGTTCCGCGAGCGGCTGGGCACCCGCGAGCAGATGCTGGCCGAGCAGCGGCTGCTGCAGCGGGCGAGCGAGGCCGACCAGACGCTGGTCCAGGGCGCCACCCCGGCGCTGGTCGGGGCCGAGCTGCAGAAGGTGCTGAGCGGCCTCGTCCAGGACGGCGGCGGGCGGCTCGAATCGGTGCAGGTGCTGGAGCCGGTCGAGGAGGCGCCGTTCGTGCGCATCGGCCTGCGCCTGACCTTCAGCAGCTCGATCGAGGGCCTGCGCTCGTTCCTCTACGCCGTCGAGCAGCACGCCCCGGTCCTGCTGGTCGAGGAGATGACGATCTACGAGGCGCCGCAATACGACGACAGCGGCAACCTCGAGGCCAACCAGCTCTCGACCACCGTCGAGATCGCCGGCTACGCCCGGGCCCAGGCCGCCTCGTGAGCCAAGCCGGATGTTGCGCTGCGGCATCCCTGACCTGCTAGACTGTCCCCGTTCGAACGAAGGCGAGAGGAAGCGGCGATGTGCGGCATCATCGGCGTCATCGGGCGTGGCGACGCGGCCCCGCTGCTGCTCGCCGCCCTGCGCCGCCTCGAATATCGCGGCTACGACAGCGCCGGGATCGCCACGCTGGTCGACGGCAAGCTGCAGCGCCGCCGCGCCGCCGGCCGGCTCGACCGCCTGGCCGCCGAGCTCGACTCGCTGCCGCTGCCCGGGCGGACCGGCATCGGCCACACCCGCTGGGCGACGCATGGCGCGCCGACCGAGGGCAACGCGCACCCGCACATCGCCAGCGGCTGCGCCGTCGTCCACAACGGCATCATCGAGAACTTCCAGGAGCTGCGCGGCGAGCTGACGGCCAGGGGGCACGTCTTCCAGACCCAGACCGACACCGAGGTCGTGCCGCAGCTGGTCGGCGCCTACCTCGCCGAAGGACTCCCGGCGGAGGAGGCGGCGCGCCGGGCCATCGCCCGGCTGCGCGGCGCCTTCGCGCTGGCCATCCTGTTCGAGGGCCGCGAGGACCTCGTCGTCGGCGCCCGCAAGGGTGCCCCGCTCGCCGTCGGCTACGGCGACGGCGAGATGTACCTGGGCTCGGACGCGCTGGCGCTGGCGCCCTTGACCCGGCGCATCCAGTACATGGAGGAAGGCGACATCGCCTTCGTCCGCCCGGACGGCGCCACGATCACCGACGTCGCCGGCAACACGGTCGAGCGGCCGATCCGCCAGACCGCCTTCTCCGGGGCGATGATCGGCAAGGGCAACCACCGCCACTTCATGGAGAAGGAGATCCACGAGCAGCCGGCGGTGATCGGCGACACGCTGCGCTCGTTCGCCGACCCGGCCGACCACCGCATCGCCCTGCCGGCGCTGCCCTTCGACTTCGCCACCGTGCCGCGGCTCGCCCTGATCGCCTGCGGCACCGCCTCCTACGCCTGCCTCGTCGCCCGTTACTGGTTCGAGCGCCTCGCCGGCATCCCGGTCGACTGGGACATCGGCAGCGAGTTCCGCTACCGCGAGGCGCCGCTGGTGCCGGGCCAGGCCGGCATCTTCGTCTCGCAGTCGGGCGAGACCGCCGACACGCTGGCGGCGCTGCGCCACGTCAAGGAGCAGGGCCACCCGACGCTGGCCGTGGTCAACGTGCCGGAGAGCACGCTGGCCCGCGAGGCGCACGGCAGCCTGCGGACCCTGGCCGGCCCCGAGATCGGCGTCGCCTCGACCAAGGCCTTCACCACCCAGCTGGCGACGCTGGCCTGCCTCGCGCTGGGGGCGGGCCGCGCCCGCGGCCGGCTGTCGGCGGCCGCGGAGCTGGCGCTGACCCGGGCCCTCGACGAGGTGCCGGCCCGGGCGCACCAGGTGCTCGAGGCCGAGGAGCAGGTCCGCGAGATCGCCCAGCATCTCGTCCAGGCCCGCGACGTGCTCTATCTCGGCCGCGGCCCGATGTACCCGCTGGCCCTCGAGGGGGCGCTGAAGCTCAAGGAGATCAGCTACATCCACGCCGAGGGCTACGCCGCCGGCGAGCTCAAGCACGGGCCGATCGCGCTGATCGACGAGGACGTGCCGGTGATCGTCGTCGCACCGCGCGACGCGCTGTTCGACAAGACCGCCAGCAACCTGCAGGAGGTCGTGGCACGCGGCGGCAAGGTCGTGCTGCTGAGCGACGCCGCCGGGGCCGAGGAGCTGCGCAGCTATTGCTGGCGGACGGTGGTCATGCCCGACGCCGATCCGTTCGTGGCGCCGATCCTCTACAGCCTGCCGATCCAGCTGCTCGCCTACCACACCGCCGTGCTCAAGGGCACGGACGTCGACCAGCCGCGCAACCTCGCGAAGTCGGTGACGGTGGAGTAGGCGGCGGGCCGGGTCAGCCGTTGGCCGACCGGCGCGGCCGCAGGTTGCGGACGGGCACGGGATGCCCCGTGGCCTGGCGCGGGCCCGGCTCGACGGCAGGCCCCGGCGGCACGCCGAAGTCGACCATCCGCTGCAGCCGGCCGAGTCGATCGTGCAGGCGGCGCATCACTTCCTCCCGCGCCTGCTGGGGATCGAACGTCATGCCAAGGGCCCCCGGCTTGCGGGCGTCAGCGACGCCCGCCTCAGGGCTCCTATGCCATCGCTTCCCGCGCACGGATGTGATGAACCGCACAGATGGCACAAACCTCGGGCCAGAGGAAATGGCGTAAGCGCGGCGTCCCAACAAGGCCGGCTCGAGGATGCTTGAGATCCGCAATCGATTGACCTGACGACCGGCTTGATCAGCGACAGCGAACGGGCGGGGCCGCCCGGATCAGTCGAAGTAGACGCCGTCGTCGTCGTTCCCGTGGGCGCCGCCGCGGCCGAGCGACATGGCTTCGAAGTCGCGCACCCGCCGGTAGCAGCCGCAGGCAGCCGCCTCGAGGCCGGCGCGGTCGGCGATGACGACCTTGCCGCGCGAGGAGCGGAGCAGGCCCCGCTCGCGCAGCTCGCCCAGCGCCGAGGTGACGCCAGGGCGGCGGACCGACAGCATGATCGACAGGAACTCCTGGGTGATCGCCAGCTCGTCGGTCTCGGTGCGGTCGCGGGCCAGCAGCAGCCAGCGGGCGCAGCGCTGCGCCAGCGTGTGGCGGCTGTTGCAGGCGGCGGTCTGCATCGCCTGCACCTGGTCGAGTAGCACGGCCCGGCGCAGGCGGCGGCGCAGCGACGGCAGCCGCGGCAGCGCATCGCGCAACACCGGCACGGCCAGGCGCGAGCCACTGCCCGCCATCTGCACCATGGCCCGGGTGAAGGCGAGGCCGGAGGCGGTGAGGAAGGCGGCGAGCCCGACCACGCCCTCGCGGCCGACCAGGCCCACCTCGACGCCGCCCGGCAGGTCGCGCGCCTCGATCACCAGCGAGATGAAGCCCTGGTCGACGAAGAACAGGTGCTCGATCGCCTGGTCAGGCTCCTGCAGGGTCTGGCCGTTGACCAGCCGCATGCGCACGAGGTGCGGACGCAGCACCTCCAGCTCGGCCGGCGGAAGCGCACCGAGCACGAGGTTGCCGGCTGGCCGGGCCGGAGAACTGGTCGTCGAAGCCACGCTGCCTCTTTGTCCCGCGACGTCCATTCCGCCATGCATCAGCGAAGCTGCATGACAGGACGCGGATATCGGGGCGGCTTGCAGGTCGCAAGCTCAGGCGATGCAAACTTTCAGCAAATTGAGCAAGTTAGGTCGGATTGAAACATAGTTTTGTTCACTATCGTACACTTAGGCGGCGACGGAGGAGCCTGGTCGCCGCCCGGTACGCCGGAAAGGCGCCGCGCGGTGCCTCGGCACCGCGCGGCCGGCGCGCTCAGCCGCTGATGCGGATGCCGCGCTCCTTGTCGAAGATGTGGACGTGCTCGAGCTTCGGGGCGAGGCTGATCTTGTCGCCCGGATTGAGCTTGAAGCGCTCGCGGAACACCGACTGGATCTCCGAGCCGGCGAACTTGTTGACCACCAGCATCTCGGCCCCGGTCGGCTCGACGACGATGACCTCGGCCGGCAGGCCCGAGCCGTCGGTGCGCAGCTCGAGGTGCTCGGGCCGCACGCCGTACACCACCTTCTGGCCTTCGGTCCCGCCGGCGCTGGGTGGCAGCGGCAAAGCGGTGCCGTCGGCCGCAACCGCGGCCACCGTGCCGTTGGCCCGGCGCACCGTCGCGTCGATGAAGTTCATGGCCGGGCTGCCGATGAAGCCGGCGACGAACAGGTTGGCCGGCCGGTCGTAGAGATCGAGCGGCGCGCCCACCTGCTCGACGTGGCCGAGCTGCATGACGACGATCCGGTCGGCCATCGTCATGGCCTCGATCTGGTCGTGGGTGACGTAGACCGAGGTCGTCTTCAGGCGCTGGTGCAGCTCCTTGATCTCGGTGCGCATCTGCACGCGCAGCTTGGCGTCGAGGTTCGACAGGGGCTCGTCGAACAGGAACACCTGCGGGTCGCGGACGATGGCGCGGCCCATGGCGACGCGCTGGCGCTGGCCGCCCGAGAGCTGCCGCGGGTAGCGGTCGAGCAGGTTGGCGAGGCCCAGGATCTGCGCCGCCTTGCCGACCCGCTCCTCGATGACGTTCTTCGGCGCCTTCGCCAGCTTCAGCGAGAACGCCATGTTCTCCTTGACCGTCATGTGCGGGTAGAGGGCGTAGTTCTGGAACACCATGGCGATGTCCCGGTCCTTGGGCGGGACGTTGTTGACCACCCGGCCGCCGATGGCGATCTCGCCGCGGCTGATCTCCTCGAGCCCGGCGATCATCCGCAGCAGCGTGGACTTGCCGCAGCCGGACGGACCGACGAGCACGACGAACTCGCCGTCGGTGATGTCGATCGACACGCCGTGCAGCACCTGGACGGAACCGAAGAATTTCTCGACCTTGCGGACGTCGACGGAGGCCATGAGGCTCGCTTCCCTGCTCTTGGAGCGCGGTCGCTTGGCGTGCCGGGCGCCGCGCGCGGATCCGGCACGAGCCCGGAAATCCTGGTCGCATCGCGAACCGGCCGGGATGGCAGGAACTATGGCGGCGGCCAACCTGTCCGACAACCTCTGGCGTGCCGGCAGCCAGCATTTCCCCTGATGGCCGAACCGTGCGATGATGGAGCCTTGGCGCATTGCTATCGACCTGCGCGCCTCGAGGTCCGTCCATGAGCAGCGCCGTCCCCCGTCCCCGGCCCGGCTTCCGCCCGGCCGGCAGCGGCTCGCCGGCCGGCCACCGCGCCGCCGCCCGCAAGACCGCCTTCGAGCGCGAGCTCTGCAATGCCGTCGGCGGCCGCTGGCTGGTCGAGCTGCGCTACGACGGCGAGCCGAAGCCCGGGCTGTTCGCGCCGCACGCCGTGTTCCGCGGCGCCGACGGGACGGTCAGCGTCAGCGGCCTGCGCCTCGCCGGCCCGGCCGGCGCCCTGCCTGACGCGGCGACCAGCATCCTCGTCGTCGGCCGCATCGCGACGCTCAAGGTCACGGACATGCCGTTCGAGCCGGCCAGCAGCTTCCACCGCGCCGACGAGCGTCACGAGAACGGCGTCATCTGCTCGGTGTGAGCCCTGCAGCGGCGCCGCTTGCGCCTCCGCCGGAGACCCGATAGGCCGGACGGGCACGGTCCCCGACCGGACGGACCGTGGGCCTTGGGGGAGGCTTCGCGGTCATGCGCTACATGCTGGGAATCGACGTCGGCGGCACGTTCACCGACTTTGTCGCCTACGACCGCGAGACGCGGGCGATCGAGGTGTGGAAGTCGCTGTCGGTGCCGGGCGATCCGGTCGAGGGCATCCTCGGCGGCCTCGCCCGCTTCGAGCGGCGCGACGCCATCGACAACATCCGCCTCGGCACCACCGTCGCCACCAACGCCCTGCTCGAGCACAAGGGGGCGACCGTCGCCTACGTGACGACCAAGGGCTTCCGCGACGTCCCGTTCATCCAGCGCGGCAACCGCAAGTATCACTA
>JAXMCM010000028.1:0-133407 GCA_046349355.1 Geminicoccaceae bacterium
GCACGAACAGCAGGCCTGCCACGAGGAAGTAGGGCACGCTCTCGAGATCGTTCTGCTGGATGCGGCGGACCCGCTCGACGCGCTCGTTGGGCGCCAGCTGCGCCGGGCTGGGATGCGGGTTCAACGGCGTGCGCCGGATGTCCTCGGGCGAGCGGAAGCCGCCGTTCTCGCCGATCATCCGCGCCACGGTGAGCCAGGACATCCCGACCGCCTTGAGGATCATCAGCGCCGCCGCGACCGCGTAGGTGGCGAACACCGGATTGCCGAGGCTGAGGGCGTCCATGGCACGGATACTCCCTGACCGCGCTCGTCGCTTCTGGACCGTTGGTCGGAAAAGTCAATGCTTCGACATTTTGCCGTCAGCCCAGTAAAGTTGTGCTGTCGGCAACGAGGCGCGGACGGACGATGGCGGATCCGGTGGACGGCACGGTCGCGGCTGCGGCCGACAGGCGGGCGGCACGCCGCGAGCGCCGGCGCGAGCGCTCGCGCGAGGAGATCCTCGACGCGGCGCGCACGGTGCTGCTGCGCGACGGCGTCGCCGCCATGACCCTCGAGGCGGTCGCGCGCGAGGCCGGGATGTCGAAGACCGGCCTCTACTACTACTTCGCCTCCAAGGACGAGCTGGTCTTCGAGCTGGTCTACGGCGTCATCGAGCGCCACGCCCGCGCCGTCGACCAGGCCGTCGCCCGGGCCTACGACGCGCCCACCGCCCTGCGCGCGATCATCCGCGGCACGGTGCAGTCGCTGGCACCGCGCATCGACGACTTCCGCCTGGCCTTCCTGTTCGCCCAGGTGGCCGGCCAGGGCCAGCTGCGCTGGACCCCGGAGCAGTTCGCCCGGCTGCGCCCGCTGAACGAGCTCTGCCTCGGCGGCGCCGCCGGCAAGCTGCGCCACCTCGCCGGCCAGCGCCTCGGCAAGCCGCGCATCGAGCCGCGCCTGCTCGCCTTCCTCGCCTACCTGTCGGCGATCGGCATGCTGACCATGAAGGGCCTCGTCGAGAGCGTGAACGACCCGCTGGTGTTCACCGACGACCAGCTGGCCGAAGGCCTCGCCCGGGTGTTCGAGGCGGCGGCGGCGACCTGAGCGCCGCCGCTCAGTCGGCGCGCATGAACAGCCGGATGCCGAGCTCGCGGCGCACCTCGTCGGCCAGCCGCAGCCCGAGGAAGACCATGACGCCGCCGGCGAGCCCATCGAGGTAGCGGGCGAGCCGCAGGTAGTGGGTGCGCGCCACGCCGGTCGAGAACAGCAGCGCCACCGCCCCGTACCACAGCGTCGCCTGGACGCCGATCACCGCGACGATGGCGGCGTAGAGCCAGGCCGGCGCGTGCGCCGGCACCGCCACCAGGAAGGCGCTGGTCCAGAACACCGCCGACTTGGGATTGCTCAGCGTCGTCAGCAGCCCGGCCGCGAACGGCCGCCGCCCGGCCATTGCCGGCCGCTGCACTTCGCCGTCGACCGCGCCCTGGCGCCGCCAGCCGGCGCGCAGCATCCGCACCCCGACATAGACGAGGTAGGCTGCCCCCAGCAGGCGCAGGATCCGGTAGAGCCAGCCCGCCTCGAGCAGCACCGCCCCGAAGCCCCACAGCGACAGCACCACCCAGACCAGCGACGCGGTCACCACCCCGCCCATGGCCGCCAGCCCGTCGCGCCGCGACGCGGTCGCCGACAGCCAGCTGACCACCACGGTGTTCGGTCCGGGCAGCATCGCCATCAGCAGGTGCATGCCGGCGAGCGTCAGCAGGCTGGGGAGGTAGTCCACCGGCATGGCCTCTGCGGAAGGCGGGTGGCACACGGGTAGCGCGCCGCGCGCCGCGGCGAAACGCCGGATCGGCGATCAACGGCCAGTGACCCGCGGAAACGCCCCGCGAGATCCTTGCCGCCGCGGTCATGATCGTCGCGGCAGCAAAAGGGGTCGCCGGGTTTGCCCCGGCGACCCAGGGACCGCAAAGGCGGCCGATGGGGGCCCGGACGGCCCGCCAGCGCTACATGATGAACCAGGTCGACGAGGGCGTCAGGCCCGCGGTGAGCTGGATCTCGAACTCGGCGGCACTGTCGGCATCGGTGCTGCCGCGGATGATGGTGACGCCGCCCGACACGTAGTAGCCGAGCTGCCCGGCCCCGGTCAGCGCCGCGGCCCCCTTCCAGGTGAAGGCATCGTCGGCCGACGTCGATGTCTTGGCATCGATCGCCGAGAGGTCGATGCGGTCGCCCTGCGCGAAGACGAAGTCGAGGATGCGGTCGCGGGCGGCGCCGAGGCCGCTGTCGCCATCGTCGAAGACGAAGGTATCGCCGCTCGCGCCACCGTACATGTAGTCGGTGTCGAGGCCGCCGGTCAGCCGGTCGCCGCTGGCGCCGCCGTACAGGTAGTCCTGGCCGGTCACACCCTCGAGCGTGTCGACGCCGTTGCCGCCGTCGAGGGTATCGGTGCCGTTGTTGCCGTGGACCTTGTCGTTGCCGTCGCCGCCATAGACCGTGTCGTTGCCATTGCCGCCCGTGGCGAAGTCGTTCTGGTTGCCGCCATAGACCCGGTCGTTGCCTTCATCCCCGTGGGTGCGGTCGTTGCCGTCGCCACCGAAGACCGAGTCGTTGCCGCCACCGCCGTAGATGCGATCGTTGCCGCCGAGCGCGCTCAGCGTCTCGCCTGCCGACGACGCGACGATGACGTCGTTGCCGTTGGTCCCGGCGCGGTTGAACGGATTGGCCTCGCCGTCGGTGAAGATCAGCTTGAAGTAGGAGGAATAGTACTCCCAGCTCTCGATCGCGACGCGGTCGGCGGAGCCGTTCTTCGTGATGAACAGGTCGCCGTCGTCGAGCTCGAACGCGACCTGCGAGCTCGCCAGATCCGTGAACCGCACGACGTTCGAGTCGTAGTACTCCCAGGATATGTAGTCCTGGCCGAAGTTGCCGGAGAACTCGTAGACGTCGTTGCCGCTGCCTCCCTCCAGCCAGTCGTTGTCGGCGCCACCGACGATCGTATCCGAGTTGCTTCCGCCGTAGATGGTATCGTTGCCCGACCCGCCGTACAGTTTGTCCCTTCCCGAACCACTGTAGTAGTATCCGCCGTAAATGTAGTCATCGCTCGACGTACCGACAATCGAGTCGTCGCCGACAGTGCCGACAAATTGAGCCATTTCACCCCACCTTTTCACGTTCCACTTGGGCGTGTTTGCAGCCTCCCGCCGAGCGGTACTGCTCGCGCCCGACATGAACCCCTCACGCTATAGCAAGCGCGTTCGGTGGTGTATATACGTCAAAATAAGTAGATGTTGACCGTCGAGAGTCTCTACCCGCTGCATCAATTCAACCTATACAAACAAGATACCGCAGCGCTGAGGTACGAATAGAGCCAAACTGGAAGGAGCGTCCATGTATTCTCCCAAGGCGTGACTTCGCTTGCCGCATGACGGTGTCGCGCTTTGTCCGCTACTTGGCTTTTTGTCCGACTCGCGATGCGGGCCCCGACACCAGATCCAAGCAATCCGGCAATGAAGCCGCCAGGTCCGGCCAGGACGCTGTGGATGAGACTCTGCTTTATTTGCTATTCCGTGCTTCAAGGATCACTTGATCGTCAATCTCCTCAATCAAGGTTTCACGCTTGCAGCCGGAAGCGTTGAGTTCTGAGCGCCGGCCGGCGGCGGCACGCGCCGGGCTCCCGTCCGTCCCGGCCGACCAGTCCGAGCTGCATCAGATCTCCCTCATGCACGACGAAGGTGAACCCGCCGGGCGGATATTGGCGTGACGGGGCGGCGGCACCGTCGTCTCGCCGCAGGCGCGGGCCGGGCCACGGTGGTGATCGTGCGCCGCCAGCGCATCACGCCCGCGCGACCCCGCCGTGATCGCTGCCTCCGCCGGCGGGGTCCCGGGCGTAGGGCCCGATGAGGCGGTTCCCGCGGCCCTCCCGGTCGCGGCGGCCGCCGGTCGGACCTGAGGAGACATCGATGCAGTTCGTTGGAGCAGGCTCGGAGCGGACGGGCGTCAGCCGGCGCGGCTTGCTGGGTGCCGGCGCGGCCGCCGCCGCCCTCGCCGCCGCCGGACCGGCCGGGGCCGCGGTCGGCGATGCCGATATCCTGAACTTCGCCCTCAACCTCGAATATCTGGAAGCCGAGTTCTACCTGCGCGCCGCCTTCGGTCGCGGCCTCGATGACGGGCAGACCGGCGGCACCGGCACGCGCGGTGCGGTCACCGGCGGGCGGCAGGTGCCGTTCGCCAGCCGGCTGATCCGCGAGTACGCCCAGGAGATCGCCCGCGACGAGGCGGCGCATGTCCGCTTCCTGCGGCGGACGCTGGGCGCGGCGGCGGTGGCGCGGCCGCGCATCGACCTGCGCGCCAGCTTCACCAACGCCGCCCGCGCCGCCGGCCTCGTCGGGCCCGGCGAGAGCTTCGATCCGTTCGCCAGCGAGGACGGCTTCCTGCTCGGCGCCTTCGTCTTCGAGGATGTCGGCGTCACCGCCTACAAGGGGGCGGCGACGCTGATCGCCGCCAAGCCGGTGCTCGACGCCGCCGCCGGGATCCTCGCCGTCGAGGCCTACCACGCCGGCGAGATCCGCACCCTGCTGCGCGCGCGCGGCCTCGTCGCCCAGGCGCGCAAGATCTCCGACCTGCGCGACGCCGCCGACGGCCGCGGCGACAAGGACCGCGGCGTGGTCGATGCCAACTGGGAGGCCGACATCGTGCCGACCGACGGCAACGGCCTCGCCTTCGGCCGCAGCGCCTCGCAGGTCCTCGACATCGTCTATCTCGGCGGGGCCGCCGCCGGCTTCGGCTTCTTCCCCGCCCGGCTGAACGGGGCGATCCGCTAGGGCCGCTCCTCCGGCGGCGGTCCCCCCGGCCGCCGCCGGGTCCCTCAGGGCGTGCGGTGCCCCTGCGCCGGCGGCTTGCGCTCGATGCGGAAGCCGCACTGCTCGAGATGGCGCACGATCGCCGCGGCGACGATGCGGAACTCGTCGATCGCCGGGCCCCAGCCGGTGTCCCGCCGGCCCGGCTTCGGCAGGCTGCGCTGCTTGCGCGCCAGGGCGAAGGCGATCGTGTCGACGAGGTCCTGGCGCGGGTCGGGCATGGCGCCAGCGTGCATGAGAACATAACGGGAACACAAGCCTCCACTTGCCGCGCGACAAGGCTGAAACGAAGCCCGCCCGCCGGCGTACGGCCGCAACATGGCTGCCCCATAGGCTCGGCAACGGCCGGCGCATTGGGTGCCGGCCAGGCTGAGGAAAGGCCATCCGCCATGCCCCTCTACGTTATCGAGCGCGAGGTTCCCGGAGCCGGCAAGCTGGGACCGGAGGCGCTGCAGGCCATCGCCGCGAAATCCAACGCCGTCGTCGCCGGTCTCGGCGAGCCCTACCGCTGGATCACCAGCTACGCCGCCGGCGACAGGATCTACTGCATCCACGAGGCCGAGAGTGCCGAGGTCGTCCGCCGCCACGCCCGCGAGGGCGGCTTCCCGGCCGACCGCGTGAGCGAGCTGGGCGCCACCTTCGGTCCCGAGACCGCCAGGGGCTGAACCGCCCGGCAGCAGCCCCTGTGACGCGCGTCACCCCAAGGTCTCGACCCGGGTGACGCGCGTCACCGCAAGTCCACCTGCGACGTTGTCAGTATTCGTCACCCGATGTCCTGGTGCCGGCCGCACTTTTGTCTGTGCAACCTCATGGGGTCACAGGCAAGGTCAGGTGCCGTCCCGGGTTCACCAGCAACGGAGTCCCGACGATGAAGCTGCCTGTGCTGATGCTGTCCGCCCTGGTCTGCGGCGGCGCCTGCCTGCCCCTGGCCGATGCCGAGGCCGGCCTGGTGATCACGACGCGCTCCGGCATCGAGTGCGTCAAGCTCGGCGATACCACCCCCGACATCCTCTACAACGGAACCGGCGCCTACAACGACGGCGGCAACACGGTGAACTATGCCTGCCCGCTCAACGGCCACTTCCTGAACCTGAACGGCCCCTTCTATTTCGACACGGCCTACTGGTGGGCCGTCGTCGACGACGGCAGCAGTGCCGCCAACATCACCTGTTATGTCAGCACCTGCACCGAAGGCGGCGTCTGCACCAGCAGCACGACGCGTTCGAGCAGCGGGGTCGGCAACGCCCAGTACCTGTCGTCGGTCGGCGAGCCCATCCCGTTCGCCATCGCCAACTACACCAACGCGCTGATGCTCCGCTGCAGCGTCCCGGCCAAGGTCGGCGGCGCCCGCTCCGGCATCCGCAAGTACACGCTCTACGCCTTCGACTGACCGGCCCGGCCGGCGGCGGGCCGCCGCCGCGCTGCCGCTGGCGCTCGCCTCGCCGTCCCGGCCGGCCCATACTCCGGCCGTCAGGACGCGAGGCGGGAGCACGGTCGATGCAAGAGACGATCAGGATGGGCGGGATCGAGCTGCGCTTCCTCGAGGACCGCGGCGGCACCGGCGGTGGCCTCGACCTGTTCGAGATGACCCTGCAGCCGAACGCCCGCATGCCGGTGCCGCACTACCACGACCATTGGGACGAGGCGGTCTACGGCCTGGGCGGGGTCTCGACCTGGCGCATCGGCGAGGGCGCGGTCGAGCTGCGGCCGGGCCAGTCGATCTTCATCCGCCGCGGCATCGTCCACGGCTTCGACAACCGCAGCGACGCCCCGGCGAAGTGCCTGTGCATCCTCACGCCCGGCGCCCTCGGACCGCAATACTTCCGCGAGATGGCCGGCCTGCTCGAAGGCGGCCGTCCCGACCCCGAGGCGCTCAAGGCCGTCATGCTGCGCTACGGCCTGATCCCCGTCCCCGGCTGACCCGCCGCGGAACGACCCTGGCCGCCGCCCGTTGGGAGCGCGGAGGTACGGGGCAGCTGGTGTTCTTGCTGTCTCCGCCAGCCTTGCCGGCGGCCGAAGAAGGACAGCGTCAGGCCCCGGACCCGTAACCTTCCCGCCTACCCTTCCGCCCGCACCGCCCGCCACGCCGCGACGATGCCCTCGACCGCGCGCAGGCCCTGCGCGTCGTCGGTCGCCCAGGACGATACCGACAGCCGCATCGCCTGGCGCCCTTTCCACCGCGCCCCGCCGGCGAACAGCACGCCGTCCTGCTGGATCCGCGCGATGGTCCGCTCGGTCAGCCGGTCGCCGGCGGCGTCGTCGCCGTCCGCACCGAAGCGGACGACCACCTGGTTCAGCACGACCTCGTTGAGCACGGCGATGCCCGGCTCGGCGCGCAGCCGTTCCGCCATCAGCGCCGCCGTCCGGCAGTTGCCCTCGACCAGCCTGGCGATGCCGTCGGCCCCCAGGTGCCGCAGCATGGCCCAGGTCGGAAAGCCGCGCGCCCGCCGCGACAGCTCGGGAACGTAGTGGCTGGGATCGCGCTCGCCCGCCGCCGTCGCCGGCAGGTAGCTGGCGGCGATGGTCATCGCCCGGCGATGCGCCTCGGCGTCGCGGACGATGGCGTAGCCCGTGTCGTAAGGCGTCTGCAGCCATTTGTGCCCGTCGGTGGCCCAGCTGTCGGCGAGCTCGACGCCCTGGGCCAGATGCTGCCGCGCCGGGCAGGCCCTGACCCACAGGCCGAACGCCCCGTCGACATGGATCCAGGCCCCCGCCGCTCGGGCCGCCGGCACCAGCGCCGGAAACGGATCGAACGCCCCAGTATTGAGCTGTCCCGCCTGCAGCACGGCGATGCAGGGCCCCGTCACGCCCGCGGCCTTGCCCGCGAAGTCGTCCGCCTCGATCCGCCCCTGCGCGTCGGTCGCCACCCGCACCACCCGCTGGTGCCCCATCCCCAGCATCTGCAGCGCCGCGAACACGGTGCTGTGCGCGTCGTCGCCGATCAGCACGGTGATCGGCGGGGCGCCGAACAGCCCTTGCGCCTCGACGTCCCAGCCGACCCGCCGCAGCACCTCGCCCCGCGCCGCGGCGAGGCCCACCATGTTGGCGACCGTGGCCCCGGTGACGAAGCCGACCGAGCAGCTCGGCGGCAGGTCGAGCAGCTCCAGCATCCAGCGGGCCGCCACCGCCTCGGCCGCGGCCGCCGCCGGCGAGGCCTGGTGGTTGCCGGCGTTCTGCCCCCAGGCGCCGGTCAGCCAGTCGGCCGCCACGCCCACCGGGTGCGAGCCGCCGATCACCCAGCCGAAGAAGCGCGGGCCCGTCGTCGCGTTGAGCCCGGGCTCGGCCAGCCGGACCAGCTCGGCGAGGACCGCCTCCGCTGCGGCACCGCCCGCCGGCAGCGGCTGGTCGAAGGACCGCCGCGCCGTGGCGAAGTCGACCAGCGGCCGCTGCGGCCGGTCGCCGACGCCTTCGCGGTAGCGGATGGCCGCCTCGGCCGCCGCGCGCAGGATGGCGAGCTTGTCCATCGTCTGGCTCCCCGGTCGGTCGTGCCGGTCCCGCAGGACAGGCTTGTGCCGGCCTGCCGGGTCAGCGATGTCATTCTCCTGTTTCCGGAGGATGTCGATGGCCGCACAGCCCTTGCAGGTCGGCTTCGTCCTGTTCCCCCGCCTGACCCAGCTCGACCTCACCGCCCCCTGGGAGCTGTTCGCCCGTCTGCCCGGCGTGCAGGCGCATCTCGCCTGGAAGACGCTCGATCCGGTGGCCAGCGACACCGACCTCGCCATCCTGCCCGGCGTCACCTTCGCCGACTGCCCCGACCTCGACCTCATGTGCGTGCCCGGCGGCCCCGGCGTGAACGCCCTGCTCGACGACGCCGAGGCCCTGGCCTTCGTCCGCCGCCAGGGCCAGCGCGCCCGCTGGGTCACCTCGGTCTGCAGCGGCGCGCTGGTCCTCGGTGCGGCCGGCCTGCTGCGCGGCTACCGCGCCACCACCCACTGGGCCTCGCTCGACTTCCTCGCCGCCTTCGGCGCCACGGCAGAGCGCAGCCGGGTCTGCGTCGACCGCAACCGCGTCACCGGTGGCGGCGTCACCGCCGGCCTCGACTTCGGCCTGCACCTCGCCGCCGAGCTCGCCGGCCGCGCCACCGCCGAGCGCATCCAGCTCTACATCGAGTACGACCCGGCCCCGCCGCTGCACGCCGGCTCGCCGGACACCGCCCCGGCCGAGGTGCTGGCGCGCTACCACGAGCTCGCCGCCCCGATACTCGAAGAGCGCCGCCAGGCCGTGGCGCGGGCCGCCGCCCGGCTGGGCTAGCTGGCCGCGATCCGCCGCACCGCGGCGACCGTCCGGTCGATCTCGTCCTCGGCGTTGTAGTAGTGCGGCGAGGCGCGGACGACGTCGGGCAGGCCGCGGGCCAAGGCGTCGAGCAGCGTGCTCGACGGCGACGAGACGCTGACATTGATCCCGGCCGCCGCCAGCTCTGCCTTCACCGCCGCCGCGGCCTTGCCCGCGACCGTGAAGCTGACGATGGCGCAGGGCTCGGGCCCGAGGTCCTGCAGCGTCACGGCCGGGATGCCGCGCAGCCCGGCGCGCAGCCGCCCGGCCAGCAGCCGGTTGCGCCCGGCGATGGCGTCGAGACCCACCGCCAGCGCGTAGTCGACGGCGACGCCCAGCCCCAGCCGGCAGGCGTAGCTGTTCTCCCAGGTCTCGAAGCGCCGCGCGTCCGGCCGCAGCGCGTAGCGGTCGGGCGCCACCCAGGGTGCCGCGAAATGGTCGATCACCACGGGCTCGAGCCCGGCCAGCCGCTCGCGGCGGACGTAGAGGAAGCCGGTGCCGCGCGGGCCGCGCAGGAACTTCCTCCCCGTCGCCGACAGGAAGTCGCAGCCCAGCGCCGTCACGTCGACCGGCAGCTGGCCGACCGCCTGGCAGGCGTCCAGCAGGTAGGGAACCCCGTGCGCCCGGGCGATCCGGCCGACCTCGGCCGCCGGGTTGATCAATCCGCAATTGGTGGGGATCCAGGTGATGGCAATCAGCTTCACCCGCCCGTCGATCATCCGCTCCAGGGCCGCCGGGTCGAGCACGCCGGCGGCATCGTCGGGGATCACCTCGATGACCGCGCCGGTGCGCCGCGCCACCTGCAGGAAGGCCACGTAGTTGGCGGCGTACTCGGCCCGGGCGGTGAGGATGCGGTCGCCCGGCCGGAACGGCAGCGCGTAGAACGCCATCTGCCAGGCCACGGTGGCGTTCTCGACCAGCGCGATCTCGTCCGGCGCGGCGCCGATCAGGCGGGCGACGCCGGCATAGACCCCGTCGAGCCGTGCGGACGCTTCCGCCGCCGCCTCGTAGCCGCCGATCTCGGCCTCGCGCCGCAGGTAGGCGACCATCGCCTCGACCACCGGCTGCGGCGGCAGCGCCGAGCCGGCATTGTTCAGATGGATGCGACCGGCGGTTCCGGGCGTCTCCGCCCGCAGCCGCGCCACCTCGGCCGGCGTCAGCATCGCGGTTCTCCTTCCGGCGCCAAGGCCTGGCCGATGCGGCCCATCACGTGCCGGCGCAGGTGCGCCGGCTCCGGCACCGGCAGCTCCAGCGTGCGCAGCACGTCGGCCTGCAGGATCATGGCCAGCCCGTGCAGCGAGGCCCAGACGAACAGCGCGTCGTCGGCCGGCGCCGGCACCGTCCCGCCCAGCGGCCGCAGCGTCATCGTCGACAGCCGCTCGCGCAGGATCGCGAAGGCGTGGCGGGCCTTCTCCAGCAGGGTCGGATGCTGCTCGGCCGCCGGCAGCGGCGTGCCGAACATCAGCCGGTAGTGCAGCGGCCGCGCCACCGCATAGTCGAGATAGGCCCGGCCCATGGCCCCGAGGTCGGCGAAGGCGTCGTCGGTCGCCGGCCGGTCGTTCAGCCAGGTGGCGAAGTCGTCATAGGCCCGGGCGATCACCTCGGCCAGGATGTGGTCGCGGCTCGGGAAATGCCGGTAGGGCGCCTGGTGCGACACGCCGAGGCGGCGGGCGACCTCGCGCAGGCTGAGCTGCTCGACCCCCTGCTCGGCGATGATGCGGTAGGCCTCGGCGACGCAGGCCTCGCGCAGGTCAGGAGGCTTGGCGTGAGCGCGATCCGTCATCGGCCGCCGTCATCCGCTGCATGATGCGGCCCATGATCCGCGTCCGCAGCGGCCGTGGCAATGTCAGGACGCTCCAGCCCAGCAGCCTGGCCAGCCCGCCCGGGCGGACGAGGCGGCGCCGGCCGAGGGCGTCGAGCGTCGCCCGCGCCACCGTCTCCGGCCGCGCCCCCCGCTCCAGCCGCATGCCCGCGCGGGCGCCGAAGCCGCTGGCGACCGGCCCCGGGGCGCTGGCCAGCACGGCGACGCCGCGCCCCTCCAGCTCCGGCGCGATGCCCTCGGCGAGGCTCTGCACGAACGCCTTGGTCGCCGCGTAGGTCGCGGCATGGGGCACGCCCTGGAAGGCGACGATCGAGCTCATCAGCAGGATGCCGCCGCGGCCGCGCCCGGCCATCGTGGTACCCAGCACCCGGGCGAGGTGCAGGCTGGCCGTGCAGTTGACCTCGACCATGGCGAGCTCGGCCGCCGGGTCGGTGGCGAGGAACGGGCCCGAGCTGCCGAACCCGGCACAGCTGGCGAGCAGGCCGATCTCGAGGTCGCCCACCGCGTCCAGCAACCCGGCCACGGCGGCCCGCTCGCCGAGGTCGGCGGGGTGGACGCGCACCGCGACGCGGAACTCCCGCCGCAGCTCGTCGGCCAGCGCCTCCAGCCGCTCGCGCCGCCGCGCCACCAGCACGAGGCTGAGCCCGCGCCGGGCGAGGTCGCGGGCGATGGCCCGGCCGATCCCGTCGGAAGCGCCGGTCACCAGCGCCCAGGGTCCGAAGCGCTCCGGCCAGGCAGTCATCGCGAGCTCCGATGTTGACACTGTCAACCTAACGACCCCATGTTGACAGTGTCAACAAGGGATGGCCTCGCGATGCCCTGGGTCTCGGTAACCGGCCTGCGCCTGCACTCGCCGCTGCGCTTCCCGCTGTTCCTCTGGCACGCGGTGGGCAGCATGCGGCAGGCGCAGGCCGCCCCCGGCAACCTGCTGGCCGAGGCCCGCTCGCTGGCCGGGGTGCAGCATACGCTGACCGTCTGGCAGTCGCGCGAGGCGATGCGCGCCTACCTGCGCGACGGCGCCCACCTGGCAGCGATGCGCGCCTTCCCGCGCATCGGCACCGGCACCACCTGCGGCTACGACGCCGCCGCCGTCCCCTCCTGGGACGAGGCCCTGGCCCACTGGCGGGCGCACGCCCGGCCGGTCGGCGCTGCACCCGGACGCGCCTGACGCGCCTCGGTCCGCGGGCCGCGTGTCAGCGGCGGTCGCCGCACCAGGCCCTGCGCCAGCACCTCGCCCACGCTCTTCCAGCAATCGTCCATGCTCCGTCCCCGCCGGACCGAGGGATGATGTTCCTGTTTTGTTCTAGGTCGCGTCGGTCTCCGGGTCAAGGCGACGGCCCCTGTCGGGCCGTCACGCCTCCTCCGCGGCCAGCGACAGCAGCAGGGTGATCAGCTCGCCCTCGTCGACCTCGAGGGCGGCCTCGGCGAAGGTGAACCAGCGCGTCTGGCGCTCCTTCATCTCCGGCCACCTGGCGAGCTGGCGGGCGACCGTCAGCGGGAAGACCTCGACCTCGCAGCGCTGCACCTCGCCCTTGGGCAGCCGCTTCTCGTAGCTGTAGGAGGCGATCGGCTCGGCCGCGATCGCGCCGACGAGGCCGGCCTCCTCGCGCGCCTCCTTGGCCGCCACCTCGTGCGGCGCCAGGCCGGGCTCGGCCCAGCCCTTGGGGATGATCCAGCGCCGCGTCTCGCGCGAGGTGATCAGCATCACCCGCGTCTCGCCGTCCTCGACCGCCAGCGGCAGCGCGGCGTACTGCCGGCCCTCGCGGACCGTCTCCTTCGCCACCTTCGCCTTGCGCCGCGCCATGCGATCCTGTCAGCCCCAGCCCAAGCCAATGCCGGCAGCACATACACCGGCATGGCATGTCCGGAACACAACCGCGGCGGCTAGGTTGCCGCCTCAGCCCGCTTCGCCCGTGGCGGCCGGCAGCTAGCCCTTCCGCGCCGCGGCGATCCGGGCGAGGTCGAGCACGCCCGCCTTGCCCCAGCCCTCGGCGTCGGCCGGGACCTCGGGCCGGAACCGCTCGTAGAGCCGGAAGCCGGTGCGCGCCAGCTCGGCCGGCGGGATGCCGCGGGCCAGCTCGCGCATCGCCTCGCGCACCCGGCCGAGGTCGGCGCCGAGCTTGCCCTCGAGGTAGCGCTCGACGCTGGCCGGCTCGATCGGCTTGCCCTTGCTCGTCGCGCGCAGGCCGTCCCGCGTCGCGACCACCGGGATCGCCCGCCCCAGCAGCGCCACCTCCAGCGCCTCGCCCTCGGCCAGCCGCTGGCGCCGCTCGGCGGCATCCGGCGCGGTCGGTTCGTAGAGGCCGATCCGCACGCCCTTGGCATGCGCCGTGAGCCCGGCCAGCGCCCGCCCCAGCGTCAGCGCCTCGGCCTCGTCGAAACCCAGATATTCCGCCACCACCGCCGCCCACAGCGTCAGCACCGGGGCGCGGTTGACCGTGATCGTCGTCATCGTGCGACCTTCCCGTCCTCCGGCAGCTGCGGCAGCAGCGCGATCATCGCCAGCGCCACCAGCCCGCCCACCGCGGTATCGCCGACCCGGGCCAGCGCCCAGTGCCACTCGCCGGGATCGGCGAGGTCGACCAGCAGGATCACCATCGGCGTCAGGCAGGCAACGCCCAGCGCGTAGCGCCGTCCCAGCAGCGTGAAGGCGGCGAAGGCCAGCGGCGTGATCGCCGCCAGCTGCGTCCAGGGCGACAGCAGCGTCGCCGCCAGCAGCGCCGCGACGAGGCCGCCGCCCGTGGAGCCGGCGATCCGCTGCAGCGCCGCCGCCCGCGTCCCGGCGGCGTCCGGCTTCAGGATGATCGCCACGGTCAGCGGCACCCACAGCCCGTGCGGCAGGTTGCCGTAGAACGCGAGGCCCTCGGCCGAGGCGATGCCGATGCCGAGCCGGGCGGCGTGGCGGAACGGCCGCCCGTGCGGTGCCGCCAGCACCGCCCGCAGCCGCGGCCAGGCCGTGCGCAGGCCCTGGCGCAGCCCGGCGAGGCCGGCGGCGTCCACTGGCGGCTCGAGACGGCTGCCGGCGAACAGCAGCGTCAGCAGCAGCGCCCAGCCGCAGCCGGCGAGGCCGGCGCCGAGGAGCTCGGCCAGCGGCGGCTGCACCGGCATCCCGGCGCCGACGATCAGCGCCTGCAGCACGAACAGCGAGCCGGGGCTCGCCTTCGGCCCGAACAGGTTGACCAGCCCGGCGGCGAACGCCAGCAGCGGCACCACCGTCACCACCAGCAGCGGCTGCGGGCTGACCAGGATGCCGAGCTCGAGCGCCAGCACCAGCAGCGGCATGACGGCGAGCCCGGCCAGCAGCCGCACCGCCAGCGTCTCGCCGTCCGGGTCGACGATGCCGAGATAGAGCCCGGCGATCGCCGCGAGGATCGCCTCGCCGGGCGTGCCGAACGCCATGAACCAGGCCGCCGGGCCGACCAGCGCCAGGGTGATCCGTGCCGCCGTGACGAGCTCCGCCCGCGTCGGCGCCGCCGTCGCCAGGCTCACTCGGCGAAGACGTCCTCGAGCGCCTTGCGCATCACCGCCTCGTCGGGGTCGATGCCGCTCCAGTAGCGCACGCCGATGCGGCCCTGGCCGACCAGCATCGCCAGCCCGTCGATCACCCGGCAGCCGCGCGCCTCGGCGTCGCGGACCAGCCGCGTGCGCGGCGGGTTGGGGATGACGTCGACCACGATCATCCCCGGCTGCAGGCTGCCGGTGTCGAGCGCCAGCCGGGCGTCGACATCCGGGTAGAGGCCGATCGAGGTGGCGTTGACGACGATGTCGGTGCCGGCCGGCACGCGGTAGTCGCCCTCCCACGCCGCCAGCTCGGCGCTCAGCCGGCCGCCGGTCGCCTCCTTCACCCGGCCGTTGAGAAGGTCGACCAGCTCGCGGCCGCGCTGCGGATCGCGGTTGACCACGGTGATGTGGCGCACGCCGACCAGCGCCATCTCGACGCCGATGGCGCGCGCCGCCCCGCCAGCGCCGAACATCACCATCGTCGCGCCCGCCGGGTCGCGCAGCCGCTGCACGCCGGCGACGAAGCCCTTGCCGTCGGTGTTCTCGCCGACGAAGCGGTCGCCGTGGCGGACGACGCAGTTCACCGCCCCCATCAGCGCTGCCGAATCGCCGAGCCCGTCGAGGTGCGGGATCACCGCCACCTTGTGCGGGATGGTGCAGTTGAAGCCGCGAAAGCCCATGGCCCGGGCCCCGTCGACGGCGGCCCCGAGGTCCCGGGGCGCCACCTCGATGGTCAGGTAGCGCCAGTCCAGGCCGTGGTGGCGGAACGCCGCCTCGATCATCGCCTGGGTCGGGTTCTCGCTGACCGGCTGGCCGAAGCAGCCGATCAGCTCCTGCTTGAAGTTGAGCACCTTCGCCATCGCCGCCTCCCCCTGCCCGCACGCGCGGGTGGCGAGCCTGCTACGGCCCGGCGCCGCCCTCAAGCGGCATCGTCACCGGCGACCTCGACCGTCCGCCCCTCGGCCGAGGCGCGCTCGAGCGCGTCGATCAGCCGGTGCACCGCCAGCGCCTGGCGCCCGGTCACGCGCGGCGGCCGGCCCGCGTCGAGGGCGTCGAGGAAATCGGCGATCACGCCGCGGTGCCAGTCGTGCGGGAAGGCCATCGGCGCCGCCCCGGCGCCGGCCGGCACCGCCTCGCCGAAGGTCGCCTCCGCGCCGTCCAGCCAGCGCAGGGTCAGCCGGCTCGACTCGAGCACGGCACTGCCCAGCGTCCCGGTCACCGTCAGCCGCTCGGCGCCGCCCGGGAAGGCTGCCGTCGTCGCGATCAGCCCGCCCACCGCGCCGTTGCGGAAGCGCAGCCCGGCGGCGGCGAAGTCCTCGGCTTCCATCCGGTGCATGACCGTCGTGCCGAGCACCGCCGCCACGCTGGCCACCGGCCCGACCAGGCTCAGCATCAGGTCGAGCGGATGGATCGCCTGGGTGATCAGCACGCCGCCGCCGTCGCGGGCCCGGGTGCCGCGGCCGGGCGTGTCGTAGTAGGCCTGCGCCCGCCACCACGGCACCACCAGCTGGACCGCGGCGACGCGGCCGAGGCCGCCCTCGGCCAGCACCGCGGCCAGGCGCTCGGCTGCCGGCCGGAAGCGCTGCTGCAGCACGATGCCCAGGGGCACCCCGGCGCGCTCGCAGGTGGCGACGATCCGCTCGGCCGCGGCGGTCGTCCGCTCGACCGGCTTCTCCATCAGGATGGCCTTGCCGGCTGCGGCCAGCCGCTCGACCAGCTCGCACCGGGCATCCGGCGGCGTCAGCAGCAGCACCGCCTCGACGGCCGGATCGCCCAGCACGGCGTCGAGGTCGCCGGTGACGGGAAACGGATGGCGGGCCGCGAACTGGGCGCGCCGCTCGGCGCTGCGGCTGAACGCGGCTCGCACCTCGACCCGGCCGGCGAGGTCGACGAGGCTCCGCGCGTGCGGCTCGACGGCGAGGCCGAGGCCGATGACGGCGATCTGTCGCTTGCGGGCCATCGCTGGTTCTCCGGGCTCGATCGATCAGCCATAGCGACGGTCGGGCGCGATGCCCACATCTCCGGTCGATGCGCGCCCGGCCCGCCGACACCACCGCCGCTCCCCACCGCCTCGCCCTAGGCCTCGCCGCGGCGGCGCGGGCGGCGACGCTCGTCGCCGTCGCCGCCCTGCTCGTCGCCGCCGACCAGCCCGACGGCGCCAGCGGCGACCTCGTGGCGGTGTTCGCGCCCGGCACGAGCGGCGAGCGTGCCCTGCAGGCGGTCGTCGCCGCCGACGGCATCGTCCGCCGCGGCACCTGGCTGGGCACGGTCTGGGAGGTCACCGGCGACCGGCCGGGTCTCGCCGGCCGGCTGCGCGGCGCCGGTGCGCTGCTGGTGTTGCCCGTGCAGCCGTTCGCCTCCCTCAGCCTGGGCGGCTGCAGCTTTCTGCCGATCGACCGCTACCCGCCACGTGGCCTCGGCAAGCTGCGCGCCGGCCCCTTGTAGGGTACCCGGCCTAGGTTCGGAGGCTGATGAGGACTTCTACTCTAAAGCGAGGACGGGCAGCCCAGATCAAGTAAGGAATGATGTAAACGAAGTGGACACATATTCCACTTGGCGTAAGATCATCGTCGCGCGGGGGGTCATCATCAGGGACGGCGCTGGTTCGCTGTCATCGATAAGCCCCGAAATCATTGCAGCGTACGCGCCGGCACCGGCGGCGGCGGCAATTGGGCCGTCCTCGATCCTGGAGCCGTAGGTCTGCGGCGTGCCCACGCGCCGCCTCCAGGAGGGGAGCTTCATGGCTGTCAAGTTTGGCAACGACCTCGACAACATCATCAACGGCACCGCCACCGCCGACTCGCTGTTCGGCAAGGGTGGCGACGACTCCCTGTTCGGCGGCGGCGGCAATGACCGGCTGAACGGTGGCAACGGCGCCGACCTGCTGGTCGGCGGCGCCGGCACCAACACCGCCGACTACGCCAGCGATCCCGACGGGATCTACGTCAATCTGGCCGGGCTCTACGCCATCGACGGCTGGGGCTACCAGGACGAGCTGATCCAGATCCTCAACATCAACGGCAGCACCTTCGACGACGAGATCATCACCGGCGGCCGCAACAACGTCATCTGGGCCAACCAGGGCGACGACAGCGTCGACGCCGGCAATGGCGCCGACACGGTCTTCGGTGGACTTGGCAACGACGACATCGACGCCGGCGCCGGCGCCGACAGCGTCTCCGGCGGCGAGGATGACGACAACATTGTCGGCCGTGCCGGCAGTGACAGCATCGACGGCGATGCCGGCGACGACTACCTGAATGGCGGCGAGGGCGGCGACAGGCTCCGCGGCGACTCCGGCTTCGACATCATCGTCGCGGCCGAGGGCAACGACACCATTTGGGGCGACGGCGAGAGTGACGACATCTACGCCGGCTCGGGCAACGATAAAGTCTGGGGCGGTGACGACGACGACTACATCATCGGGGATGATGGCAACGACTCGCTCTATGGTGGCGACGAAGAGGACGATATCGACGCCGGTGGCGGCAACGACCTCGTCGATGGCGGCGAGGACGCCGACAATATCTGGGCCGGGGAAGGCAACGACGTCATCTATGGCGCCGAGGACGATGACTCGATCGAGGGCGAGGAAGGCAGGGACATCCTGCTCGGCGAGGAGGACGACGACTGGCTCGATGGCGGTGACGGCGACGACTTCCTGCTCGGTGACGGTCAGGGCCTGCCGCTCGGCAGCGACGTTTTCTCCTACGGAACCGGGCTGTTCTGGGACACCTACCGGCCTGGAGACGAGGGCAACGACTGGCAGGCCGATTTCAACGACTTCCTCTTTGATCCGGAATTTCCCATCGATTCCTACTTTTCAGGGGTCAATCTCGGCATCGACTTCATCGCCGACTATCAGGACGGCATCGACAAGATTAGCCTGTTCGGGTTCCAGGAGATCTTCTACCTCCTCGACATCGGCTTCGACACCGACGATCCGATCGGCCACCCGGGCATCGGGCCGAATGGCGTGCTGGACAACCAGGACCTGTTCGTGGACGTCGAGTTCGTCACCTACAATGGGGTGACCCTGGCCTCGACGATCATCGACATCTCCGGCCTGATCGGTGCTGCCGTCGGACTCGCCGGGCAGCTGGCCGACTGGACGGGCGATGAGGACTTCATCGATTTCGCCCAGTTCCTCGAGAACAACTTCGACCAGGATGTCAGCACCCAGCAGCTGATCGTCTGGGGCGCCGCCGGCGGCACCCTCGACTACAGCGACTTCACCGGGTTCGCGGACTTCAGCATCTTCAATCCGTAAGGTTCCATCACGGAGCTTTACCGATCGAATGGACGGGCGGCTTCGGCCGCCCGTCTTGCTTTGCAGCTGAAATGACGACCCCGCCGCCCGAGATTCCCGGCTACCGCGTGCTCGGCCCGGTCGGCGCGCCGATTCCCGGCCGCCCCAACGGTGCCGTCTTTCTCGCGGAGCCGTCGGACCGCCCTGACACCCGCGTGGTGATCAAGGACTATCTTCTCTGGATCGGCCCCGACCCAAGGCGTGTCGAGGGGGCGAAGGTCCGCCTCAACCGCAGCTGGGTCGCCGCTCGCAGCGTCGATCATCCCGGCATCGTCCGGCCGCTGCAGCGGATTGCCGACCGCTGGCTCGTCCTCGAATGGATCGACGGGCCCAGCCTCGCCGCCCGCATGGCCGCCGGTCCGGTGCCGCGCGCCGAGGCCTGGGACCTGATCCTCGCCATCGCCGAGGCGCTCGCCGCCCTCACCGCCGCCCTCGACCGGCGCTTCCCCGACCGGCCGGGCATGGGCCATGGCGACCTGCACGCGCACAATATCCTGCTGCCGCGCGGTGCTGCGGCCGGGACGGTCAAGCTCGTCGACCTCGACAAGGTCGGCAAGCCCTGCAACCGCTACCAGCCGCTGCCGGCGGCGCGGCGCGGCGAGATCCTCCGCGCCGGCCGCAGCATCGCCACCCCGCCCGAGATCTGCCTCGGCACCGTCGCGATGCATGACGGCTGCGTCGACGTCTTCGCCCTTGGCGTCCTCGCCTGGCGTCTGCTCGACGGACAGTATCCGTTCGAACGGCCGGAAGAGTTCCTCGAGAAGCTGGATCGGCTGCAGGGCGACGGGACCGACGCCTCGGCCCGGCTGCCGGCCAGGGTCGCGGCCGCCCCTGCCACCCCCCGGGTCGCGGTGCTCGCCCGCATGCTCCGCCTCGACCGCGCCGGCCGTTTCCCGTCGGTCGCCGCCGCGCTGGCCGAGCTGTGCCGGGTCCGCGAGGCCTGAGTCGCACGCCGGTCCGCCTCGGAGGCGACCCGCCGGGGCGCGCCGGCACCTGTTCACACGCCAGATGAGCTGCCGCCAAACTCTCCCGACAGCATCCTGTGGTTATCGGCACTTGCTTATGCAAGCCTGTCCGGCTGGTTGGCTAAGTCGTTGCAGCACAGCCACAAAGTGTTGCTGGACAACCTCGACGCGAGTGTTACGCTGATCTGGCGTCGAGGGGAGGCGCACCAACCAACCGCGATGGCAACGCGGCCTCTTCTTCTGCGGGCTGGAATGCAGGGCTGGCGTTGACCGGAATAGTGGCCGGGCAGCGAACCTAGAAGCTCGCCCGAAGACAGAGCGCGTTGCGCCGATCGCCTGACCTGAGGGGGAACGCGATGCCGACCAATACGATCAACGGGACTTCGGGGAACGATGTCCTGATCGGCGATTTTTCCTTCGATTACATCTACGGCAAGGGTGGCAACGACAGTCTGTTCGGCCTCACCGCCGACGACTCGCTGTTCGGCGGAAACGGCAACGACCGCCTCAACGGTGGTGACGGCAACGACCTTCTCGTTGGCGGCAATGGCACCGACACCGCCGACTATGCCAACAGCACGGGCGGCATCTACGTCGACCTCTCCGGGCTGTTCGCCAAGGACGGCATGGGCGGCATCGACACCCTCCTGCAGATCGAGAACATCAACGGCAGCACCCAGGACGACGAGATCCACACCGGCGGCACCAACAACACGGTGTGGGGCCTCGGCGGCGACGACACGATCGACATCGGCGGCGGCAACGACCGGGCCTTCGGCGGTGTCGGCAACGACGGCATCTGGCTGGGCGACGGCAACGACAGTGCCGGCGGCGGTGATGGCGACGACCAGGTCTTCGGTGGCGGCGGCAACGATTCGGTCGCGGGTGGCGACGGCTGGGACTACCTGAACGGTGGCGGCGGCGCCGACAGGATGAGCGGCGGCGACGACCTCGACATCCTCATCGGTGCCGAGGGCAACGACAGCCTCAGCGGCGGCGGCGACTTCGACTACATCAACGGCGGTGACGGCAGCGACAAGATCGACGGCGGCGACGACCTCGACGTCGTCGCTGCGGGCGCCGGCAACGACTATGTCTGCCTCGGCACCGGCGGCTCGATCATCGACCTCATCCAGCTGATCGTGGATCAGAACCAGCCGGCACCGCCTCCGGCACCGCTGCCCGACGACAACCTGCTCGAGACCCTCTACCCGCTGGTCGACGCCATCGGCCTCGACATCTTCAGCCTCGACGCCGCCAACGCCGGCACCGGCAACGACGTCGTCGAGGGCCAGCAGGGCACCGACATCATCGACGGCGATCAGGGCAACGACAGCCTGTTCGGCGGCAGCGAGGCCGACATCGTCGAGGGTGGCGGCGGCAACGACCTCGTGGCCGGCGGCTCGGCCTCGGACATCGTCGATGGCGGTGTCGGCAGCGACATCCTGATCGGCGACGACCAGGGCGGCGTGAACGTCGACATCTTCACCTACGGCTTCCTCGCCAACCTCAACCTGACGCCGGACGAGCTGCTGTTCAGCTACCTGCGCCCGGTCGACCTCGAGAACCCGGCCGACCGGCTGCTCAACTTCGGCACCGACATCGTCCTCGACTTCCAGGTCGGGGTCGACCTCCTCAACCTCGGCGACGTGCCGGGCTGGCTGCTGATGGAGCTGCTCGACACCAACGGCAGCGGTGACCTCGACAGCGGCGACGACCACATCTCGTTCGACTTCATCTCGGTGAACAATGGCCCGAGCCTGGCCTCGACCGTCATCGACTTCAGCGGGGCGATCAACGACCTGTTCCAGAGCGACCTGCTCGGGCCGGCGCAGCGCGACTTCTCGCCGGTGGCGGAAGGGCAGAAGCTGATCGTCTACGGCGCCGGCAGCGGCACCCTCGAGGCGGACTCGTTCATCTCGTTCGGCTTCTACGACAGCTTCTTCTCGAGCTGAGCGGCGTTCGCGCCGCGTCGACCGGACGGGCGGCTTCGGCCGCCCGTCCTCGTTTCCGGCACCCGCCTCAGTCGACCAGCAGCGTCAGCCCGTTCACCCGGCGCGCCTCGACCGCGTCCATGTCCCAGGCGATGCCCAGCCCCGGCTCCTCGCTCGGGATGGCGTGGCCGTCGCGCATCGTCATCCCGGTCGTCGTCAGGTCGTCGAGCTGCGGGATGTACTCGACCCAGCGGCCGTTCGGCACCGCCGCGGTCAGCCCGACATGCAGCTCCATCAGGAAGTGCGGGCAGATCGGCATGTTGAAGGATTCGGTCAGGTGCGCCGCCTTCAGCCAGGGCGTGATGCCGCCGATCCGGGCGACGTCGGCCTGGACGATCGAGCAGGCCCGGCGCTGCAGGTACTCGCGGAAATGGCTGACGCTGTAGAGCGATTCGCCGATGGCGATGGGCAGGCTGGTCGACGCCGCCAGCCGCACGTGGCCGTCGATGTCCTCGGCCGGCATCGGCTCCTCGAACCAGGCGAGGTCGAGCGCCTCGAACGCCCGGGCCCGGCGGATCGCCTCGTCGACGGTGAACGCCTGGTTGGCGTCGACCATGATCTCGAAGTCCGGCCCCAGCGCCTCGCGCACGCCCTCGAGCCGGGCCACGTCCTCGCTGACATGCGGCTTGCCGACCTTGACCTTGCAGCCGAGGAAGCCGGCCTGCTTGGCCTCCAGCGCCTTCTCGATCAGCTCCTCGCGGCTCAGCTGCAGCCAGCCGTTCTCGGTGTTGTAGAGCGGCAGCCGGGTCTGCGCCCCGCCGGCGGCCTGGTGCAGCGGCAGCCGGGCGCGCTGGCAGCGCAGGTCCCACAAGGCGGTGTCGATGGTGCACAGCGCCAGCGAGGTGATGGCGCCGACCGCCGTGGCGTGCGTCTTGAACAGCAGCGACTTCCAGATCTGCTCGATCATCTCGGCGTCGCGGCCGATCAGCTCGGGCGCCAGGTGATCGTGGATCAGCCGCACCACCGACGAGCCGCCGGTGCCGATGGTGTAGCTGTAGCCGGTGCCGACCACGCCATCGCTGTCGGTGATGCGGACGATCGGCGTCTCCTGGCTGGTGAACGCCTGGATGGCATCCGTCCTGACCACCTTCGGGATCAGGTCGACCATCATGATCTCGATGCGCTCGATCTGCGCCATGTGCCTCCCCCGGCGTTGCGCTCAGCCCGACCGGGTCGGCGCCGCCCGGGCGGTGGCCAGCAGCCACTCCCGGAAGGCGCGGATCGCCGGCTCCTGGGCCCGTTCCTTCTCGCCCACCAGCCATAGCGCGAAGTCGAAGGGCAGCACGAGGGTCCAGGGCTGCACCAGCCGGCCGGCGGCGAGGTCGTCGCTGACCAGCACCCGGCTGACCAGCGCCACCCCCTGCCCGGCCAGCGCCGCCTCGACCGCCATGGCGTCGATGTTGAAGCGCGGGCCGCGGCTGGCATCGACCTCCTCGACCCCGGCGGCGGCGAACCAGGCCGGCCAGTCCGGGGCCTCCTCCTCGGTGCTCCAGTCGAGGTGCAGCAGCGTGAACTGGGCAAGCTCGGCCGGGCCGGCGATGCCGCCCGCCGGCAGCAGCCGCGGGCTGCACACCGCGACGAACTCGTCGTCGAACAGCCGGTCGACCTGCAGCTCCGGATAGCGCCCGCTGCCCCAGCGGATGGCGAGGTCGACCGGCTCGCGGGCGAGGTCGACGACCCGCGAGCTGGCGTCGAGCCACAGGTCGATGCCCGGCTGCTTCCTGCGGAAGTCGGGCAGCCGCGGCAGCAGCCAGCGCCCGGCGAAGGACGGCTCGGCCGTCACCCGCAGCGTCATCGCCTTGGTCTTGCGGCGCATGATGTCGCTGGCCTCGGCCATCAGGTCGAGACCCTCGCGCAGCAGCGGCAGGGCGGTGCGCCCGGCCTCGGTCAGCGACAGCGCCCGGGTCAGCCGGCGGAACAGCGGCTGGCCGATGCTCTCCTCGAGCTCCTTGACCTGGTGGCTGATCGCCGCCGGCGTCACCCGGAGCTCGGCCGCGGCCTTGCTGAAGCTGAGGTGACGGGCCGCCGCCTCGAAGGCGCGCAGCGGGTTCAGGGGCAGGATGGAGCGGCTCACCGGCAGGGCCTACGCTTTAGTTTTGCTCACCCATCCTGTGAGTCCTTCTCGTTTGTGGGCAAGCCTTTTCAAGCTTATATGGTCAGTCACGGCGCCCGGATGGCGCCAGACCGATAAACAGCATTAACCGATGTGAGATCGTATCATGTTCGCCCGGACCCTGTTCGCCACGCTCTGGCCCGTCGGCCCCGCCGACCGGCGCCGGCCGGCGACCGCGACCCCCCGGCGCCCGGTGGCCAGCCAGGTCACCCCCGTCCGTGAGACCGGCACGGCGCCGATCGCGCTGATCGCCGAGAGCTTCCTCGTCGCCGCCGGCGGCTCCGGCCGCCGCTGAGCCGGCGCCCCCGTGCCGGGGGCTCTCCGCTAACAGACGCGAAACACAACGGCGCCTGGGCGGCACCCGTTCGAAACGGTCTTCCATGAAGTTCCTCGCCGGTTCCGGGCGCTTGCGTCCGTGGTGGAGAGGAACTCATGGCAACCATCATCGGCTCACTGTTCGACGACACCATCTATGACACGGCCAGCGACGACGTTGTCCGTGCCCGCAGCGGCGATGACACCGTCGTCACCGCCGGCGGCGACGACGAGGTGTTCGGCGGCTTCGGCAGGGATGTCCTCATCGACATCGTCGGGGACGACACCATCGATGGCGGCGGCGGTGCCGACCGGATCATCGACTACTACGGCAACGACCACATCTACGGAGGCAGCGGCAACGATTCGATCGAGTCGTTCGCCGGTGACGATCTTGTCTCCGGCGGAGCCGGCAACGACCGCATCGACGGTGGCACGGGACGCGACTATCTGTTCGGCGACGACGGACAGGATTCGCTGATTGGCGGTGACGGCAGGGATCTCTTGTCTGGCGGCTACGGTAACGATGTCGTCTCGGGCGGGACAGGAAACGACAGCCTGCATGGCGACCATCAATCTCCCTACGACGAGACCCTGCCTGGCGGCGATGACGACCTGTTCGGTGGCAACGGCGACGATTACGCCTTCGGCGGCAACGGCATGGACGTCCTGTACGGCGGTGACGGAGCGGACTACCTGTTCGGCGGGTCCGGGAACGATCACGCGTTCGGTGGCTCGGGCGACGACTGGATCCGCGCTGGCGAGGGCGTCGACCAGATCGGCGGCGGCGACGGAGCCGATGAGTTCGTGTTCTGGTACGCGAAGTTCCAGCCCTCGGACACCGGTCTCGGCATCGGCAATCGCGATCGTGTGCTGGACTTCGATCCCGGCGAGGGCGACCGCATCGATCTCGACAAGTACGATGCTGACAGCACGCAGACCAGCACGCAGGAGTTCGAGCTGGTCCACGGCAACGCCTTCACCGCCGTCGGTCAGCTTCGCTACGCCAGCTTTGCGAGCTACACCGTGATCGAAGGCAACACGGGCGGTTCCCTGGCCGCCGACTTTCAGATCGAGCTCGCAGGCTATACTGGCCCGCTCACGGCCGACGACTTCGTCGGCGTGTTCGAGCTTCCCCTGCCGCTGGGCGGGCTCTTGCCCGACGGTCTGACCTGACCGAAGCCGGGCGGCGCGATCCCGGCGCCGCCCTAGCGGAACGGCGTCAGCAGCGGCTTGCCGGCGAAGTGCGCCGCCAGGTTGTCGACGACGAGCTGGGCCATCGCGTCCCGGGTCTCGACCGTCGCACTGGCGGCGTGCGGCTGCAGGATGACGTTGTCGAGCCCGAGCAGCGCCTGCGGCACCCTCGGCTCGTCGGCGAACACGTCGAGCGCCGCCGCCTTGATCTTCCGGTTGACCAGCGCGTCGACCACCGCCGGCTCGTCGCACACCGAGCCGCGCGCGACGTTGACAAGGTAGCCCTCGGGGCCCAGCGCCTCGAGGACGGCGGCGTCGACCAGCCCGCGGGTCTCGGCCCCGCCCGGGCAGCATAGCGCCAGCACGTCCGAGTCCTTCGCCAACCCCACGAGGCTGTCGAAGTAGGGGTAGGCCACGTCCGCCTGCCGCGCCCGGCCGTGATAGGCGACCTGCATGCCGATCACCTCGGCCCGCCGCGCCAGCGCCTTGCCGATCCGCCCGAGCCCGAGGATCCCCAGCTTCTTGCCGCGCGCACAGGTGGTCAGCGGCATCGCCCCCTTCAGCCACTGGCCCGAGCGCACATGGCGGTCGCCGCCGGGGATGTCGCGCAGCAGCGACAGCAGCAGCACGAGCCCCATGTCGGCGACCTCGTCGGTCAGCACGTCGGGCGTGTTGGTGATCGGGATGTTGCGCGCGGCACAGGCCTTGCGGTCGATCGCGTCGATGCCGACGCCGAAGCAGGAGACGATCTCGAGCCTGGGCAGCTTGGCGATCTGCGCCGCCGTCAGCCCCTTCTCGCCGGTCGACACCGCCGCACGGATGCGCGGGCCGACCTCGTCCAGCAGCTTCTCGGGGTCGGCCGCCTGCCACAGGTGGTGCAGGGTGTAGGCCGCCTCGAGCTGCGCCATCGCCTTGGGCCGGTTCGGAAACACCACCAGCACGTCGATCGTCACGAGCGCCTCCGCGGCCACTTGACCGTTCCCTGACGGCAAGGGCCTTACACAGACGCCGGCCGGTTTGCTAGACGCGCTGGCGCCGTCGCCCTGTCCGGAGCCGCCAGCCCCGCATGCCCTTGTCCTACATGGCCGCCGTCGAGCCGCGCAGCGTGGCCCGCTGGCTGGGCCTGGGCCTGGTCGCGGCGCTGGGCTTCGTCGTCGTCGCCGCGGCGACCGTCCGGGTCACCGGCCGCGACGGCGATCCGCCCGCCGGCCCGGTGCTTACCGACAAGCTCGACTGGCTGCGCGCCCACGCCGCCGACTACGACCTGATCTTCGCCGGCACCAGCCGGGTCCACTACCATGTCGACCCGGGCCGGCTCGACCCGGCCATGGCCGCCGCCGGCTGTCCCTTGCGCAGCTTCAACATGGGCGTGCAGGGCCTGACCTCGGCCGAGCTGCTGTGGCTGCTGCCGCGCCTCGCCGAGGTCGAGCGCGAGGCCGGCGTCCACTGGCCGGTGATCGCCGTCGACCGGCCGCAGATCGCCCTGCGCATCCTGCGCGAGCTCGGCACCGAGCGCCTCGCCTACACCATGCGCCAGCCCGGCGCCGTCCGCACCCTGCTCGACGGCATCTGGACCTCGTCGCGCTCGCTCCTCAACAAGGTCATGGACAGCCGCGACGTGCTGCTGGCCTGGCTCTACTACCGGCTGGAGCCCGGCGTGCTCGCCCGCCGCCTGCTGCCCCTGGCCCCGGCCCTGCAGGGCGGGCCCGGCCTCACCGTCGACCTCGCCCGCGGCGGCTTCGTCCCGCTCGAGGAGGAGACCGACCCGATGCTCCCGCCGCGGCGCGCCGCCATCAACTGGGAGTCGTTCGGCCAGGAGCTCGACCGGGTGATGCAGCTCGACACCGAGGCGGCGCGGCTGAGCGACGCCCGCGCCGCGCACTTCCGCGCCCAGCTGGACGCCGCCCGCGCCGTCGCCCCCAGCGTCGTCCTCGTGCTGATGCCGCAGGCCACCCGCGACTGGGTCGCCGACAGCAAGGCCCTGGAGCAGGCCGCCGCCGAGGGCCGGCTCGGCGACGTCGCCGTCGTCAACCTCGGCGACCCCGCCCGCTACCCGCAGCTGTTCGCCCGCGAGCTGTGGTTCGACACCGACCATGTCGCTGCCGAGGGCGTGCAGCGCCTGAACGCCGCGCTGGGCCCGGCGCTGTGCGCGGCCCTGAAGGCGAAGGGGGCGGTGGCCGGCGGCTAGGACCCGCCGCCGTGGTTCCTCAGTACCCCGCCATCACGTACGACCCGCCGCAGTTGGCGCCGACGCCGCGGTTGAGCTCGGCGCGGACCAGGGCGCGGTCGTCGCGGGTCGACAGGCCGTAGCCGATCGCCACCGGGGTCGCCACCAGCACCGTGGCGACGCAGCCGACGCCCTTGGCCAGCGCGTAGAACGGCGTGCCGACCACGGTCAGCACCTGGTCGCCGACGCCGTCGGCGACGCGGACCGGCTCGTCGAGGTTGGTGGTGTCCGGCAGGTAGGTCGGCGGCGGGTTGCCGGCGGCACAGCCGGCGAGCAGCACCGCAAGCCCTGCCGCAAGATACGCTCTGCCCATCGGATCCGACCCTTCCCAACGCCGTCCCTTGCCGACAGTTTAGGTCTCCGATCCGCCACAATGCGAGCGTCGTCTTGAGTCCCGGCCCCGACACCCGACAACGATCCGCGGCCGCCCCCCGCTGATGGACCTGGCCGCCCCCGCCGCACCGGTCCGCCACCGCCGCTCGATCCCGCTGATCGTGGCCTGTGCCCTGTTCATGGAGAGCCTCGACTCGACGGTCATCGCCACCGCCCTGCCGACCATCGCCGCCGACCTCGGCCAGAACCCGCTGCACCTCAGCCTCGCCATCAGCAGCTACCTGTTCAGCCTCGCCGTGTTCATCCCGATCAGCGGCTGGCTGGCCGACCGCCTCGGCGCGCGCACCGTGCTGATGGGCGGCATCGCCGTCTTCACCCTGGGCTCGATCGCCTGCGGCCTGGCCGGCTCGCTCGCGGGCTTCGTCGTCGCCCGCGTCCTGCAGGGCCTGGGCGGGGCGATGATGACCCCGGTCGGCCGCCTCGTCCTGCTGCGCTCGATCGCCAAGACCGAGCTGGTGGGGGCGATGGCGTGGATGACGGTCCCGGCGCTGGTCGGCCCGCTGGTCGGCCCGCCGCTCGGCGGCCTGATCACGACCTACGCCGACTGGCGCTGGATCTTCTGGCTCAACGTGCCGATCGGCGTGGCCGGCATCCTGCTGGTGCTGCGCTTCATCCCCAACCTGCAGGGCCGCGCCACCGCCGCCTTCGACCTGCCGGGCTTCCTGCTGCTGGCCGCGGGCCTGCTCGCCGCCGTCGCCGCCTTCGAGGCGATCGGCCGCCACGTCCTGCCGCCCTCGGGCATCCTCGGGCTGGCCGCCGTCGCCCTCGTCCTGCTCGGCGGCTACGTCGCCTGGGCCCGCCGCACCCCGGCGCCGGTGCTCGACCTGTCGCTGCTGCGCATCGCCACCTTCCGCGCCGCCGTGCTCGGCGGCTTCCTGTTCCGCATCGGCATCGGCTCGATCCCGATCCTGCTGCCGCTGATGCTGCAGCTGGGCTTCGGCTTCACCGCGTTCCACTCGGGCCTGCTGACCTTCGCCGCGACCGCGGGGGCGCTGACCATGAAGCTCACCGCCGCCCCGATCATCCGCCGCTTCGGCTTCCGCCCGGTGCTGGTGTGGAACGCGCTGCTGAGCGGCCTGTGCCTCGCCGCCATCGGCCTGTTCGGGCCGACCACGCCGTGGTGGCTGGTGATGGGCGTGCTGCTGGTCGGCGGCTTCTTCCGCTCGCTGCAGTTCACCGCCGTCAACACCATGGGCTATGCCGACGTCGCCGACGACCGGATGAGCCGTGCCACCAGCTTCGCCAGCGTCGGCCAGCAGCTGTCGCTGAGCGTCGGCGCCGCCACCGGCGCCCTCTTGCTGCAGACCACGCTGCTGCTGCGCGGCGAGACCGTCCCGGCCGCCGATTCCTTCCTGCTGCCGTTCGTCGCCGTGGCCGTCATCGGCACCGCCTCGGCGCTGGTCTTCGCCGGCCTGCCGAAGGACGCCGGGGCCGAGGTCAGCGGCAAGCGCCTGGCGCCGCGGCCGCGCGCCTGACCGGCCGGGCTGGGCAACCGTTCCGCTGCCGCCTAGGCTGGCCGCGGTCCTGCCGGAGCCCGCCCGTCCTGCGTCCCTTCCCTGCCCTGGCCCTCGGCCTGGCGCTCGCCGCCTGCAGCGCCAGGCCCGACCTCTACCCGCCGACGGCGACGCCCGTGGTCCTCGCCACCACCGCCGACACCAACACCGCCGACCTGCGCGCCGAGTACCGCGCCGCTGTCTGCCCGCTGCTGACGGCGGCCGACCCGCCCTGCGACGCGGTCGTGCTGCAGCTGGCCGGCGAGGGCGTCCCGGCGCTGCCGCCGCCGCCGGCCGACCTGGCACGGCGCTACCGCATCGGCTTCGTCCCGGGCTTCCTCGCCGAATGCTTCGACCGGGTCATGCGCCCGTTCGCCGACGTCGAGCGGCAGCTGGCCGGGCGCGGCTACGACGTCACCTATTTCCCGGTCGCCGGACGGGGCACCGCGGCCGAGGCCGGCCAGCGCATCGCCGCCCTGCTCGCGGCCCTGCCGCCCGATCCGCGGCCCTTCATCCTGTTCGGCTACTCCAAGGGCCTGGTCGACGCGCTGGCGTTCGTCGCCGGCCATCCCGAGGCGTCGCGCCAAGTCGCTGCGGTCGTCGGCATCGCCGGGGCCGCCAACGGCAGCCCCCTGGCCGACGTCTTCCTCGCCACCTACCGCCAGTGGATCGCCGGCCTGCCGCTGCCCGGCTGCGCCACCGGCACCGGCGACGAGATCGAGGACCTGCGCCGCGACGTGCGCATGGCGTGGTGGCGCCAGCACCATGCCGACATCCGCGTCCCGGTGTTCTCGATCGTCGCCACGCCGCGGGCCGGGCAGATCTCGCCCGGCCTCAAGCTGCTCTACGGCCGCCTCGCCGCGGTCGAGCCGCGCAACGACGGCCGCCTGATCTGGTACGACCAGATCGTCCCCGGCAGCCGCCTGCTCGGCTTCGTCAACGCCGACCACTGGGGCATCGCCATGGCCGCCAGCGCCGCCTATCCGCCGCTGCGCCTCGCCGTGCGCGACCGGGTGCCGCGCACGGCGCTGGTCGAGGGTGCCGTCGCCGTCGTCGCCGCCTCGCTCGCCGCCGACGCCGCGGCGGTCAGTACAGCTTCTCCGGGAACGCCATGAACATCAGGTCCTGCACCCGCTGCCAGGCGCCGCGCGCCGGCTGCCGGGTCAGGACCTCGTCACCGGCCGTCCAGCGCAGCCCGCCGTCGGCGCCACGGCTGACCTGCCAGGCGTTCTCCGGCGCCATGTAGGTCGCGAACCGCTCGGCGACGATCGCCGCCAGCTGCGGGCTGTAGACGATGATCCCCATCTCGCTGTTGAGCGTCTGCGAGCGCGGGTCGAGGTTCATCGAGCCGATGAACACCCGTGTCCGGTCGACGACGATCGCCTTGATGTGCAGGCCCATGAAGCCGGCCGCCACCGGCGGCGTGTCGGCGAGCTCGTGCTGCACCGCGGCGTCGTGGCGGACCTCGTGCAGCTCGACGCCGGCGTCGACCAGCGGCCCGCGCCACTGCTTGTAGTGGCTGTTGACCGCCGGCACGTCGTGCGACGCCAGCGAGTTGGTCAGCATCCGCACCCGCACGCCGCGCGCGGTCATCCCCGCCAGCTGGTCGACGAAGGTCTGGTCGGGGATGATGTAGGCGTTGACGATCAGCACCTCGCTGGTGGCGCTGCCGATCATCTCGCGGATCGCGCGCGGCATGTGGTGGGTCAGCTCGCCCGGGTCGGGCGCATCGCTGTGGACGATGCTGGCACCACCCTGCATCGCCGCCACCATCGCGGCGAGCTCGCCGTCCCACGCCACCGGGTCGACCGGCAGGGCGGCGATGTCGGGGGACTGCAGCAGAACCCGGCGGACGTCGGCCTCGAGGCTGGCCAGCGCCTCGGGCGTCACCGCGATGCCGAGGTCCTGCTCGCGCACCACCCAGTCGCTGTTCCAGAACATGTCGAACACCGCCGAGGCCTGGCGCGCCGCCGGGCCGATGGTCAGGACGTCGAGGTCGAGGAAGTTGAACCTCTCCGACAGGCCGAAATACTCGTTGCCGAGGTTGCGGCCGCCGATGATGGCCGCCCGGTTGTCGGCGACCAGCAGCTTGTTGTGCATGCGGTGGTTGAGCCGCTCCATCTGCTCGAGCATCTCCACCGCCCGGCCGGCCATGCCGCGGTGATGCCAGGCGTTGAACAGCCGGATGTCGATGTTGGGATTGGAGTTCACCAGCGCGAAGCTGGCGTCGCGCAGCTTCGGGTGCTCCTCGTCCTCGAGGATGGTCGTCAGATCGTCGAGGATCAGCCGCACCTTCACGCCGCGGTCGGCGGCGGCGACGACATGCTGCATCAGGAGCATGCCGCTCTCGTCGTTCCACCAGATGTAGTACTGCAGGTCGAGCGAGTGCTGCGCCGAATCGATCAGGGCGAGCCGCCAGCGCAGCCCCTCGCCGTTGGTGTCGAGCAGGTGGAAGCCCGACTTGGTCGCCCCCAGCCGGGCGTAGACCGCGCGCTCGGCGTCGGCCAGCGGCCCGTCCGCCGCCGGCGGCTGGGCGACCCCGAGCCGGGCCGGCGGCAGCTGGTCCGGCAGGGTGGCACAGGCGGTGGGCAGCAGCGCCAGCAGCAGGACGAGGAGCAGGCGCGCCAGCGCCTGGCCGCGGCCCGGGTTGCGGATGGTGCTTGCCGGCAGGGTGCCTTGCCTCCCTCGGACGATGCGGGAGGTTGGCCGCCGCCGAATCGGCCTGTCAATGCGGCTTGGGCGTCGGCGTGGCCGCGTCTCCCGGTCCGGTTGACCTCCGCCGGCGGCTGGGGCATGGCAGCCGGCACTCTTGGATTGCCGGCGCGGGCGGCGCCGATTGCCAACCTCCGCCCGATGGAAGGAACGTCCGATGTCGATTGCCCGTCGCAGCCTCCTCGGCGGCCTCGCCCTGCTCGCCGGTACGGCGCTCAGCGCGTGCAGCACCACCGAGTCGGAGCGCGCCGACCTCGAGGCCCGGGCGCAGGCCGCCCGCGAGGACCTCTACCGCAGCGTGCCCGCGGCCCGCGACCTCGCCGCCAACTCGGCCGGCGTGCTGGTCTTCCCGAGCGTCGTCCAGGGCGGCCTGATCTTCGGCGCGCAGTACGGCCAGGGCGTGCTGTTCGAGGGCGGCAAGGCGACCGGCTTCTACAACATCGCCGGCGGCTCCTGGGGCCTGCAGATCGGCGCCCAGAGCTTCTCGCAGATCTACATGTTCACGACACCCGAGGCGCTGCAGACGTTCAAGTCGACCAAGGGCTTCGAGGTCGGCGCCGGCCTCGACTTCGCGCTGGCCAGCATGGGCACCTCCGGCTCGATCTCGACCTCGACGCTGCAGAAGCCGGTGGTGGTCTGGGTGTTCGGCCAGCAGGGCCTGATGGCCGGCGTCACCGTCGCCGGCCAGAAGATCACCGAGCTGACCAGCAAGTAGCAGCAGCGCCAGGGCGGCGGCGCGAGGCCGGCCCGATCCGGCCGCCTCGCACCGCCCTCGCCTCTGAAGCTCCTACTGCACCGGGATGGTGAGCACCGGCGCTTCCGGCACCGCTCCGGTCTCGGCCAGCGAGAAGAACAGCAGGAGGAAGGTCAGCGAACGCTTCGAGCGCAGGTCGCCGTCGTCGATCCAGTACCAGCTGCCGCGGTAGGGCACCGCGGCGAAGGCGTCGGGCGGCGCCGTGGCGCCGGTGCGGATGCGAACCTGCGGCAGGTCGTAGGCGTCGGCGTCGGCTGGCAGGGCGGCCGTGGCATAGGTGCGCCCGGCGGCCACATGGGCTTGCGGCACCTCGATGTCGGTCGCCAGCTCGTTGAGCACCTCGAGCATCGAGCGCGACAGCACGGCCAGCTCGTCGGGGCGGCGCGGCAGGGCGCCGTAGACCAGCTGGATTTCGCCGTCTTGCGCCTGGAGTTTGAGGGTCCGGGCGACGAAGTCGATGTCCTTGCGGACGGCCGGCTCGAGGTCGGCCGCGAACACGCCGATCGACACCTGCTCGTCGCCGCGCCGCTCGATCCGCATGCTGAACGAGCGCGACTGCTGGATGCGCCGCCAGGCGTCGACGAGCTCGCGGAAGGCCGGATCGGCGGAGCGGCGGATGCCGCCCTGTGTGGCGTGGTTGTAGACCCCGTTCAGCGCCCGGACCGTCACCGGGACCACGACGTCGACCGGATAGCCCGCCGAGATCAGCGCGAAGATCGCCCCCGGCGGGATCGGCTGCAGCAGGCTCTGGGCGAACTTGCGCCCGGTCAGGGGCGTGTAGGAGATCGTCGGCCGGTCGTTGTAGCCGGCGGTCGCCCCGAGCATCGCCGAGGCGTTCGGGGTGATGGCCGTATCGCGCGGCACCCCAAGGTTGACCGCACCGGCCGCCTGTGCGGCACCCTGCAGCGTATAGGCGCTGATCACCGAGGAGACGTCGAGGAAGGTCGGCGTGTCGCCGTAGCGCAGCCGGACGATGTTGAGAAGGATCTGGTCCTTCCACGAATCCGACAGGGCGTTGACGTAGTCGACCCGGTCGCGTGGCACCGAGGCCGGCCCGATCGAGCTGCAGCCGGCGAGGACCGCAGCGGCGACGGCCGCCACGAGGCAGCGGCCGACGGGCCATCGCCGTCCACCCATCGCCGCTATTCCTCGAGCATCACCTTGATCTTCCCGGCCCGCACCGCGGCCTTGAGCGCGGCGTGGTCGCGCTCGGCCTGGTCGGCGTAGGCCAGGGCGAAGTCACCCATCGCCTCGTCGAAGCGGTCCTTGCTGCCGAGATAGCCGGCGATGCTCAGCTCGTTGCTGCCGGCTTTGGCGTGGGCCCGGGCGAGGACCCAGCCGCAGGCCAGCGCGTACTGCTCCAGCAGCTCGGCATCCATGGCCTCGACCAGCGGCTTGATCTTGGCATCGCGCAGTTGCCGGACGTAGCCGGGCCGGCCCGCCTGGGTCGTCGCCCAGCCGAGAAAGACGTCGGAGGCCGGCTGCATCAGCCGCTGGCCCATCACCACGCGCTGGCCGTGATGGGCGTAGGCGCTGGCGCCGGCGAACGGCTCGAGCACCGAGGTCCGCGCCTCCTTCCACTGCAGGAACAGCGGGTCGTTGGCGGCCGACATCAGCAGGATGACGAGGCACAGGGTGCCGACGCTGCCGATGCCCACCACCTTCACCGCCCCGTCGACCAGCCGGTACTGGTCGAGCAGGTCGCGGCGGTCGTCGGACAGCGTCGCCCGGTAGGTCTGCAGCGAGTCCTCGATCCGCGCCTGGAACTCGTCGGCGGCGATCTCGGCCGGATGATAGATCAGTGGCGGCTGATCGCGGATCTGGATCTTGCCGCCAACCATGCCCGCCAGCTGCGGGAACACCGATTCCGAGGAATCCCTGGACGTCGCCGCCGCCACCCGCTCGCGGATGCGCGCCTTGGTCTTCTGGCTGCCGGCCAGCTCCACCAGATCCTCGTCGTTGATGCGGGCGTACCAGACATCGAGCGGGCTCATCTCGGCATAGTCGCGCAGGCGCTCGCGGTAGCTGCGCGCACAGGCGACGGCGGCGGCGCGGCCGCGCGCGTCCGGGATTCCCTGGCTGCGCGCCGCCAGCACGAACGAGGCGACGAGCCGCTTGACGTCCCACTCCCAGGGGGCCGGCGAGGTCTCGTCGAAGTCGTTGATGTCGAACAGGATGTTGCGCTCGGGCGTGGCGAAGCCGCCGAAGTTCAGCAGGTGGCAGTCACCACAGGCCTGGACCCGCAGGCCCGTGCTCGGCGTCTGCGCCAGGTCGGCCGCCATCACCGCCGCCGAGCCACGGTAGAAGGTGAACGGTGACTGCAGCATCCGGCCATAGCGGATCGGCAGCAGGTTCTCGAGCCGGCCCTTGTCGGCGGCGCGCAGGATCGCCAGCGGGTCCACCGCCGCCTTGTCGCGCCGGAACTTCGCCTGCTCCTGGCGCGGCAGCCGCTCGCGCAGCGCCTGGCCCGCGGCCTTCAGCGCCTCCGCCGGGACATGCGGCTTGCCGCCCTTCGCCGCAGCAGGCGGGCTCGTCTCGGCGCCGTTGCGCGGGCTCTGCCGGTGGTGTCGCCTTGCCTGTCGGCCGGTCGGCGCGATGCTTGCCGTTGCCATGGTCGTCTGCCCTGCGTGTCCCGCGTTGCTGCTAGTACCGGTTGGCGACGATCTCGCCGGCGCCAAGCTCGGCCCGCACACCCTTGGGCCTCGGCTGGCTCTTGGGAATCTTCGGCAGGTCGGGAGCGACCTTCCGGTAGGGGATGTGGTCGAGCATGTGATTGATCAGGTTCAGCCGCGCCTGCCGCTTGTCATCGGCCGGCACCACATACCAGGGCGCATCCGGCGTGCTCGTCGTCGCGATCATCCGCTGGTAGGCCTCGGTATAGTCCCACCAGCGGCGCACCGATTCGACGTCCATCGGGCTGAGCTTCCAGTGCTTCATCGGGTCCTCGATCCGCGCCTCGAAGCGCCGGCGCTGCTCGTCCTGGCTGACGTCGAGGAAATACTTGAGCAGGATGATCCCGTTCTTGACGATCATCTCGCGTTCGACAGCCGGGGCCAGCTCGAGGAAGCGCCGGTACTGTGACTTGGAGCAGAAGCCCATGACGTGCTCGACGCCGGCCCGGTTGTACCAGGAGCGGTCGAACAGGATGACCTCGCCGGCGGCCGGGAACTGGGCGACGTAGCGCTGGATGTAGACCTGGCTCTTCTCGCGGTCGGACGGCGCCGGCAGGGCCACGTGGCGGAACACGCGCGGGCTGCAGCGCTCGGTGATCCGCTTGATCACCCCGCCCTTGCCGGCCGTGTCGCGACCCTCGAAGACGACGATGACGCGGGCCCCGGTGGCCACCACCCAGGCCTGCAGCCGGGTCAGCTCGACCTGCAGCCGGCGCAGCTCCCTGTCGAACGCCTTGCGCTTCATCGGCTTGCTGCCGTTGTCGGCGTCGGCCGCCAGCGGCTCGTCGGCGGTATCCATCCCGATTTATACCTTACCCTGGTGTTTTCTCATCTCGTGACGCTCCGGTGACCGGGTCGGCTCAGCCGCGCCGGTCGCTAGCCCGCAAAGCGACATGACAGCGTCGACCGGAGCATGCTCGCCGCCATCGCCGCTCGGGTCAATGATCTGGATCAACAGTAGCAGAGCACATGACCCCGGAGACCAGTGCCGGGGCCGCTCAACCGGGATTGGGCTTGCGACGCGGTAACGCGGTCCCGGCGTCACCGTGACCGTTGCGCCGCCAGCGGCGCGGGCCCATTCTCATGGTGGGGTAGGGTATAGTCGTGGGAACGGGTAACGATGAGCGAACCGACAGCGACCGTCATCTCCGTGGCCGAGTTGCGCCGGAAGATGGCGGCCATCGAGGCCGATCGCGCGGCGGAGGCGCTTGCCCGGCAGCGGCAGCTCCAGGAGGAGGAGCAGCACAAGCGCGAGATGTTCCTGCACGAGCGCCTCGACATCACCGACCGGATGCCAGGACTGATGGCGCGGATCGAGAAGGCCGCCGCCGCCGGTCAGGGCGAGCTGCTGGTGGGGACGTTCCCGAGCGCCTGGCTCGCCGACAAGGGCCGCGCGATCAACTCGGGCGATCCGTCCTGGCCGGCCACGCTGACCGGTGTCGCCCGCCAGTTCTACGACGCCTACAGGCGCGAGCTCGAGCCCAAGGGCTTCCGGATTCGCTGCCAGATCATCAGCTTCCCCGACGGCATGCTGGGCGACGTCGGCGTCTACCTCGACTGGTGAGGCCGCAGCGCCGCCTCAGTCGGCGGTGAGGAAGCGGAACCAGCCCAGAGCCCGGGCGAGCAGGGTGGCATCGGCGACCGAGGCAGCGGCCCAGCCGGCGAGCTCGCTGGCCGTCAGGCTGTAGTAGACGAGCCGTCCGGTGTCATCGCGGGTGACGCTGAACAGGCTCGCCAGCTGGCCCGGCCGTACCACCGCCATGCCCATCCAGCGCACCGTCGACTCGTTGGCGACGCGCAGGTCGATGGCGTCGGGACCGGCCGCCCGCACGTCGATGCGATAGACGACCTCGCCGGCCTGGGTGTCGTCGACCAGCATGTGCAGCACGGCACCGGTCACGATCTCCTCGGCCTTGAAGTCGGGGCGGCGAGCAGCCGGGTCCGGGCCGTCGAGCGCCGTCGCCGCCGTCAGCAGCGGCCGCGAAGTCCCGGTCTCGGGGTCGTCGTAGACGATGCCGGTGTGCGTCGAGATGGCCGCCAGCCGGTCCAGCAGCACCTCCAGCCGGGCTCCTTCCGGCAGGCGCGCCGCCACGCCCACGAGGACCGCACCCGGTCCGACGGCCAGCCCGCCACAGGCGGCCAGCTGCCAGTTTGTGGGCAACTCGTCGCGATGCCACAGCACCGCCACCGGCCCGCCGGCGTCCGCCACCGGCGCCGGCTCCGGCGCGCCGGCGCAAGGCGGCACCGGCCCGCCGGCGGCCGCGGCACCGCCGCCAAGCGCAAGGGTGATGCCCAGGGTCCACGCCAGACGCCTCATGGCCCAAGGCTGGCACGGCATCGCAGCGCTGACGAGGGGTGGCCTCAGCGCCAGGCGATCGCCAGCGGCTCGCGGAAGGCGAAGCGCTCGAGATGGCGGGCGACGACCTCCTGAAGCCGGGCCAGCTGGTCGGCGTCGGCGGCGGCGACCGAGAGCGTCAGCCGCTCCGGGCCGGCGGTGAGCTCGCAGGTGCCGATCGGGAACGCGATCCGCCCCCGGCCGTCGGCGAATTCGGCCGGGACCTTGTGGGCGAAATGCTTGCAGAGCTGGGCGAGGTAGCGGGCGGCGTGCGCGGTCGCGACCTCGGCGACGGCGGACGGCGTCGGATCCGGCATCAGCTGCGCTCCACGCTGCGGGCCGCCGCGTCGAGGGCGGCGGCGATGCTGTCCACGGCCTGCGGCTCGAGCGCGCCGCGCCGCAGGCGCAAACGCAGGGCGAGCTTGAGGTTCTCCATGCCGCGCAGGATCGGCGCCGGCACGCCCTCGGGCGGTCCGCCGGCCGGGGCACCCCTGGCCAGCAGCGCCTCGGCGTCCGCCCTGTTGTCGGCGAGGAAGGCCTCGCCGGCCGCCGTGATCCGGTAGGCCTTGCGCCCGCCGGCTTCGGCCGCCTCGGCCGCGGCAAAGCCCATGTCCTCGAGCCAGGCCAGCGTCGGGTAGATGACGCCGGGGCTCGGGCTGTAGCTGCCGCCGGTCTGCTCGCCGATCGCCTTCATCAGCTCGTAGCCGTGCCGCGGGGCGCGCGCGATCAGCGCCAGCGCCAGCAGGCGCAGCTCGCCATAGTCGAAGGCCCTGGTGCCGTGCCGGCCACCGCCGTGGCGGCCGCGGCGATGGGGTCCGTGCTGCCCTCCGGGACGGCGCTCCGCCGGGTCCTCGGGTCGGGCGAACCGGCGGTCATGCCAGCCGGATCGGTGATGTCTCATGAGTTCCGATATAAGTCGCGATATATCGGAAATCAAGCGCCGCCGGACCGTCCGGCTGCCCGGCCGCCGGCGCGCTGCGCTCGGAGGAGCTCCAGCACGACGTCCTGCAGCACCACCGCCTTGAAGAAGACGTTGACCCCGTTGTCCTCGTGGAAGGCGAGCTCGACCGTGTCGTCGAGGCTGCCGTCGGCGTCGCCGTCGACGCCCTCGCGGCTGATGAAGGTGGCGAGGCGGCCATCGCCCGGCGTCACGGGCGCCTGGAAGGAGAGCCGGTCGCCGGCGTCGAAGACGAACCGGTCCCGGCCGTCACCGCCCCGCAGCGTGCTTTCGCCGGCGCCACCGCTGCCGAGAATCGGGGCCATCCTCCCCCGCCCTCCCCGGGTCGCCCCGCAACAACGATCCGCCGCGGCGATCCCGGCATCCGCGGGCCAGCGCCCCGGCTGCAATCGGCGGTTGACCGCGGCCACGACCCGCCACAGCCTCGGTGCCGGCAGGAACGTCGCGGAGGGTGCGCTCCATGGACGCGGTGATCGGCTTCCTCAACACGATCTTCTGGGGCTACGTCCTGATCTACGGCCTGCTGGCCGTGGGCCTCTACTTCTCGATCCGCCTCGGCTTCCCGCAGATCGTCCATTTCGGCGAGATGTTCCGGGTCATCACCGGCGCGCGCTCGGGCGACAGGTCGGGCATCTCGCCGTTCCAGGCGCTGACCGTCAGCCTCGCCTCGCGGGTCGGCACCGGCAACATCGCCGGCGTCGCGGTGGCGCTCTACCTCGGCGGGCCCGGGGCGATCTTCTGGATGTGGATGGTGGCCCTGGTCGGCATGTGCACGGCCTATGCCGAGAGCACGCTGGCCCAGCTCTACAAGGTCCGCGACGACGCCGGCCAGTACCGCGGCGGCCCGGCCTACTACATCGCCAGGGGCCTGAAGGCGCCCTGGGCCGGCATGGTGTTCTCGGTCTGCCTGATCCTGTCGTTCGGCCTCGTCTTCAACGCCGTCCAGGCCAACTCGATCGCCGACGCCATGCAGGGCGCCTTCGGCCTGCCCAAGCCCGCCGTCGGCATCGTCCTCGCCATCCTCGCCGGGGTGGTCATCTTCGGCGGGCTGAAGTCGATCGCGCGCACCGCCGAGGTCGTCGTGCCGTTCATGGCCGGCGCCTACCTGCTGGTGGCGCTGTGGGTGCTGGTCACCAACATCACCGAGGTGCCGGGCGTGCTGGCGTCGATCGTCGGCGGCGCCTTCGGCTTCGGCGAGGCCGCCGGCGGCATCGCCGGGGCGATGCTCAACGGCGTCAAGCGCGGCCTGTTCTCGAACGAGGCCGGGATGGGCTCGGCCCCCAACATCGCCGCCTGCGCCACGCCCGACCCGCACCACCCGTCGTCGCAGGGCCTGGTCCAGGCGCTGGGCGTGTTCATCGACACCATCCTCGTCTGCACCGCCACCGCGGTGATGATCCTGCTGTCCGGCGCCCTGGTCCCCGGCAGCGGCCTGACCGGCACGCAGCTGACCCAGGCGGCCCTCGCCGAGCATCTCGGCGAGGCCGGCCGCTACTTCGTCGCCATCGCCATCTTCTTCTTCGCCTTCACCTCGATCATCGGCAACTACGCCTATGCCGAGAACGCGGTGACCTATATCGGCCACGGCCATCTCGCCGGCATCGTCGTGCTGCGCGTGCTGTGCCTGCTGATGGTCGTCTGGGGGGCCTGGCAGACCGTCGCCACCGTGTTCGACGCCGCCGACGCCTCGATGGGGCTGATGGCGACCATCAACCTGGTGGCCATCGTCCTGCTGTCGGGGACCGTGGCCCGGCTGACCCGCGACTATTTCGGCCAGCGCAAGGCCGGCCGCGAGCCGATCTTCCGCATCGCCGAGCACCCCGAGATCGGCCACGGCGTCGACGCGACGATCTGGACGCGCTGAGCGCTCCGCCCCGGTTCCGCACGCCGTTCGAGGCCGCCCCGCTGGCGGGGCCGGCGCCGGCCGCACGCGCGGCGGCGGTGACTTGACCGCCATCCGTGCGTCAAGGTAAAATAATGGATGTGGTGAAAAGTCAATCCCGCAAGCAACGTGAAGTTGCAAAGGGAAGAGGTCGCTTGGCGTCACCGATGCAAGAAGCGAGGTGCGACCATGGCTACTGTTCGGCATCACGGCGCGGCTGTTCTTGGCGACGGAGATCTTCAACCGCAGCGCGCAGGCGCCGTCCGCGAGGCACTCGGCGACAAGGCTAGGGCGGCGGTTACTTGCATCGTCGCCATCCTGCTCGGCGCCCAGTTCGTCTCGGGCATCATCGGCACCGGCCGCTGGGGCTGGCCGATCGTGCCCTACTTCCTCTACGCCCCGCCGCATCACGAGGGCGACCGGCTGGCGCTGGAGCTGTCGGCCTTCGCGGTGACCGGGGATGGCGAGGCCCTGCGCATCGACCGCTACAACTTCGGGGCACCCTATCCGGTCTTCCTCAACCGCGTCGTCTACCCGATCATGAACGGCAACCATGCCGACCTGAAGCCGCTGATCGGGCTCTATTGCGGCCGCACGCAGGACCGCCTCGTCGCGATCCGCCTCGAGGACAACGGCGTCGCCATCGGCCGGCACGGGCCGGTCTACGGCCTCGATCCCGTCGTCTTCGGCGAGGTCGCCGTCGACTGCGCCACGGGAGCGGTCCGGTGAACCGCTGGCAGGCGTACTGGTTTGCGCCCGCCCCCTGCCTCGACCTCGCCGTCGTCCGCGTCATCGCCGTGGCGGTGCAGGTCGCCCTCCTCCCCGGCACCCTGGCCGGCACCAGCCTCGACCGCTTCGAGGGCTTCGACCAGGCCTACTGGGACCCGGTGCTGATCCAGCGCCTCCTCAACCTGCTGCTCGGCATCGACGGCCGGCCGCCGCTGGCGCTGGTCCAGTCGGCGCATACCGTGGCGCTGGTGGCCGGCATCGCCGCCCTGGTCGGCCTCGCCACCAACCTCAGCCTCGCGGTGCTCGTCGCCGCCGTCGTCTACGTGCAGTCGTTCCTCTACTCGTTCGGCGACTACCACCACCGCGAGGCGATCATGGCGATCGCGCTGGGTGCGCTGGCGATCAGCCCGTCCGGCCACGCTTTGTCGGTCGACGCCTGGCTGCGCCGCCGCCTCGGCTGGCGGCCGGCGCCGGAGCGCAGCGAGTTCGCCGGGTGGCCGATCAAGCTGATCGGCTGGTGGTTCGTGCTGATGTACATGTCGGCCGTCATCGGCAAGTTCTTCCACGGCGGCTTCGACTGGGTGAACGGCTACACCCTGCAGTACTATCTGGCGGTCGACGGGCTGCAGAAGGACCGCCCGCTCGGCGTCTGGCTGTCGCAGTTCCACGAGATCGTGTTCGCGGTGCAGGTCGTCGTCGTGCTCTTCCAGGCGACCTTCGTGGTGACCATGCTGTGGCCGCGCAGCCGCTGGCTCTACGTGCCCCTCGGGATCGCCATGCACACCAGCATCTACATCCTGATGAAGCCGGCCTTCTGGCAATGGATCGCGCTCTATTCGGTGTTCGTGCCGTGGACCGAGGCGCGGGACTGGCTGGCGGCACGCCTCGCCCGGCCGCGCCTCGCGGCGAGCCCGTGAGCGACGCGGCCGCAGCCGGCGACGGGGCCTGGCTCGTCTATGACGGCGAGTGCCCGTTCTGCCGGCGCTACGCCGCGCTGGTCCGGCTGCGGCAGAGCGTCGGCGAAGTCCGCCTCGTCGACGCCCGCGCCGGCGGGCCGCTGGTGCGCGAGGTCGAGGCGGCCGGCCTCGACCTCGACGAGGGCATGGTGCTGAAGGTCGGCGGCCGCCTCTACCACGGCGCCGACTGCATCCACGCCATCGCCCTGCTGGCCTCGCCGTCGGGGCCGTTCAACCGTCTCAACGCCGCGATCTTCCGCTCGAGCCGCCTCGCCGCGCTGCTCTACCCGCTGCTGCGCGCCGGGCGGAACGCGGCGCTGCGCCTGCGCCGGGTACCGCGGCTGCGTCCCGCCGACGCCGGCGACGGCCCCTGACGGCGCGGGGATCGCCCGCCGGCGCCGCCGGCCGGCGGCTCATTCCGGCACCGCCACCGTCGAATAGTTCTCGATCACCACCGCCCGGAAGAAGGTCATGACGCCGAAGTCCTCGCGCAGGCCCAGATAGACGAGGTCGTCGAGGCTGCCGTCGCCGTCGCCATCCACGTCGAAGTAGAACAGCTGGGCGCTGGTCCCGTCCGCATCGGGGCCGACCGGGACGATGGTGAGGTAGCTGTCGCCGAACGCGAAGTCCTTGACGACGTCGACCGGCGCGCCGGCCAGCAGGGCGTCGAGCCTGGCGGTCATCACCGCCGGATCCTCCGTCGTCGGGTTGGTCACCAGGATCTCGGTCAGGCTCGCGGCGGGCCGGAAGTCGGCGCTGGTGTCGAAGACGAAGCTGTCGTTGCCGGCGCCGCCCCACAGCGTGTTGCCGCCGTTCTCGCCGTTGAGCAGGTCGTTGCCGGCGCCGCCGCGCAGGCGGTCGTCGCCGTCGCCGCCGAGCAGCGCGTCGTCGCCGGCATCGCCGGCCAGGCGGTCGTTGCCGCCCTCGCCGGCCAGCCGGTCGCTGCCGCGCCCGCCGAACACGATGTCGTTGCCGTCGCCCGCGGTGACGCTGTCGTCACCGGCGAAGCCGAGGACCAGATCGGCGCGCCGCGAGCCGTCGAGCTCGTCGTCGCGCCCGCTGCCGATGCGCAAGGCCATGCGTTCCTCCCCCGCCGGCCGTCGCCGCCGACGGGCAGGACGGCCGTGCCATGACCGCCGATGCTACAGCGTTGGCACGCTCAGGCCAACCCCAGGTATGGATGAACGCCCAGGATATTCGCCTGTTCTGCGCCGCTAGCCGAACGGGGGTTCGGCGAGGTCCTGCAGCAGCACCGCCTTGAAGAAGATGTTGGCGCCGGCCTGTTCGAGGAAGGCCAGGAAGACCGTGTCGTCGAAGCTGCCGTCGCCGTCGCCGTCGATGCCCCGGGCGAGCAGCATGACATCGAAGCGTTCGCCGTCCGGTATCTCCGTGATGTAGACGGCAAGGCCGTCGCCCCGGCCGAAGTCCTTGACGTCCAGCCCTGCAGCTCCGGCTCGCTCCACGCCGCCAGCGCGGTCCACCGCCGCAGGCGCGCTCGACCACCGACTTGCGGTTGTAGGGGTGCAGGTTGCGGCCAGGCATCGCCTTGAGGACCTCGACCGCGAGCTCGCCGTCGCGCTCCGCCACCACGTCGAACCCGGCCAGGCCGGCCCCGGTCGCACAGGCGCGGATCGTGTGCCCATGGCGCGAAACCGCTCGGCAGCCCGGGCGATGGCGGTGGCTTCGTCGAGCATGGGGCTCCGGTGGCGGGGACGTGGTTGCAGACCTGCATCGATACAATTAGTAGGGACGCTGCCACGGCTGGAAACGGCCAATCTGCCGCAAAGCCTTGCGTGGCTATGATGCGGCAACTACGGGCGCAGGTCGGCGGCCCGGCCTACGAAGCTCCTCAAGGTACCGCGACCGGGCTCACCCCGTCCACGGAGAAACGAGCTCGTCTCGTGCAGCCTCGTTCATCAGCGCCGAGCGGCTCACACCGACTTGCGTTGTAGGGGTGCGGTGGCCTCCCGTCTGGGCATCGCTTGACCTCGACCAAGGTGAGCTCGCCGTCCCGCTCCGCCACCATCGAGCCCGGCGAGCCCCGCCCCGGTCGCCTCGGGTACAGATGCTGTAGCCCTGGCGCGGAACCGCCTGCAGCGTGGGCGGCGGTGGCTCGTCGAGCATGGGATCCGGCGGACCTGCCGTTCTCGGCCAGCGGCTGCGCCACTCTGAAATCCACGGATTGCAGGTCGGCGCACTGGGATTAACAGCGGGCCGTTCCACCCCCTTGCGACCACGAATCGCCGTAGGCGTCGCTCGATCCGCCGTTGCAACGCGTCGCCCGCGACGGACAATCCAGTACCACCGAAGCCCGCTTGGGCAGCATGCTAACCGAATCTCGCTGCGGTGTCACCGGCGTCGAAAGGTTAGAGCATCAAGCCAACTATTGCTTTCTAGATCACCGTTCGACCTGCCAAAATTTATGCATCGATTACCATGTGAACTGAGAAGATCTCGCTTGTATGCCTCTACTTATCGATCTTATGCGTGCGCCAAATTAACTCTGCAGAGGCATTAAAAGATCAATCCCTTTGAACGTCAAGAGTTACCGTCACGCCTAAAAGTAGGCGAATCGGCATTATTGAAGACTTTTTTCAACGCGCAGATGCAAAAGCGATCTCATGAAATCACGCTTAAGTGAGCACAATTAAATTACTCCGAGATTGTAAGGCTTACCGAAGATTCGCCACGCTTTCACCCGCTCTGCATCATACGCCAAAGACCGCTAACTTGAGCTCCTAGGAAAGATCGCTATGAAGCGATACAGAGAATTACTTTCTCTAGGGACTTTTAGGTTTCATCGATGACGATCATCACATTTGCAGCACTCTTGAGAAAACGGCGGGCTTATATCGGCGAATAACTGCTCAAGGCAACTTCATTGAAGTTCTGGCTTATGGTTTCATCAGATAGGAAGATTCATCAGCAGCGACCCGATTGCCGACACGCCTTTGCAGTAATGCTTCAGTTAGACAAATCCAATGTGATTCATACTCAAAAAAGGAATCTCTACGAGCAGAACATTCATTGGAGCAGATTCAGCTTTCTGGAGCAAGGCGCTGACAAAAGAGGCGAAGATCTGGAACAGCGGCACAGCGCTTTTCTTCCTGGCATTCAGCAATGCCTCACAAGCGATTGCCGCATCGGATGCTCTACCTGGAATCAGGAGACGAAAAAAGGCGGTACATATTTAGGCTAAGCCTCCGACGCTGCGATTGCCCCGTTGAGGACTGCCTGTTCTTGGTAGACATTCCTCGTGTGGCAGCATTAGCGCTGTTTTACGAGCGGCCCATTGGCCATTGAACCGACGACTGTATCGCCAGTCCTGGAAGATCGCTTCTGAGATCGGCCCGTCAAAATCGCAACGCCTAGACGAGAGACCGATCTCGCGCTCGTCGCGACACTCTCAACCGGCATGCTACCTTGACGAAGTCGAGGAGGGCCGGGCAGGCGCCTGAGAACGCTAATTTCATCTGGCTCGTACGGCATCAGCTCAATGGCAGCGCCGAGCCAGCCGGCGGCAGCTTGCCCAGCGCCACAGAAAGCACTCCCGAGGACTTCGCGTGCCGAGCCGTTCGCCTAGGCAGAGTTTTGCGCAGGACGGCCTTAGCGCGACGCATCCCGCTCACAGGCAGTCGCTATGCCGCAGTTAGCGGCTTCAGTGGCCTGTACCTGCAAACTGGGGCAGTGTCTCCGATTATGAGCACCGCGCCGGCAATCATACTCCAGTACGCGGTACTTTGATTGGCCGAACTTTTCCTAGCAACAGCCGGATCAGGCGCAAAACCAAAGTTTCTCGGCGCACCACCCGGCAGTGCCGCCAGCGCGACCATCACCGTATTTCTTACCTGCGTATGGGCATACCACTCGAATGTTACAATAAGCAACCAGCGCATCTGCAACGTAAACGCCGCCTCCGAATGCGTTAACTTCGATGTCGATTTCTGTCTCTTCGCTGGTCGGGACGCAAGATTTTAGTCTGGCGAAACCTACTATCGAAGAGGGTCTTTCGCCGCATGCAATGGTAGCGACTCTTAGCTATTAGCGCCAAAGCGGCGGTCGTTGCCGAGACAGTCGCCTGGCGCCGACGAAGCTTTGAGGGGCTAATGATCCTTGCCCTGCGGTAACGAGGACTGTCGCCCATACCGTGTCTCGGATCAGGGGGGCACTTCCATCCAGCTACCGTTCCGCGGAGTTTGGGGACGGTGCCCAGCCCGGGCAGTTGCCGGCACACCCGAGAGCGACGAGAGGCCGCTGGCCTCCGCCCTCAATCCCGCGCACCCCCACCACCTCGCCCTCCCCCCGCCCCACCCACCACCGGCATCGCCCCACACAACACCACCAGCGCCGCCCGATCGCCCCTGCCGGCGTCGCCAGCCCCGCCCACGCCGCCACGCCCTCCCCGCGCATCCAGCCAGCCGCCCACGAGCTCGGCTGCCAGCAGCAGCGCCAGCGCCACGAGCTATCCCGGCGCGTGCCCCGAGCCTCGCCGGCTGCGAGGCGGCGGGCGGTCCAGCGCGACACTGGAAGACCATGGCTGGATCAGCAACGGCGCTGTCGGCCAGCACCGCGAGGGTGCGGCCGATGCCGGCTGACCAGGGCACGAGATCGCGCAGCCTCCCAGCATCCAGCCGGCGGCCAGGACCAGCAGGACGTAGACGAGGCCGGCGCACGCGTCGCCCGGCCGGCCGCCCGCCTCAGCCCCCACCATCAGCTTGACGATCTCGTCATGCGTCGTCTCGGCCGGGCGCCGCTCGCCGGCCTTCTGGCCGCGGCGCAGCACCAGGATCCGGTCGGCGACGGCGAAGATGTCGATCAGGTTGTGGCTGATGAAGATGATGGCGACCTTCTGCTGCTTGAGGCGCTGGATGAGCTCGACCACCTTGCGCTGCTCAGGGACGCCGAGCGCCGCCGTCGGCTCGTCCATGATCAGCAGCTCGGCCTTCCAGTAGATCGCCCGGCCGATCGCCACCGCCTGGCGCTGGCCGCCCGACAGCGAGCGCACCGGCAGCCCCAGCTTGTTCGGGGCGATGTCGATCTCCAGCGTCTCCAGCACCTCGGCCGCCGCCGCCCGCATCCGCCGCCGGTCGAGCCGCGGCAGGAGGCCCAGCGTCTTCACCATCGGCTCGCGGCCGAGGAAGACGTTGGCGCCGACGTCGAGGTTATCGGCCAGCGCCAGGTCCTGGTAGATCGTCTCGATGCCGATCTCGCGGGCGTGGCGCGGGTTGGCCAGCGCGATGGGCTGGCCCTTGTAGACGACCTCGCCCTCGTCCGGCGCGTGCACGCCCGAGATCGCCTTGATCAGCGTCGACTTGCCGGCCCCGTTGTCGCCGGCCAGCGCCAGCACCTCGCCGCGGTGCAGATCGAAGCTGACGTCGCTCAGCGCGGTGACGCCGCCGAAGCGCTTGGTCAGGCCGCGGCAGGAGAGGATGGGGCCGTCGGCCCGCTCAGTCGCCATCCTTGGCCTCCCCGGTGAGCCGCGTGCGCGACTGGTCGATCAGCACCGAGACGATGATGACGATGCCGACCGCGACGAACTGCCAGAACGGCTCGACGTTGATGAACACGAGCCCGTACTGGATCACGGCGATGATCAGGGCGCCGATGACCGTGCCGATGATGGTGCCCGAGCCGCCGAACAGGGACGCCCCGCCGATGACCACGGCGGCGATGCTGTCGAGCAGCAGGGGCTCGCCGGCCTGGGCGGCGCCGGCCGAGAAGCGGGCGGTGTAGATCATCCCGGCGATGCCGGCGCAGCCGGCGCTGATCGAGTAGAGCCACAGGGTGTGGCGGCGGACATTGATGCCGGCGCGCACCGCGGCGGTGCGGTTGCCGCCGATGGCGTAGGTGTACTGGCCGAACCGGCTCTGGCTCAGCAGCCAGTGCATCGCCAGCACCAGCAGCACGGTGATGATCAGCGGGATCGGCACGCCCAGGAGCTTGCCGTTGCCCATGGCGAACAGCGCCGGGTTGTTGACCGGCACGGTGGTGCCGTTGGCCGACAGGAAGCCGACGCCGCGCGCCACGCCGTACATGCCGAGCGTGCCGATGAAGGCCGGCACGCGCAGCCGCGAGATCAGGGTGCCGTTGATCAGGCCCGGGACGATCGCCACGGCGAAGGCGGCGAGCAGGCCCACCGGCAGCGCCCACGCCCCCCATTCGGGGGTCAGCGCCTGCATGGTCCGCGCCATGATCACCGCGGCGAGGCCCATGACGAAGCCGACCGACAGGTCGATGCCGCCGGCGATGATGACGAAGGTCTGGCCCAGGCCCAGCAGCAGCGGCATCGCCGCGAACAGGGCGATGGACTGCAGGTTGAACGGGTTGACCAGGAACGAGGCGCCGAAGGCCAGCCGCGCCCAGGTCTCGAAGAAGACCAGCAGCAGCAGCAGGAACAGCCAGGACCAGGCGACGGCGAGGAAGGTCAGCGCCGGGTGGCGCTCGGCCTGTGACGGGGGAGCCTGCGGGGCCAACGGGACCTCGGCGATGCGCGGGGACGGGGCGATGCGCGGGGAACGGGAGCCGGCGGCAGCGGCCGGGCGACCTGCGCCGCCCGGCCGTGCCGCGAGGAAGGCCTCAGGCCGTCACTCGGAGTAGATGAACTTGGCGACCGCCGGGTCGTCGACGTTCGTCTTGTCCATCACGGTGATGCCGGTGCCGATCGCCGGCGGGACCGACTGGCCGTTGATCACCGCATAGGCGGTCATCACGCCGTAGTAGCCGATCTCGGCCGGGTGCTGGGCGATGGCGAAGTCGATCAGGCCCGACTTCAGGTCGTCGACGATGCGCGTCGGGGTATCGAAGGCGACGACCTTGATCGCCCCGGACTTGCCCAGCGCCTTGACGCCGTCGGCCGCCCCCAGCGCCGAGAACAGGTTGGCGCCGAACACCCCGGCGAGGTCGTCGTTGCGGGCGAACACCGCCTGCACCTGGGCCGCCGCCTTGTTGGCGTCGTTGTCGTTGAACTGGGTGTCGAGCACGGTGATGTTCGGATAGGCGCGCATGGCGAGCTTGAAGCCCTCCTCGCGCTGGTCGGTCGTGCTGATGCCCGGCTTGACGTTGGAGACGTAGACCTTGCCGCGCTCGCCGATCGACTTGGCGAGGGCCAGGCCGCCGAGGAAGCCGCCCATGACGTTGTCGGTGGCGATGTAGCTCAGCGGGAAGTCGCCGCTGCCCTGGCCGTCCTGGTACTTGCCGTCGTCGATGAAGGTGTCGACGGTGATCACCGGGATGCCGGCGTCGATCGCCTGCTGCAGCGGCGCGATCAGCTGCTGCTTGTCGGTCGGGGCGATCAGGATGGCGTTCGGCTTGCGCGCGATCACCGCCTGCAGCACCGGCACCTGGATGGTCGGGTTGAACTCCGGGCCGCCCTGGAAGAGCAGCTCGCAGCCGACCGCCTTGGCGGCCATCTCCGCACCCTTGCGCATGGTGATGTAGAAGGCGTCGGTGGTCAGGCCCGGGATCAGGGCGATGGTGCAGGCGTTCTGCGCCTGCGCCGTCGTCGGCGTGGCGAGGCCGGCGGCGAGCACGGCGGCGGCGCCGAGCAGGCCGGCGAGGAAGCGCTTCATTGATTGACCTCCCTGGAGGGTTTGGGCCGGCCGGCCTCAGGCCGCGACGGCGGCCGCGAAGCTAGAACCCCCCGGGACGCCGGGCAAGGCTAGGGGCGGTCTCCGTGCCGGCGGGCGCCGCCGCGGACATTGGCACCCGGGCGTCGGCCGCCGGCCGTCCCGCCACGGAACAGCGGCACCACCACGTCGGCGCGCGAGCACTCGACGGTCCCGAGGCCGAGGAGGGCACGCACCAGCGCCGTGACCTCGGTGCTGGCCAGCCGCCAGCCGGTGCCGGCCGGCGTCCGCTCGATGAAGCCGAACCAGGCCAGCTGCTGCAGCAGGCGGTGCAGCCGTGCCGGCTCGAGGTCGAGACCCTCCTCGAGCGCCTCCGGGGTCGCCGGCCGGCCCTCGAGCGCCGCCAGCAGTTGCAGGCGCTTGGGCTCGGCGAGGAAATGGGCGACGTGCGAGATCCGCTCAACGTTCACGATCAGCGCTCCCGTGACCCGGTGCCGCTGCGAGGAGACGCACACCGGCCGTTGCAACGAAATCGACTCTGGCTCTCGCTGGATCAGCGTCGGCCGCGACTTCCAGTTGTAAAGTCCTCACGGCGTGTTGCTCGACCGTCAAGGCGCCCTTACGACATGTCAGGGTCTCCTTACGACCACGCCGGTTTCTCCTGCTCTTGACCTTCATCGCCCCTCCGCGGGCTGCGCCGCTGCCTCGGCTTGATGATCTCTGATCTTTCCGGAAACTGGACTTGCTCAATCTTTGCTTTGTCTGTTCCATTAGAACGGAACGCCGGATGCGCATACCCCCTATCGGATTGGAAGACGGTCCACCCTTTGCAACCTGAAGGTTGGCTGTCTTGCGGACGAGGTGAATTCCGGGGCCGGCAGCGACGGCGCGTGGCCGCGCTCGCCCGCCCTGGTCGGGCGAGCGAAGCCGCGAGCCGGCGTCAGCGACTCAAGGGGCCGAGGAGACGGCGCGCAGAGCCGCGGGGCGTCGGGTGGGTACGGTGAAGGCCTGTGCGTCCCGCACAAGCGCGGTTACGGGCTCCGCCGTCGCGTGGACCAGGCGGAGATGATGTCGTTGCCGTCCCTTGATGGCCCGGTCGGGCAGCAGGGTTGCCAAGAGTTCGCCGACGAGAGGCGACGCCAGGTTGTAGAACCGGTGGCCGCGCCATTCTCCCTGGTGAACGATGCCGACCTCGACCAGTTCCTCCAGGGCGGCCTCGACCTCGCGTCGCGTGCGCTTCGTCACGCGGACCAGTTCGTCGGCGGTGAAGTCGCGGTGTGACAGCAGATGCAGCACGAAGAGCCGATCGATCTTGGCGAGTGACGCCGACAATTGAGCCATACGTCGATACGGCATTCCCCCGACTCCTTGCCCGCACGTTCCCTAAGCAGCAGCTTCGATCAAGGACAAGCGCGACGCTTTGACTTAAGTCATGCGAAGCCACCTTGCACGCGATTTTCAGTTCGCTGCCGTACCGTTCAGTGCAATTTTCGTGAAGTTTTAGCCGTCTGCCACACGCCACCGGGCATCTGGTATTTATTCCTAGATTGCGCTATCCTGGCACCCTCCCCGTCAGGAGCCCGCCGATGCCAGCCCTTGCCCATGTCGACGCCGGAGAGCCGCGCCCGGTCCTGCGGCGCAAGCCCGATCCGGCCGAGATCTCCCGCGCCAATGGCCGCCGCTCGCGCGGCCCGGTCACCGCCGAGGGCCGTCAGCGCGCCTGCATGAACCCGCTGACCCACGGCCTGCGCGCCCGCCGCTTCGTCGCCGTCGCGGCGCTGGGCGAGCGGGCCGAGGACCAGGAGGCGCTGCTCGCCGCCGTCCGCCTGGAGCTGGCCGCGGTCGGACCCGTCGCCCGCCATCTCGCCGAGACCATTGGCTGCGCCATGCTGCGCGGCGCCCGCGCCGAGCGCCTCGAGGGCGAGCTGCTCGCCGGCATCGGCGAAGGCTCGGGGCCGGTTGCCCGGGCGCTGCATGCCGATCGCGATGCCCGCGCCTCGCTGGCGCTGGTCGAGCGCTACCGGCGCAACGCCGACGGCGACCTGCGCCGCGCCCTCGACACCCTGCTGCGGCTGCGCGCCGCCGCCGACGAAGGCCGCCTCGCCCCGGCCGAGGTCGCCGCCGACGCCCAGGGCGGCCTCGACAGCTGCCTCGCCGACAGCCCGCGACCGAACGAACCTGGGATTGAGAAAATCGTTACGGAACAACCGGTTACGGAGGAGACAGCGCCGCCCCGCAAGCCCGAGCCCACGGCCGAGGACCGGCTCGAGACCTGGCGCTCGCTGCAGAAGGCCCACCCCGCCGACGGCCGGTTCTACTGGAGCCAGCTGACGCCGGCCCAGCGCGCCGCCGTCCTCCAGGCCGCCCAGCAGCAGCGCCAGGCGAAGGCCGAAGGCCGCGATACCGAGACCCTCTACCGGAACGCCGCGGCCGAGATGCTCCGCTAGCCCCCGACGATCTGGCCGGCCGGGCCGGCGCCGCCTATGTCCATGGCATGGACATGCCTGCCGACGCCGCGTTCCGCCAGCTGCGCGCCGCCGTCGCCGCCGAGCCGCTGGTGCCGCCGGTGCCGAAGCCGGTGCAGCGGCAGATGCCGCTGTGGTCGCTGCTGCGCCAGCTCCGCGTCAACGCCCTGCCGACCTGGGCCGAGGAGGCCTACGACGCGCCGATCGTCGCCCGGCCGTTCCTCGGCCGGACCAGCTTCCTGCTCAACGATCCGGCGGCGATCCGGCGCGTGCTGGTCGAGAACCCGGACGGCTACAGCCGGACGCCGGCGGCCCGGCGGATCCTGCACCCGATGATCGGTGACGGCCTGTTCCTCGCCGAGGGCGCCGACTGGCGCCGGCAGCGCCGGCTGACCGCCCCGGCCATGGCCCCGCGGGCGCTTGACCTCGTCGCCGCCATCGCCGGCGAGCAGACCGGGCAGGCGCTGGCGGCGCTGCGCCCGCGGCCGCGCAACGCCGTCGACCTGCTGGCCTTCATCCAGCGCCTGACGCTGGAGATCGCCGGCCGGGCGCTGTTCTCGCAGGCGATGACCGCGCACGGTACCGCCGTCCGCGATGCCATCAACGGCTACGGCCGCTTCTGGGCGCGGCCGATGGCGCTCGACTTCTTCCTGCCGCCGGCGTGGCCGGCACCGCAGGACTGGTTCCGCGACCGCTTCGCCCGGCGCTGGCGCCGGCTGCTCGACCGCATCATCGCCGAGCGCGCCGCCGTGCCGCCGACCGACCCGCCGGCCGACCTGTTCGACGTGCTGCGCACCGCCGGCGGCGACGGCGACGCGCCGTTCACGACGACGCAGCTGCGCGACCAGGTGGCGACCCTGCTGATCGCCGGGCACGAGACCACGGCGCTGGCGCTGTTCTGGTCCTGCCATCTGCTGGCCCAGGCCCCGGCGGTGCAGGAGCTGGTCGCCGCCGAGGCCCGGACGCTGGACGGGCAGCGGCCCTCTGCGGCGGCGGTGCTGGCCGACCGGCCGCTGGCGCTGGCCGTCGTCAAGGAGGCGCTGCGCCTCTACCCGCCGGCCTTCACCGTCGTCCGGCTCGCCGTGCGCGAGGACGAGATCCTCGGCCGCAAGGTGCCCGAGGGCTCGCTCTGCGTCATGGCCCCCTGGGTGCTGCACCGGCACCGCCGGTTGTGGACCGAGCCGGCCCGCTTCGATCCCGGCCGTTTCCTGCCCGACGCGCCGCCGCCCGACCGCTATGCCTGGCTGCCCTTCGGCATCGGCCCGCGCGTCTGCGTCGGCGCCCAGTTCGCGCTGGTCGAGGCCTGCCTCGTCCTCTCCCGGCTGGTCGGCGCCTATCGCCTCGAGCCGGTCGACCGCCGCCCGCTGCTGCCGGTCGGCGTCGTCACCGTGGTGCCCGAGCGCAGCCCGCCGTTCCGCCTGGTCGAGCGCGCCGGCGCCGCCCGCTGAGCTGTCATCGCCGGCGCACGAAACCGTCACGCGACCTCGCTAACCGCCGCCCGTGGAATTCCTCCAGTTCTGAGGTCTGCATGTCCGACTTGACGCTGCGCGCGCATCGTTCCGAGGAGGCCGAGAACCGCGGCCGCAACCCGACCGCCAACGCGACGATGGGCGACGTCATCGCCGCCCGCTTCCACCGCCGCGACCTGCTCAAGGGCGTGCTCGCGGTGTCGGCGATCAGCGCCACGATGGGGCCGCTGGCCCTGGCCAGCGCGCGCCAGGCCCGGGCGGCGACGCCGAGCTTCGCCTTCACCGAGATCCCGGTCGGCAGCGACGCCACCCACCACGTCGCCCCGGGCTACGCCGCCGACATCCTGATCCGCTGGGGCGATCCGGTGGTGGCCGGCGCGCCGGCGTTCGACCCGATGGCGCAGACCGCCGAGAAGCAGCGCCAGCAGTTCGGCTACAACAACGACTTCATCGGCTTCGTCGCGATCGACGGGGCCGCCGACCACGGCCTGCTCGTGGTCAACCACGAGTACACCATCGAGGAGCTGATGTTCCCCGGTGCCGCCGCGAAGATCACCAAGGAGGACAAGTTCGGCTACCTGACGCCGGAGCTGGCCGCGATCGAGATGGCGGCGCATGGCGGCTCGGTGCTCGAGATCCGCAAGGTCGACGGCAAGTGGCAGGTGGTCAAGGACAGCCCGCTCAACCGCCGCATCACCGTCGAGACCGACATGGTCCTGTCCGGCCCGGCGGCCGGCTCCGACCGCCTCAAGACCTCGGCCGATCCGACCGGCACGAAGGTCAAGGGCATGCTCAACAACTGCGCCGGCGGCATCACGCCCTGGGGCACCTGGCTGACGGCCGAGGAGAACTTCCACGGCTACTTCCTGGGTGCGCTGCCGGACGACGCGCCCGAGCTCACCGCCTTCAAGCGCTACGGCGTGGGTGCCGGCGAGTATGGCTGGGGCAAGTACGACGCCCGCTTCGACGTCAGCAAGGAGCCGAACGAGGCCAACCGCTTCGGCTGGATGGTCGAGATCGACCCGGCCGACCCGGCCTCGGTGCCGGTCAAGCGCACCGCCCTCGGCCGCTTCAAGCACGAGGGTGCGAGCGTCGTCGTCAACAAGGACGGCCGCGTGGTCGCCTACCAGGGCGACGACGAGCGCTTCGACTACGTCTACAAGTTCGTCTCCGCCGGCACCTACGACCCGGCCGCCGGCAAGGCCAACGGCAGGCTGCTCGACGAGGGCACGCTCTATGCCGCCCGCTACAACGCCGACGGCAGCATGGACTGGCTGGCCCTGGTGCATGGCGAGGGCCCGCTCGTCGCCAGCAACGGTTTCCACAGCCAGGCCGACGTGCTGATCAACGCCCGCCTCGCCGCCGATCTCCTCGGGGCGACGAAGATGGACCGCCCGGAGGATGTCGAGGTCGATCCGAAGACCAACAAGGTCTACGCGATGCTGACCAACAACACCCGCCGCAAGGCCGACCAGGTCGACGCCGCCAATCCGCGGCCGGAGAACGCCTTCGGCCACATCATCGAGATGATCCCGCCCGACGGCGACCATGCGGCCACCCGCGCGGCGTGGGACATCCTCGTGAAGTGCGGCGACCCGGCGGTCGCCGAGGTCGGCGCCACCTTCGGCGCCGCCACCACCAAGGACGGCTGGTTCGGCATGCCGGACAACTGCGCCGTCGACCACCAGGGCCGGCTGTGGATCGCCACCGACGGCAACAGCCCCAAGGCCACCGGCCGTAAGGACGGCGTCTGGGCGATCGAGACGTCGGGCGAGGCGCGCGGCAATGCCAAGCACTTCTTCAGCGTGCCGGTCGGTGCCGAGCTGTGCGGCCCGTGCTTCACGCCGGACGACCTGACGCTGTTCGTCGCCGTGCAGCACCCGGGCGAGGAGGATGCCGAGGGCAACGCCGGCACCTTCGAGAACCCGGCGACGCGCTGGCCCGACTTCAGCGACGCCATGCCGGTCCGCCCGGCGGTCGTCGTGATCACCAAGGAGGACGGCGGCACCATCGGCAGCTGAGCCGCCGCTCCGTACCCTCCCCTCAGGACCGCGCCAGCGCGGTCCTGAGGACGAGGAGGCCGGCGATGGCGGCGACCACGGAGGCGGCCAGCACGCCGATCTTGGCCTGGTCGAGCTCCGGCGTCGGCCCGAACGCCAGGGCGGCGATGAACAGGGCCATGGTGAAGCCGATGCCGGCGAGCAGGCCGATTCCGGTCAGCGCCGGCCAGGTCATCCCGGGCGAGCGCTCGGTGATGCCGGCCTTCTCGGCCAGCCAGACGAGGCCGACGATGCCCAGCGGCTTGCCGACGAGGAGGCCGAGGAAGACGCCGGCGGTAGCCCCGCCGAGGATGGCCGACGGATCGACCTGGGCCAGCGGCACGCCGGCATTGAACAGGGCGAACACCGGCATGATCAGGAAGGCGACCCAGGGGGCGAGGGCGTGCTCGAAGCTGTGCAGCGGGCTCTGCGCCCGCGACAGCACGCCCTCGAGATGGTCGAGGGTGACCTCGACCTCCTCGAAGCGGCCGCCGACCTGGCGCTTGAGCTCCTGCTTGACGGTCTCGGGATCCATCCGCCGGGCCAGCGGCACCGCCAGCGCCAGCAGCACCCCGGCGATGGTGGCGTGCACGCCGGACTTCAGCATGGCGTACCACATGATGGCGCCGAGGATCAGGTAGACGACCGGGCCGCCACCCTTCAGCCGGCCGTAGAGCAGGGCCAGGATCCAGACGCCGAGCGCCAGGCCGAGCATGCCGAAGTCGAGCTGCTCGGTGTAGAACAGGGCGATGACGATCACGGCGCCGAGGTCGTCGACGATCGCCAGCGCCAGGAGGAACAGCTTGAGCGCCGGCGGCACCCGGTCGCCGAGCAGGGCCAGCACGCCGACGGCGAAGGCGATGTCGGTGGCCATCGGGATGCCCCAGCCCGGGGCATAGGGCGTGCCGGCATTGATGGCGGCGTAGATCAGCGCCGGGGCGACCATGCCGCCGATGGCGCCCACCGCCGGCAGCGAGGCACGCTTCCAGCCGGCCAGCTCGCCGATCAGCAGCTCGCGCTTGATCTCGAGGCCGACGAGAAAGAAGAACACCGCCATCAGCAGGTCGTTGACCCACAGCTCGAGCGGCTTCTTGAGGGCGAAGCTGCCGAGCTCGATGCCGGCCGGGGCGTGCAGCATCGCCTGGTAGGCCGGCGCCCAGGGCGAGTTCGCCCAGACGAAGGCCAGTGCCGCGACGGCGATCAGGACGAGGCCGCTGGCCGCCGCCGTGTCGATGAAGTGCTCGACCGGGCTGAGCAGCCGGCGCAGCGTCGGCTTGCGTCCGGCATAGGGCCCGTCGACGACCGTCCTGGCCTTGTGGCCGCCGCCCGCCACCGCTCAGTAGCCCAGCGCCAGGCCGTCCTTGCGCGGGTCGGACCCGCCCACGAGGACGCCGCGCTTGCGGTCGATGAGGATCGCCTGCCCGCCGCCGTGCGGCGCGTCGGCCTCGACCACCCGGTGCCCGCGCCTGGCCAACCCTTCGCGCGTGGCCGCCGGCACCGAGCGCTCGACCTCGAGGTCGCCCGGATAGGCCATCACCCGCGGCGACTCGATGGCCGCCTGCGGGTCCATGCCGAAGTCGATGACGTTGCTGATCACGTGGGCGTGCCCGACCGGCTGGTAGTCGCCGCCCATCACGCCGAAGCTCATCCACGCCTGGCCGTCGCGGAAGGCCATGCCGGGGATGATCGTGTGCATGGGCCGCTTGCCGGGGGCGATGACGTTCGGGTGCTCCGGATCGAGCCGGAACGAGCGGCCGCGCGACTGGAACAGCACGCCGGTGTCCGAGCAGACGATGCCCGAGCCGAAGGCGTCGTAGACCGAGTTGATGAACGACACGGCGTTGAGGTCGCGGTCGACGACGGTGAGGTAGACCGTGTCGGGATGCGGCTCGACCGGCGACGGCAGCGGGCTCGGCATGACCCGGTCCGGGTCGATCAGCTCGCGCAGCGCCGCGGCGTAGCGCTTGTCGAGCAGCCGGGCGACCGGGACGTCGGCATGGTTCGGGTCGGTCAGGTGCCGGTCGCGCTCGCGGTAGGCGAGCTTGCTGGCCTCGGACTCCAGATGCAGGCGCAGGGCGCCGTCCGGGTCCATGCCGGCGAGCTCGTAGCCCTCGAGGATGTTGAGCAGGATCAGTGCGACGATGCCCTGGCCGTTGGGCGGGCACTCGTAGACCAGGGTGTCGCGGTAGCGGGTGTGGATCGGCTCGACGAAGTCGGCCGTGGCCGTGGCGAAGTCCTCGGCGGTGTGGACGCCGCCGTGCGCCTGCAGGGTGGCCACCATGCGCGCCGCCACCTCGCCCTCGTAGAAGCCGGCGGCCCCGGCCTCGGCGATGCGGCGCAGCGTGCGGCCCAGCACCGGCAGGCGCAGGACGCGGCCGACCTCGGGGGCGGCCCCGCCGAACAGGTAGAGGGCCTTGCCGCCCTCGCTCAGGCGCAGGCGCTCGGCGTGCCGGGCCCAGTCCCAGGCGACGCGCGGCGTCACCACGAAGCCGTCCTCGGCGTAGCGGATCGCCGGCTGCAGCAGCTCGCCAAGGCTGCGCGTGCCGAAGCGCTCGAGCAGCGTGGCCCAGGCACCGACGGCCCCCGGGACGGTAACGCAGTGCGCGGTGCCCGGCAGCAGCGCGGTCAGGCCGAGCCCGGTCATCCGCTCGAGCGTCGCCGCCCCCGGGGCCCGGCCCGAGCCGTTGAGCGCGACCACGCCGCCGCTGGCCGGGGCCACCAGCGCGAAGCAGTCGCCGCCGATGCCGGTCATGTGCGGGTCGACCACGCACTGCACCGCGACCGCGGCCACCGCCGCGTCGATCGCGTTGCCGCCGGCGCGCAGCACGTCGAGGGCGGCCAGCGTCGCCGCCGGGTGCGAGGTCGCGGCCATGCCGCGCTGGGCGAGCGCCGGGGAGCGGCCGGTAAGCTGGAAGTCGCGCATGTCGGTCATCCCTTCGCGACGCTTCTAGGCGGTGCCGGGGGAACGGCCAAGCCGCGCCGGTCAGGCCCGGTGGTAGGGGTGGCCTGCAAGGATGCTGCCGGCCCGGTAGAGCTGCTCGGCCAGCATCACCCGGACCAGCATGTGCGGCCAGGTCGCCCGGCCGAAGGCGAGCCTCAGGTCGGCACGGTCGAGCACCGCCGCGTCGAGCCCGTCGGCCCCGCCAATGACGAAGCTGACCTGCCGCTCGCCACCGTCGCGCCAGTCGCCGAGCCGGCGCGCCAGCTCGGCCGAGCCGAGGTCGCGACCGCGCTCGTCGAGCGCCACGACGCGGCCGCCGGCCGGCAGCGCGTCGAGGATGGCGGCGGCCTCGCTGCCACGCGGCTGCAGCTCGACCAGCTCGGTCGGAAAGCTGGTGCGTTCGAGGTAGCGCCGGGTCAGCTCGACCAGCGGGGCGTCGCGGCAGCGGCCGACCGCGACGATGCGCAGCCGCACCGGCTCAGGCGGCGCCGGCGGCGTCGCGGCGGGTGTTGACCACCGACCAGAGCTTCTCGATGTCGTAGAGGGCGCGGGTCTCGGCGCGGAACAGGTGGATGATGATGTCGCCGGCGTCGATCAGCACCCAGTCGGTGTTGCCGAGGCCCTCGGCCTCGGGCTTCTCGACGCCGCCCGCCTTCAGCCGTTCCATCAGCTTCTCGGCCATCGCGGTGATGTGCCGCTGCGAGGTGCCGGTGGCGACGACCATCCAGTCGGCCAGCGTGGTCTTGCCGGCGAGCGGGATGTTGACCGGGTCGATGGCCTTGTCGTCGTCCAGCGACTGGCGAACCAGGTGCAGGAGCTCGTCCGACGGGGTCGGCTGCGGCGTCACGGTGGCGATGATCGATCCTCCTCGCGGCGGGCGGCGGTTCGGGCGGGGCGGGCGGCACGCCGGATCGCGGTGCTCGACGCGCCATGCGCGCGAACCCGGACGAAGGCCCAGGCCGGAGGTGGCAGCTCGACCAGATCCTGCAGCCGGTCCTCCCCGATCCTCGACGCGGCGTAGGCACCCGCTGCCGGGCCCGCCAAGGCCGCATAAGAATAGGCAGGGCGCTCGAACACGGCAATCGGCACCGCCGCCATGATCGCCCGCCACTGCCGCCAGCGCGGCAGCTGGCGCAGGTTGTCCGCCCCGATCAACCAGACGAAGCGGCAGTCGTTCCGGCCGCCGAGCCGACGCAGGGTGTCGATGGTGTAGCGGGTGCCGAGCCTTGTCTCGAGGTCGAGGACGCGCAGCCGCGGATGCCGTGCCACCGCCCTGGCGCCGGCCATCCGGTCGGCCAGGGGCGCCATGCCGGCCACCGGCTTCAGCGGGTTCTGCGGCGACACCAGCCACCAGACCTGGTCGAGGCCGAGGCGGTGCAGCGCCTGCAGGCTGATGTAGAGATGGCCGTCGTGTGCCGGGTTGAACGAGCCGCCGAGCAGGCCGACGCGCAGCCGCCGCGGCTCGGGCACGGGCGCCGCCGGCCGTGGCCGGTCGAGCCGCATGACCGGCCGGCGCGCGGTCACCGGCCGGTCAGCCACGGCAGCCGGTCACCCCGGGCGGCACTGGCCGCTGCCGCGGACCACGTACTTGAAGCTGGTCAGCTGCTCGACGCCGACCGGGCCGCGGGCGTGCAGCCGGTTGGTCGAGATGCCGATCTCGGCACCCATGCCGAACTCGCCGCCGTCGGCGAACTGGGTCGAGGCGTTGTGCAGGACGATGGCGCTGTCGACCCGGGCGAGGAACCGCTCGGCCGCCGCGGCGTCGCTGGCGACGATGCTGTCGGTGTGGTGCGAGCCGTAGGTCGCGATGTGCTCGATCGCCTGGTCGACGCCGTCGACCACCCGCACGGCAATGATCGGGGCGAGGTATTCGGTGCGCCAGTCGGCCTCGGTCGCCGGCACGGCGTCGGGGCGGATGGCGCGGACCTCGGCGTCGCCGCGGAGCTCGCAGCCGCGCTCGGCCAGCGCCTGCAGCACGTCGGGCAGCACCGTGCCGGCGATGGCACGGTCGCAGAGCAGGGTCTCGGCCGAGCCGCAGATGCCGGTGCGGCGCAGCTTGGCGTTGACGGTGATCTCGCGCGCCATGGCCGGGTCGGCGCTGGCGTGCAGGTAGACGTGGCAGTTGCCGTCGAGGTGGGCCAGCACCGGGATGCGGCTTTCGGCCTGCACCCGCTCGATCAGCGAGCGCCCGCCGCGCGGCACGATGACGTCGATGTGCTCGGCCATCCGCAGCATGATCCCGACCGCCGTGCGATCCGTCGTCGGCAGGGCCTGGATCGCCTCGGCCGGCAGCCCGGCGTCGCGCAGGCCCTGCTGCAGGCAGGCGAGGATGGCGCCGGACGAGTGGAAGCTCTCCGAGCCGCCGCGCAGCACCGCCGCGTTGCCCGACTTCAGGCACAGGCCGCCGGCATCGGCGGTCACGTTCGGGCGGCTCTCGTAGATGATGCCGATGACCCCCAGCGGCACCGCCACGCGGGCGATGCGCAGGCCGTTCGGCCGGGTCCAGGCGGCGAGCTCGGCACCCACCGGATCGCGCAGGGCGGCAATCTCCTCGAGTCCCTTGGCCATCGCCTCGACCCGCTTCGGATCGAGCGCCAGGCGGTCGAGCATGGCGGGCGACAGCTCGCGCTGCCGGGCCATCGCCATGTCCTTCGCGTTGGCCGCAAGGATGGCGTCGCTCTGGGCACGGATCGCCGCCGCCGCCGCGCGCAGGGCCGCATCCTTGCGCTCGGTCGGCGCCGTCGCCAGCACCCGCGCCGCGGCCCGGGCCGAGCGGCCCAGCGCCTCCATGCGTGCTTCCAGCGCGTCCTTGATCACCGTCGCCATGCGACCCTCGTCTCCGCAAACGCCCCCATGTAGCAGCCGCACCGGTGTCCCGCCACCCGAGCGGGTTGCCGCCCGCGGCACTTTGCGCCTAGGCAAGCGTTGTCTCCGTCCCGACCGATTGCGACACCCCTGCCCCTGTTTGCCCTCGATCCCCAGGCGATGACCGGCCTCGTCATCGCCGTGTTCGTCGCCGTCTATGTCGGCATGGCGCTCGGCCGCTGGCCGGGACTGCGCATCGACCGCACCGGCATCGCCGTGCTCGGCGCCATCGTCCTCTACCTCGCCGGGGCGGTGGGCGAGGCCGACCTGCGCGCCGCCATCGACATCCCGACGCTGGTCATCCTGTTCGGCCTGATGGTGCTGTCAGCACAGTTCGCCGCCTGCGGCTTCTACGCCTGGTGCTCGGCGCGGATCGCGCAGACGCCGGCGGGACCCGGGCCGCTGCTGGCGCTGACCGTGGTCGTCTCGGGCGTGCTGTCGGCGGTGCTGGCCAACGACGTCGTCGTCTTCGCGATGACCCCGATGCTCTGCACGGGCCTGCTGCGCCGCGGCCTCGACCCGCGCCCGTTCCTGATCGCGCTGACCTCGGCCGCCAATGCCGGCTCGGCGGCGACGATCCTCGGCAATCCGCAGAACATCCTGATCGGCCAGGTCGGCGATCTCGATTTCTGGCGGTTCCTCGCCGTGTGCGGGCCGCCGGCGCTGGTGGCCATGGCGATCGTGTTCGCGGTGGTGCTGGTCCTCTGGCGCGGCCGCTTCGCGCTGGCGGAAAGCAAGGCGCGGCACGCGGCGGCCCCGGCCGAGCCGCTCCTCGACCGGCCAGGCCTCGCCAAGGCGCTGGTGTACACGGCCTTCCTGCTGCTGCTGTTCGCCACGCCGCTGCCGCATGTCGAGGGCATCCTGCTGGTCGCCGGCGGGCTGATGGTCAGCCGCAAGCTCGCCACCAAGCGCATCCTCGGCCTCGTCGACTGGCACCTGCTGGTGCTGTTCGCCGGCCTGTTCACGGTGACCCGGGCGCTGCAGGTCACCGGGCTGCCGGCCGACCTCGTCGCCTGGCTCGACGGCATGGGCCTGCCGCTGGCCAGCCTGCCGGTGCTGGCGCCGCTGACCATCCTCGGCTCCAACACCATCGGCAACGTGCCGCTGGTGGTGCTGCTGCTGGCGGTGATCCCGCAGCCGACGCCGGAGCTGCTCTACGGCCTCGCCGTGATCTCCACGCTCGCCGGCAACCTGCTGATCGTCGGCAGCCTCGCCAACATCATCACCGTCGAGCGGGCCAGGGACGTCGGCGTCGAGCTGGGCTTCGCCGAGCACGCCCGCTGCGGCATCCCGATCACCGTCCTGTCGCTTGCCCTGGCGATCGCCTGGCTGGCGTGGGTCGGCTCATGAGCCCATGACCTAAGGTCGCTTTCGGCGGCCCCGGCCGGGTCCTACCATCGCCGCGTCAGCGGGGAGCGGGTCGGATGAAGGCGCAGGCGCGGGTGGTCGTGATCGGCGGCGGCGTGGTCGGGTGCTCGGTGCTGTACCACCTGACCCGGGCCGGCTGGTCGGACGTCATGCTGATCGAGCGCGACGAGCTGACCTCGGGCTCGACCTGGCACGCCGCCGGCGGCATGCACACGCTCAACAGCGATCCCAACGTCGCCAAGCTGCAGGCCTACACCATCCGGCTCTACGAGGAGATCGAGCGGATCTCCGGCCAGTCCTGCGGCGTGCACCTGACCGGCGGCCTGATGCTGGCCGGCACGCCGGAGCGCATGGACTATCTCCGCCACGCCCACGCCAAGGGCCGCTACCTCGGCATGCAGACCGAGCTGATCTCCGTCAGCGAAGCCAGGAAGCTGTTCCCGCTGCTGGAGGAGCGCCACTTCATCGGGGCCCTCTACGATGCCGTCGAGGGCCATGTGGACCCCTACGGCGTCACCCATGCCTACGCCAAGGCGGCGCGCATGGCCGGGGCCGAGATCGTGCTGCGCAACCGGGTGACGGCGCTGCGGCCGCGAGCCGGCGGCGGCTGGGCGGTCGAGACCGAGCAGGGCACGGTGCTCGCCGAGCACGTCGTCAATGCAGGCGGCCTGTGGGCGCGCGAGGTCGGCCGCATGGTCGGGCTCGAGCTGCCGGTGCTGGCGATGGAGCACCAGTACCTGATCACCGAGGACATGCCCGAGCTCGCCGGCCGCGAGCGCGAGCTGCTGCACACCATCGACTTCGAGGGCGAGCTCTACCTGCGCCAGGAGCGCCAGGGCGTCCTGCTGGGCACCTACGAGCGCGCCGGGGTGCCCTGGTCGCCCGAGACGACGCCCTGGAACTTCGCCACCGAGCTGCTGCCCGACGATCTCGAGCGGATCGCCCCGTCGCTGGAGGTGGCGTTCCGCCATTTCCCGGCGCTGGAGAAGGCCGGGATCCGCAAGGTCATCAACGGTCCCTTCACCTTCTCGCCGGACGGCAACCCGCTGATCGGCCCGGTCCGGCAGCTGCGCAACTACTGGTGCGCCTGTGCCGTGATGGCCGGCTTCAGCCAGGGCGGCGGCGTCGGCCTGGCGCTGGCCAACTGGATCACCGAGGGCGACCCGGGCTTCGACGTCTGGGCCATGGACGTCGCCCGCTTCGGCGACTGGGCGACGCCGGCCTACACCCAGGCCAAGGTGCGCGAGAACTACAGCCGGCGCTTCCGCATCTCCTTCCCCAACGAGGAGCTGCCGGCGGCGCGGCCGCTGCGGACCACGGGCGCCTACGAGCGGCTGGCCGAGCGCAACGCGGTGTGGGGTGCCGCGTTCGGGCTCGAGCATGCGCTGTGGTTCGCGCCGCCGGGGACGCCGCCGCTGGAGGAGCCGACCTTCCAGCGCTCCAACGCCTTCGCCAGCGTCGCCGAGGAATGCCGGGCCGTGCGCGAGGCGGTGGGCCTGCTCGAGATCTCGAACTTCGCCAAGTACGAGATCGCCGGACCCGATGCCGAGGCGTGGCTGGGCCGGGTACTGGCAGGACGCGTCCCGCCGGTCGGCCGGCTGTCGCTGTGCCCGATGCTCGATGACAAGGGCCGGCTCACCGGCGACTTCACGCTCGGGCGGCTCGCGGCCGACCGCTTCGTGCTGTTCGGCTCGGGCATCGCCGAGACCTACCACCTGCGCTGGTTCGAGGCGGCGCTGCCCGAGCGCGGCGTCACCGTCCGCTCGCTGGCGCAGGAGCTCAACGGCTTCGCCATCGCCGGGCCGCGCTCGCGCGAGCTGCTGTCCCGGCTGACCCGCAGCGACCTGTCGACCGCGGCCTTCCCGTTCATGGCGCTGGCGCCGATGCAGGTCGGCATGGTCGCGGCCCTGGTCGGGCGGATCAGCTTCACGGGTGACCTCGGCTACGAGATCTGGTGCCCGGCCGACCGGCTGCGCCTGCTGCACGACACGCTGGTCGAGGCCGGCGCGGACCTTGGCCTGCGGCACTTCGGCGGGCGGGCGCTGAACGCGCTCCGGCTGGAGAAGGGCTTCGGCAGCTGGAGCCGCGAGTTCCGGCCGATCTACGGGGTCTGCGAGGCCGGCCTCGAGCCTTTCGTCGCCTGGAAGCGCGGCGGCTTCGTCGGCCACGAGGCCGCCGTGGCCGAGCGCGAGCGAGGGCCGGAGCGGCGCCGGGTGACGCTGGTGATCGACGACGCCGGCATCGACGTGATGGGCGACGAGCCGATCTGGCACCGCGGCGAGGTCGTCGGCTGGGTGACCTCCGGCGGCTACGCGCACCATGTCGGCAAGTCGGTGGCGATCGGCTACGTCCCGTCGGCGCTCGCCGTGGCCCACGAGCTGGAGGTCGAGATCCTGGGCGACCGGCGGCCGGCGAGGATCGCGCTGGAGCCGCTGTTCGATCCCGCAGGCGCACGGATGCGCGCATGAGCTGGAAGCCCGAGACCCTGGCGGCGCAGGCGCTGGGCCACATCGATCCGCGCAGCAGGGCGATCGTTCCCGGCATCGAGCCGTCGACCACCTACGAGCGCGATCCGGATGGCGGCTACCGCTCGGGCCGGGTCTACGCCCGTGCCGACAATCCCACCTTCGACGCCCCGGAGGCGCTGCTGACGGCGCTGGAGGGCGGCCGGCAGTCGCTGCTGTTCGCCTCGGGCATGGCGGCGGCGACGGCCGTGTTCCAGGCGCTCGACCCCGGCGACCACGTGGTCGTGCCGCGGGTGATGTACTGGGCGCTGCGCGGCTGGCTGCTGGGCCCGGCGACGCGCTGGGGCCTGCAGGTCGAGACGGTGGACACGACCGACCCCGATGGGCTGCGCGCCGCCGTCCGGCCGGGCCGGACGAAGCTGGTCTGGCTGGAGACCCCGGCCAATCCCTTGTGGGAGGTCAGCGACATCGCCACGGCGGCCGCGATCGCGCACGCGGCGGGGGCCCGCCTTGCCGTCGATTCGACCGTGGCGACGCCGGTACTGACCCGCCCCCTGGCGCTGGGCGCCGACCTCGTCATGCATGCCGCGACCAAGTACCTGAACGGGCATTCCGACGTGGTCGCCGGCACGCTGACGACGGCCGCCGAGGACGCGTTCTGGACGCGGATCCGGGCGGTCCGGGCGCAGCAGGGCGGCATCCTCGGCAGCTTCGAGGCCTGGCTGCTGCTGCGCGGCCTGCGCACGCTGTACCTGCGGGTCCGCCACGCCAGCGCGTCGGCGATGGCGATCGCCGAGCGTCTGCAGGCGCATCCCCGGGTGGCCGAGGTCCTCTACCCCGGCCTGCCCTCGTTCGCCGGCCATGCGCTGGCCGCGCGCCAGATGCAGGGCGGGTTCGGCGGCATGCTGTCGGTCAGGGTCAGGGGCGGGGAAGCGGCGGCCGTGGCGGCGGCAGCGCGGGTGGCCCTGTGGAAGCGGGCGACGTCGCTGGGCGGTGTCGAGAGCCTGATCGAGCACCGGGCCAGCATCGAGGGGCCGACCTCGCCGGTGCCGGGCGACCTGCTGCGCCTGTCGGTCGGGCTCGAGGATCCGGACGACCTGGTCGCGGACCTAACCGCGGCGCTCGACGCGGCCTGAGCCGGGCTCAGACCGGCAGGGCGCTGACCGTAGCCTTCACCTTCGCGAGAAAGGCGGCACGCTGCTCGGGCGTGACGCTGTCCATCTTGTGCAGCGCCAGCCAGAAGGTCTGCCGCTTGCGGGCGCAGATGGCGCCGATGCCGCGCAGGATGATGCGGCGGCCGGGATCGCCCATCCAGCGCGTCCACAGCCACGGCGCCCCGTAGGTCGAGACGCCGCCGATCAGCCGGATGTTGGTCATCAGCCCGGTCACCGGCTGGTTGCCCTCGGGCATGCGGAAGGTCTCGTGCGGCACCCAGACCCGGTCGAGCCAGCCCTTGAGCATCGCCGGCAGGCTGTACCACCAGGTCGGGTAGACGAAGATCAGCCCCTCGGCCCACTTGAGTGCCTCGAGCTGGTCGGCGACCGGCGCCGCGTTGGTGCCGCGGTCGTGGTAGGCGATGCGCTCGGCCCGGCTCATCACCGGGTCGAAACCGATGGCGTAGAGATCCATCGGGCGGACCTCGTGTCCCCGCAGCGACAGGGTCTCGCAGACGGTGCGGAACAGGGCCGTCGAGAAGCTCTCGGCAACGGGGTGCGCGTGGACGACGAGGATCCGCATCGGAGCTCCGGGTCGGGGGGCGGCTAGAGCCGGCGCATCGCGCCCTCGATCCCGGCCATGAAGGCCTCGCGGCGGGCGGCGTCGGCGATGTTCATGTGGTAGAGCGCGTGGAAGCGGATCCGGGCGTCGCGCGCCACGAACCAGCGCAGGTAGCGGGTCACCAGCTTGCGCGGCGGGTCGCCCATGTACCAGGCGGCCCAGCGCGGCCGGCCGTAGGTGGCGATCCCGGCGACGCTGCGGATGTGCTGCAGCAGCGGGCGGACGTCGGCCGGATCGGTCATGTCGAAGCCGACGCCCGGCATCAGCAGGCGGTCGAGGAAGCCCTTGAGCATGGCGGGTGCGCCGAAGCACCAGACCGGGAACTGGACGACCAGCGCCTCGGCCCGCTGCAGGCGCTGCACATAGCCCTCGAGCCCTTCGCGGTTGCGGGCGAGATCGTGGTAGCGGCGCCGCTCGTCGGCATGCAGCACCGGATCGAAGCCCTCGGCGTGGAGGTCGAGCAGGTCGACCTCGTGGCCGGCAGCGCGCAGGGCCGCGTCGGCGCGGTCGCGCAGCGCCGCATGGAAGCTCTCCGGCAGCGGATGGCTGTAGAGGTGCAGGACCCGCATCGGCTCAGGCCGCGGCCAGCGCCTCGATCTCGACCTTGAACGCCGGCAGGGCCAGCGCTTTGACGACGATCAGCGTCGACGCTGGCGGCGGATCGGCCACCCAGACGTCGCGGATGCGCATGTAGGGGACACGGTACTCGGCCTCGGTCAGGTAGACGCTGAGGCGGGTGACGTCGCCGCGGCCGAAGCCGGCAGCGGCGAGGCAGGCATCGACATTGGCGAACGCCACCTCGGTCTGGCCCTCGATGTCGTCGGGAATGCTGCCGTCGGCGCGGATGCCGAGCTGGCCGGACACGAACAGCAGCCGCGAAGCCCCCTCGACGGCGACGAGGTGGTGGTAGCGGCCGAACGGCGCGCGCAGGTCGGACGGGCTCAGATGGCGACGCATCCGCTCGCTCCAGGGCTCGTGTTGTCGGCGGCGCACGGTTCGTGCGATGGCAGGGCCGACGCGATGATCGCCAAGAGGGCGACGATGAGCAAGACGTTGCCCGGCCGCTGGCAGGACCTGGCGTGGCCCGAGTTCGCCGGGCTCGATCCGGCGCGCACCGTGGCGATCCTGCCGGTGGCGGCGATCGAGCAGCACGGCCCGCACCTCCCCGTCTCGGTCGACGCCACCCTGAACGAGGGGGTGACGAACCGGATGCTCGAGCTGCTGCCCCCAGGCACGCCGGCGCTGGTGCTGCCGATGACGGCGGTCGGCAAGAGCGACGAGCACCTCGCCTTTCCCGGCACGCTCACCCTGTCGGGCGAGACGCTGATGCGGGTCTGGGAGGAGATCGGCGCCAGCGTCGCTCGCGCCGGCCTGCGCAAGCTGGTCCTGCTGAACAGCCATGGCGGCCAGGTGGCGCCGATGCAGATGACGGCACGCGCCCTGCGCATCCGCCACCGGATGCTGGCGGTGGCGGCGAGCTGGTTCGCCTTTGGCGCGCCCGACGGCCTGTTCCCGCCCGAGGAGCTCCGCCACGGCATCCATGCCGGGACGATGGAGACGGCGATGATGCTGGCGCTGCGGCCCGACCTCGTGCGGATGGAGCTGGCCCGCGACTTCAGGCCGGCGAGCCTGGGCCTTGCCGGGACCAGTCCGCGCCTCATGTCGCTAGGGTTCGCCGGTTTCGGCTGGCAGACCCAGGACCTGCACCCGTCGGGTGCCTGCGGCGATGCCGGCAAGGCCACGGCCGAGATGGGCCGGGCCTGCATCGATCATGCCGCCCGCGCCGTCGCCGAGCTCGTCCTCGAGGTCTCGCGGCTGCCGCTCGACCGCCTCGACCATGAACCCGATCCCGGACCCGGAGACCCCGCATGAAGCTCGAGGCCACGCCCGTCCATCCTGCCGGGCCGTCCCTCTCGCCGGCGATCTGGGGCACCTGGCGCTGCGTCGAGACGCCGGCGCTGAGCACGCCGGACAAGCTGGCGCCGCTTCTGGAGTACCTGCTGGAGCTGGGGGTCACCAGCTTCGATCTCGCCGACATCTATGGCGGCTACCGCAGCGAGCAGCTGTTCGGGGCGGCCCTGAAGCTGACCGGCGTGGCCAGGGCCTCGGTGCAGCTGATCGGCAAGGCCGACATCTGCCCGGTCTCACCGCAACGGCCGCAGCACCGGGTGAAGCACTACGACACCACGCCGGAACATCTCGAGCGGACCGTCGCCCGCACCCTCGAGCTGGTGCAGAGCGACTATCTCGACGTGCTCCTGCTGCACCGGCCCGACCCGCTGATGGACGCGGAGGCGACGGCCGGGTCGTTCGAGCGGATGGCGCTGGCCGGCACGGTGCGCTCGTTCGGCGTCTCCAACCACACCCCGGCGCAAATCGAGCTGCTGCAGAGCCGGCTGGCGCGGCCGCTGGTCAGCAATCAGATCGAGGTCTCGCCGCTGCACACCGCAGCGCTGTTTGACGGGACGCTGGACCAGGCGCAGCGGCTGCGCATGCGGCCGATGATCTGGTCGCCCCTCGGCGGCGGGCGGCTGTTCCGGCCGGGCAACGAGACCGAGCAGCGGGTGGCGGCGGCGCTCGACGCCGTCGGGACCCGCTGCGGCCTCGACCGGGCCGAGACCGCGCTCGCCTGGCTTGCCACCCTGCCCAGTCGGCCGCTGCCGATCCTCGGGACCGGCGACCGCGAGCGGCTCGCCGGACAGGCGAGAGCCGCGACGGTCCGGCTCGACCGGCAGGACTGGTTCGTCATCCTCGAGGCCGCCCTCGGCCAGCCGGTCGCCTGAGGGGCGCGAGGCCGTCGCAACAAGCACTTGAATTGCAAGCGCAAATCCTTCATTTTCCATGTAGCTTACAGGTATTCGGACCCCATGCTCTCCCACAAGGCCAAGTACGCGTTGCGCGCCCTGCTGATGCTGGCGCGCCAGCAGGACGACAGTCTGCTCCAGGTCGCCGAGATCGCCGAGCAGGAGAACGTGCCGCGCAAGTTCCTCGAGGCGATCCTGGGGGAGTTGGCGAAGGACGGGGTGCTGGCGAGCCAGCGCGGCAAGGGCGGCGGCTACCGGCTGGCTCGCCCCGCCGATACGGTGACGCTCGGACAGATCGTCCGGCTGATCGACGGACCGTTGGCCCCGGTGCCTTGTGCCAGCGTGACCCGCTACCGTCGCTGCGACGACTGTCCCGACGAGCGGACTTGCGCGATCCGGCCGGTGATGCGGCGCGTCCGGGACGCTATCGCCGATGTTCTCGATAGGACTACCCTTTCCGATGTGATCGAGGGCGGCGCGGCTTCGGCCCTGGTCGCCTGAGCTCAAGCCACAGCCGTCGGCTAGTGCAGCCGGCTACTGCAAAATACGGTTTGACAAAATCCTACTTTCCCGCTGGACTATGTTCCGACGGTCGCCGGAGCGAGGCGATCGCCCACAGCGGAGAACCCCATGCGATTTCGACTGCGACGTACAGCCAGCGCGCTGGGCGTGATCGCGTTGCTCGGCCTCGCCGCCATCCCGGCGCTTGCCGACACCACCCTGCTCAACGTCTCGTATGATCCGACCCGCGAGCTCTACCAGGACGTCAACAAGGCCTTCGCCGAGAAGTGGCAGGCTGAGGCCGGCGAGACCCTGACCATCAACGTCTCGCACGGCGGCTCAGGCAAGCAGGCCCGGGCCGTGATCGACGGCCTCGACGCAGACGTCGTGACGCTGGCGCTTGCCGCCGACATCGACGCCATCGCCGCCAAGACCGGCAAGCTGCCGGCCGACTGGCAGAAGCGGCTGCCGAACAACAGCTCGCCCTACACCTCGACCATCGTGTTCCTGGTCCATGCCGGCAACCCCAAGGGCATCAAGGACTGGGCCGACCTGGTCAAGGAAGGCGTGCAGGTCATCACCCCGAACCCGAAGACCTCGGGCGGGGCGCGCTGGAACTACCTTGCGGCCTGGGGCTACGCCCTCGACAACAACGGCGGCGATGCCGAGAAGGCCAAGGAGTTCGTCGCCGACCTGTTCCGCAACGTGCCGGTGCTGGATACCGGGGCGCGTGGTTCGACCACCACCTTCGCCCAGCGCGGCCTCGGCGACGTCCTGATCACGTGGGAGAACGAGGCGTTCCTCGCGCTCAACGAGTTCGGCGCCGACAAGTTCGAGGTCGTGGTGCCGAGCGAAAGCATCCTCGCCGAGCCGCCGGTCGCCATCGTCGACGGCAATGTCGATGCCAAGGGCACCCGCAAGGCGGCCGAAGCCTACCTAGCCTTCCTCTATTCCGACGAAGGCCAGAAGCTGATCGCCAAGCACTACTACCGGCCGAGCAACCCGGCGGCGGCCGATCCGGCCGATCTGGCCCGCTTCCCGCAGCTGAAGCTGTTCACGATCGACGAGAAGTTCGGCGGCTGGAAGGAGGCTCAGGCCTACCACTTCGCCGACGGCGGCGTGTTCGACCAGATCTACAAGCCGTCGAACTGAGCCATGGCCAGCCTCGCCCTGCCGAGGGTGGGGGGGTGGCGCAGCCCCAGTGTCATGCCGGGTTTCGGCGTGGCCCTGGGGCTTACGCTTGCCTATCTCAGCCTCATCGTCCTGATCCCGCTGGCCGCGCTCTTCCTGCGCACCGCGTCGCTCGGCTGGTCCGACTTCCTGCACGTGCTGTCGGACCGCCGCACGCTCTCGGCGCTGCGCCTCAGCTTCGGCGCCTCGCTCGCCGCGGCACTGGTCAACGTCGTCATGGGCACGCTGATCGCCTGGGCCCTCGTCCGTTACGAGTTCCCCGGCAAGCGCGTGCTCGACGCGATCGTCGACCTGCCGTTCGCCCTGCCCACGGCCGTCGCCGGCATCGCGCTCACTGCGATCTACGCCCCCAACGGCTGGATCGGGCAGCTCCTCGCACCACTCGGCATCAAGGTCGCCTTCACGCCGCTGGGCGTGGTGGTGGCGCTGGCCTTCATCGGCCTGCCCTTCGTCGTCCGCACCGTCCAGCCGGTGCTGCAGGACCTCGAGCAGGACGTCGAGGAGGCCGCGGCGACGCTCGGCGCCACGCGCCTGCAGACGATCCTGCGGGTGATCCTGCCGGCGATCGGCCCGGCGGTGCTCACCGGCTTTGCGCTGGCCTTCGCCCGGGCCGTCGGCGAGTACGGTTCGGTGATCTTCATCGCCGGCAACCTGCCGTTCGTCTCGGAGATCGCCCCGCTGCTGATCGTCATCCGGCTGGAGGAGTTCGACTATCCCGGGGCGACCGCGATCGCGACCATCATGCTCGTCATCGCCTTCGTCATGCTGCTGGTCATCAACCTGCTCCAGTCGTGGAGCCGGCGCCGCATGGCGCGCGTGTAGGGAGAGTGCCCATGGCTGCTACCGCTGCGCAGACCTCGGCACGCGCCGTCACCAACGAACGGCCCCTCGTGCGTGCCATTGTCATCACCGTCGCCGTGCTCTGGCTCGGCCTGTTCCTGCTGCTGCCGCTGTTCACCGTCTTCGTCGAGGCGCTGCGGCAGGGCGTCGGCGCCTACCTCGCCGCCATCGTCGAGCCGGATGCGCTCTCGGCGATCCGGCTCACCCTGCTGGTCGCCGCGATCGCGGTGCCCCTGAACTGCGCCTTCGGCCTCATCGCCTCCTGGGCGATCGCCAAGTTCGAGTTCAAGGGCAAGAGCCTGCTCATCACCCTGATCGACCTGCCGTTCTCGGTGAGTCCGGTGATCTCGGGCCTGGTCTGGGTGCTGCTGTTCGGGGCGCAGGGCTGGTTCGGGCCCTGGCTCAAGGCGCACGGCGTGGAGATCATCTTCGCCGTGCCCGGCATCGTCCTGGCGACGGTGTTCGTCACCTTCCCCTTCGTTGCCCGCGAGCTGATCCCGCTGATGCAGGAGCAGGGCACGGAAGACGAGGAGGCGGCCCTGTCGCTCGGCGCCTCGGGCTGGCAGACCTTCTGGCGGGTCACCATCCCCAACGTGAAATGGGGCCTGCTCTACGGCGTGCTGCTCTGCAACGCCCGCGCCATGGGCGAGTTCGGCGCCGTCTCGGTGGTCTCCGGCCACATCCGCGGCGTGACCAACACCATGCCGCTGCATGTCGAGATCCTCTACAACGAGTACCAGTTCGTCGCTTCCTTCGCGGTGGCCTCGCTGCTGGCGCTTCTGGCCCTCGTCACGCTGATCCTCAAGTCCGGCCTCGAGTGGCGCTTCGGCGCCGAGCTCGCGGCCAAGCACCGCTGAGCGGGAGACGCCGATGTCCATCGAGGTCCGTAACGTCACCAAGCGCTTCGACGGCTTCACCGCCCTGGCCGGGGTCGACCTGAAGATCGTGCCCGGCGAGCTCGTGGCCCTGCTCGGTCCGTCCGGCTCCGGCAAGACGACGCTCCTGCGCATCATCGCCGGGCTCGACTTCGCCACCTCCGGCGACGTCCTGTTCGACGGCGAGGATGCCAGCGGCCGTCATGTCGGCGCCCGCGGCGTCGGCTTCGTCTTCCAGCACTACGCGCTGTTCCGGCACATGACCGTGTTCGAGAACGTCGCCTTCGGGCTGCGCGTCCGGCCACGCTCGCAGCGGCTGTCGAACGGCGAGATCCACAGCCGGGTCACCGGCCTCCTGCGCCTCGTCCAGCTCGAGGGCTTCTCGCAGCGCTACCCCAACCAGCTGTCGGGCGGACAGCGGCAGCGCGTGGCCCTGGCCCGGGCGCTGGCGATCGAGCCCAAGGTCCTGCTGCTCGACGAGCCGTTCGGCGCGCTCGACGCCCGGGTCCGCAAGGACCTGCGCCGCTGGCTGCGCCAGCTGCATGACGAGATGGGGCTGACCAGCCTGTTCGTCACCCACGACCAGGAGGAGGCCATGGAACTGGCCGACCGGGTCGTGGTCATGCGCCAGGGCAATATCGAGCAGACCGGCAGCCCCGACGCGGTCTACGAGCACCCGGCGACGCCGTTCGTCTACGAGTTCCTGGGCCAGGTGAACCGCCTGCCCTGCACCGTGGCGCGCGGCCGGGCCCGCCTGTGGAACCAGGAGGTGCCGGTCGACCTGCCCCGGCTCGACGCCATGGGCCAGGCCATCGCCTATGTCCGGCCGGAGGACGTCGAGCTGTCGAATCGTCCGTCGCCCGACAGCATGCGCGGCCGGGTCACCCACATCGCCGCCTTCGGCCCGGTGGTGCGGATCGAGATGGTCCTCGACGGCGGCACGGAGACGCTGACGGCCGAACTCTCCCGGGCACGCCATCGCGAGCTCGCGTTGTCGGCCGGCGACGCCATCCACGTGCGCGCCCGCTACGCGCGGGTGTTCAACGAGCCGGGCGAGCGCGCGGCCTGAGCGGCGCGCTCTCCAGCTCCTCGATCGTCCGCGGCCAGTCGCTGCCCAGCAGGCGCGACAGGCCGCGGTCGGCGAGAAGCCGTCCGCCGGTCTGGCAGCGCGGGCAGTAATTGGCCTCGTTGGTGGCGTAGCGGACGCGCTGCACGGCCGTGCCGCAGGCGGGGCACGGCTTGCCGTAGCGGCCGTGAACCGCCATGCCCGCCCGGAACGCCGTCACCTTCTCCGGAAACGCCGCCTCCGCCTCGGCGCGCAGCCGGTCGCGCCAGTCGACGAGCGTCGCGCGGGTCGCCTCGAACAGGCGCCGCATCTCGTCGTCGGACAGGCGCGACGTCATCGCCGTCGGCGACATCGCCGCCGCGTGGAGGATCTCATCCGAGTAGGCATTGCCGATGCCGGCAAGCAGCCGGGGATCGGTCAGCGCCCGCTTCACGGTGTGGTTCTCGCGCCGTAGGGCCGCGGCGAAGGCGGCCGCATCGCAGTCGAGGGGCTCGATCCCGCCGCGATCATGCTCGTCGAGGCCCGCTTCGCCCCGCACCAGGTGCAGCGATGCCCGCTTCTTCGAGCCGGCCTCGGTGAGCACCAGAGAGCCAGCGGCGAAGTCGAAGGCGGCCAGCGCGACGCGCCCGTCGAGCTTCGCGTCCGGCGGGCGCCAGTGCAGCCGGCCGGCGATCATCAGGTGCAGGACCAGCCAGAGGTCGCCGTCGAGGCCGATGACGATGCGCTTGCCCAGCCGGCGCAGACTGGTGACCGGCCGGCCGTCGACGGCGCTGATCGGCGGCTCGACGGTGCGCAGGATGAACGGGCTCGCCCGGCGCACCCGCAGCAGCGGATGGCCGAGCGTGCGCGGCCGCAGCGCGTGGAGATAGGCCTCGATGTCCGGAAGCTCGGGCACCGGGGCCTGCTGCCGACTACTCCGCCGGGGTCGCCGTCGGTGCCGCCGGCGGCGGGGCCGCGGCCGGCTTCGGCCCGTGTCCCGGCAGGTGAAGATGCCAGTGCGGGCGGTGACGCTTGCCGGACATCAGCATGTAGGCGGTCGGCACCACGAAGATCGTCAGCAGCGTTCCGACCGTCATGCCGCCGACGATGACCCAGCCGATCTGGATGCGGCTCTCGGCACCCGCACCGTGTGCCAGGGCCAGCGGCACGGCGCCGAACACCATGGCGCCGGTGGTCATCAGGATCGGCCGCAGCCGCAGCGTCGCCGCCTCGACGACGGCGTCGAGCTGCGCCTTGCCCTGCTCGCGCAGCTGGTTGGCGAACTCGACGATGAGGATGCCGTGCTTGGTGATCAGCCCGACCAGCGTGACCATGCCGATCTGGCTGTAGATGTTCCAGGTCCCGCCGGTGAGCTTGAGGGCGAGCATGGCGCCGGCGAACGAGGGCGCCACCGACAGCACGATCACCACCGGGTCGCGGAAGCTCTCGAACTGGGCGGCGAGCACCAGGTAGATGAAGCCGATCGCGAGGAAGAAGGTGAAGTAGAAGCTGTTGGCGGTGTTCTTGTACTCGCGCGATTCGCCGGTGTAGTCGATCGTCGCCGAAGCCGGCAGCACGCGCGCCGCCGCATCCTCGAGGAAGGCCAGGGCCGCGCCCTGGGTCACCCCGGGCACGAGGAAGGCGGTGATCGTCGCCGAGCGCAGCTTGTTGAAGTGGTTCAGCTCCTTGGGTGCCACCCGCTCCTGCACGGTGATCACGGCCGACAGCGGGATCATCTCGCCGCTGTCGTTGCGGACGTAGATCGACGACAGGTCGTCGGGGTTGCGGCGGTCGACGTCGGCGACCTGGACGATGACGTCGTACTGCTTGCCGTTGCGCTTGAAGCGGGTGACCTGGCGGCCGCCGAGCATGGTCTCGAGCGTGCGGCCGACATTGTCGACGGACAGGCCGACATTGGCGACCTTGTCGCGGTCGAGGTCGATCTTGAGCTCGGGCTTGTTCAGCTTGAGATCGGAGTCGACGTTGACCATGCCCGGGAACTTGCGCGCCTCGGCGAGCAGGGCGTCGACCATCTGCTGCAGCTCGCTGTACGGCCCGGTCGTCTGGATGACGAAGTTGATCGGCTTGTCGACCGGGCTCTGGCCGAGCGACGGCGGGTTGCCGGCAAAGGCCAGCAGGCCCGGCACGCCGCCGAACATCTTGGGCGCCAGCTCGCCGGTGATCGCCTGCTGCGGCCGCTCGCGCTCCTCCCAGTCCTTGAGGCGGATGAACGACAGCGCGTTGTTCACCATCGGGAAGCCGACGACGGTGAAGTACTGCTGCATCTCCGGGACGGTCTGGTAGAGCTGCTCGATGTTCTTGGCGTAGCGGTCGGTGTACTCGATCGTAGCCCCTTCCGGGCCGAGGCCGAAGCCGACGATGACGCCGCGGTCCTCGACCGGCGACAGCTCGGAGGGCAGGCTGCGGAACATGGCGATGCCAAGGCCGAGGACGAGGACCCAGGCGAGCACGACCAGGCCCTTGGCGTTCAGCGACTGGCGCAGCAGCCACCGGTAGCCGTCGGTCATGCCGACGAAGCCGCGCTCGAGGATGCGGTAGGCGATGTTGTGCCGCTCCTGGTGGCGCAGGAGCTTGCTGCACATCATCGGCGACAGGGTCAGCGCGACGAAGCCCGAGACCAGCACCGAGCCGGCCAGGGCAAGGGCGAACTCGATGAACAGCCGGCCGGTACGGCCCGAGGTGAACGCCATCGGCGCGTAGACGGCAGCAAGCGTCAGCGTCATCGCGACGACCGCGAAGCCGATCTCGCGCGAGCCCTGCATCGCCGCCTGCAGCGGCGGCATGCCCTCCTCCACGTGCCGGTAGATGTTCTCGAGCATGACGATGGCGTCGTCGACGACGAGGCCGATCGCCAGGACCATGGCGAGCAGCGTCAGCGTGTTGATGCTGAAGCCGAAGACGTACATCAGCGCCAGCGTGCCGATCAGGCTGACCGGGATCGTCACCAGCGGAATGAGGGTGGCCCGGATCGAGCGGAGGAACACGAAGATCACCAGCACGACGAGCAGCACGGCCTCGCCGATCGTCGTGAACACCGCCTTGATCGAGCGATCGATGAAGACGCCGGTGTCGTAGGCGATGTCGAGCGACATGCCTTCCGGCAGGGTCTCCTGGATGCGCGGCAGCTCGGCGCGGAGCGCGTCCGAGATCTCGAGCGGGTTGGCGACCGCCTGCTTGACGATGCCCAGCGCCACGGCGTTGCGGCCGTTGAAGCGCACGTTCACGCGCTCGTTCTCGGGCGCCAGCTCGATCTTGGCGACCTCGCCGAGGCGGACCGGATAGGCCTCCGATTCCTTGATGATGATCGCCGCGAACTGCTCCGGCGTCTGCAGGTCGGTCTCGCTGACGACCGTGAACTCGCGCTGGAAGCTCTCGACGCGGCCGGCCGGAATCTCGACGTTCTGGCGGCGCAGCGCGGTCTCGACGTCCTGCGGCGTCAGGTTGTAGGCGGCGAGGCGCTGGGCATCGAGCCAGATGCGCATCGAGTACTTGCGCTCGCCGAAGATCCGCACGTCGGCGACGCCCGGCAGGTTCTGCAGGCGGTCCTTGACGAAGCGGTCGGCGTAGTCGGTCACCTCGAGCGGCGACGCCCGGTCCGACGAGAACGCCATGTAGATGATCGGCTGCGCGTCGGCCTCGACCTTGGCGATGACCGGCTCGTCGATCTCGTCGGGGAGCAGGTTGCGCACCCGGGCGACGCGGTCGCGGACATCGTTGGCGGCGCCGTCGGGGTCGCGGTCGACCTTGAAGCGCACCGTGATCTGGCTGCGCTCGGCACGGCTAATCGAGCTCATGTACTCGATGCCCTCGATGCCGGCGAGCGACTCCTCCAGCGGCTGGGTGACCTGGCTCTCCATGATGTCCGCCGAGGCGCCGGTGAAGGTCGTCTCGACGGTCACGATGGGCTCGTCGATGTTCGGGTACTCGCGCAGCGGCAGCCGGTTCCAGGCGATGACGCCGAGCAGCACGATGACCAGCGACATCACCGTGGCGAGCACGGGACGGCGGATCGAGATCTCGGAAATGACCATGGACGTCAGGCCGCCGGGGCCGGCGCCGGGGCCGCGTCGGGCGGCGGCAGGGGCTGCACCGGAGCACCCTCGCGGATCTTCAGCTGGCCGGCGGTGACGACGACATCGGCGGCCTTGAGGCCGTCGAGGACCTCGACCATGCCGTCGCGGCGGATGCCGGGCACGACCTTGGCCATCGCCGCCTTGCCGTCGACGACCTTGAAGACGAACTGGTCGGCTCCCTGCGGCACGAGGGCGGTCTCCGGCACCTGCAGCGCGTCGTCCTTCTCCTGCAGGACCAGCTCGACGCGGGCGAACAGGCCGGGTCGCAGGCGGCCGTCGGTGTTGGGCAGGCGCGCGCGCAGCAGGATGCTGCGGCCACCCTCGTCGATCAGCGGATCGATGGCGTAGACCTCGCCCTTGAACTTTTCCATGCCGTAGGCGTCGACGGCGATGTCGATCGCCTGGCCGGTGCCGACCGCCGAGAGGAAGTTCTCGGCGACGCGGAAGTCGACCTTGAGCGGATCGATCTGCTCGATGTTGACCACCTCGTCGCCGGCCTCGAGGTAGTCGCCGATCGACACGTTGCGCAGGCCGACGACGCCGTCGAACGGGGCGGTGATGGTCAGCTTGCTCATCCGCGCCTGCTCGAGCGCGAGGGCCGCCTCGGCCGACCGCAGCTCGCCATTGGCCTCGTCGAGGTTGGCCTTGGTTCCGCTGCCGCGCTTGGCCAGCTCCGACTGCCGGTCGAAGTTCGAGCGGGCGAGGTCGACGCGCGCCTGGGCGGCGGCGATCTCGGCCTCGCTGACGGCCTTGTCGAAGGTCAGCAGCATCTGGCCCGTGGTCACCTTGCCGCCCTCGTCGAAGCCGATGGCGACGACGCGGCCGCTGATCTCGGGGCGGATCGTCACCGACTCGCCGGAGCGCAAGGTCCCGATCGCGGTGAGACGCCGCTGCATCGGGCCGGCCTTGACCTCGGCCGTCTCGACCGGAATGGCGAAGCCGCCGGGCGGTCCGCCCTTGCCCGGCGGGCCGCCGGCCGCCGGTCCCCCGGCCTCCGCCGGCTGCGGCAGGTAGGCCAGCAGCTGCGGCGGAATGCCGAAGAAGTGCCAGTACACACCGGCCGCGCCCACCAGCATCAGGAGGGCGATCAGAAGCTTCACCACCACACGCACAGCGAGCGTTCCTCCTCGCGACGACGCCGGCCCCCGGGGAATGAGGCCGTTCGATCCGCGACCATGCTCGGGGCGACGCAGGGACCTGAAGCCGGCGCCGCGTTCAATCTATGGTCGGGGCGGCGTGATTCGAACACGCGGCATCCAGCTCCCAAAGCTGGCGCTCTACCAGGCTGAGCTACGCCCCGGACCGCAAAAAGGTACGAACTTTGCTGCTGCGTCGCAACCTGCGCTCAGCGCAGGGCGGCCGACGTCCCGCGCAAGTGCTCGCTCATGTTCAATCGCCAGGCCCACAGGCCGCTGGCGACGATCACCACCGCACCGGTCAGCGTCAGGAACGTCGGCACGTCGCCGAACACGAAGAAGCTGATCAGCATCGCCCATACCAGCTGGAGATACGAGAAGGGGCTGAGCCTGGATGCCTCCATCCGCTGCAGCGCCAGGATGACCAGGAGGTGGCCGACGGCGCCGAACGCTCCCATGGTCACCAGCATCGCCCACTGCAGCAGCGAAGGCGTCTGCCAGCCGAACGGCAGGATGAGGGTGAAGACGACGAGCCCGCCGAGGCCGCCATAGAGCAGCGAGACGACGGCATCGCCCTCGCGGACAAGGCGGGTCGACACCTGGTAGACGGCGTAGGTCAGTGCGCACAGCAGCGCCAGGACGGCGCCGATGTTGAAGGTCGAGCTGCCCGGGCGGATCACCAGCATGGCGCCGGCGAGACCGGCCCCGATCGCCAGCCAGCGCAGCAACGAGACACGCTCCTTGAGCACCACCACGGCGAGCCCGGCGACCAGGATGGGGGTCATGAAGACGATGGCCGAGACGTCGCCCAGTGGCATGTGGCGCAGGGCGAGGAAGTTGCAGACCGTCGACAGCATCAGCATCAGCGAGCGGCCGAGCTGGACCGGCAGCTGGGGAGCGCGCGGCAGCCTGGCCAGGGCGCCGGGAAAGAGCACGGCGACCAAGACGACGTGGAAGAAGTAGCGCGCCCACAGGACCATGGTCGGCCCGAGCTCGGCGAGCAGCGTCTTGGCGAAGCTGTTCAGGGTGACGAAGAACAGGCCGCCGAGGAGGAAGAGGCCCACGGCCCGCAGGGTCGTGTCGCCGCGGGCCATGCGCTGCGTCCGGCTCAGGCGAGCCGGCGCAGGTACTGCTGCACGAAGTCGCAGTCGACGAGCGCGATGTAGGCGTCGGTGAGGCGGCGCGTGACCGGTCCCCACGGCTTGCCGTCGCCGATGGCCTGACCGTTCACGCTGACCACCGGGCAGATGCACAGCGACGTCGAGGTCAGGAAGACCTCGTCGGCGGTGTAGGCGTCATAGGGGTCGAGGTCGGCCTCCTCGCAGCCGATGCCGAGCTTCGCGGCGAGCTCGATCACCGTGCGCCGGCTGACACCCGGCAGGACGAAGCGCTCGCGCGGCGTCAGCAACTTGCCGTCGCGGACGATGAAGATGTTGCTGCCATGGCCCTCGGTGAGGTTGCCGTCGGCGTCGCACAGCACCGCCCAGGCCTGCGGATCGAGGTCGTGGATCTCCTGGTCGGCGACGATCAGATTCAGGTAGTTGTGGGTCTTGGCGCGCGGGCTCAACGACTGCGGCGGGGTCCGCCGGGTCGACGGCACGATGACGCGGATGCCGTCGCGGTAGAGCGACGACCGCTCGGCCAGGGGCAGCGGCATGCACTCGACGATGACGGTGGCGCCATAGTGGTCCCAGGCGTCGCCGTCGACGCGGCGGACGCCTCGGGTGACGCGCTGGCCGACCCAGTAGTCGTCGTCCGGCCCGAGCAGGTGCAGGTTGCGCGCCAGCACCTCGTCGGAGATGCGGCACATATCGGCGGCACTCATGCCGGCGTCGAGGCGGAGGTACTTCAGCGACTTCCAGAACCGGTCGACATGCTCCTCGAGACGGAACATGCGGTGCGCGAAGGTGCGGGTCATGTCGAAGGCACCGTCGCCGTAGAGGAAGCTGCGGTCGCGGAACGGCACCACCGCCTGGCTCTCCGGCACGTAGCGGCCGTTGAAATAGACGATGCGCTCGTTGGAGAGGTCGGGCATTGCGGGCTCGCGGGCTTGACGGGCCCCCAGCATAGGCCCGACAGACGCGGCATGCATCTACCCCTCGTCTTCATGAACGGCCCGTGGCGCATGAGCATGGGCCTGCGCAACCTCGAGCCGGGCGACTGGCTGTGGATCGACGACGAGCATGCGGCGCACGTCGCCGAACACGCCCGGCTGATCGCCGAGCGGCGCGACGTCGTCATCGCCGCCCTGCCCGGTTCCGAGGATGCGTGCGCCGAGTTGCTCGAGATGGTCGTCGACGACCTGCTGGCGCATCACGGTCGCGACCACCGCGCGCTGCGCGCCGATCCCGATCCGCTGGGCACCATCAGCCGCCTCGTGCAGGAGGACTTCTGCCTGCTGCAGCGCAGCGACGAGGGCAGCTACGTGCTGCGCGCCGGGGTGCTCTGCTTTCCGCTGCACTGGCAGCTGCGCGACAAGCTCGGCCTGCCCTTGCGCGTCATCCACGGTCCGGTGCCGGGCTTCGCCGACCGTCTCGGCGACCCGGCCGACCGCTTCTTCTCGACACTGACCGTCGAGCGGCCGGTGTGGCGGGCGAACTGGGCGCTGACCGACGAGCCGGAGCTGCACGTCCCGGCCCGCCGCGGCCACGGCCACAACGTCACCTCAGGCGACGCGGGCGAGCGCCTCTGGCTGCGCATCGAGCGCCAGACGCTGCGCCGGCTGCCACGCAGCCACGCGGTCGTGTTCGGCATCCGCACCCTTGTCCGCCGCCTGGACACGATGGTCGGCGAGCCGGGCGTCGCCGCCGCCATCGCCGACCGCATCCGCGAGATGCCGGAGGCCATGACCCGCTACAAGGGCTTCGCCCCGATGCACGGGCCGCTGCTCGCCTATCTCGACCGGGCCGCCGGCCGACCAGTGGCGGAGGGTGCCGCCGCCGGGGGGTAGCGTGGCGCCGTGGAGACCGCGCCACTGCAGGCGCCAGGGCTGCTCGTCCGGCATGACGACGTTGTCGGGCACCACGGTGAAGCCCAGCGCCTCGTAGTAGACCGGGTCGCCGACGAGGAGGACCAGCCGGAAGCCAGCCCTGGCGGCCAGCGACAGGCTCATGTTGACGAGCGTCCGGCCGATGCCCCGGCTGCGCCGCTCCGGATCGATGGCGAGCGGCCCGAGCAGCAGCGCCGGCTGATCGTCGAGCTTCAGCCGCCAGAAGCGGATGGTGCCGACCAGGAGGTCGCCCTCGCGCGCGACCAGGGCCAGATCCTGCTCGTGCGCGAGACCCTGCCGGTAGCGATAGGACACTTTCCGATGCCGGTCGGCACCGAAGGCCTGGTCGAGGAGAGCTTCGATGGCGGGTCCGTCGGTCGGACCCTCGGGCGTGATGACGAACATGGCGGCGCCTGTCTGCGAGAGGGGGTTCCCGCCGGCGCCACGCGGGCGCGACGGATCAACGGCCGGTCGAGCCGGTCCCTCGTCGTCGGGCGCCGTGGAGCGCCGAAGTCGCCTTCATCGCGTGCATCAGCGGCCAATGACGAACTGCGCCGCCCATGTCAATTGTCGTCTGCCGCCAACCGCGGATTCGAGATCGTGACGATCGGGCCGGCGGCCCCGCGCAGCTCGAGGGCCCGCTGCAGCACCCAGCCCACGGTCGGGAAGGCCAGGTCGGCCCACGGGATGTCGTCCCAGTCGATCAGCTCGACCTCGAGGCTCTCCGGACCGGGCGCGACGGCCGGGTCGAGCAGGGTGGCGCGGTAGAGCAGCTGCACCTGGCTGATCCGCGGGACGGAGAAGGTCGCGATCAGGCCGTCGATGCGGATGCGTGCCCTCGCCTCCTCCCAGGCCTCGCGGATGGCACCTTCCTCGGCGGTCTCGCCCATCTCCATGTAGCCGGCCGGGATCGTCCAGAAGCCGGCGCGGGGCTCGATCGCCCGGCGGCAGACCAGCAGGCGGTCGCCCCAGGTGCAGACCGCGCCGACCACGACCTTCGGATTGACGTAGTGGATCGTCCCGCAGTCGCGGCAGACGTGGCGGTCGCGGTCGTCGCCCTCGGGCCGGAGCAGGTCGAGCGTGCCGGCGCAGGTCGGGCAGAAGCGCATCAGCCGGCCGCCGGGTCCCGGCGCGGCTTGAACAGGGCCTCGGCGGCGCTGCGCACGTCCTTGCGCTTGGCGACCTCGGCCTCGACCCTCGAGACCTCGGCGCGCAGCTGGACGATGTAGGCCTCGAGCTCGACGACGCTCATCGGGCGCAGGTCCCGGGCCAGCTCCGGCTTCGGCCGCGGCCTCGCCTCCTCCTCGTCCATGACGGCAGGCTCCCCGACAATTGCCCGTCCTTCATGCGCCGCTCACCGGCCGGCGGCAAGCCGGGCGCCGCCTTGACAAGGCGCGAGGCGCGCCGCCACAACCCGGCTCCGCCGGTCGCGCGGGAGGCCTGAGTTGAGCGAGCCCTACATCAAGTATTTCCCGGTATCCTGGGAAGAGCTGCACCGCGACGCCAAGGCGCTCGCCTGGCGCCTCGCCGCCGGCGGCCCGTGGAAGGGCATCATCGCGATCACCCGCGGCGGCCTCGTTCCGGCGCACATCATCGCCCGCGAGCTCGACGTGCGGATCATCGATACGGTCTGCATCTCGTCCTACGACGACCAGTCGCACCGCGACGCCCAGATCCTCAAGCGGGCCGACGGCGACGGCGCGGGCTGGCTGGTGGTGGACGACCTCGTCGACACCGGCACCACCGGCCGGCTGGTCCGCGAGATGCTGCCCAAGGCGCACTTCGCCACCGTCTACGCCAAGCCGGCGGGGCGCTCGGTGGTCGACACCTTCATCACCGAGGTCAGCCAGGACACCTGGATCCTGTTCCCCTGGGACACGGCTCCGCAGTACGCCAAGCCGATCGCCGCCCAGGCCAAGTCGGCCTGAGCCGGCGCGGCCGGTTTCGATCAGGTAAGCGGCAGCACCACGTTGGCGCGGTAGGGACCGCGTTCCAGCAGCGCCCGGCCCCAGCGTTCGAGATGGGGGAGCACCGGCCGCTCGATCGGCAGGTTGCTGTAGCGCCACCAGGCGCAGCCCAGCGGAATGTCGCCGATGGTCAGGCGGTCCCCGGCGATGCAGTCGCGGCCGGCCAGCGCGGCGTCGGCGATCGCCCAGACCGGACCGAGCCGCGCTGCAGCCTCCCGCACCGCCGCCATGTCGCGCTTGTCCGCCGGCGTCCGGCACAGCTGGATGAAGCAGGTGCCGAGGTCGGGACCGGGGTTCAGCACCATCCAGTCCATCCACATGTCGGCACGGGCGCGGACCCGCGGGTCCTCGGGCCACAGGCCGCCGGCATCGTAGCGGGCGGCGAGGTAGCGCACGCAGGCATTGGATTCCCAGACGACCGTGCCGTCGTCCTCGACCGTCGGGATGCGGCGGTTCGGGTTGAGCCGGCCGTACTCGGCCGTGTCGAGGCGGCCGAACGGACCGCCGACGTCGAGCCGCTCGTGCGGCAGGCCGAGCTCGCCTACGACCCACATCACCTTCTGGACGTTCAGCGAATTGGGACGTCCCCAGACCCGCAGCATGTCGGCCTCCGCCATCCTCACCAGGGCTGCGAGCCTACTGCCGGAGGCTTGCGCCGTCAGCGCTCGGTGAACGCCCGCTCGCGGGCGCGCAGGAGCGGCTTCAGCAGGTATTGCAGGACCGTGCGGTGGCCGGTCAGCACGCTGATCTGCGCGGTCATGCCGGGAATGATCTCGAGCGGCGCCTCGTCGCTGCCGAGGTGGCTGCGTTCGGTGCGGACGCGCACGCGGTAGAAGCTCTCGCCCTTGTCGTCGGCGATGCTGTCGGCACTGATGTCCTCGACCGTCCCCTTGAGCCCGCCATAGATGGCGTAGTCGTAGGCGGTGATCTTGACCGTCGCCGGCAGGCCGGGGCGGAGGAAGGCGATGTCCGCCGGCCGCACCTGCGCCTCGACCAGCAGCGTGTCCTCGAGCGGGACGATCTCCATGAGGTCCGCCCCGGGCTGGACCACGCCGCCGATGGTGCTGACCTTGATCTGCTTGATGGTGCCGCGCACCGGCGAGCGCACCTCGGTCCGGCGGACCCGGTCCTCGCCGGCGACGATGACCTCGCGCAGGCCGGCCAGCTCGCCCTCGACGGCGTTGAGGTCCCGCTGCGCATCGCTGCGGAAGGTGGTGATGGCGGCGGCGATCCGCTGGTTGGCCTCGCGCACGGCAGTCTCGCCGCGCGGCACGGCGAGCCTCGTCTGCTCCAGCTCGCCCTTCAGGTCGCTGACCTCGCGCTGCAGCTTGAGCAGGTCGGAGCGGGCGACGACCCGCTTCTGCGCCAGCGGCTCGGTCAGCGCCAGCTCCTCCCCGGCGAGGGCAAAGGAGCGCTCGAGCTGGGTCAGGCGGGTCCGCAGCTCGGCCAGCTCCTGCTCGCGCTGCTCGACCTGGCGCTGCAGCAGGTCGACGTCACCCTGCAGCCGCGCCTGGCGCGAGGCGAACAGGTCCTGCTCGTTGGCGGCGAGCTCCGGGGCGTCGGCGAGCACCTCGGGCGGGAAGGTGACGGCGGTCTCGCCGATCTCGGCGCGAAGGCGCGCGGCCGACGCTTCCAGCGCCAGGAAGCGCGCCCGCTTCTCGCGGAAGTCGCTGGCGGCGCGGACATTGTCGATGCGCATCACCACCTGGCCGGCATCGACCACCTCGCCCTCGCGGGCGTTGATCGCGGCGACGATGCCACCCTCGAGGTTCTGCACTACCTGGACCTGCCGCGACGGGATCACCCGGCCGTCGCCGCGGGTCACCTCGTCGAGCGTCGCCCGGCTGGCCCAGACGCCGAAGGCGACGACGAACGCCACCACGACCAGCAGCAGGAGGTGGCTGAGCCCGCGCGGGCGCAGGTGCTCGGCGCCGGCCGAAGCCCGCATGAAGGCGGCAAGCTCGCGGTCGCGGCGGCGCGCCAGGGCGGCCATCAGGCGTCCCCCCTCACCTGGCCGGCGGCCAGCGCCTTCAGCACCTGCTCCTTCGGTCCGTCGGCGACGACCCGGCCGCCATCGAGGACGATGAGCCGGTCGACGAGGCTCAGCAGCGAGGCCCGGTGCGTCACCAGCAGCAGTGTCCGGCCCGCCAGCTCGTCGGCCAGCCGGCCCTTCAGCGCCGCCTCGCCGCCATTGTCCATGGCACTCGACGGCTCGTCGAGGACGAGGATCGGTGGCTGGCCCAGCAGCGCCCGGGCCAGCGCCACCGCCTGCCGCTGCCCGCCGGACAGGACCTGGCCGCGCTCGCCGACCTGCAGGTCGTAGCCCTGCGGGTGGCGGGCGGCGAAGTCGTCCACCCCGGCCAGCCGGGCCGCCTCCAGCACCGCGGCATCGTCGGCCTGCGGCCGGCCGGCGGCGATGTTGTCGCGCAGGGAGCCGGTGAACAGCATCACGTCCTGCGGCACGCAGCCGATGTTGCGGCGCAGGTCGGCCGGGTCGATCTGGCGGAGGTCGCAGCCGTCGACGAGGATGCTGCCGCCGTCCGGCTGGTAGAGGCCCAGCAGCAGCTTCTGCACGGTCGACTTGCCGGAGCCGATCCGGCCGATCAGCGCCACCTTCTCGCCGGCGCCGAGGCGGAACGAGACACCGGCCAGCGCCGGCACGGCCTGCTCGGGATAGCTGAAGGTGACGTTGCGGAACTCGATGTCGCCGCGCAGGACCGGCCGGTGCAGGAAGCGGCTCTCGGCCGGCCGTTCCACCGGCAGCCGCATCAGCTGGTCGAGCGTGCGATAGGCGGTGCGCGACTGGCTCAGGCGGGCCAGCATCTGCGCCACCTGGCCGAGCGGCGCCATGGCCCGGCCGGCGAGGATCGAGCAGGCGACGAGCCCGCCCACGGTCAGCCGTCCGGCGGCGATCTCGTAGACGCCGACGACGACCACGCCGACGGTGACGAGGTTGGCGGCGACCACGGCGAGATTGACGGTGATCGAGGACAGCAGCCGCGAGCGGTTGGCGGTGGCGGCCGCGGCGCCGACGCTGCGCTCCCACAGGGCCTGCATCCGGCCCTCGGCGCCGACGCTGCGGACGGTCTCGAGGCCGGCGATGCTCTCGACCAGGATGGCATGCTTGCGTGCACCCTCCTGCAGGCTGTGCCGGACCATGCGGTTGAGCGGTACCTGGATGGCGAGGCCGAGCAGGATCACCACCGGCACGGCGACCGCCGGGACGATGGCAACCGGCCCCGCGATCAGCCAGACGATGCCGATGAACAGGGCGACGAACGGCAGGTCGATCAGCGTGGTGATCGTCGCCGAGGTGAAGAAGTCACGCAGGGTCTCGAACTCGCGCAGGTGGCTGGCGAAGGCGCCGGCGGAGGCCGGGCGGACCGCCATCCGCATGCCCAGCACCTGCTCGAAGATCCGCGAGGCGAGGCGGATGTCGGCGATCCGCCCCGCCGTGTCGACGAAGTAGCCGCGCAGGACGCGCAGCACGAAGTCGAAGCCGAAGACGGTGAGGGCGCCGATCGCCAGCACCCAGAGCGTCTCGACCGCATTGTTCGGCACGACGCGGTCGTAGACGTTCATCACGAACAACGGGCTCGCCAGCGCGAACAGGTTGATGAGCACGGCCGCCAGCGCGACCTCGCCATAGATCGGCCACTGCCGCAGCAGCGTCGACCAGAACCAGTGGCCGCGCCGGGTGCCGCCAGCGGTGGAGTCCTCGGTCCTGGCCGCCGCCTCCGGATGCGCGAACAGCGCCCAGCCCGCATAGCGCCGCTCGAGTTCGGCGAGGCTGGTCCGGACGATGCCCCGCCCCGTTTCCGGCAGGGCGATGGTGGCGGTGCCGTCAGCGTCCAGGGCGGTCAGCACGCAGGCCCCGTCGTCCTGTTCGAGCAGGATGGCCGGCAGCGCCAGCCGATCGATCCGCCGCAGCGGCCGGCGCAGCAGCCGGGCGTGCAGGCCGGCGCGCGCGGCGGCACGGACCGCAAGGTCGGGCGTCAGCCGCCCGTCCTCCGGCACGGGCAGTCCCGCCGTCAGGGCCTGCGGCGACAGCGGCCGCCCGTGCAGCTCGGTCAGCGTGACGAGGCAAAGCAGCAGGGGATCGTCGATCGCACGACCCGTCGCCAGAAACCGGGCGGACAGCGTCGAAGCGGGGCCTTCGGGGTCCGGACGGCGCGCCGCCGTGAGCGCGCTCGGTTCCGCCATGCATGCCTCCGGGGTGGTCGACGTCTCCGCGGCCGCTGCCGGCCGCCGGGCGGTGTGGTCCGGCGGACACAACCCCGCCGCGCAGCATGCCCGGCCGGGCGTTTTCATGCTGCCATTGTCGCCCAATGGATGAAATTGGCAAGGAGGTCCAAGCGCGAAGGGTTCGAGGCCGGCGGCGGCGATGATCGGGACGGTCGATTGACGCGTGTCCCGCGGTACGCCTACAGCGGACGCAGGGCCATCGGTCGACGAGCAGCAGCACAGCAGGGGCTCGCGAGAACACGATGAAGCAGACCATGCGAACTGCCATTGCCGGCATCCGGTCGGGACGGCTGCGGATCGCGCTCCTGGCCGGCGCCGCCAGCGTGGCCCTGGCGGCCGGCGCGTCCGCCGGCTCGCTCCAGGACACCGTCCGCGCCGCCGTCGCCAGCAACCCCGACGTCGACGTGGTGCGTGCCGACCGTCTCGCCGTCGATCAGGAACTGCGCCAGGCGCGGGCCGGCTATCTACCTTCAGTAGATTTAGAGGGCAGTACCGGGCCCGAGTATCGCAACTACTACTACGACCGCAACGGGCGCGACAGCAGCAAGGACGACGACTCGATCGAGCTGCGCAGCGAGGCGCAGCTCAAGGTGACCCAGCGGCTTTGGGACGGCGACGAGGTCCGCAGCGAGGTCGAGCGGCAGAAGGCGCGCGTCAACAGCGCCACCTATCGCGTCGACGAGGCCGCCGAGTTCGTCGCCCTGGACGCGGTCGAGGCCCACCTCGACGTGCTGCGCAACCAGGAGATCGTCCGCCTCAACGACGCCAACCTCACCGCGCATCGGCGCATCCTGGGCCAGGTCCAGGAGCTCGAGCGCGGCGGCGGCGGCGACATCGCCGACGTCGAGCAGACCCAGGCCCGCATCGCCCAGGCCGATGCCACGCTGGCGGCGGCGCGGGGATCGCTGGCCGATGCCGCGGCCGCCTACGAGCGGGCGGTCGGCGAGCCGCCAGCGGCGTTGAGCCTCGAGCCGCCGCCTCTCGGCGACGTGCCGGCGACGTCCGACGCCGCGGCCGACGCCGCCTCGGTCGAGAGCCCGACCGTGCAGATCGCAGCCTCGGACGTCGACGTGGCAGCCGCCGAGCTGCGCGGGACGCGGGCCAACTTCTACCCGCACTTCAATTTCGAGGCTGGCGGCAGCGTCGGCGACAACGTCGACGGCGAGGAAGGCAGCACCGTCGACGGCCAGGCGCTGCTGGTGATGCGCTACAATCTCTACCGCGGCGGTGCCGACATCGCCCGCGAGCGCGAGGCCTTCCACCGCGTCAACGAGAGCCGCGCCGGGCTCGAGCAGGCGCGGCGCAAGGCGGCGCAGGAGGCCCGGGTCTCCTTCAATGCGCTGGAGACCGCGCGCGCCCGCACCGTCGCGCTGCGCGCCAAGGCCGAGGCGCAGCGCCGCACCCGCGACGCCTACGCCCAGCAGTTCGAGATCGGCCAGCGCGACCTGCTCGACGTGCTCGACGCCGAGAACGAGCTCTTCCTCGCCCGCGTCGGCCTGGTCACGGCCGAGTACAACGAGCGCTTCGCGGTGTACCGGCTGCTGGCGGTGACCGGCGACCTGCTGGGGACCCTGGGCGTGGCAGCACCGCGCGAGGCGACGACGATCACGCGTACGCCGGCCGACGAGCAGACGCCGGCCGCCATCCTCGACAAGGCGAAGCCGCTGACCGACCCGCGCGCGGAGCCGCGGCCGCTGCGCGGCGAGGCTGCCGGCGAGCCGCCGCCCATGGCGCCGACGGAGGAGGCCATGGTCGAGCCGCCTTCCAGCCTCGCCGGCGCCGTCGGCGGCGGCTCCGGCGCGGCACTCGGCTTCGCCGCCGGGCCTGATGCCAGTGGTGCAGGCGACATCGGCGCCATGACCAGCGAGCAGTTCTTCGCGGCAATCCGGGCGGCCTACGGCGCGAGGTGACGCGGCAATGACGCCGGCTTCACTTGATCGGCCGGCGTACGCGTGAATATGCTTTCCTGCTGGCGGCCCCGCGCGCTTGATGCCGGCAACCCTGGCGGTGTACTCGCTCGGATTGCTGGAAGCCCCTCCCCCAAGGCCCGAGACGGCCCGACCGGAAGGCGGGTGCTGCCGCTGGATGAACCCGGCGCCGCCGCGGCAGGCGCGCGCCCAGCCAAGGTCCGCTGTTGATGCGCAGCTCTCTCCTCAAGACGACGGCAGCCGTGCTGGTCGGCCTGATTGCCGGCGCGACCCTCGTCGGAGGCAACTACAGCGAGGCCCAGTCGGCGTCGTCCGATACCTTCAAGTCGCTCAAGCTGTTCGGCGACGTGTTCGAGAAGGTGCGCGCCGACTACGTCGAGGAGGTCAGCGACCAGGCGCTGATCGAGGCGGCGATCAACGGCATGCTGGCCTCGCTCGACCCGCACTCCAGCTACCTCGATACCGAGAAGTATCGGGACATGCAGGTCCAGACCAAGGGCGAGTTCGGCGGCCTCGGCATCGAGGTCACGATGGAGAACGGCCTCGTCAAGGTGGTCTCGCCGATCGACGACACGCCGGCCTTCCGCGCCGGCATCGAGGCGGGCGACTTCATCACCCACATCGACGCCGAGCCGGTCATGGGACTGACGCTCAGCGAGGCGGTCGAGAAGATGCGCGGCCCCGTCGATTCCAAGATCGCGCTGCGGCTGATGCGCAAGGGCAAGGAGGAGCCGATCGAGGTCACCCTGGCCCGCGCGGTAATCAAGATTTCACCGGTCCGGGCGCACAACGAGGGCGACGTCGGCTACGTCCGGCTCACCACCTTCAACGAGCAGACCAGCTCAGCCATGCGCGAGCAGATCGACGAGCTCAAGGAGAAGGCCGGCGGCAAGCTGCGCGGCCTCGTGCTCGACCTGCGCAACAACCCGGGCGGCCTGCTCGACCAGGCGATCGCCGTCTCCGACGCGTTCCTCGACCAGGGCGAGATCGTCTCGACCCGCGGCCGGCGGCCGGACAGCATCCAGCGCTTCAACGCCCGGCCCGGTGACCTCGTCGAGGACCTGCCGATGGTCGTGCTGATCAACGGCGGCTCGGCCTCGGCGTCGGAAATTGTCGCCGGCGCCCTGCAGGATCACGGCCGGGCGATCGTCATGGGCACGCCCTCGTTCGGCAAGGGCTCGGTCCAGACGATCATGCCGATCTCCGGCCAGGGCGCCATCCGGCTCACCACCGCGCGCTACTACACGCCTTCCGGCACCTCGATCCAGGCCAAGGGGATCACGCCCGACATCGAGGTCCACCAGGCCAATGTCGAGCTCCTCGACGACACCAGCGGCCGGCGCGAGGCCGACCTGCGCGGCAGCCTCGAGAACGAGTCCGACCCGGCGACGGCGCCGCAGGCGGCTGCGGACGGCGAGAAGACCACGGACGCCACCGACTACCAGCTGGCGCGGGCGGTCGACCTGTTGCGCGGCATCGCCCTCTACGAGGGCCGCACTACCGCGACGCGCTGAGCTGGGACCGGCGCGGATGGCATGAGCGGCAGTTTCCGGAGCTGGGTTCCGCCGCTCGCTGCCTGCCTCGTCCTCCTCGTCGGCGTGGCCGCGGCCGTCGGCTGGCGTCTCGCCGGTAGCCCCGTCGTCGCCACGGCCTACGCCGACCTGCCGTCCGCCGAGCTCGCCCTGCCGCCGGCACCGGCCGCCGTCGAGCCGGCCACGCCGCCCGAGCCGCCGGCGGTACCGGACCCGTCGCGCCCCGCCGTGGCGCTGGTGGTGACCGGGCTCGGGCTGGCCGCGCGCCCGACCGCCGCGGCGATCGCCCTACCCGAAGCCGTGGCGCTGGCCTTCTCGCCCTATGCCCGCGATCTCCGGCAGGGCCTGGCCGAAGCCGCGGCGGCCGGCCATGAGGTCCTGCTCGAGCTGCCGGTCGAGCCGGCGGACACGGCGACCGCGGATGCGGGACCTCTGGCGCTGCACAGCGAGCTCGACGGCCAGGCCCTGGCCGCCCGCGTCCAGGACGTCGTCGGCGGTAACGCGGCGGTCGCCGGTGCGGTCGCCGAGGCCGGCGGGTTCGCCGCACGTCCCGACCGCTTCGCCGGTGCCGCGGCCGCCCTTGCCGCCCGGGGCCTCGTGCTGCTCCAGCTTGGTGGCGAGGAGCTCGGCGCGACGGCCCGCGACGTCGCCTTGCCCTTCGCCGCGGTCGAAGGTCCGCTCGATGCCGAGCTCGATCCGGTCGCCATCGACCGTTCGCTCGCCGCGCTGGAGGCCGAGGCCCGGTCGCGTGGCTTCGCCGTCGGCTTTGTCCGCCCCTATCCGTTGAGCCTTGAGCGCGTCGCGCGGTGGGCGGCAGGCCTGCCCGCCGCCGGCTTGAACCTCGTCGCCCCCGGACGCAGACTGCGCGCGCATGGGGCGGAGGCCAGCGCAGGATGACGGGCAAGGCGCGCGAGACCCTCGAGCCGCGCAGCGGCTACCGTCCCTGCGTCGGCATCTTCCTGCTCAATCGTCACCGCCACGTGTTCGTCGGCCAGCGCTACGACGCGCATGTCGATGCCTGGCAGATGCCCCAGGGCGGGATCGATCCCGGCGAGGACCCGGTGGCGGCGGGCCTGCGCGAGATGGGCGAGGAGATCGGCACCAGCGCCGCTGACCTCCTGGCCCGGAGCCAGACCTGGCGTTCCTACGACCTGCCGCGCGACCTTGCCGCCCGGATGTGGGGCGGTCGCTACAAGGGCCAGACCCAGCTGTGGCTGGCGTTCGCCTTCCGGGGCGACGACCGGGACATCCGCATCGACGGCGAGAATCCCGAGTTCAAGGCCTGGCGCTGGGCCGATCCGGCGACGCTGGGGGCGCTGATCGTCCCGTTCAAGCGGGACGTCTACCTCAGCGTCGTCGATGAATTCCGTCACCTATGGGCTTGATCTCCGGACCCTGAGCGGGCCGGCGCCCCGGCGATCCCTGGAAGCGGAAGGACGGCGCCACCGGCGCGCTCGGCGGCACCGCGATCGGCGGCGGCGGGACGAAGCGGTCGAGCGGAACCGGCGCCACCGGCTCCGGGCGAGGCTGCGGCGGCGGTGGTTCCGCAGCGGCAGCCAGCGGCTCGGGCTCGGGCCGGACGGTCGGCAGGACCGGCGGCGGCTCGGCTGCACGAGGCGGCTCGACCGGACGCATCGTCGGCATGGGCGGCGGGGTCTGGACGGCCGGCATGGTCCGCGGCGGCGGCGCGCTCGCCAGCTCGGCCTCGACGCGCGGGCGCGGCTGCTGCAGCGGCCGGGCCTGCTCGCGCTCGGTGACCTCGGCCGCCGACGCCTCGGCCCACTCCTGCCAGGCCGGCAGCGACTGCATTGCCGTCACGTAGGCGGCGGCCTCGGGTCGCAGGCTGACCGCATAGGTCACGAAGCGCGAGACCACCGGCGCATACATGGCGTCGGCGACACTGAAGCGCCCGAACAGGAACGGGCCGTCCGCGCCGTAGCGTTCGCGGCAGTCGGTCCAGACCGCCTCGATTCGCCCGATGTCGCGGGCGACGCCGCTCAGCAGCTTGCCCGGCGGGCCGAAGCGGGCGGTGAAGTCCATCGGCATGAAGGTGCGCAGGTCGGCGAAGCCGCTGTGCATCTCGGCACTGACCGCGCGGGCATGGGCGCGGACGACGCGGTCCTCTGGCCACAGCTCGGGCTGCAGTTCCGCCACCAGCTCGCAGATCGCCAGCGAGTCCCAGATCGGCCGGTCGTCGACCAGCAGCACCGGCACCTTGCCCGTGGGCGAGACGCGGGCGATCCGCTCGACGGTGTCCGGGCGACGCAGCGTGATGACCGTCTCGCCGAAGGCGAGGCCGCTCTGACGAAGGGCGAGCCAGGGCCGGAACGACCACGACGAGATGTTCCGGCTGCCCATGACGAGGGTCAGGCGCATGGCGGAACTTGGAAGAGCAGACGGCATGTTTGTCAACCGCGGCGGCAACGCCGCCCTGGGGCCCGTTCCGGCTTTATCGCCGCATGCACTCGCGTACCACAGCCGGGTGTCCGGCGCCCACAGCGAGCCTCGTCAGCTCACCGCGATTCGCCGCGCCAGCCGGCTCTGCAGGATGACCACGATCAGCAGGAACACGCCGCGGATGACCGACTGCCAGTAGGCCGACAGGCTGACCACGCCGAGGCCGTTCTCGAAGTTCAGGATGTTGAAGATCAGGCCGAGCAGCAGCACGCCCGACAGGGTGGCCCCGACCGAGCCCAGGCCGCCGGTCAGCAGGGTGCCGCCGACCACCACCGAGGCGATCGCGAACAGCTCCCAGCCGATGCCCTCGATCGGCTGGCCGGCACCGTAGGAGGCAGCGAGGATGACGCCGGCGAGGCCCGACAGCGTCCCCGACAGCACGTAGACGAGGAAGATCGTGCGGTCGACCGGCAGGCCCATCAGCCTGGCCGCGTCCTCGCCGCCGCCGACCGCCAGCACGTGCCGGCCGAAGGGCGTGTAGTTCAGGACCAGCGAGCCCAGCAGGTAGGCGACCAGCGCCATCACGGCCGGGATCGGCAGGCCCATGGACACGTAGGGCGAAGCCGGGTCACCGGTGCCGAGGATGCCGAGCAGCAGGTTGCCGATGGCGCTCATCGGCTCGATGAACCAGGAGCCTTGCCCGACGGTGATGAAGTTGGTCTCGTAGTCGATCGACACCGACTGGTTGTTGGCGAGCAGCAGGCCGGTGCCGGACGCCGCCAGCATCGAGGCCAGCGTGGCGATGAACGGCAGGATGCGCAGACGGGTGATCAGCACCGCGTTGATCAGGCCGATGACGCAGCCGGCCCCGGCGCCGGCGAGAAGCCCGGCGAAGGCGCCGTAGCTGCTGGCGTAGGCCGCCACGACCGAGCTCATCGCCGCGGTCGAGCCGACCGAGAGGTCGATGCCGCCGGTCATGATGACGAAGCACATGCCCAGCGCCACCAGCGCGAACATGCTGTTGTAGGCCAGCACCGACATGATGTTGTACTCGGACAGGAACCCGTCGTAGCGGGTGCCGCCGAAGACGATCAGCAGGACCAGTGCCACGAGCACGCCCTGGTCCTTGAGGAAGCGGAGGATGGCGGTCATGCGCGGGCCTGCCGCTGCAGCCAGACCGCGAGCACGATCAGGCCGGCCTTGACGATGAGCGCCGCCGGGTCGGGCACGCCGTTGGCCAGCAGCGTGTAGCGGACCAGCTGGATGATCAGTGCCCCCAGCAGGGTGCCGATGATGGTCGCCCGGCCGCCGGTCAGCAGCGTGCCGCCGACGACGACGGCGGCGATCGCGTCGAGCTCCATGCCGAGCCCGACGAGGTTGGCGTCCGACGCCGAGTTGATGGCGACGACGATGAGCCCGGCGATGCCGGCGCACATGCCGGCGATGGCGTAGACCAGCCGGACGACGCGGTTGACCGGCACGCCCGACAGCCGGGCGGCGCGCGGGTTGCCGCCGATCGCCAGGATCTGCCGGCCGAAGACCGTCCGGTTCAGCATCCAGGCGACGACGATCACCAGCACCGCCATCAGGTAGACCTGGAACGGGATGCCGAAGATCTTGCCGAGCGCGATGTACTGGAACGCCGGCTCGACGAACACCTGCAGGTTGCCGTTGGTCGAGACCTGGGCGATGCCGCGGCCGGCGATGAACAGGACCAGCGTGGCGATGATCGGCTGAATGCCGAACCGGGTGATCAGCCAGCCGTTGAACAGCCCGAACAGCCCGGCGACGATGACCGGCAGGACGAAGGCAAGGCCGATGCCGAGCCCGTGCGGCAGCGGCACGATGGTGCCGAGGAACAGCATCGGCGCCAGCGCCCCGGCGATGGCCATCAGCGAGCCGACCGAGAGATCGATGCCGCCGGTGGCGATCACCAGGGTCATGCCGACCCCGACGATGACGATGGTGCAGACCTGCGTCAGGTTGACGTTGACGGTCTGCAGGCTGGCGAAGTTCGGCGTGAAGATGAGGTTGAAGAGGATCAGCAGGACGAGGGCGGTGAGCGTCCCGTAGCGGGACAGGAAGCGGGCCGCGTCAGCCATGGGCCATGGCGCTCATCACCGCATGCTCGTCGATCTGGCCACGCGGCAGCTCGGCCACGGTACGACCCTCGCGCAGCACGAAGACCCGGTCCGAGCCCTCGATCACCTCCTCGAGCTCGGAGCTGATCATCAGCACGCCCAGCCCCTGCTCCGCCAGCTCGCGGATCAGCTTCTGGATCTCGGCCTTGGCACCGACGTCGATGCCACGGGTCGGCTCGTCGAGGATCAGCAACTTCGGGTTCATGCACAGCTGGCGCGCCAGCAGCACCTTCTGCTGGTTGCCGCCCGACAGCTCGCGGATGCGCTGCTCCGGGCTGGCGCACTTGACGCCCAGCCGCTTGATGAAACGGTCGACGATCTCGCGCTGCCGGCCCTCGTCGACGATGCCGGCCTTGGCCAGCTGCGGCAGCAGGGCCAGGGTCAGGTTCTCGCGGACCGACATCTCGGGGACGATGCCCTCGATCTTGCGGTCCTCCGAGCAGAAGCCGAGCCCGGCCTCGATGGCATCGGCCGGTTCGGCGAAGTCGGTGGCGCGGCCGCCCATGCGGACCTCGCCGCCGTCGCGCCGGTCGGCAGCGAAGACGGCCCGCGCGGTCTCGGTCCGGCCCGAGCCGAGCAGCCCGGCGAGGCCGACGATCTCGCCCTTGCGGACCTCGAGCCGGGCATCGCTGACCCGCCGCCCCACCTTGAGATGGTCGACATCGAGCAGGGCCTCGCCGATCTGGTGCTCGGCATGGCTGAAGGCGGTGGCACCCTGGCGCGACACCGTCTGCAGGTCGCGGCCGAGCATCGCGGCGACCAGCTCCAGCTTGGAGATGTCGGCCATCCGCGAGACCAGCACGGTGCGGCCGTCACGCATGATCGTGACGCGGTCGCAGACCGCGTAGAGCTCGTCGAGCTTGTGGCTGACGAAGATGACCGCGACGCCCTGCGCCTTCAGGCGGCGGATGGTCTCGAACAGGACCGCCACCTCGTGCTCATCGAGCGAGCTGGTCGGCTCGTCCATGATGACCAGCCTCGCATCGAACGACACGGCGCGGGCGATCGCCACCATCTGCTGGATGGCGGTGTTGTAGGAGCTGAGCGGCCGGGTGACGTCGACGTCGATGTCGAAGCGCTTCAGCAGCGCCTCGGCGTCGCGGTTCAGCCGCTTCCAGTCGAGCAGGCCGAAGCGTCGCGGCTCGCGCCCGAGGCCGACGTTCTCGGCGACGCTGCGGTACGGGATGAGGTTGATTTCCTGGTAGATCGGCGAGATGCCGCCGCGCTGGGCCGCCTGCGGCGAATCGAAGTCGATGGCGCGGCCGTCGAAGGTGATCGTCCCGCCATCGCGCCGATAGGCGCCGGTCAGGATCTTGATCATCGTCGACTTGCCGGCGCCGTTCTGGCCGATCAGCGCATGCACCTCGCCGGCCGACACCTCGAGCGAAGCCTGGACCAGCGCCGGCACGCCGCCGAACGCCTTGTCCATGCCCTGCATGCGCAGCAGCGGGGCCGGGTCGGTCATCGTGTCCTGGTCATGCCGGATGGCGACGAGGGGTGCCGCCGCGGCGGCACCCCCGGTCCGTGGCTCAGTACGCCTCGGGCATGTACTCGGCCGCATTCTCCTTGGTGAAGATGCGGTCGATGTTGGTCACGCGCGGCTCGATCTTCTCGCCCTTGCCGTACGCCTCGATGGCGGCGAAGGCCTTGGGTCCGAAGCGCGGGCTGCACTCGATGACGACGAGGATCTTGCCGTCGATCAGCGCCTGGGTGGCGTCCTTGGTGCCGTCGATCGAGGCGATGATCAGGTCCTTGCCCGGCACCTTGCCCTGGGCTTCCATCGCCGCGATGGCGCCCATCGTCATCTCGTCGTTGTGCGAGTAGAGCGCGGTCGCCTCGGGATGCGCCTGGTACAGCGTCTCGAAGACCTGGCGGCCCTTATCTCGGGCGAAGTCGCCGGACTGCGAGGCGATGATCTGCATGCCCGGATAGTTCTTGATGTAGTCGGCAAAGCCCGACTTGCGGTCATTCGCCGGCGAGCTGCCGATGGTGCCCTGCAGCTCGATGATCTTGGCCTCGCCATTGACCGCCTTGGTCAGGACCTCGGCCGCCATCAGGCCTTCCTTGACGAAGTCCGAGCCGATGAAGGCGACGTAGTCCTCGCCGGCCTTGGCCAGGTTGGCGTCGACGCTGCGGTCAATCAGGAACAGCGGAATGCCGGCCTTCTTGGCTTCCATCACCGCCGGGATCAGCGGCTTCTCCTCGCGCGGGGCGAGCAGGATCACGTCGACGCGCTGCGCGATCATCGACTTCACGTCGGCGACCTGCTTGGCGGCCGAGCCGGCGGCGTCGGTGTAGACCAGCGTCCAGCCACGCTTGGCGGCCTCGTCCTTCATGCTGGCCGTCTGCGCGAGGCGCCACGGGTTGTTGCTCTCGGTCTGGGCGAAGCCGACCTTGTAGGTGTCCTTCTGCGCAAGCTTGGGCAGGTCGGCGAACGCCGGCCGCATGATGCTGACGCCCGCTGCGGCACCGAGGGCCAGCTGGCCGAGCTGGCGCCGGCTGATGCGCTGGAACATCGTGGATGACTCCCTGATAGCCTGCGTGGATGAGTCCACGCTGATGCGGTTGTTTAACACGCCCGCACAGCCGCACAAGCGACAAGCGAACACCGCTCCGCGGTGGCAGCATGTCCTTGAATTCTTGCGGATTCTTCACTTGACCCGACGGTCGCCGGCCGGCCGGGTTTGCTAAAACCTTTTAGCAGGCCTAGCCTGTTTCCTTCCGCGGGCCAGGGGACGGGCCATGCCGCAGCGCCGCCGCCGACCGACGATGAGCGAAGTCGCCCGCCTCGCTGCCTGCTCGCTGTCGACGGTCTCGCTGGTCCTCAACGAGACGCCCGGCGTGCGGATCGCCGACGAGACGCGGCGCCGGGTGCAGGACGCCGCCCGCGCCATCGGCTACCGGCCACCCTGGCCGACGCTCGCCGGAGGCGACGGCTCCGGCCGGGCCATCGGCTTCGTCGTCGACCGCATCGCCACCAGCCCGGAGGCGGTGGTGTCGATCGACGCCGCCCGCGAGGCGGCCTGGGCGAACGGTGTCTCGATGCTGGTGGCGACGACCCTCGCCGACCCCGAGGCCGAGCGGCGTGCCTTCGAGGACCTGCTCGCCCGCCCGGTGGAGGGGCTCGTCTACGCCACCATCATGACCCGCGAGGTGGTGCCGCCGCCGCTGCTGCGCCGCGTTCCGGCCGTCCTGCTGAACTGCCACGCTGCCGGCGGCGACCTGCCGTCGGTCGTCCCGGCGGAGACCGGCGGGGGCGAGGCGGCCACCGCCCATCTCATCGGCCAGGGGCACCGTCGCATCGCCCATGTCACCGGCGAGCTGTGGATGGAGGCGGCGCGCGACCGCCTGACAGGCTATCGCCGCGCCCTGACGAGGGCCGGGCTGGCCTTCGACCGCGCCCTGGTCCAGGAGGGGAACTGGGAGTATGCCAGCGGCCAGCGCGCGACCCATGCGCTGATGGAGCTGGCGGCGCCGCCGACGGCGATCTTCTTCGCCAATGACCGCATGGCTGTCGGCGGCTACGCCGCCCTGCTGGCGCGCCGGCTGCGGGTGCCGGAGGACGTCTCGGTCGTCGGCTACGACGACCAGCCGATCGCCCAGGAGCTGACGCCACCCCTCACCTCGCTGGTGCTGCCGCATCGCGAGATGGGCCAGTGGGCCGTCGACTGGCTGCTGCGCCGCTCCGCCAGGCCGCGTCCGCAGCGCTTCCGCTCGGTCCGGCTGCCCTGCCCGCTGGTCGAGCGCGGCTCGGTTGCGACGCCGCGCACGGTTCTGTCGAACTCCGCACCTAGCTAGCCTTGGGTGAGCGGCGACGCGGAGGACATGATGGCGCAGGGCGATGGCGGCAACGGCAAGAGCTGGGTGCAGGCCGAGCTCGAGGACAGCTTCGACGAGGAGCTGGAGCTCGAGCTGGACGACGACCGGATCGCCCGCGAGCTGCGCACCATCACCGAGCTGCGGCACACGACCTCGATCGACCGCCGGGTCTATTTCCGCGAGCTGTTCCGCCTGCAGGCCGAGCTGGTGAAGCTGCAGGACTGGGTCGTCCACACGAAGTACAAGCTGGTCGTGATCTTCGAGGGCCGCGACTCCGCGGGCAAGGGCGGCGTCATCAAGCGGATCGCCCAGCGCCTGAACCCGCGCGTCTGCCGGATCGTGGCGCTGCCGGCGCCGAACGAGCGCGAGCGGACGCAATGGTACTTCGAGCGCTACGTGCCGCACCTGCCGGCCGGCGGCGAGATCGTGCTGTTCGACCGCTCCTGGTACAACCGGGCAGGCGTCGAGCGGGTGATGGGCTTCGCCACGCCGCAGCAGGTCGAGCAGTTCTTCGTCGACGTTCCCGACTTCGAGCGGATGCTCGTCCGCTCGGGCATCAAGATCGTGAAGTACTGGTTCTCGATCACCGACCAGGAGCAGCAGCTGCGGTTCCTGATGCGGATCCACGATCCGATGAAGCAGTGGAAGCTGAGCCCGATGGACCTGCAGTCGCGGGTCCGCTGGGAGCAGTACACCAAGGCCAAGGAGGAGATGTTCGAGCGCACGAACATCGCCGAGGCGCCGTGGTGGATCGTCGAGGGCAACGACAAGAAGCGCGCCCGGCTGAACTGCATCAGCCACCTGCTGGGGCAGGTCCCCTACGAGGACGTCCCGCACGAGCCGATCACCCTGCCCGACCGGGTCTTCAACCCCGACTACGAGCGCAAGGTCCTGCCCGACGAGCTGTACGTGCCGGAGGTGTTCTGACGCCTCAGGGGACGAACACCACCGACAGCGCGATGGTGTACGCGGAACAGCTGATGCCGCTGTCGATGCGCAGCGGCCTTACCCGAAAGCGATAGGTCTGCGTTCCAGCGCTGCCGATCTTGAACACGCGGGTCGATGCGAGGTTGAAGGTCTGCGACGTGTTCGGCTGCAGCACCATGGCCTGCCGCATGCTCCCGGCACCGCCGAGCGTCGGATCGGTTGCCGAATTGGTGATCTGCATCGCGAGGTCGACGACCTTGTTGCCGGCACTGGTGTCGGCACCGCAAACGACCGAACCCTGCATCGTCACCGCGGCGCTGCCGCGGCTTGGCGCCGAGAAGGCGAAAGTGGCGAAGTTCGACGTGCCGAGCCCGACGATGCCCCTGCCGAACACGAAGCAGGCGCCGCCGCTCGCACCGCACGGCGGTGCCGCGGCGATCACCGGTGCCGCCACCGCAACCTCGGCGGCGGCGAGCGACACCCCGATCGCCAGCATGCATGCCGCCGCCAACCTGCCGATAGCCATGCGCATCGCGCCTTCCTCCTGCCCGACCTGCCGACGGGGACGCTGGCGGCTTCTTCCCCGGGCGGCAAGCCATTCATCGCGCGGGACGGGCGTATCGCAGGGCATGCTCCGGACCCGATGGAGCCAGCTGCTCAGCTGTAGAGGAACCGGCGATCCTCGCTGCGGTCGTAGGCGGGGTCGTCCCAGCCGATCATCTTGCCGGGATTGAGCAGGCCCTTGGGGTCGGCCTCGCGCTTGAAGGCCAGCTGGCCGTGGTCGACCCGCTTCATGCCGCCGCCCTCGAGGGTGTAGTCGTGCGGATTGAAGATCGGGCAGCCGTTCTCGTTGTGGTAGTCGATGATCGCGTGCAGCCGCGCGTCGTCGGTGTAGCGGACGATCTGCAGGCCGAAGCAGGCGATCTGCCCGCCGAACCGCACGAACTCGAGATGCATCGGCACCTCGTCGCCGAAATGCCGGTACATCCGCTCGACCAGCTCGAGGTGGCGCGGCGGCGGGAACAGCGTCTGCAGGTAGGTGATCGAGCGGTCGAACTTCAGCGCGTTCAGCGTGGTGTGATTCCAGCTGTACTCGAAGATCGGCGGCTGGGTGCGCGGCAGCTCGTCCTGGAAGGTGCGCCACACCACCCGCGCCGGCCAGCCCGACAGCAGGTCGTCGAGCGCGTCGAGGGCGTGCTCGGCGACCATCAGCAGCACGCAGTGATCCTCCGGCCCGAGCAGCTCGGGGCGCAGGTACTGGTGGCCGACCGGTGCGGCGATCGGGGTGATCAGCTTCTTGAGGATGGCGTCCTCGCGCGCCAGCGCATCGGCGAAGCGGGCGGCGGTCATGAAGTCGGCGAAGGCGACGATCAGCTCGCACCAGCGGTAGGCCGGCGCCAGCGGGACCTCGAGCTCGGTGATGATGCCGTTGGTGCCGTAGGCGTGGTTGACCTGCTGGATGGCGGCACCGCGCAGCTCGAGGATGCGCGGCTCGGCCTCCATGGTCAGCACGCGGGTGGCGATGATGTTGCCGCGGTCGCGCAGCAGCCCCCAGGTGATCGAGCCGATGCCGGAGCTGCCGCCGGCGACGTAGCCGCCGATGGTGCCGGTCTTGTGGGTGCTGGGGTGGATGCGCAGCTCCTGCCGCAGCGGATGCGCCTGGGTGGCGGCATCGATCTCGGCCAGCGTGGCGCCGGCCTGCACGCGCACCCGGCCGTGGCCGATCTCGCGGATCGCCTTCAGCTCGGACAGGTCGAGCACGATGCCGCCCTTCAGCGGCATCGCCTGGCCGTAGTTGCCGGTACCGCCGCCGCGCACGGTCAGCGGCACCTCGTGGCGGAAGCAGGCGCGCATCGTCCGCAGGATCCCGGCCTCGTCCGCCGGCGTGACGATGGCGTCGGCGGTGACGTGGTCGAGCTCGCGCTTGAGGATCGGGCTGTACCAGTAGAAGTCGCGCGAGCGGCGGCGGACGCTGGCCGGCTGGGTCTCGATCTTCAGGCCGTCGAGGTCGGCGAGGACGGCGGCAACGGACATGGGGCCTCAGCGGAACAGGGGGTCGAGCTCGGCATAGGCCGGCAGGGTCGTGTCGATCGCACGGCCGGCGCGCAGCACCGTACGCCTGGACTCGGGCCGGGCCAGCACCTCGTTCCAGGACCGGCCCTCGAACAGCACCAGATCGGCCGGGGCGCCGACGGCGATGCGTCCGGCATCGGGAAAGCCGCAGATCGCCGCCGGCCAGGCCGAGGCGAGCGCCGGCCAGTCGGCCAGCGGGTGCTCGAGGTGGGCGATGCGCACCGACAGCCGCAGCACCTCCTGCATGTCGAGGTCGCCGTAGGCATGGAACGGATCGCGGGTGTTGTCGCTGGCCACGGCGACGGCGATGCCGCGGGCGCGCATCTCGTGCAGCAGCGTGACGCCGCGCCAGCGCGGCGTCCGGCCCGGGGCCCGGTCCATCAGGTAGAGGTTGCACAGCGGCAGGCTGACGATGGCGATGCCGGCGCGGGCGACGAGGTCGAGGGTCTCGAGCGCCTCGGCCTCGGGCTGCGTCGCCAGCGAGCAGCAATGGCCGCAGACGATCCTGCCCGCGAACCGGTGTGCCAGCGCCGTCTCGGCGACGGCGCGCAGCACGCGGCTCGCGGGGTCGGCCGTCTCGTCGATATGCAGGTCGATGTCGAGCCCGTGCGCTGCCGCCAGCCGGAACAGGCGATCGAGATCGGCGCGCAGATCCGGCCCCATCAGCGGGAAGCCGCCGACGCAGCCGCCATGCTCCGCCACCAGGCGAACGAGCTCGTCGCCGGCGGGACCGCGATAGCTCTCGACATAGGTCAGGCAGACCGCCTGCAGCGCGATCCGGCCGGCCCAGCGCTCGCGCATGGCGGCAAAGGCCGGCCAGCTGATGCGCGGCTGGTGGCCCGTCGAGTCGAGATGGGTGCGAACCGCCATGGTTCCGTGGGCGAAGGCGCAGCGCAGCGCGAAGTCCATGCGCGGGGCGAGGTCGTCCGCTGACCAGTTGGCGAGCTGGTCGGCCTCGGCGGCGGCTAGGGCGGCGCCGAAGCTACCGTCGGGATTGGCAGCACGCGGCCAGATGTGGCCCTTGTCGAGATGGGTGTGCATGTCGACGAAGCCGGGGACGACCATCCGCCCGGCGAGATCGACGGAGCCGGGCGGCGCCTCGTCCGCCGCGGGCTCGATGCCGGCGATCCGGCCCTGCGCGATGGTCAGGTCGAGGCTGGCGACCTCGCGACTGCCGGCGAGCCGGGCATCGGCGAGGAGGCACGCCGGCACATGCGCCCGGCTCAGGCGGACCGGCGCCGGCATCTCAGTTCTCGCGACGGACGGCGCTCTCGTGCCAGCGATGCAGCAGCGCCCAGGACAGCCACGAGAACAGCAGGAAGATGGCGACGCCGGTCAGGGCGAGCAGCAGCAGCCCGGCAAACATGCGCGGGATGTTGAGCCGGTACTGCGCCTCGAGGATGCGGAAGGCGAGCCCGGTCCCGGTCCCGGCCGTCCCGGCGACGTACTCGGCCACCACCGCACCGATCAGCGACAGGCCGCCGGCGATCTTGAGGCCGCCCAGGAAATAGGGCAGCGCCGACGGCAGCCGCAGGAAGCGCAGCGTCTGCCAGCGGCTGGCCCGGTAGAGCTCGAACAGGTTGCGCAGGTTGTGGTCGGCGCTGTCGAGCCCGAGCATCGTGTTCGACATCACCGGGAAGAAGGCGACGATCCAGGCGCAGAGGATGACCGCGGCCAGCGTGTTGTCGACGTAGATCAGGATGAGCGGGGCGATCGAGACGACCGGCGTCACCTGCAGGATGACGGCGTAGGGGAACACGGAGAGCTCGACCCACTTGGAGAGCGAGCAGAGCAGCGCCAGGCCGCCGCCGCCGATGATGGCGGCCGCCAGCGACAGCGCCGCGATCTTCAGCGTCACCAGCAGCGACGGCCACAGCGTCGGCCAGGCGTTGACCAGCTCGACCGCCACCTGCGACGGCGCCGGCAGGATGTAGGGCGGGATCTGCCACTCGCGGACCGTCCATTCCCAGCCCGCCAGCACCAGCACGCCGATCAGCGTCGGGGCGATGATGCGGATCAGCCGCCCGCCCGACGACGCGCTGTCGCCGTCGACCTCGTTGGTCCGGGCGAGGCTGGCAGCCATCGCTAGATCCCCATGGCCCGGTGCAGCGCCTCGGTGGCGATGCGGCACTGCTCGGCGTAGGCCGGCGAGGTCCGGAACCCCTCGCCGCGCGGATGGCCGGCGTCGACCGGCAGCTCGGCGACGATCCGCCCGGGCCGGGCCGCCATCACCGCGATGCGCGTCGACAGGTAGACCGACTCGAAGATGCTGTGGGTGACGAACACCACGGTCCAGCGCTGGTCGGCCCAGAGCCGGAGCAGGTCGTCGTTCAGCTTGAACCGCGTGATCTCGTCCAGGGCCGCGAAGGGCTCGTCCATCAGCACGAGGCGCGGCTTGGTGACCAGTGCCCGGGCGATCGAGACGCGCATCTTCATGCCGCCCGACAGCTCGCGCGGATAGGCCTGCCGGAAACTGGCCAGACCGACCATCTCGAGCGCGGCCTCGACGGTGTCCGTCACCGCCCGGCGACCCTGGCCGCGCAGGCGCAGCGGCAGCCAGACATTGTCGAACACGCTGGCCCACGGCATCAGCGTCGGCTCCTGGAAGACGAAGCCGAGGTCGCCGATGTTGCCGCGTGGCCACTCGATGCGGCCGCGCGACGGATGGCCGAGCCCGGCGATCAGGCGCAGCACCGTGCTCTTGCCGCAGCCCGACGGGCCCAGGAGGCTGAGGAACTCGTGCTCGCGGATGTCGAGGTCGAGCTCGTGCAGGGCCAGCGTGCCGGTCGAGAACTGCTTGTCGACCCCGGCAAGGCGGACGAGCGGTCCCGGGCCGACCATGGCCGGTCCCGCACTCGTCACCAGCGAGGCGTCGACGACGTCGGCCATCAGCCGCCGGTCAGCTGCTTCTTGAGATCGAGACCGACACCCTTGTTGACGAACTGCAGCGTGTAGGTGTCGGCCAGCGGCAGGGTCGCCGGATAGAGGCCCCAGCCGACCGACTTGTCGAAGAAGCTCTTCCAGCGGGCGTCGGTCATGGCGCCGATGCCCAGCGTCTCGGCGTCGCCGGAGTCGACGATCCCGTACTCCTTCATGGCGGCGATCGAGAACGCGATCTGCTCGTCGGTCATCTCGGGATTGTCCTTTTTGATCAGGACATTGCCCGGCGCCGGGTCGCCGTAGAGGTAATCGACCCAGCCCTCGATCGAGGCGTCGACGAAGCGCTGCACGACGTCCGGCCGCTCGGCGACCATCTCCTTCCGCGCCTCGATCGTCGTCGAGTAGGTGTCGTAGCCGGCGTCCGCCATCATCAGGACGGTCGGCTTGAAGCCGCCCTGGGTCTCGATCGCGAACGGCTCGGAGGTGACGTAGCCCTGCTGCGCGCTGTTCTTGTCGGCGAGGAACGGCGCCGGGTTGAAGGTGTAGGGCTTCACCTGGTCGTCGCTCAGCCCGAACTGCTGCTTCATCCACAGCCAGTAGGTCAGCTTGCCGTCGTTGCCGATGAACAGCGTCTTGCCCTTGAGGTCCTCGAACGTCTTCACGTCCGGGTGGGCCAGCATGACCTGCGGCTCCTTCTGGAAGATCGCCGCTACCGTGACGACTGGCACACCGTTCTGGGTGAAGTTGAACTGGCCGAACAGGTTGCCGCCCATGTTGAAGTCGATCTTGCGGGCGGCCATGAGCTGGGCATGGTTCACCTGCGGCCCACCTTGCCGGATCGTCACGTCGAGCCCGTGCTTGGCATAGATGCCCTTGGCGACGGCCTGGTAGAAGCCGCCGTGCTCGGCCTGCGCCTTCCAGTTCGTGCCGAACACGACCGCGTCGTTGGCCGCCGCTTCGAGCGGCAGGCTGCCCACGCCGGATGCGGCCGCCAGCCCAACGAGCAGGCACAGTTCACGTCTGCCGAGCATGCGATCCTTCCCTTGGTGCCGTCGCCGACCGGAATGAATCGGCGCAGAGAACATGGCACGAGCCGTCCGGGCAGCAAGGAGTGTACCAGCGACCGCCCGCGGGCACCCTCACCTTAGCGGCGGTGTCCGGCGAATTGAACCGCCACGCGTGCTGTTGCGCCCAAAGCGCGTCGGACAAGCGACTTCCACGCAGGGCGCGATTGCGACCCTGCGGGCATTGATGCGCCGGAACGATGTGGCTAGCTTCCGCGCCAACTTCGTTCCGGGGGTGTGCATGCGCGTTGGGATCCTCGCCGGTGGCGTGGGTTCGCGGCTGTCGGAAGAGACGGTCGTGAAGCCGAAGCCCATGGTCGAGATCGGCGGCCGGCCGATTCTTTGGCACATCATGATGCATTACTCCCACTACGGGCACAAGGAGTTCGTCATCGCCCTCGGTTACAAGGGCGAGCACATCAAGCGTTACATGGTCGACTACTGCTCGCTGAACAGCAACCTGACGGTCGACTTGAAGACCGGCAAGGTCCAGGGCGAAGGCGCCCATGAGCATGACTGGCGCATCGACCTGATCGATACCGGGCAGCAGACCAATACCGGTGGCCGCATCAAGCGGCTGGCGCCCTATCTTGGCAACTCGACCTTCTTCCTGACCTGGGGCGACGGCGTTTCGACGGTAGACCTGCACGAGCTCTACGCCTTCCACAAGAAGCACGGGAAGCTAGCGACGGTCACCGCGGTCCGTCCCCCGGCCCGCTTCGGCCGCCTCGAGATCGACGGCGACCAGGTCGTGAGCTTCGAGGAAAAGCCGCAGATGAGCGAGGGCTGGATCAACGGCGCCTTCTTCTGCCTCGAGCCCAAGATCTTCGACTACATCGCCGGCGACGACACCCAGTTCGAGAAGGAGCCGCTGGAGAGCGTGGCGCGCGACGGCCAGCTGATGGCCTACCGTCACGGCGGCTTCTGGCAGTGCATGGACACGCTGCGCGACAAGGTGCGGCTGGAATCCCTGTGGGAGAGCGGCCACGCTCCCTGGAAGCTGTGGAGCTGAAGCGCATGCGCGTCCTCGTCACCGGACACGACGGCTACATCGGCCACGTCCTCGTGCCGCTCCTGCAGCAGCGTGGCCACGACGTCGTCGGCCTCGACAGCGGCCTGTTCGAGAGCTGCGGGTTCGGCCCGTCAGAGCTGAAGGTACCGGCCATCGCCAAGGACCTGCGCGAGGTCGACGTCGCCGACCTGCGTGGCTTCGACGCCGTGCTGCACCTGGCCGGGCTGTCGAACGACCCGCTGGGCGACCTTGCCCCGCAGATCACGTACGACATCAACCACGCCGCCTCGGTCCGCCTCGCCCGGCTGGCCAAGCAGGCCGGCGTCGCCCGCTTCGTGTTCTCGTCCTCCTGCAGCAACTACGGCGCGGCAGGCGATGCGCCGCTCGACGAGACCGCCGGCTTCAATCCGGTGACGCCCTACGCCGAGAGCAAGGTGTGGGTGGAGCGCGATGTCGCGCCGATGGCCGATGACCGCTTCAGCCCGACCTTCCTGCGCAGCGCCACCGCCTACGGCGTCTCGACCCGGCTGCGCGGCGACCTCGTCGTCAACAACCTCACCGGCTACGCCTTCACCACCGGCGACGTGCTGATCAAGAGCGACGGCAAGCCGTGGCGGCCGCTCGTCCACATCGAGGACATCGCCCGCGCCTTCACCGCCGTGATGGAGGCGCCGCGCGAGCTGGTCCACAACGAGGCCTTCAACGTCGGCCAGACCGCCGAGAACTTCCGGGTGCGCGAGGTCGCCGACATGGTCGCCGAGATCGTGCCCGGCGCCAAGGTGACCTACGCGCCCGGGGCCAGCCCCGATGCGCGCAACTACCGGGTCAATTGCGACAAGATCCGCAACCGCCTGCCCGGCTTCCAGCCGCAGTGGACGCTGCGTCGCGGCATCGAGCAGCTCTTCGCCGCCTACCAGGCGCACGGCCTGACCGCCGACGAGTTCCTCAGCAGCCGCTACGTGCGGCTGAAGCACGTGCGCGAGCTGATGGAGAAGGGCCTGCTCGACAGCAGCCTGAGCTGGCAGCGGAAGGCGGCGTGAGCGAGCCCCGCTGCCGCTCCTGCGGCTCGACCCGTCTCCAGGTCTTCCTGTCGCTCGGCGACCTGCCGCTTTCCGACGGGTTCATCGCCCCGGACCATCTCGACCGGCGCGAGCCGCGCTACCCGCTGGACGTCGCCTTCTGCCCGGACTGCACCCTGGTGCAGATCCTCAAGACGGTGCCGCCCGAGGAGCTGTTCGGCGAGGACTATCCCTACTTCTCGTCGTTCACCGATGCCCTGGTCCGTCACGCCAAGGCCAATGTCGACGGCCGCATCGCCGAGCGCGGGCTGGGTCCCAACAGCCTCGTCATCGAGCTCGCCAGCAATGACGGCTACCTACTGCAGCACTACAAGGCGGCAGGCATTCCGGTCCTCGGCATCGACCCCGCCCCCGGGCCGGTGAAGGCGGCACGCGACAAGGGCATCGACACCCTGCTCGCCTTCTTCGGGCTCGACCTGGCGCGGAAGCTGGCTGCCGAAGGGCGCAAGGCCGACGTCATCCACGGCAACAATGTGCTGGCACATGTCGCCGACACCAACGGCTTCGTCGCCGGCATCGCCGCGCTGCTGAAGCCGACCGGCGTGGCGGTGATCGAGGCACCCTACGTGCGCGACCTCATCGACCACGGCGAGTTCGACACGATCTACCACGAGCACCTTTGCTACTTCTCGGCGTCGGCGCTGGTCCCGCTGTTCCGCCGTCATGGGCTGCACCTGAACCGGGTCGAGCGCCTGCCGATCCATGGCGGCTCGCTGCGCCTGTTCATCGAGCCGGTCGAGCGCCCGGACGCGTCGCTGCTCGACCTGCTCGCCGAGGAACGCCGCCTCGGCGTCGACCGCTTCGACTACTATGCCGGCTTCGCCAAGCGGGTGGAGCAGATCAAGGCGACGCTGGGCTCGCTGCTGCGCGAGCTCAAGGGCAAGGGGGCGCGGCTCGCCGGCTACGGCGCCGCCGCCAAGGGCACCATCCTGCTGAACTACATCGGCATCGGCGCCGACCTGCTCGACTACGTGGTCGACCGCAACACGCACAAGCAGGGCCGCTGGATCCCGGGCGTGCGCCTGCCGATCAGGGCACCGGCCGAGATCCTCGCCACCCAGCCCGACTACATCCTGATCCTGCCCTGGAATTTCAAGGACGAGATCATGGAGCAGCAGGCCGAGTACCGGCGCCGCGGCGGCCGGTTCATCGTGCCCATTCCCGAGCCTGTCGTCCTCTAGCGGACCTTCGAGCATGACGCGGATCACCAGCTGCCAGGCCTGCGGCAGTCAGCGCCTCACCTCGTTCTACGAGGTGCCGAACATCCCGGTGCACAGCTGCCTGATGGTCCGCACCCGCGACGAGGCGGTGGCGTTTCCCAAGGGCCAGCTCGAGCTCGCCTTCTGCGAGGCATGCGGCTTCATCCAGAACGTCCTCTACGACGCCAGCCTGCAGCACTACTCGACCGACTACGAGGAGACCCAGGCCTTCTCGCCGCGCTTCCTCGCCTTCCTCGACGAGATCTGCGACGACCAGAATCGGAAGTACCAGCTCGCCGGCAAGACGGCACTGGAGATCGGCTGCGGCAAGGGCGAGTTCCTGGTGACGCTGTGCGAGCGCGCCGGCTGCTCCGGCATCGGCATCGATCCGGGCTACCGGCCCGAGCGCACCACGAGCCCGGCCGCCGACCGGCTGCAGTTCATCCAGGACTTCTACGGTCCCGCCTACAAGCACCTGCAGGCCGACTATGTCTGCTGCCGGCACACGCTCGAGCATATCGGCCCGGTCGGGGCGTTCGTCCGCCTCGTCCGCGAGAGCATCGGCGACCGGCCGCAGGTCGACGTCTTCTTCGAGCTGCCCGACGTCGAGCGCGTCCTCGAGGAGTGCGCCTTCTGGGATATCTACTACGAGCACAGCAGCTACTTCACGCTGGGCTCGCTGGCGCGCCTGTTCCGCGCCAGCCACTTCGAGGTCGAGCTGCTGTGGAAGGCCTATGACGGCCAGTACCTGATGCTGGAGGGCCGCCCGACCTCGGCTCCGACCGTGGCGAGGCTGCCCGAGGAGGACGACGTCGCCAGGACCCGGGCGCAGGTCCAGACCTTCCGCACCCGCATCCTCGAGAAGCACGCGCAGCTCCGCGCCGACGTCGCCGGCTGGAAGAAGGCCGGCAAGAAGGTTGCCATCTGGGGCTCGGGCTCGAAGGGCGTGTCCTACCTGACCACGCTGGGCTTCGGCGACGAGATCGACGCCGTGGTCGACATCAACCCGCACAAGTGGGGCCGCTTCCTCGCCGGCACCGGGCACGAGATCGTCGGCCCGGATGCGCTGAAGACGCTGCGTCCCGATGTGGTCGTGGTGATGAACCCGATCTATGTGGCTGAGATCGGCAAGGACCTCGCCGATCGCGGCCTCTACCCGCAGATCGTTCCGCTCTGAGCCTGCGACCGGGCCGGCGGGAAAGCCGGTCCGGGCCTCAGCGGCCGTTGGCGTTGAGGAAGTGTCCGGGTGCCGCGCCGAACAGGCGGTTCTTGGTGTGCTCGGCGTAGCCGACGACACCGGGTGCGAACACCGCCATGACGTCGACGCCGACGCGGATGGCGTTCCAGTTGCAGAACCACCAGCGGGTCAGCACCCGCCAGCAGCGGCTGCGCTCGTCCGGCGGCAGGTTGGCCGCCTTCACCATCCGGCAATACTCGCCATAAAGGTGGAAGGTGGGAAAGCTCAGCCGGGTCATCCGCCGCGAGTCATGCCAGGCGAGCCGCTCGCGCGAGCTCGACTTCTGCCGGGTGTAGCGCCCGGGGTGCTCGCGCATCCGCAGCAGCGGCTCGCGCAACTGCACCAGCCGGCCGCGCAGCGCGATCTGCGCCAGGTAGGCGCGATCGGCGCCGTGGAAGCGGCCGTGCAGCAGCGAGTCGATCATCGCCCCGCGCCGCTGCACGCCGAAGAAGTCGACGCAGGAATGCGAGCGCAGGATCATCGCGGCAAAGCGGTCCGACGGCCGCTCGCGGTCGGCCAGCGCCAGGCCGCTGTCGTAGTAGCCCAGCGTCTTGTCCTGCGCGTCGATGTACTCGACGACCGAATTGCACAGCACCGCCTCGGGCCGCGCCTCGAGGGCGCCCACGGTGCGCTCGAGATATTGCGGGCCCATCTGGTCGTCGTGGGCCAGCCACTTGAAGTAACGGCCGGTGGATTCGTGAAAGGTACGATTGTAGTTGGGCGCCGCGCCGAGGTTGGTCTCGTTGCGAAGGTAGATCACCCTGCGGTCGGCTGCGGCGTAGTCGCGGCAGATCTCCGCGGTCCGGTCGGTCGAAGCGTTGTCGGAGATCACGAGCTGGAGGTCGTCGAGGCTCTGCGACAGCACCGAGCGGACCGCCGCCTCGAGGAAGTTCTCCCCGTTGTAGACCGGCAACCCGATGCTGACGAGAACCTTGGCCGGCTCGGATGTCCGCTGCTCCGGCGAAACCATTTCCTACCTTTCCTCAACCGCAGTCGGGGCCGCGACCCCGCGAGAGCACCCCCCAAACACACCACGCAACTGTAGCGCCACACCACGCGGCTGTCCAAGTCGCGAGAGCGGCGAGCGTCCATCGCCGGCGAGGGCTGTGCTCCCGATGTCGCACAAGATTTTCCGCTCGAGCCCGGGAACAAGGGCCGCGCCGGGCCGTTGTGAGGGTACGGACCTGCGTCCGTTCTTTCCGCGCGACTCGCCCCCGCCTCCTGGCGGGGGCCATTTTTTTGAGCTGTGGCAAGCGCTTAGAGGCGCTCGACGACGACCGAGACCTCCATCGGCAGCGCCGCGTCGGCGGCCCCCACATAGCTGCCGGAAACGGGCGACGCCTGCTCGGGCGAGCGCGCCACGCAGACTCGTATCAGGTCGCTGCTGCCGAACAGGTTGTTGGTCGGGTCGAACTCGACCCAGCCGGCCCCGGGCAGGTACACATCAACCCAGGCGTGTGTGGCGCCGGCACCCGTCGTGGCGTTGCCGCTGCCGCCCTCCGGGTCGAGCGCCGGCGAGTAGAGGTAGCCGCTGACAAAGCGCGCGGCGATGCCCAGCGAGCGCAGCGCTTCCATCATGAGGGCTGCGAAATCGCGGCAGGTGCCGCCCTCGGCCAGTGTCTGCAGCGGCCCCTGCGTCCCCTCCTCGAAGCGGGCGCGGTAGGGCAGCGTCTCCTTGATCGTCGACGACAGCGTGCGCAGCAGCTGCTCCGTGCCGACCTCGTCAGCACCATGGAACAGCTGGCGGACCCAGCGGTCGAGGACGCCTGCCGGATCGGACCACTGCCGCATCCGGTAGGGCGCGAGGTCCGGCAGCTCGTCGGGGAGGTAGTTGAACGGCCAGCTCTGGGCGAACGGGGCGGTGACGAGGTCCGGATCGTCGAGGCCGTAGTGCTCGAGCTCGATGCGGCTCTCGATGCGCAGCTCCTCGGCCTGTCCGGCGAAGCTGAGCACGGCCACCGAGTTGCCGTACACATCGAGCAGCCAGCGCGTCTCGGCCGGCTGCGGATTGACGCTCAGGGCGGTACTGCTGAGCCGGATGGTGTGGCTGTCCCGCGGCCGAAGCATCAGCCGCTGCGGCCCGAGCTCGACCGGGCGGTTGTAGCGGTAATGGGTGGTGTGGGTGATCCGGTAGGGGCGCATCGTGGTCCTGGTGGTGAGGGTGCAGCCGGGCGCTCAGGCTTCGAGGCGCTCAGCCCAGGACGCATAAGCGGCGATGTCGAACTTTCGTTCCAGTCCGGCCGCATTCATGTAGCGGACGACACCGAAGATCGGTCGTTCCGTCCACGGCCGGTCATGCATTCCGAAGCACCAGGCGACGCCGGTATAGGAATTCGGGTCGCGCCCGTCGAGGAAGTAGCGGTTGTTGAGCTGCAGGGCGGTGGCGAAAGCCTCGTCCGGCGTGGCCGACCACTCGAGGATCTTCTTGCCCCAGTACATCCGCATGTAGTTGTGCATGTAGCCGGTGACGCGCATCTCGCGCATGGCCGCGTTCCAGTAGCGATCATGGGTCCGGCCACGGGCCAGCGCGTCGGCGTCGTAGCGGTGCGGCCGCGGATCATCGCGATGCGCGTCGAGCGACCGCCGCGCCCAGCCGGGCAGGCCTTCCCAGCGATCGTAGTCCGGATTGTACCAGACGAGGTTGTGGGCCAGCTCCCGCCGGACGATCAGCTCCTCGAGGAACGAGGCGCGGTCGTCGCCGCTCGCCGGCGTCGCCGCCTGCGCCGCCAGGGCCACCTCGAGGGCGCCGACCTGGCCGAAGTGCAGCCAGGGACTGAGGTTGGAGCCCTTGGGCCGCGACGGGTCGCTGCGGCCGTCGGCATAGCCCCGGAAGTCGCGTTCGAGGAAGCGGTGCAGGCACTCGAGGCCGCGGCGTCGGCCGCCGCGAAAGCGGCCGGAGCGCGGCACCGACCGGTCGATGGGCAGGCCGGCGAGGAGCCCGTCGACGTCGAGCGGCTCCGCCGCCGGCAGGCCGGCGACCGCCGCGGCCCGCACCTCGGGCACGACCTCGGGCTCGGGGCGGAGCCAGTCGCCCAGCTGGCGCGCGATGCGCGGGCGCAGGGTCCGCGCCGCCACCTCGGCCTTGGCCGATGCGGTCTCGACCGGAACCACGAGCTCGGTCTCGACCTCGATGACGGCGCGGTCGGCGGCGGCGGCGAGCCGGTCGCGCCATGCCCGCTGGTGGCGCAGGTAGCCGCGGTCGCAGACGACGAGATGAGCCTGCGCAGCGAGCTCGAGCGCCACCGCGTCGGGCGGCCCGGCCCGGAGGACGAAACGCACGCCGATCGCCTCGAGGTCGGCCGCGGTCTCGGCCAACCCCTCGAGCATGAAGGCGAAATGGCGCTCGTTGGCTTCCGGATAGCCGGCGTCGAGGCCGAAGCCGACGACCACCGGCAGGCCCGCCCGGTTGGCGAGAAGGATCGCCTCCGTCAGGGCGGGGTTGCATGCGGCGCGTTGCGCCTGCTGCATCCAGTAGAGCACATAGGGCGAGCCGGGCCGGGTCGGCCGGTCGTTGAGCCTGCGGGCTCGGGAGGAAAGCGGCAGCATGGCGTGGAGCGACGGTCCCTGATGGCGGCGGCGGAGATCTGGACGAAGGCGGGACCCGGGTCCATCCCCCGCCGATGGAATGTTCGATGAGGGAAGCGCGGCGCGCGCTCGTCCTCGTCAACCGCCGCAGCCGGCAGGGCGGCCAGGGCGTCGATGCCGCGCTCGACGTGCTGCGGCAGGGCGGGCTCGCCCTCGACCTCGAATCGCCCGGCGAGCCCGAGCATACCGGGCGGCTGATCCTGGCGCGCCGCGACGAGGTCGACCTGGTGATCGTCGCCGGCGGCGACGGAACGCTCAACGCCGCGACGCCGGCGCTCCTGGAGACCGGCCTGACCCTCGGCATCCTGCCGACCGGCACCGGCAACGACCTTGCCCGGACCCTCAAGCTGCCCCTCGACCTCGCCGGTGCCGCCGGCGTCATCGTCGCCGGCCGCAGCCAGGCGATCGATGTCGGCATGGTCAACGGCCAGCCGTTCCTCAACGCCGCCACCGTCGGGCTCAGCAACGAGGCGGCGCGGCGCCTCACCGGCGAGGTCAAGCAGCGCTGGGGCCCGCTCGGCTACCCGGTGACCCTGGTCGACGCCTGGCGGGCATCGCACCCCTTCGACGCCGCGATCGAGGGCGAGTTCGGCCGCGAGCGGCGACGCTCGATACAGATCGTGATCGGCAACGGCCGCCATCATGGTGCCGGGATGACGGTCGCCGCCTCGGCGGCGATCGACGACCACGCGCTCGACGTCTACAGCCTCGACCCGCAACCCTGGTGGCGGGCGGTCCGGCTGATCCCGCTGCTGCGTCTCGGCGCCGACCATGCGCCGGAGGGCATGTGGCGGACACGGACGCGCCGGCTCCGCCTCGAGACGGACCGGCCGCTGCGCATCCGCACCGACGGCGAGCCGACCACCCGGACGCCGGCCATCTTCGAGGTCAAGGCCGCGGCGCTGCGCGTGCTGGTGCCGTAGGCGCCACGTCCGCAACGAGCCGGCCCGACGCGAGCGCAGGACGTCGGCGGCGCGGTCCCGGCGGTCACCGGAACGCGCGAGCCATGGTGGGCCGGCCGTGGCGCGAAGACCGGCCTGACGGCACCGCGGCCTGCCGCGTCAGCTGCCCCAACGCCGGTCGAGGCGCAGCCGGCTGCATCCGTAGCCGGCGCGCGCGGCCGGCCCCGGGCTCAGGCGGCCTTGCCGCGAGGTGGCGGCAGCGCCGCCGGTGGCACCGCCGCGCCGTAGGCCCAGGGCTCGTGCTGCAGGACGACGTCGACGAGGTAGCGGCCGTAGGCGCTGTTGCGCATCGGGGCCGCCAGCCGCTCGACCTGGCCGGCGTCGATCCAGCCCAGCATCAGGGCGATCTCCTCCGGGCAGGCGATCTGCAGGCCCTGGCGCTGCTGGATGGTGCGCACGAACTCGCCGGCCTGCAGCAGGCTGTCGTGGGTGCCGGCATCGAACCAGGCGTAGCCGCGGCCCATCCGCTCGACCCGCAGCCGGCCGGCCTCGAGGAAATGCCGGTTGACGTCGGTGATCTCGAGTTCGCCGCGCGGCGACGGCCGCAGCGCCGCGGCCACGTCGAGAACGGTGTTGTCGTAGAAATAGAGCCCGGTGACGGCGATGTTGGAACGCGGCCGCGCCGGCTTCTCCTCGAGGCTGAGCGCCCGGCCGCGGCCGTCGATCTCGACCACGCCGTAGCGCTCGGGATCGCTGACCCGGTAGCCGAACACGGTGGCACCCGACCGGCGGCCGACCGCCCGGGCGAGGTCGACGCGCAGGGCGTGGCCGAAGAAGATGTTGTCGCCCAGCACCAGGGCTGCCGGATCGCGGCCGACGAAGCCGCGGCCGATGACGAAGGCCTGGGCGAGGCCCTCTGGCCTCGGCTGCACGGCATAGGACAGGCTCATGCCCCACTGGCTGCCGTCGCCGAGCAGCCGGGCGAAGGCGTCGCGGTCGTCCGGCGTGGTGATCACCAGGACATCGCGGATGCCGGCCAGCATCAGCGTCGACAGCGGATAGTAGACCAGCGGCTTGTCGTAGACCGGCAGCAGCTGCTTGCAGACGCCGCGGGTCAGCGGATAGAGCCGCGTGCCCGAGCCGCCGGCGAGGATGATGCCCTTCCAGGCCATGGCGCTCAGCCGACCTCGTCCAGCCGCGGCATCGCCGGCAGCTCCAGCATCGAGCCCTCGAGCTCGGTGGCGCGGACGATGCGGTGCCAGCGCTGCAGCTCCTGGTACCAGGCCAGGGTGATCGTCTCGGTGGTCTTGTGCAGCGTCCCGGCCTCGAGCCGCTCGAAGATCTCGCGGGCACCGTCGGCGGCGGTGAGCTGCGCCTTCCAGCCCAGCGCCTCGACGCGGTCGAAGGCGACCCGGTAGGAGCGGTGGTCGGCATCGCCGTACCACTCGATGCGCACCGACCGCGGCAGCACCCCGCAGATCATCTCGGCGAGCGGGCCAAGGCGATAGTTGTTGGCCTCGGAGCCGATGTTGAAGATCCGGCCGTTCACCTGCTCGACCGGGGCGGTGAGCATGAACATCTGCGCCCGGGCGGTGTCGCGGACATGGACCATCGGCCGCCACTGGCTGCCGTCGCGCATCAGCGGCAGCACGCCGTCCTTCCAGGCGCCATAGGTCATGCCGTTGACGGCGAGGTCGAAGCGCATCCGCGGGCTGTAACCGTAGACCGTGGCCTGGCGCAGCACGATCACGCAGAAGCGGGCGTCGGCCAGCGGCAGCACGCCCTGCTCGGCCTTCTCGTTGGCCTTGGCGTAGGTGGTCAGCGGGTTGGTGCGGGTCTCCTCGGTGCAGACGAGGCCCGGATCCTGGAAGCCGTAGATCGAGCAGGACGACGGCAGGATGTAGCGGCGCACGCCGGCCATCTTGGCCAGCCGGGCGCAGCGCACCCGGGCCTGGTGGTTGATCTGCCAGGTCGCCTCGGCGAACTGCTCGCCGCTCGGGTCGTTCGAGATGGCGACGAGGTCGATCACCGCGTCGACGTCGCGGAAGTGGGCCAGCGCCAGCTGGCGGGCGTCGGCGCGGATCTTCTCGAGGTTGGGATGCGGCTGCAGGAGCTGCTCGCCGAAGAAGAAGCGGTCGATAGCGCGCACACGGTAGCCCGCCTCGAGCAGCAGCGGGACCAGCGTGGTGCCGATGTAGCCGCCCGCACCGGTGACGAGGATGCGCTGCATGGCGGAAGGCCCTTTCGTGGCGGGAGCGGGAGGTTGGGGTTCGGTCACGCGAACACGGCCGGGAGGTCGCGAAACGCCGGCTGCGCCCTGTCCTTGGCGGACAGGACCGGCTCGCGGCCGGCGAGCGGCCAGGCGATGGCGAGGTCGGGGTCGTCCCAGCGCACACCCCGGTCGTGGTCGGGAGCGTAGGGCGCGTCGACCTTGTAGAAGACCTCGGTGTCGGGAACGAGGGTGACGAAGCCGTGGGCGAAGCCTTTGGGCACCAGCAGCTGGCGGCCGTTCTCCGCGCTCAGCTCGACGGCGACGTGGCGGCCGTAGCCCGGCGAGGAACGGCGCAGGTCGACGGCGACGTCGAGGATGGCGCCGCGCAGCACGCGCACGAGCTTGCTCTGGGCGAAGGGCGGGGTCTGGAAGTGCAGGCCGCGCAGGGTGCCGGGCGTCGCCGACAGGGACTGGTTGTCCTGCACGAAGTCGAGGTCGAGCCCGGCCGCGGCCATGGCACCATGGCTCCACGTCTCGCAGAAATAGCCGCGCGCATCGCCGTGCCGCTTCGGCACGATGATCCTGACGTCGGCGATCGCGGTCGGGATGACCTCCATGCGGTGCCGCCTCCAGCGGGCTCGGACGTGATGCCGTCCTCCATACTCCAGACCGGCCTAAGCATGGGTTAACGACGATTGGCGTCCGCCGCGTCACCGCGACGGCTTGCCCTCGCGGCCGATCGCGGTGCATGTCGGCGGTTCGGCAGAACCGGCATGACGGCATCATCATCCATCACACACGGTGGCGACGCTCAGCAGCGGCCCGCCCGCCGCCACGACCGCTTCGGCAATGGCTGGACGGACGAGCACGACTGGCTGCGCGACCCCGGCTGGCCCGACGTCACCGATCCGGCGATCCTCGCCCATCTCGAGGCCGAGAACGACCGGTTCGAGGCGGCGATGGCGCCGCACCGGGCGCTGATCGACACGCTGGCCGCCGAGCTGAAGGCGCGCGTCCCGGCCGAGGACGCCTCGGTGCCGGTGCGCGAGGGCGGCTTCGAGTACCGCTGGCGCTACCGGAGCGGCGCGGAGTACCGCGTCTGGGAGCGCCGACCTGCGGGCAGCGACGAGGCCGGCTGGCGGACGATCCTCGACGAGAACGCCGAGGCGGCCGGCCGGCGCTACTTCGCGCTGCGCAGCCTGTCGGCGAGCCCGGACGGGCGGCTGCTGGCCTACGCCACCGACGAGGACGGCAGCGAGCGCTACGCCATCCACCTCGAGGACCTCGCCACCGGCGAGCGGCTGGCCGACCTCGTCCGCAACACCGCCGGCAGCATCGTCTGGGCCGAGGACGGGCGGACGCTGCTCTATGTCGAGCTGAACGAGCTGCTGCGGCCCTGGCGGGTGCGCGGCCACCGGCTGGGCAGCGATCCCGCCGGCGACGCCGTGCTGTTCGAGGAGACCGACCCGGCGTTCTTCGTCTCGATCGACAAGACGCTGGACCGGCGCTGGATCGTGATCGGCACGGGCTCGCACGTCACCACCGAGAGCTGGCTGGTCGACGCGGCGAGGCCGGATCAGCCGCCTCGGCTGGTGGCGGCGCGGCGCAAGGGCCACCGCTACCGGGTCGACCACGCGCACGGCCGGCTGTGGATCCTGACCGACGACCTGCACCCGAACTTCCGGCTGGTGTCGGTGCCGGCGGACGCGCCGGACGAGGCCGGCTGGCGGCAGGAGATCGCCGCCGACGACGCGCACTACCTGCAGGACCATCGCTGCTTCGACGGGTTCATGCTGCTGCGCGAGCGGCGCGACGGCATGGCCGGGCTGCGCCTGCGCCGCTGGGACGGCAGCGAGCACCTCGTCCCCTTCCCCGACGCCGCCGGCTCGCCGCAGATCGGCGACAACCGGGAGTTCGTCACCGCCACCGCCCGGCTGACCTACAGCTCGATGGTGACCCCGCCGACCGTCTACGACCTCGACGCGGCGAGCCTGAAGCTGACCGTGCGCAAGCAGCTGGTGCCGCCGGGCTACGACGCGGCGCTCTACGCCACCGAGGCGCTGATCGCCCGCGCCGCCGACGGCACGGCGGTGCCGATCTCGCTGCTGCGCCGGCGCGATGCGCCGGGCGGCGGACCGCTGCTGCTCTACGGCTACGGCGCCTACGGCCACGGGCTGGATGCGAGCTTCCAGCACACCCGGCTGTCGCTGGTCGACAGGGGGTTCGCCTACGCGCTGGCGCATGTCCGCGGCGGCGACGAGAAGGGCCCGCGCTGGTGGCAGGACGGCAAGCTGCAGGCCAAGCCCAACACGTTCACCGACTTCGTCGCCTGCGCCGAGGCCCTGGTCGCGGCCGGGCACGCGCGGGCCGGCGAGATCGCCATCAAGGGCACCAGCGCCGGCGGCCTGCTGATCGGGGCCGTGCTCAACCTGCGGCAGGACCTCTGGCGCTGTGCCATCGCCGAGGTGCCGTTCGTCGACGTGCTGCACACCATGCTCGACGCCAGCCTGCTGCTGACGCCGATCGAGTGGCCGGAATGGGGCGACCCGATCCGCGACGAGCAGGCCTTCGCGACGATCCGCGGCTACAGCCCCTACGACAATGTCGCGCCCCTGCCCTATCCCGAGATCCTGGCGACGGCCGGGCTCAGCGACCCGCGCGTCGGCTACTGGGAACCGGCCAAGTGGATCGCCCGGCTGCGCCGGCTGTCGACCGGCGAGGGGCGGATCCTGCTGCGGACCCACATGGACGCCGGCCATGGCGGCCGCTCGGGACGCTACGAGGCGCTGGCGGACCTCGCCGAGCAGTACGCCTTCGTCCTAAGCTCGTTCGCGGGCCGCGGCGGCGGCCGGGCGCCAGGGGGAGGCGAAGGGTGAGCCTGATCGAGATCCGGCAGATCGTCACGACGGTCGAGGAGATCTGGCACGAGGGCGGGCCGCGGGCCGAGCGGCCGCTGCTGCGCGGTGCGGTCTGCGCCGTGCTGCGCAACCCCTATGCCGGCCGCTACGAGCCCGACATCATGCCGATGATGGAGGAGCTCAACGGGCTGGGCCTCGACATGTCGCGCCGCCTGGTCAAGGCGCTGGGCGTCGAGCCGGGACAGATCGAGGCCTACGGCAAGGGGGCCATCGTCGGCGAGGACGGCGAGCTCGAGCACGGGGCGCTGTGGCACGCGCCCGGCGGCTACGCCATGCGCGAGGTGCTGGGCGGCGCCAAGGCGATCGTGCCCTCGACCAAGAAGGTCGGCGGGCTGGGGGCCCGGCTCGACATCCCGCTGCACCACAAGGACGCGGCCTATGTCCGCTCGCACTTCTCGGCGATCGAGGTCGGCGTGCCGGCGGCGCCGCGCCGCCACGAGGTGCTGTTCGCGCTGGTGATGGCGACCGGCCCGCGCATCCACGCCCGCGCCGGCGGCCTCAAGGCCAGCGACATCAAGGTCTGGGACGGGCAGCGCTAGACGCGCTGCCGTTCTCGTTTGGAGAGGCCTACCGGCCTTCGGCCTGCTTGAGGCCGGGGGTGGATCCTCTTCGGCCTGCTTGAGGCCGGCGGACGGGTCCCTGGTTTTCCTCAGGTCACCGGCTGCTGGCGGGCGAAGGCCATGTAGAGGTCGCGGGCGCGGCGGGTGACCGGGCCGTAGTCGAGGCGGCGGTCCTCGAGGCGGGTGATCGGCAGGACCTTGCCGTAGTTGCCGGTGCTGAACAGCTCGTCGGCGTCGCGCAGGTCGGCCGGCGTCAGCGTCGTCTCGACCGCCTCGATGCCGTCCTCCTGCAGCAGCTGCATGACCCGGCGGCGGGTGATGCCGGCGAGGAAGGTGCCGTTGGCCGAGGGCGTCAGCGCCACGCCGTCCTTGACCATCCACAGGTTGGCGCTGGTCAGCTCGGCGACGTTGCCGCTGGGATCGAGCGTCACCGCCCCGTCGAAGCCCTTCGCCCGGGCCTCGCGGTTGGCGCGCTGCATGTTCGGGTAGAGGCAGCTGGCCTTGGCGTCGGTCGGGGCGGCGTCGCGGGCCGGGCGGCGGAAGCTCGAGAAGCACACCGCCATGCCCGAGGGCTCGGGCATGGCGAGGTCGTGGATGGCCAGGACGAAGCGGGTCGAGGCGGCATCCGGCATGAAGAAGCCGTCGGTGGCGTAGAACATCGGCCGGACGTAGAGCTCGGCCCCGGCCGGATGGCGGCGGATGCCCTCGCGGCACAGCGCCTCGATCGCGGCGGCGTCGAGCGTGGGCTCGAGCAGCATCTTGCGCGCGGACTCGACCGCCCGCTCGCAGTGGCGGTCGAGGTCGGGGGCGAGGCCCGAGAAGGCGCGCGCCCCGTCGAAGATGACGCTGGACAGCCAGAAGGCGTGGTCGAGCGGCCCCAGGATGCGCGGCTGCTCGTCGTACCACCTGCCGTCGAACCAGACCTGCGCCGCCATCGTCAGCCTCCCGCGATACCGGCACGGATCGTAGCAGGCGCGCGGCCGGCCGGAACCCCGCTCACGGGAAGTCCGGCAGGGCCGCGGCGTAGCGGGCGGCGGTGGCGAGGCCCAGGGGCTCGGGCGGCTGGGCCGGCTGGCGGTCGTGGACGTTGCCGAGGCCGAGGCGGCGGGCGGCGATGCGCTTGCCGTAGCAGAGGAACTGGTCGATCGACTGCATGGTGAAGACGATGAGCGGCAGGATCTCGCGGTAGAGCCGCTCGGCCTCTGCCTCGTCGCCGCGGCGCATGGCCTCGTAGATGCGGACCTGGACGTCGAAGCATTCGGGGGCGGGGATCATGCCGGCGCAGCCGGCGCGCAGCACGTCCGGCAGCTCCAGCCCGCCGCGGCCGTTGAACACCGCGACCTCGCCGCGCAGGGCCTCGACCTGGCGGGCGATCTCGAGGGCCGAGGCCTCGCCCTTGAGCAGCACGAAGTTGGGGTGGTTGCGGCGCAGCGCCAGCAGGCTGTCGGTGCCGAGGCCGACGCCCAGATATTGCGGCGCGTTCTGGATGCCGACCGGGATGGGTGCACGGTCGGCGACGGCGCCGAAGAAGCGCAGCAACTCGGCCTCGGCCAGCGGGCGCTGCGGCGGCGGCTGCAGGATCACCCAGGCGGCACCGAGCCCGGCGGCGGCGCGGACGAAGCCGGCCTGGATCGCCGGGGTCTCGCCGAACACGGTGATCGCCACCGGCACCCGGCCGGCGACGTCCTCGAGCAGCCATTCCATGACCTGCCGGCGCTCGTCGGGCGCCAGCTTGGCGACCTCGGTGGCGAGGCCGAGGGCGGCGATCCCGTGCGCCCCGCCGGCGATGCAGGCCTCGGCCTGGCGGCGCATGGCCGCCCGGTCGAGCCGGCCGGCGGCATCGAAGAAGGCGTAGAGGATCGGGTAGATGCCGGCGAAGGCGGGAGCGGACACGGGACGCATCCAGCAGCTGCGGGGTCCGGCAAGCCTAGCCCGCCGTCCCCGCCAGCAGAAGCCGCGACGCGCCGCTCAGCCGTCGGGCGGGCGCGCCCGCGGCAGCTCCGCCTCGGGCGGGTGCGGCGGCAGCTCGTCGGTGAAGTCGAAGTAGCCCATGGCCTCGAGGCCGTCGCGGCCGACCAGGACCCAGCGGGTCACCGCGTCGAGGTCGGGCGGCGCGCAGGGCTCGAGCAGGGCGTCGTCGTCAACGGAATCTTCAGGCTCGCCGTCCATCCTCGGCATGCCCTTCAGGCAGCCCTCGGCGGCGAGGTAGGCGTCGACCGCGATCTCCCGCCACAGGGCTTTTCGCAGCTCACCGGAGACGAGACCCATGCGCCAGGCGACCTCGGCGTTGATGTCGCGCAGCTTGGGCTCGCGGGTTACCGGCTTGCGCTGCCTTGGCTTGCCCGGTTGGCGGTTGGCCAGCTTCCAGACCTGCAGCGCCAGCAGCTTCGCCGGGTTGATGCCGATGTCGAGCCAGTAGAACATCCACGCCGCCACCCGGCCGGACTGGTTCTCCATGATCTCGCGGCGCAGCACCCGCCAGGCGAGGCCGAGGAGATAGGCCAGCGTGCTGAACGCCGGGGCGGTGCGCAGGCCGACGATGAAGGCGCTGATCGCGGTGAGGTGGCGGTCCTCGGGTGAGTCGGGGACCGCCTCGGGCTCGGCGACTTTGGCGCCGCCGGCCGCACGCCGTGCCCAGTCGGCGCGGCAGTAGACGGCGTGGCGGAGGGCGGCGGCAGCCATGGGCCGCAGGTTAGGCGGACCATGGTCCTTGTGTCAAGGAAAAAAAGCGTTGATCGGCTGCTCGGGGTGACCCTGCCGGTGCCTCACGTTTCGTAGATCTGGATGAGCACCGAGTATCGGGTCGAAAAATGCGTGAAGGTGGGATCGTCCGTGAGCACGTACTCGAAGCTATCATATCCGACAAAGCTGCTGGAAAACGGCTGGTATCCCTCCGTCCTCTCCTCGCTGTAGTCGTCGCGGCTGAAGATCGACGTCACGATGAATTGGTTCAATACTTCGGCCGGATAGGGGAGAAAGGGCCCAAACACTGAATCGGTCAGCGAGTAACCCGACTCCGATCCGGCCGTGAACAGGAACCCATACTGCAGCTGAGCGTCCAGCGGAATTCCATAGGACAGAATGTCATCGCCCTCGGGGTCGGCGGCATCGATCGTGAAGGCGGCGTACACCTCGTCACCGGCACCAGCACCCCCCTCCCAGGAAACGAAGATGTCCGGATCGCGGGCTACAGGCTGGTCGTTGATGCCGGCGACGTCGAGGTCGACGGTGGCGCTGACCTCGCGGCCGACGGCGTCGACGGCGGTGTAGGTGAAGCTCGTGGTGCGCGTCTGGCCGGGGGCCAGCGCCTGGAACGGGTCGATGCTCCTGACCAGGGGCTCGTCCGGCTTCTCTTCGTCGGCCGCGACCCAGACCATCGTCGGCACGGCGTCCGGCGTCGGCGTATAGGTGAAGCCGGTGACGAAGCCGTCGCCGTCGGTCGCCCAGGTGAGCTGGCCCTCGAGGCCGGTGGTGTCGATGCTCGTGATGCGCAGGCCGCTGCCGAGATCGTTGGCAATCAGCTGGGCTGCGGTGAAGGCGAAGGCGTCGTTGCCGCCGCGGCCGGCGTCCTCGTCGGTGATGAGCGGTCGCCGCGGGCGAAGGGCACGGCGCCGTCGGCGAACTCGAACCCCTCGATGTCGCGCAGCCGGTCGGTGCCCATGTCGCCGTCGGTCGTGTCGAGGTCGGTGACGGTGACCGTGCCGTCGGCGTTGCCGAGGATGAAGTAGCCGTCGCTGTCGCCGGCGTAGCGCACCCGGTCGGTGCCGGCGCCGCCATCCAGGCTGTCGTTGCCGGTCCCCCCGCCCAGCAGGTCGTCGCCGTTTCCGCCGTAGAGGCTGTCGGCGTGGTCGCCGCCCCACAGCTGGTCGTTGCCGGCGCCGCCCCAGGCGGTGTCCATGCCGGTGCCGCCGGCCAGGCGGTCGTCGCCGTTGCCCCCGTCGAGCCGGTCGCCCAGCGCGTCGCCGAACAGGCTGTCCCGGCCGTTGCCGCCATAGAGCCAGTCGCGCTCGTCGCCACCATAGGCCGAGTCGTTGCCGAGACCGGCGTAGAGGTAGTCGCGGCCCTTGGTGCCGAACAGCAGGTCGTTGCCGCCGGCCCCGTCGACGGTGTCGTCGGCGGCGGTGCCGATGCGGGTGTCGTTGCCGGATGTGCCGGTGATGATCGCCATGAGGTCCGCTCGCTCCGCCTGCCCTTCACCTCCGGGGCGAAGGGGCTCCCGACTAGCAGTTGTGGCAGCGTTGCGGCGCGGTGTGAAGCCGTCGCGTGTGGAATTCTTGGGGAACGCCGGTGGAATTTCCACAGCCTGCGGTTGCAGGTTGTGGAGCCGTGTTTTCAAGGATTTCAATCGGTAGGCCCGTTTTCTGGAAGGGCTCGCAATTTCCACAGCCCCGGGTTGTGGAAATTCGCCGGCGGCCCGGGCGGAATCCGGGCGGCGGCGGGGTCGGATGCGCCGTCGCGGTCAGGCGGCGGCGACGGGGCGGGCCAGCAGGCGCAGGACGACGGCGAGGGCGCCGAGCACGGCGACGGCGCTGGCGAGGAACACCGCACCGAGGCCGGCATGGCTGCCGACCAGACCCAGCAGCGGGCCGCCCAGGCCCATGGCGACGTCGAGGAAGGCGGTATAGATGCCGGTGACCACGCCGCGGCTCTCGGGCGGCGTGCGCAGCACCGCCTCGCGGCCGAGGCCGGGATAGACCAGGGCGTAGCCGACGCCGGTCAGGGCGGCGCCGAGGCCGGCCATTGCCGGGCCGGTGGCGAGGCCCATCAGCGCCAGCCCGGCCGCCTCGACCAGCAGCGTCACCAGGGCGACCCGCGCCCCGCCCAGCCGGTCCGGCAGGTGGCCGAACAGGATGCGGGCGCCGATCAGCCCGGCGGCGTAGGCGGTGAACGGCAGCCAGACCGGGCTCCAGCCGCGCCCGGCGTAGAGCAGCGAGCCGAAGGCGAGGATGGCGCCGAAGCCGACGCTGGCCAGCGCGCAGCCGGTGCCGGGCAGCCAGACCAGCCGGGCGAGGCGGAGCACCTCGGGCCGCGCGCCGCTGCCGGCCGGCGGCGGTGCCGGCAGGCGCAGCACCGCGGGCAGGGCCGCCAGCGGCACCACCAGCGTGGCCACGGCCACGGCCATGAACCCGCCATGGTCGTAAAGGACGGTGCCGAGCGGCGCGCCCAGCGCCATGGCGGCGAACATCGCCATGCCGACCCAGGCGATGACCCGGCCGGACTGGTCGCCGCCGAGCAGCCCGAAGCCCCAGCTGATGCCGCTGGTGATGACGAAGCTCTCGGCCGCCCCGAGCAGCAGCCGGGCGACGACCAGCACCGCCACCGCCACCGCCGGGGCGGCGCCGGGGGCCAGCGACAGCAGGTAGCAGAGGCCGCCGCCGGCGGCGAAGAGGAGGCCCAGGACGATGCCGCGCCGGGCGCCGCGGCGGTCGGCATGGCTGCCGGCCCAGATCCGCGAGACGACGGCGGCGGCGAACTGGCTGCCGGCGACCAGCCCGACGGTGAAGGGGCCGAAGCCGAGGCCGTCATGGACGTGCAGCGGCAGCACCGGCAGGCCCAGGCCGATGACCAGGAAGGCCAGCAGCACCAGCGCCATCACCGGCAGCAGGGCGAGCATCGCGGGCGGCGGGCTCCGGCTCGCCCGGCAGGGTCGGTCGCGGCCGGGCGCCCCGCGTCACGGGGTCGGGCCCAGTCTGCGGCGCCGCGGCGCCGCCCGCCAGCCCGCCGCCGGCGCTCAGGCGACCCAGTCGGGATCGGCGACGATGGGCAGCTTCGGGCCCAGCCAGGGCAGGCCGTCGGGGGTCAGGCCGCCGGTGCCGTCGCCGTCGACGTCGCCGAGGGAGACGCTCGAGGAGTTGGGAATGTCGCCGGGCAGGACGATGACGTCGTCCTCGTCGCCGAAGGTCCCCTCGGTGCCGCCCTGCTTGCCGCCCTGGTTCAGCAGGAGCTGGTTGGGCTGCGGCTCCTCGCCGATGATGATCGACACCGTGGAGTTCAGGACGACGATGTCGAGGTCGCCGTCGGCGTCGACGTCGCCGAGCGCGAGGTCGAGGGTCTGGAAGGCACCGCCGGGCAGGACGACGACGTCGTTCTCGTCGCCGAAGGTGCCGGCGACGCCGTTCTGCGCGCCGCCCTGGTTAATCAGCAGCAGGTTCACCTGGTTGCTGGTGCCGAGCACCGCGTCGAGGTCGCCGTCGCCGTCGAGGTCGCCCAGCGCCACCGCCTCGACGTAGCGGCCGAGCTCCGGCACGTCGCGATCGGGCAGGTCCGGGCCGGCGAGGAACTGGCCCTCGACGCCGTTCTGCCCGCCGCCCTGGTTGATCAGGGTGTAGGACGGCTCGGCGTAGACGCCGACCAGGGCGTCGAGGTCGCCGTCATTGTCGAGGTCGCCCAGCGCCACGTCCGAGCTGGTGTGGTCGCCGCCGGGGGCGGTGAGCGCCGAGAAGTTCGGCTCGGTCCCGCCCGGCAGCACGCCGTTGTTGACGAGGATCACGTCCTCGCCGTCGAGGTTGCCGAGGATGCCGTCGAGGTCGCCGTCGCGGTCGAGGTCGCCCAGCGCCACGGCCCCGATGTCCCGGTCGCCGCCGGGTATCTCCGGGCCGAGCTGGAAGCTGCCCCTGGTGCCGGCCTGCAGGCCGCCCTGGTTGAGCAGGATCCGGCTGGTGCCGCCGTCGACGCCGACCAGCAGGTCGAGGTCGCCGTCGCTGTCGAGGTCGCCCAGCGCGATGTCGAGGATCAGCTGGTCGCCGGTGGCGACGGTCGGCAGGGCGACGGCGTCCTCCTTCTCGCCGAAATCGCCCTCGGTGCCGCCCTGGGCGCCGCCGCGGTTGATCAGCAGCACCTCGCCGTCGCGCATGAACGCGTCGAGGTCGCCGTCGCCATCGACATCGCCCAGCGCCGTGGCGCCGCCGAGGTCGATCTCCTGCGGCATCGAGGCCGTGTCGACGCCGAACGTGCCCTCGCTGCCGGCCTGGGCGTTGCCCTGGTTGATGAGCAGCTTGTTGTCGTCGAAGCTGACGCCGAACAGCAGGTCGAGATCGAGCGACGGTGGTGGTGGAGGAGGAGGGGGCGGAGGCGGCGGTGGTGGTGGCGGCGGGGGCGGTGGCGGCGGAGGAGGCGGCGGTGGCGGGGCCAGCTCGACAGTCTGGTCGGCAAAGCGCAGCCGCTCGATCCCGTCGAGCCGGTCGATGCCCTCGTAGCCGTCGCGCAGGCGGATGTCGGCGACCGTCACCGTGCCGTCGCCGTTCTCGGTGATCCGGTAGCCGGCGGCACGGCCGAGGTACCAGGCGGTGTCGGTGCCGCCCCCGCCGGTCAGGCTGTCGTTGCCGCCGTCGCCGCGCAGGACGTCGTCGCCGCTGCCGCCGTCGAGCCGGTCGTTGCCGGCATCGCCGCGCAGGCTGTCGGCGTCGTTGCCGCCGGCGAGGCGGTCGCCGCCGGCGTTGCCGCGCAGCCGATCGGCACCATCGTCGCCGGTCAGGCTGTCGCTGCCATCGCCGCCCTCGAGGTTGTCGTCGCCGGCATCGCCGAACAGCAGGTCGCTGCCGCTGCCGCCATTGACGTAGTCGTTGCCGTCGCCGCCCCAGGCGCTGTCGCGGCCGGCAAGGGCGAGCAGCACGTCGTTGCCGTTGCCGCCGAGCAGCGTGTCGTCGCCGAGGCTGCCGCTGCGCCGGTCGTTGCCCGGGGTACCGGTGATGATCGCCATGAACCCTCGCCTGCTCGGCCGACCCGCCTCCGGAGCGAAGGGGGTCCCGACTACCAGTTGTGGCAGGGTCGCGGCGCGGTGTGAAGCCGTCGCGTGTGGAAATCTTGGGGAACGAAGTGGAATTTCCACAGCCTGGAGTTGTGGGCCTAGAGAGCATGTTTCCAACGACTACAGCAAGTTAGAGTGCCTTCTAGAATCGGTGGCAATTTCCACAACCTTGGATCGTGGAAATACACGAAGTCTCATGTGAGGGCGTGGGTATCGAGCGCATGGTGGCACGGGCCGCTCGGCGGCAGCGGGAATGAACGGGATACCCTAGCGTCCTTGGGTATGCGGCCCGCCGGTGGGCCGCCACAACCTCGGGAGCCCCGACCATGAAGACCCTGACAGCCTGCCTCGCCGCGGCCGTGCTCGCCCTGCCGCTCGTCGCCTCGGCCGGCACCATCCCGGCCGGCACCAAGTCCGGCGGCAAGGCCGCGGTCACCGGCAGCACCTCGGCCGGCGGCGGTGCGGTGTCGACGACGGTGACCACGCCGGGCGGCACCACGACGGTGACCAAGTCCGCCGGCAGCAAGGCCACGGTCACGCGCTGACCGTAGCTGGCCGCCCGGGGCGCCGCCCGTTACGGCGCCCCGGGCGGCCGCGCGGCAGGCCGCGGGCCGGGCGCTGTGCCGAACGTCACAGATTCGGCCGGTTTCCCGCCGGTTGTGCTTCGTCAAGGCGCTTGTCAGCGGCGGCCAGCGTGACATGTTCGCCCCAGGGGGATGTCCCTGGGCGGTATGTTCGCCCCGGGCGTTCGAGCGACCGGGCCAGGGGGACGACGGCGTCGCATGCCGCGCGAGATCGACCGCAAGTTGAGCCTCACCGCCGCGGCCATCGGCGCGTTCAGCCGCAAGGACCTCGCCAGCGCCTTCCACGCCGTCAACCCGGCCACCGGCTTCGACATCGGCCGCGCCCACAAGTGGCTGCAGGGCCGGGCGGTGCCGCGCAGCGGCGACATCTACGCCGACTGGGTGGCGGTGCTCGGGCTCGACCGGACGGCCGACTGGCTGGCCGAGTGCTCGGCCGACGAGCTGCTGCAGCTGCTCTGCCGGCGGCCCGACCTCGACGGCGACACCCTGGTCCGCCGCGCCCAGGCCTTCGTCCGCAGCGCCCCGGCGATCGTCGCCAGCGAGGAGCCGGCGCCGGCAGCACGGCCGGCCGCCTCCGGCCTGCCCGACCTCGGCGGGGTCTATGCCTGCTACTCGCACGCCTGGTCGCGCTACTTCCAGGGCCGGCTGATCCGCGGCGAGCTCCTGGTGACGGCCGAGCCGGGCTGCGTCCGGCCGCTGGCGCAGTACGGCGAGGTGCTGCCGACCGGGCGCTGCGTGCTCGACGGCGAGCTGCGCATCGGCGACCGGCACGTCCAGCTCGAGGTCGGCGGCGACCAGGGCATGCGCCTGCAGTTCTCGCTGTACCGGCCGTCGCCCCCGGCCAGCCTGCTGGCCGGGCTGATGATGGGCGCGCCGCTGCTCAGCCCCGATCCCGAGCCGACGGTGACACGGATCGTCATGATCCGCCTGCCCGGACCCTCGGCACGGCTGCGCACCGCCGAGGCCTACCTGCCGGAGGGGGTGCCGCTCGCCGCCGACCTCGCCGCGCTGGGGCTGGAGGTCAGCGATCCGGCCGCCACCGAGAGCCTGCTCGGCGACCTGCTCGGGCGCCGGCCGGGGCAGGGGGCCCTGGACCGGATGCCGGTCGGGCCCTACCGCGAGCTGCTGGCCCGGCTCGACCCGCGCTGGCTGGGCGGCAGCGCCCCGCCGCCGGCGCCACGCCCGCTGCGCGTCGTCCGCGGCGCCGGGCGCAGCGCCGACGGGGAGGGCTAGGGACCGGTGCCTTGACGGGCCTGCCGGCGGTCCGGCGGAGCCGGCAACGACAGGCGTCGGGTCAGGCGATCCAGCCGGGATCGGCGGCGTAGGGCAGGCCGGCGCCGACGACCGGCAGGCCGGCGGGGGTGAGGCCGCCCCAGCCGTCGCCGTCGAGGTCGCCGAGGGCGACGCCCCAGCTGGCCTCGCCGATGTCGAGGTCGGAGCCGGCGGCGAAGCCGCCGCTGCCGTCGTTCAGGCGAATGCTGACGAACCCGTTGCTGTCGCTCCCGGCGACGAGGTCGAGGTCGCCATCGCCGTCGAGGTCGCCCAGCGCCAGCGTCTTCGCGACCCCGGCGATCGTGACGTCGGGCCCGGCGGCGACGAAGCGGCCGTCGCCCTGGCCGAGCAGCACCGCGACGTAGCCGGCGCCACCGGCGACGAGGTCGAGGCGGCCGTCGCCGTCGAGGTCGCCCAGGGCCAGGCAGAAGCTCGAGCCGGCGAGCGGGATCTCGGCACCATCGGCCGCAACGAAGCCGCCCAGGCCGTCGCCGAGGCGCACGCTGAGCGAGCCGGAGCCGTTGGCGGAGACGAGGTCGAGGTTGCCGTCACGGTCGAGGTCGCCCAGCGCCACGGCATGGGGGCCGTCGCCGACCCCGACCTCGGCCGCCGCGGTGAAGCTGCCGTCGCCGTCGCCGAGGAACACGCTGATGGTCGACGGATCCTCGCCGTTGTCGTTGGCGGTCAGCAGGTCGAGCGTGCCGTCGCCGTCGACGTCGCCCAGCGCGATCCCGCGCGTCTTGCCTGGCGCCGTCGTGCCGGGTTCCGCCACCGCCGTGAAGCCGCCGGCGCCGTCGCCGAGGTTGACCCTGATGCTGTCGGGCCCGTAGGCGGCGGTGACGAGGTCGAGGTCACCGTCGCCGTCGAGATCGCCCAGCGCCAGCGCCCGGCCGCGCGCGCCGTCGACCGCCGTGGCGGCGGCGAAGCTGCCGTCGCCGTTGCCGAGGCAGACGCTGGCGACGGTGTCGTTGTTGTTGATCGCGACGAGGTCGAGGTCGCCGTCGCCGTCGAGGTCGCCGAGGGCCGCGCCGAACGGGCGGTCGCCGACGGTGACCTCGGGCTCGGCGGCCGGGACGAAGCCGCCGTCGCCGTCGCCGATCAGGACCGACACCGCCGACTGGCTGAGCTGCGCGACGACGAGGTCGAGGCCCAGCGCCAGCAGGTTCACGCTCGTGTCGGCGAAGCGCAGGCTCTCCACCGCCTGGACCCGGTCGGTGCCGTCGTCGCCGTCGCCGGCCGCCGTATCGCGGACCGTGACGCTGCCGTCG
>JAXMCM010000029.1:0-86900 GCA_046349355.1 Geminicoccaceae bacterium
ATCTCGTCATCGCCTATCTGGACGAGCACGACGACGCCGCGGAGACCCGGCAGCTCGTCGAGGCGGCCGGCCGCAAGGCGGTGCTGGTCCCGGGCGACATCCAGGACCCGGCGCACTGCCGGCGTATCGTCGAGCAGGCCGTCGCCGGCCTCGGTGGCATCGACATCCTCGTCAACAACGCGGCCCACCAAGCCAGCTTCCAGAACATCGAGGACATCAGCGACGCCGAGTGGGACCTGACCTTCAGGGTCAACATTCACGCCATGTTCTACCTGACCAAGGCGGCGGTGCCGCACATGGCGCCGGGCAGCGCCATCATCAACACCGCCTCGATCAACGCCGATGCGCCGAGTCCCCATCTCCTGGCCTACGCCACGACCAAGGGGGCGATCCAGAACTTCACCGCCGGCCTCGCCCAGATGCTGGCCGAGCGGGGCATCCGCGCCAACGCGGTGGCACCCGGCCCGATCTGGACGCCGCTGATCCCGTCGACCATGCCGGCGGAGATGGTCAGCAACTTCGGCAAGCAGGTGCCGATGCAGCGCCCCGGCCAGCCGGCCGAGCTGGCGACCGCCTACGTGATGCTGGCCGACCCGCTCTCCAGCTACGTCTCCGGCGCCACCATCGCCGTCACCGGCGGGAAGCCCATCCTCTAGGGACGGGCCTCCCGCCCCGGCCTCACGGCAGGATCCGCACCTTCGGCTCGCGCTCGAAGAAGCGGGTCCCGGACGCGGCGATGAACTCCTCGAGGCTGTCGAGCCCGACGACGCCCTCGTCGGGCTTGACCCCGGCCCGCTCGAGCAGCGCCTGCGCTCCGGCCGTATGGCCGATCGCCTTGAGATGGGCGAAGGCGTCCTGGACGAACTGGATCGCCGCCGATTCGCCCAGCAGCTCGGACGCGGCATCGTCCGCCAGCACCAGCGCCACCGCATCCACCAGCACGGACGGATGGCCGGCCAGCTGGACGTCGGCCTTGATGAAGCTGCCGTCGGCCAGTGTGACGCCGCCGACCCTGGGGGCGATCAGCACCGGCGTGCCGCGCGCACCCGACACCGCCGCGACGACTCCGGCCAGCACCTGCCCGTCCGAGCCGTCGGCGACGAGAATGCCGACCGTGCGCCCGGCCAGGGTCACCTTCATGTTGCCGACGATGCGCAGGGCCGGCGACGGCTCGAGGTCGCGCGGTGCGATGACCGGTGTCGACGCCTCCGGCAGCGGCATCGCCATGCCGTCGGCCACGCGCTCGGCCAGGTCCTCGTCGACGTTGCGCAGGTTCGCCAGCATGCGCTCGCGCACATGCACGAGCTCGACCTTCGACAGCTCGAAGACCAGGGCACTCGCCATGTGCGCCTGCTCCGACGGATGCATCGAGCGGTAGAACATCCGCGCCTGGCTGTAGTGGTCGGCGAAGCTCTCCGGGCGCAGCCGCTGTCGTGTCCCGTCGATGCGGTCCGCGAACGAGCGGAAGCCCCGCTCCGGATTCTCGCGCGGTCCGCGCTCGGGCAGGCTGTTGGGCTCGTAGTTCGCCCGGCCCGGCGGATGGCGCATCTGCATGTGGCCGTCGCGCTGGAAGTTCCGGAAGGGGCACTCGCGCGGGTAGTTGATCGGCAGCTGCTGGAAGTTCGGCGAGCCCAGGCGCTTCAGCTGCGTGTCGAGATAGCTGAACAGCCGGCCCTGCAGCAGCGGATCGTTGGTGAAGTCGATCCCGGGCACGACATTGGCCGGGCAGTAGGCCACCTGCTCGGTCTCGGCGAAGAAGTTGTCCGGCCAGCGGTCGAGCACCAGCCGGCCGACGCGGCGGATCGGCAGCACCTCCTCGGGGATGATCTTGGTCGCATCGAGCACGTCGAACTCGAACCTTTCGGCGAAGTCCTCGTCGAACAGCTGCAGGCCGAGGTCCCACTCCGGATAGTCGCCGCGCTGGATGGCCTCGAACAGGTCGCGGCGGTGGTAGTCGGGATCCGCCCCGGCGATCTTCACGGCCTCGTCCCAGACCGTCGACTGCAGGCCCTGGCGCGGCTTCCAGTGGAACTTGACGAAGGTCGACTTCCCCGCGGCGTCGACGAACCGGAAGGTGTGGATGCCGAAGCCCTCCATGGTCCGCAGCGAGCGCGGGATCGTCCGGTCGGACATCGCCCACATGATCATGTGGGTCGACTCGGGCATCAGCGAGATGAAGTCCCAGAACGTGTCGTGGGCGGTCGCCGCCTGCGGGAAGCCGCGGTCGGCCTCCATCTTCACGGCATGGACGAGGTCCGGGAACTTGATCGCGTCCTGGATGAAGAAGACGGGGATGTTGTTGCCGACGAGATCCCAGTTGCCTTCCTTGGTGTAGAACTTGACGGCGAAGCCGCGCACGTCGCGCGGCGTGTCGACCGAGCCGGCCCCGCCGGCGACGGTCGAGAAGCGGACGAACACCGGGGTCCGCTCGCCGGCGCGCTGGAACAGGTCCGCCCGGGTGATGTCGGCCAGGCTCTCCTGGAGCTCGAAGTAGCCGTGCGCCGCCGACCCGCGGGCGTGGACGATCCGCTCCGGGATCCTTTCATGGTCGAAGTGGAAGATCTTCTCGCGGAAGGCAAAGTCCTCGAGCAGTACCGGCCCGCGCGCTCCGGCCTTCAGCTGGTTCTGGTTGTCGCTGACCGGGATGCCCTGGTTGGTGGTCAGCGTCTCGGCGAAATCGCTCGCGACCTGATGGGTCTCGCCCCCCGGTCCGGTGTGGTGCTCCTGCTTGGCCTTGGCCACGGACGAATCTCCCCGTCTCGCCCCCGATCGGGGCGAGACCGGAACGCACCGGGCGCGAACCGGGTTCCGCCTAAGGCTGCGGCCGCCGGTAGAACACCGAGAGCGTCGCGACCTCGATGCCGAGCTTGGTGACCGAGGCCCGGCTGATCAGCACGCCGCCGGGCTGCAGCCAGAACCAGTCGTCGAACCCGAGCCGCGTCGGGCCGTCCTCGCCCGGGACGTCGCGGGTGTAGGACCAGTGGAAGGCGTTGCCGGCCTGCTCGCCCTCGGCCTCGCCGACGACGTGCGGCTCCGTCCCGACATAACGGCGCTCGTCGACACGGGTCAGCCGCCACTCGAGCCGGTCCTCCTGCCCGTCGTCGAAGCGGTAGGTCTCGACCAGGCGCAGCGTGCGCTCGCCCGCGTCCCAGTGACCCTCGGCGGCGATGGTGAACTGGCGCTGCAGCGTGCCGAAGCGGCTCTGCATCACCCCCCAGCCCTCGACCGGGCCGGCGAAGAACGCCTCGAGCACGAGGTCGGGCCTGTTGCTGCCCCTGAAGTCGTCGATCTGCATGCCGCCGCATCCCGTCAGTGCCATGCCGAACGCGAGCATCAGCGCCTGTCGCCGTCCGATCCGATCCATGGCGACGCTGCCCCCGGTTTCGGTCCGGGTCAGCAACCCCAGCTTCCGGTCACGGTTCCGCCGGGCCGCCGGAACCCGTGCCCTTGCGCTGCGGTTGCCCGCGCGGAGACGCCAGTGAGGAGGACGCCATGGCGACGGATCTCGAGCGGATCGCCAAGCTCTGGGACATGATCGGCGACATCAAGGTCGCCATGCTGACGACCTGGGACGGCGAGCGGATGCGCTCGCGGCCGATGCACACGCTGCAGGAGCAGCCGGGCGAGGACCTGTGGTTCTTCACCCGCCTCGATTCCGGCAAGACCGACGATGCGCGGCACTACGACAAGGTCAACCTCGCCTACGCCGACCCCGACGAGAAGACCTGGGTGTCGGTCAGCGGCCGGGCGGTGATCGAGCGTGACCGGGCGACCATCGACCGCTTCTGGAATCCGATGGCGGCCGCATGGTTTCCGCAAGGTCGCGAGGATCCGCAACTCGCGATGCTACGCATCGTCCCGGACTCGGCCGAATACTGGGACGTTACCGACAGCGCCATGCGCTACCTGTGGGAGCTGGGCAAGGCCAACGTCACCGGCAAGCAGCCCGACCTCGGCGAGGTCGCGCATGTCGACCTCGCCGGCCGGAACGCGGGCTGAGCCGTCGGAACTCGGTCTGTTGCCTGCCGTTCCTGCCGCACACACCCGCAGCGATGGGAGCGCTGGCATGCAGACCAACGACACGATGGCCAACCAGCCGGTCGACACCGACGAGACCTCGACGCTGATCTCGTCCAGCAAGGTCGACGGCACCGCCGTCTACGACCCCACCGGCGACCGCATCGGCTCGATCGACAGCGTCATGATCGAGAAGCGCAGCGGCCAGGTGAACTACGCCGTGCTGTCCTTCGGCGGCTTCCTCGGCATGGGCAACAGCTACCATCCGTTGCCGTGGAAGGCCCTGAAGTACGACACCGGTCTCGGCGGCTATGTCGTCGACGTCGACCGCGGCCGGCTCGAGAACTCGCCGAGCTACGGCGCCGACGAGAGCCCGGACTGGGCCGACCGCAGCTACGGCCGCCGGATCGACGACTACTACGGCTACGGCCTCTGAGCCTTTCGCCGACCTGCACGAAGGCCCCGTCCGGCAACGGACGGGGCCTTTGGCGTCGTCACGATACGGTCTGCTCGTCCCCTGGCTGCAGTGGCGTGCGGTTCCAGCCGCGGTTCGCGAGCAGCGCCGCGGCGAGCTCGTCCAGTTCGGCATGATAGTAGTGGGCGTGCGGAACGGGGACGATGACGTCGCCGTCCCTGAAGCCCATCGCCCGCAGGCTCGGCACCAGCACGTCCGTCATGCCGTAGGCATGCAGCAGGTTGTGCCGGTCCCATACCAGCGTCGCCCGGTCGGCCGGCGAGTGGAACCAGAGGTCGAAGCGGCTGTCCGCCGCAAGGAACCTGCCGTAGCTCGCGAGGAACGCCTGCAGCTCCGCGGCGTCGATCTCGTCGCTCTGGTAGCGCCCGGGCTCGCCTTCGCCGCGGGGCGTATGCAGGACGTAGAGCAGGAACAGCGGCGGCGTCAGCAGGCTGGCGGCAGCGGCGACGACCGCGATCTCGCCGCTCGGCACCGCGGCGATGACCCGGCCCGGACCGGCCATGAACAGCGGCGCCTGCGAGTATTCCCGCCATTCGCCGTCGACCAGATGACCAAGCTTGTGCATGAGCTAGGGTAGCCACGCCGCCGGTGACGGTGCAATACTTGCTCTGGTGTTGCGCGTCCGCGCGCGTTGGGCCTCGGCTACGAGGTGGCGACGTGGTCGGCAACGAAGGCACCCCGGTCGCCCATCGGCCGGCTGTGCCCCGAGGTGGTGTCCCTGTCGGTCTGCAGCTCGAGCTCGCCGTTGAGCTCGGCACCCAGCAGCACCACCAGCGCGCTGACATAGAGCCACATCAGCACGACGATGGCAGTGCCGAGCGAGCCGTAGGTGACGTCGTAGGTCGCGAAGTTGGCGACGTAGAACGAGAAGGCCGCCGACGTCGCCAGCCAGAGCAGGGCCACGAGGATCGAGCCCGGCGTGACCCAGCGCCACTTCACCGTCTGGCGCGACGGCCCGTAGCGGTAGAGCAGGGCCAGCCCGAGGACGAGGAACGCAGCCAGCAGCGCCCAGGACAGGACGCGCAGGGCGACGGCGGCCCAGGTGCCGAGAAAGCCGAAGCTCAGCACCGCTGGCACGCCGACGATGATCGACAGCGCCAGCGAGATCCCGGCGATGCCGCCCAGCGTGAACAGGAAGGCGACCAGGTTGAACGTGAAGAAGCCGCGCGCCTCGTCCTCCTCGTAGCAGACGTTCAGCGCCGTCATGATCGCCTTGGTGCCGGCCATCGAGCTCCACAGCGCCAGCAGGGTGCCGACGACGAGGCTCCAGCCGAGCTTGCGGTCGGCGCTCGTCACCAGCTCGTGCACCCGACCGGCCAGCAGGTCGTAGACCGAGGCCGGCACGACGTCGCGCACGGCCGCCAGCTGCCGCTCGACCCCGGCGGGATCGAGCAGCAGGCCGTAGAGCGAGACGAGGACGGTGATCGCCGGGAACAGCGCCAGGATGGCGTAGAAGGCGCAGCTCGCGGCGACCAGCGTCAGGCTGTCGTCGATGGCTTCCCGGACGACGCGGCGCAGCACCTGCCACCAGCCGCGCGCCGGGATGTCGCCCGGCCGGTGCGCCTTCCGGCCGGCCGCCAGATCCTCGGCGGTCGGCGGCCGGCGAGGCTCGTCGGCGACGTCGCGCCGGTCGGGCTCAGCCTGGAAGAGTCGTCGGGCCACGGTCGAGCCCGATCCGGTCGGCGCGCGGCAGCTCGCCCGCCACGGTCGGTTCTTCCGGCGAGTGGCGCGGGATCATGTCCGGCCGCTCGCTGGACGCGCGCTGCTCCGGCGTGCCCGCCACCGCCTCGCGGCCGGCCTGTGCCGTCTCCTCGACGACCTGCCGCGTGCGCTCGGCCACCTCGCCGAGCCCGGCGGCCCCGGCCTCCATCTTGCGTTGCAGCTCCTCCGGGCTGAGGCCGGCGCGCTCGGCAGCCTCGCCGGCCGCCTGCATCACCTCGCCGGCGACGCGCTTGCCTTCCTCCATGGCGGCTCCGGCAGCGTCCCTGACCTGCTCGCGCAAGGTGTCGCGGACCCCGCCCAGCAGCTCCTCCTCCTTCTCGCTGACCGGCACGATGGCCGCCAGCAGGGCCCCCACCGAGATGCCGAGGGCACCCAGCAGCAGCGGCTGGTCCTGCAGGTAAGCGAACGCCTTCGAGCCGCCCTCCTGGACCTGGCGCGCGGCCGAGGCCGCACCGCCCGCCATCGAGCCCACGCCCTGCGCCACCGCACCGGCACCGCGCTGCGCCAGGTGCAGCGAATGCTCGATGCGCTCGGCGAAGGCATGCGCGGTCTCGCCGGCCCGGCGCGACACGCCGACGGCCGCGGCCCGCGCCTGCTGCACCCGCTCTTGGAATGCCTCCGACGTCTCGCCGGCCGCCCGGGTCACGCCCGAGGCCGCCGATTGCGCCCGCTCGTACAGGCTGGGGCCGGCCGGTGGCTCGCCGTTCGGCCAGGCCTGGCCGGGCGGCGGCGCCTCGCGCGAGCCGCCCATCATCAGCCAGGCGAGGCCGGTCGCCACCAGCGCCACCGGCATCGGGTTGGTCTTCACGTTGTAGGTCAGGTTGCGGGCAAACTCGCCGCCGCCGCTGTCGCGGAAGTAGGCCAGCCCCTGGTCGAGGATCTGGCCCGGCGAGAGCTTGTCCTGCAGGGCACCGATCGTGGCGTCGAGGCGCGCCCGGGTGCGGTCGAGGTCCTGCTCGATGCGGTCGGTCTCGTAGCTGCTGTCGCTCACGTCACCTGCTCCTTGGCGAGGTTGATGTCCTTGCGCAGGTTGTGCGCGGTGCGTTCCGGCGTGAGCTGCGTCGCCGACAGGCGCGACTGGCCGACATAGACGAGGATCACGCCGAGCACGGCGACCACCCCGCCGACGAGACTGGCCGCCGCCCAGTCGGGCATCGTGTTCGACAGCCCCATCACCAGTGCCTGCATCAGCACGATCAGGGCGGCCAGCAGCATGAAGGCGCCGACCAGCATGCCGGTCATCGCCCGCACGGTCGCATGGACCTTGTCGCTGGCCTCGCTGCGCGCCAGGGCCAGCTCGTTGCGGATGAGCCGGGTCACGTCCTGCGCGAGGTCGCGCAGCAGCTCGCCGACCGACCGGTTGTCGATGTTCGTCGCCATCAGCGGACCTCCCCTCCGACCGGCGTCCCGACCGGACGCGGACCGGCGATGTCGTCACGGCCCGGAATGCCGGACAGCGCGTCGCGCCGGTCGCTCATCCGCTCCTCGCCGGGCGGCACGACCCTGTCCTCGCCGAGGGGATACGGCGACGGCGGCTCGTCACGCATCGCCGACGGCCCGGGCCTGAGCCAATCCTCCGAGCCATGCGGCATCAGCCCGGGCGCGGCCTGGCGATCGCCCTCCCCGCGGGCCGTTGCGGGCGTCATCGCAACCCGTGCCGCCGCGAAGCCGACCGCAACCGCCGCCCCGGCGAACAGACCGGGCTGGGCGCGGGCGAAACGCTCCACCGAGCCGAGCAGGCTGCGCATGTCCCGCTCCTTCAGCGAATCGGCGAGCGCCGCGATCTGCCCCGCACCGCGGTCGAGCAGGTCGGCCAGCCAGGCCTCGTCGCCCTTGAGGTCGGCCGCCGTCTTCTGCACGCGCTCGGCGACGCCGGCGAGCCGATCGGCGACCTCCTCCTTGCCCTGCTCGACGCGATCCGAGGCCTGCTCGGTCACCGTGCCGGCCAGATCCTGGGCGTGGCCGAGCAGGGTCTCGCCGGTCTCGCGCGCCGCCTCGACGGTGCGGCGTGCGCTCTCGCCGACGCTCGGCGCTGGACGGTCGGGGCCGCCGGCGGTCCTGTCCATCGGCTCCGTGTCATGCTGCTGGTTCATAGGAACCTCATCCCGTTGTCCCGTACGTCGGCTGCCGACCGAACGGTCCATGGCAGGGCGGGTTCCGCTACGGACTCGTTCCCGCTCCAGAAGGAAAAGTCGGCCGCTCGCGACGTCGGCGGCGCCAGGCCGAGCCTCGGGGTTTCGCCCCTAACCGACGGAAACAGAACGCGTTCCGCCCTGCCCTGCGGGCGGGAACCTCGCGCCGCGTCGGCGCTTCGGATGGCGACAGGCAGGCCCGATGGAAACGCGCACCTCCGAAACCCCCGCCCTTCCGATCCTGCGGGAAGGCGAGACCTGCTGGCGTCGCTGCCGGGCGGACCGCACCGCCCTGCTCGTCGACGGCGCCGCCTACTTCGCGGCCCTGCGCGCGGCGCTGCTGGCCGCCGAGGAACGCGTCACCATCGTCGGCTGGGACATCCGCGCCGACCTCGTCCTCGACCCTGACCATCCCGGCGAGACCTTGCGCGACCTGCTCGAGCGGCTGGTGCGCGAGCGGCCGAAGCTGCGCGTGCGGATCCTGATCTGGGACTGGATCGCGCTCTACGCCTTCAACCGCCAGCCGCTGCCGTGGTGGCACCTCGACGTGATGACCGACCCGCGGATCGAGTTCCGCCTCGATTCGGTCCACCCGGCCGGCGGCTGCCAGCACGAGAAGGTCGTCGCCATCGACGGCACCCTGGCCTTCGTCGGCGGCATCGACCTCAGCGCCGGCCGCTGGGACACGCCGGCGCACCGGCCTGACGAGCCGCTGCGTGGCGGCCGGCCGATCCACGACGCGGCGCTGATGGTCGACGGCGAGGCGGCGGCCGCGGTCGAGCTGCTGGCCCTCGACCGCTGGCAGGCCGCCACCGCCACGCGGGTCTGGGCGACGCCGGTCGGGTCCGACCCATGGCCCGTTGCCGTCAGGCCCGACTTCGCCCCGACCGAGGTGGCGATCGCCCGCACCCGGCCGCCGCACGGCCGGCTGCTGGCGGCGCGCGAGATCGAGCCGCTCTACCTCGCCGCCATCGCCGCCGCCCGCACCAGCATCCACATCGAGAACCAGTACCTGACCGTCGAGCGCATCGCCGACGCCCTGGCCGCCCGCCTTGCCGAGCCGGACGGGCCCGAGGTCGTCATCGTCACGCCCAAGGCCTGCGAGGGCGTGGTCGAGACGGTGGCCATGGACATCGGCCGGGCCCGCTTCCTGCGCGCTATCCGCCGCGCCGCCGGCCGCGACCGCCGCCGCGTCTTCTGCCTGCGCACCGGCGAGCGCGCAGACGTCAATGTCCACGCCAAGCTGATGATCGTCGACGACCGGCTGGTCACTGTCGGCTCGGCCAATCTCGCCAACCGCTCGATGGGCCTCGACAGCGAGTGCAACCTCGCCGTCGAGGCGCCCGGCGGCAGCCCGGCGATCCGCCGGCTGCGCGCCCGCCTGCTCGCCGAGCACCTGCAGCGCGACGAGGCCGAGGTGCTGGCCGGGCTCGAGCGCCACGGCGGCCGGTCCCTGCCGGTCATTGAGGCCCTCGGTCCCGGCAGGCTGCGGGACCTGCGCCTCGAGCTGCCCGCCGCCGTGCGCAGCTTTGCCGGTGCCGCCCGCATCGCCGATCCCGACGCTCCGCTGACGCCGGTCCATGTCGCACACCACCTCGCCAGGCCGGCGCAGCGCCGGCGGCTGCGCGACCGCGTGGTCCCGTGGGCCCTGGCGGCGGCCGTGCTGGTGGTCGTGGCCCTCGTCGCCGGCAGCGGCCTGCTCACCGACCATGGCTGGATCGACGGCGCGTTCGCGCTCGCCGAACGCTACGGCAGCGGCCCGGCCGGCGCCGCCATCGTGCTGGGTGCCTTCACCCTCGGCAGCCAGCTGCTCGTGCCGATCACCCTGCTGATCGCCCTGACCGCGGCGACGATGGGGCCGTGGCTGGGCTTCGTCTACGCCCTGCTCGGCGCCCAGCTCGCCGCCATGCTCACCTTCGCCATCGGCCGTGCGCTCGGCCGCGAGCGCGTCCGCCGCCTCGCCGGCAGGCGTCTCGCCAGCGTCAGCCAGCGTGTCGGCGCCCACGGCATCGTCGCCATGGCCCTGCTGCGCCTCGTGCCCATCGCCCCGTTCAGCCTGGTCAACCTCGCCGCCGGCATCTCCGAGATGCGGCTGCGCGACTTCGTCGCCGGCAACTTCCTGGGCCTGCTGCCCGGTGTGGCGCTGGCCACGGCCGTCGGCGACGGTCTCGGCCGCTGGCTGCGCGATCCCGATCCGCTGACCCTGGCGCTGCTCGTCGGCGGCGTCATCGCCCTGCTCGGCCTCACCTGGCTGCTGCAGGCCTGGGGACGGCTGCGCCTGCCGGCCTGACCTTGCGCATCGTCAGCTGGAACATCCACCACGCCATCGGCGGGGACAGGCGGACCGACCTCGTGCGGATCGCCCGGGTCCTGGCCGAGGTCGACGCCGACATCGTCGCCCTGCAGGAGGTCGACGGCGCCGACCGGGCCCATCCCGAGAGCCAGGCGCGCGAGCTGGCGCGGGCGCTCGGCATGGCGGTCGTCGAGGCGCCGCTGCTGCTCGCCGGCCAGTCGCACTGGGGCAACGCCATCCTCAGCCGCCATCCCATCGGCCCCTGGCACCGCCGCCGCTTCGCCCGTTCCGGCAAGGAGCCGCGCGGCCTGCTGTTCGCCGAGATCGAGGATGACGGCGGGACGATCTGGCGGATCGCCACCACCCACCTCGACCTGATGCCGCATCACCGCACCGCGCAGCTGCGCGAGACCGCGGCCATCCTTGCCGCCGAGCCGCCGCTGCCGACCGTGCTGGTCGGCGACCTCAACGCCTGGCGGCGGCGCAGCCGGGCGCTGGCGGCCCTCGGTGCCGCCGTCGACCTGCTCGACGCGCCGCCGACCTTTCCGTCGCGCTGGCCGTGGCTCCGACTCGACCGCATCGCGATCCGCGGTTGCCGGCTGGTTGCCGCGGTCCGCGTGGTGGACAGCGCCGCCGCGCGCGCCGCCTCGGATCACCTGCCGCTGCTGGCCGACCTCGTGGCGCCTCAGCCGGCGGCAGCGAGGTCCCGGGCGATGCCGAGCAGCACCTCGTCCGAGCCCCTCCAGCCGATCAGCGAGAGCCCGACCGGGATCCCGTTGTAGTCGGCCAGCGGCAGGTTGATCTGCGGCAGCCCGGTGAGCCCGGCGATGCAGGTGAGCTCGATGATCCGTCCGACCGAGGCGACCATGGCCGAGAACGGCTCGTCGCGCGGCGGCGGCAGGATCGGCGTGGTCGGCAGGCAGAGCACCCGCTCGCCGGCCAGCAGCTCGTCGAGCTCGGCCCGGGCGCGCTCGCGGAAGCGCTTGGGCTCGACCAGCATCGCGTCGGTGATGTCGAAGGCATAGGTCAGCGCCCGGCCGACCTCGATCGAGAACTTGGGCACGCAGCGCTCGACCCAGGGCCGGAAGGTCCGGCCGAACTCGCCGGACTGCAGCACGCGCTGGTTGCCGTACCAGGTCTCCAGCCCGTCGCGCGCCAGCGGCCGGTCGCTGCGCGCTGGGAACAGCCCGGCGACCCGCTCGACCGCCCCGGCCAGCGCCTCGCGGACCTCGGGCACGGCGATGGCGAAGGCGTCGGTGGCGACGATGATCTCGCGGGGCCGCGTCGCAGGCACCGTCGTCTGCAGCAGCACCTCGCCGGCACGGCAGAAGACGTCGGCATCGGCGGCGAACCAGCCGCAGGTGTCGAAGGTCGGCGACTGCGTCTCCATGCCTTCGACGCTGATCCGGCCGTGCGTCGGGCGCAGGCCGTAGATGCCGCAGAAGGCGGCCGGCGTGCGCACCGAGCCGCCGGAATCGGTGCCCAGCGCGATGTCGACCAGCCCGCCGGCCACGGCCGAGGCCGAGCCCGAGGAGGAGCCGCCCGGCACCCGGTCGGGTGCCTTGGGGTTCAAAGGCGTGCCGTAGAACTGGCTGCGGCCGACCAGGCCCAGCGAGATCTCGTCGGTGATGGTCTTGCCGGCCAGCACGGCACCGGCATCGAGCAGGGCCTGCACGGCCCAGGCATGCGTGCGGGCGGGCGGATGCGTCCGCTCCCAGTCCGGATTGCCGCTGCCGGTGACATGGCCGGCCACGGCGAACAGGTCCTTCGCCGCGAACGACAGCCCGTGCAGGGGACCCGACGGGGCCCCCTGCACGACGCAGTCGACATGCGGGACGAAGGCGCCGAGCGCGTCGCGCATCCGCCCTTCCCGGCTCAGGCCTGCTTGCCGATGGTGCGGTAGTCGATGTGCTGGTGGAACCAGTACACGTAGTCGATGATGTTCTTCTGCATCGCCACGTCACCGTAGAGCTGGGCCAGCGGGATGCGCGGGATGTCGGCCATGACGATGCCGACCATCTCGCTCAGCGCCGCCTTGTAGGTGGCCTCGTCCGGCGCGAAGCGCGCCGTCTCGATCACCGCGTCGAGCTTCGGGTTGACGTAGTTGGCGGTGTTGAACACCGAGTTGTTGCCGCCGTGGTAGGTCCAGAAGAAGTGGTACTCCGGATAGTCGAGCCACGGATAGAACTCGGCGATCACGAAGGGCATCTTCTTGGACGCCATGTTGGCGAACCAGTTCGCACCCGGCACCTTCTCGATGGTCACCTTGACGCCGATCTTGGCCAGCGATTCCTGGACGAGCAGGGCGATCGGCTCGCGGGTGGTCGCCTGGCTGAGGTCGAACGACAGCGTCGTCTCGAAGCCGTCGGGGAAGCCGGCCTCGGTCAGCAGCGCCTTGGCCTTCTCGAGGTCGGTGTTGAACGGCGACGGGGTCGGCCAGGTCGGCGGGAAGGTGGTCGTCGCCGGGTCGGCGCCGAACATGCCGACGCCCCGGTTGTAGAGCGCCGCGTCCATGATCTGCTGGTAGGGGATCGCGTAGGCGATGGCCTGGCGGACCTTGAGGTTGTCGAACGGCGCCATCTGCACGTTCATGTCGATGAACAGCAGGTCGCCCTGCACCGGGGTGCCGATGACCTGCAGCTCGCCGGCCTTGGCCAGCTCGGCATAGTCCTTGGGCGGCAGGCCGACCGAGATGTCGACGTCGCCCTTCTCGAGCAGTGCCCGGCGGGTGCCCGGCGAGGCGATCTGCCGGAACACGACCTTCTTCAAGGACGGCAGCTCGCCCGACTTCCAGTCGTCGAAGCGGGTCAGGATCAGCTGGTCGCCCGGCTTCCAGCTCTGCACCATGAAGCCGCCGCCGCCGGCGTCGTTGCGCTGGGTCCACTCGAGGCCCCACGGGTCGGCGTCGGTGACGTGCTGCATCACCAGCTTCTTGTTGACGATGCAGGGCACCGGCACGGCGAGGTCCGGCAGGCTCAGCTTGTTGGCCTTCTCGAACGTGATCTTGAAGGTGTGGTCGTCGACCACCGAGAACTGCGACGGGTCGACCAGCGAGCCGGCCGCCATCTGGATGGCCGGGAAGCCGCCGGCGGCGATGGCGCGGTCGAACGACCACTTCACGTCCTCGGCCGTCACCGGCGAGCCGTCGTGGAAGGTGGCGTCCTTGCGCAGCTTGAAGATCATCTCCTTGCCGTCGTCATTGATCTCCCAGCTCTCGGCGAGCTCGGGCTTGAAGACGGTGGCGTCGTAGCCGGTGGCCCCGTTCGGCATCGTCTTGGTGCCGTGGGTGACCAGCCGGTCGTACACGTTCCAGGCGACCATGCGGGCCTGGTCGTTGGCCGCCGGCAGCATGGTGTCGAGGGAGTTCGGACCCATCTCGTTGACGACGATGAGCGTGTCCGGCGGGGTCGCGGCGCCGGCGCCGCGCATGGCCAGGGCGCTGGCGCCGCCGGCCAGCAAGGCCATCATCGTACGACGATCGAAGGCGAGCATCGGTGACTCCCTTTTTTGGGGTTCAGACGGGCGGGAAGGCGTTGCCGGTCGCCCCCAGGGGCAGGCCGAGGCTGCGGTGCCAGGCGGCACCGAAGGCACAGAGCCTGCTGTCCTGGAGCGGCGGCGCGACGAAGCTGATGCCCTGCGGCAGGCCGTCCGGGCGGAAGCCCGCAGGCACGGCCAGCGCGCAGAAGTCCATCAGGTTCACGAAGTTCGTGTAGGTGCCCATGACCGCGTTGAGGCGGATGTTGTCGGCCTCGAGCTCGGCCACGGTGAAGGTCGTGGGCGTCGTCGGCGTCACCATGACGTCGACCTCGTCGAACAGGCGCATCGCGATCTTGCGGTAGCCGGCGAGCCGGTACTGGGCGGCGAAGACATCGGCACCCGAATACTTCGCACCCCACGACAGGATCTCGCGCGACGCCGGATGGAAGCGGTCGCCGCAGCGCTCGAAGACCGGCTTCAGGTTGGCGTAGCGCCGGGCGATGAAGGCGTCCTCGTAGAGCATCCGCGCCGCCTCGTGCAGCGGCCGGTAGTCGAACGCGACGGCGGTGCCGCCGAAGCTCTCGAGCCGGCGGATCGCCGCGTCGAACAGCGCCTCGGCGGCGACATCGCCGTGGAAGATCCGGGTCGCCGCCGACGGCACGGCGAAGCGGAAGCGCGCCGGGGCCGCGGCGATGCCGAGCTCGAAGCGGTCGGCCGCCGGCAGGGACAGCGGGTCGTCGGCGTCGTGGCCGATCAGCACGCGGGTGGCCGTGACCGCGTCCTCGACGGTCAGCGTCAGCACCGAGTGGCTGGCCTGCATGCCGGCCGTGCTCGGCCCCAGCGGGATCAGGCCAGGCGTCGGCTTCAGCCCGACGATGTTGTTGAGCGCCGCCGGGACACGGCCCGAGCCGGCGGCGTCGCCGCCCAGCGCGAAGCTGACGAGACCGGCGCCGACCACCACGCCACCACCGGAGGTCGAGCCGCCGGAGATGTGGTCCGGCGAGAACACGCAGCGCGGGATGCCGTAGTCGGTCCGCACCCCGACCAGTCCCATGCCGAACTGGTCCATGTTGTTCTTGCCGACGACGATGGCGCCGGCATCGACCAGCCGCTGCACCGTCGGCGAGGTCGCGGTGGCGATCCGTTCGTTGGCCCGGCAGGCCTCGCTGGTCGGGTAGCCGGCGACGTCGAAGCTGTCCTTGATGCCGACCGGCAGGCCGAACAGCGGGTGACTGTCCGGCGAGCCCGCGCGCTCGAGGGCGGCCGCCGCCTTCAGCGCCTCGTCGCGCGGCACCAGCGAGGTCCAGGCCGGATCGGGCCCGCGCGCCGCGATCCGGTCGTAGACCGCCTCGATGACCGCCGTCGGCCGCAGCTCGCCCGAGCGGTAGGCGGCGTGCAGCGTGCGGAAGTCGAGGCTGCCGGTGGCGGGCGACCAGGCCATCCGCTCAGAGGCCCAGCTCGGTGACCAGCGGCGGCCACACGTCCTTCCAGGGATGCGCCGCCTCGAACGCCGCCGAGGCCGCCAGCACCATGGGATCGTCGAGGTGGCGGCCGATGATCTGCAGGCCGACCGGCAGCTTGTCCCGGGTGAACCCCGCCGGGATCGACGCCGCCGGCTGCCCGGTCAGGTTCATGGGGAAGGTGAACGCCAGCCACTGCCCGGTGCTGACGAACCTGCCCTCGATCATCTCGGGGCCCTGCATGTAGAGCGGGAACGGCGGCACCGCGAGCGTCGGGGTCAGCAGCAGGTCGTAGCGCTGCATGAAGCGCCACATCTTGTTGACCACCATCTGGCGGACGCGCTTGGCATCGGTGAACTCGGTGCCGGTCCACTCCTTGTTGACCAGCGCCACGAGGTGCGGCGAGACCTCGCTCTCGCGGCCCTTGATCATCGCCCGCATGCCGCTGAGGTCGGAGTCGCAGGCGACCAGCGTCCAGAAGTACGGGCCGGGATCCTCCCAGCCCGGATGCGCCTCCTCGACGATGCAGCCGAGGTCCTTCTCGAAGACCTTGACCGCCTCGCCGACCACGCGGCGGACTTCCGGATCGACCGGCGCATAGCCCCAGTCGGCGCTGTAGGCGACGCGCAGGCCCTTGAGGTCCCGGGGCTTCGCCACCTCGAGCCAGTCGAAGTCGGGCTTCGGCAGCGAGTAGCGGTCGCGCATGTCGGGGCCCGACGCGATCACGCTCAGCATCAGCGCCGAATCGGCGACGGTGCGGCTCATCGGGCCGATGTGCTCGAGCGTCTCCCAGCTCGACACGCCCGGATAGCGCTCGTCGCGGCAGCCCGGATAGAGCGGCACCCGGCCCATCGAGGCCTTGATGCCGTAGAGGCCGGAATGGGCCGACGGGATGCGGATCGAGCCACCGCCGTCCGAGCCGATGGCGAACGGCGAGACACCGCAGGCGACCGAGGCGCCCGAGCCGGCCGACGAGCCGCCCGGCGTCAGCGCCAGGTTCCACGGGCTGCGGGTGGTGATGCCCAGGGGATTGTGGCCGACGCCGGAGTAGCCGAACTCGGGGACGTTGGTCTTGCCGAGGATGACCGCCCCGGCGTCCTTCAGCCGCTCGACGACGATGTCGTCCTCGTCGGGGACGAAGTCGGCGTAGAGCCGCGAGCCCATCGCGGTGAGGATGCCCTTGGTGGCGACGAGGTCCTTGATGCCGATCGGCACGCCGGCCAGCGGTCCCGGGTCCTCGCCCCTGGCGATCTTGGCGTCGACCGCCGCCGCGGCGTCGCGGGCGACCTCGGGCGTCGGCACGCAGAAGGCATGGATGTGCGGCTCCAGCGCCTCCATCCGGCGCAGGGCCGCCTCGGCGACCTCCGTGGCGGAGATCGCCTTGCTGCGAACCATCCGCGCGATGTCGACGGCCGAGGTGCGGGCGAGCTCGTTATCCGACGGCGACACGGGCATGCTGGGACTCGTTCCTTGGTGGTTCGTGGTTGCTTCCGGAGGGCGGTGCTCCGGCGAACAGGCAGGCGACGCGGTGCCCGGGCGCCACCTCGGCGAGCTCGGGCATCTTCTCGCTGCAGCGGGTCTTGCCGATCGGGCAGCGGCCGTAGAACCGGCAGACGTTCGGATCGGGATCGATCGGGCTGCGCGGGCTGCCGTCGAGGCGCGACTTGGCCGCCCCGCGGCGCTCGGCGTCCGGGATCGCGTCGATCAGCGCCCGCGTGTAGGGGTGGCCGGGCTCGCGGAAGAGGACGTCGGACGGGGCCGTCTCGATCGCCTTGCCGAGGTACATCACCACCACCCGCTCGCAGAGCAGGCGCACGACGTTGAGGTCGTGCGAGACGAACAGGTAGGACATCTGCAGCCGCTGGCGGAGGTCGGCCAGCAGCCGCAGGATCACCGCCTGAACCGAGACGTCGAGGGCCGAGGTCGGCTCGTCGAGGACCAGCAGCTTGGGCTCGACGGCGATCGCCCGGGCGATGCCGACGCGGGCCCGCTGGCCGCCCGAGAGCTGGTGCGGGTAGCGGCCGATCAGCTCCGGCGGCAGGCCGACCAGCTCGATGGCGCGGCGGACCTTCTGCTCGACCTCGGCGGCCGAGCCCGGCCTGGTCAGCCGCCGCACCGGGTCGGCGACGGCGTCGAACACCTTGAAGTGCGGGTTCAGGCTCTCGGTCGGGTCCTGGAAGACGACCTGGATCTTGCGGCGCGCCGGGTGGGTGACGAAGGCGCGCAGCGGCACCGAGCCGATGTCCTCGCCCTCGAACTGCAGGGTGCCGGCGCTCGGGTCGACCAGCCGCGCCAGCAGCCGCGACAGGGTGGACTTGCCGCAGCCCGATTCGCCGACGAGGCCGACGCTCTCGCCCGGCCGGATGACGAGGTCGACGCCGTCGACCGCGTGCAGCGTGCCCTTCTTCCGGCCGCTGCCGACCGGATAGAGCTTCTTCAGCCCCTTGGCCTCGAGGAGCGGGGTCGTCATGCCGGCCGCCAGCAGCGGACGCTGTGCTGCGGGGCGACGATCTCGACCGGCAGCGGATTGCTGTCGCAGCGCGCCTCGCGGCGGTCGCAGCGGTCCCTGAACCGGCAGGGCGGCAGGTCGGCGCGGCGCAGGTCGGGCAGGCCGCCCGGGATCGAGGCGAGGTCGTCGAGCGAGCTCGCCGAGCCCGGCGTCGCCCCGATCAGCCGCGAGCTGTAGGGATGGGCCGCGTGCGCCAGCAGCACCGGCGCCGGTGCGGACTCGACGGTGTGCCCGGCATGCATGACGGTGATCCGGTCGCAGTACTCGCCGGCCAGCCCGAGGTCGTGGGTGATCAGCAGCGCCCCCATCCTCGCGTTGTCGACCAGCTCGCGGACGAGGTCCATGACCACCGCCTGGGTGGTGACGTCGAGGCCGGTGGTCGGCTCGTCGGCGATCAGCAGCAGCGGCTCGCAGGCCAGCGCCATGGCGATCATCACCCGCTGGCACATCCCGCCCGACAGCTCGAAGGGATAGGCGTCGTAGCGGCGTTCCGGATCGGGGATGCGGACCCGGGCCAGCGCCTCGACCGCCTTGGCTCTGGCGCCGCCGCGCGTCGCCTTGGCGTGGCGGACCAGCACGTCCTCGATCTGCACGCCGACCTTGCGGATCGGGTTCAGCGCGGTGCGCGGGCTCTGGAAGATCATCGAGATGTCGCGACCGCGCAGCTCGCGCAGGCCGCGCCGGTTGTCGGCCAGCAGGTCGATGCCGGTGAAGCGGACGCTGCCCTTCCTGATCTCGGCGGTGTCGTCGAGCAGCCCCATGATGGCGAAGGAGGTCACCGACTTGCCGGAGCCGCTCTCGCCGACGAGGCCCAGGATCTCGCCCTTGTCGATGGTGAACGAGACGTCCTCGAGCGCCTTGACCCGGCCGTCGCGGGTGCGGAACTCGAGCGTCAGCCCGGCGACCTCGAGCAGCGGCTCGCTCATGTCCGCCTCCGCGGGTCGATCATGTCGCGCAGCCCGTCGCCCAGGAGGTTGAAGCAGAAGACCGCCAGCACCAGCGCCATGCCGGGGAAGACGAAGGTCCACCACTCGCCGGAGAAGATGTAGCTGGCGCCTTCCGACACCATGATGCCCCACTCGGCATCGGGCGGGCGGACGCCGAGGCCGATGAACGACAGGCCGGCGGCGTTGAGGATGGCCCAGCCCATGTTGAGCGAGGCCTGGACCATCATCGGCGGCATGATCGTCGGGACGATGTGGCTGGCGAGGATGCGCACCCCGCCGTTGCCGCCCATCCGCGCCGCCTCGACCCAGGGCGCGTCGCGCCGCACATTGACCTCGGCCCGGGCGAAGCGGCCGTAGAACGGCAGGTTGATGATCGCCGTGGCGATGACGATGTTGACGACGCTGTTGCCCAGCGCCGCGACGATGCCCATGGCCAGCACGAACAGCGGGAAGGCCATGATCGTGTCGAACAGCCGGCTGATCACCTTGTCGGTCAGCCCGCCGGCATAGCCGGCGACCGCCCCCATCGCCGTGCCGATGACGAAGCTCAGCGCCACCGCGAACACCGCCATGCCGAGGTCGAGCCTGGCGGCGACGACGACGCGCGAGAAGATGTCCCGCCCCAGCTGGTCGGTGCCGAACCAGTGGTCCCACGACGGCGGCACCAGCCGGGCCTCGGAATTGGTCAGCAGCGGATCGTAGGGCACCAGCGACGGGCCGAGCACGGCGCAGGCGACCAGCACGAGAAAGATCACCAGGGCCGCCAGCGTCAGCGGGTTCTCGGTGAAGGCGTAGCGCGTGTCGCGGGCGAAGGTGCGCAGGGCGTCGGTCGAGATGGCCACGTTCGTCAGCCCTCGAACTGGACGCGCGGGTCGACCGCACCGGAGACGATGTCGACCAGCAGGTTCAGCAGCACGTAGAGGACGGCCATCATCAGGATGAAGCCCTGGACCGCGGCGTAGTCCGAGGCGATGACGGCGCTGACCGCGTAGTTGCCGATGCCGGGCCAGCCGAACACCTGCTCGATCAGCACGTTCGAGCCGAGCAGGAAGGAGAAGATCATCCCCATGATGGTGGCGATCGACAGCAGCGCGTTGCGGAACGCGTAGGTCATCACGACCGCGTAGCCGGACAGGCCGCTGGCCCGGGCGGTGCGGACGAAGTCGCTGCCCAGCGCCGTCAGCATCGACGCCCGGGTCATCCGGGCGATCGGCGCCATCGCGAACAGGCCCAGCGAGATCGCCGGCAGGACCAGCTGCGCCAGCGCCCCGCGGAAGGCGTCGAGGTCGCCGGCGATCAGCGCGTCGATGGTGTAGAGGCCGGTCACGCCGGGCGGCGGCGTGAAGTAGATCTCGTCGATCCGCCCCAGCGGCTGCGGCGCCCAGCCGAGGATGTAGTAGAAGATGTAGACCAGCAGCAGCGCCACGAAGAAGGTCGGGAAGGCCGCCCCCACCGTGACCGTCGCCCGGCACAGGTGGTCGACCCAGGAGTGCGGCTTCACCGCCGCCCAGACGCCCAGCGGGATCGCCGTGACGATCGCGAACAGCAGCGCCGCCAGGGTCAGCTCGACCGAGGCCGGCAGGCGCTGGATCAGGTCGTTGATGACCGGCTGCCCGGTGGTCAGCGACTGGCCGAGGTCGCCGCGCGCGAGATCCCAGAGATAGCGGACGAGCTGCTCGGGCAGGCTGCGGTCGAGGCCCAGGCTCTCGCGCACCTGCTGCACCGATTCCGCATTGGCCGCCGGTCCCGCGAAGTAGACCGCAGGATCACCGGGCAATGCTCGCGACAACAGGAAGGTCACGAGCACGACCCCGATCAGGCTCGGCAAGGCACCGAGCAGTCTCCGCCCAATGAAGGACACGGATCATCCCGCGCTGGACCCGCATGGCAGCGGGCAACGACCTTGCTGAAGCAAGCGTCATGCCAGCGCGGATTCTGCCTGCTGCGGCGGCAAGACCCACGGACGACTGGTTACCTCCTGCCGGTACCGCGGGCATCTGCTGCCCTGTTGGGCAGCGGCGCCGACACTTTGTTCAGCAGGGCGGAACATGCTCACCCTGCAGGCGGAAAGAAAAGGCCGCCGGCGGTACGGCGACCGGCGGCGGCCCGAGGCTGCGGGAGGTGAACCGGTCAGGCGGCGCCGGTCGCCGCCTCGATCCCGCCCCTGAACACCCGGCTCGCCCGGATCTCGTCGGCCTCGATGGTCATCAGCGCGTCGAGGTCGAGCGGCCCCTGGCGGTCGAACAGCCGGGTCGCGTGCCGCAGCCGGGCGCGGTCGAGGGCGTTGCGGATCGAGCGGGCGTTGGCGAAGTGCGGCTGGGTCAGGCGGTGGCCGATGTAGTCGCGGAAGGCCTCGGCCGCCTCCGGGCTGAACCGGTAGGAGAGCTTGCCCAGCATGATCTCGGCGATGGCGAACAGCTCGTCGGGCGAGTAGTCGGGAAAGTCGACATGGTGCGCGACCCGCGAGCGGAAGCCCGGGTTGCTCGAGAAGAAGCGGTCCATGCGGTCGGCGTAGCCGGCGACGATGACGACCAGGTCGTCGCGCCGGTTCTCCATCACCTGCAGCAGGATCTCGATCGCCTCCTGGCCGTAGTCGCGCTCGTTCTCCGGCCGGTAGAGGTAGTAGGCCTCGTCGATGAACAGCACGCCGCCCATCGCTTTCTTGAGGATCTCCTTGGTCTTGGGGGCGGTGTGGCCGATGTACTGGCCGACCAGGTCGTCGCGCGTCACCGAGACCATGTGGTTCGAGCGGATGTAGCCCAGCCGGTGGAGGATGTCGGCCATCCGCATCGCCACCGTGGTCTTGCCGGTGCCGGGGTTGCCGGTGAACGACATGTGCAGCGTCGGCGTCTCGCTGCTCAGGCCGTTGTCGCGGCGCAGCTTGTCGACCAGCAGCAGGGCGGCGATCTCGCGGATGCGCCGCTTGACCGGCACCAGCCCGACCAGCTCGCGGTCGAGCTGCTCCAGCACCTCGCGCACGCCCGAGCCCTCGAAGGCCCGGGCGAGGTCGACGGTGGGCGCGGTGTCGGCCATGGCGGCGCTCCCCGGGAGGCTCAGTAGCGCTGGCCGGCCGGCTTGGCCGTCACGTAGGGCCGCGTCGTGTAGGCCAGCCGGCGGCCCTGCACCTCGGCTCGCTCGAGGAAGAAGCCGGGCTCCTCGGCCGGACGGTTGACGATGAACGACAGCCGCACCGACTCCCAGCCGTGGCTGGCGTCGAAGGCGCTCAGGCGAATGTACAGGTTGCCGTAGACCTTGCGGCACTCGGCCAGCTCGTACATCACCGCCGCCGGGTCCTTGAGGTCGAACATCGGCGTGCCCCACATCTCCCAGTAGGTGTTGCGGGGGTGCGGGTCGTCGGTGAACTCGAGGTTCACCGCCCAGCCCTGGCTCATGCAGTAGCGGATCTGCCGCTCGATCTGCTGGTCGGTGAGGTCGGGCAGGAACGAGAAGGTTCCCTGGGTCAGGCGCATCGCGGGCTTCCTCGGGCTCAGGCGGCGGTCGCGGTCGGGACGAAGTCCGGCGTGTCCGTCGACGCGTAGTTGAAGGTGACGTCCTTCCAGGTCTCGAGCGCCTGGGCCAGCGGCAGGCAGTGCTTGGCCGCGGCGTTGAGGATGTCCGGACCCTCGGCGAGGATGTCGCGGCCCTCGTTGCGGGCCAGCACCATGGCCTCGAGCGCCACGCGGTTGGCCTGGGCGCCGGCGGCGATGCCCATGGGGTGGCCGATGGTGCCGCCGCCGAACTGCAGCACGACGTCGTCGCCCAGGAGGTCGAGCAGCATGTGCATCTGGCCGGCATGGATGCCGCCCGACGCCACCGGCATGCACTTGTTCAAGGACGCCCACGGCTGGTCGAAGAAGATGCCGTGCTCGAGACGCATCGGATTGAAGTCCTCGCGCAGCACGTCGTAGAAGCCGCGCACGCTGTTGGGGTCGCCCTCCAGCTTGCCGACCACGGTGCCGGCGTGGATGTGGTCGACGCCGGCCATGCGCATCCACTTGGCGATGACGCGGAAGCTGACGCCGTGGCTCTTCTGCCGGGTGTAGGTCGAGTGGCCGGCGCGGTGCAGGTGCAGGATCATGTCGTTGCGCCGGGCCCACTTCGCCATCGACTGGATGGCGGTGTAGCCGATGACGAGGTCGATCATGATGATGACCGAGCCCAGCTCCTTGGCGAGCTCGGCGCGCTCGTACATGTCCTCCATCGTCGCCGCGGTGACGTTGAGGTAGGTGCCCTTGACCTCGCCGGTCGCCGCCTGGGCCTTGTTGACCGCCTCCATGCAGTAGAGGAAGCGGTCGCGCCAGTGCATGAACGGCTGGCTGTTGATGTTCTCGTCGTCCTTGGTGAAGTCGAGGCCGCCCTTGAGCGCCTCGTAGACGACGCGGCCGTAGTTGCGGCCGGACAGGCCGAGCTTCGGCTTGACGGTGGCGCCGAGCAGCGGCCGGCCGAAATTGTTGAGCCGCTCGCGCTCGACGACGATGCCGGTGGCCGGGCCCTGGAAGGTCTTCATGTAGGCCACGGGGATCCGCATGTCCTCGAGGCGCAGCGCCTTCAGCGGCTTGAAGCCGAAGACGTTGCCGATGATCGACGCGGTCAGGTTGGCGATCGAGCCCGGCTCGAACAGGTCGAGGTCGTAGGCGATGTAGGCGAAGTGCTGCTCGGGGTTGCCCGGCACCGGGTCGACCCGGAAGCACTTGGCGCGGTACTTCTCGCAGGCGGTCAGCCGGTCGGTCCACACCACCGTCCAGGTCGCCGTCGAGCTCTCGCCGGCGACCGCCGCCGAGGCCTCGACCGGATCGACGCCGTCCTGCGGGGTGATCCGGAAGCAGCAGATGACGTCGGTGTCCTTGGGCTCGTAGTCCGGCTCCCAGTAGCCCATCTTCTTGTAGGGCATCACGCCCGCCTTGTAGCGGTCGGCGGGGCTGACGGTCTTGACCATGTCGGACGTCCCTGTCGGGGGTTGCGGGCGGGCGGCTAGGCGGCCTTGCGGGCGGGGCCGTAGACCGGGTCGAGGACACCCTTGGCGTAGCTCTTGGCCATCGCCGGCATCGGGATCGGGCGGATCTTCGCGGCGTTGCCGGCGGTGCCGAACTGCTCGAAGCGCTCGGCGCACAGGGCCTCGAGGGCGTCCATCGCCGGCTTGAGGAACTTGCGCGGGTCGAACTCGGCCGGGTTCTCGGCCGCGACCTTGCGGAACTGGCCGGTCATGGCGATCCGGCAGTCGGTGTCGATGTTGATCTTGCGCACGCCGTGGCGGATGCCCTCCTGGATCTCCTCCACCGGCACGCCCCAGGTCTGCGGCATCGCCCCGCCATGGGCGTTGAACAGGTCCTGCAGTTCCTGCGGCACCGAGCTCGAGCCGTGCATCACGAGATGCGTATTCGGCAGCCGCTGGTGGATCGCCTTGACGACGTCCATGGCGAGGATGTCGCCGGTGGGCTTGCGCTTGAACTTGTAGGCGCCGTGCGACGTGCCGATGGCCACGGCCAGGGCGTCGACCTTGGTCCTCGCGACGAAATCCAGGGCCTGGTCGGGATCGGTCAGCAGCTGGTCGCGCGACAGCTCGCCCTCCGCACCGTGGCCGTCCTCGGCCTCGCCGTGGCCGGTCTCCAGCGAGCCGAGGCAGCCGAGCTCGCCCTCGACCGAGACGCCCACGGCATGCGCCGCCTCGCAGACGCGGGCGGTGATCGCGACGTTGTAGTCGTAGCTCGCCGGGGTCTTGGCGTCGGCCTCCAGCGAGCCGTCCATCATGACGCTGCTGAAGCCGTTCTGGATCGCCGACAGGCAGGTCGCCTCGTTGTTGCCGTGGTCCTGGTGCAGGCAGACCGGGATCTCGGGATAGGTCTCGACCAGCGCCTCGACCATCCGGCGCAGCATGATGTCGCCGGCGTAGCTGCGGGCACCGCGGCTGGCCTGGAGGATCACCGGCGAGGCCGACTTGCGGGCCGCCGCCATGATCGCCAGGGCCTGCTCCATGTTGTTGATGTTGAAGGCCGGCACGCCGTAGCCGTGCTCCGCGGCATGGTCGAGCAGCTGGCGCAGGGTGATCAGTGCCATCGGTGGGTTCTCCTCGGTCCGCCGCCGGTCAGCCGGCGCGGCGCTTGCGTTCGACCATCCGCAGGATGATCGGCGTCAGGATGAGCTGCATCGCGAGATCGAGCTTGCCGCCCGGGATGACGATCGAGTTCGACCGGGACATGAAGCTGTTCTGGATCATCGAGACGAGGTAGCTGAAGTCGATCCCGCGCGGGTTGCGGAAGCGGATCACCACCATCGATTCGTCGGGCGTGGGGATCCACCGGGCGATGAACGGGTTCGACGTGTCGACCGTCGGGACGCGCTGGAAGTTGATGTCGGTCTCGGTGAACTGCGGGCAGATGTAGTGCACGTAGTCCGGCATCCGCCGGAGGATCGTGTCCATCACCGCCTCGGTCGAGTAGCCGCGCGTGGCCTTGTCGCGGTGGATCTTCTGGATCCACTCGAGATTGATGACGGGCACCACGCCGATCTTCAGGTCGGCATGCCGGCCGACGTTCACCGTGTCGGTGACGATCGCCCCGTGCAGGCCCTCGTAGAACAGCAGGTCGGTGTTGGGTGCGAACGGCGCCCAGGGCGTGAAGGTTCCGACCGGCGCGCCGTAGAGCTCGCTCTCGCCGGCGTCGTGGACGTAGTGCCGGGTGCGGCCGGTGCCGGTGCGGCCGTATTCCTCGAACACCGTCTCCAGTTCGGTCAGCAGGTTGGCGTCGGGTCCGAAGTGGCTGAAGTGGGCGTTGCCGTTCTCGGCCGCCTTGGCCATCTCGGCCTTCATCGCCGCGCGGTCGTAGCGGTGGAAGGCGTCGCCCTCGATGTAGGCGGCGTTGATCTCCTCGCGGCGGAAGATCTGCTCGAAGGTGTTCTTGACCGAGGTCGTGCCGGCGCCCGAGGAGCCGGTGACCGAGATGATCGGGTGCAGCTTCGACATCGGCGCGCCTCAGGGGTGGTAGAACAGGCCGCGACGGCCGAAGAGGGGCGACCGCTCGCTGGTCGAGGGCGGTCCGGCATAGTGCCCGGCGACCCGCGCCACCTTGTCGGCCGAGCCGAAGACCAGCGGCGTGCGCTGGTGCAGGTCGCGCGGCTGCAGGTCGAGGATGCGGAACAGGCCGGTGGTGGCGCTGCCGCCGGCCTGCTCGATCAGCAGCGCCATCGGGTTGGCCTCGTAGACGAGGCGCAGGCGGCCCTCCTCGTAGCCGGGGCGGCGGTCGCCCGGGTACAGGAAGATCCCGCCGCGGCCGAGGATGCGGTAGGCCTCGGCGACCAGCGAGGCGATCCAGCGCATGTTGAAGTTGCCGGCGCGCGGGCCGGAGACGCCGGCGATGCAGTCGTCGACATAGGTGCGGATGGCCTCGTCCCAGTGCCGGTAGTTCGAGGCGTTGATGGCGTACTCGCGCTGCGCCGGCGGGATCTGCACGGCGGCGCGGGTGAGCAGGAACTGGCCGCGCGTCCGGTCCAGCGTGAAGACGTGGGTGCCCTCGCGCAGGGTCAGGACCAGCGCCGTGTGCACGCCGTAGATCGCGAAGGCCGCGGCCAGCAGGTCGTGCCCCGGCCGCAGCACCGACGCGGCCAGCGGCTCGGCTGCCGGCAGGATGCCGAAGATCGTGCCGACCGGGACGTTGGTGTCGATGTTGGACGAGCCGTCGAGCGGATCGATGACCACGGCGAGCGGCGCGCCGGCATCGAGGATCACCGGCTCCCGGTCCTCCTCCGAGCCGACGACGGCGACCGGGGCCTGGGCCAGCGCCTCGCCGAAGACGCGGTGGGTGACCGCGTCCAGATGCTTCTGGGTGTCGCCGCCGCCGCTGCCGCCGATGTCGGCACCCAGCTCGCCGCCGAGCGGTCCCTCGGCGACCATGGCCGAGATGTCGACGATGGCGCCGGCCAGCGCGGCGATGGTCCGGGCGACCGCCTGGCGCAGCAGGTCGGGACCGGCCCACCGGTCCAGATGCTGCTGCAGGGTCTCCCGTTGGCTCACGCCTCGCCTCCACGGCGGCCGGTCCGTTGCCCGCCGCTCGAGCCGCACCTTGTCAGCGCTTGAGCGCGAAGGGAACTTTGCATAACTTTGCGGAGTGCGAAAAAAACTTAACACCTTCGGCCGCACCACCAGCCTGCGCCGCCTGCGCGCCTTCGCCGCCGTCATCGAGCACGGCTCGCTGGCCTCGGCCGCCAATGCCCTGAACGTCACCGCCCCGGCCGTGTCGCTGCAGCTGCGCGAGCTCGAGGACGAGGCCGGGCTGCCGCTGTTCGAGCGGACCCGCCGCGGCCTCGTCCTGACCGATGCCGGGCGCGAGGTGCAGGTCGCCGCCGCCCGCGTCGAGATGGCCCTGCGCGACTGCGGCGAGGCGCTGGAGGGCCTGCGCGGCATCGCCTCGGGCCACGTCTCCGTCGCCGTCATCAGCACCGCCAAGTACTTCGCGCCGCACGTCCTGGGCGCCTTCAAGGCCGAGCATCCGGGCGTCGAGCTGCGCCTGCTCGTTGGCAACCGCAGCGACATCATCAGGGCCCTGCAGGGCTTCGATGCCGACCTCGCGGTGATGGGCCGGCCGCCGCAGGACTTCCCGATCGAGCAGGCGGCGATCGGCCCGCATCCGCACGTCATCATCGCCCGGCCCGACCATCCGATGGCCGGCGGCCGCACCCTGGCCCTGGCCGACCTCGCCGGTCAGTCGTTCCTGCTGCGCGAGCCGGGCTCGGGCACCCGGATGCTGGCCGAGGCGGTGTTCGGCGCCGCCGGCGTCCAGCCGCGCATCGACATGGAGATCGGCAGCAACGAGACCATCAAGCAGGCGGTGATGGCCGGCCTCGGCATCGCCTTCATCTCGGCCCACACGGTGGCGGCCGAGGTCCAGGACGGCCGCCTCGCCGTGCTGCCGGTGGCGGGCCTGCCGGTCACCCGGCAGTGGTACGTGGTCAAGCGCGCCGAGCGCCGCCTGCTGCCGGCCGGCCGCGAGCTGTGGCAGTTCCTCGCCACCCGGGCGGTGCGCTTCCTGCCCGACACCAGCGCCTTCACCCAGCGCCGGGCGATGGCGGCCCCGCTCGGCTGAGCCGCCGCCTCAGACGACCAGCGCGCCGACGGCGAGGCCGAGGCCGAACAGCGTGTGCGCCACGAAGGCGAGGAAGGCCGTCTTGGCGGGATTGGGCGTGCGTGCGCCCATCACCCCCGCCCCCATGGCCGGCTGGAAGAAGAACCACGGCACCACCGAGCTGATGGCGCCGAACACCAGCCCGTTGAGCAGGCTCGGCTCCCAGCCCAGGAGGCCGCGGATCACCCAGACATAGGCGACGCCGTAGACGATGCCGACGGCGTAGTGGAACACCCAGCCGATCGCCGTCTCGTTGGCGACCGGCGGCACCGCGTCGATCGAGTCGTGGAAGAAGGTGCCGCCGCAGGCCTTCACGAACCAGCGCCCGACCCGGCCCCAGTTCGGCAGCGGCTGGCGGAACACGTAGTGCAGGACCCGGCCCCAGACATCGAGGAACAGCGTCGCCACGACGCCGGAGACGATCATCTCCACGAGAGCCATCGCGACGTCCCTGCCCAGCCCGCTCCGGACCGGTCATCGGCCCGGGCCGCCGGCGAGGCAAGCGCCTTTCCACCCGTTTCCACTTCCGTGCTGTAAAATCCGCCGGGGGTCCCTACACTGAGCGGGAGGCGTCCGCGTGAGCGACCGCGCGCCCGGTCTCCAGCATCGCCCGCGAGCGACGGTGGCGAACCTGTCCCTTCGCTGGCCGGGGACGTGGTCCCCGAGGAGATGCCGTTCGTGCTGGAAACCTGCGAAGGCCGTGCCGAGGGCATCGCCATCCCCGGCGCCGAGGAGCGCAGCCCCCGCTACTGGGCGACGGTTCTGGCCCCCTACCGGGAGCCGAAGCTCGGCCGCAGCCTCGCCGAGCTGGTCGCCACGGCACTGCCGTTCTTCCTGCTGTGGGCGGCGGCCTGGCTGAGCCTGTCCTGGTCGATCGGGCTGTCGCTGCTGCTGTCGATCCCGGCCGCCCTGTTCCTGGTGCGGCTGTTCATGATCCAGCATGACTGCGGGCACGGCTCGTTCTTCCGCCGCCGGCCGGCCAACGACTGGCTCGGGCGCTGCATCGCCGTGCTGACGCTGACGCCCTATGCCGAGTGGCGCCAGGCGCACAACGTGCACCACGCCTCCTCCGGGCACCTCGACAAGCGCGGCATCGGCGACATCGACACGCTGACGGTGGCCGAGTTCGCCGCCCTGCCGCGCTGGCGCCGCGTCGCCTACCGGATCTCGCGGCATCCGGCGGTGATGTTCGGCCTCGCCCCGGCCTACCTGTTCCTCCTCAAGCACCGCCTGCCGTCGCGGCCGACCCGCTCCAACCGGGAGGGCTGGCTCAGCACGATGTCGGCCAATGCGGTCATCGCCGCCGTGGTGACGGTGATGGTCCTGCTGCTGGGCTGGCGCGACTTCCTGCTCGTCCAGGTCCCGGTCACGCTGGTCGCCTCGACCATCGGCGTCTGGCTGTTCTACGTGCAGCACCAGTTCGAGCACACCTGGTGGGAGCGCGGCAGCGGCTGGAGCGTCCACGCCGGTGCGCTGCACGGCAGCTCGCACTACGACCTGCCGCAGCCGCTGCGCTGGCTGACCGCCAACATCGGCATCCACCACGTCCATCACCTGTCGAGCCGGATCCCCAGCTATCGCCTGGGCGAGGTGCTGCGCGACCACCCCGAGCTGCGGCGGATCGGCCGGCTGACCATCGCCCAGAGCTTCGGCTGCCTGAAGCTGGCGCTGTGGGACGAGAACGCCCGGCGGCTGGTCAGCTTCCGCGAGGCCGCCGGCGGCATGGCTGCCCCGGCCTGAGGCGTCCTTGACCCCTCCGCACGGGGCTCCGACCATCCGGGGCCGTGGACGCGACGCGGCCGTGCCGGCCCCGGAACGCGTCAGCCTGCGGAGGACCTCGATGTCGCATCACCCCTCGCGAGGCGTCACGGCTGCGGCCGTCGCCCTTGCCGTCGGCCTGCTGGCCGCCGTCCCCGGCAGCGCCCGGGCCGCCGACAGCCTCGCCGACGCCCTGGCCATCATCCAGTCGAAGACGCTGGTCGACCTGACCCACAGCTTCAGCCCGACCACGCCGGTCTGGGGCGGCTTCGGCCAGGCGACGATGTCGGCGGCGTCCGATCCGGTGACGCACGAGCCCTACACCATCGAGAAGAACGGCTTCCGCACGATCTTCTATTCGATGGTCGGCCAGTACGGCACGCATGTCGACCCGCCGGCGCACTTCGACCCGAACGGGCTCACCATGGACAAGATCCCGCTCAAGGACATGATCCTGCCGCTGGTGGTGTTCGACGAGACGCCGCTGCTCGCTGCCGACCCCAACCACGCCTTCGGCGTCGCCGACCTCGAGGCCTGGGAGAAGCAGCACGGCCAGGTGCCGAAGGGCGCCTTCGCGGCGCTGCGCACCGACATGTCCAAGGACTGGGAGAGCAACCCGGAGCGCTTCAAGCGCTACCCGTTCCCGGCCTGGTCGCTGGACGCGATCAAGGTGCTGTTCGAGCAGCGCGGCGTCACCGCGATCGGCCACGAGGCCATGGACACCGACATCACCGAGACCATGGACTCGGAGACCTGGCTCCTGCGCAACGGCCACTACCAGATCGAGGTGATGGCCAACCTCGACCAGGTGCCGGCGACCGGCGCCGTCGCCGTGGTGACCTGGCCCAAGGTGCAGAACGGCTTCGGCTTCCCGGCGCGGGTCCTGGCCATCCTGCCGTGAGCGACCGGTCCGGGGACGTCGGCTCCCCGGACCCGTCCCGGCCTCAGTGCGCCACCATGACGTGGCGGACGACGCTGTAGTCCTCGAGGGCGTAGAGGCTCATGTCCTTGCCGTAGCCGCTGCGCTTCAGGCCGCCGTGCGGCATCTCGTTGCACAGCATGAAGTGCGTGTTGATCCAGGTGCAGCCGTACTGCAGCCGGGCCGCCACCTTCATCGCCTTCGCGACGTCCCGGGTCCACACCGACGAGGCCAGGCCGTAGTCGCTGTCGTTGGCCCAGGCGATGGCCTCGTCCGCGTCCGTGAAGCGGGTCACCGAGACCACCGGGCCGAACACCTCGCGGCGGACGATCTCGTCGTCCTGGCGGGCGCCGGCCACCACCGTCGGCTCGTAGAAGAAGCCGCGGCCCTTGCCGGGCTTGCCGCCGGTGGTGATCTCGATGTGCTTCTGCGCCGCCGCGCGCTCGACGAAGGAGGCCACCCGGGCGCGCTGGCGCTCGCTGATCAGCGGGCCGATGTCCATGCCCTCGCCGCTCTCGTCGCCCCACTTGATCGACGCCGCGGCGGCGGACAGCTCGGCCACCAGCCTGTCGTGGATCTTGGCGCCGGCGTAGACGCGGCAGGCCGCGGTGCAGTCCTGGCCGGCGTTGTAGAAGCTGAACAGCTTGAGCCCGCCGACGACCGCCTCGAGGTCGGCGTCGTCGAAGACGATGACCGGGGCCTTGCCGCCGAGCTCGAGATGGGTGCGCTTGAGCGTGCGCGACGCCGTCTCGAGGATCTTCTGCCCGGTGGCGACGTCGCCGGTGAGCGACACCATCCGCACCCGGTCGTGGCTGACCAGCGGTGCCCCGACGCTGTCGCCGCGGCCGGTGACGACGTTGACCACGCCGGCGGGAAAGACCTCGGCCAGGATGCCGGCGAGCTTGAGGGCCGTCAGCGGCGTCTGCTCGGACGGCTTGAGCACCACCGTGTTGCCGGCCGCCAGCGCCGGCGCCAGCTTCCACGCCGCCATCATCAGCGGGTAGTTCCACGGCGCGATCGACGCGACGACGCCGATCGGGTCGCGGCGGATCATCGAGGTGAAGCCGCGCAGGTACTCGCCGGCGGCACTGCCCGGCAGGCAGCGCGCGGCCCCGGCGAAGAACCGGAAGCAGTCGACGATCGCCGGGATCTCGTCGCCCAGGGCGCGGGCCAGCGGCTTGCCGCAGTTGCGCGCCTCGAGCGCGGCGAAGGCCTCGGCCTCCTGCTCGATCCGGTCGGCCAGCTTCAGCAGCATCACCGAGCGCTCGCCCGGCGTCGTCTCGGACCAGGCCGGGAAGGCGGCATCGGCGGCCGCCACCGCCTCCTCGATCTGCGACAGCGACGCCTCGGGCACGGCGACGATGGTCTCGCCGGTCGCCGGGTTCAGCACCTTCTCGGCGGCCCCCTCGCCGGCGACGAAGCTGCCGTTGATGAACTGGCGGGTCTGCATGGCGTGGCTCCTATTTGCCTGCGCCGGCGACGCTCTCGGTGCCGCGGGTCGCCCAGTAGGCGCAGAGGATGGGGATCAGCGTGACGGCGATGACGAACACCGCCACGACGTTGGTGACCGGCCGCTGCCGCGGGCGGACGAGCTCGGACAGCATCCAGATCGGCAGGGTGGTCTGCTGGCCGGCGGTGAAGGTGGTGACGATGACCTCGTCGAAGCTCAGCGCGAAGGCGAGCATCCCGCCGGCGAGCAGGGCCGTGCCGATGTTGGGCAGGACGACGTGGCGGAAGGTCTGGAAGCCGTCGGCACCCAGGTCCATCGAGGCCTCGATGAGCGAGCCCGAGGTCCGCCGGAAGCGCGCCAGCACGTTGTTGTAGACGACGACCACGCAGAAGGTCGCGTGGCCGACGACCAGCGTCCAGAAGCTGAACGGGATGTCGAGCAGGCCGATGGTCGAGCGCAGGGCGATGCCGGTGATGATGCCCGGCAGGGCGATCGGCAGGACCAGCAGCAGGGTGATGTAGTCGCGGCCGAACCAGGTCGAGCGCCACAGCGCCGCCGCCGCCAGGGTCCCCAGCACCATCGCCACCAGCGTCGCGATCAGCGCCACCTGCACCGACAGCCCGAGCGCCGCCCAGATGTCGGCGCGGTTCCACGCCACGGCGAACCACTGCAGGGTCAGCCCCGGCGGCGGGAACTGGTAGCTCTTGTCCTCGGTGGTGAAGGCGTAGAGCAGGATGAACAGCATCGGCACGTGCAGGAAGGCGAGGCCGAGGCCGGCCGCCACCTTGAGGCCGAGGCCGGCGCGCTCAGAGCGCATCGAACGCCCCCAGCCGCTTCGCCACGGTCAGGTACACCGCCATGATCACGATCGGCACGATCGAGAAGGCGGCCGCCAGCGGGATGTTCCCGGCGGTGCCCTGCTGCAGGTAGACGGCCTGGCCGATGAACAGGCTCGAGGTGCCGATGATGTAGGGGATGATGTAGTCGCCCAGCGTCAGCGAGAAGGTGAAGATCGAGCCGGCGACGATGCCGGGGAAGGCCAGCGGCACGATGACCTTCCAGAAGGTCGTGCGCGGCCGGGCGCCGAGGTCGGCCGAGGCCTCGACCAGCGTCGCCGGCACCCGCTCCAGCGCCGCCTGCACCGGCAGGATCATGTAGGGCAGCCAGATGTAGGTGAAGACCAGGAACATGCCGAGGTACGACACCGACAGCGACGGCCCGCCGATGACCGGCAGGGCGAGGATGCCGTCGAGCAGCCAGGTCAGGCCGAGCTGCTCGGCGAACCAGGAGATGATCCCCTCCTTGGCGAGGATCAGCTTCCACGCATAGACGCGGACCAGGTAGCTCGACCACAGCGGCAGCATGATCGCGAGGTAGAACAGCGCCTTGGCCCGCGGCCCGGCGAAGCGGGCGGCGTAGTAGGCGATCGGGAAGGCGATCACCGCCGAGGCCACCGTCACCGCCGCCGCCATCGCCGCGGTGCGCAGGATGATGTCGAGGTTGGCCGGCTGGCCCAGCAGCTCGCCGTAGGTCGCGAGGCTCCACTCGCGCACCACCTGGCCGGTGAACTCGTCGAGCCGGAAGAAGCTCTGCGCCAGCAGCGCCAGCAGCGAGCCCAGGTAGATGATGCCGAGCCAGAGCAGCGGCGGCAGCAGCAGGACGAGGGTCAGCACATGGCCGTGCCGCCACAGCCAGGTCGACAGCCGGCGGGTCCAGCCGCCCGGCACGGCCAGGGCGGGCGGCGCCGGCATGGAGGCGGCCTGGCTCACGCCGCCTGCTCGCCCTTCAGCGGCTGCATCGCCGCCGCCGACCAGCCGATGCGGACGCGGCTGCCGATCTCGGGCCGCCGCTCGCGGCCGGTGTTGCCGCGGTCGACGATCAGCGTCTGCCCGTCGGGCAGCGTCACGTCGAGCCGCGTCGCCGAGCCGTGGTAGCGGCAGTCGGCGACCGTCCCCTCGACCTGGAAGTCGACCGCACCCTGCGGCTCGACCTCGATCCGCTCCGGGCGCAGCGCGAAGGCCTGGCGGCGGCCGACAAGGCGCTCCGCCGCGGCCGCGTCGACGAGGTTGGCGGCACCGACGAAGCCGGCGACGAAGGCCGTGGCCGGATGCTCGTAGACCTCCTCGGGCGTGCCCAGCTGCTCGATCCGGCCGCGGTTGAACACCGCCACCCGGTCGCTCATGCCCAGCGCCTCGTCCTGGTCGTGGGTGACGAAGACGAAGGTGATCCCGACCTTGCGCTGCAGCGCCTTGAGCTCGACCTGCATCTGCTGGCGCAGCTTGAGGTCGAGCGCCCCCAGCGGCTCGTCGAGCAGCAGCACCTCGGGCTCGTTGACCAGCGCCCGGGCCAGCGCCACGCGCTGCCGCTGGCCGCCCGAGAGCTGCGACGGCCGCCGGCCGCCGAAGCCGCCCAGCGCCACCACGTCCAGCATCGTCTCGGCCTTGCGCAGCCGCTCGGCCTTGGCGACGCCCTTGACCATCAGGCCGTAGGCGACGTTGTCCAGCACGCTCATGTGCGGGAACAGCGCGTAATCCTGGAACACGGTGTTGACCGGCCGCTCGTAGGGCGGGACGCCCTGCATCGGCCGGCCGTGGATCTCGACGCTGCCGCCGTCCGGCTGCTCGAAGCCGGCGACGAGGCGCAGGCAGGTGGTCTTGCCGGAGCCCGAGGGGCCGAGCATGGCGAAGAACTCGCCGTCGGCGATCTCGAAGCTGACGTCGTCGACGGCGCGGACCTCGCCGAAACGGCGGGAGACGCCCGCGAAGCGGACCGCAGGATGCATGTCGGTGTCTCGCGAACCGGAGGGCCGGCGGGAACGCCCCGCCGGCCCCGGTCTATCAGCGGCCGCCGAGGACGGCGATGTAGTCGGTGACCCAGCGGTAGTAGGGCACGCAGCCGGCTGCCTGGCTGGCGCACTTGGCGACCGGGGTCCGCCAGAAGTGGATCTTCTCGAAGTTGTCGAAGCCGTTGGTGGCGCAGCCGCCGTCGCCCAGCAGCGCGTTGCCCTTGCAGGCGGCCGGCACCGACGGCACCGAGCCGAACCAGGCGGCGAGGTCGCCCTGGACCTTCGGGCTCAGCGAGTGCTCGAGCCACATGTAGGCGCAGTTGGGATGCTCGGCGTCGACGTGCATCATCGTCGTGTCGGCCCAGCCGGTCGCACCCTCCTGCGGGACGGTGCTGGCGATCGGCTGCTTGTTGGCCTGCAGCAGGTTGACCTGGAACGGCCACGAGCCGCTGGCGACGACACCCTCGTTGGTGAAGTCGTCGACCTGGACCATGGCGTCGTGCCAGTAGCGCTGCACCAGCTCGCGCTGCTGGCGCAGCAGGTCGAGCGCCGCCTTGTACTGGTCCTCGTTCAGCTCGTAGGGATCCTTGATCCCGAGCTCGGGCTTGTGCGCCATCAGGAAGAGGGCCGCGTCGGCGATGTGGATCGGGCCGTCGAAGGCCTGGATGCGGCCCTTGTTCGACTTGCCGTCGGGCAGCGTCTGCTCCTCGAAGACCACGCTCCACGACTTGGGCGCCTCGGGGAACACCGTGGTGTTGTACATCAGCACGTTCGGGCCCCACTGGTAGGGCGTGCCGTAGTGCTTGCCGTTGACGGTGTGCCAGGGTGCCCCCTGCAGCCGCTCGTCGACCGTGCTCCAGCTCGGGATCAGCGCCGGGTTGATCTCCTGCACCTTGTTGCCGGCGATCAGGCGCAGCGAGGCGTCGCCCGAGGCGGTGACGAGGTCGAAGCCGCCCTCGTTCATCAGCGCCACCATCTCGTCCGAGGTGCCGGCGGTCTTGACCGAGACCTTGCACCCGGTCTTGGCCTCGAACTCGGTGACCCAGTCGAAGTTCTTGTCGGTCTCGCCGCGCTCGATGTAGCCGGGCCAGGCGACGATGCTGAGCGCCCCCTCGCCGGCGCCGAGCTCGGTCAGCGGGGCGGCGACGGCCGGCATCGCTGCCAGTGCGAGGACGCTGGCGGCACCCGCCAGCCGGAAGGTGAGGCTGCTCATCGTCTCTTCCCTGTCGTTCGCGGCCGGACGCACGCCGACCTGTCTCCGCTCAAGGTGACCGAGACGCAGCCCCGTGACAAATATGAAATTGTGAACAAAGGGATCGGAAAAGCCGAACGCCCGGGCCCTTCGAGGCTCCTCCCCCACGCAGAAGGGCCCGCCGGAGCGGGCCCTCGCGCAGCGATCCTGCGGGCTCTTCAGGCCGCGGCGGGTGCTGCCGCGTCGCCCTTGCGAAGCCGCCGGTAGCCGGCGAGCCCGGCCACCGCCGACCCGAAGAGCAGCAGCGCGCCCGGCAGGGGTACGGTCGACAGGCCGCTGACATAGTAGTCGACGGCACCCGTGCCGATCTCGAAGGTGAAGATGTTGCCGAGCGCGCCCGTGCCGGCAATCGACAGGCCGCCGGCATTCACCGCCGCGAAGGTGTAGGCCGTGCCGTTGACCTTGATCCCCTTGCCTGTGAGCTGCGCCTCCGTCGGCACCGTGCTGTTCCCGAAGCCACCCCCGAACGGCGTGTGTCCGCTGGCAAACAGCGTTGCGATGCCGGTGATGAACGTCTTGGTATTGAAGGTCAGCGTCAGGATATTGGAGCCGTTGATCTGGTCGTCGCCGTCGCCGTCGACACCCATGCCGCCATAGTTCGGAACGAGATCCTCGTTGACCTTGAGCGGCCCGGAGCCGTCGCCCGTCGAGGCGGTGAAGTCGGCAAACGTCAGCGGGTCGCCGAGCTGGTCGGCGGTGGCGTTGGTGCAGCTGGCGCCGGCCCCGATCGGGCAGGTGATACCGGTGCCGCTGGTCTTGATCAGGTCGTAGACCGTTCCGGCGCCCTTGTACGGCCCGTTGTAGGCGTTGCCGCCGTAGAACCTGTAGAGCGCCGCGTCGGCGTCGCCGGCCGCCAGGGCCGAGAATCCGAGGACCACTCCGGCAACGACCGTAGCGCTTCTGGGCATGGCGTCTTCCTGACCTGAGCTATGCGGCCGCACTATAGCGGCTTGCTTGATTAGATTTGACTAACTTGCTGGTGGCCGGCCGTCAACCGGCCGGCTGGTTGAACTGCGCTGCCGTCGTGAACGCAGGCGCGTCGCCGCTACCGACCGCGAGAGCCCTTGTGCGCGCGGGCCAGCGCGAGGAACGCCGGGACCCGCGGATTCACCACCGAGCCCTTGCGCCACACCAGCCCGACGTCGACCGTCGGCAGCTCGTCGACCGGCTCGCGCTCCTCGAGGCGGTCGCCTTCCAGCGACCAGCGGCGGAACGCCATGTCGGGCAGGATGGTGATGCCCGCCCCGGTGGCGACCAGGGAGCGGACCGCCTCGACCGAGCTGGTGCGCAGCACGATGTTGGCGTGGAAGCCGCGCCGCCGCCAGGTCGCCTGCAGGGTCTCGTCGAGTTCGTCGGTGGTCAGCGCGATCAGCGGCTCGCCGGCGACGTCGCCGAGGCTGATGGTCTCGAGCTCGAGCAGCCGGTGGCTGGCCGGCAGCCACAGCGTCAGCGGCGAGCGCTCGAGGATCTCCCACTCGAAGGCCTGGCGGTTGCCGAGGTGCGAGACCAGCACCAGCGCCGCGTCGAGCTCGCCGTTGACCAGCAGGTGCTCGACATAGGGCCGCTTGTCCTCGTGGACGCGGACCTCGACTTGGGGGAAGACGCGGCGGTGCCGGGCGAGCAGGTCGGCGAGGAAGTAGCCCGACACCATGCTGGTGACGCCGAGGTCGAGCGTGCCGGTCTCCGCCGACGGCTTCTCGGCGAAGGAGCGCCGCGCGTCTGTCACCGCCCCCATGATCCGCTCGGCATGGCGCAGGAAGCGGTGGCCCTCGGTCGTCGGGCTCATGCCGCGGGCGTGCCGCTCGAACAGCGGGCCGCCGGCCTCCAGCTCCAGCGTCTTGATCGCCTCGGTGATCGCCGACTGCGAGATGCCCAGCTGGCGCGCCGCCGCCGACACCGATTCGGTCTCGGCCACCGCCACGAAGTAGCGCAGCGCCCGCAGCGTCAGGCCCATCGCCGTGCCCGGCTCAGGCCGCCTCGACGATCGCGATCTCGCGGACGATCTCGGCGGTCTTGCCGATCATGATCGACGCCGAGCAGTACTTCTCGGCCGACAGCGCCACCGCCCGCTCGACCACGCCCCGGTCGAGGCCGCGGCCGGTGACCGTGAACTTCATGACGATCCGGGTGAACACCTTGGGCTCGCTGGCCGCCCGCTCGGCCTCGAGCTCGACGGTGCAGTCGGTGACGTCGTGGCGGCCCTTCCTGAGGATCAGCACGACGTCGAAGGCGGTGCAGCCGCCGGTGCCCATCAGCACCAGCTCCATCGGGCTGGGCCCGAGGTTGCGGCCGCCATGCTCGATCGACCCGTCGAGCACGATGCCGTGGCCGCTGCCCGACTCGGCGACGAACGTCCTGCCCTCGACCCACTTGATGCGCGACCGCATGGTCCGGCTCCCTCCTGCGGCGGTGCGGCTTGCCGGCCTCCGCCCGCTCCATCCATAACCCCGGGACGGCCGCCACGGCGAGCCGCACGGAAGGAACGACCCATGCCCGCTGCCACCCGCCGTGGCCTGCTCCTGCTGCTCGGCTCGGCCCCGCTCGCCGGCTGCTTCCCGACGCCGACGCTGCAGTACGAGACGCTGACCGTCGGCGACGTCCACAACGGCCGCAACCTGACGCTGGCCCAGTACGGCACCCTCGTCGTCGAGCTGCCGGCGCGGACCTCGGCCGGCTACGGCTGGAGCATCGCCGAGCAGTCGCCCGGGCTGAAGCTGTGGACCGCCCCCACCGAGCGCCCGGAGAAGGAAGGCCAGCCGCCGTCGGGGCCGCGCATCCAGACCTTCACCTTCAAGGCGGTGGCGACCGGCAAGGCGACCTTGCGCCTCGAGCTGCGCCGTCCCTGGGAGACCGACAAGCCGCCCGCGGCCACCTGGGCGGTGACGGTCGACATCACCTAGCCGAGCCCACGGGGCCCGAGGAACCGGGCGGTGGCGAGGCAGACCACCGTGGTGAACGCCAGCACCAGCACCACCAGCGCGTTGATGTCGGGGGTGAAGCCCAGCCGCATCATCGACCACAGCCGGATCGGCAGGGTGTTGGTGGTGCCGGTCACCAGCAGGGTGACGATCGTCTCGTCGAAGCTCAGCGCGAAGGCCAGCAGGGCCGAGGCGGCGATGGCGCTGCCGAGGTTGGGCAGCAGCACGTGGCGGAAGGTCTGCGCCGGCGTGGCGCCGAGGTCGAGCGAGGCCTCGACCAGCCGCGGCCCCAGCGCCTGCAGGCGGACCAGCACCGTCCGGTAGACCACGGCCAGGATCAGCAGCGTGTGGCCGATGACGATGGTCAGCAGCGAGCGGTCGATGGCGAGGTCGCGGAACCAGATCAGCAGGGCGAGGCCGGTGACGATCGGCGGCATCAGGAACGGCAGGAAGACCAGCAGCTGCAGCAGCTCGCGCGCCCGGGTCCGGCTGCGGTCGTAGTAGAAGGCGAGGAACGTCCCCAGCACCGTCGCCAGCACGACCGCCACGACGCCGACCAGCAGGGTGTTGCCCAGCGCCTCGAGGATGCCGCTGTTGGCCATCAGCTTCGCGTAGTTGTCGAGCGAGAACTGGGCCCACTGCACCTGGCCCTGGCGCAGCGGGAAGAACGAGGCGACCACGACCAGCAGCAGCGGGCCGTAGAGGATGGCGAGCACGAGCCCGGCCACCGCCCAGCACACCGCGAGCCCGACGGCACCCAGCTTCACGCCGTCGTCCCCGGCGGGCGCCCGGCCCGGGCGGCCAGGGCCATGGCGGCCAGCACGGCGGCGATCATCAGCACCGCCAGCGCCGCGCCGAACGGCCAGTTGAAGGCCGTGCCGAACTGGCCGAAGACGATCCGCGCGAAGGTGAAGCCGCTGGTGCCGCCGACCATCTGCGGGGTGACGAAGTCGCCGATCGCCAGCACGAAGGTGAAGCCGGCGCCGGCGGCGATGCCCGGCATCGCCAGCGGCAGCACGACGTGGCGCAGGGTCTGCCAAGGCCGCCCGCCGAGATCGGCCGAGGCCTCCATCAGGTTGCGCGGCAGCCGCTCGAGCGACAGGAAGATCGGCAGGATCGCGAACGGGATCAGCAGCGCCACCAGCGTCAGCAGCACGGCGTTGAGGTTGAACACGAACAGGGTCGATGGCCCGTCGACCAGCCCCAGCGCCTGCAGCGCCCGGTTGAGGAAGCCGTTGCCGCCGAGGATCGCCCGCATCGCGTAGATCTTGATGATGTAGCTCATCAGCAGCGGCACCAGGAATGCCAGCGCCAGCGCGTACTTGAGCGTGCCGCGCAGACTCCACAGCAGGATCGCCACCGGCAGCGCCAGCAGCACCGACAGGGCCGCCACCGACGCCGCCAGCGCGCACGAGCGGGCGAACACCGGCAGGTAGATCGGGTCGGTGACGATCCGGGCGTAGTTGGCGAGCGTCGGGGTCCGGACGATGGTGGTGCCGTCGACCGAGAAGAAGCCGTAGGCCAGGAACGACAGCACCGGGCCCACGACCAGCAGCAGCAGCGGACCCCAGGCCAGCGCGTGGCGCAGGAGGCGCAGGGGTCCGCCGTCTGCCGTCGTCACGGAAGGAACGGGATCAGGTCAGGGTGCGGCCTTGATCTCGTTCCACAGGTCGGCGCGCTTGGTCGGGTCCTCGACCGCCTCCAGCCAGACGATCTTGTCGTCGGCCCCGGCCGAGGCGAACGGCGCCACGGTGTTGCCGAAGCCGGTCCGCGCCGACAGCTCCTCGCCGACCTTCTTCTGCAGCAGGAAGTTCACCCACTTCGCCGCAAGCTCGGGGTTCTGCGCCCCCTTGCTCAGCGCCCAGGTGTCGAGCCAGGCCAGCGCCCCTTCCTTCGGGTTGACGTACACCCAGTCGGTCAGGCCGGCGTCCTTCAGCATCTTCACCTGCTGCTGGCCGTAGTTGCACCAGACCAGCGCCACGTCGTTGTTCTGGATGATCTGCACGACCTCGTCGGCGGTCGCGTAGTAGCTGAGGATCTGCTTCTTGTAGGCGACCAGCTTCTCCTTGGCCGCCTCGAGCTGCGCGTCGCTCAGCTTGAACGGGTTCTCGGCCCCCAGCGTCAGCGCGGTGAACGAGAAGTTGTGCTCGCCATTGTCGTAGGCCAGCACCTTGCCGGCGTACTTGGGATCCCACAGCACGTCCATCGAGGTCGGCGGCGGGGTCACCTTGGTCTTGTCGTAGAGCAGGCCGACGGCGTCGAAGGCGAACGGGATGCCGTAGGGCTTGCCGTCGCGCGTGGTGCCCGAGACCTTGCCCAGGTCCTTGAAGCGGTCGAGCGTCTGCTGCTGGTTCGGGATCTTGGCGAGGTCCCAGGGCTGGGCCAGGCCGGAATCGATGTAGCGCTGCAGCTGGGCGGTGTTGACGGCGAAGACGTCGAAGTCCTTGCCGTCGCTGCCCTGCATCTTGGCCCAGATCTCGTCGTCGGTGCCGACGAAGACGACGCTGACGTCGGCGCCGGTCTCGGCCTCGAAGGCGGCCACCCAGTCGTCGTCGGCATAGCCCTGCCAGGCCATGACCCGCAGCTCCTCGGCCGAGGCGGCGGTGGCGAGGACCGCACCGAAGGCGAGGCCGAGCAGCGGCGTCATCCAACCCTTGCGTGCTTTGCTCATTCGATACTTCCCCCGGATGTTATTGTTGCCCCGTGACGGGCTGGCGGGATCGTAATCCTGCCCCGGACGCTGTCGAGAGGAACACCGGTGGCAGAGTACATCCTGCTGATGCATGACGACGCAGGCCCCGAGCGTGACGGCTGGGACGGCTACATCGCCGGGCTCGTCGAGGGCGGCCACTTCCGCGGCGGCAGCGCCATCGGCGCCGGCCTCTGCGTCCGCAGGGCCGGAGCGCCGCCGCCGCCGTCGCCGCTGACGGGCTTCATCCGCATCGAGGCCGCGGACCTGGCGCAGGCCCGGGCCCTGCTCGCCGGCAACCCGGCCTTCGAGGCCGGCGGCACGGTCGAGATCCGCGCCCTGCCACGCACCGACTGAATCGCCGCCCGGTGCTTGCCAGCGGCGGCGGTCTCGCCTATCCAGCGCCGTCCTGAGGTCCTTTTCCGGGGAGACGTGCATGTCCCATCGCTGCCCGCACATCCTCCCCGGCCTGTCGATGCGCCAGCGCACCCGCAGGCCGGCCCGCTAGGGCCACGCCCGGCACGGCCGGGCCCCTCCTCGAGCAACCATCAGGCCCCGCCGCCGCACGGCCCGGGGCCCAAGGCAGGACCCGGCCGCACCGCGAGGTGCCGCCGGTGCAGGACCGATGACCACCCTTCCGCCTCCCGCGGCGCGGCCGTTCCGCGCCGTGCTCGGCTTCACGATGCGGCACTGGCGGCGCCAGCCGCGGACGACGCTCGCCATCGCCGCGGCCATCGTCGGCCAGACCATGGCCGACGTGCTGACGCCGCTCTACGCCGGCCGGCTGGTCGACGCCGTGGCCGCCGGCGCCCCGGCGCGCGACGTGGCGCTCGAGGCCGCCATCGCCGCCATGCTGGCGCTGGTCGGCCTCGGCCTCGCCATGCTGCTGCTGCGCCACGTGGCCTTCCTCGGCATCTGCCGGCTGACCCTGCGGATGATGCAGGACGTGGCGCAGGAGGCGTTCGCCCGCGTCCAGCGCTTCTCGACCGACTGGCACGCCAACAGCTTCGCCGGCTCGACCGTGCGCCGGGTGACCCGCGGCATGTGGGCGCTCGACCTGCTCAACGACACGCTGCTGCTGGCGCTGCTGCCGTCGCTCGTCGTGCTCGCCGGCTCGACCGTGCTGCTCGCCTGGCACTGGCCGGTGATGGGGGCGGTCGTCGCCACCGGCAGCCTCGTCTACGTGGCGCTCACCGTCCTGCTGTCGCTGCGCTACGTCGCCCCGGCGGCGCGGCTCGCCAACATGTGGGACACCCGCGTCGGCGGTGCGCTGGCCGACGCCGTCAGCTGCAACGCCGTGGTCAAGGCGTTCGGTGCCGAGCATCGCGAGGACGACCGCCTGTCCCACGTCGTCGGCAAGTGGCGCCGGCGCACCGACCGCACCTGGCGCCGCGGCACCAACAACGGCACGGCCCAGGTGGCGGCACTGCTGCTGATGCGCACGGCCGTGCTCGGGCTCGCCGTCTGGCTGTGGTGGCAGGGGCGCGCCACGCCCGGCGACATCGCCTACGTGCTGACCACCTACCTCGTCATCCACGGCTACCTGCGCGACGTCGGCATGCACGTCCGCAACCTGCAGCGCTCGGTCAACGACATGGAGGAGCTGGTGGCCCTGCACGCCCTGCCGCTGGGCGTCGCCGACCTGCCCGACGCCAGGCCGATCCGGGTGACCGCCGGCGAGGTCGCCTTCGACCGCGTCACCTTCCACTACGGCCAGCATGCCGAGCCGCTGTTCCGCGAGCTGTCCTTGACCATCCGCCCCGGCGAGAAGGTCGGCCTCGTCGGCCACTCGGGCTCGGGCAAGACCACCTTCGTCAAGCTGGTGCAGCGGCTCTACGACGTCAGCGGCGGCCGCGTGCTGATCGACGGCCAGGACGTGGCGCATGCCACCCAGGCCTCGCTGCGCGCCCAGATCGCCATCGTCCAGCAGGAGCCGGTGCTGTTCCACCGCTCGCTGGCCGAGAACATCGCCTACGCCCGGCCCGGCGCCAGCCGTGCCGAGATCGAGGCCGCGGCCCGCCTCGCCAACGCCCACGGCTTCATCGCCCGCCTGCCCAAGGGCTACGACACGCTGGTCGGCGAGCGCGGCCTGAAGCTGTCGGGCGGCGAGCGCCAGCGCGTGGCCCTGGCCCGCGCCTTCCTCGCCGACGCGCCGATCCTGATCCTCGACGAGGCCACCTCGGCACTCGACAGCGAGTCCGAGGCGCTGGTCCAGGAGGCGATGGAGCGCCTCGTCGCCGGCCGCACCGCCATCGTCATCGCCCACCGCCTGGCCACCGTCCGCGCCATGGACCGCATCCTCGTCTTCGACCGCGGCCGCATCGTCGAGGAAGGCACCCACGCCACCCTCGTCCAGCGCGACGGCGGCCTCTACCGCCGCCTGTTCGAGCGCCAGGCGCTCGAGCTGATGGCGGGGCTGGCGGCTTGAGGATCGAGGAGCGTGAGGAAGAAACGGCCGAGGCTGGTGTGCGCTGGGCAGCGTCCGGGCTGGAACGTCCGCCCTACCCGAGCACCCGGTGCTGCAGGCTCGGCAGGTTCTGCCGCACCTGCTCCAGCCAGCCGAGGTCGAGCCGGGCGGTCGTCCAGCCCGGGCGGTCCTGGGCGACCTGGGCCAGCAGGTGGCCCCAGGGGTCGATGACCATCGAGTGGCCCCAGCACTGGCGGACGTCGTTGCCGGCCTTGTAGCTGCCGACCTGGGCCGCGGCGGCGACGTAGCACTGGCTCTCGATCGCCCGGGCGCGCAGGAGCACGTCCCAGTGGTCCTTGCCGGTCATCAGCGTGAACGCCGCCGGCACCATGATCAGCTGCGCCCCCTTGTCGACCAGCTGGCGGTAGAGCTCGGGGAAGCGGATGTCGTAGCAGATCGAGCAGCCGACGCGGATGTCCTCGGCCTGGTAGGTCACGACCTCGCGGCCGCTGCCGACCAGCGCCGACTCGCGGTACTCGCGGCCGTCGGGGGTGACCACGTCGAACAGGTGGATCTTGCGGTAGCGGGCGAGCTCGTTGCCGTCGCGGTCGAAGGCGACCGTGGTGTTCCACAAGCGCTCGCCGTCGCGCTCCATGAAGCTGCCGCCGTGCACGAACACGCGGTGCCGGCGCGCCGCCTCGGCCAGCGTCGCATAGGCCTCGCCGCCGGGGATCGCCTCGGCGGCGTTGCGGCGCTCCTCCTGGGTGCCCCCCTGGAAGGCCCAGACCTCGGGCAGGACCACGAGGTCCGGGCGGTCGGCGGCGACCGCGGCGGCGATGAGCTCCCGGGCCTGGGCGAGGTTCGCCGCCTTGTCGGGCTGCGAGCTCATCTGCAGCGCGGCGACGCGCATCGGCGTCAGGCCGCCTTCTGCAGCACCTGCGCCAGCGGCGGCGTGCGCTTCATCACCTCGAAGGCGTCGTGGCGCACGAAGTTGTGCTGCATCGCGTCCTTGAGCAGCGCCTCGCTGACCAGCCCGTTCTCGACGCACTCGCGCAGGAGCCCGAAGAAGAACTGCTCCTGCTTGCGGTCCGGGTGGTCGTTGTAGGTGCCGAGGAAGGCGTACTCGCCGAACAGCTTGCGCCGCGCCCGCTTGAGCAGGGCGAGGCCGGGGATGACGCTGCGCTCGGCCGGGACGAAGTCGACCGGCAGGCCGCTCTTCCACGGCTGCGTCTTGCGCCGGGTGTTGTGGACCATCTTGGTCTGCGGCGACAGCTTGTCGAAGTCGTTCCACTCGGGCTCGAACAGGCCGACGCTGTCCTTGGGCTCGTAGCCGAGGTTCATCCACTCCTTGTAGTCGCGCTCGCGGCGGAACAGGATGTCGAAGTCCTCGGCGATCTTCCAGTGCCTGAGGCGGGCGCAGTCGAGCAGCATCACCGACGAGGCGTGGTGCGCCATCGGCCCGACGCCGCGCATCCGGCACATCACCGACTTGCCCTGCATGTCGCGCGACAGGAGCTCCCAGACGTCCTGGACGGCGAAGACGTCGGGGTCGACCACGACCGCCCGGCCCTCGTAGCCCATCAGCTCGGGCGGCATGAAGCGCAGCGGCGTGAACGACTGCAGGTCGTCGTTGAGCCAGGTCCGGGTGTCGTCGTCGCGGCGGTACGGCTTGCCCTCGTACTTGCCGAAGAGGTCCATGTGGTCCTTGAGCTCGATGAGCTTCACGTCGAACTTGTCGGCGTTGGCCGAGTTGCGGCGCATCGAGTGCATCGACACCAGCGCACCGACATACTGCTTGTCGTTGGTGTGGATGAAGACCGTGGGCTTCGACATCGTGGACCTTTCCTCCAGCCTCATTCCGCCGCGCGCGTGTCGGCCGCCTTCTCGCCTGCCGTGTAGCCGAACGCCGGCAGCAGCCGCCGCTCGATCGTCGCCTCGATGCTGGCCACCTGGGCCGCATCGAAATAGTCCCGCCAGCCGCCGACCTTGGCCCGGCGCACCTTGTAGGAATCGGGGTTGCTCTTGTCCTTGGCCACCATCCGCGAGCCGGACAGCCAGAACACCTTCTTCTCCTCCAGCGCGCGCATGTTCTCGACGCTGGCGAAGCTGACGCAGTCGGCGAGCTCGGCCGGCTTGGGATCCGCACCCATGAAGCGCAGCACCCGCTCGAGCTGGCCGGCGGTGTCGCTGCGCAGGTCCTCGTAGCGGACGACCACGATCTCCTTGAACTTCGGCAGCTCGCGCGCCCAGGCGTTGGTGAACTCGATCACCTTGCCGAGCCCGGCGTCCTCGTCGGTCACGAAGTCGTAGATCGGCACCTCGGCGCCGTGGCCCGGATACTTGTTCAGCGACTTCTTCGCCGGCCGCATCCGGAACTTCCACTGGTGGTACTGCGACACGGCGACGTCGGCCGGGTCGCGGACCAGCAGCACCACCTTCTTGCCGTAGAAGTCGGCCTTGCTGTCGGTGTTGCCGGTGTAGTCGCGCAGGTAGTTGTCGTGGGTGAAGAAGATCCGCGGGATGCCCTGGTGCTTGCGGTTGAGGTTGTCGAAGCCGATGAAGGCCGACGACTTCAGGCCGAAGCGGACCTGGTAGAAGCGCGACAGCATGACCCGCAGCCAGGTGCGGCCGCTCTTGCCGAACGAGACGACGACGACGTCGGCCAAGGCCAGCTTGCGGGCTTCCTCGCGGCCGCGCAGGCGCCGCTCGATCGCCCGCTTGCGCTCCGGCGGCATCCAGAAGACGGCGAGCATCACCAGCTCGCGCGTGAGCTTCTTCAGCAGGACTTGCAGCATGTTCCGTTCCGAACGGGCCGCGCTCCGGTGCGGGTGGCCGGTGCCGGCGAGCCTATACCCCAAACGCCGCCTTCGGCGCAGCCGTCTGGAGCTTCACACTTGGCGTCGCCGTCCGCAATTGCAACCGAGCCCGTTGTCGCGGCCCTTTCAGCGTGGCGCAAGCAGCGCATCGACCCGGGCGCGCACCTCGACGAGGTCGAGGGCGAGGCCGTCGCGCGGCGGCCGGAACGGCTGCCCCAGCGGCACCGCCATGCCGCGCTCGAACAGCCAGCGGTGCAGCGCCTCGAGGTCGCGGCCGTAGCCGGTGATCCCGGCCCGGGCCAGTGCCCGGCCGAGGCCGCCCAGCACGCCCTTGCCGTCGCGCGGGTCGAGCGCCGTCACCGCCAGCCGCCGCAGCCGGGTGCCGAGGTCCGGCGCGTAGGGCAGCTGGAACACCGCCAGCGGCCGGCCGAGCCGCGCCACCTCGACCATCATCGAGATGCTGTCGCCGGTGACGACGAAGCGGTCGGCCCAGGCGAGCAGGCCGAGATAGGGATTGTCGTCGCCGCTGTCCGGCGTCCAGGCGTAGAGCCGCTGGCCGGGCGGCAGCCCGCCCTCCAGGGCCGCGACGACGTCGGGTCCGGTGCGCCGGCTGGTGGTGACGTAGAGCGAGCCCTCGGCGGCCAGCGGCTGCAGCCGGCGCAGCAGGTCGCGGGCGACATCGCCGTCGAAGCGGAACGGCTTGGTCTGGCCGCCGACGAACACCGCCGTCAGCGGCCGCGGCAGGCCGGCCAGCCGCTCGGCCCAGGCGGTGCGCGCCATCGCCACCCTGGCCGGGTCGACGCCGATCAGCGGCAGGTCGAGGGCGATGACGTTGGCACCGCCGTCGACCCGGAACTGGGCCGGGGCGACGATCAGGTCGAAGCGGTCGGGCCAGCGCTTCGGCCGGCCGACGACGACGAGCCGGGTCTCCGGCGAGCGCTCCTTGACCCAGAGCGCGGCCGCGGTCGGCCGCCGGCCGACCGTGATGATCAGGTCGGGCCAGGGCGGCTCGAGGCGGTCCGAGCGGGTGAGGTCGAGGTGGTCGAGGGTCGGCCGGAACGGCGGCTTGCCCAGCACCCATTCGGGCTTCGGCTCGAGGTGCAGGCGGCGGTAGGGCCGCTCCAGCGCATCGGCGATCGCCCGCGCCTGGGCGTCGTCGCCCGGCTTGCCGCCCTCGAACAGCCAGATCAGCGCCGGCACGGGCGCCGGGTCAGCCGGTGGTGACCAGCCGGTGGTAGCGGCCGTCGGCGTAGAGCAGCGGCGCGTTGCGCGGCGCCATGCCGATGTCCTCGACCCGGCCGACCATCAGCGTGTGGGTGCCGACCTCGAGCTTGTGCAGCAGGTGGCAGACCATCCACGCCTGGGCGTTCTCGAGCACCGGCAGGCCGCTGGCATGCGTCAGCCAGCGGCCGTGGCGGAAGCGCTCCTCGTTGGTCAGCTTGCTGTTGCCGAAATGGCTGGCGACGTCCTCGGTGCCCTCGGCCAGCACGTTGACGGTGAAGGCGCCGCGCTTGAGCAGCGGGTCGTGGACCGAGGCGTCGCGGTTGATCGCCACCAGCACCGCCGGCGGGTCGAGGGTCATCGAGGTGAACGAGGTGGCGGTCATGCCGTAGGGCACGCCCTCGTGCTCGCTGGTGACGATGGTGACCGTGGCGGCGACGCCGCGCATCACCTTGCGCAGGTCCTGGGCGATCTCGGCCGGCAGGCGCGGGGCGGCGCTCATCGGGCGACGGCCTCCGTCCGCAGCGGTGCCGCGGCCGGGCGCAGGCGCAGCAGCAGCAGGATCAGCAGCACGCCCGGGATGGCGGCGAGGTTCATCGCCTGCCAGCCGATGGTTTCCTGCAGCGCCCCGGCGGAGAGCGCCGAGACCGCGACGGTGGTGAACAGGATCATGTCGTTCAGGCCCTGGACCCGGGCCTTCTCGGCCGGGCGATAGCAGTCGGTGAGCATCGTCGTGCCGCCAATGAACATGAAGTTCCAGCCCACGCCCAGCAGGAACAGCCCGGTGGCGAACTGGCCGACGGCGACGCCGCCGAGGTCGACGGCGACGCAGACGAGGTTGATCAGGGCACCGGTGGCGATGATCCGGCGGGCGCCGAAGCGGGCGATCAGCCGGCCGGTCCAGAAGCTGGGCAGGAACATGCCGACGACATGCCACTGGATGACGAAGGCGGTGTCGGCGAAGCCGAGCCCGCAGGCCAGCATGGCGAGCGGCGTCGCCGTCATCAGCAGGTTCATCGTGACGTAGCCGACCAGGGCGGCGAGGAACGCGGTGACCAGCACCGGATCGCGGACGAGCTCGGGCAGCGTGCGCACGGCACCGCCGGCATCCGCGTGCTGCACCCGCGGCAGCCGCAGCTGGCCCGCCACCAGCAGCATCAGCAGGCCGACCGTCGCCACCGCGAGGTAGCAGCCGACGAAGGTCACCGGCGGGATCAGGTCGCGGGTGTGCTTGGCGATCTCGGGGCCGAGCACGGCGGCGACGAGGCCGCCGGCCATCACCCAGGCGATCGCCTTCGGCCGCAGCCGGGCGGCCTCGGCATGGCCGCTCGCCTCCACCGCGTCGGCGGCGGCGAAGCGCAGGTAGTTCGAGAAGGCGCCGAAGCTGCCGTAGAGCACGCCGGCGGCGCAGAACAGGACGAAGCTGCCGGTCCAGGTCGCCCAGGCGCCGAGCAGGCCGGAGGCGATGGCGAACAGGCTGCCGAGGCGGAAGCCGTCGGCCCGGCCGATCCGCTGCATCAGCAGCGAGGCCGGCAGCGTCGTGGTCAGGATGCCGACGAACTGCAGCGCCAGCGGCAGGGTCGCCAGGAGCGGCGTCGGGGCCAGCGTCGAGCCGACCAGCCCCGAGGTGCTGAACTGGATGGTGTTGCCCATGAAGAACAGCGCCTGGCACACGGCCAGGACGCCGACGTTCCGGACGATGGGTGCGGCCCGCATGGGCGAACCGTCTAGCCCAGCCCCGCCCCTTTGGCGATCACCGCCGCGCCGCAGGGGCCGGTGGACGACGCCACCCTCCCCTGCGCCCGCTGCAAGCGCCGCTCAGCCGTAGTCGAAGATCCGGGCGAAGATGCCCTCGTCGTCGCCACCGCCGTTTCCGCTCCACACGGCGACGACATCGCCGCCGGCGAGTTCGATCAGGTGCGGATGCTTCTGGCTCAGCGCGGTCGTCTGGTTGATCCGGAACTCGCCACCGACCTTGTCGCCGCCGTTGGTGAACTGCTGGGCGTAGATGCCCGAGCCGGTACCGGTCGGCACGTCCTGGCCGCTCGACTGCCAGGCAACCAGGTAGCCACCGCCGTCGAGTCCGATCACAGCACTGTAGACTTGGGCGTTGTCGGTGTTGGTGTTGACCCGGAACTCCGTGTCGACCTTGCCGCCGTTGGCGTTGAAGTGCTGGGCGTAGATGCCGAAGCCGTCGCCGTCCTGGTCGAACGACGACCACGTCACCACGAACGAGCCGTCCGAGAGCTTGGCACTCGACGAGAACTGCTGTGTTTCGGTGGTCGTCGTGTTGACGAGAAACTCGTTGGAGTTGGTCCCGCCGTAGACGCGGCCGTAGACGTCGAAGTCGAAGTTGTCGATGTTGAACGACGACCAGGTGACCACGAACTTGCCACCGTCGAGCGCGGTAACGACCGGCTCGTTCTGGTCGTAGGCATCCGTCGTCCCGACATGGAAGTTCTGCGCGTCGACGGCCGTGCCGTTGGCGTTGAAGCGCCGCGCATAGATGTCGAAGGCACGGTTGTCGGCCCACTCGCTGGTCCAGACGACCGCGAAGCCGCCATCGCTCAGGGCCGTCACCGAGCTGTGGTTCTGGCTGTTGGTCTTGAGCGTGTTCACGAGGAACTCGCCGCTGAGCGAGTTGCCGCTGGCATCGAACAGGCGGCCGTAGACGCCGTAGCCGTTGCCGTCCTGGGCCAGCGAGGACCAGGTCACCACGAAGTTGCCGTTGGTCAGCGTCGTCACCGACGGATCGAGCTGGTCCTTGGCCTGCGTGCTGTTGACCCGGAACTGCGTGTCGAGGGCGACGCCGCTCGCCGTGAAGACCCTGGCGAAGACGTCAGTCAAGTTGGTCGCGTCGCCGGTCTCCGAGGCCCAGACGACCACGAAGCCGCCATTGTTGAGCGCTGCCGCGGCCCGGCCGCCAAACTCGCCGTCGGCCCACTGGTCGCCCGTGGTCGTCCCGTTCACCCGGAACTCGTCACCCGGCGCCGGCGGCGGCGGGGGAGGCGGAGGGGGTGGCGGCGGCGGCGGCGGCGGAGGTGGCGGGGGCGGCGGGGGAGGCGGCGGAGGGGGTGGCGGAGGAGGCGGCGGGGGTGGCGGCGGGGGTGGAGGCGGAGGCGGAGGCGGAGGTGGCGGCGTCACGTCGCCGAAGGTGAAGTTGTATCCCAGCACGTTGTTGGCATTGCCGACGACCAGCACGGTGTCGCTGCTGCCGGTGACCGAGATCAGCATGTCGCTGCCGGACACCGAGGTGACGATCTGGCCTTCCGCGAGGTTGGCGAAGTGCAGGGTGTTGGCGCCCGCCGAGTCGATCACCCGATCGGCGCCGAAGGCACCCGTGAAGACGAAGAGGTCGTTGCCGCCCTCGCCGATCAGGGTGTCGCCGCCGTCCCCGCCGTCGAGCAGGTCGTTGTCGGCGCCGCCCGTCAGCGTGTCGCCTTCGGTGCCGCCGTAGAGCGTGTCCGACCCGGCGAAACCGAACATGGTATCGCCACCCTCGCCACCGTAGACGGTGTCGAGGCCGGCATCGACCGGTCCGATCAGGCCGCCGCCGCCCCACAGCGAATCGCCGGCGAGGCCACCATAGACGGTGTCGTCGCCGTCACCGCCCGTGACCCGGTCCGAGGAGTCGCCGCCGAACACGGTGTCGGCACCAGCGCCGCCCGAAACCGAATCCCGGCCGCCGTCACCGAAGAGCGTGTCGTTTCCACCCAGGCCCAGGACGGTATCGGTCTCGCCAAGCCCGGACAGCGAATCGTCGCCCTCCGTGCCGCTGAGCGTGTCGATGCCGTCCGTCCCGTTGCCCGGAGGCGGCGGGGGTGGCGGAGGCGGGGGTGGCGGCGGCGGAGGAGGAGGAGGAGGCGGGGGTGGTGGAGGCGGGGGCGGCGGAGGGGGTGGAGGGGGCGGCGGCGGAGGAGGCGGGGGAGGTGCGCCGACCGCGATGGTCGTGTCGTTGAACACGAGGAACTCGATCCCGGACAGCCGGTCCGTTCCCTCGTTTCCGCCGACCGCGACGTTGTCGGTGACGGTGGTGACGCCGTTGGCGGTGGTGATCGTGTACTCGCTCGACAGGCCGAGGAAGCGGGCCGAGTCCGTGCCGTTGCCGCCGTCGAGCGTATCGTTCCCGCGACCGACATAGATCAGGTCGTCGCCGTCACCGCCAAACGTCGAATCGACGTTGTCGCCACCGCCGATCGTGTCGTTGCCGTTCCCTCCGTAGACGACATCGTTGCCGGCAGCGGCCGAGACCGAATCGGCGTCGTCGCCGCCGTACAGCGTGTCGTTGCCCGCGTGGCCGATGACCGTATCGAGACCGATGCCGCCGATGACGGTGTCGTTGCCGAGCTCGCCCAGCAGGCTATCGTCGCCGGCGTCGCCCTGGACCGTGTCGTTGCCGTCATCGCCCTCCAGCGTGTCGCCCGCGGCGCCGCCGTAGAGCAGGTCGTTCCCCAGACCGCCGTAGAGGGTATCGACGTCGTCACCGCCGTAGAGACTGTCGACGGCATCACTGCCGTACAGGCGGTCGTTGCCCACTCCACCGGTGAGCGTATCCGACGCTGTCGTGCCGACAAGCGAATCGGGTCCGTTCGATCCGTTTCTGACCGCCATGGCGTCGTCCCCCTGCGTCCTGCAGCGAACGCCGCTGCAAGGCGGCGGCCATTCCTGAACCCACGGTTCCTACTCCGCTCCGCAAGCGGACTTTAGGACTCCATATGGTTCCCGCGATGGCGCTGCATCTGGAACACAACTGAAACGCAAGGTCAAGCAACCGACGTACTGCAGCATCATCTCGCAACAGCTTATGTTAACACGGAAATTTGGCCTTCGATGAGTTGTCACCAGAACTCTCCGGTCCGTACCCCAGGACGAATCATGGCGGCAAATCTTTAACTTAGGATGAAGTGCTCAGAGGTTGGTTGACAGCCATGACGGGATTCAGGCGTCGGACGCCCGCAGGCCGCTGACGCGCCACGGTCGGCCAGCGTCCGGCGCGTCGACCTTGGCAGCGCCCGCCGGCGCGACTAGGGTGCCGTCCGCAACCTGACGAGGAGCGCGGATCCGTGGGTTCCTTCAGCATGACGCACTGGCTCTTGGTGCTGGTGATCGTCCTGGTCGTGTTCGGCGCCGGCAAGCTGCCCCGCGTGATGGGCGACCTCGCCAAGGGCATCAAGACCTTCAAGGCCGGGATGAAGGACGAGGTCGAGGAGGCCCAGGTGCCGCCGAAGGTGACCAGCGACCGTCCCGCCGCCTGAGCCCGGCCGTACCGGATCCGGCATCCCGGGCGTTGCCGACGGCCGGGATGCCACGATTTGTTGACTGAAGTCCCATAAACCCGACCGTATGAATGGGCTGATGGCCGAACTGCGCGGCCACCGGCGGGAAGCCTGCGGGCCCTTCCCGCGTCCTATCCACCAGGCGGGGACCCGTGGATGACCCTGGGAGCGTTCGAGCCCTACTTCGTGCTGGCGCTGCTCGTCGTCGTGTTCGCGACGATGGCGACCGAGCGGCTGCGCGTCGACGTGGTGGCCCTGCTCGGTATGTCGGCCCTGCTGGTGACCGGCGTGCTGTCGACCAAGGACGCCCTGGCGGTGTTCAGCAACGAGGCGCCGATCACGGTGGCCGCGATGTTCGTGCTGAGCGCCGCGCTGGAGCGGACCGGCGTCGTCGAGCGCGCCGGCGACCTCGTCACCCGCTACGCCTCGGGCAGTCCGCTGGTCGCGATGCTGGCGATCACCGGCGGGGCTGCGGTCGTCTCGGCGTTCATGAACAACACGCCGGTCGTCGTCATCCTGACTCCGGTCGTGTTCGGCCTCGCCCGCGCCATGGGCATGAGCGCCTCGAAGTTCCTGATCCCGCTGAGCTACGCCACGGTCCTCGGCGGCGTCTGCACGCTGATCGGCACCTCGACCAACATCGTCGCCTCCGGCGCCGCGGCGCAGCTCGGCCAGGCCCCCTTCTCGCTGTTCGAGATCGCCCCGGTCGGCGTGCCGCTGACCCTGATCGGCATCGCCTACCTCGCCATCTTCGGCCTGCGCATGCTGCCGTCGCGCGAGACCTTCACCGAGGTCGCCGCCGGCAGCCACCAGCGCCAGTTCATCACCGAGGTGCTGGTCCCGTTCGGCTCGCCGCTGGCCGGCAAGACCCTCGAGCAGGTCGACGTCGTCCGCAACCTCAGCGCCCGGGTCATCGACGTCATCCGCGAGCGCGTCTCGCTCGGGCCCGAGATCGAGAAGATCCCGCTCCAGCCGGGCGACCGCCTCGTCCTGCGCACCAACGCCGCCGACGTCATGGGCCTGCGCGAGAAGAGCGACGTGATCTTCGGCGCGCAGGGCCAGCACGCGCTGGAACCGATCGCCGCGCAGGGCACCGCGGTGATGGAGGGCATCGTCGGGCCGCAGTCGCGCTTCGTCGGCAACTGTCTCGCCGACCTCAACCTGCGCCGGCAGTACAGCGTCTACATCCTGGCGGTGCACCGCCACGGCGAGAACCTCGGCAGCAATTTCGACCAGATCGAGCTCGAGTTCGGCGACACGGTGCTGATGGAGGGCCCGCCGCAGGGCCTGAAGCGGCTGTTCGAGCAGGGGGCGCTGGTCAGCCTCGGCAAGGTCGCCGAGCAGCCGCTGCGCCGCGACCGGGCCTGGCTGGCGCTGGGCGCCCTGCTCGCGGTGATCGTGCTGGCCAGCCTCGAGGTCATGCCGATCAGCGCCCTGGCCCTGGTCGCCACCGTCGTCGTCATCGTCGGCGGCTGCCTCGACGCCGACGAGGCCTACGCCTCGATCCGCTGGCCGCTGATGATGATGATCTTCGGCAGCCTCGCCCTCGGCAAGGCGATGGAGAGCAGCGGTGCGGCGCAGCTCGTCGTCGACGGCGTCACCGCGGTCGTCGCCGGCCTCAGCCCGGTGGTGATCCTCTCGGTCGTCTACCTCGTGACGATGATCCTGACCGAGTTCCTCAGCAACAACGCGACCGCCATCCTGCTGACGCCGATCGCCATCGGCCTCGCCAACCAGCTGGGAGTCGACCCGCGGCCGTTCGTCGTCGCGGTGATGATCGCCGCCAGCTGCGCCTTCGCCACGCCGATCGGCTACCAGACCAACACCTTCGTCTACAACGCCGGCGGCTACCGCTTCGGCGACTTCATCAAGATCGGCCTGCCGCTGAACATCCTCACCTGGATCGCCGCCAGCCTGATCATTCCGCTGGCCTTCCCGCTCTAGGATGCGCCGGCACCGGCCGCCGCAACGCTTGGCGAGCGGCGGTGGCGCTCCTATGTTCCGCTCACACCTGACAGGGAGCTTGCGCCGTGGGTTCGTTCAGCATGACGCATTGGCTTCTGGTCCTCGTCATCGTCCTGATCGTGTTCGGCGCTGGGAAGCTGCCGCGGGTGATGGGAGACCTGGCCAAGGGCATCAAGACCTTCAAGGCCGGCATGAAGGAGGAGGTGGAGGACGCCTCCAACCCGACGCCGGCCAAGACCGACGGCGACCGTCCGGCCGCCTGATCAGCCAGCCCCGGCCGGCTCCGCCTCGCGGGCCGGCCGGCGCCGGCGGCGGCCGCCCGCATCGGGGTCGGCCGCGCGCCGCGGCGGCAGGCTCACCGCCGCCGCCAGGTGCGGCGTGGGAGCCGTGGCGTGCGGCAGGGCCATCGCCGCCACGAAGTGCTCCTGGAAGCGCGGCTCGATCGCCGTCTCGACCTTCTCGATCCGCCTGACCACCGCCTCGATCTCGGCGCGCGCCCCCTTGTTGAGCAGCGCGATCCGGGCCCCCGTGCCGGCGGCGTTGCCGGCCGAGGAGACCTTGGCCAGGTCGCAGTCCGGGATCAGCCCCAGCACCATGGCGTAGAGCGGGTCGATGTGGCTGCCGAAGGCGCCGGCCAGGACCACCCGGTCGACCGTCGCCACGCCCATCCGGTCCATCAGCAGCCGCGCCCCTGCATAGAGCGCCGCCTTGGCCAGCTGGATCGCCCGGACGTCGTTCTGGGTGATGCGGATCGGCCGGACCGGGTCGTCGTGCAGCGTGTAGGCGAAGGTCCGCCCCTCGCCGACCAGCCGCGGGCTGCGCCCGGCGAGGCTGCCGTCGATCGTCCCGTCGCTGAGGATGACCCCGGCGAGGTAGAGCTCGGCCAGCGCCTCGACGATGCCCGAGCCGCAGATGCCGGTGATGCCGCTGCCGGCGATGCTGGCGGCGAAGCCCGGCTCGTCCGACCACAGCTCCGAGCCGATCACCCGGAAGCGCGGCTCCAGCGTGTCACGGTCGATGCGCACCCGCTCGATGGCGCCGGGTGCGGCCCGCTGGCCGGCCGAGATCTGCGCGCCCTCGAAGGCCGGCCCGGTCGGCGACGAGCAGGCCAGCAGCCGCTCGCGGTTGCCCAGCACGATCTCGGCGTTGGTGCCGACGTCGACCGCCAGCATCACCTCGTCCTGCAGGTGCGGCCCCTCGGACAGCACCACCCCGGCGCAGTCGGCCCCGACATGCCCGGCGATGCAGGGCAGCACGTAAATCCGCGCGTCCGAGTGGACGGCATCCAGCCCGATCTCGCTGGCCCACAGCACGATGGCGCTGTCGGTGGCGAGGGCGAAGGGGGCCCCGCCGAGCTCGACCGGATCGATGCCCAGCAGCAGGTGGTGCATGATCGGGTTGCCGACGAACACCGCCTCCATCACCCGGTCGGCAGGCACGCCCGACTCCGCCAGCAGCTGGCGGACCAGCGTGTCCAGCGCCTCGCGCACGGCCTCGGTCAGCTGCCGGTCGCCGCCCGGGTTCATCATGATGTAGCTGACCCGGCTCATCAGATCCTCGCCCATGCGGATCTGGGGATTCATCATCCCGGCCGAGGCGACGACGTCGCCGGAGCTGAGGTCGCACAGGTGCCCGGCGATGGTCGTCGAGCCGATGTCGAAGGCCAGCCCGTAGATGCGCTCGGTGAAGCCCGGCCACAGCCCGATCACCCGGTTGCCGCCGTGCACCGCCACGGTGATCGTCCAGCTGCCCTGGCGCAGCACCTTCTGCAGCCGGCGGAGCGCGCGCACGTCGATGGTGACGTCGTGCAGCCCCCATTCCCGGGCCAGCGCCTCCTGGACGCGCTCGAAGTCGCCGCGCTGCCGGTGCATGTCCGGCTCCTCGACCTCGACCACGTGCAGCCGCACCACCGGGTCGAGGCGGATCTCGCGGGCCTCGGCCCGCTTGCGCACGACCTGGCGGTGGACCTGGCTCTCCGGCGGCACGTCGACGACGAGGTCGCCCTGGATGCGCGCCTGGCAGGACAGCCGCCGCCCGGCGGCGAGGCCCTTGCGCTCGCGGTAGCGCAGCTCGGTGGCGGTCAGCTCGCTCAGATGCTCGGCCCGGCTCTCGATGCCGTGCTTGGCGAACAGGCCTTCCGCCGGCTCGCACTGGCAGCGGCCGCAGATCGCCCGGCCGCCGCAGACGCTGTCGATGTCGACGCCGAGCTGCCGGGCGGCGTCGAGCAGGCTGGTGCCGGGCGCGAAATGGCCGCGCTTGCCCGAGGGCGTGAAGACGACGAGGGCCGGGTCCGTCATGCGCTCAGGCCGCGCTCCCCTCGCGCCGCCGCCGCCGCTCGCCGCGGTCGCCGCGCGCCCCGGCCCCTTCGGCCTGCGGCTCGCGGAACTTGCGGATCCAGCGCGTGCAGTGCGGGTCGTGGCCCATGGCGACGTCGGCCCCCATCACCGCGGTCATCTCCTCGGCGTGCAGCGGATTGGTGATCGCCGAGGTCATCCCGGCCCCGATCAGCATCGCCAGGAACGAGGCGTTGAGGCCGTGCCGGTTGGGCAGGCCGAAGCTGAAGTTGGAGGCGCCGCAGGTGGTGTTGACCTTGAGCTCGTTGCGCAGCCGCCCGACCAGGTGGAAGACCTTGCGCCCGGCGTCGTTGATCGCCCCCACCGGCATCACCAGCGGGTCGATCACCACGTCGCAGGCCGGGATGCCGAAGTCGGCCGCCCGCTCGACGATCTTGCGCGCGACCGCGAAGCGGACGTCCGGGTCCTCGGAGATGCCGGTCTCGTCGTTGGAGATGCCGATCACCGCCGCCCCGTACTTCTTCACCAGCGGCAGGACGCTCTCCAGCCGCTCCTCCTCGCCGGTCACCGAGTTGACCAGCGCCTTGCCCCTGTAGACCGCGAGCCCGGCCTCGAGCGCCGCCACGATCGAGCTGTCGATCGACAGCGGCAGGTCGGTCAGCGACTGCACCAGCTGGATGCTCTCGGCCAGGATCCTGGGCTCGTCGGCCAGCGGCACGCCGGCGTTGACGTCCAGCATGTGCGCCCCGGCCGCCACTTGGGCCAGCGTGTCGGACTGCACCGTCGTGTAGTCGCCAGCCGCCATTTCGGCCGCGAGCTTCTTGCGGTTGGTCGGGTTGATGCGCTCGCCGATCACGCAGAACGGGCGATCGAAGCCGATCACCACCTCGCGCGTCGCCGAGCTGATCACCGTGTCGGTCATGGCCGGGCCTCCGCTGCCCGCGGCTGGGATCGCGACGCCCGGCCGCGCCGCGCGGCGAGGACGCCGGAGGTCTGGATGATCTCGTTCACCAGCTCCTCCTGGCGGTAGGCCATCACGTGCACGCCCCGCACGCCCTCGATCTCGCGCACCTGCTGGATCAGCTCGATGCACAGCCGCTTGCCTTCCTCGCGGGCGGCCTTCGGCGTGCCGGCCTTCTCCAGCCGGTCGACGATCGCGTCGGGGACGTGGATTCCCGGCACGTTCGAGCGCATCCAGCGCGCCGCCCGCGCCGAGACGAGGGGACCAACGCCGACGAGGATGAAGCACTGCTCGTGCAGCCCCTGGTCGCGTACACGCGCCATGAACCGCTCGAAAAGCGGCAGGTCGAAGCAGTACTGGGTCTGGATGAACTGCGCCCCGGCGGCGATCTTCTTGGCGAGGTGCGCCGGCCGGTAGTCGTGGGGCGGCACGAACGGGTTGGCGGCGGCACCGAGGAACACCCGCGGCGCTTGGGTGATCTTCCGCCCCGACAGGAAGCGCCGCTCGTCGCGCATCGTCCGCACCGTCTCGAGCAGCGAGGTGCTGTCGAGGTCGAACACCGGCTTCGCCCCGGGCTGGTCGCCGGCCTGCACGCCGTCGCCGGTCAGGCAGAGGACGTTGCACACGCCCATCGCCGCCGCCCCCAGCACGTCGCCCTGGATGGCGATGCGGTTCCGGTCGCGGCAGGAGATCTGCAGGATGCAGGCGTAGCCGGCCCGGGTCAGCAGGGCGCAGATGCCCATGCTCGACATGTGGGTGTTGGCACCGGACGCGTCGGTGGCGTTGATGGCGTCGCAGACCTCGGCCAGCACCACGGCGCGGTCGTAGACCTCCTGCGGATCGGCCGAATCCGGCGGGTTGAGCTCGGCGGTGACGGCGAACCGGCCGCTGCGCAGGACCCGTTCCAGCCGGCCGCGCGAGCTGTGGCCCGCGATCTCGGGGAGGGGATCGCCGGGATCGACCCAGCGGTCGGCGCTCACGCCGGCCCCGCCGCCGGCGGCTCCGGAGCGCGCTCGCGCAGCACGCCGACCCACGCCGAGCGGCCCTCGCGGGCCCTGTCGACCGGCGGGCGGACCTCGCCGAGGCGCCCGCCGCCCTGCATCCGCCCGGCCCCCTCGAAGGCCTGCACCCAGACGCAGCGCATCTCGGGGCGGACCTCGCAGAACCCGTCCGGCCGCACCCCGCCGCAGGGCCCGTTGCGCATCTGCTTGGGGCAGTTCATCGGGCAGGACATGCCGGTCTGGCTGAGCACGCAGCTGCCGCACATCCGGCAGTCGAACAGGAACCCCTTCACCTGCCGCTCGACCGCCGCCACCGGCCGCTCCAGCCGGTCGTAGCCGATCCGCCGCAGCAGCGGGGCCGCCGCCACCAGCGCCGTCTCGAACGCCTGGTAGAGCCCCTCGAGCAGGCGGGCGTTGCGCACCGACCAGAGGCGGACGGCGTACATCCGGCTCAGGCCCCGGGCTCGCGCCCGCCATTGGCGACCAGGGCGCGCACCCGCTCCGGCGTGTAGGCCGCCTCGAGGCTCGCCTGGGCGGCGTCGGCCTCGGCCTCGAGGTCGTCGCCGCAGGGCTCGGGTGCCCCGCGCCGCCACTCGGCGAGGTAGGCGTCGGTGCCGGTCAGCCCGGCGCGCATCGCCGCCCGGTCGATCGCCTGCTCGAAGCGCAGGTCGAGCTGCCGCTTGGCCGCCTTGCGCCCGGCCTTGACGATCACCTGGGCCGGGATGTCGCGCCAGTAGACGATGCTGCGCTCGGCCATGGCTCAGGCTGCCTTGCGGAGGAAGGGCTCGATCCCGCCGAGGCCGGTCGGCCGGTGCTCGAAGGCGAGCCCCAGCCGTGCCGCCGCCGCCTCGGCCCTGGCCAGCAGCCGCGGCTCGTCGGTCTGCGCCAGGTACACGACCCGCCGGTAGTTGCCGAAGTAGAGCGGCAGCAGCTCCGGATGCCGGTCCAGCCCGAGGCCGCGGATCACCAGCGTGTCGAACTGGCGGACGAGGAAGTCGGTGAGCCAGAAGGTGCCGGGCTCGGCCTCGGCCAGCGCCGCGAAGTCGGCCTCGCCGGCGTAGAAGGCGTAGCAGTGCGGCCCGGCGATGCGCTCCACGCCTTCCTCGGCCAGCACCCGGTCGAGCTCGCCGCCGGTGCCGCAGTCGCCGTAGAGCACGGCGATCCGCGCATGCGTGGCCCGGGCCCGGCGGATGCGCCGGCGGACCGCCTCGGGAATGCGCTCGGGCCGATTGTGCAGGCTCGCCGGCAGGCAGGCGAGGTCGATCCGCCCGTCGAGGCCGTTGGCCGCCAGCACCGCCTTCGCCTCGCGGGCCAAGGCCCCGCAGGCGATCAGCAGCGTCCGGTCGGCCGGGCCGCTCATCCCCGCCCGGCCAGCTGGTTGTGGCGCCGCGCCATGTAGGACTTGGCGGTCTCGACCGCCACCGCGGCGTCGCGGCAGTAGGAGTCGGCCCCCACCGCCTTGGCGAAGGCCTCGTTCAGCGGCGCCCCACCGACCAGCACGACGTAGTCGTCGCGGATGCCGCGCTCGACCATCGTCTCGATGACGATCTTCATGTACGGCATGGTCGTCGTCAGCAGGGCCGACATGCCGAGGATGTCCGGCTTGTGCTGCTCGAGGGCGTTCAGATACTTGTCGACGTCGCAGTTGATGCCGAGGTCGATGACCTCGAAGCCGGCGCCCTCCATCATCATCGACACCAGGTTCTTGCCGATGTCGTGGATGTCGCCCTTGACCGTGCCGATGACCATCTTGCCGACCTGCGGCGCCCCGGTCTCGGCGAGCAGCGGCCGCAGGATCGCCATGCCGCCCTTCATGGCGTTGGCGGCGAGCAGCACCTCGGGCACGAACAGGATGCCGTCGCGGAAGTCGATGCCGACGATGGTCATGCCGCCGACCAGCGCCTCGGTCAGCACCCGGTAGGGCGTCCAGCCGCGCTCCAGCAGGATGCGCGTCGCCTCCTCGACCTCTTCCTTCAGGCCGTCGTAGAGGTCGTCCTGGACCTGCTTGACGAGCTCGTCGTCGTCCAGCGACCGCAGGTCGAGATCGTCGCCACCGTCGCTCATGCTCAGCGCCTCGCTGCGCCCCTCGGGCGTCCTCTCATGCCGCTAGACCGCGCCCGGCCGGCGGGCTTGCGATGCTACGACCAACCCTGTCGCCGCGACGCAAGCTCCGCGCCAGCGTCGCGCCCTTGCCGTTCAGCTCCGGTTAACCGCGGCCCCGCCACAACGACGCCGGCTCCGGCACGGTGCCGGACCGAGGCTTCGCAAGGGGGGCGGCCCTGCCCGACGTCGTCCGCTGGCTCGCCGCCCGCTGCCGCGACGACCGCCGCATCGCCGCCGCGGTGTGGACGCTCGCGGCCGTGGCCGCCGTCCTCATCGGCCTGCACGGCCTGCGCTTCCTGCTCCGTCACCTCGGCCATCCCGACGGGTGGCTGGCGAACAACCGCTTCGCCTTGAACCATGACGACAGCATCGCCGTCCTGCCGCTGGCGGTCGAGGCCGCGGCCCTCGCCGTCGCCGCGGCGGCGGTCGCCGTGCGCCATGCCTCGGCCGCGACCCGGCTGGTCGCCGCCGTCGCGGTGCTGGTGGCCCTGGCCAAGCTGTTCAAGCCGCACATCCTGGTCGGCGAGGCGCTGGCGCATGCCGCCCGGCTGGCCGGCGGCCTCGGCCTCAACGGCGTGCAGGTCGGCAAGATCGTGGCCGAGCTCGGCCTCGGCGCGCTGGGCCTGCTGCTGGCGCTGCTGGCCGTGGCCGTGGCGCGCGACCGCGAGGACCGCCTTGCCGCCCGGCTCGGCCTCGGCCTCGTGCTGGGCCTCGCCGCCGCCGGCTTCGCTGGCGACCTCGCCTACATGCTGCTGGCCGGCCGGATCTACGGCTCGGGCTTCGTCCTGGCGCTGGTCGAGGGCGGCGGCGAGCTCGCCGTGCTGGGCTTCGGGCTCGTCGGCTTCCTGGCGCTGGCGCTTCAGCCGGCCGGGCCGCGCAGCATGTTGGCCAGCCGGTCCGGCACCTCGAGCTCGAAGCTGAGGATCGCCGAGGACAGCGCCTTGCCGTAGTTGTCGATGCGCAGGCTGCGCGAGACGCCGCCGCCCAAGGCACCCTGCGCCACGAAGTTCAGCGCCCACAGCGGGTCGATCGCGTAACGCGTCACCGTGCCGGTGATCAGCCCGGCATGGTGCGCCTTGAACCGCTCGGCCGTGAGCTGCGCCTTGAGCGGCGCGTAGAGCGCCTCCTCGTAGGCGATCACGGTGATGTTCGAGGTGTCGCCCTTGTCGCCCGAGCGGACGTGGGCGACGCGCTGCAGCGGGACCCGCATCGGCCTAGCTCTCGAGCATGGTGATCTGCCACGGCACCGCCGCGCGCGGCACCAGCGTCGACCAGATGCCGATGACCTCGCGGGTGCGGTCCTGGTGCGGCACCCGCTTGCCGGTCATCGCCACGCCGGAGACCGCCATGCCGTCGACCTCGCGGCCGACCTTGACCGCCTCCTCGCGGGTCCGGGTGCGCGCCACCACCCGCACCGCCACCTCGTAGGGCTCGGGCCAGCCGGGCGGCGTCGCCTTGCCGTGGATCGCGTTGACGCCCAGCAGGTCGACCTGCACCTCCTCCGCCTGCAACCCGACCACCTTGAAGCGCTCGAGCAGGATGGTGCGGGCGAGCTCGGCCCGGCGCACCGCCCCGGGCCCGGCGTAGAAGAACATGTCCTCGCCGATGAAGCCCTCGGCGCAGCCGATCGACACCTTGAGCGTCTCCGGCCGCGCCCGCCCGCCGATGCCGGCGACCCGCACCCGGTCGGGCCCGGCCTGCTCCAGCCGCGTCGTGGTGAAGTCGACGGTGACGTCCGGCGTCAGGTAGTTGGCCGGGTCGTGCACCTCGTAGAGCAGCTGCTCCTTCACGGTGCGCAGGTCGACCGCCCCGCCGGTGCCGTCGAGCTTGGTGATGACGGCCGTCCCGTCGGGCTCGACCTCGGCGATCGGGAAGGCGAGGTTCCAGGGCTCCGGCACGTCCTTGAAGCCGGGATCGGCGAAGTAGCCGCCGGTCACCTGCGCCCCGCACTCCATCAGGTGGCCGACGCCGCTGCCCTGCCCGACCCGGGCCCAGTCGGCCGGATCCCAGCCGAACGCGACGATCATCGGCGCCAGGAACAGCGAGGGATCGGCGACCCTTCCGGTCAGCACGATGTGCGCCCCGTCCCGCAGCGCCTGGACGATCGGCTCGGCCCCCAGATAGGCCTCGGCCGAGACGACGCTCTCGCCCAGCGCCGTTACCGGCCGGCCGTCCTCCATCAGCCGGTCGCCCAGCTCGAGGATGCGGTCGGTGGTCAGGCTGCCGCCGACGGCGGCCACCCGGATGCCCCTGTGGCCCAGTTCCCGCAGCAGCTCGATCGTCCGCTGCGCCGCGCCCGTGGGGTTGATCCAGCCCTGGTTGCTGACGATGCGCGTGCCGTTGCGCAGGCAGGCCGGCAGCACCCGGCGCATCCGGTCGTCGAGATAGGTGTCGAAGCCGGCGAACGTCGGATCGCGGCGCTTGCGCACCTGTGCTGCCGAGACGGTGGCCTCGGCCATCGTCTCGAAGCACAGATAGTCGAGGGCACCGCGCTCGGCGTTCCACTGCGCCGGCTCCAGCCGGTCGCCCCACCAGGCCGACCCGGCGCCGATGCGCAGCGGCCGTGGCGGCACGATGCCCCCGCCCGTTCCGGCAGCCCTACTCGGCGGCCTGCGCCATCGGCGCCTGGCTGGCCGGGATGTAGGGGCGCGCCCCCGGCGGCAGCTCGCGCCGCACGAAGTAGGTCGGGTCCTTCAGCTGGCGCAGCAGCGTCGGGATGATCTCGGCATAGGCCTCGCGGAACCCGCTGTAGGGCCGGGGCGTGTCCTGCTTCATCTCCTCGTGCAGCTCCGGCAGCTTGTGGTACGGCACCATCGGGAACATGTGGTGCTCAACATGGTAGTTCATGTTGAGGTACAGGAACCGCACGATCGGGTTCATGTACACGGTGCGGCAGTTGAGCCGGTGGTCGAGGACGTCCTCGGCGAGGCCGATGTGCTGGGTCAGGCCGGTGATGATGTAGAGCCAGGCGCCGTAGAACGACGGCAGGCCGATATACATCAGCGGCATGATGCTCCAGATCGCGATCGACCAGCAGATCACGCCGACGTAGATCGCGAGGTGGATGCGGGCGATCCAGAAGACCTTGCTCCACTCCGACTTCGGGATGAACGTCTCTTCCTCGGCGGTCAGCGCCCCGCCGGCGTGGATGAACAGCTTCTTGAAGTAGTAGCGGGCCTGCTCGATGCCGGTGAAGGCCAGCAGGATGCCGCGGATGTCGGGCGGCCGCGGGGTGATGATCTCGGGATCGCGGCCGACGATGATGGTGTCGGTGTGGTGCCGCGCGTGGCTCCACCGCCAGACCGTCGGCTCGCGCAGGATCATGAACGACGAGATCTGGTAGATGACCTCGTTCATCCACGGCGTCTTGAAGGCGGTGCCGTGGCCGCACTCGTGCCAGCGCGAATCGGTCGACGAGCCGTACATCACGCCGTAGGCGATGAAGCACGGCACCGCCCACCAGGTGCCCCAGGTGAGGTAGCCGAGCCCGCCGAAGACGACGAAGCAGGCGACCCAGATCGCCGTGTGGATCAGCGCCGGCTGGTCCGAGCGCTGCATCAGCTCCTTGAGCCGCTTGCGCGGGATCGGGGTGTGGTACCACTCGGCGGTGGCGAGCCCGAGCTCCTCGGCCCGTCTGCCCTCCGGGCCGGTCAGGCTGTAGTCGCGCTTGACGAACGCCGTCATCGTTCAGGCCTCCTGGTTGCGGGCAAGGCGCGACGGCCGCCCGCGCCGGCAGCCGCACCTCGAGCCCGACAGGTTGCAACCGTCGACGGCCCCGCTGCTGGCGGCGGGGTTCCCGTCTCCCTGCCATGCATGTTGCGTGGCTGACCCGACCCCCTCAACAGAATTGTTGATGGAAAACGATCATCCCTTGCCGCAGCACGCGCAATCGGTTGCATTTCGCCATGGAACCCCGCCGAAGGCGTCGCTAAGCTTTCTCCAACCGGGCGAAGTGGCACCGGCCCGCTCCGTCGTTCCGGGCCCGCCGGATCGCGCCGGAGACGAATGACATCAGGGAGAACACGATGGTCACGACCACCAGGGTCTCGGGCACTCGCCGTCTCGCGCTCGGCGCGCTGGCGCTGGCCGCGGCACCGTTCGCGATCCAGCCGGCCTTTGCCGCCGACGCGCTGAAGCCGGTGAAGGTCACCTTCATCCAGCACTGCTGCTCGGGTGCGACCTTCTTCCAGCCGATGCAGTTCGGCGCCGAGGAGGCCGCCCGGCTGTTCCAGGTCGACCTGACCTACGTCAACGCCGACGGCGACGCCGCCCGCCACGCCAACCTCATCGAGACCGCGATCGCCGACAAGCAGGACGCGGTGCTGCCGACGATCACCGTGCCCGACGCGCTCGACGCCGCCGTGCAGAAGGCGCGCGACGCCGGCCTGATCGTCATCGCCCAGAACATCGACGATCCCGAGCACGCCAAGGGCAACGCCCGCCAGGCCTTCGTCGGCCAGGACTTCCTCGCCTCCGGCAACATCATCGGCAACCGGATGATCAAGGAGCACGGGCTGAAGGCCGGCGACCACTGCCTGCTGCCGGTCGAGTTCCCCGAGCTGACCTACGCCATCGAGCGCGCCCAGGGCGTGCAGTCGGCGCTGGAGCCCGCCGGCATCACCAGCGAGGTCATCGGCACCGGCACCGTCGACGCCGAGGCGCAGACCATCATCTCGCAGGCGATCCTGGCCAACCCGAAGATCACCTGCATCGTCGGGCTGGGCACCACGCCGACCACCGTGGCGGTCGACGCCGCCGCCGAGGCCGGCCGCGAGGGCATCCCCAACGGCGGCTTCGACACCAACCCGAAGATCATGGAGAACATCATGGCGGGCAAGACCACCGCCACGATGGACCAGCAGCCGTTCTGGCAGGGCTTCCTGCCGGTGATGTTCGCCGCCTACGCCGTCCGCTACGGCCTGACCCCGCCCGACATCGACACCGGCAACAACCTGATCGACAAGTCGAACGGCCAGTTCGCCCTCGACTTCGGCGGCACCTACCGCTGAGCCGCCGGACCCCCGGCAGGATCGCCCGGACGCGGCCCCGCGCCGCGTCCGGGAACGGCGGACCCAGAGCGTGAGCACGACGCGACCGACCAGCGCCGAGATGGCCGCACGGCGCCGTCCGGCCGGCGCCGATTCGCCGTGGCGGCGGCTCGGCCGCTACCAGGCCATCAACATCGTCGTCATCTACGCCGTGGTGCTCGTCGTCGCCGTCGGCTGGAGCCTCGTCCGGCCCGACCAGCTGAGCTTCGCCACCGCCGGCAACCTCGCCGTGCTGGCCCAGCAGATCCCCGTCACCGCGATCGTCGCCATCGGCGTCGGCCTGCTGATGATCTCGGGCGAGTTCGACATCTCGGTGGCCGGCACCTTCACCCTCGTGCCGTTCGTCGTGGCGGTGCTGACGGCGAGCCACGGCTTCCCGCTGCTGCTGGCGATCGCCGCCGGCATCGCCGTCGCCATCGTCGTCGGCGTGATCAACGGCGTGCTGACCACGCGCTTCGCCATCCCCTCCTTCATCGCCACGCTGGGCACGATGTTCGTGCTGCGCGGGGCCGTCCGCTGGATCTCGCTCAACCCGCAGACCAACCAGCCCGACAGCGACCGCTTCTTCCCGGGCGACCTGTTCGAGGCGCTGTTCACCGGCCAGATCGCCGGGCCGCTCTACGCGCAGGTGGTCTGGCTCCTGGTCGTCGCCATCGGCGGCTGGGCGCTGCTCAACCGGCACAAGTTCGGCAACCACCTGTTCGCCTGCGGCGGCAACCGCAACGCCGCCGTCGCCGTCGGCGTGCCGGTGCCGCAGGTGAAGATGATCGCCTTCATCATCTGCGCCGTGCTGGCCGGCTTCGCCGGCATCCTGCAGGCGACCCGCATCAACGAGATCGAGCCCTCCTACGCCACCATCAGCGGCCTCGAGCTCAAGGCCATCGCCGCCGTCGTCGTCGGCGGGGTCAGCCTGCTCGGCGGCCGCGGCGCCATCCTCGGCATGGTGCTGGGTGCGGCGCTGATCGAGACCGTCGACAACCTGCTGGTCCTGGTCAGCGCGCCGGAGACCGTGTTCAAGGGCTTCCTCGGTGCGGTCATCATCGTCGCCGCCGTGCTCAACGCCGTGATCCGCAAGCGGGGCCGCTCGTGAGCGCCGCCACCGCCTCGCCGCGCGGCGCCGGGCGCTACCGCGAGGCCGGCTTCTGGGGCCGCGTGCGCCGCCACCCGGCGGGACCGGTCGCCATCATGTTCGGCGGGCTGCTGCTCGCCTGCATCGTCGTCGGCGCCATCATCCCCGACCAGTTCGTCTTCCTCAGCACCGCCAACCTCAAGCTCGTGCTGCGCGCCATCCCCAACTACGGGATGGTGGCGCTGGGCGTCGGCCTGCTGATGATCGCCGGCGAGTTCGACCTGTCGGTCGGTGCCGTCTTCGTCGTCACCCCGTTCGCCATGGCCTTCGTCCACGCCCAGGGCGTGCCGCTGCCGGCGGCCATCCTGTTCGCGCTGGTGCTGGCCGCGCTGATCGGCCTCGCCAACGGCCTGATCACCCTGCGCTTCGGCATCCCCTCCTTCATCACCACGCTGGGCATGCTGTTCATCGTGCGGACCAGCGCGCCGTTCATCGTCGGCTACGCCCGCTCGCTGAACTTCGCCCCGCCGCCGCTGTTCAAGACCATCCTCGCCGGCGACATCGGCCCGATCCCGGCCCAGTTCATCTGGTTCCTGGTGTTCGCCCTGATCGCGCATCTCGTGCTGACCCGGCACTGGTTCGGCAACCACCTGTTCGCCGCCGGCGGCAACCCGCACGCCGCCCGCTTCGCCGGCATCAACGTCGAGCGGACCAAGCTCGCCGCCTTCGTCATCAGCTCGGTGTTCGCCACCATCGCCGGCATCTTCAGCGTCACCCGGCTCGGCACGGCGATGACCAACCCGCAGCTCTTCATCGAGCTGTTCGCGGTGGCGGTGTGCGTGATCGGCGGCCTGGCGCTGACCGGCGGCCGCGGCTCGGTGATCGGCATCGTGCTGGGGGCGGCCGTGCTGCAGCTGGTCCAGGACATCATCATCCTGGCCCGCCTGCCCGGCTTCTACCTCGACATGTTCGTCGGCCTGATGATCGTCGCCGGCGTCGTCGTCAACCAGATGGTCCGGAGGAAGCGATGAGCGTCGACCGCCCGCCGCTGTTCGAGGCGCGCGGCATCTCCAAGACCTACGGCCACGTCAATGCGCTGATGGACGTCAATTTCCGCGTCGGCCACAACGAGGTGGTGGGCCTGCTCGGCGACAACGGCGCCGGCAAGTCGACGCTGATCAAGATCCTGTCGGGCGTCGTCGAGCCCGACCGCGGCCAGTTCCTGCGCAACGGCCAGCCCGTCGACATCGGCTCGCGCCGCAAGTCCGAGGCCGCCGGCATCCAGACCATCTACCAGGACATCGCCCTGGTCGGCGCCATGTCGATCATGCGCAACATCTACGCCGGCCGCGAGCCGACCGGTGCGCTCGGCTTCATGAAGATCAAGGAGATGCGCGCCACCGCCATGGCGATCCTCGACGAGCATGTCCGCATCGCCGGGATCACCTCGCCCGACCTGCCGGTCGAGGACCTCTCCGGCGGCCAGGCCCAGGCCGTCGCCATCGCCCGGGCGGTGCACTTCAAGCGCGACATCCTGCTGCTCGACGAGCCGACCAGTGCCCTGTCCGTCCGCGAGACCGAGAAGGTGCTGGCGATCATGCGCGAGCTCGCCGAGAGCGGCGTCTCCTGCGTGTTCGTCACCCACAACATCTACCACGCCTTCCGCGTCTGCGACCGCTTCGTCGTCATGGCCCACGGCCAGGCCGTCACCGACGTCGCCAAGGCCGACACCAGCCTCAACGAGCTCACCGACATGATCATGACGCACTGAGGGGCCGGGGCCGCCCGCCGGGCGCAGGCCCGGCGGTGCGCTCATGCACCCGGTGCGCCCTGTCTGGCGGCCCGGAGAAAGCGAGCCGGGCCCTGGCGCGACCCGGCTGACGCCGGGGCCCGCTTCGGTCAGGTTACGATGACGAACGCCTCGAAGATGAACCAGCTCTCGTCGAGCGCGGCGACGTTCTTGAGGGTCAGCACGTCCTCGCCCGCCGTCCCGCCGCTGGCGGCGCCGAGGTCGATCTCGATGTCGTCGCCCGTGTCGGTGCTGTTGGTCTGGACCGTGGCCCACGAGATCGGCGTCTCCGCAATGGCGTAGAAGGTCAGGTCGATGATGTCGTTCTCGCCGTCGACGCGGAAGTCCATGATGACGTCCTGGCCGTCGCCGGGACGGAAGGCGAACAGGTCGTCGCCGCGCGTCCAGTCGCCACCGTCGCCGGCGCCGTCGCCCCACAGCGTGTCGTTGCCGGCGCCGCCGAGGAGGCCGTCGTTCCCGGCCCAGACCCCGTTCTGCAGGATCGCCGTATCGCCATAGAGGACGTCGTCGCCGGCATTCCCGATCAGCACGTCATTGCCGCCGCTGGCCTGATCCTGCAGGGTTCCGTCGCCGGTGATCGTGTCGTTGCCGTCGCCACCGTCGATCCTGTCGCCGCCGCCGAAGGCCACGTTGATGATGGAGCTGGCGTCGCCGGTGACGGTGTCGTCGCCGTCGCCGCCCTGGATGGAGTCGTCGCCGCCGCCGGACTGGCCGACGATGGTATCGGCATCGCCGATCAACACATCGGCCGCGTTGCCGCCGTCGAGCGAGTCGTTGCCGCCGAAGGAGCCGGCCTCCTCGCCGGTCTGGCCGATCTGCACCGTGTCGCCGATCAGCTCGTCCGCGTCGTCCTCGCCCGACAGGCTGTCGGCGCCGTAGCCGCCTTCGAGGCTGTCGTTGCCGGCACCGCCGAACATCGTGTCGTCGCCGCCGCTGGTGTTGCCGTCTCCCAGCGACGCCGCGTCGCCGAACAGCTGGTCGTCGCCATCGTCTCCGAAGACGAGGTCGGCGCCGGCGATGCCGAGCCCGTCAGCGTCTCCGCATCGCCGTGGATCACGTCGTCGCCATCATCGCCGTAGAGGCTGTCGTCGCCGCCGCTCGCCAGGTCCTGCAGCCCGCCGTCGCCGGTGAGGGTGTCGTTGCCATTGCCACCCTCGACGATGCCATCACCGCCGGAGGCCGTGTCCTCGATGTAGGTGGCATCGCCGATGACGATGTCGTCGTCGTCGCCGCCGCGCAGGGTGTCGTTGCCGCCCGCCGACGGGCCGGCGATGAAATCGGCGTCGCCGAACATGCTGTCGAGTCCGTTGCCACCCTCGAGCAGGTCGTTGCCGCCGGCATAGCTGACGTCGTCGCCGGCCACGCCCAGTATCGCGGCATCGCCGCGCAGGTTGTCGTTGCCTTCGCCGCCGAACAGGCTGTCGTCGCCGCCTCCGCCGAACAGCACGTCGGCGTCCGCCGCCATAGAGGGTGTCGCCGCCACCGCTGGTGGCAGCGCCGGTGACCGAGCCAGGTCACCGTAGAGGTTATCAGCGCCGTTCCCTCCATACAGCAGGTCATTGCCGCCGACGGCCAGGCTTTGCAGGCTGGCTGGCGTCGCCGTACATCGTGTCGACGTCGTCACCGCCGTAGAGGCTGTCGTCGCCGCCGGTGGCAAGGCCGCCGAGGATGCCGGCGTCGCCATAGAGGAAGCCGGCGCCGTTTCCGGCGAACAGCACGTCGTTGCCGGCCGCCGCACCGCCGCTGACCGCGTTCCCGTCGCCGATGAGGCTGTCGACGCCGTCGTCGCCGTAGAGCGTGTCGTTGCCGGCCGTCGCCGCTCCGTCGACGACATCGGCGTCGCCGGTCAGCGCATCGTCGCCGTTGCCACCCCACAGCGTGTCGTTGCCGCCCGTGGCGCCGGTGCCGACGAAGGCGGCGTCGCCGTTGAGCCGGTCGTTGCCGTCCAGGCCGAGCAGGAGTCGTCGCCGCCGATGGCGGACCCGGTCAGCGTCTCCGGCATCGCCGTAGAGCAGATCGTACTGCTCGATGGTACCGAGTACGGAGTCGACCACCTGGAAGGCGTTGGTGGCGTTGGTCCCGGTCAGCGTGTCGTCGCCGCCTTGGCCCTCGCCGTCGATCACCAGCGCATCGCCGTGCGCCGTCTGGATCAGCGTGTCGTTGGCGGACGCGACGCGGATGTCGTCGTTGCCGCCCTTGGCGGTGTCGATGATGGCGAGCGCGTCGCCCAGCAGCACCTCGACGCCCGCGCCGCCGTCGATCCAGTCGCCGGAGCCAGTGGCCGAGCCGGACAGGGTCCCGGCCGAATCGCCGATGACGGAGTCGTTGCCCTCGCCGCCGTCCAGGCTGTCGGCCCCGCCGCCGCCGACGACCGTGTCGGCACCGCCCATCCCGATCAGCGAGTTGCTGCCACCATCGCCGGTGAGCGTGTCCCCGTTGTCGGTTCCGAAGAGTTCCTCGATCGCGGCCAGCCTGTCGCCCTCGGCCTCGCCGAAGTGGTTGTTGGCCTGGTTGCCGAGATCGATCCGCACCGCGACGCCATTGTAGAAGACCCGGTCGATCCCATCGCCGCCATCGATCGAATCGGCGCCGTTGCCACCCGTCAGGCCGTCGCCGTCGTTGCCGCCCAGCAGGGTGTCGTTGCCGTCGTCGCCGAAAAGCTTGTCCTTGCTGTCGCCGCCGCTGACGGTGTCGTCGCCGTTGCCGCCGGAGACGGCGTCCGCACCGGCGGCACCGGCGAGCCGGTCGTTGCCGTTTCCGCCGTCGATGATGTCCACCGCACCGTCGCCGCCATCGATCGAATCGGCGCCATCGCCGCCGGCGAGCTGGTCGTCCTGGTTGCCGCCGAAGAGCGTGTCGCCCTCGTTGCCGCCGGCCAGGCTGTCGTTGCCGTCGCCTCCGGTCAGCGTGTCGCTGCCGGCATCGCCGGCCACGGTGTCGCTGCCGTTGCCCGCATCGATGCGGTCGTTGCCGTTTCCGCCGGCAAGGCTGTCGTCGCCGGCACTCTCGAGCAGGCTGTCATTGCCGTCGCCGCCCTGGGCCAGGTCGTTGCCGTTGCCCCCTTCGAGGCGGTCGTCGCCGAGACCGCCGAACAGGCTGTCGGTACCCTCGCCGCCCCGGAGCGTGTCGCCGGCGTCGTCGCCCGTCAGCGTGTCGTTGCCGACATCGCCGCCCAGCGTGTCGCTGCCGTTGCCGCCCGAGGCGGTGTCGTTGCCGATGCCGCCGAACAGGGTGTCGTTGCCGTCACCGCCGGCAGCGTTGTCGTCGCCGTCGCCGCCCGTGTGGTAGTCGTTGCCGGCGGCGCCGCTCAGCGAGTCGTTGCCGCTCTCGCCGAGCAGCGAGTCGTTGCCGTTACCGCCATCGATGCGGTCGTTGCCATTCCCGCCACGAGCGTCGTCGTTGCCGCCCTCGCCGGCGAGCGAGTCGTTGCCGGCGTCGCCTCTGACGATGTCGTTGCCATTGCCGCCGGCGATCCGGTCCACCCCGTTGCCGCCAAACAGCGAATCGATGCCGTCGCCGCCGGACAGCGAGTCGTTGCCGTCGGCTCCGAGCAGGGTGTCATTGCCGTTGCCGCCGAACAGCGTGTCGCTGGCCTGCCGGCCGTCGAGCGTGTCGTTGCCGCCGAGGCCGCTGATGGTGTCGGCAGCAGTGCCGCCGGTGAGCAGGTTGGCGCCGGAGGTTCCGGTCAGGACGGCCATGATGTTTCCCTCGCAAGGCGACCGGCGCAGGGCTGCGCCTGAACCTCGCCACGTCGCCACCCTGCCGCTTGTCACGCCAATGTCAAGTGACGTTCAGGTCTCGTGCAGTTGTCTAATGCTACCTTGGGCCGACTGTCCTAGAGTTTTTTTGGAGCTTCATGAAACAGCGACAATCAATTGCAGAAAAACACTCGCGCGCCTCCATGCCGGCCAGTCAAGGATCCGATTGGCCACCTATGGCGAAATGACCCGCTATGGAGAACGAGATTGAACGGGCGGAGCGCGTGAAACCTCGCTCCGCCCGCGCAGCACGATTGCCTCCCGGCGCCCCTGGCGCTTCGCGTCAGACGGGAATGGGCGCCGGGGCGAAGATGAACCAGCCCTCCTCCAGGGTGGTCACCCCCTCGATGGTCACGACATTGAAGCCGGCCGCATCGTCGTTGGCGGCGCCGAGGTCGATGACGCCGTTGGTGACGCCGGAGATGTCGGACCACTCGATGTTCGCGTAGCCGCTGACGTCGATCTTGTCGAGGTCGCCGCCCTTGCGGAAGTCCTTGATGACGTCGATGCCGCTGCCGAGGTCGAAGTCGAAGACGTCGTCACCGAGGGTGACGTGGGGGCCGTACACGTTGCGGCCATCGCCCCAGAGCGTGTCGTTGCCCGCTCCACCGACGACCGTGTCGTCGCCGCAGGCGACGTCGGCACCGGTGTAGTCGGCGATGATCTCCTTGCCTTCGCCATAGACGGTGTCGTCGCCATTTCCGCCGTAGACGGTGTCGTTTCCGCCGGTGGCCTTGTCTCGCACCTCGCCATCGCCGGCAAGTTCATCATTGCCGTCGCCTCCGTCGACCGTATCGTTGCCGGCCGATGCTTCCTCCTGGACGGAGAGGCCATCGCCCCAGACCGTATCGCCGCCATTGCCGCCGAAGAGCGTGTCGTCTCCTCCCGACGTCTTGGCAAAGAGGTTGGCCGAGTCGCCGTAGACGAAGTCGCCGTCATTGCCGCCAAAGAGCAGGTCGTCGCCGGCCTGGGTGGTATCGCCGGTTGAGCTCTGGCCCAGTCGCGCGCCCTCGCCGCGAATGTCGTCGGCGCCGTCGCCGCCGAAGAGCGTGTCGTTGCCGCCAACGGCACTGTCCTCGAGCGCGTCGGCATCGCCGTAAAGGCCGTCCTGGCTATCATCGCCGTAGAGAACGTCGTCGCCGGCCTTGGCGCTGTCCTGGACGGTATTGCCATCCCCGTAAAAGCCGTCTCTGCCGTTACCTCCCCACAGGGTATCGTCGCCGCCTTGCGCCGAGTCGGCCAGGCGAAAGCCGTCGCCATAGAGACGATCGTCGCCGTTCCCTCCCAGGATGCTGTCGTCCCCGCCCTTGGACGAGCCGGAAAGGGAGTAGGCGTCGCCGAACAGCTCATCGCGCCTGATGATCTGATCGTTGCCGACAGCCTCGCTGATGGCATTCGAGCCCGTCAGCGTATCGTTGCCGCCCTCGCTCGAGCCCGACATCACGTAGGCATCGCCGTAGGCGAGCTCGATGCCCGTGTCGTTCGACGTCGTGTCGCTGTCGGTGACGATGGTGTCATTGCCGCCGCGGCCGCTGCCGGTCAGCGTGCTGGCATCACCGAACAGGCTGTCAATGCCCCGGCTGCCGTCGATGGAGTCGTTACCACCGGTCGCCCCGGTGGACAGGGTGGACTGATCGCCGACGACGAAGTCGTTGTCGTTGCCGCCCACAAGCGAGTCGGCGCCGAAGTTGCCGAACAGCGTATCGTTGCCAGATCCGCCGTCGAGCGTATCGTTGCCGCTGGCACCGGTCGAGGACCAGTTCAGACTCTCGCCGTAGAGGGCATCGTCGCCGCTTCCCCCGTAGACGGTGTCACTGCCTCCTCTGGAGGCGCCGGACATACTGCGACCGTCGCCATAGACGGCGTCATTGCCGTTTCCTGCGCTGATGACGTCGTCGCCGCCCTTGGCCGAGCCGCTGAGGGAGAAGCTCTCCCCCCCGATGATGTCGTCGCCGTTCCCGCCGTCGAGGTCGTCGTTGCCGCCGGCGCTGGTGCCATCCATGGAGACGTAGCCGTCTCCGTAGAGGATGTCGCCGTCGTCTCCACCGAACAGCGAGTCGTTGCCGCCCACCGACTGGTTGAACATGACGATGGCGTCGCCGCCCAGTGCGTCCGTGCCGTTTCCGCCGATGACGGTATCGTTCCCGCCGGTCGAGCTGCCGGTGAGGCTGATGGCGTCGCCCTCGATGTTGTCGCCGTCGGCGCCGCCATCGATGGTGTCGTTACCGCCGGTGGCGCCGGTCGTCAGCAGACTGTTGTCGCCGATGATGACATCACCGCCACCGCCATCGCCGCCATTGATCGTATCGCTGCCTTCGCCGCCGACGAGGCTGTCGCCACCGCCGCCGCCAAAAAGGGAATCGGCGCCGTTTCCGCCGTCGAGCAGATCCGCGTTGCCCGACCCGCCATAGGTTTCCTTGGCGTCGCCGTAGAGGGCGTCGGAGTCGTCGCCGCCATAGAGCGTGTCGCTGCCGCCGACCGGCGTCTGAAAGAAGCGCTCCGCATCGCCCCTGAGCGAGTCGCTGCCGCCGCCACCCCAGAGCGTGTCATCGCCGAGGCTCGCCGAGTTGCCGGCGTCGTTGCCATCGCCGTCAATGAAGTCATCGCCGTTACCACCGTAAAGGCGATCGTTGCCGGCGACCGCCGAGTCGTTCACGTAGAGGCCTTCGCCGCGAATCCTGTCCGTGCCGTTGCCGCCGGTGACGGTGTCGTCGCCGCCCTGGCTGGACCCGAAGAGCTGGCCGTCGCCATTCAGGAAGCCGCCGCCGTCGCCATTGACGATGATGTCGTCGCCGCCCTTCGTGCTGCCGAACAGCGAGTTGGCATCGCCGTAGGCGGTGGCGCCCCCGCCGCCCGCGCCGACATAGAGGACGTCGTTGCCGCCGACGGCCTGGAGCGACATCGATTCCCTGGCGTCGCCGGCCAGCACCGAACCACTGGTGCCGCCCCAGAGCGTGTCGTCGCCGCCCACGGCCTGGTCCGTCATCTGCCGGGCATCGCCGGACAGGGTTGCGCCGTCGGCGTCGGCGTACAGCAGGTCGTCGCCGCCGGCGGCGCTGCCCGACATCAGCCGGGCATCGCCGACGATCTCGTCGAAGCCGTTGCCACCGCTCAGCGTATCGTTGCCACCCTGGGCGCTGCCGGTCAGCGTGTCGCCGTCGCCGTAGAGGGTGTCGATGCCGTCCGCCCCGATCAGGCTGTCATTGCCCGTTCCGCCATACATGGTATCGCCGCCGCCGGCCCCGTCGAGCGTGTTGGCGGCGGCACTGCCGGTAATGGTGTCGCCATTGTCGGTGCCGACGACGTTCTCGACATCGAGGAAGCTGTCGCCCTCGGCCTCGCCGAAATGGTTGTTGCCAGCGGTGGCGAGGTCGACCTGCACCGCGGCCCCGCTGAAGGTCACGGTATCGATGCCGTTGCCGCCATCCAGGCTGTCGGCGCCGTTTCCGCCCGTCAGCGTATCGCCGCCGCCTTCGCCGCGCAGCAGGTTGGCGGCGCCGCTGCCGGTGATGGTGTCGCCATTGTCGGTGCCGACGACATTCTCGACATTGGCGAAGCTGTCGCCCTCGGCCTCGCCGAAGTGGTTGTTGGCCGCGGTGGCGAGATCGACCTGGACCGCGGCGCCGAGGAAGAACGCCGTATCGATGCCGTTGCCGCCATCGACGCTGTCGGCGCCGTTCCCGCCCCACAGGCCGTCGGCACCCTCGCCGCCGCGCAGGCTGTCGTTGCCCTCGTCGCCGAACAGCTTGTCGTCGGCGAGGCCGCCGTCGACGCGGTCGTTGTCGGCACCACCCCACACCACGTCGGTGCCGTCGCCGCCGTCGACCGTATCGGTGCCGGCGGAGCCGAGGACACTGTCGACGCCGTTGCCGCCGAGCACGGTGTCGTTGCCGTTGGCGCCGTCGACGATGTCGTTGTCGTCACCGCCGACGACGCGGTCGCCATCGTTGCCGCCGTAGAGGGTGTCGGTGCCGGCATCGCCCCAGACGGTGTCGCTGCCGGCACCGCCGTCGAGCGTGTCGTTGCCGGCGTTGCCGCCCAGCGAGTCGACGCCGTTGCCGCCGGCGGCGGTATCGTTGCCGTTACCGCTCCACAGCGTGTCGTTGCCGTCGCCACCGGCAGCGTTGTCGTTGCCCTCGCCGGCCGAGAGCAGGTCGTTGCCGACATTGTCGGTCAGCGAATCGTCGCCGGCCTCGCCGTAGGAGGCATCGTTGCCGCTTCCGCCGGTGAAGCGGTCGTTGCCGTCGCCGCCGCGCAGGTCATCGTCGCCGGCGTCGCCGTTGACCGTGTCCTGGCCGCCATCGCCGCGGACCGCGTCGTTGCCGTTGCCGCCGAACAGGCTGTCGTTGCCGTTACCGCCGAGGAGGCCGTCATTGCCGTCGCCGCCGAAGGCGCGGTCGCGGCCCTCGCCGCCATCGAGGAGATCGGCGCCGTTGCCACCCAGCAGGGTGTCGTTGTCGATGCCGCCGAAGAGGCTGTCGCTGCCGTCGAGGCCGTCCAGCGTATCGTCGCCGATGGGATCGGTGATGGTGTCGTTGCCGCTGGTGCCCAGAAGCTTGTCGTTGATGAACGTGCCGACGATGACGGCCATGGCGCTATCTCCCCTGCCCGCAGCGCCCATCCCGAATCGGCCACTGCCGGCACCCCTCTATTGACAGACTGGCGTAAGCGCAACCCCTGTCAAGTCAATATTGATTTCAACTTTATCTAATGCAACCGAGCCCAATACTACTGATGACTGGAGCCACTCGAAATGATATCGAATAGTCGACGATCAATACCGATCTCGCGCCGGCCTGCAGGCCTTCGCATCGACGCAGGTGATCGCCGGCAAAGCGAGCAGTCACCCCGCCTGCTCGCCCGGCATCGACTGGCCGCGCCGGTGGCATTACAGGCTTGCGTTGCGACCGGCGGCGACGGCCCTGCAGGATCGCCGTGCCGCCACCCCGCGATGTCTGGTCCGTGACACATCCGGACGGTCGCTCGGCGGCACTGCCCCGGCCTTCGAACTCCAAGGGTGTCCGGAATAACATTTCCGGTCGCCTTGGCAGCGAGAGGCAGGGCCGGCTCAGGCCAGGACGAACCACGCCTCCTGCAGCGCGGTGACACCCTCGATGGTCAGCACGTCGACCCCGGCTGATCCGCCGTCGGCGAGGCCGAGATCGATGACACCGTCGGTGATGCCGGCAAGGTCGTCCGCCCAGCTGATGCCGGCATAGGCGCTGAGGTCGATGCGGTCGCTGTCGCCGCCGAGGCGGAAGTCCTTGATGACGTCGATCCCGCTGCCGGCGCCGAAGACGAACAGGTCGTCGCCGCGCGTGGCGGTGAGCGAAACGCCGCGGCCATCGCCGTAGAGGCTGTCGTTGCCCGCACCGCCGTCGAGGGTGTCGTTGCCGCAGGTGACGGCGTCCTTGACGCTGTCGACGTCGCCGCGGAGGTCGTCGTTGCCGTTCCCGCCATAGAGGATGTCGTCGCCGCCCGAGGCGCTGTTCTGCAGGCTGCCATCGCCGAACACCTGGTCGTCGCCGTCATCGCCGGACAGGGTGTCGCCGCCACCGGCGGCCGCGTCGACCATGACGAAGGCGTCGCCGATGATGAAGTCGTTGTCGCCGCCGCCCTGGACGACGTCGTCGCCGCCCGTCGGAGCGTCACCGGTGCCGGTCTCGCCCATCTGGTTCGCGTCGCCGCGGATGCTGTCGGCGCCGTTGCCGCCGTAGAGCGTGTCGCTGCCGCCCGAGGTCTGGTCGTCGAGGAAGACGCCTTCGCCATAGATGACGTCGACGTCGTCGCCCCCGTAGACGGTGTCGTCGCCACCGCTGGCCGTCGCCTTCACCTCGTTGCCGTCGCCGTGCAGGATGTTGAGGCTGCTGCCGCCCCACAGCACGTCGTCGCCGCCGGCGGCGTCGCCCCGCAGCTTCTCGCCATCGCCGTAGACGATGTCGTTGCCGGCATCGCCCGCGATCCGGTCGTTGCCGCCGCTGGCCGAGGTGCTGAGGAGCGCGGCATCGCCATGCACGGTGTCGCCGCCCTCGCCGCCGGCGATCGAATCGTCGCCGCCGCCACCGAACACGGTATCGCGGCCCTCGCCTCCGTCGAGCGTGTCGGCGCCGCCGCCGGCGGCGCCGGCCGCCTCCGCTAGCGCGTCGCCATAAAGGATGTCGTCGTCCGCACCGCCGAAGAGGCTGTCGTCGCCACCGCGCTGGTCGGCGCTCAACTCGAGGAACGCATCGCCGTAGAGCCGGTCATTGCCCGATCCGCCGTCGAGCAGGTCGTCGGCCGCGACCGCGCTGTCGGCGATCTCGGCGGGCGAATCGCCATACAGCGCATCGTCGCCGTTTCCTCCGAACAGGCTGTCGGCACCGCCGCGGGCATCGTCGTAGAGCCCGTTGCCGCCCGTGTCGCCGTAGAGCCCGTCGTCGCTGTCCCCGCCGTAGAGGCGATCCGCACCGCCCTGCATCGTGCCGTCGAGCGTGTTAAGCAGGTCGCCGGTGAGGACGTCGAAGCCGTTGCCGCCGAACAGGGTGTCGTCGCCGCCGGCAAAGTCGGGGTCGGCGGCACCCGAGCCCAGCAGCGCGAAGGCGACGTCGCCGCACAGTACCGGTTCGGAACCGTTGCCGCCGTAGAGGGTGTCGTCGCCCATCGCCGCATGGCCGCTGGTCCGGTCGGCGTCGCCATACACGGAGTCGGCGCCCTCCCCGGCCTCGATGACGTCGTTGCCGTCGGCCCCGCCGCCGGCCAGAGTCGCGTCGCCACCGAAGATCCGGTCATTGCCGTTGGCGCCGGCGATGGTGTCGGCGGCCGCGCCGCCGGTGACGGTATCGCCATCCTCGCCGCCGTCGACCGTGTCGCTGTCGGCACCGCCGTCGATCGCGTCGATGCCCAGCCCGCCGCGGATCAGGTCGTTGCCGCTCCCGCCGGCCAGGCTGTCGTCGCCGTCATCGCCCCACATCGTGTCGTGGTCGGCGCCGCCATCGACCGTGTCGTTGCCGGCATTGCCGCCCAGCGTGTCGCTGCCGTTGCCGCCGGCGGCACGGTCGTCGCCCCGGGCCCCCCACAGCGTGTCGTTGCCGTCGCCGCCGACCGTACTGTCGTTGCCGTTCCCACCCGAGAGCAGGTCGTTGCCGCCGGCGGCGAGGAGACGGTCGTCGCCGTCCTCGCCGAACAGCTTGTTGTTGCCACCGCTGTCCTCGACGAGGTCGTTGCCGTCACCGCCCTGGATATCGTCATTGCCGGCATCGCCGCGCAGGCTGTCGTTGCCCTGCCCGCCACGCAGCGCATCGTTGCCGTTGCCGCCGGCCAGAACATCCTGCCCGTCGCCACCCAGCAGGCCGTCGCTGCCATTGCCGCCGAACAGGAAGTCACGGCCGTCGCCGCCCTCCAGGTAGTCGCCGCCGTTGCCGCCCAGCAGGGTGTCGTTGTCGATGCCGCCGAACAGGCTGTCGTTGCCGTCCCGGCCATCGAGCGTGTCGCGGCCGATCGGGTCGGTGATCGTGTCGTTGCCGCTGGTGCCCAGCAGCCTGTCGTTGTCGAACGTGCCGGTGATCACCGCCATGGCCGCCTCCCGCGCCAGCGGTGTCCTCGTCACACCGCTTCAGCCCGGCGACGATAGACGTCGGCAAGGCATCGCCATGTCAAGATGATCGTGCTTGCGCGTTATTCTAATTTCCTCAGGCGCTTTTCTAATAAATTACTTGATGCTTCGACGTCTTCACCGCCATTTCCGCCATGGCGGGCAACCCGGCCCGCCAACGCAAAGGGCCGGCCGGGACCCTCGGCCCCGGCCGGCCCTCGCGCGGGTGCCGCCGTCGTTACTCGGCGACGCGCCACATGTCGTCCTGCTTCTCGTAGCCCGGCAGCGCCTCGATCTGGTCCTTGGCCATCGAGGTCACGAGGTCGCCGCCGTCGCCCTCGGAGAGCAGCAGCTGGTCGGCCTGCAGCGCCACGGTCTTCGAGCCGATGCCGAGGAAGCCGCCGACGTCGACGAGGACGTGCGTCACCTTCTTGTCGGCGTCGATCATCAGGTCCTGCACCTCCCCGACCGAGTTGCCGTCGCCGTCGACGACGTCGCGGCCGATCAGGTCCTCGGCGGTCATGGTCATCAGGCTGGCGGCCCCGGTCGGCGGCGTCGCCGGCTCGGCCGCGGTCGTGCCCGTGCCCATCTGTTCGGCCGGGGCGGTCGGGTTGGGCACCGGCAGGTTCTGCTGGTTGGGATTATCGGCCTGCGCGAAGGCGACGGCCGGTCCGAGCAGCAGGGCGCCGGCAGCGGCGAGGGTCAGCATGCGCATGGTCATCTCCAGGGTCGTTGGAAGGGGCGGAGGGAATGGTCCTCCTGCCGGGTCAACGCGAGCCCTGGGACCGGGTTCCCTGCCGTCGCGAGCTTCAGCTGGCCGCGGCGGCCTGCTGCCGGTTCATCTCCGCACGCTCGCGGGCGAGCTCGACCAGCCGGCCGCGCACCGCCGGATGGCGCGCCACGAACGGCCGGAACTCGCGCTGCGCCAGCACCTGGAGCTGGCAGTAGTCGATGGCGGTGACGTCGGCCGAGCGGCGCTCGCCGGTGAGCAGCCCCATCTCGCCGAAAAAGTCGCCGGGGCCCAGCCGGATCGTCCGGCCGCCGACCTCGACCTGCACCGCCCCCGAGGCGATGAAGAACGCCGCGTCCGAGCGCTCGCCGCGGCGGATCAGCCGCTCGCCCGGCGTCGCCGTGCGCGGCCGGAACAGCAGGAGCAGGTCCTCGCGGGCCTTGCGGTCGAGGCCCTCGAAGATCGGGAAGCGCGACACCAGCGCCTCGATCTCGAGCGCATGCGCGGTCTCGCGCGCCTCGGTCCGCCGGCGCAGCTCGTCGAGCCGGCCCTGCAGCGCGGCCAGCCGGGCCCGGCCGGTGCCGTCGATCCAGCCGCCCAGCGCCGGCGCGGCGCGGCCGGCCTGCAGCAGCCGGTCGACGGCGGCGAAGGCCAGCGGGTTCAGGGTGATCGACAGCAGGGCACCGGCGAGGATCAGGTCGCGCCCTTCCGGCGGCAGCAGCCCCATGGCGATGCCGAGCCCGGCCAGGATGAACGAGAACTCGCCGATCTGGGCGAGGCTGGCCGAGACCGTCAGCGCCGTCGCCGGCGGGTAGCCCAGCAGCAGCACGATGCCGAACGCCACCAGCGACTTGCCGACCATGATCAGCAGCAGCACCGCCAGCACCGCCAGCGGCTCGCGGACCAGGATCGACGGGTCGAACAGCATGCCGACCGAGACGAAGAACAGGATGGCGAAGGCGTCCTGCAGCGGCAGCGATTCCTCGGCGGCGCGGTGGCTGAAGTGCGATTCGCTGAGCACGACGCCGGCGAAGAACGCCCCCAGCGCGAACGACACGCCGAAGATCTTGGCCGAGCCGTAGGCGATGCCGAGCGCCAGGGCCAGCACCGACAGGGTGAACAGCTCGCGCGAGCCGGTCCGCGCCACCTGGGTCAGGATCCACGGCACCACCCGCGGGCCGAGCAGCACCGCCAGCGCCACGAAGGCGGCGACCTTGCCCAGGGTCAGCGCCAGGGTCAGCGCCAGCGGCAGGCCGTCGGCGGCATGGCCGGCGTCGGCGGCCCCCAGCAGCGGCGCCAGCGCCGGCAGCAGGACCAGCGTCAGCACCATCGCCAGGTCCTCGACGATCAGCCAGCCGACGGCGATGCGGCCGTTGGGCGTCTCCAGCGCGTTGCGCTCCTCCAGCGCCCGCAGCAGCACCACGGTGCTGGCCACCGACAGGCTGAGCCCGAGCACCAGCCCGGCGCCGAGGCTCCAGCCCCACCAGTGGGCGAGGCCCATGCCGGCCAGCGTCGCCAGCGCGATCTGGCCGATGGCGCCGGGCAGCGCCAGGCCGCGCACCGCCATCAGGTCGCCGGCCGAGAAGTGCAGGCCGACGCCGAACATCAGCAGGATGACGCCCATCTCGGCGAGCTGGCCGGCGATCTCGCCGTCGCCGACGAAGCCCGGCGAGAACGGCCCGATGGCGATGCCGGCGACGAGGTAGCCGATCAGCGGCGGCAGCCGCAGCCGGGCGGCCAGGAAGCCGAACGCGAAGGCCAGCACGAACCCCATGGCGACGAGGGCGATGAGCGGGGTGTCGTGGTGCATGTCCGGTCCGGGAAGTGCCTGCCTGCACCTTCCTTGGCGGCTCGCGGGCGCCGGCGCAATGCCGCCGGCGCAAGGCGCTTGCCTGCCGCCCGGCTTCGCCTCAAGCTGGACCATTGCAGTTGCGCCCACAGCGACCGGAGGGCCATCGATGTCGACCTCGGAGGTCTATCTCCTCGGCCAGCGCGCGGAAGAGGAAGCCCGCCTGCGCGTGCAGATGGCCGATCTGGCGCCGCACTCCGCCGCGATGCTCGACCGCGTCGGCATCCGCCACGGCGAGCGCGTCGTCGACATCGGCTGCGGCCCCGGCGGCGTCCTCGACCTGCTGGCCGAGCGGGTCGGCCCGGCCGGCAGCGTGCTCGGGCTCGAGCGCAGCCCGCACTACCTCGACCTCGCCCGCCGCTACATCGCCGAGAAGGGCCTCGCCCAGGTCGAGCTGCGCGAGGGCGACGCCTATGCCACCGGCCTGCCGCGCGGCAGCTTCGACGGTGCCCACATGCGGCTCGTCCTCGTCAACGTGCCGCGGCCGGAGGAGATCGTCCGCGAGATGGTGGCGCTGGTCCGCCCCGGCGGCTGGATCGCCAGCTTCGAGGCCGACTATGCGAGCCACGCCTGCGACCCGCCGCTGCCGGCCTGGGACCGCCTGCTCGCCGCCTTCGCCGCCAACGCCCGCTCCCAGGGCATCGACCTGCACATCGGCCGCCGCACCCGCCGCCTGTTCCGCGATGCCGGCGTGGTCGACCTGCAGGTCGACCCGGTGGTCAGCGCCCGCCTGCCGGGCCATCCGGCGCGGCGCGTGCTGCACACCTTCGTCGGCAACGTCGCCGACCAGCTGGTCGCCGGCGGCCATATCGACCGCGCCACCCTCGACGCCGACCTCGCCGCCCTCGCCCGCCACGTCGACGATCCCGGCACGCTGGTCGTCGCCCACACCTTCTTCCGCGTCTGGGGCCGCGTACCGGGCTGAGCCCGCCCGGCCGGGACCACCGGCCTCGTGCTAGGCGACGCAGCCCCCACTGCGTTAGGGTACCGACCCTAAGGAACACGCTCCGGCGAGAGCGGCTGCAGGGAGGGGCGATGGACGACCGGGTCGCGAGGACCGCCCGCGACGTTGGTGCCAGACTGACCACCGCCGAGAAGGCGGTGGCGGCGATCCGCTCGGGCAGCCGCGTCTACCTCGGCACCGGCTGTGCGGCGCCCCGCACCCTTCTCGCCGCGATCGAGGCGACGTTTCCCGGCCCGGCCGACCTCGAGCTGGTGAGCTTCCTGACCACCTCGGCCCTGCCGCTGCGCGACGGCGAGCCGACGACCCGCTACCACCACCGCACCTTCTTCGTCGGCAGCGACGTCCGCGCCCTCGGCACCAGCCACCGCCTCGACTACGTGCCGATCGGCCTCGACGAGGTGCCGGCGCTGCTGGCGACCGGCCGGCTGCCGATCGACGTCGCCATCCTGCAGGTGTCGATGCCCGACGAGCGCGGCTTCGTCAGCCTCGGCGTGTCGGTCGACCTCGCCCCGGCGGTGCTGGCGGTGGCCCGCCTCGCCATCGCCGAGATCAACCCGGCGATGCCGCGCACGCACGGCGACAGCTTCGTCCACATCGACCGCTTCGACGCGCTGGTCGGCGTCGACACCCCCGTCACCGAGTACCGGCACCCGCCGACCGGCCCCGAGGCGCGCATGGTCGCCCGCTACATGGCCGCCATCATCGACGACGGCTCGACCCTGCAGATCGGGCTCGGCCGCGTCCCCAACGAGGCGCTGCGCCACCTCCGCGACCGCCGCGACCTCGGCATCCACAGCGATGTCGTCACCGACGGGATCGTCGACCTGGTCGAGGCCGGGGTGATCACCGGCCGGCGCAAGACGCAGCACCGCGACCGCATCGTCGCCAGCTACTGCCTCGGCACCCGCCGCCTCTACGACCTGATCGACGACAACCCGCAGTTCATGCTGCTGCCGATCGACGAGGCCTGCAATCCGGCGACGATCGCCGCGCAGCATCGCATGGTCTCGATCACCCAGGCCTTCGCCATCGACCTCACCGGGCAGGTCTGCGTCGACCAGGTCGGCGGCGCCTTCTACGGCGGCATCTCGACCCAGGCCGCCTTCATCCGCGGCGCCGCCCGCTCGCCCGGCGGCAAGCCGATCATCTGCATGACCGCCTGCGACGACGACGGCCGCTCGCGGATCAAGCCGCTGCTGGAGACCGGCGACGGCGTCGGCATCCCGCGCTCCGACGTGCACTACGTCGTCACCGAGTACGGCATCGCCTACCTGTTCGGCCGCTCGATCCGCGAACGGGCGATCGCACTGATCGAGATCGCCCATCCCGATCACCGCGACGCCCTGCTCGAGGCCGCCAAGCGCCTCGGCTACCTGACGCAGGACCAGTACCTCGCCTCGCATGCCGCCTATCCGGTGCACGAGGAGCGGACGGTCAGGCTGAAGGACAACCGCAGCGTGCTGATCCGCCCGGCGCGGGCCGCCGACGCGCCCGCCCTGCACACGCTGTTCCATCACCTGCCGCCGGGCGACGTCTACACCCGCTTCTTCCGCCAGCTGCGCTCGCTGCCGCAGGCCGAGCTGCAGCGGATCTGCAACGTCAACCACGACACCGAGGTCGCCTTCCTCGCCGTGACCGGCCCGCGCGAGAACGAGGAGATCATCGGCAGCGCCTGCTACTTCCTCAACCCGACCACCAACATCGCCGAGGTCGCGTTCATGGTGGCGGCCGACTGGCAGGGGGCGGGCCTCGGCAAGGCGCTGCAGCAGCGCCTGCGCGAATACGCCGTCAGCCGCGGCGTGCGCGGCTTCGAGGCCGAGATCCTCCAGGGCAACGCCCGGATGCTCGGCCTCGCCCAGCATGCCGAGGGGCTGGTCACCACCACCCGCGACGAGGGCACCGTCCACGTCGTGGTGATGTTCGACGACGTCGCGGCCGACCCCGGCCGCTGAGCGCACGGCGGCGCAGCCGATACCTCCGCCGGGCACTTGCGGGCGGCCCCGTCCTGGCTCAAGCTTGCCCGCAAGCAAGACACGGGCCCGGGGAGGTCGGCATGATGTTCCGTCGGCGGACGATGCTCGGCGCGGCAGGCGGCGCCCTGCTCGGCAACCTCGTCGGCCCGCACGGTGCCCGGGCGGCCGA
>JAXMCM010000030.1:0-74051 GCA_046349355.1 Geminicoccaceae bacterium
CGAGGCGCGCCGCGCCTTCGAGGCGATGATGACCATGGGCAAGATCGACGTCGCCGCGATCGAGCGGGCCCGCCGCGGCGGCTGAAGCCGCCGCGACCCTTGCGAGAAGCCGGCGGCTGAGGCCCCGGCGATCCAGGCGGGAAACCGGCGGCCGAGGCCGCCGCTCAGACCATGCTCGGCAGGACCCGGTCGGGCGGGCGGTGGCCGTCGATGAAGGTCTTGATGTTGATGATGACCTTCTCGCCCATGTCGATGCGGCCCTCGATGGTGGCCGAGCCCATGTGCGGCAGCAGCACCACATTGTCGAGCTGGCGCAGCTTCGGGTTGATGGCCGGCTCGTGCTCGAACACGTCGAGGCCGGCGCCGGCGATTTCCCTGTCGCGCAGCATCCGGGTCAGCGCCGCCTCGTCGATGACCTCGCCGCGGCTGGTGTTGACGACGATGCAGTGCGGCTGCAGCAGCTTGAGGCGGCGGGCGCTCAGCAGGTGGTAGGTGGCCGGGGTGTGCGGGCAGTTGACGCTGACGATGTCGACCCGCGCCAGCATCTGGTCGAGGCTCTCCCACCAGGTGGCCTCGAGCTCCTGCTCGACGCTCTCATGCACCCGGCGGCGGTTGTGGTAGTGGACGGCCAGCCCGAAGCCCTTGGCGCGGCGGGCGACGGCCGAGCCGATGCGGCCCATGCCGAGGATGCCCAGGCGCTTGCCGTGGATGCGGCGGCCGAGGAACGAGGTCGGGCTCCAGCCGCCCCACTCGCCGGAGCGGGCGACGCGCTCGCCCTCGACCAGCCGGCGCGACACGGCGAGGATCAGCGCCATGGTCATGTCGGCGGTGTCCTCGGTGAGGACGCCCGGCGTGTTGGTGACCGTGATCTGCCGCTTCTGCGCCGCGTCGACGTCGATGTTGTCGACGCCGGTGCCGTAGTTGGCGATCAGCTTCAGCCGCTCGCCGGCATGCGCCAGGATCGCCGCGTCGATCCGGTCGGTGACGGTCGGGACCAGCACGTCGCAGGCCTTGACCGCCTCGATCAGGTCGCCCTTGCCGAACGGCTTGTCCTGGTCGTTGAGGACGGTGTCGAACAGCTCGCGCATCCGCGTCTCGACCGCGTCGGGCAGCTTGCGGGTGACGATCACCCGGGGGCGAATGCGCGGCATCGTGGTCTCCGGAAGGGGGGCGCGAGCGATCCAGCGTTGCCTTAGCAGAAAGCGGCAACCCTCTCAAACCACGCGCGGTGTTGCCCCTTTCCGCTTCAACCGGGCGGGCCTGGCGGCCTATAGGGGGATGCCCGTCCCCACCACGGCCGACCCGCCTGCCCATGCCCAAGACCGCCCGTGCCCTGGTCCTCGCCCTGGCGCTCGCCGGCGCCGCGCTGCCGGCGCTGGCCCAGCCGACCGCCGGGCCGTCCGGCCTGCCGCTGCCGCGCTTCGTCTCGATGGCCTCGAACGAGGTCAACGTCCGCACCGGCCCGGGCCAGGACTACCCGATCAAGTGGACCTACGTGCGCCGCGACCTGCCGGTGAAGATCGTCGAGGAGTTCGACGTCTGGCGGAAGATCCAGGACCCCGACGGCGAGGAGGGCTGGGTGCACAGCTCGCTGCTCTCGAGCAAGCGGACGGCGCTGGTGGTCGGCGCCATCGAGGAGCTGCACCGCACCGCCAGCGACGACTCGCGGGTGGTGCTGCGCGCCGAGCCGGGGGTGGTCGGCGAGCTGATCGACTGCACGGCGGAATGGTGCCTGCTGGAGATCGCCGAGCGCCGCGGCTGGGCCCGGCGCGGCGGGATCTGGGGCGTGCTCGACGGCGAGATGCAGGGCTAAGCCGGGGCTCAGCGCGGCCCCGGCGGGGTCACTCGGCGGCGGGCAGGGCCCGGCGGACCGGCGAGGGCGGGGCGGCGTCGCGCACCCGCACGACCACGTCGATGCGCTCGATCACCTTGCCCGGCGGCGGCTCGGGCAGGCGGCTGAACTCGATGGCCGATTCCGGCACGTCGATGATCTCGCCGGTGTTGCGGTCGAAATAGTGCCAGTGCGAGTGCGGGTTGGTGTCGAAGTAGCTCTGCCCGCTGCCGACCACGACCTCGGCCATCAGGCCGGCCGAGGTGAACTGGTGCAGGGTGTTGTAGACCGTCGCCAGCGACACCGGGATGCCGGCCTGGCGCGCCTCCTGGAACAGCTCCTCGGCGGTGACGTGACGCGGGTGCGTCTCGAGCAGGAGCTTGGCCAGGGCCAGCCGCTGGCGGGTCGGCCGCAGGCCGAGGGCCTTGAGCTGGCGGAGGGCGTGCGCGAACGGGCGGCTCATGAGTCGTCCACTAGCATGCAGGACAAGAGGGCGCCAGCGGTGCCGGCGCTTGATGCAGGACCGATCTGGTCCGTTTTCCTGCCGCTGTCAACCGCGGCTGTCAGCGACCGGTCAGGATGCGCTGCACCAGCTCGCGCACGGTCGGGACGAAGCCGTTGGCGTAGAACGGGTCGTCGCGGAAGCGGAAGGCGTTGTGCCCGGCGAACATCAGCTGGTTGTCGAGCGGCTCGCCGGTGCCGTGGGCGATGTCCTGCAGGGTCTTCTGGATGCAGAACGAGCGCGGGTCGGCCGGCCGGCCGGTGGTGAAGTCGCCGTGGTCCTTCCAGTTGCTGAACTTGCAGTGGCTGAGGCAGCCCATGCAGTTGGCCTGGTCGCGCTTGATCTCGCGGGCCTTGGCGGGGGTCACGAAGATCAGCGTCTGGTCCGGCGTGCGCAGCGGCTGGGTGAAGCCCTGGGCCTGCCAGCCCTGCACCCGGGCGTGGTCGGCGGCGCTCAGCCAGACGCCGCTGCCGGTGCGGCCGTAGGCGAAGAAGCTGTCGAAGCCCTGGCCCTCGCCGTCGGCGAAGCCGACCTCGTGCTCGGTGCGCTGCACCAGCTCGTTGAGGAAGTCGTTCTTCACCGCCGACGAGTAGAAGCCGGTCGGGCTGAAGCGGTGCAGCAGCACGTCGCCGGGCAGGAGCTCGAGCAGGCGGCGCTTCCACGCCTCCGGGATCGGGCTCTCCCGGGTCAGCAGCGGCCGGGTGCCGAACTGGAAGGCGACCGGGCCCAGCTCCTTGTTGTCGATGAAGTCCGGCCACTCGTCGAGGTGCCAGACGCCGCCGGCCATGACGATCGGGGTCTGGTCGAGGCCGAAGCTGCGCATCAGCTTGCGGATCTCCAGGACGCGCGGGAAGGCACGCTCGGCCTGCTCGGGATCCTCGCTGTTGGACAGGCCATTGTGGCCGCCGGCGCGCCACGGGTCCTCGTAGACCACCGCCCCCAGCCAGTCGGAGAAGCGGCTGTAGGCGCGCTTCCACAGCGCGTTGAAGGCGCGCGCCGAGGACACGATCGGGTAGTAGTAGACACCGTAGCGGGCGCAGATCTCGGCCAGCCGGTAGGGCATGCCGGCGCCGCAGGTGACGCCGTGGATGAGGCCCTTGGCCCCCTCCAGGGCGCCGAGCAGCACCCGCTCGCAGCCGCCCATCTCCCACAGCACGTTCATGTGGATGCGGCCCTCGCCGCGCGAGGTCTCGTGGGCGATGCGCGCCTGCGAGATCGCCGCCCGGATCGAGTGGTCGATCAGCTCCTCGTGCCGCTCGATGCGGTCGCGGCCACGGAAGACGAGCGGAATGGCCTCGCCATTGTCATCGATCAGGTCGCCGTTCACCCCTGAGAACGTGCCGACCCCGCCCGCCGCCGCCCAGGCGCCGCTGCTGCGGCCATTGGTGGCCGAGATGCCCTTGCCGCCCTCGACCAGCGGCCAGACCTCCCGGCCCGAGAGCATCATGGGCTGGACGACACTCATCTCCGTCTCCTCGAACGTCGATACGTCCCGGTGCATGGCCGGGACCTTGGCGGGTGGGCCGCCGGCGGGTCACGAGGACCCAACGCCGGCGGCACCCCCTGGTTCAGGCGCGCCGGCGCCGCCGGCCCTCGCCGCGCGGCTCGTCGCCCGGCTGCCGGTCGTCACGCGGCCCGCGATCCTCACGGGGACCCCGGTCCTCGCGCGGCCCCCGATCCTCGCGCGGACCCCGGTCGTCGCGGAAGCCCTCGGGGCGCGGCCCGCGCGGGCCTTCCGGCCGCGGCGGGCGCGGCGCCACCGGCAGCTCCTCGCCGGTCTCCTGGTCGACCGCGCGGCGGCTCAGCTTGACCCGGCCGCGCTCGTCGATGGCGATGATCTTCACCTTGACGATGTCGCCTTCCTTGACGACGTCGGTGACCTTGCCGACGCGCTCGTTGGCGAGCTCGCTGATGTGGCAGAGGCCTTCCTGCTTGCCCAGGAAGTTGATGAACGCGCCGAAGTCGACGACGCCCACCACCTTGCCCTCGTAGATCTTGCCGACCTCGGCGGTGGCGGTGAGGCCGCGCACCCAGTCGACCGCGCGCTTGGCGGCATCGGCGTCGGACGAGGCGATCTTCACCGTCCCGTCGTCCTCGATGTTCAGCTTCGCACCGGTGGTCTCCTCGATCTCGCGGATCATCTTGCCGCCCGGGCCGATCACCGCGCCGATCTTGTCGGTCGGGATCTGGATCTGGATGATCCGCGGCACGGTCTCGCGCATCTCCTGGCGCGGCAGGCCCATGCACTTGGCCATCTCGCCCAGGATGTGGAGCCGGCCCTCGCGCGCCTGGCGCAGCGCGATGTCCATGATCTCCTCGGTGATCCCGGCGATCTTGATGTCCATCTGCAGCGAGGTGACGCCCTTCTCGGTGCCGGCCACCTTGAAGTCCATGTCGCCCAGATGGTCCTCGTCGCCGAGGATGTCGGAGAGCACCGCGAAGCGGTCGTCCTCCTTGATCAGGCCCATGGCGATGCCGGCCACCGGCCGCGGCAGCGGGACGCCGGCATCCATCAGCGCCAGCGAGGCGCCGCAGACGGTCGCCATCGACGAGCTGCCGTTGCTCTCGGTGATCTCCGAGACGACGCGGATCGTGTAGGGGAACTCGTCCTTGCCGGGGAGCAGCGGCCGGGTGGCACGCCAGGCCAGCTTGCCGTGGCCGATCTCGCGGCGTCCGGGCGAGCCGATGCGGCCGGTCTCGCCGACCGAGAACGGCGGGAAGTTGTAGTGCAGCATGTAGAACTCGCGCTGCTCACCCTCGAGCAGGTCGAGCTTCTGCACGTCGTTGGCGGTGCCCAGCGTGGTCACCACCAGCGCCTGGGTCTCGCCGCGCGTGAACAGGGCCGAGCCGTGGACGCGGGGCAGGACCCCGACCTCGGCGACGATCGGGCGGACGGTGCGCAGGTCGCGGCCGTCGATGCGGCGGCCGGTGTCGAGGATGTTGCCGCGGACGACCTTGGCCTCGAGCTCCTTGAACTGGCCGGCGACCGCCTGGGCGGTGTCGCCGCCCTCGCTGGCCAGCGCCGCCAGCGCCTTGGCCTTGACCGCGCCGACCTTCTCGTGCCGCAGCTGCTTCTGCGGCTCGGCATAGGCCTCCTTCAGCTCGGCCGCGAACTCGCCCTCGAGCTTCGCCAGCAGCTCGCTGCCGGTCGCGATCGACAGGTCCCACGGCTCCTTGGCGCAGTCCTCGGCGAGGTCGATGATCATGTCGATCACCGGCTGGAACTCGCGGTGGCCGAACATGACGGCGCCGAGCATGACGTCCTCGGGCAGCTCCTTGGCCTCGGACTCGACCATCATCACGGCGTCGCGGGTGCCGGCGACGACCAGGTCGAGGTCGGAGGACTTCATCTGCTCGATCGTCGGGTTCAGCGCGTAGGCGCCGTCGATCCAGCCGACGCGTGCGCCGGCGATCGGCCCGAGGAACGGCACGCCGCTGATCGTCAGCGCCGCCGAGGCGCCGACCATGGCGACGATGTCGGGATCGGTCTCGCCGTCATGCGCCAGCACCGTGACGATGACCTGGGTCTCGTTGCGGAAGCCGTCGGGGAACAGCGGGCGGATCGGGCGGTCGATCAGCCGCGAGGTCAGCGTCTCCTTCTCGCTCGGCCGGCCCTCGCGCTTGAAGAAGCCGCCCGGGATCTTGCCCGCGGCGAACGACTTCTCCTGGTAGTTCACGGTCAGCGGGAAGAAGTCCTGGCCGGGCTTCACGCTGCGGGCGGCGACGACGGTGCACAGCACCACCGTCTCGCCCAGGGTCGCCAGCACCGCACCATCGGCCTGGCGAGCCATGCGGCCCGACTCGAGCACCAGGGGCTTGCCGCCCCAGGTGATCTTCTTGCGGGTAATGTTGAACATTCATTGAACCTTTCTTGCAACCGCACCGGGCGGCGCAGGCGGGCGGACGATGACCGCAGCCGGCCGGCCGGGACGCAGGCGTCGCGGCCGGCCGGGCGCGGAACTCCGCCTCAGCGGCGCAGGCCCAGCCGGTCGATCACGGACTGGTAGCGGGCCTCGTTGGTCCGCCGGAGGTAATCGAGGAGCCGGCGACGCTGGCCGACCATCATCAGCAGGCCGCGCCGCGACGCGAAGTCCTTCTGGTGGGCCTTCAGGTGCTCGGTGAGGTTGGCGATCCGCTCGCTCAGGATCGCGACCTGCACCTCCGGCGAGCCGGTGTCCCCGGCGTGGGTCGCGTAGTCCTTGATCAGGGTCGTCTTGCGCTCTTGCGCGATCGTCATCGTAGGTCACTCCATCGCGGCATCGTCATCAGAGGTGGAAGATCCGCAGCGGGCTCAGCTCGGCGCCGTCGAGCCGGGCGAGCGCGACCAGCGCCCCCGAGCTCAGCACCTTCACCGTCGCCCCGTCCCCGGCGTCGCCGACCACGAGCTGGGTCGGGACGACGATGGGGTGGCCGGCCTTGAGCCGTCCGGCCTGCGGTTCCGTGACGGCCAGCGCCGGGATGCCGGCCAGCGCGGTCGCCACGGGAATGAGGACCTGGGGCAGCGAGTCGTCGGCGACGACGCGCTCCAGGGCAGCCAGGGTCACCGCCTGGTCGAGCCCGAACGGGCCGACGCGGGTGCGCCGCAGCTGGGTCACATGGGCGAGGCAGCCGAGCCGCTCGCCGAGGTCGCGGGCCAGCGCACGCACGTAGGTGCCCTTGCCGCAGACCATCTCGAAGTCTGCCCGGTCGGGGTCGGGACGGCCGATCAGCCGGAGCTCGTCGACGCGCACCTCGCGCGGCTCGAGCTCGACGGTGTCGCCGCGCCGGGCGATGTCGTAGGCGCGCTCGCCCTGGATCTTGACCGCCGCATAGCTGGGCGGCCGCTGCTGGATCGTGCCGGTGAAGGCGGGCAGGGCAGCCTCGATCTCGGACGTCGACGGCCGCCGGTCGCTGGTCGCGGTGACGGCACCCTCGGCGTCGTCGGTGTCGCGGGCCTCGCCGAAGCGCACCGTGAACCGGTAAGCCTTGTTGCTGTCCATGACGTAGGGGACGGTCTTGGTCGCCTCGCCCAGCGCGATCGGCAGGATGCCGGTCGCCAGCGGATCGAGCGTGCCGCCGTGGCCGGCCTTCTGCGCCTGGGTGGCGCGCTTGACCGCGCCGACGACCCAGGTCGAGGTCGCCCCGTCGTCCTTGTCGACGATCAGCCAGCCGTTGATCGGCCGGCCCTTGCGCTGCCGGGCGGAGCCCATCAGGCGGGCTCCTCGTCGTGCCCGACCTTGGCCGCTTCCTCGCGGACCAGGCGCTCCATGCGGGCCGCCTCGTCGAACAGGGTGTCGGCCACGAAGTGCAGGCGCGGCGCATACTTCAGGTGGATGCCGCGGGCGACCTGACCGGCCAGCCGCGGCGCCGCGTGCTCGAGCGCCGCCAGCGTCTCGGGCCGGATCGCGGCGCCGAGCTCGGTGACGTAGACCGTCGCCTGGCGCAGGTCGCGGCTCGCCCGCACCTCGCCGACCGTCACGCTGACGCCGTCGAGGCGCGGATCGTGCACCTCGCCGCGCATCAGCGCCTCGGCGAGGAGATGCCGGATCTGCTCGGCGACCCGCAGCTGGCGCTGCGAGGGACCCTCGGCCCGCTCGCGGCTGGCGCCGGCCCGGCCGCCCACATGGCCCCGGTCCCGGCCGGGGCGACCGCCACGGTCACTCAAAGCGTGCGCGCGACCTCCTGCACCTCGTAGGCCTCGATCACGTCGCCCTGCTGGATGTCGTTGTAGCCTTCCAGCGACATGCCGCACTCGAAGCCGTCCTTGACCTCGCGCACGTCGTCCTTGAAGCGCTTCAGCGAGCCCAGCGCGCCGTCGAAGATCACCACGTTGTCGCGCAGCAGGCGGGCCCGGGCGGTCCGCTTGATGAGGCCGTCGACGACCCGGCAGCCGGCGATCCGGCCGACCTTGGTGATGTTGAAGACCTCGCGGATCTCGGCGTGGCCGAGGATGATCTCGCGGGCCTCCGGCGCCAGCATGCCCGACAGCATCTGCTTCGCGTCGTCGAGCAGCTCGTAGATGATCGAGTAGTAGCGGATCTCGATCCCTTCGCGCTTGGCCATCTCGCGGGCCAGGGCGTTGGCGCGGACGTTGAAGCCGATGATCATCGCCCGCGACGCCATCGCCAGGGTGACGTCGCTCTCGGTGATCGGGCCGACCGCACCGTGCAGCACGCGCACGCCGACCTCGTCGGTCCGCAGCTTCTCGAGGCCGGCCGAGATCGCCTCGAGCGAGCCGTGCACGTCGCTCTTGATGACCATCGGCAGCTCGCCGGCGGTGCCCGCCTTGAGCGCCGAGAACATCGCATCGAGCGACGACCGGGTGCCGGCGGCGGCGACCTGCGCCTGCTCGCGCTTCTTGCGCTGCCGGTACTCGCTGATCTCGCGGGCCTGCTTCTCGGTGTCGACCGCCTGCAGCACGTCGCCGGCCTCGGGCACGCCGTCGAGGCCGAGGATCTCCGCCGGCACCGACGGCCCGGCCTCGTCGACCGGCTTGCCGTTGTGGTCGAGCAGGGCGCGGACGCGGCCCCACGCGGCACCGCAGACGACGGTGTCGCCGATCTTCAGGGTGCCGCGCTGGACCAGCGCGGTGGCGACCACGCCGCGGCCGCGGTCGAGCCGCGCCTCGACGATGGTGCCCTGCGCCGCCCGGTTCGGGTTGGCGGTGAGGTCGAGCAGCTCGGCCTGCAGCTGGATCGCCTCGATCAGCTTGTCCAGCCCGGTCTTCTTGGTGGCGCTCACCGGCACCGACAGCACGTCGCCGCCGAAGTCCTCGACCACCACCTCGTGGCTGAGCAGCTCCTGCTTGACCCGGTCCGGATTGGCCTCGGGCTTGTCGATCTTGTTGATGGCGACGACGATCGGCACCTTGGCCGCCTTGGCGTGGCGGATGGCCTCGATGGTCTGCGGCATGACGCCGTCGTCGGCCGCCACCACCAGCACGACGATGTCGGTCACCGAGGCGCCGCGGGCGCGCATCGCGGTGAACGCGGCGTGGCCCGGGGTGTCGATGAAGGTCACCGGGCGGCCGTGGCCGATGTCGACCTGGTAGGCGCCGATGTGCTGGGTGATGCCGCCGGCCTCGCCGGCGACCACGTTGGACGAGCGCAGCGCGTCGAGCAGCGAGGTCTTGCCGTGGTCGACATGGCCCATGACCGTCACGACCGGCGGCCGGGCCTGCAGCTCGTCGACATTGTCGCTCTCGCCCTCGATGCCGATCTCGACGTCGGCCTCGCTGACGCGCTTCACCTTGTGGCCGAACTCGCTGACCACGAGCTCGGCGGTGTCGGCGTCGATGACCTGGTTGATCGTCGCCATGATGCCGTTCTTCATCAGCACCTTGACGACGTCGGTACCGCGCACCGCCATGCGCGAGGCGAGCTCTCCGACGGTGATGGTCTCGGGCAGCACGACCTCCCGGCTGAATGGCGTGGTCTCGGGCAGGCCCATCGCCTGCCGGCGCTCGCGCTCGAGGTGGCGGCGGCGCGCCGCCAGGCTCGGGATGCGCTGGCGGTCGTCGTCGTCGAGCAGCAGCCGCGGCGGCTTCTTGACGTCGCGGTCCTTGTCGGGCCGGCCGGCACCCGGCCGCTTCACGGCCTTGCCGCGGGCGGCCTTCTTCTTCTCGTCGTCCTCCTCCGGGACGATGGCGCGGGCGCCGAGGCGACCGGCCGGGGCGGCGCGACCGGCCTCGGGCGCGGCCGCCGGGCGGGCCACTGCCGGACGGCGGGCGGCACCGTCGCCACCCGGCTCCTTGCCGCGGCGCTCCTCTTCCTCGAGCAGCTTGCGGGCCTGCTCCTCGGCGCGGCGGCGGGCCTCGTCATCGGCGCGCTTGCGCGCCTCCTCGTCGGCCTTGCGGCGCGCCGCGGCCTCTTCCTCGGCACGACGGCGGGCGGCGTCCTCGTTGGCGCGCCGCGCGTTCTCCTCGGCGCGCTTGCGCGCCTCCTCCTCGACCTTGCGGGCCTCGCTGTAGGCCCGGGTCCGCGCCGCCTTCTCCTCCTCGGTCAGCGGCTTGAGCACCATCCGGCCGCGGCCCTGCAGGCTCTGCGACGGACGGCCGGAAGCACCGGCCGGCGGGCGCACGGCCGGGCGCGACGCGGCCGGAGCCGGGGCGGCAGCGGCCGGCGGGGGGCGGGCGGAGCCGCCGGACGCGGCGCCGGCGCCTCGGCGCGCGGGGCCGCGGCCTCGACGGGCCTGGCCACCGGCTCGGCGACCGGGGCGGGCTCGGGCGCCTTGGCGACGACCGGCTCCACCGGCGCCGGCTCGACCGGGGCCGGCGCCGCCTTCACCTCGATCACGGGCTCCGGCGCGGGCGGCGTCGGCTCGACCGGTGCTTTGGCCTCGATGACCGGAGCCGGTGCGGGCTCCGGCACGGGGGCGGGCGCCGGCACGGGCTCGGGGGCGCGGGCCACCGCCGGTGCCGGCGGGGCGCCCGGCGTCACGATGATACGGTTGGGCGTCGCCGCTGCCGGTGCCGCCGCCGGCGTCGCCGCGCGGGCGGCCGGAGCCGCCGGCTGCGCCGGTGCCGGAGCCGCCGCCGGCCGGGCGACCACCGGGGTCGTCGGCCGCGCCCGCTTGACCTCGACCGCGACCGCCTTGCTGCGGCCGTGGCTGAAGCTCTGGCGGACCATGCCGCTCTCGACGGTCTTCTTGATCTCGAGCCGGCTTCCGCCGGCCGGGCGGGTCAGCTCGATGCGGGCGCCGCGATCCTGGCCCTTGGGATCATTCATCGTCAGATCGAGTCCTCTGTGCCTACTTCCGCATCGACCGTTCCGCGACCGCCCGCGGCGGCGCGGAAACCCTCAAGTCGCGCCGTCTCGGCGAGCAGCCGCCTGGCCAACCCGCCCGGCGCGATGCCGACATGCACCGCATCGTCCCGGCCCAGCGCACCGCCCAGCTCGCGCCGGTCGAAGAGCTCGACCAACGGCAAGCCAGCCGCCAGGGCGCGCAACTTGCGGCGGCCATCCGCCGCACCGTCACGCGCTCCCAGCAGCACGGCCACCGTGCCCTGTCGCAAGCCGTCCGCGACCTGGTCGAATCCGGCAATGACCTGCCCGGCCCGGCGCGCCAGACCGACAAGGTCGAGGCAGCGTCGCGCCAGCATGGTCTCCACCTGATCGGCGAGATCGGGAGGAACCTGAACGCGCTGGCGGGCAGCCCGCGCGAACAGTCCCTTGGCGACAGCGAGGCTTATAGCACTACGCTGCGCGGACAGCCAGACGCCCCGCCCGGGCAGCCGCGCGTCGACGTCCGCCACCACCCGGCCGTCGGGGCCGACGACGAACCGCACCATCGCGTCGCGCGGCTTCGACACGCGCTCGGCGATGCAGCGCCGGCCGCCCTTGCGGCCGGGGCCCTCGTCGACCAGCAGCTCCTCGTCGCTCACGCGGACGGCTGTTCCTCCTCGGCGGGCAGCTCCTCGGCCGCCGGCGCCTCGATCCAGCCGAGGCGCACGCGGGCGTCGAGGATCAGGTCGCCGGCATCCTCGACCGACAGCGGCGAGGCCTTGACCAGGCGGTCGACCTCCGCCTGCGCCATGGAACCGATCTCGGCGAGATTGGGTCCATCCTCGACCAGCAGGGCGGCCAGCTCGCCGCCCGACAGGTCGGCGAAGTCCTCGAGGCTGAGCACGCCCTTGCGGCCGAGGCCGACGATGGCGCCGAGCTCGAGCCGGTCGTACTCGACGAGGTCCTCGCTCATGCCGAGCTCCTCGGCCTCGCCGCGCAGCGCCTGCTCGCGTTCCTCGATCCAGGTCTGGGCGCGCTCCTTGAGCGCCTGGCCGATCTCCTCGTCGAAGCCCTGGATGCCGGCCAGCTCCTCGACGTCGGTGGCGGCCAGCTCCTCGATCGAGGTGTAGCCCTCGGTGGCGAGCAGCTGGGCGATGACCTCCTCGACGTTCAGCTCGTTCGCGAACAGCTGCGTCAGCTCGCGGAACTCGCGGCTGCGCCGCTCGGACTCGTCGGTCTCCGAGATGATGTCGATGTCCCAGCCGGTGAGCTGCGAGGCGAGCCGCACGTTCTGGCCGCGGCGGCCGATCGCGATGTGCTGCATGTGGTCGGGGACGATCACCTCGATCCGCTTGTTCTCGGGATCGAGCACGACCTTCGACACCTCGGCCGGGGCCAGGGCGTTGACCACGAAGGTGGCGGGATCGGACGACCAGGGGATGATGTCGACCTTCTCGCCGGCCAGCTCCTGGACGACGGCCTGCACGCGGCTGCCGCGCATGCCGACGCAGGCGCCGACCGGGTCGATGCTGCTATCCTTGGAGATGACGGCGATCTTGGCGCGCGAGCCGGGGTCGCGGGCGACCGACTTGATCTCGATGATGCCGTCGTAGATCTCCGGCACCTCCTGCTCGAACAGCGCGGCCATGAACATCGGATGGGTGCGCGACAGGAAGATCTGCGGCCCGCGGGTCTCGTGGCGGACGTCGTAGATGTAGGCGCGGATGCGGTCCTTGTTGCGGAAGCTCTCGCGCGGGATCAGGTCGTCGCGGCGGACGATGGCCTCGCCCTTGCCGAGGTCGACGAGCACGCTGCCGTGCTCCATCCGCTTGACCTCGCCGACGACGATCTCGCCGATGCGGTCCTTGAACTCGGCGTACTGCCGCTCGCGCTCGTATTCGCGAACCTTCTGGACGATGACCTGCTTGGCGCTCTGCGCGGCGATGCGGCCGAGGTCGATCTGCGGCAGGGGCTCCCAGATCTCGTCGCCGACCTGGGCCGCCGGGTTCTGCGCCTGGGCGTCCTCGAGCGCGATCTGCTTGTTCGGGTCCTCGACCACCTCGGCCGCCTCGAGCACCCGCCACAGCCGCATCTCGCCGCTCTTGCGGTCGAACTCGGCGCGGATCTCGTGGTCCTGGCCGTACTTGCGCCGGGCGGCGGTCTGGTAGGCCTGCTCGATGACCTCGATCACCTCGTTGACGCTGATGGCCTTTTCCTGGGCCACCGTCTCGGCAACGCGGAGCAGCTCGGCCCGGCTCAGCGGCGTCATACCCAAATCCATGGTGCGTCCCCTAGGTCCGGCGCGGTCGCAACGGGCGGCCGCGCGCACCGCCAAAAACATCGTCCGGCAGCACCAGCCGCGCCTTGCCGATCCGGGCCAGCGGCAGCCGGTACAGGGTCCCCTCGGTCTCGATCAGCACCTCGCCGTTCTCGAGGCCGCGCAGGGCACCCTTGAAACGCTTGCGTCCCTCGATCGGGTCCACGGCCTCGACGAGCTCGACGCGCGCCGGCTGGCCGGCGAAGCGGACATAGTCCTCGGGCTTGACGAGCGGACGCTCGAGGCCCGGCGAGCTGACCTCGAGCCGGTAGGCGCCGCGCACCGGATCCTCGACGTCGAGGATCGCCGAGATCGCATGGCTCAGCTCGGCGCAGTCCTCGACCGTCATGATCCGCTCGCGGTCGAGCGGCTCGGCCATCACCTGCAGCGTGCTGCTGCGCGATCCCTTCATGAACCGCACCTGCACGAGCTCGAAGCCCATGGCGTTGATGGACGGCTCGATCAGCTCAGCAATCGTCGGAAAGGGCGTGGTCCCAGGCTTGCGGACACGCCAAAGGGGAGCGGGCGCAAGCCCACTCTCCGACGTGGACCGCCGATGAGGAGTAGCGCGGATATGGCGCGTCCGGCGGCGCGGCGCAAGGGTTTTCGCGCGATCGCGCGCACCGGGTCGCGACAGGGCGCGATTAGGTGTTCGGCATATTAATCAACTCTCAGGCGAGAAGCCGATTGACACCAATCCGGTTTGCCCGCAACCAATACGCTCGTCGTCGCCCCGAAGAACGGGTGGAAGCGCCAACAACGTAACATCAAGCTAAGACAAGGGCGTCAACATGTTTGAGAACGCGCAGATGTCGCGCCATGCCGGCGCGGCGATGGCCTTGCTTTGTGCCTTGCTCAGTGCTCAACCAGTGGTCGCGCATCAGGCGGTGCCGGCCAAGCTCCTCGCCCAGGTCGAGCCCCGCAAGGGCCCGAAGCCGCGGCCCGGACCGGACCTCGTCGAGCGCGGCCGGCGCCTGTTCGAGGAGGAGACGTTCGGCGGCAACGGCCGCACCTGCGCCTCCTGCCATCCGGCCAGCAACAACTTCACCCTCGATCCGGCCTTCATCGCCACGCTGCCGCCCGACGATCCGCTGTTCGTGGCGGAGTTCAACCCGGCCCTGGCGACGCTCGAGAAGCCGGCGCTGATGCGGCAACACGCACTGATCCTCGAGAACCTCGACGGCTTCGACCGGCCCGGCGTGATGCGCAGCGTCTCGCATACCCTGTCGCTGAGCCTGACCACCGCGCCGGACCCGGCGACGCAGCCGGTGCCGGCCGGCTCGCCGGCCCTGGAGGGTGCGCTCGGCTGGTCGGGCGACGGCTCGCCCGGCACCGGCACCTTGCGCAACTTCGCCATCGGCGCCGTGATCCAGCACATGCCGCGCACGCTCGGGCGGCAGAACGGCACCGACTTCCGCCTGCCGACCGAGGACGAGCTCGACGCGCTCGAGGCGTTCCAGCTGTCGCTCGGGCGCCAGGCCGACGACGAGGTCAACCGGTCGACGCTCGACTTCGCCGAGGCCGACGCCGACATCGGCCGCGACATGTTCTTCGGCATCAACGGCCGGGCCCTGATCGTCCGCGACGGCACGACCCGCACCTGCTCGGGCTGCCATGGGAACGTCAACGTCAACAACGGGCTCGGGCGCAACCAGAACCGCAGTACCGGCGTCGGCCGGGTCGCCAACGCCCCGCCCTGCCTCGACGCGACGGTTCCGGGTGACGGCGGTTACGGCCAGACGCCGGTGACCACCGTGAGCCGGGCCGCGGTCTGCGGCTCGGGCGAGGGGACCATCACCTACGTCGGCACCGAGCTGTTCAACCCGCCGCCGCTGGTCGAGGCGGCGGATACCGGGCCGTTCTTCCACAACAACTCGGCGACGACGCTCGAGGAGGCCATCGCCTTCTACAACTCCGATGCCTTCAACGATGCCTCGCCGTCGGCGGCGACGACCACCTTGCCGCTGGGGCGCGGCTTCCAGCTCGACGCCGTGCAGGTCCGCCAGCTGGCGGCTTTCCTGCGTGGCCTCAATGCCGACGAGAACGCGCGCACCGCGATCGAGCTGATCGACCGCGCCGCCACGCTCAACCGCGGCCGGGCCAAGCAGACCCTGCGGCTTGCCCTGGGCGAGACGCGCGACGCGATCCGGGTCCTGCGCGCGGTGCAGCCGGCGCTGTTCGCGGACTCCGGCGCGGTGGCGTCGCTGGTCGAGGCGAGGGAGCTGCTGCAGGACGCGGTGCGCGGCAACGACGTCACCGAGGCGGCGCAGGCCAGGGTCGCGCTGGAGCGGGCGCGGGGCCAGATCGTGAACTGAGCCCAAGGGGCTCGATTCGGCACGCCACCGTGGCCGGCCCCGGCGCGGCGGCCACGGAGGCGTGCTAAGGCCGACGCGACGGGGGTGTCGCGGAACGCCTGATGAAGCTCCTTCCCGAATCGCTCGCGTCGCGCCACCTGCGCAACGCGCTGCTCGCCGCGGTCGTCGCGGCAGCCATCGTGCTGCTGGCGGCGTGGCGGCTGTTCTCGCCCGAGATCTCGGTGGCGCTCAGCTGGGACGCCTTCGTCGCGGTGCTCGGCGGCTGGCTGCTGTTCGGCATCACCCGGCTCCGCGAGCGGACGATGCTGACCAACGTCCGCAACCGGTCGCCCAGCGGGCGGATGCTGGCGGTGCTCGCCACCGCGGCGGCGGCGTTCTCGATCTACGCCATCGTCCTGCTGATGGGGGCGACGGGCACCGCGCCGCCCGAGCTCGCCACCCAGCATGTCATCATCGGCGCGGTCACGACGGTCTTGTCGTGGACCCTCGTGCATCTCCTGTTCGGGCTGGAATACGCCCGCCTCTACTACACCGTTCCCGACACCGATCCGGAAGGCACGCCGCAGGGCGGCCTCGAGTTTCCCGGCGGCCAGTCGCCGACCTATTTCGACTTCTTCTACTTCTCCTTCGTCATCGGCGTCGCCTGCCAGACCGCCGACGTGTCGATCACCTCCCGCTCCCTGCGCAAGGTCTGCCTCGCCCAGGGCCTCGTCGCCTTCGTCTTCAACACGGTCATCCTGGCGGCGACGATCAACGTCGCCGCCGGCCTCGTCTCGAGCGGCTGAGGGACTGCGGCGAACCCGCCTTGACAGGCCGCGAAGCCGGCTTCAGGGTATCGGTAAATCGTTTTACGGGAGGCTCCGGCCCGCGGCCGGACGGAACGAGGCGTTGAGCCGCAAGCTGCCGACGGTGCATGACGTCGCCCGTCATGCCGGCGTGTCGCCGGCGACGGTGTCGAACGCCCTGGGCGGACGCCGGGCCGTGGCGCCGGAGTTGGCGGCACGGGTCCAACAGGCCGTCGAGGCGCTGGGCTACGTCAAGGACAGCGCCGCCTCCAGCCTGCGCAGCCGCCAGCCGGCCGTGGTCGGCGCCGTCGTCCCCGATCTGGCCAACCCGTTCTTCGCCCGCTTCGTCGCGACGCTGGAGCGACTCGCCCAGGAGGACGGCTACACGCTGCTCGCCACCGGCTCGGCCGGCGACGCCACGACCGAGGCGGCGCGGCTGCGGGCGCTGGTCGCCTGGCGGCCGGCGGGCGTCGTGGCGATCCCGGTCGACGACCGCTTCGCCGCCCGTGCCATCGTCGCCGCGGCCGGCGTCCCGGTGGTGGTGGCCGACCGCATCCCCGACCGGGCGGACTGCGACGTGGTCGCGGTCGACAACATGGCGGCGGCGGCCCGCGCGATGCGCCACCTGCTGGCGCAGGGCCACGGCTCGATCCTCGTCGTCGCCTCGTCGCGCGAGCTGAGCAACATCCGCGAGCGGCTGGCCGGCATCGAGGCCGCGGCCGCCGAGGCGCCGGCCGGCCGGCGCATCGAGACCGTCGAGGCCGGGTTCGATCCGGCGGGCGTTCGCGCCGTCCTCGACCGGTGCCTCACGGCCCCGGAGCCGCCGACGGCGATCCTGTCGCTCACCGTCGACACGACGCTGGGCGCGCTGGGCGCCATCGCCGCGACGGCGGCGGCCGCGCCCGGCGGGATCGCCCTCGTCAGCTTCGACGACTACGAATGGATGCGGGTCGCCAGCCCGGCCATCACCGCCGTCGGCCAGCCCATCGAGGCGATGGCCGACACGGTCTGGCAGCGCCTGCGCTCGCGCATCGGCGGCGACACCTCGCCGCCGCGGGAATTCCGGCTCGCCTGCTCGTTCGAGGTGCGTGCCTCGAGCGGCCGGCGGCCCGGTTCGGCGCCATCCGTCGCGCGCCCATCAAGCGACGGAATCGTCAGGTCCACTTCAGGGAGGACTAGCATGACAATCACGAGGCGTTCCGCCCTTACCCTCGCCACCGGCATCATCGCCGCCGGCACGCTGCCGGGCCTGACCCGGTACGCCGTCGCCCAGGACAAGCCCGAGATCGTCACGGTCGTGAAGATCGGCGGCATCCCGTGGTTCAACGCCATGGAGGTCGGCATCAAGAAGGAGGGCGAGGCCCTCGGCGTCGACGCGTCGATGATCGGCCCGACCCAGGCCGACGCGGCGCAGCAGGTCCGCGCCGTCGAGGACCTGATCGCCCGCAAGGTCGACGTCATCGCCGTCGTGCCGAACGACGCCACCGCGCTGGAGCCGGTGTTCAAGCGCGCCCAGGAAGCCGGCATCAAGGTGCTGACGCACGAGAGCCCGGACCAGAAGTTCAACGACTGGAACGTCGAGCTGACCACCGTCGACGGCTTCGGCGAGACGCACATGGAGGCGCTCGCCAAGGCCATGGGCGGCGAGGGCAAGTACATCGTCTACGTCGGCTCGCTGACGGTGCCGCTGCACAACAAGTGGGCCGACGCCGCGATCGCCCTCCAGAAGGCCAAGTATCCGAAGATGGAGCTGGTCGCCGACCGCTTCGGCGTCGCCGAGAGCCTCGACGACAGCTACAAGACGGCGCTCGACCAGATGCGCGCCAATCCCGACCTCAAGGGCATCCTCGCCTTCGGCTCGCAGGGGCCGATCGGCGCCGCCCGGGCGGTCGAGGAGAAGGGCAAGGAGGAGAGCGTCGCCGTCGTCGGGCCGTTCTCGCCGGGCCAGGGTGCGAAGTACATCAAGTCCGGCGCCATCCGCGAAGGGTTCATCTGGAACCCGATGCAGGCCGGCGAGACGATCGTCTACATCGGCAACATGCTGGCCAAGGGCGAGACCCCGACCGACGGCATGGAGCTGCCGGGCCTCGGCAAGGTCTCGGTCAATCCCGAGACCCGCAACATCCTCGCCCAGAAGCTGCAGCCCATCAACAAGGACACCATCGACGAGCTCGTCGGCATGGGGCTCTGAGGCATCCGGCCGGGGAGTCCGCTCCCCGGCCACCCTTGTCGGGACGCGCCATGGCCGAACCGTTCCTGCAGATGGCCGGCGTCAGCAAGCGCTTCGGCGGCGTGCTGGCACTCGACCGCATCGACTGGGACGTCCTGCCCGGCGAGGTGCACTGCCTCGTCGGCGAGAACGGCTGCGGCAAGTCCACCCTGATCAAGCTGGCCTCGGGCGTGCACCAGCCGGACGCCGGCTCGACCATCCGCATCGCCGGCCGGACCTACGACCGGCTCGACCCGGCGACCGCCAAGGCCGCCGGCATCCAGGTCATCTTCCAGGACCTGTCGCTGTTCCCGAACCTGACCGTCGCCGAGAACATCGGCATGGACCTCAACCTCGGCAGCCTCGCCCGGCCGGCGCGCTACGGCAGGATGGCCGAGATCGCCCGGCAGGTCCTGGGCCGGCTGGGCTTCGCCATGGACCTCGACGCACCGGTGGCGTCGCTGCCGATCGCCCAGCGCCAGGTGGTCGCCATCTGCCGCGGCCTCGCCGCCGACGCGCGGCTGCTGTTCATGGACGAGCCGACCGCGTCGCTGACCCGCGCCGAGGTCAGGTCGCTGATGGCGATCGTCGCCCGGCTCAAGGCCGAGGGCATCGCCGTCGTCTTCGTCTCGCACCGGCTCGACGAGGTGGTCGAGGTCGCCGAGCGGGTGACGGTGATGCGCGACGGCCGCAAGGTCGGCACCTGGCCGGTGGCCGAGGTCGACGCGCGCCGCATCGGCAGCCTGATGACCGGCCTGCAGATCGAGCACGTCCTGCACGCCCGCGACCTCGCCGACCGGCCGCCGGTGCTGGAGGTGCGGAACCTGACCCGCGACGGCGAGTACGAAGACGTCTCGCTGACCATCCGCAAGGGCGAGATCCTGGGACTGACCGGCCTGCTCGGCGCCGGCCGCACCGAGCTGGCGCTGTCGCTGTTCGGCATGACCCGGCCCGACGGCGGCTCGATCCGCCTCGACGGCCGGGACCTGCGGGTCGACTCGAACCAGGACGCGATCCGCGCCGGCATCGCCTACGTCTCCGAGGACCGGCTCAACCTCGGCCTCAACATGCGCCAGTCGATCCAGGACAACATCGTCCTCGCGGTGCTGCAGCGGCTGGCCGGTGCCCTGGGCTGGATCGCCGAGGGCCGGCGGGCCGACACCGCGCGGCAATGGGTCGAGCGGCTGAAGATCAAGGTCGGCGGGCTGGCGCTGCCGGTGCAGACCCTGTCCGGCGGCAACCAGCAGCGCGTGGTGCTGGCCAAGTGGCTGGCGACCCGGCCCAAGGTGCTGATCCTCGACAGCCCGACCGTCGGCGTCGACGTCGGCAACAAGCAGGCGATCTACGACATCGTCCGCGACCTCGCTGCCGAAGGCGTCGCCATCCTGATGATCTCGGACGAGATTCCCGAGGTCTACTACAACTGCGACCGCGTCCTGCACATGCGCGCCGGCCGGATCGTCGACGAGGCGGTACCCGGCCGGATCGGCGAGCACGCGCTCGAGGAGCGGGTCTATGCCTGAGCGCCTCGCCCGGCTGCGCGGCCGCACCGAGACCTGGCTGGCGCTGGTCCTGCTCCTGCTCTGCATCGTCTGGAGCGTGCTGTCGCCCTGGTTCCTGACGCTCTCGAACCTGGTCGACATCGTCGAGACCTATTCGGTGACCGCGATCCTCGCCATGGGCGTGTTCGTGGTGCTGGTCTCGGGCGGCATCGACATCTCGTTCGCCGCCACCGCCTCGGTGGTCCAGTACGTGGCCGCCTGGGCGGCGACGGCGCTGGGCCTGCCGCCCTGGATCTGCCTGCCGGCCGGGCTGCTGATCGGCCTGGCGCTGGGCTGCTTCAACGCCGCGGTGATCTACCACCTGCGGATCACCTCGATCATCGTCACCATCGCGACGCAGAGCCTGTTCTTCGCGCTGCTGATGTGGACCAGCGGCGGCAAGCTGATCTCGGTGCTGCCCGACTGGTGGGCCGACCGCATCGTCTTCTTCCAGACCCGCGACGCCAACGACGACCTCGTCCGGATCACCCTGCCGATCGTCGTCGCCCTGGGGGCGGTCGTGCTGACCTGGCTGCTGATGAACCGCAGCACCGCCGGCCGGCAGCTCTACGCCATGGGCGGCAACCCCGAGGCGGCGCGCCGGCTCGGCATCGACATCGGCAAGATGCACTACCTGGCCTTCGGCTACATGGGCCTGCTGGCGGGCCTCGCCGGCCTCGTCCAGGCGCACCGCGTCGGGCAGAGCGTGCCCAACGCCATGGTCGGCGGCGAGCTCAACGTGCTGGCGGCGGCGGTGCTCGGCGGCGCCAGCCTGATGGGCGGCATCGGCTCGGTCGGCGGCGTGCTGCTCGGCATCCTGCTGCTGGCGGTGCTGCAGAACGGGCTGAACCTGCTGGGCGTCTCGCCCTACTTCTTCCAGATCGTGATCGGCCTCGTGATCCTCGTCTCGACCTCGATCACCGGGCTGTCGAGCCGGCCGCAGCGCCGCCGCCGCGCCGAGGCCGCGCATGCGTGACAACGGCCTCGCCGAGCTGATCCGGCTGACCCGGCTGTCGAGCCCGGGCAGCGTCTCGGGCCTGCTGCTGCTGCTGCTGGCGCTGGTGATCGGCTTCTCGATCGCCCTGCCGGCGAGCTTCCCGACCTTCGGCACCGTGCAGTCGATGATGTTCCAGCTGCCGGAGCTCGGCCTGCTGGCGCTGGCCATGGTCATCCCGCTGATCTCGGGCGGCATCAACCTCGCCATCATCGCCACCACCAACCAGTGCGCGCTGCTGATGGCCTGGGTGATGCGGGCGATGCTGTCGCCGGAGACGGCCGGGACCGAGGCCGCGCTGATCGTCTTGGCGGCGCTGGCCGTCGGTCTCGTCTACAGCCTCGTCGTCGGCAGCATCACCGGCTACCTCGTGGCGACCATGGGGGTCCACCCGATCCTCGTGACGCTGGGCACGATGTCGCTGATCGACGGCGTCTCGATCTGGCTGACCCGCGGCACGGTGATCTCGGGCTTCCCGGAGAGCTTCCAGTTTCTCGGCAACGGGACGCTGCTGGGCCTGCCGGTGCCGTTCCTGATCTTCGTCGCCGCCGCCGTCGCCATCGGCCTCGTCCTGACCCGCACCGCCTTCGGCATCTCGGTCTACATGGTGGGCTCGAACCTCGAGGCGACGCGCTACTCGGGCGTCGACACGCGCCGGGTCATCGTCGGCATCTACACGCTGTCGAGCGTGCTCTGCTTCCTCGCCGCCGCGCTGATGGCCGCACGCTTCAACTCGGCCAGCGCCGGCTACGCCCAGTCCTACCTCCTGATCACCATCCTCGCCGCCGTGCTGGGCGGGGTCGATCCGTTCGGCGGCTTCGGCCGCATCGCCGGCCTCGTCACCGCGCTGATCGTGCTGCAGGTCATCTCCTCGGGCTTCAACCTGCTGGGCCTCAGCCAGTACCTGACGCTGGCGATCTGGGGCCTCACCCTGATCGGGGTGATGGCGGTGAAGTTCTTCATGGCGCCGGTGCTCGAGCGGGCCGCGCGCCGCCCCGATACCCCACGCAAGGAAAGTGTCGCGTCATGATCCGTTTCGGCATGCATGCCAGCCTGTGGACCGCGCAGTGGACGCGCGAGGCGGCCGAGAAGCTGGTGCCCGATGCGGCGAAGCACGGCCTGCAGGTGCTGGAGATCCCGGTGCTGGCGCCGGAGAGCATCGACGTGCCGCATGCCGTGGCGCTGCTGAAGCAGCACGGCATCGCTCCCACCACCTCGCTGTGCCTGCCGCCGGAGGACGCCGCCCCGATCAACCCGGCCGGGGCCGAGCGCTTCCTGCTGCGGGCGCTGGAGACGGCGCACGCGCTGGGCTCGAACATCCTGGGCGGTGTGACCTACTCCGCCCTCGGCTGGCGCTCCGGCAGCCCGCCGACCGACGCCGAGTACGCCAACATCGTCAAGGCGCTGAAGCCGGTGGCGCGGCGCGCCGCCGAGCTCGGCATGAAGGTCGGGCTCGAGCCCTGCAACCGCTACGAGACGCACCTGCTCAACACCGCCGAGCAGAGCGTGCGGCTGCTCGAGCGGATCGGCGAGCCCAACGTCACCATCCACCTCGACACCTACCACATGAACATCGAGGAGAAGGGGATCGGCCACGGCATCAAGCGGGCCGGCCGGCATTGCGCCTACATCCACCTCTCCGAGAGCGACCGCGGCGTGCCGGGCACCGGCACCATCGACTGGAACGACGTGTTCCGCGCCATGGCCGAGAGCGGCTTTCAGGGCGACATGGTGATCGAGGCGTTCATCACCCTGCCGCCGGAGATCGCCGCCGCGCTCTCGGTCTGGCGCCCGGTCGCCCGCGACAAGGACGAGGTGCTGGAGGTCGGCGTGCCCTACCTGCGCAGCCTCGCCCGGCTGCACGGGCTGATGGCGTAGGCTCAGCGGTTCCGGAACGCCGCCTTGCGCTTCTCGCGGAAGGCGGCGACGCCCTCGCGGCCGTCCTCGGTGAAGCCGGCGACGGCACCGGCCATCGCCTCGATGGCGGCGGCCGATTCCTCGCCCTCGGCGGCGTTGACCATCAGCTTGGCGAGCTCGACCGACACCGGCGCCCGCTCGGCGATGGTGGCGGCCAGTGCCTTCGCCCGCTCCATGCCGTGCCCGGTGGGGTGAACCTCGTCGACCAGGCCGACGCGCAGGGCCTCGGCGGCGTCCATGGGCTCGCCGGTCAGCGCCAGCCGCTTGACCGCCACCGGCCCGGCGCGACGGACGAGGCGCTGGGTGCCCGACCAGCCGGGGACGATGCCGACCCGGGCCTCGGGCAGGCCGACGCGGACATGCGCCTCGGCGATGCGGATGTCGGCGCAGGTCGCGAGCTCGAGGCCGCCGCCCAGCGCCACGCCGTTGAGCATGGCGATCACCGGCTGGCGCAGCCGCGCCCAGGCGTCGAAGCAGCGGTGGCCGTCGCGGATCCAGCGGCGCGCGAAGGTGAGGGGATCGAGGCTGCCCCAGTCGGCGATGTCCGCCCCGGCGCAGAACGCCTTGCCGCCCTCGCCGGTGAGGATCACGGCACGGATGGCGGTGTCGCGGTCGAGCTCGCCGGCGACCTCGGCGAGGCTCGCGATCATCGCCGAGGTCAGCGCGTTGAGCTTGGCGGCACGGTCGATGGTGACGACCGCGGTGGTCCCGTCGCGCTCGAGGCGGATCGCGCCGTCAGCCACGGTCGCGCTCCAGCAGGCGCAGGCCGATCGGCGCCGGGTCGAACAGGGCCGTATCCATCCGCTTCAGGTCCGCTGCAACGGCCAACGGGAACTCGGACTCGCCCAGCACGTCGCGGGCGAGATCGACGCCCGGGGCGACCTCGGTCACGGTCAGCCCGTCGGTGCGCAGCTCCATGACGCAGCGCTCGGTGACGTAGGTGATGTGCTGGCCCTGCTCGCGGGCGCGCCGGCCGCTGAACGAGACCTGCTCGACCGCCGGCACCAGCTTGCGGACCTTGCCCTCGCGCTCGATGCGCAAGGCCCCGTCCTCGATCGCCAGCTTCGCCCCGGCGGTGAAGTAGCCGCTGAACACGATCTGCCGGGCGTGCGCGGTGATGTCGATGAAGCCGCCGGCGCCGGCGGTGACGTGGGGACGTACGCCGAGCTTGCTGACGTTGACGCAGCCGTCGCGGTCGATCTGCAGGAAGGAGAGCAGCGAGGCGTCGAAGCCGCCGCCCTGGAAGTAGGTGAACTGGTAGGGGCTGGGCACGATCGCCTCGGCATTGGCCGAGCAGCCGAACTGGAAGCCGAGCAGCGGGATGCCGCCGACCGCACCCTGCTCGATCACCCAGGTGACCTCGCCGTGCAGGCCTTCCTCGAGCAGGATGCGCGGCACGTTGGCCGAGATGCCGAAGCCGATGTTGACCGCATCGCCGCGGTGCAGCGCCTGCGCCACCCGCCGGGCGATGACCTTGTCGGGGCCGAACGCGGCCAGCTCGAAGCTGCTGTCGGGGCGGAAGACCTCGCCGTTGATGGCCGGGTCGTAGGCGGTCTGCGTCGTCTGCCACTGGTCGGGGGCGACCACGACGACGTCGACCAGCACGCCCGGGACGTGCACCGACAGCGGCCGCAGCGTGCCGGCACGGGCCAGGCGCTTCACCTGGGCGATGACGAGGCCGCCATTGTTGCGGACCGCCAGGGCCTGCTCCATCGGCCCGAGATAGGCGCCCTCGTGCTCGTAGGAGAGGTTGCCGTTCTCGTCGGCGGTGGTGGCGCGCAGGATCGCCACCTGCGGCACGATCGGCGGGAAGTGCAGCCAGGTCTTCCCGGCGAACTCGACCTTGCTGACGATCGGCTCCGCGGCGGCGCGGGCGTTCATCGCACAGCCCTCGCGGTCGGGATCGACGAAGGTGTCGAGGCCGACGCGGGTCAGCACGCCCGGCCGCCGGGCGGCGGCGTCGCGCAGCATGTCGAAGATGATGCCCGAGGGGATGTTGTAGGCCGGGATGACGTTGCCGGTGACCATCTCCCAGATCGCCGGGGCCGGCAGGGAGGAGGGACCGCTCGGGTAGGAGCCGCCGATGATCCGGGCCAGCAGCCCCGGCTTGGCGATGTGGTCGACCCCCTTCACGCCGTACATGTCGCCGGCGGCGATCGGGTGCAGGGTGGTGAGGCCGCGCGGGCTGCCAGTGGCGTCGAAGCGCTCGCCGATGGCGGCCAGCATCGCGTCGGGGCAGCCGAGCCCGCTCGAGCTGCTGACGGTGACGATCGCACCGTCGGGGATCAGGGCCGCCGCCTCGGCGGCCGACAGCACACGGACTCGGGGCATCGGAGCGGCCTTCCCTGCTGGCCCTCGCCGGGGGGACGACCCGCGTCCGCGTCCCGACTTCGCGGTGCATCCCTATAGGCCGATTGACAGCCCCTGCCAAGATAAGTAACGAGCCGGTTACTTAACGGCCGGGGGAGCGCCGCCATGGCTGCCGTCGTCCTTCCCACCGCAGGCGGTGGCACGGAGCGCTACACGACCGGACCGGCCTGCCCGTGGCCACGCAGCGCGACGCCGTCGGCATCGCGCACCGTCTACGCCGCGGCGCACGTCGTCGCCGACGCCCGGGCCGATCACGACCCGTGGGTGGCGCCGGCCATCGACTGGGACGCCACGCTGCGCTTCCGCCACCATCTCTGGGGCCTCGGCCTCAAGGTCGCCGAGGCCATGGACACCTCGCAGCGCGGCATGGGCCTCGACTGGCCGACCGCCCTCGAGCTGGTCCGCCGCTCGGTCGCCGAGGCGCGGACCGTGCCGGGAGCGGACCTCGCCTGCGGCGTCGGCACCGACCAGCTGGAGCCGCGCCCCGGCGTCACGCTGGACGAGGTCCGGGCGGCCTACGAGACGCAGCTCGAGGCGGTGGAGGCGGCCGGCGGGCGGGCCATCCTGATGGCCAGCCGGGCGCTGGTGCACGCCGCCCGCTCGGCCGACGACTACCTGGCGCTCTACGGCCGGCTGATCAGCCAGGCCAAGGACAAGGTGGTCCTGCACTGGCTCGGGCCGATGTTCGATCCGGCACTGGCCGGCTACTGGGGCTCGGCCGACCTCGACGCCGCCACCGGCACGGTGCTGCAGCTGCTGCGCGCCCATGCCGGACGGATCGACGGCATCAAGATCTCGCTGCTCGACAAGGAGCGCGAGCTGGCGCTGCGCCGGCAGCTGCCGCCGGACGTGATGATGTTCACCGGCGACGACTTCAACTACGCCGAGCTGATCGAGGGCGACGGCGAGCGGTTCAGCCACGGGCTGCTCGGCATCTTCGACCCGACGGCGCGCGCCGCGGCGGCGGCCCTGGCCGAGCTCGACGCCGGCCGCATCGAGGCCTACCGCGACATCCTCGTGCCGACCGTCCCGCTGTCGCGCGAGATCTTCAAGGCACCCACCCGGTTCTACAAGGCGGGCATCGTCTTCCTCGCCTGGCTCGACGGGCACCAGGACCACTTCGCCATGGTCGGCGGCCTGCAGTCGGCCCGGACGGCGCTGCACTATGCCGAGGTCTTCCGCCTCGCCGACAAGGCGCGCCTCTTGGCCGACCCGGAGCTCGCCGCCGCCCGCATGCGCAGCCTGATGGCCGTCCATGGCATCGCCTGAGCCGGGCCGGGCGCTGCCGGGCGGCAGCTACCATTTCGACGACCTCGCCGTCGGCGACCGCTGGTCGACCGGCGGGCTGGTCGTCACCGAGTGGCACATCCTGACCTTCGCCGGGCTCAGCGGCGACTTCTTCGACGTCCACATGGACGACGCCTTTGCCCGCAAGCTCGGCTTCGACGGCAAGATCGCGCACGGCATCCTCGGCCTCGCCCTGGTCGACGGGCTCAAGAACCGGGCCGACGTCAGGCTCGTGGCGGTGGCATCGCTGGGCTGGACCTGGGAGTTCCGCGGCCCGATCCAGCCGGGCGACCGCATCCATGCCGAGATCGCGATCCTGCACCTGCGGCCGACGAAGCGCGCCGACCGCGGCATCGCCCGGCTGGGCTTCCGGGTCCTCAACCAGCGGGACGAGCTGGTGCAGGAGGGTGAGAACCGCCTGATGATGCGGCGCCGCGAAGGCTAGGGGCTCAGGCCGCCAGCGCCGGCGCCCGGTTGCCGCGGATCAGGTCGCTGCCCTTCTCGCCGATCATGATCGAGGGGGCGTTGGTGTTCGAGCCGATCAGGCTCGGCATGATCGAGCTGTCGCAGACCCGCAGGCCCTCGATGCCGCGGACCCGCAGCTGCGGGTCGACCACGGCCATGGCGTCCACCCCCATCTTGCAGGCGCCGACCGGGTGGTAGCAGGTCCGCCCCTGGCGGCGGATGTAGGCGGCGATGTCGGCATCGGTCCTGACCGCGTCGCCCGGGAAGTGCTCGCGGCGGATGACTTTCGCCAGCGCCGGCTGGCCCATGATGTCGCGCATGATCCGGAAGCCCTCGACCGACATGGCGAGGTCGTGCGGATCGGCCAGGTAGTTGGGGTCGATCACCGGCGGGGCCAGCGGGTCGGCGCTGCGCAGGGTGACCGAGCCGCGGCTGCGCGGGCGCAGGTAGTAGGTGTTCAGCGTGCAGCCCGAGCCCGACGGGACGTCGGGGATCCCGGCCTCGACGCCGGCGCCGGCGAGGAAGTGGAACTGGGTGTCGGGGATCGGCTGGCTGCGGTCGACGTACCAGAAGGCCCCGCCCTCGACGATGTTGGAGGCGACCGGCCCCTTGCCGAACAGCTTCCACTGCAGCCCGGCCAGCATCGCCCGGTGCCAGGCCTTGTACTTGTCCATGCTGTAGGGGCCGTCGAGCTCGAACAGGATGTCGGTGCCGTAGTGGTCGTGGAAGTTCTGGCCGACGCCCGGCAGGTCGTGGATGACGTCGACGCCGACGGCGCGCAGGTGGTCGGCCGGGCCGATGCCCGACAGCATCAGCAGCCGCGGCGAGCCGACCGCCCCGGCGCTGACGATGACCTCGCGCTCGGCCCGCACCGTCTCGGCGCGGCCGTGGCGGACGAACTCCACGCCGACGGCGCGGCCGCGCTCGACGACGATGCGGGTGGTCGTGCAGTCGGTGCGGACGTCGAGGTTCGGGCGGTGGCGGACCGGCTTCAGGTAGCCGACCGCGGTCGAGCAGCGGCGGCCGCCGCGGGTGGTGGTCTGGTAGATGCCGCAGCCGTCCTGGCGCGCCCCGTTGAAGTCGGGGTTGTAGGGCAGCCCGGCCTGCTGGCAGGCCTGCACGAACAGCCGGGTCAGCGGCTGGCCGTCCTGGGTCGAGGCCCCCTGCGGGCCGCCGGTGCCGTGGAAGCCGTCGGCAAAGGTGTCGTTGTCCTCCGAGCGGCGGAAGTAGGGCAGCACCTCGGCGAACGACCAGCCGGCGCAGCCTTCCTCATGGGCCCAGCGGTCGTAGTCGGCGGCGGCACCGCGGGTGAACACCTCGGCATTGATCGAGCTGCCGCCGCCGATGACGCGGGCCTGGGTGAACAGGATCTCGCGACCGTCGGCATGGCGCTGCGGGGCGGTCCGGTAGCCCCAGGTCAAGGGTCCGCCGGTCATCTTGAAGAAGCCGACCGGCATGTGGATGTAGCGGTAGGTGTCCTCGGGCCCGGCCTCGAGCAGCAGCACCCGGACGTCGGGCAGCTCGGTGAGCCGTGCGGCCAGCGTGCAGCCGGCGCTGCCGCCGCCGACGATGATGTAGTCGAACGCCACCGGAGCCTCCCGTCCCTTCCGCCGGAACCCGTATACTCCGCCCGCCGCGGCCGTCGACAGGTCCGGTGCCCGGCTTGACGCAGGCCGGGCGGCGCGCCACGAATGAACTATCCGGTTACATACCGGACCGGGCCGGTCAAGGGGCGGGGGAGGCTGCCGATGCTGAGCGAGGACCAGGCGCAGGTGCGCGACACGGTGCGCCGCTTCGCCGACGAGGTGATCCGCCCGGCGGCCGCAGGGCTCGACGACAGCGAGCGCTTCCCGGCCGAGATCTACACGCAGATGGCCGGGCTCGGGCTGTTCGGCATCGGCGTCCCGGCGGAGCTCGGCGGGGCGGGGATGGACGCCCTGGCCTATGCCGTGGTGATGGAGGAGCTGGCGCGCGGCTACGCCTCGGTCGCCGACCAGTGCGGCCTCGTCGAGCTGGTGGCGACGCTGCTGACCCGGCACGGCACCGCGGCGCAGCAGGCCCGCTACCTCGGCCCGCTGCTGCGCGCCGAGCGCCGCTGCGCCTACGCCATCACCGAGGCCGAGGCCGGCTCGGACGTCTCCGGCCTCCGCAGCACGGCGACGCGCGACGGCGCCGGCTGGCGGCTCGACGGCGGCAAGCTGTGGATCCACAACGCCCCGGTCTGCGACTTCGCCGTGGTGCTGGCCCGCACCGACCCGGCGGCCGGGCACCGCGGCATGAGCATCTTCCTGGTCGACCGCGACCTGCCCGGGTTCTCGGTCGGGGCCAAGGAGCACAAGATGGGGCAGCGGGCCTCGCAGGTGGGGGCGCTGCACTTCGACGGCGTGCCGCTCGGGCCCGACGCCATGCTCGGCAGCGAGGGCCGCGGCTTCCACATGATGATGAGCGTGCTCGACAAGGGCCGCGTCGGCATCGCCGCCCTGGCCGTCGGCATCGCCCAGGCCGGGCTCGAGGCGGCGCTGGGCTACGCCCGCGAGCGGCGCCAGTTCGGCCGCGCCATCGTCGACAACCAGGGCCTGCAGTGGATGCTGGCCGACATGGCCCGCGACATCCAGGCGGCACGCCTGCTGACCTGGGACGCGGCGCGGCGGCTCGATGCCGGGGAGCCGGCGACCATGGCCTGCTCGATGGCCAAGTGCGCGGCCGGCGACATGGTGGTGAAGGCCACGGCCGATGCGGTGCAGGTGTTCGGCGGCAGCGGCTACATCAAGGGCTTCGAGGTCGAGCGGCTCTACCGCGACGCCAAGATCTGCCAGATCTACGAGGGCACCCAGCAGATCCAGCGGACGATCATCGCCCGCGAGCTGCTGAAGGGTACCGGAGCCGCGGCATGAGCGGCCGGCCCGTGGCCCTGGTCACCGGCGCCGGCCGCGGCATCGGCCGCGCTAGTGCCGTGGCGCTGGCGCGGCGCGGCTACGACGTCGTCGTCAACGAGCGCTCGGCGGCCGACGCGACCGCGGCGACGGTGGCCGAGGTCGCGGCCGCGGGCGGCCGGGCGGCGGTGGTGCACGGCGACGTCGCCGCCCTCGACGGGCACGGCAGCCTGCTCGATGCGGCCTTCGCCGCCTTCGGCCGGCTCGACGCGCTCATCAACAATGCCGGCGTCTCGGTGCTCAGCCGCGGCGACCTGCTCGACGTCGGGCCCGAGAGCTTCGACCGCTGCATCGCCGTCAACACCCGCGGCACCTTCTTCCTGACCCAGGCCTTCGCCCGGCGCCTGCTGGCGGCACCGGCGGGCCCGTGGCACCGCGCCGTCGTCTTCATCACCTCGTCGAACGCCGAGGTGGTCTCGATCAACCGTGGCGAATACTGCATCTCCAAGGCCGGCGCCGGGATGATGGCGCGGCTGTTCGCCGTCCGCCTCGCCGCCGAGGGCATCGGCGTCTACGAGGTCCGCCCCGGCATCATCCGCACCGCCATGACCGAGCCGTCGCGCGAGAAGTACGAGCGCTTCTTCGCCGAGGGCGGAGCACCGGTGCCGCGCTGGGGCGAGCCTGACGAGGTCGGCCGCTGCGTCGCCACCCTGGCGGCCGGCGACCTGCCCTACACGGTGGGTCAGGCGGTGCTGGTCGACGGCGGGCTGGCGACGCCGCGGCTCTGACCGCTTGGCGCCATGCCGCGCCGCCGTCTAGGCTTGGTCTCGGACGGCGCGGAACGGTCCGTGGAAACGCCAGCGACAACCGGCAGCCTGGTGGCCATGACGCGGCGCGGCTTCGGCCGGCGCCTGCTGGCGGCTGCCGCCGTGCCGGCCCTGCCGGTGACCGATGCGAGCCCGGACGAGGACCCGCTCCTCGCCGCGGCGCTCCATCCCTGGAAGGGCGATCTCCCCGCCATCCTCGAGCGCGGCATGCTGCGCGTGGCGATCCCGGTCGGGCTGTCGACCTACATCCTCGACGGGCCGGACCAGAAGGGGATCACCTACGACCGCGTCGTCGCCCTTGAGCAGCACCTGAAGCGTCACCTCGGCCGCAAGGCGCGCGACCTCACCGTCGTCGTCATCCCGGCCGGGCGCGACCGCGTCTTCGCCATGCTGGACGAGGGCAGGGCCGACCTTGCCGCCGGCAACTTCACGATCACCCGCTCGCGCGAGGCCAGGGTCGCGTTCACCGCCCCCTTCCGCGAGAACGTCCGCGAGGTGATCGTCACCGGGCCGGACAGCCCGGCGATCGCCAACTTCTCGGACATGGTCGGTGTCCCCATCCACGTCCGCAAGTCGAGCAGCTTCCACGAGCACCTGACGCTGCTCAACAGGCAGCGCCAGGCCGCCGGGAAAGCCCCGCTCCGCATCGTCGCGGCGGACGAGAACCTGCACACCGAGGACCTCGTGCAGATGGTGGCAGCCGGCCTGATCCCGGCGACGGCGGCCGACGAGCCCTGGGCCGACCTCTTCGCCGGGATCTTTCCGGCGGCCGAGGTCCGCAAGGACCTGGCCCTGGCCGAGGGCCAGCGCACGGCCTGGGCGCTGCGCAAGGGCGACCGGCACCTGCGCCGCGCCGTCGACGCCTACGTCGCGACCGCCAGGGTCGGCACCAAGCTCGGCAATATCCTGGTCGGCCGCTACCTCAAGGACACCGGCTGGGCCGAGGACGCGCTCGACCCCGACGGGCGGCAGCGCTTCGTCGAGATGGCGCGGCTGCTCCGCACCTTCGCCCGGCGCTACGACTTCGACTGGCTGATGATCGCGGCCCAGGGCTACCAGGAGTCGCGCCTCGACCAGAGCGTGCGCAGCCCGGCCGGGGCCATCGGCGTGATGCAGGTGCTGCCGTCGACCGCCAGGGACCCGAACGTCGCCATCGACCATATCGACCGGCTCGAGAACAACATCCACGCCGGCGTGCGCTACCTGCGCTTCTTGCGCGACCGCTACTTCGCCGATCCCGGCATCGGGCCGCTCGACCGGACGATGCTGGCCTTCGCCGCCTACAACGCCGGCCCGGCCGCCATCGCCAGGGCCCGCCGCAAGGCCGCGACGCTGGGCCTCGACCCGGACGTCTGGTTCGACAATGTCGAGATCGCCGCCGCCCGCGCCGTCAGCCACCAGCCGGTCGTCTACTGCCGCAACATCTTCAAGTACTACATCGCCTACCGGCTGAGCCTGCAGCCACAGGCGGTCTGAGGGGTCACCCGATCGCCGCGTACCGCTTCGCGCACACCCGCAGCGTCTCGGCCGGGTCGCGCTTGCCCCAGTCGTCGGAGAAGATCTCGATCTCGGTGAGCCCGGCGTAGCCGGCGGCGCGGACCTGGCGGTCGAGGCGGGCGAGGTCGAGGACGCCGTCGCCGGGCATGCCGCGGTCCATCAGCAGGTCCCGGGTCGGCACCAGCCAGTCGCAGACCTGCCAGCAGAGCAGGCGGTCGGGCCGGGCGCGGGCGAGGCCCCGCTCGAGCTCGGGGTCCCACCACAGGTGATAGGCGTCGATGACGAGGCCGAGCTCGGGGCCGACGGCGTCGCAGACGTCCAGCGCGGTCGCCAGCGTGCTGATGCAGGAGCGGTCGGCGGCGTACATCGGGTGCAGCGGCTCGACGGCGAGGCGCACGCCGGATCCCAGGCTGTATTCGCGCAGCGCGCGCAGCACGTCGACCACCTGGGCGCGGGCGACGGCGAGGTCGCGGCAGCCTTCGGGCAGGCCGCCGACGACGAAGCAGAGCGTCCCGGCGCCGAGGAGGGCCGCGTCGTCGATGGCGCGGCGGTTGTCGTCGAGCACGGCGGCGCGGGCGGCGGCGTCGCGATGGGTCAGGTAGCCGCCGCGGCAGAGGCTGGTGACCGCAAGCCCGGCGTCGCGGATCAGGCGGCCGGCCACGGCCGGCGGGGTCGCCGTGAGCTCGCGGCGCCAGGGGGCGATGCCGCCGATGCCCAGCCGGGCACAGGCCTCGACGATGCGCGGCAGCGCCCACTGGAAGCCCAGCGTCGCCGTGTTGATCGACAGTCCGGCAAGGCTGCGCGGCATCGGAGGTCCCCGTCCGGCGGGCCGGAAGTAACCGGCTGGATAAAAGCCGCGCCAGCGTGTAGCCCTTGCGCAAGCCGGGTCAAGTCGAGGTCGCGGCCGGAGCATCCGGGGTGGCAGCAGAGCGCAGGAACGAGACGGCGGCAGCGCGCGTGCGCGACCCGGCGGCGACCCGGGCCCGGATCCTTGCCGCCGCGACGGCCGAGTTCGCCCGCAAGGGGCTGGCCGGGGCGCGGGTCGACGCCATCGCCAACCGGGCCAAGATCAACAAGCGGATGCTGTACCACTACTTCAACAGCAAGGACGACCTGTTCCTGGCCGTGCTGGAGGAGGCCTATGCCGGCATCCGCGCCGCCGAGCGCAAGCTCGACCTCGAGCATCTCGACCCGGTCACGGCGATCACCCGGCTGATCGAGTTCACCTGGGGCTACTACCTCAAGCACCCCGAGTTCCTGCGCCTGGTCAGCACCGAGAACCTGCACCGGGCAGCACACCTCAAGCGCAGCCCGCGGATCAAGGAGCTGCACTCGCCGTTCGTGGCGCTGCTCGACCGGCTGCTGCAGCGGGGCGTGGAGGACGGCCTGTTCCGCCCCGACCTCGACGCGCGGCAGGTCTACATCTCGATCGCAGCACTCGGATACTACTACCAGACCAACCGCTACACGCTGTCGGTCATCTACGGCACCGACCTCGGCTCGAAGGACGCCCTCGACGCGCGCCGGGCGGTGATCGTCGACACCATCCTGCGCTACCTCGCCAAGGATCAGGCCGGGGCGGTCAGGTAGCCCTCGCTGCTGGCGAGCAGCTCGCGGCTGTAGGGATCCTCGAGCTCGCCGGTGGCCAGGGCCGAGGTCGCGGCCTCCTCGACGATGCGGCCCTGGGTCATGATGGCCAGCCGGTCGCACATCTGCGCCACGACGGCGAGGTTGTGGCTGACGAACAGGTAGGTCAGGCCGCGGTCGCGGCGCAGGTCGGAGAGGAGGTTCAGCACCTCGGCCTGGACCGAGACGTCCAGCGCCGAGGTCGGCTCGTCGAGCAGGACGATGCGCGGCTCGAGGATCAGGGCGCGGGCGATGGCGACGCGCTGGCGCTGGCCGCCGGAGAGCTGGTGCGGGAAGCGGTAGCGGAAGCCGGGGCCGAGGCCGACGGCGGCGAGCATCCGGCCGACACGGCGGTCGATGTCGTCGACCCGGTGGATGACGCAGGGCTCGCGCAGGATGTCGTCGACGGTGTGCCGCGGGTGCAGCGAGCCGTAGGGGTCCTGGAACACCATCTGGACGAGCTTGCGCTCGTCGGGCGTGCGCTTCTGGCCGACCGGGCGGCCGGCGAGACGGACGGTACCGCGCCAGTCGTCGATCAGCCCGCCGATGGCCCGCAGCACCGTGCTCTTGCCGCTGCCGCTCTCGCCGACGAGGCCGAACGAGCTGCCTTCCGGGACCGTGAAGCGCGCTTCCTGGACGGCACGGAACGGCTCGCCGTTGCGGTCGAAGACGACCTCGAGCTGGTCGACCTCGATCACGCCACGGGCTCCGTCGCCCAGGCCGGGTCGCGCTTGAGCGTCGGCAGCGTACCGTGCGGCCCGGCGATGCGCGGCAGGCAGGCGAGCAGGCCGCGGGTGTAGGGGTGCTGCGCGTGGGCGAGGTCGGCGGCGCGGCACTCCTCGACGATCCGCCCGGCGTACATCACCAGCACGCGGTCGCAGAACGAGGCCACCAGCTCGAGGTCGTGGCTGACGAAGATCAGCCCCATGCCGCGGCTGGTGACGAGCTCGTCGAGGATCGTCAGCACCTGCTTCTGGACGGTGACGTCCAGCGCCGAGGTCGGCTCGTCGGCGATCAGCAGCTCGGGATCGCAGACCAGCATCATCGCGATCATGATGCGCTGGCCCATGCCGCCCGAGACCTGGTGCGGGTAGAGGCCGTAGACGCGCTCCGGGTCGCGGATGCGCACGGCCTCGAGCATGGCCATCGCCCGCCGCCGCGCCTCGCCGCCGCCGAAGCCGCGATGGACGCGCACCGCCTCCTCGATCTGGCGGCCGACCTTCATCACCGGGTTGAGCGAGAACTTGGGGTCCTGCAGGACCATCGAGATGCGCCGGCCGCGGATCTCGCGCAGCACCGGTTTCGGGGCCTGCAGCAGGTCGACGTCGCCGAAGGCCAGCCGGGCGGCGGTGACCTCGCCGGGGTGGGGGACGAGGCCGAGGATGGCCCGGCCGACCGTCGACTTGCCCGAGCCGCTCTCGCCGACGATCCCGACCTTCTCGGCGCCGACCTGGAACGACACGCCGCGCACCGCCTCGACCATGCCGCGCGGCGTGCGGAAGCGGACGCGCAGGTCCTGGACGTCGAGGGGGGTGGCCATCGGGGGTGGCGGCATCCGCGCTGGGGTTCGTTGCCGTCACCCTGTGCCGTCGCCGTGCCGGCCGCAAGCCCGCGCGTCGCCAGCGGCGCAGGGCTGATGGCAAGGGCATCATTCCTGCTGGGCTGGCAGCAGAGGCATCGCAGTTATGCTGCCCTGCGTGCTATCGAACCCAACGGGAGAAGCCGATGCTCGGTCGTTCCATGCTCATCCTCGTCGCCGGACCCTACCGCTCCGGCACCGGCGACGATCCGGCGAGGATCGCTGCCAACATGGCAGCGATGAACGAAGCGGCGCTGGAGCTGTTCCGGATCGGCCACCTTGGCGTGACCGGCGAGGCCCAGGCCCTGCCGCTGATCGAGACGGCCGGCTCGCGCGGCATGGGCGACCGCGTCTGGGACGAGATCTTCCACCCCGTCGGCGAGCGGCTGGCGCACGCCTGCGACGGCTGCCTGCGGATCGGCGGCGCCTCGACCGGGGCCGACGCGATGACGGCGATCTTCGAGACCGCGGGACGGCCGGTCTGGCGCTCGCTCGCCGACGTGCCGCGGCCGGGCTGATGCCGGGCGGGCCGGTCGAGCCGGACTGGAACGGCATCCGGGTCTTCCTGGCGGTCAGCCGCGCCGGCTCGCTGGTCGCCGCAGCCACCACGCTGCGGGTCAGCGAGGCGACCGTCGGCCGGCAGCTGCGCGAGCTCGAGGGCAGCCTCGGGGCCCGGCTGTTCGACCGGCTGCCGAACCGGCTGCAGCTGACGCCGCTCGGCGAACGGCTGCTGCAGGCGGCGACGGCAATGGGCGAGGACGCGGCCGGCTTCGCCCGGGCGGCGCAGGCCATGGCCGAGACGGCGCGGCCACCGGTCCGGATCGCCGCCACCGGCTCGGTCGGCCTGTTCCTCGCCCGCCATGCCGCCACGCTGCTGGCGGCGGCACCCGGCTGCTCGGTCGAGATCCAGACCAGCCGCGCCACCGCCAACCTGGCCCAGCGCGACGCCGAGATCGCACTGCGGATGCGGCGCTTTCCCGAGCGCGGCGACCTCGCCGTCCGCCGCCTCGGCCGGGTGGGCTTTGCCGTCTACGCCACCGCACACGGCGAGGAGCCCGCGCCACCCGTGATCGGCGTGCGCGACGATCCGGCCTCGCGGCAGGGGCGCTGGCTCGACGCCTATGCCGGCGGGCGGCCGGTGGCGCTGCGGCTGGGCGACCTCAACCTGCGCCGCGAGGTGCTGCTGCGGGGGCTGGGCGCGTCGCTGCTGCCGTGCTTCCTCGGCGATGCCGAGCCGGGCCTGCGCCGGCTGACCGGACCGGTGGCCGAGCTCGAGGAGGAGGTGTTCATGCTGGTCCACGAGGACCTCCGCGACGCCGCCGGGATCCGCGAGCTGCGCACGGCGCTGGTCGCCCTGTTCCGTGCCGAGGCGGCGGCGCTGGAGGGACGCGCCGGACAGGTCGCGGCGTGAGTCCGGCCGGGCGGCTGCGCGCCATCGCGCTGGCCCTGCCGGAGGCGGCCGAGAAGGAAGCCTGGGGCGATCCGACTTTCCGCGTGCGCGACCGGATCTTCGCCATGCTCAAGGCGGGCGACGGACGGCCGTCGCTGTGGTGCAAGGCGCCGCCCGGTGCGCAGGAGATCCTCGTCGGCGCCGACCCGAACCGCTTCTTCCGGCCGCCCTATGTCGGCCACAAGGGCTGGATCGGCATGCGCCTCGACGCGGAGCCGGACTGGAACGAGGTGGCGCTGCTGGTCCGGCGCAGCTACCGGTTGACCGCTCCGGCGCGACTGGCGGCGACCGTCGCCTGACCCTGGCCGGGAACGAGGTGGGCATGCCGCAGCCGGGTCCGGACCGTCCGTTGTTGTCGCGCCGCCGCCTGCTGCTGGCCGGGGCCGCCACCCTGGCGCTGCCCCGGGTCGTGGCTGCCGATGCGCTGGCGCCGCCGGCGGCCCGGCCGCTGCCGGCCCGGCTGCTGCCAGTGCCGCAGACGGTCAGCCCGCAGCTGCAGGAACGGATCGCGGCACCCTATCCGCCGGGCTGGGACAGCGTCCCGGCGGATGCCGCCGCCTGGCGCAAGCTCCAGGCCGACAGCGCCGCCGCGGTGCTGCCGCACCTGCCGGCGCTGAAGGAACGGCTGGGCATCGACGTCGCGCCGGCGACGATCGCCGGCGTGCCGGTCTTCGCGATCACGCCGCGCGACGTGCCGCCGGCCAACCGGGACCGGCTGCTCGTCCACGTCCATGGCGGCGGCTACGTGCTCTATCCCGGCGAGGCGGGGGCGGGCGAGGCCATGCTGCTGGCCGGCCAGGCGCGCATCCCGGCGGTGTCCGTCGACTACCGGATGCCGCCCGACCATCCCTTTCCGGCGGCTCTCGACGACGCTATCGCCGTGTGGCGCGAGCTCGCCAGGCAGCGCGATCCGCGGCGGCTGGCGATCGTCGGCAGCTCGGCCGGCGGCGGGCTGACCTTGGCCATGATCCTGCAGGCGAAGGCGCTGGGCCTGCCGCTGCCGGCGGCGATCGCTGCCGGCACGCCATGGGCCGACCTGACCAATGCCGGCGATTCGCTGCACGCCAACGCCTACGTCGACAACGAGCTGGTCGCGGCGACGGGCTGGATCGCCGCGGCGGCGCGGCTCTACGCCGCCGGCCGCGACCTGCGCGACCCGCTGGTCTCGCCGCTGCATGGCGACTTCGCCGGCTTCCCGCCGGCCATCGTCACCTCGGGCACCCGCGACCTGCTGCTGAGCCAGGCGGTGCTCGTCCATCGCAAGCTGCGCCGTGCCGGGGTCGATGCCGCGCTGCAGGTGTTCGAGGGCCAGAGCCACGCCCAGTATCTGGCGCCCTTCGTGCCGGAATCGGAAGAAGCGCTGGGCGAGATCGCCGGCTTTCTCACAAGCCGGATGAGCTGAGGCCACGCCACTCCGAAGCTACCGGTACCGTCGCGCCGTCGCCGAAGCTAGACTGGTGCCGGACTCGACTCCGGTTCGTCCGTTCGCCGTCAGGCCCGACGTCCAGGCCTCGCGTGCGTCCGGTCGGGAGGACATGGCATGCGCGGGGCTCGGCAAGTGGCGACCGTCCTGGCCGCCGGACTGGTCATCCTGACCGGCTGCGAGAACAGGGAGCAGACCGGTGCCGCGGTCGGCGCCAGCATCGGCGCCATCGCCTGCGGCGTCGCCGGCAGCGCCATCTTCAACAACACGCTGGGCACCGTGCTGCCGGCGGCGGCCTGCAGCGCCGTCGGCTACTTCGTCGGCAGCGCCATCGGCCGGCAGCTCGACGCGCAGGACCAGCAGCAGGCGGCGACGGCTACCGAGCGCGCCCTCGCCGTGCCGGTGAAGCCGCCGCAGGCCGGCTCGAGCCGGCCGGTCAAGGCCAAGGCCTCGACCTGGAAGTCGGCGCACGGCAGCGGCGCCAGCGGCTCGGCGACGGTGACCGAGGTCGAGAAGAAGACCGACGGCGCCGAGTGCCGGACGGTCCGCGAGGTGGCCTACATCAAGGGCCAGGAGGTCGTGCAGAACTCGCGCTACTGCCGCAGCGGCGAGGGCGAGTGGCAGGCGGTCTCGGCATGAGGCGGGGCATCCGGCCGCTCCTGCTGGCGGGCCTGCTGCTGGCGGGGCCGGCCGCCGCCGGCCAGCGGCAGGTCGTCGACGATGCGCCGGTCTTCGTCCCGCCGCCGCAGTCGGAGGACGACGTCAGCGTCGACCGGCTGCAGTTCAGCCAGATCAGGAAGGGCAAGCGGTCGTACCTCTATGTCTGGGGCGGCATCGACGTCGGCGATTCGGAGCGGTTCCGGGCGGCGCTGGACGAGGTCGGTCCGGTCGAGGAAGTCTGGCTCTACTCGCCGGGCGGCGTCCTCGACGAGGGCCTGCAGATCGGCCGGATCATCCGCGGCGCCGGCCTGACCACCCGGGTCCGCCGCGACGACTACTGCATCAGCGCCTGCAACTTCATCTTCATGGGCGGTGTCGTCCGCTTCATCGAGCCGGGCGGCGTCTTCGGCGTGCACATGTTCGCCAACAATGCGCCGCAATACGTCAAGGCGACGATGGACGACGTGCGGGCCCAGGTGGAGGCCTACAACGCCGAGCACCCGGACAATCCGGCCGACGTCGAGAAGGAAACGCTCGCCGCGCTGACCGAGGAGATCCAGAACATCCAGCAGGACTCGGCCAAGGTGGCGGCCAGCATCGCCCGCTACCTGACCGAGATGTCGCTGTCGCTGCGCTTCCTCACCGAGTTCGCCGACATCCCGAACGCGACCTGGAAGGCGCTGTCGCGCGACGAGCTGCGCGACTTCAACATCGTCAACGCCGACTGAGCGCGCCGCTCAGCGCTGCTTCGGGTCGAGCACGTCGCGCAGGCCGTCGCCCAGCAGGTTGAAGCCGAGGCTGACGATGAAGATGGCGATGCCCGGCATCGTAGCGACCCACCACTGGTCGAGCAGGTAGCTGCGGCCGGACGAGATCATCGCCCCCCATTCCGGCGCCGGCGGCTGGGCGCCGAGGCCGAGGAAGCCGAGGCCGGCGGCGGTCAGGATGATGCCGGCCATGTCGAGGGTCAGGCGGACGATCATCGAGCTCACGCACAGCGGCACGATGTGGCCCAGCACGATGCGCACCGGCGAGGCGCCCTGCATCCGGGCGGCGGCGATGAAGTCGCTGTTGCGGATGGTCAGGGTCTCGGCCCGGGCGAGGCGCGCGTAGGGCGGCCAGAGCGTGATGGCGATGGCGATGATCGCGTTCTCGATGCCCGGGCCCAGCGCCGCCACGAAGGCCAGCGCCAGGATCAGGCGCGGGAAGGCGAGGAAGACGTCGGTGGTGCGCATCAGCACGGTGTCGAGCCAGCCGCCGGCATAGCCGGCGATGGTCCCGACCAGCAGGCCCAGCGGGCCGACGCTGATCGCCACCAGCAGCACGACCATCAGGGTCAGCCGCGAGCCCCAGACGATGCGCGAGTAGATGTCGCGGCCGAGCTCGTCGGTGCCGAGCCAGTACTCGGCCGAGGGCGGCAGCAGGCGCTGGTTGAGGTCCTGCGCGATCGGGTCGTGGTTGGCGATCCAGGGAGCGAAAGCGGCCACCAGCAGCAGGGCGACGACGATCAGGAGGCCGGTCATCGCCAGCGGATTGCCGCGGAAGGCGAGCCACGCCAGGTAGGCCCGGCCCAGCCTCGCCTGGTTGCGCGAGGTCGGCGAGTCGGCGAGCAGCCAGGCGCGGGTGGTGCTCATCGGGCGCGCGGGTCCATCAGCCGGTAGAGGATGTCGGAGAGCAGGTTGAGGCCGATGAAGACGCAGCCGACGACGATGGTGCCGCCGAGCACGGCGTTCATGTCGGCGTTGAGCAGCGAGTTGGTGATGTAGCGGCCGAGGCCCGGCCAGGCGAACACCGTCTCGGTCAGCACCGAGCCCTCGAGCAGGTAGCCGTAGGAGAAGGCGATGACGGTGATCAGCGGGACCGCGGTGTTGCCCAGCGCGTGCCGCCAGATCACCTGCCACTCGGGCACGCCCTTGACCCGCGCCGTGGTGATGTACTCCTGGCGCATCTGCTCGAGCATGAAGCTGCGGGTCATCCGGGCGATGTAGGCGAGCGAGAAGTAGCCGAGCAGGGCGGCCGGCAGGATGATGTGCGACAGGGCGTTGCGGAACACCTCCCAGTCGCCGGCGATGGCCGAGTCGATGAGCACCACGCCGGTGACGGTCGGGACGATGTCCTCGTAGAAGACGTCGAGCCGGCCCGGACCCTCGACCCAGCCGAGCTTGGAATAGAAGATCAGCAGGCCGACCAGGCCCAGCCAGAAGATCGGTACCGAGTAGCCGATCAGGCCCAGCACCCGGACGGTGCGGTCGAACCAGCCGTCCTGGTGGACGGCGGCGAGGACTCCGGCCGGGATGCCGAAGATCACGCCGATGATGATGGCGATGGTGGCCAGCTCGAGCGTCGCCGGGAAGAACCGGGCGATGTCGTCGAGGACGAGGTTCGACGTCAGCACGCTCTTGCCGAAGTCGCCCTGCAGCACCTTGCCGACATAGACGCCGAACTGCCACCACAGCGGCTGGTCGAGGCCGAGCTCGACCTTGGCCTTGGCGTAGACCTCGGGCGAGGCGCGGTCGCCGACGACGGCGAGCACCGGGTCGATCGGCACGACCCGGGCGATCAGGAAGGTGACGAGGAGCAGCCCGAGGAAGGTGAGGGCGAGCGTCAGCAGCAGACGCATCGCCCTCCCGAGGTTGCGCGCGAGCGGAGTGTTCCCCATCGCGCGCCCCTGCTGGCTACTGCTCTTCCTTGTAGCCCTTCCAGTACTTGTTGTCGTCGAAGCTCGGGCCCCAGATCATGCCCTTGACGATGTCGCGCGAGGCGATGACCTCGACCTCCTGGGCGATGATCACGAAGGGCGACACCTTCATGTGCTCGATCTGGAGGTTCTTGTAGGTCTCGGCACGCTTGGCGGCATCGCGCTCGAGCACCGCGGCGTCGGTGACCTTGGTCATCTCGGGGATGTCCCAGGCGTTGCGCCAGGCCAGCGTCTTGCCGCCCTTGGGATCCTCGCTGGCGTTGTCGTAGTTGGCCGCGTAGGTCTGGGCGTTGGTGTGCGGGTCCTGGTAGTCCGGGCCCCACTGGCCGATGTAGATGTCGTGCTGGCGCGCCCGGTACTTGGTCAGCGTCTGCTTGTTGTCGGCCGGGATGATCTCGACCTGCACGCCGGCCTGCGCCCACGTCGCCTGGATCGCCTGCGCCATGTCCTTGGTCGGCGAGGTGTTGCGGGTGTCCATCGTCACCTTGAAGCCGTTCGGCAGGCCGGCCTTGGCCAGCAGCTCCTTGGCCTTGGCGACGTCGAGCGAGTACGGCGTGTCGTTGACCGCGCCGAGGAAGCCCTCGGGCAGGAACGCCTGGTGCGCCTTGGCCTTGCCGGCGAGGATGGTGTCGACGATGGCGTTGTAGTCGACGAGGTACTTGAGCGCCTCGCGGACCTCGGGCTTGGACAGGAACTCGTTCTTCTGGTTCAGGCCGAGGTACCACAGCGCCCCCTTCGGCGCCCGGTCGATCGAGATGTTGTCGTTGTTCGCCAGCGCCTTGATGTCCTCGGGCGTCAGGTTGCGGGCGATGTCGACGTCGCCCTTCTCGAGCAGCAGGCGCTGCGTCGCCGGCTCGGGCACGTGGCGGACGATGACGCGCTTGAAGTTCGGCGCGCCCAGCCAGTAGCCGTCGTTGGCGTCGATCGCGAAGCTCTCGTTGGCCTTCCAGGCGCGCAGCTTGTATGGGCCCGAGCCGGCCGAGTTGGTCTTCAGCCACTCGTAGCCGAAGTCGCCGCCCTTCTCGTGCTCCTTGAGCAGCTTGCTGTCGACGACCGAGCCGACGCCGGCGGTCAGGCAGTAGAGCAGGAAGGTCGGCGCGTAGGGCTTGTCGGTCTTCAGCACCAGCGTCCGGTCGTCGGGCGCGGTGATCGTCGCGTCGACGTTCTCCGGCGAGAAGCCGAACTGGGTCAGGATGAAGCCGGGCGACTTGTTGAGCTTGACGACGCGCTGCATCGAGTAGGCGACGTCGCCCGCGGTCAGCGGGTTGCCGGAGTGGAACTTGATCCCGTCGCGGATCTTGAAGGTGAAGGTCTGGCCGTCGTCGGAAACCGACCAGCTCTCGGCGACGTGGCCCTGGATCTTCGAGACGTCGTCGGGCGGATAGGTGACCAGCCGGTCGTAGACCTGGGCCTGGTACTCGGCCGCCGAGAACTCGAAGACCTCGGCCGGGTCCAGCGAGATCATGTCGTCGATCTGCCAGGCGATGACGAGGCCGTCCTTGGGGGTGGCCGCGTCGGCTCTGGCCAGGCCCAGCGCCAGCACCGCCGCCGTGGCGAGCAGGCCGATCTTGGTTCGCATCCGGATCTCCCTCGACCTAGAGGCGGCCCCCGCGGACCGCTTGGTGTCTCCACCGTCGAGGGGCGTCACCGACCTGTCAAGCGGGGTTCCCGGTTCCGCCGAGGCGGCGGTCGACCTCGGCGGCCCAGCCTTCCAGCCGCCGCCGGTTGACCCCCAGATCGTAGCGGCCGACGAGGCTGCGGCTGTAGGCGGCATAGGTCGCGGTGCCGTCGGCCAGCGGCAGGGCCTTGACCGAGATCCGGTCGACGAAGCGGAACACCAGCGACTGCTGCTCCGCCATCAGCAGGTTGGCGGCGGCGTCGCCGCCGACGATGCGGGTGCGCGGTGCCGCCATGATCACCGCCTGCCAGGCGTCGAGAACCTGCTGCGGGGTGGCGCGGAACACCGGCGGCGCCGCGTCGGCCACCGCGACGCAGGCCTGGGGCGGGCAGATCAGGTAGTCGTTCGAGGTCCCCGTCCGCTCGGTGCGGGTCGGGTCGATCGGCGTCATCGCGGCATGCTCGGTACTCGTCCGCGGGCCGCAGGCGGCCAGGGCGAGGAAGAATAGAACGGCAAGCCGCCGCAGCATCACGTCGCCTCGTCGGTTTCGGCCGGCAACCGGCGCGATCGCCCTTGTCGCCGCACCATGCCCGCAACGATGCGACGATGCATCATCGGGGCATGGGCGCCAAGGCGGCGACGCGGTCGCAGCCGGATCTAGGTCTCCCGATGGCCGGCGAACCGGGCGATCAGCGCGTCGATCGAGAGGAGGCCGGCACCGCGCGCCAGCAGGATCAGCAGGGCCGCGAACCAGAAGATGTGGTCGGTCCACAGCGCCGGATAGACGAAGAGCTGGATCACGGCGACGAGGCCGATCAGGGCCAGGGCGGCGAAGCGGGTGGCGAAGCCGAGGATCAGGGCGACCGAGCCGCCGAGCTCGACGGCCGTCCCCAGGTAGGCGGCGATCTCGGGCGGCAGCAGCGGCACGCGGTATTCCTCGGCGAACAGGAAGACCGTCGACTCCCAGCTCTCGATCTTGGTCATGCCGGACTTCCAGAAGACCATGGCCACGCCGATGCGCAACAGGAGCAGCATCAGCGACTGCGGGACGAGCCCCAGCCAGCGCGTGGCGGTGGCGTAGTGCGCCGTCGCGGCGGCGAGCGGCGAGGCGGCGGCGGGCGAACGGGTCATCGTCATCATGACGGCATCCTTTCGGCTGCGGGGAGGACGACGGCGTCGACGATGACGCCGTGGGCGAGGAGCGCCTGGAGCAGCGGGACCGGTGCGAAGGCCGCGTCGGCGGCCGTGCCCATGTCGGCGGCGACGGCGAGGCTGTGGCCGGCGGCGACGGCCCGGGCGAAGACGAAGGCGCCATGCGGCAGCGGCAGCCAGCCGACCTCGTCGTCGGCGTCGCGCAGCACGAGCAGACGGGCGCCGCGGGCCTCGAGGGGCAGGGGCTCACCCCGGTCATCGCCCTGGTTGGCGCGCCAGATCTGGTCGACCGGCCAGCGCGAGGCGACGAAGCGGACGCAGGGTGCCGTGGCGAAGGCGAGCCGGGCCGGATCGCCCAGCATGTCCGGCTCGAGCCGGCCGGCCGGCGGCGGATCGTCGGCATGGCGGGCCTCGTTGAGCGCCCATTCGAGCCGCGCCACGTCGCGCAGCCAGGGCAGGCCGGCGAGCTGCGGCTGCGTCGCGAGGAAGCTCGGGAAACAGCCGCCCCAGGCGACCAGGCGCGGCGTGCGCGGCGGCCAGGTCCGGGCGAAGCGCCGGGCGACCTGGCCGAAGCAGTCCTCGCCGAGCAGCCGGCGGACGACCGGGAAGGTGGCACCCAGCGCCTCGACCAGGCTGAGACGGAAGTGGTTGGCGTAGACCTGCAGCCGATCCGCCGGATCGAGGCCGTCGGGCTCGACCATGGCGAGCAGGGCCGGGCTGACCCGTCCCGACAGGCTGGCGACGAGGTCGCGCTGGAGGTCAGGCAGCGACGGCATGGCGCACCTCCCCGAGGGCCCAGGCCCGCTGCCAGTCGGCCTTGGCGGCCTCGTCGACGAGCACCGGCAGCGCCGGCAGCTCGCTGTCCCACTCGACCAGCGTCGCCGCCTGCGGAAAGCGGCGCACGGCGTGGGCGTAGAGCGCCCAGACCGGCTCGGCGACCGGCGAACCGTGGTCGTCGATGAGCAGCGGCACGCCGGCCGAGGTGTCGCAATGGTGGCCGGCCAGGTGAATCTCGCCGACCGCTCCGGCCGGCAGCGCATCAAGCCAGCGAACCGCGTCGCCGCCGAGGTTGGTGGTGGTGACGTGGATGTTGTTGACGTCGCACAGGAGGCCGCAGCCGGAGCGGCGGACGAGCTCCGAGAGGAACTCGGCCTCGTCCATGGCGGCGCCGCGGAAGCGCAGGTAGGCCGACGGGTTCTCGATCAGCACCCGGCGGCGCAGGCGGTCCTGCAGCTCGCGGACGTGGGCGGCGAAGACTTCGAGCGTTACCGCGTCGTACGGCAGCGGCAGAAGGCTGTTGCTGTAGACGCCGTCGGCGGAGGCGAAGCTCAGGTGCTCGGAGACGAGCATCGGCTCGAGCCTGGCGACGAGCCCGGCCAGGCGATCGAGGTGCTCGGGATCGAGCCGGCCGGCGCTGCCGAGCGACAGCCCGACGCCGTGCACCGACACCGGCCAGTCACGGCGGATGCGGTCGAGGCGCCGGCGCGCGGCCCCGCCGGCCATGTGGTTCTCGGCATGGATCTCGAGAAAACCCACCGCCGGGCGGAGCGCCTCGAGGTCGTCCGCATGCGGGCTGCGAAGCCCGATTCCGGCGCGCACGGGCAGTCCGGAGAAGGTGCGGCTGATGCTGACCATGAGGGCCTCCGCCCGGTCGGGGGTTGCGATCGTGGCTCAGGCCTTCTTGGGCTCGAGCGAGCCGCCGGCGATCTTCCCGCAGCTGCCGGCCGGCAGGTACACCCAGGCGTCGCCCTGCATGTCGCGCTTGGAGGTGCCGGCGCAGGAGCTGGCGGCGGTCTGGCAGTCGTTGTGGCCGGCCTTCACGATGCCGAAGCACTTCTCGAACTTGTAGTCGGGCTTGGGCGCCGGACCGCTCTGCGCGAAGGCGGCCAGCGGCGAGGCCAGCGCGCCGGCGAGCGTGGCGGCGAGGACGAGGGTCGAAGGCTTCATCGGAGAGGCTCCCGTTGGGTTGCTGTGGCCAGGCGCTGCTAGGCAGCCCGGCCGACGGGAGGACGATGCCCCGGCGGACCGGCCGCGGGAAAATGCCGGTTGGCTATCGGAACGATGCGGGACGGCGATTTCCGGAACCCGGCCCGGTGCTGGCAGGCTGCAGCCTGAGACCCTGCGAACTGCCGGAGACGGCCATGTCAACCGATGCGCGACCCGCTCGCCAGCGACCCCACATCGTCATCGTCGGTGCCGGCTTCGGCGGGCTGGAGGCGACCCGGGCGCTGGCCCGCTCGCCGGTCGACATCACGCTCGTCGACCGCCGCAACTACCACCTGTTCCAGCCGCTGCTCTACCAGGTGGCGACGGCGGCGCTGTCGCCGGCGCACATCGCCTGGCCGATCCGCAGCATCTTCGGCCGGCAGCGCAACGTGCGCGTCCAGATGGGCCGGGTCTCGGGCGTCGACACGGCGCGGCGCGAGGTGATCGTCGAGCATCGCCGCATCCCGTACGACAGCCTCGTCCTCGCCACCGGTGCGCGCCACGCCTACTTCGGCCACGAGGAGTGGGAAGAGGTGGCGCCGGGCCTGAAGAAGATCGCCGATGCCACCGACATCCGCGAGCGCCTGCTGCTGGCCTTCGAGCAGGCCGAGCTGGCCGCCGACCCGGCGCAGCGGCAGGCGCTGCTGACCTTCGTCGTGATCGGCGGCGGCCCGACCGGCGTCGAGATGGCCGGTGCGATCAGCGAGCTCGCCCGCTTCGCCCTGGCGCGGGACTTCCGCGCCATCGACCCGGCCGAGACGCGTGTTCTCCTCGTCGAGGCCGGACCGCGGATCCTGCCCGTCTTCCCGGACAGCCTGTCGGACAACGCCACGCGCGCGCTCCAGCGGCTTGGCGTCGACGTCCGCTGCGGCGTGCCGGTGACGCATTGCGGCGCCGACTCGGTCACCGTCGGCGACGACGTGATCGCCTGCCGGACCATCGTCTGGGCGGCGGGCGTGATGGCCTCGCCGGCGGCGAAGTGGCTGGGCGTGCCGGCCGACCGGGCCGGGCGCGTCCGGGTCGAGCCCGACCTGTCGGTGGCCGGCCACGAGGACGTGTTCGTCATCGGCGACACGGCCCTGGTCGCCGGGCCGGACGGACGGCCGGTGCCGGGCATCGCCCCGGCCGCCAAGCAGATGGGCCGCCATGTCGGCCGGCTGATCGACGCGCGGGTGCGCGGGCGGCGCCACCCCGGACCGTTCCGCTACCGGCATGCCGGCAACCTCGCCACCATCGGCCGCAAGGCGGCGGTGGTCGATTTCGGCCGGATCCGGCTGACCGGCTTCGTCGCCTGGCTGCTGTGGGCGGTGGCCCACGTCTGGTTCCTGATCGGCTGGCGCAACCGGCTGGCCGTCGCCATCGACTGGGCGTGGAGCTACGTCACCCTGCAGCGCGGTGCCCGGCTGATCACCGGGGCCCTGCACGAGAGCCAGCCGCCGCCGCTCGAGGCGGCCGCGGCCCGGGACAAGGCGGCTTGACGGTTCGGCTAGGCGGCGGCCTCGCCGGGCGGGCAGCCCTTGGCCCGCCACTGCATGACCTCGCGGACGAAGGCGCCGACCGCGGCCGAGTGCGGCCGGCCGCGGACGGTGACCAGGTTGACCGTCCGGGTGACCTCGGGCTCGACCAGCGGCCGCGCCAGCACGCCATAGGCGCCGACGGCGCATTCCGGGGTGAAGCTGAAGCCGAGGCCGGCCGCCACCATGGCCATCACCCAGTCGTCGCGCTCGCTGCTGTAGGGCTCGTTGATGGCGACGCCGCGCTCGACCAGCATGTCGCCGATCTGGCGCAGGTACTCGCAGTTGGCGCGGTTGAGGTAGGTCTCGCCGTGCAGCTCGCGCATCGGCACCGCGTTCATCGCCTCGAAGCGGTGGCCGGGTGCGAAGGTCACGAGAAAGGGCTCGGTGAACAGCGGCAGGTAGTGCAGCTGCTCGTCCTCGGCCCAGGGCGTGGCGAGGATCGCCAGCTCGAGACTGCCCTCGTGCAGCATCTCCAGCAGGCGGCGGTCGCCGGCGTCGGTCAGCAGCAGGCGCACGCCCTGATGCTTCAGGTGGAAGCGCCGCATCAGGTCGATCAGCTTGGCCGGCCCGATGGTGCACATCAGGCCGATCTTGAGCTCGCTGTCCTCCATCCGCGCGGCGCTGCGCGCTGCGGACTTGGCCGCCTCGATCTCGTGCCAGAGATGCTCGAGGTAGGGCCGCACCATGCGGCCGAGCTCGGTGAGATGGGTGTTGTTGCGCTCGCGGTGGAACAGCGGCCCGCCGAACTCGTCCTCGAGCAGCTTGATGGCGCGGGTCAGCGACGGCTGGCTGACGTTGCAGCGTTCGGCGGCACGGGTGAAGTTGAGCGTCTCCGCCAGTGCCACGAAGTAGCGGACCTGCTGCATCTCCATGCGGTCGACACCTCTGGCGAGCCGATCTGCAGGGCTGCCGCGGCGCGACGCGGATTGGCGCGACCGGCGGCTTCGTTCATCATCGCGGCATCGGGAGCAACCCTAGGGCTCCCGCCGCATCGGGGCTAGGTATGACCCTCGAGGACGAGCTGGCAAAGCGCCGTGAGCTGGTGCGGCAGGTCTCGTCCGCGGCCGACAACCGCACGCTCGAGGACGAGATCGCCCGCCTCCAGATGCTGCAGCTGGCCGAGACCAGCCTGCAGGTCGGCGACATGCTGCCCGATCTCGCGCTGCCCGATGTCGACGGCACGCTGCACAGATGCGACGAGCTGCTGGCGCGGGCACCCCTGGTCCTGTGGTTCTTCCGCGGGGCGTGGTGCCCCTACTGCGACGTCGCGCTGGCCCTGGTCGAACGGGCCCGGCCGGCGATCGAGGCGGCGGGCGGCTTCGTCGTCGGCATCTGCCCCGAGCGGCCCGAGCTCGTGCGGCAGACGGCGATCGTCGAGCGCGGGGTACGGTTCCTGCTGCTGGTCGACCAGGACAGTGCCTACGCCCGTCTCTGCGGACTGCGCTGGGAAACCAGCGACGCCAATGCCGCGATGCTCGACCGGCTGGGCGTGAACCTGCCGGAGCGCCAGGGCGTCGACGCCTGGGCCCTGCCGGTGCCGGCGACCTACATCGTCGACGCCGGCGGGATCATCCGCTTCGCCTACGCCAACGCCGACTGGACGCGGCGCGCCTCGCCCGAGCACGTCGTGGCCTTCCTCGAATCGATGCGTCAGGCCGGCAGCTGACCGGCCAGCCGGCGCGGCGCCAGCGCCAGCTCGACGAAGGCCCGGATCGGCGGCGAGTAGAGCCGCCCGCGCTTGGTCGCGAGCGCCAGGCTGCCCATCGCCGGCGGCATCTCCAGCGGCCGGCCGACCAGCCCGTGGCCCAGGGGCTGGTGCCGCGACAGGAGGCCGATGCCGAGGCCCGAGCGCACGGTGTCGAGGAACCACTGGGCCCGGCCGACGACCAGGCGCGGCCGCAGGGTCACGCCGGCCTCCTCGAGGCTGCGCTGCAGCGCGTCCCAGTAAGGGCAGCGCTCGACGCAGACGATCGTCTCGCCGGCCAGCTGGCCGAGCGCCACGGCCTCCTCGGCCGCCAGCCGATGGGATTCCGGCAGCACCAGCTGCACGCCGTCCTCGAGCAGCGGATGGTAGTGGAAGTCGTCGGGCTCGCCGTCCGGGCGCGGCACCACCGCCGCCTCCAGCTCGCCGCGCCGCAGCGCCTCGATGAGGTCCTCGTGCGGGGCGACCGGCAGCGCGACCTCGGCCGCCGGGAACGACGCGGCGAAGCGGCGCAGCAGGTCGGCCAGCGGCGCCAGCGCCACGCGGCGCTCGAGGCCGAGGCGCAGGACCGGCGCGCTCAGCGAGGCGAAGGCCCGGGCCTGGCGGCGCGCCTCCTCGTTGTTCGCCGCGGCAGCGCGCAGGTGCGGCTCGACGCGGCGGCCGAGCTCGGTGAGATGGGTGTTGTTGCGCTCGCGGTGGAACAGCGGCCCGCCGAGCTCGTCCTCGAGCAGCTTGATCGCCCGCGTCAGCGACGGCTGGCTCACGTTGCAGCGCTCGGCGGCACGCGTGAAGTTCAGCGTCTCGCACAGCGCCACGAAGTAACGGACCTGCTGCATCTCCATCGGGGCGTCACCTTCCGCGGGGAACGACCCGGGTCGTCCGCCTCGAAGTTGAGCAAACCTCAGGCTCAGCTGTAGAACCTCTATACCGCAACTTCGCCACCGCGTCCGCCCGCGCGACGCGATCCGATAGCCCGCGCCTATCGATCCGCTGCGCAACCGGCATTTCAGCGCCGGCCGCGACGGCGGCACCTTCCCCGATCAGGAACCCGGCCGTGCGGCCGGGCGCGCCAGCCCCGATCACCGGGAGGGACCTTCCATGCTCGAGACGCTGTTCCAGGCGGCGGCGAACGCCGATCCCTACCGCAAGCTCGTCAACCGCGTCGCCGTGGTCACCGGCTCGACCAGCGGCATCGGCCTCGGCATCGCCGCGGCCCTGGCCGGCGAGGGCGCGGCCGTGCTGCTCAACGGTCTGGGCGATCCGGCCGAGATCGAACGGACGCGCGCCGACCTCGCCGACCGGCATGGCGTGCCGGTGCTCTACGCCGCGGCGGACCTGCGCGATCCGGCCCAGGTCGCCGGCATGGTCGAGCTGGCCGCCGACCGCCTCGGGCCGGTCGACATCCTCGTCAACAACGCCGGCATCCAGCACGTGGCGCCGATCGAGGACTTCCCGGCGGACCGCTGGGACGCGATCCTCGCCCTGAATCTGTCGGCGGCGTTCCACGCCACCCGCGCCGTCCTCGGCGGCATGAAGGCCCGCCGCTGGGGTCGCATCGTCAACATCGCCTCGGCCCACGGCCTCGTCGCCTCTCCGTTCAAGTCGGCCTACGTGGCGGCCAAGCACGGCATCGTCGGGCTCACCAAGGTGGTGGCGCTCGAGGCCGCCGAGGACGGCGTCACCTGCAACGCCGTCTGCCCGGGCTATGTCTGGACGCCCCTCGTGGAGCAGCAGATCGCGGATCAGGCGCGCTCGCACAACATCCCCCGCGAGGACGTGATCCGGAAGGTCCTGCTTGTGAACCAGCCGAACCGGCGCTTCGCCACCGTCGAGGAGATCGGCGGGCTGGTCGGCTTCCTCTGCTCCGATCTCGCCGCCTCGATCACCGGCACCGCCCTGCCGGTCGACGGCGGCTGGGTCGCGCACTGATGGCCCGCGCGAGGAGACCCGCCATGGACAGCGCCACCACGCTCGAGCGGCCCGCCGCTGCGGCAGCCGACGCGACGCATCGCGAGCCCGTGCGGACCGCCGACGCGGCCGTGCGCACCGTCAACCTCGCCCTGCAGGGCGGCGGCGCCCACGGCGCCTTCGCCTGGGGCGTGCTCGACCGCCTGCTCGAGGACGAGCGGATCGCCTTCGAGGGCGTCAGCGCCACCAGCGCCGGGGCGATGAACGCCGCCGTGCTGGCCTACGGCCTGACCGAGGGCGGGCGGCACGGGGCGCGCAAGGCGCTGGCCAACTTCTGGCGACGGGTCAGCCACGGCGCCCTGCTGTCGCCGCTGCAGCCGACCGCCTGGGATCACCTGACCCACGACCATAGCCTCAAGCACAATCCGGCGTTCCTCGTCTTCGACGTGATCACCCGGCTGCTGTCGCCCTACCAGTTCAATCCGGGCAACTACCATCCGCTGCGCGGCATCCTCGAGGAATGCGTCGACTTCGAGCGGCTGCGTCACGGCAGCGCCGTGAAGCTGTTCCTGTCGGCCACCAATGTCCGCAGCGGCAAGGTCAAGATCTTCGAGAACGCCGAGCTGTCGGTCGACGCCGTGCTGGCCTCGGGCTGCCTGCCGTTCCTGTTCCAGGCTGTCGAGATCGACGGCGAGGCCTACTGGGATGGCGGCTACATGGGCAATCCGGCCATGTTCCCGCTGATCTACGGCTGCCAGTCGCGCGACGTCGTCATCGTCCACATCAACCCGATCGAGCGCGAGGAGGTGCCGCGCGACGCCCGGGACATCATGAACCGGATCAACGAGATCTCGTTCAACAGCTCGCTGATGCGCGAGATGCGGGCGATCGCCTTCGTCACCCGCCTGATCGACGACGGTGCGCTGTGCGACGGCAGCGTCAAGCGCATGCTGATCCACTCGATCGAGGGCGACGGCTTCATGCGCGGCCTCGGCGTCGCCTCGAAGCTCAACCCGGACTGGGAGTTCCTGACCCACCTGCACGATGTCGGCTGGGAGCGGGCCGACGGCTGGCTGCGCGAGCACTTCGACCGCCTCGGGCAGGATTCCACCGTCGACATCCGCAGCCGCTATCTCTGAGCCGCCAATGCCGACGCGACCGCCGCTGCGGGTGGCGCTCGGCACGGCCCTGGCCGGGCTCGTGCTGCTGCTGGTGCTGCTGACGGCGGCGCTGATCCACCTGCCTTGGTCGGTCGCGGCACGCCGCAACGTCACCGAGGTGGCCGAGCGGCTCAACGGCGAGATCGTCGACTCGGTCCGCCGCGAGCTGACCGGCCTGCTCGGCAATACCGCGGCCCTGGCCGAGGCGCTGCGCTCGATCCTCGCCCAAGGAGCGATCAGCCCGGACGACGAGGCCGATCGGGAGTTCATCTTCCTGGCCCTGCTGCGCTCGCAGGTGGCGGTGAGCCGGCTGTCGTTCGGCTGGCCGGACGGCCGCTACTTCGGCGCCGGCAAGGTCGACGACGAGCACATCCGCATGTCCGAGGTGCGCGACGGCCAGCTGCGCACCGACGACTACGCGGTCGAGCCCGGCGACGCGATCTTCCTCGAGCGCCGCTTCGCCCCGTCGTCGTTCAGCGTGGCCGGCCTCTCCTGGTTCGCCGCCGCCACCGAGCCCGGCGAGCCGGTGTGGGTGGCCTCGCACGACTTTCCCGACAGCAGCGAGCCGTCGGTGACGGTGGCGACCCGCCTCGTCCAGTACGGCCGCTACCTCGGCGTCGTCGGCGCCACCGTCGCGCTGACGCGGCTGTCGTCCTTCCTCGCGACGCTCGAGATCGGCACCTCGGGGACGGTCGTCGTGCTCGACCCGGACGGCGTCATCGTCGCGTCGGCCGATCCCGCCGAGATCGCCGAGGCCGAGGCCGGCCGGATGCGCCGGCTCGCCGACTTCGCCGGCGGCGGCGAGCCGCGCTTCGCCGCCATCGCCACCGCCATCGCCGAGGGCGGCATCGACCTGCACCGGCCACCGCCGACGCTGCTGATGCGCACGACGGCCGGCGGCGAGGGCTACTTCGTCAACCTCGCCCGCCTCGGCTTCCAGGGCTGGGTGGTGGCGACGGCGATCCCCGAGCGCGACTTCCTCGGCAACATCGAGCGCAACACCCGCCTGCTGCTGGTCATGCTCGGCGTGTTCACGGCCATCGTCGCCGGCGTCGCCGTGCTGCTGGCGCACCGGCTCATCGTCCGCCCGCTGCGCCAGGTGGCGGGCCAGCTGCGCCATGTCGAGGCGTTCGAGCCCGAGCGCATGCGCCAGGTCCCGTCGCGCCTGCGCGAGCTCGACGGGCTCTCGACGGCGCTGATGCAGATGGGGCAGGGGCTGGGCTCGTTCCGCAAGTACGTACCGGCCGAGCTGGTCCGCACGCTGCTGGCCCAGGGCGTGCCGGCGAAGCCGGACCTCGATGCCCGCGAGCTGACCGTGCTGTTCACCGACCTCGCCGGCTTCACCGCCCTCACCGAAAAGCTCGGCGAGGATGTGGTGCCGCTGCTGTCGCGCTATCTCGAGCTGGCGACCCTGGCGGTCGTCGAGCACCGTGGCACGGTCGACAAGTTCATCGGCGATGCGGTGATGGCGTTCTGGGGAGCGCCGCTGCCGCACCCGGCGCACGCGCTCGACGCCTGCCGCGCGGCGCTGGCCATCCGCGACCGACTCGCCATGGCCCGCGCGGCGTTCGGCGACGCCGCCAGCGGGCTGGAGGTGCGCATCGGCATCAACACCGGGTCGATGCTGGTCGGCAACATCGGCTCGGACGAGCGCCTCAGCTACACCGCCATCGGCGACGCGGTGAACGTCGCCAGCCGGCTGGAGAGCCTCAACAAGCTCTACGGCACACGGATCATCGTCGGCGAGGCCACGCGCCACGCCTGCGGGCCGGGCATCGTCGTCCGTGAGCTCGACGCCGTCGCCGTCTACGGCCGCCGCCAGCCGACGGTGATCTACGAGCTGCTCGGCATGGCCGACGCGAGCGCCGCGCCCGCCTGGGTTGCCCTCTATGCCGCCGGCCTCGGGTCCCTGCGCGCGCGGCGCTGGGACGAGGCGATCCGCGATTTCGCGGCGGTGCTCGAGGCAGCACCCGACGACGGCCCGGCCCGGCTCATGCTCGAGCGCGCCACGGCCTGGCGCCTGGCGCCGCCGCCGGCCGACTGGCAGGGCGCGGTCGTCCTCGACAGCAAGTAGCCGCAAGTCTTGCCATAGTATTGGCGTCGGCCGGATCATAGCCGCAGGCTAGAATCACCAGAGCGGATCGGCATTTCACCGCGAACGCGCCTTCCCCGATTGTCGCTCCAGCGCCCGGCACCGGGCGCCTGATGCCTACCGAAGGAAACCGCTCATGCTCGCCAACGATCTCCGTCGCACCGGCCGCCTGCTGGCCGGGACCGCCTTCGCCCTGCTGCTGGGTGCCGGCGTCGCCGCCGCCGGCGAATGCCCGGCCGACAAGGTGGTACCGTCCGGAACCGGCCAGCAGGCCGGGGCGACGATGCCCAAGGACGTCACCGACACCGTGCTCGCCTCGGTCGATCTCGGCCGCGAGCGCGTCGGCGCCAACGACCGCCTGTTCCGGCTGCGCCAGCTGGTCATCCAGCCGGGCGGCGAGGTGCCCTGGCACAGCCACGGCGACCGCCCGGCGATCATCTACGTCGTCTCCGGCACGGTCACCGAGTACGCCGACACCTGCGCCGTGCCGATCGTCCACAACGCCGGCGACGTGGCACCCGAGACCCACGTGACCTCGCACTGGTGGAAGAACACCGGCACGACCCCGGCGGTCCTGCTGTCGGCCGACCTCCTGCACACCGACGGCGACCCGCACGTCATGTGAGGCCGCGCGGCCTTTCCAGCCCACGGGGACGCGGCCCTTCGCCGGCCGCGTCCCCGGTGCCCCCGAGCCAGCCGGACCGACCCGATGCCCGCGAGCCCCGTCAGCCCGATGGCGCCCGCCCTGCCGATCCCGGCGGGCGGCGCCGCCTTCCTCCGCCTCGTCGTCATCGGCACGATGGCGTTCCTGACCGTCGTCGACCTGTTCGCGACCCAGGCGATCCTCCCGGCCCTCGTGGCGCATTACGGGGTCAGCCCGGCCGCCATGGGCCTTGCCGTCAACGCCAGCACGCTGGGCATGGCGCTGAGCGGGCTCGGCGTGGCGTTCCTCAGCCGCCGCCTGCCGCGCCGCCTCGGGGTCACCGCCAGCCTCGCCCTGCTGGCGCTTCCGACCGCGGCGCTGGCGGTGGCACCGGACCTCGCCACCTTCACGGCCCTGCGCATCGTCCAGGGCTTGCTCATGGCCGCCGCCTTCGCGCTGACCCTGGCCTATCTTGCCGAGAGCTGCAGTGCGGCCGACTCGGCCAGCGCCTTCGCCGCCTACATCACCGGCAACGTCGCCAGCAACCTGGTCGGCCGGCTGCTCTCGGCCGGCGTCGCCGACCATGTCGGGCTGGCCGGCAACTTCCTCGTCTTCGCCGCCCTCAACCTCGCCGGCGCCGCGCTCGCCTGGACGGCCCTGCGGCGCACCCCGCCGATGGCCGCGGTGACGGCGATGCCGCCGTCGGCGCTGGCGGTCTGGGGCGCGCATGTGCGCAACCCGGCGCTGCGCACCGGCTTCGCGCTCGGCTTCCTGATCCTGTTCGCCTTCATCGGCACCTTCACCTTCGTCAACTTCGTGCTGGTGCGCGAGCCGATCGGCCTCGGCATGATGGAGCTGGGCTTCGTCTACCTCGTCTTCCTGCCGTCGATCCTGACCACGCCGCTGGCCGGCCGGGCGGTCGCCCGGTTCGGGACGCGCCCGACCTTCTGGGCGGCGATGGCGGTGGCCGGGCTCGGCCTGCCGCTGCTGCTCCTGCCGAGCCTGCCGGCGGTGCTGGCCGGGCTGGCGCTGGTCGGCGTCGGCACCTTCTTCGCCCAGGCGACGGCGACCGGCCATGTCAGCCGCGCCGCCACCGCCGACCGCGGCTCGGCCAGCGGCATCTACCTCGCCTGCTACTTCATGGGCGGCCTCGTCGGCAGCGCCGTCCTCGGCCAGGTCTTCGACCGCTGGGACTGGGCCGCCTGCGTCGCCGGCATCGGCGTGGCGCTGGCCGTGGCGGCCGTCCTCGCCGCGCGGCTGCGCTGAAGGAGGACCCGCATGCACACCCCGCCCGCGAACGACCCGCCGGCCCTGGCCGGGACGTGGCGGATCGAGTCCTTCGAGCTCGTCGATCCGGTCACCGGCGCCGGCCGCGCCGTCTTCGGCGAGCGGCCGGGCGGCTACCTCGTGCTGACCGGCGAGGGGCTGCTGATCTCGGTCGTGACCGCCACGGAGCCGGCTGTCGCCGGAATGCGGCCGTTCCTCGCCTATGCCGGCCGCTACCGGGTCGAGGGTGACCGCTTCGTGACCGCGGTCGAGGTCGCCTGGGACAGGAGCTGGATCGGCACCGAGCAGGTGCGCCGCTTCCGCCTCGACGGCGACCGGCTGTGCATCGAGACGGCGCCGCAGCTGGCGTTCGCCCCGGGTGCCGAGGCGGCCCGCGCCGTGGTCACCTGGCGGCGGGCCTGATGACGGTGCGGCGGCTCAGTGGCCGCCGCGGTGCAGGACTTCGTCGGCGATCCCGGTGTCGTAGGCGAGGCCCTCGGCGGTGAGCGTCGGGTAGCCCTCGCCGCTCGGCCGCAGCAGGCCCTTGCGCGACAGCGCCTGGAAGACCGCCGGGTTCGACAGGCCGGTGGCGTCGCGGGCCATGACCATGGCGTCGCCGAGGTGGAAGTGGTCGCCGTGGGCGTGCGGCATGCCGCGGACCGTGACCGAGCCGTCCTCGGCCGGTGGTTCCGCGAAATGCGGCGTGCGGGCGAGCTGCTGCAGCAGGACCAGCGTCTTGCATTGCAGCGGGTTGAGCTTGAGCGGGTTCGGGCGCGTCGTCATGCCGGCGGCATAGCGCGATCGACGGCCCTGGACCAGTCCCCCGCCCCGGAACGACCGACGCCCCGGGGATCGCTCCCCGGGGCGCCGCAGGCCTTGGCCGTGGGGCGAAGCGTCAGTGCGACGCCGCGCCCTCCGCACCGAGGCCGGTCTGCGAGCGGACATACTGCGCCGGGAAGGCGCCCGCCTCGCGCCGGGCGGTCTGCGACCGGTCCAGCATCGAGAACAGCCAGATCCCGACGAAGGCGATGGTCATCGAGAACAGCGCCGGGTTGTCGTACGGGAACAGCGCCGTCTCGTGGCCGAACGTCTTGACCCAGACGCTCGGGCTGAGGACGACCATCGTCACCGCGCTGACCAGGCCCAGCAGGCCGCCGATGAAGGCGCCCTTGGTGGTCAGCTTCGACCAGTACATCGACAGCAGCAGGACCGGGAAGTTGCAGCTGGCGGCGATCGCGAAGGCGAGGCCGACCATGAACGCGACGTTCTGCTGCTCGAACAGGTAGCCGAGCACGATGGCGACGATGCCGAGGATCACCGTGGCGACCTTGGAGACCCGGATCTCGTCGGCGTCGGTGGCGCGGCCCTTGGCGATCACCGAGGCGTAGAGGTCATGGCTGACCGCCGAGGCGCCGGCGAGGGTGAGGCCGGCGACGACCGCGAGGATCGTGGCGAAGGCCACCGCCGAGATGAAGCCGAGGAACAGCGAGCCGCCGACCGCATTGCTGAGGTGCACCGCGGCCATGTTGGTGCCGCCGACCAGGTCGGTGAGCTTGTTGTAGGTCACCGCACCGGCCGCATCGACCGTGGTCTTGTAGAACTCCGGGTTGGCCATCAGGAAGGTGATGGCGCCGAAGCCGATGATGAAGGTGAGGATGTAGAAGTAGCCGATGAAGCCGGTGGCGTAGAACACCGACTTGCGCGCCGCCTTGGCGTCGGCGACGGTGAAGAAGCGCATCAGGATGTGCGGCAGGCCGGCCGTGCCGAACATCAGCGCCAGGCCCAGCGAGATCGCCGAGACCGGGTCGCTGACCAGCGAGCCGGGCTTCATGATCGCGTCGGCCTTGGGATGGACCTCGGTCGCCGCCTTGAACATCGCCTCGGGGCTGAAGCCGAAGTGCCAGAGCACCGCCAGCGCCATGAAGGTGGCGCCGCCGAGCAGCATGCAGGCCTTGATGATCTGCACCCAGGTGGTGGCGAGCATGCCGCCGAAGGTGACGTAGAGGATCATCAGCACGCCGACGAGGATCACGGCGTAGAGGTAGGGCAGGCCGAACAGCAGCTGGATCAGCTTGCCGGCGCCGACCATCTGGGCGATCAGGTAGAACGCCACGACGACCAGGGTGCCGACCGCCGACAGGGTGCGGATCGGGGTCTGCTGCAGGCGGTAGGAGGCGACGTCGGCGAAGGTGTACTTGCCGAGGTTGCGCAGCCGCTCCGCGATCAGGAACAGCACGATCGGCCAGCCGACCAGCCAGCCCACCGAGTAGATCAGGCCGTCGAAGCCCGAGGTGAAGACCAGGCCCGAGATGCCGAGGAAGGAGGCCGCCGACATGTAGTCGCCGGCGATGGCGAGGCCGTTCTGGAAGCCGGTGATGCCGCCGCCGGCAGCGTAGAAGTCGGCCGCCGACTTGGTCCGCGACGCCGCCCACTTGGTGATGCCGAGGGTCATCAGGACGAAGACCAGGAACATCACGATGGCTTCGATGTTGAGGCCCTGCTGCTCGACGGCCCCTTCGAGGGCGCCGGCGGCCATGGCCCCGAGCGGCGCCAGCGCGGCGAGCGCGCCGGAGCCCCAGGCGAGGCTGCGCGAGAGGCGCATCACTTCACCTCCTTCATGATCTCGGCCGTCAGCCGGTCGAACTCGCCGTTGGCCTTGTTGACGTAGATGCCGGTCAGCACGAAGGCCGAGACGATGACGAACAGGCCCACCGGGATCCCGATCGTCATGACGCCCGACCCGATCGGCGTGCCGAGGAAGCCGGGCGCGTAGGCGACCAGCAGGATGAAGCCGAAGTAGATGACCAGCATGGCAACCGACAAAGTCGTCGCCATGCGCCCGCGCGATTCGACGAGCTGCTTGAACTTCGGACTACTCTGGATGCGTTCGAAGGCTGCCGCACTCATCGGCCCCCGCTCCTTTTCTCGGTCCGCACGCCCCCCTGCGGGTCGCGCCATCGGCCATTGTGTAATGGCGGATGCGTCGCCGCGCAGATGCGGCACGTTGGTGAGCGCCGTGCGGCATGTTGACCGCAAGCCGGCGGTGGCCTTGACGCGGGTGGCGGCAGCCGCGGCGGTGCCGTGCTAGGGTATCGGGCATGTCAGGGCAGCGGGCAGGCGACCTCGTCAACGGGCGGATCCTCGTCGCCGAGGACGATCCCGACGTCCGCGAGATCCTCGTCTTCATGCTGGCGCGGGAAGGCTGGAGCGACGTCGACGCGGTCGGCGACGGCGATGCCGCGGTGGCCGCACTGGGCCGCCGCGCCTACGACCTCGTCCTGCTCGACGTCATGATGCCGGGCCGCGGCGGCATCGAGGTCCTCGACTGGATCAAGGCCGACCCCGGCCTCCGGCACATCCCGGTGATCATCGTCACGGCACTCGGCGATCTCGACCTCGTCGCCCACTGCGTCGCCAGGGGCGCCGAGGACCGCCTGACCAAGCCGGTCGAGCCGGTGCTGCTGCGCGCCCGGGTTGCGGCCGGGCTCGAGCGCAAGCGGCTGCACGACCGCGAGCAGGCGCATCTCCTGGCGATCGAGCGGGAGCGGGCGCGGGCCGACGAGCTGCTGCAGGCGATCCTGCCGGCGGCCGCCGTCGACGAGCTGAAGGCCACCAACCGCGTCCGCCCGCGCCGCTTCGACGAGGTCGTCATCCTCTTCGCCGACGTCGTCGGCTTCACCGCCTTCTGCGACAGCCACCCGGCCGAGGAGGCGGTGCGCAACCTCGAGGACCTGGTCGAGTGGTTCGAGGCCCTGGCCGACCTGCACGGGCTCGAGAAGATCAAGACCGTGGGCGACGCCTTCTTCGCCACGGGCAACCTGCTGGTGCCGCGGGCCGACGCCGCGATCGCCGCGGTGCGCTGCGCCCTGGCGATGGCCGATGCCGCCGGCTACCTGCCGGTGCCGTGGACGATCCGCACCGCCATCCACGTCGGCCCGGTGGTCGGCGGGGTGCTGGGCTCCAGCAAGTACAGCTTCGACCTGTGGGGCGACACGGTGAACGTCGCCGCCCGCCTCGCCGCCGCCGGCCTGCCGCCCGGCACCTACTGCACGGCCGAGGTCTGGCGCCGCCTCGCCGGCCGGGCCCGTGGCCGGTCCCTCGGCCCGATGCCGGTGAAGGGCAAGGGCACGGTCGAGGTCTGGCGCTGCGAGGGGCTGGCCGGGAGCTGACGCGGCGCTCAGGCCGCCGGCAAGGCGGCGCCGCTGGCGGCGTCGAACAGCCGGGCGCGGTCGAGCGACAGGCGAAGGGTCACGCGCTCGCCCACCACGACGCGACGCGTCCGCTCCATGCGGTAGCGGACCAGGCTGCCGCCCACCGACAGCATCAGCTCGAGCTGCCGCCCGATGTTCTCGTGGCTGTAGACCGTCGCCGGAAGGACGTCGTCGCCGCTGTCCTCGACGAGGGCGACATCGCCCGGGCGCAGCCCGACGACGACCGTGCCGGACGGTGCCGCCGCCGCTGTGCGCGCCAGTCGCACCGGCAGCGGCAGGACCTTGCCGTCGACGAGCAGCCCGGCGGCCAGACCGTCTCCTGCCAGCGTCGCCGCAAGCAGGCTCATCGGCGGATCGCCGATGAACGAGGCAACGAAGGCGCTGCGCGGGTTGTCGTAGAGCTCGAGTGGCGGCCCCAGCTGCTCGAGCCTGCCGTCCCTGATCACGGCGACGAGGTCGGCGATGGCCAGCGCCTCCTGCTGGTCGTGGGTGACGTGGATGGTGGTCGTGCCGACGCGGCGGTGCAGCTGCTTGAGCTCGGCGCGGGTCTCGTAGCGCAGGCGGGCGTCGAGATGGGCGATCGGCTCGTCCAGCAGCAGCACGCTGGGCTCGCAGATCAGCGAGCGACCGAGGGCGACGCGCTGCTGCTGGCCGCCGGACAGCTGGTTCACGGAACGCCCCAGCAGTGGCTCGATCTGCAGCATCCGCGCGACCTCGCGGACGCGCTGCTCGATGTCGGCGCGGCCGTAGCGCCGGCGGCGGTGCGGAGCGCGCAGCGGAAAGGCGAGATTGCCGGCGACGTCGAGGTGCGGGTAGAGCGCGTAGTTCTGGAAGGCGAGGCCGATGTTGCGCTGCCAGGGCGCCAGCCCGTCGACGCGCCGCTCGCCGATCAGGATCTGCCCGGCGTCGGGCTCGACCAGGCCGGCGACCATCCGCATCAACGTCGTCTTGCCGCAGCCCGAGGGCCCCAGCAGGCACATGTAGCGCTGCGCCGGACAGCTCAGCGAGATGTCCTCGAACACGCGCACGCGACCGTAAGCCTTGCGGATGTTGCGGAAGTCGATCTGGCTCATCGGCCGTTCGTCGCCGCGAGGCTGACGCCGGAAGCGTCGAACAGGTGCGCGCGGGCCCCGTCCGGGCGGACGAACGCCGTCGTGCCGGGGGCGGGTGCCCGGTGCGACGGGACCACGACGCTCAGCCGGCCGGCGGCCGAGTCGACGATGGCCACGGCCTCGCTGCCCTGCGGCTCGAGCTCGACGACCGTGACCGGCAGGCCGGTTGCGCCACCGGTCGCGTCCAGGTCGACGTGCTCGGGCCTGATGCCCAGGCTGAGCGGTCCGGCGACCGCAGCCTGCCGCAGCCAGCCCCAGCGGTCGGCCGGGAGCGGGACCACCGCTCCGGCCACGCCGGCACCGAGGCCATGACGGCCGTCAACGAGCTCGGCCGGCAGGATGTTGATCGGCGGGCTGCCGATGAAGCGGGCGACGAACAGGTTGGCCGGGGCGTCGAGCAAGTCGACAATCGAGCCGACCTGCTGCAGCCGGCCCCCGTCCATCACCGCGATGCGGTCCGAGACGGCGGCGGCCTCCTCCTGGTCGTGGGTGATGTGCACGGTGGTGGCGCCCAGGCTCTCGTGCAGCCGGCGGATCTCGGCGCGGAGCTGGACGCGCAGGTAGGCCTCGAGGTGGCCGAGCGGCTCGTCGAGCAGGAACATGCTGGGCTGGCGGACGATCGCCCGCCCGACCGAGACCCGCTGCCGCTGCCCGCCCGAGAGCTGGTACGGGTACATCCTGAGCAGGGCCGACAGCTGCAGCGTCTCGGCGACCGCCGCCACCCGCCGGGCGATCTCCGCGGCGGGACGGTCCCGGGCGACCAGCGGCATGGCGATGTTGTGGAAGACGTCGAGATGCGGATAGAGGGCGTAGTTCTCGAAGACCATCGCCATGTCGCGCTGCTGCGGCGGCAGCTCGTTGATGCGGCGCCCGTCGAGGCGGATCTCGCCGTCGCTTACCGTCTCGAGCCCGGCCAGCATCCGCAGGGTCGAGGACTTGCCGCATCCCGAGGGCCCGAGCAGGCAGACATATTCGCGATCGGCGATCGCGAGGTCGAGGTCGCTGACGGCGACGGTGCCGTCGGGGTAGCGCTTGCCGACGCCATGGAACGCGACCGCCGGCATCAGCGCACGGCCCCGAAGGTCATGCCCCGCACGAGGTGCTTCTGCAGCCAGACGGTGACGAGCAGGATCGGCAGCACGGCGATCAGGCCGACGGCCATGTACTGGTCCCAGACGACGTAGGTCGAGCCCGAGAACTGCGACAGGTAGACGGGCAGCGTCGCCGCCGAGTTTTGCGTCAGGATCATCGCGAACAGGAACTCGTTCCAGGCGAAGACCGCGGTCAGGATGGCAGTGGTGATCAGGCCGGGACGGATCAGCGGCAGGGCGACGCGCCAGTAGATCTGGATGTGCGAGTAGCCGTCGACCAGTGCTGCCTCCTCGATCTCCTTCGGGATCTCGGCGAAGAAGCCGCGCAGGATCCAGGTGACGAAGGGGATGTTGGCAGCCGTGTAGATGATCATCAGTGCCAGCCTGGTGTCGAGCAGCCCGACAGACTGGACGATGACGTAGACCGGGATGACAAAGGCCACCGCCGGCGCGAACCGGGTCGAGAGGATGAAGAAGGCAACGTCGCGCGAGCCGCGGAACTGGAAGCGGGCGAGCCCGTAGGCCGCCATCGAGCCGAGCAGCAGTGCCGCCGCCGTGCTGACCGCGGTGACGACGAGGCTGTTCATGACGAAGAACAGGGCGCTGCGCCCGCCCGAGACGAACAGCGCGTCCTGCACGTTCTTGAAGGTCGGCGTGAAGATCCAGACGGGCGGCCAGGCGGCGATCTCGGCGCTCGTCTTCAGCGCCGTCGTGAGCATGATGTAGAACGGGAACAGGCAGGCGCCGACGAACGCTGCGGCGAGCAGCAGGAGCAGGGCGCCGCGCAGCGCGTGCGGTCGGGTTCCGGCGGCGGCCGTCGGCTGCGCCATCGCCGCTAGCCTTCCCGGTAACGCAGCTGGCGGACCATGAACTGGCTGAGGATGGTGACCATGATCACCATGACGACGGCCATCGCCGCCGCCGAGCCCAGGTCCTGGTTCACGAAGCCGGTGCTGTAGATGTACCAGGGCAGCGTCTCGGTGGCGCCGCCGGGACCGCCGCGCGTCATCATGAAGACCAGCTCGAGGTTGCGCAGGGAGTCGGTCACCCGAAGGATCAGCACGACGACGATCGCCGGCCGCAGCAGGGGCAGCGTGATGCGGCGGAGCATCTGCCGCTCGCTGAGCCCGTCCATGCGGCCCGCCTCGTAGACATATTCGGGGATCGCCTGCAGCGCCGCGAACAGGATCAGCATCACCAGCGGCGTCCACTGCCACGCATCGGCGATCACGATGCAGAGCAGGGCCAGCCGGTCGTCGGTGAAGAACGGCACCCGGCCGAGGCCCAGCTCGTAGGCGAACCAGGTGATCGTGCCGTAGGTCTCGTTGAACATGTAGAACCAGACGAGACCGGCAACGAGCGGCGTCACCATGACCGGGGCGATCGACCACTTGCGCAAGGTGGCCATGCCGCGGACCCGGGCCGAGAACAGGAAGGCGAGCGCCAGGCCGAGGACCAGCTCGATGCTGACCGCCAGCACGACGAACGAGGCCGAAACCTTCAGGCTGTTGATGAAGCGCTCGTTGACCAGCAGGTCCTCGTAGTTGAACCAGCCGAGGAAGTTGGGCGGCCCCGGCTTGGCCAGCGACCAGTTGTAGAAGCTCATGTAGAGCGCGTAGACGAACGGAATCACGTTCAGGCAGACGAGCAGGATCATCGCCGGCGCGATGAAGAAGGCGATGGTCCAGCCCAGCCCCGACTTTCTCACGGCGCCATGCTCCCAGCGGACGGATGCTGCCCCGGACCGCAGGGTCCGGGGCACGAAATCATCGTCGGAGCAGGCTCAGTAGACGCCGTCCTTGCGCATCTGCCGGTCGACGATCGACTGGCTCGCCTTGACGGCTTCCTCGGGCGTCTTCTTGCCGGTCAGCATCTGGTGCATCTCGGTGCCGAGCGTGTCGTAGATCAGCTGGATCTGCGGGATCGGCGGCCGCTGCCAGGCGACGATCTGGCCGGCGGTGGCGAAGTCGTTGACCGCCTTCACCGCCGGGCAGCGCTCGATGACCGCCGGGTTGTTGGAGACGCTGGCGCGCGGTGCCACGCAGTCGCCGTGCTGGGTGTACTTCTCCATCATCTCCGCGCTGCTCAGCCAGACGAGGGCGTTCCAGGCGAGCTGGAGCCGGGCCGGATCGATGTTCTTGGGAATGCCGAGATACCAGCCGCCGAGCGGCGAGCGGTTGACCGCGACGTCGGGACCGCGCGGATGCGGGATGTAAGCCATCTTGCCGCGAGCCGGCGAGTTCGGGTCGTTCTCCCAGGTGCCAGTGTAGCCGGACCAGACGTAGCCCATGGCGCAGCCGCCGGCGGCCATGGTGTTGTAGGAGTCGCCCCAGGCCATGTTGAGCACGCCGGGCGGCGAGTAGGGCACCAGGTCCTTCATCAGCTGTGCCACCTGCAGCGCCTTCGGCGTGTCGAGCAGCGGATGCATGTTCTCCGGCTTCAGGTCGGAGATGTCGAAGTCGTGCTCGCCCTTCTTCGGCTCGTCGATCGGCGGCTGCCCGAAGCTGCCGAGGATCTGGATAAACGCCTGGCCGAGCGGCGTGCCGCGCTGCCCGTTCCAGCACATGCCGGCCATGTCGGGCTCGGCGTTGTGCAGCTTCTTGGCCGCCTCGAGCATCTCGGTGACGGTCTCGGGCGGCTTGACCCCGTGCTTCTCGAAGATGTCCTTGCGATAGGCGAAGATCTCGGGCTGCGGCTGCACCGGGAAGCCGAGCTGCATGCCGGCCTGCTGGGCACCCTCCCAACCCGCCTTCTGGAAGTCGCTGAAGTCGTAGCCCGACTCCTTGATCATCGGCGTCAGATCCATGAGGATCGACTTGTATTCGCCGAACTGCGGCAGGTCGACCGGGATCAGGTCGTAGGCCGAGACCTCGGCCTGCGAGTTCAGCAGCACCTGCTGGTGCAGGACGTCGAAGCCCTTGATGTCGAGCTGGAACTTGCCGCCGCCCAACTGTTCGATCTCGCCCTGCATCGCCTGCATGGCCTGGAACACCGGATCGCCGAGGCCGATGACCCTGAGGGTTTCCCCCTGCAGGACGCCTTCGGCGTGGACCGGCAGCGCGAAGGCGGCAGACGTCAGCAACAGTGCCGTGCCGATCTTCCACTTGAGCGAAGGCCGAGCTCGAGTCCGTGACATGGATGCCCCCCTTATGATTCGAACTTCGCCAATCGATTGTCGTCTATCGGACCGCCGGTCGCAAGCGGGATCGTCTTCACAAGCATGGAATGCTTGAAGTCGATTTCTGCTATTCAGGCTAAAGCGCTTTGGTCATCGATCCGACAGCCGGGGAGCGAAGAGGGCGAACCTCCCCGGCGCTGCCGGGCCTCACTTCTGCCGGCGCGACTTCATCCTGGCATCGGCCTCGGCCGAGCCGTCGTGGAAGCTGCCGAACCACTTGTCGAACGGGATCGACCCGTCGCCGCCGTAGTTCACGGTGAAGTACTTGTGGTGCAGGTAGTGGATGAAGTTGTGGTTCTGCGCCCTGGCGCTGCCGCCGAGCTCGATCTCGTCGAAGCCGAGATGGCCCTGCGCCGGCGTCAGCCCGGCATGCTGCAGGTGGAAGATCGCGTGCAGCGGGTGCGACGGGATCACCCAGTGGAACAGCACGCCGGAGAAGTAGAGCAGGTGCTCGACCGGGTGCATGGCGATGCCCGACCACGGGCCGATGTTGACGTTCTTGTGGTGCAGGTAGTGGACCGTCCGGTAGAGCGGCGGCCAGTGGATGATGCGGTGCACCCAGTAGAAGTGGAACTCGCGCAGCATGCCGACCGCGCACAGCAGGACGAAGCAGTAGACCGGGTGCTCGGCCCAGTCGACGTAGGGGATGATGTGGTTGGCGAAGGCCCACATCGTGACGACCTCGTAGGCCGTCCAGATCGGCACGCCGCTGATCAGGCTCCAGAAGATGTTGTCGTAGACCTGGTTGCCGAAGAGGAAGGTGCGGCTGCCCTTGCTGAGCCAGCGCGAGGTGTACTTGTAGCGCGTCCCCTGCGCCTGCTGCATGTACAGCCGGAAATGCCACAGCCCGGTGAGCAGCACGAGCAGGGCGGTGTTGCGCAGGAAGATGAAGGCGATCCAGCCCGGCTCGAAGGTCTGCATCGTCGCCATGTCGGGCGTCAGGAACAGCCAGGTCAGCGTGGCGATCGCCATGTAGATGGCGTTCCACGGCAGCAGGTAGCCCGGGAAGCCGAGCAGCCACTTCAGGAAGCCGAGGGGCCGCGGCGGCCAGACGAAGATCGGCGGGGTGGTGATCAGCGCCGGCGGACGCCATTCGCCCCGCGCATCGCGCGGAAAGGTCTCCGCCTCGGCCATCGCTTCTGCCTCCCCCGCGCCGACCGCGCCTTCTCCCCGGCTACGGCGTCGGCACCGGCCGGTCAAGCACCGCCGGCGCCCAGCGTCCGGGCATAGCGGGCGAGCACGCGCCGGCGCACCTCCGGCCGCTCTTCCTGCAACGATTCGAGCAGCGCGCGCAGCCGGTAGCGGGCGTCGTAGAGCTGGTCGAGCAGCGACAGCAGCAGCGGCATGGTCTCGTCGTCGATGGCGAGGTCGTGGCGCAGCTCGTGGACAAGGCGAACCCGTGCCACGTCGGTGTCGCTGAACCGAAGCTCGTCGCCGGCGCGCTCCGGCCGGACCCAGTCGGCGGCGACCCAGGCCTGCAGCTCGGTGACCTGCACCGTGCTGATCTCGAGGAGCACCTGCTCGGTCGTCTTCATCGCCCGGCCATCCGCATCAGCTCCGCGCGGGGATCGTAGCCATGCTCCGTCGCCCAGCCGGCGAGAAACGCCTTCAGGGACTCGTCCGGCTCCTTCGGCAGCACGACCTCGAGGCGGACATACTGGTCGCCGGCCGGCTGGTCGCCATGCGCCGGGATGCCCTTGCCGCGCAGGCGCAGCGTCGTGCCGGTGTTGGAGCCGGGCGGGACGGTCAGCGACACGGTGCCGGTCACGGTCGGCACCGGCACCTTGCCGCCGAGCACCGCCTCGGCCAGCGACACCGGCAGCTTGACGTGGATGTTGTCGTCCTTGCGCTCGAACACCGGGTGCGGCCGGAGGTGGATCTCGACATAGGCGTCGCCCGGCTCGCCGCCGCCGATGCCGGGACCGCCCAGCCCCTTCAGCCGCAGCGTCTGGCGGTCGCGCAGGCCGACCGGGATGGTGACGTTGAGCGTGCGGCCGTCCGGCGTGGTGATCGTCCGCCGCGCCCCGGTGGCGACGTCGGTCAGGTCGACCTCCATGGTGTAGGAGACGTCGGGCCCGCGCATCCGCACGCGGCCACCGCCGCCGCGCCCGAACAGGTCGGCGAAGATCGTCTCGACGTCGGCCTCGTCGCCATAGACCTCGGTCCGCCGGTACTTGCCGTCGGCGGCGTCGCCATAGTCGCGGTAGTACTCGCGCTGCGGCCGCTCGGCGCCGCTGGCGTCGATCCTGCCCTCGTCGAACAGCTTGCGCTTGTCCGGATCGCCCAGGATCTCGTTGGCGGCCGCGATCTCCTTGAAGCGGGCCTCGGCCGCGGCGTCGCCGGGATGCAGGTCGGGATGGCTGGCCTTGGCGAGCTTGCGGTAGGCCGTGCGGATCTCGTCGGCGGTCGCCGCCTTGCCGACGCCCAGCACCTCGTAGGGATCGCGCATCCGTTCACCCGGCCCGGCCATTCCCGGGATCGACCGCTACCATGCCGCCCGGCGGCGGCTCAACGCCTGGCCGCGAACGCCTTGAAGGCTTCGGCGAAGTCCGGATGCCAGCGCGACAGCGGCGGGCGGTTCTCGACGATGTCGCCGGCCGCCCACAGGATCCGCCGCTCGTCGAGGGCCCGCGGCACGTCGTTGTCCGGGCAGAGGATGTAGAAGTCGCCGCGCTCGAGGCTCGCCAGCATGAAGTCGACGGTCTGCTCCGGCGTCCAGGCGGCGTCCGGCTTCTCGGTGCGGCCGCCGGCGGCGAGCGGCGTGAAGACGAAGCCCGGGATCAGCAGATGCGCCGTGATGCGGTCGCCGACGCTGCCGCGCAGCTCGTGCTGCAGCGCCTCGGTCAGCACCTTCACCCCGGCCTTGCTGACATTGTAGGCGGGATCGCCGGGCGGCGTGGTGATGCCCTGCTTGGAGCCGGTGTTGACGACGAGGCCCGGCTGGCCGCCCTCGACCATGCCGGGCACGAAGGCCTGCACGCCGTGGATCACGCCCCACAGGTTGACGCCCAGCACGCGCTCCCAGGCGCCGGCCGGCCCGAAGACGCCGCTGCCGGGCTGCACGCCGGCGTTGTTCATCAGGACGTGGACGGCACCGAAGCGCTCGCGGACGGTCCGCTCCAGCCGCTCGACCTCGTCGCGCCGGCTGACGTCGGTCGCCACCGCCGTGCCGCCGACCGCGCGGGCCGCGGCCTCCAGCTTTTCCCCGGGCAGATCGGCCAGAACCACCTTCAGGCCGAGCCCGGCGAAGCTGCGGGCGGCGGCGAGGCCGATGCCGGACGCGGCGCCGGTGACGACGGCGATGTGGCCCGGGGCGAGGGCTGGATGCGGCATGGCGGGTCCTTCCGGCAGGTCGGCGGGAGAACGCGCCGGTTAGCCCATCGGCGGCGCCGCGAGAAGGCCTCAGGCGGCGTGGGCGCCCGGCTCGTCCATGCCGGTGATCACCCGCTCGACCGCCTCGATGCTCGTCGTCTTCGGGTCGATGTCGTCGGCGGCGACGGTGCCCCGGCGCAGCACGACGATGCGGTCGACCACCTGGAAGACGTGGTGGATGTTGTGGGCGATGAAGATGCAGGAATGGCCGGAGTCGCGGGCGTTGCGGACGAAGCGGAGCACGCCCTGGGTCTCGGCGACGCCGAGATTGTTGGTGGGCTCGTCGAGGATGATCAGGTCGCTGTCGAAATGCATGGCGCGGGCGATGGCGACCGACTGGCGCTCGCCGCCGGACAGCGAGCTGATCGGCGTGCTGGGCGGGATGTTCTTGGTGATGCCGACGCGCCTGAGCAGGTCGCGGGCGACCTGGTTCATCAGGTCGTGGTCCATGCGGTTGAGGAAGCGCGGGCCCTTCACCGGCTCGCGGCCGAGGAACAGGTTGCGGGCGATCGACAGCTGCGTGACCAGGGCCGAGTCCTGGTAGATCGTCTCGATGCCGTTGGCGATGGCGTCGGTCGTGCTGCGGATGTCGACCTTGCGGCCGCGGATGTAGATGTCGCCGCTGGTGGCGGTGATCGCCCCGGAGAGGATCTTGATCAGCGTCGACTTGCCGGCGCCGTTGTCGCCGAGCAGGCCCACGATCTCGCGCTCGCGGACCTCGAAGGTCACCTCGCGCAGGGCCTGGACGGGACCGTAGGACTTGCGGATGCGCTCCATCCGGACGAGGGCTTGGGCCATGGTCAGGTCCCCGACTGGTGCCGTCGATCGAGCCACGAATGGAGCGCCATCATCCCGAGGATGATCGCACCGATGAAGATGTTGTAGGCGAGCCCCGGCACGCCGATCAGGACGATGCCGTTGCGCATGACGCGCAGGATGAAGACGCCCAGCACGGTGCCGATGATCGTGCCGCGGCCGCCGGTCAGCGCCGTGCCGCCGATCACCACCATGGCGATCACCTCGAGCTCGTAGCCGGTGCCGCTGTTGGGGTTGGCCGCCGAGGTGCGGATCGAGCTGATGACCCCGGCCAGCGCTGACATCATCGAGGTCAGCATGAACAGCAGGATCTTGGTGCGGTCGACGTTGACGCCGCGCGCCCGGGCGGCGTTGGGGTTGCCGCCCGAGGCGAGGATCCAGTTGCCGGCCTTGGTCTGGGTCAGCAGGTAGCCGAGGACGATGGCGGCCAGCGCGAACCACAGCAGCGACATGTAGATGCGCATGCCGCCGATGTAGAAGTCGCCGACGAGGATCTCGGCCACCAGCTGGCCTTCGGCACTCCAGGTCCGCTGCGGAAAGCCGTCGGTGATGTAGAGGGCGGTGCCGCGCACCACGAGCAGCATGCCGAGGGTGACGAGGAAGGACGGGATCTTCAGCCGGGTGACGAACCAGCCGTTGATCAGCCCGATCAGCGCCGCCAGCAGCAGGGCCACGAGGAAGCCGACGCCCAGCGAGGTCAGGCCCGCGTTGAACAGCGTCCACATGATGACGGCCGAGAAGCCGAACACCGAGCCGACCGAGAGGTCGAACTCGCCCGAGGTCATCAGCAGCGTCATCGCCAGCGCGATGAGCCCGAGCTCGACCGTGAAGGCCAGCGTGTTGCTGATGTTCAGGACCGACAGGAAGTCGGGGTTGATGGCGTAGAACACGGCCAGCTCGACGACCAGCAGCACGGCCGGGCCGAGCTCCGGCTTGGCGATCAGGCGCTGGAGGAGGGTGCGGTTTTCCACGGGCTTCGGTCGTTCCGCGTGACGGCCTGCCGGGGCGGTCGGGAGCCTGGCATGCGAGGACAGGGCACGGGCGCCCGCCGGGTCGCGGCGGGCGCCCGCTGGCCGGCTACTTGCCGGACATGATGTCGTCGTAGACCTGCGCCGTGTCCTTCTCGTAGAGGGCGCCGGTGATGATGTCGAAGCCGGGCGGGATGCCGCTGGCGGCCATGTTGGCGAGCGACAGGCCGAGATAGCTCGTCGCCTGCGGATCCTGCCACATCGCGGCGTTGACGTAGCCGCCCAGCACCTCGGCCGTGGTGTCGAGCGAGTTGCCCCAGCCGACGACCGGGATCTCGCCGGGCTTCACGCCGACCTGGTCGAACACCCGCTTGATGCTGCCGGTGACCATGTCGCCGAGGCCGATGATCGCCTTGATCTTGGCCCGGTTGGCGGTCAGGTAGTCGCTCATCCGGTTGATCACCTCGGCCTGGTCGAGGGTGTTGTCGGTGACCTCCCAGGTGATGTTGAGCGGCTTGAAGACGGTGGCGATGCCTTCCTCTTCCTGCACGCCGTAGGTGGCACCCGGGACCTCGACCGGCAGCCAGACGAAGTCGCCGCTCTTCACCAGGCCCTTGTCGACCAGGTACTGCGCCCACTTCTTGCCGACGGTGACGAGATCGCCGCCGACATAGGCGTCGAAGTCGGCGGTCGGGTCCGGCGTGTTGATGTTGATGATCGGGATGCCGGCCGCCTTGGCCTCCTTGACGACCTCGACGAGGCTGCCCGGATCGGGGCTGCTGCTGACGATGCCGTCGGCCTTGGCGGCGATCGCCGCGCGGACCGCTTCCTGGTGGGCGGCGACGTCGCCGCTGTGGAACGAGGTGTTGACGGTGTTGCCGGTGTCGGTCGCCCACTGCTTGGCACCGGCGAGGAAGTAGGTCCACACCGGGTCGGCCGGCGAACCGTGCGAGATCCAGTAGAACGTCCTGGCTTCGGCCGCCGAGGCCAGCCCCATGGCCAGCGTCAGCACGGCGCCGGACGCCAGAAGTTTCAGCTTCTTCAGCATCATCAGCCTCCTCTGGGACCCGGCAACCTTGATGGCCGGATTTCCGAAGGAGGAGCCTAACGGCGGGCCGGAGACCCGTCTACCGCAAGGCGCGAGCGTGGCTCAGCCACTGCACTGCCAGCGGACGACCTCGCAGTTCTGGCCGCCATAGCTGCGGCAGATGGCGACGGCCTTGGCGCCCGCCTCGGCCGCATCGTAGCCCCAGTCCGAGCCCCAGCTGCCGTCGGTGCCGGTGGCGACGGCGCCGCAGGCGTTGTGGAAATGGACGACGATCGGGCAGGCGACCATCGCGTTCTCGTTGAGCTGGCAGTCGCGCACGGCCGCGGCGGCGGCGGCGTCGGCATTGCCCTGGCCGCTCGACACGCCGAGCGTGCCGCTGTCCGACCGGGCAATGGCGCCGTAGCGCACGTTCGAGCGGCCGCTGCCGCCCTCGCCCTGGCAGCTGGCGGCGCAGGAATCGCGATGGACGAGGCAGTTGTAGCGGTTGCCGCCATCGGTATCGGCAGCGATGCAGGCATCGTAGGCGGCGTCGCAATCGAAGCAGTCGGCAAGGGCCGGCAGCGACGCCAGCGCCAGGGCGAGCAGCGACAACGCTGGCAGGATCGGCCTCGGCATGGGGCTCTCCATGCGCACTCGCGGGCAGCCTAGGCTTCGGGCGCACGGCTGCCAACGCCCGCCGCGGCGCCGTGCCGCTTGACCCCGCGGGACCAGCGGCTACCCTGCGCCCGCCAGTTCAATCCCCCCGGGAGAGACCGGTTTTCCGCGAGGAAGCCGGCGCCGAAGGAGCAACCGCCCCGGAAACTCTCAGGCAACGAGGACCGGGGGGAGATGGCACGCTGGAGAGCGGGTGCGGCAGCACCCCACCGAAGGGGAGGGGACCGGACCACCGGTTCCCGAAACTCTCAGGTCAGGGACAGCGGGGGCTGACGCCGGGCAGGGGTCCGGCGCGCAGCAACCGTCGGAGTTCCGCCGCGTGCCCGAGACGAAGCGCACACCGCTGGTCGACCTGCACCGCGAGCTCGGCGGGCGCATGGTCGAGTTCGCCGGCTGGGAGATGCCGGTCCAGTACCCGAAGGGCATCCTGCAGGAGCACCTCTGGTGCCGCGCGCAGGCCGGCCTGTTCGACGTCTCGCACATGGGCCAGGTGCGCATCGACGGGGCTGGCGCAGCGGAAGCCTTCGAGCGCCTCGTGCCGGGCAACATCGCCGGCCTTGCCGAGGGCAACGCCCGCTACACGACCTTCACCGCCGCCGACGGGGGCATCCTCGACGACCTGATCGTCACCCGCTCCCGCGACGGCCTGTTCGTCGTGGTCAACGCCGGCTGCCGCGACGCCGACATCG
>JAXMCM010000031.1:0-56555 GCA_046349355.1 Geminicoccaceae bacterium
TTCTGAATGAATTCAATGGCTTAAGGGAGATCAATGGCGGAGGGACAGGGATTCGAACCCTGGGTACCCATCGCTGGGCACAACGGTTTTCGAGACCGCCCCGATCGACCGCTCCGGCATCCCTCCGCGGGGCGCCCGTGATCTAGCGACCGGCGGGCGGGGTTGCAAGGGTTGGCGGGTTGACAGGATGGCGCGGGGCGGCCGACGCTCGGGGACAGTTGGCGGTCCGTGCCGGAGGATGGCGATGCGGGCGATCGGGGTGGCGGTGCTGGCGGGCCTGGCCTTGGCGACCGGGCCGCTGCGGGCGGACGAGGTCACCGACCAGCTGGACCAGGCGCGGACCTACTACGAGCAGGGCGACGTCGCCGGTGCGATCGGCGAGCTCGAGTTCGTGGTGCAGGCGCTGCGCGGCAAGCTGGCGGCGGCGCTGAAGGAGACCTTCCCGCCGGCGCCGGCGGGCTGGACCGCGCAGGACGCCGACGGCGGCGGCGACCCGACCGGCTTTCTCGGCGGCAACATGATCGAGCGCGGCTACCGCCAGGACGGCGGCGACGGGGCCATGGACGCGCGGCTGATGACCGGCGGCGGCTTCCTGCAGGGCATGGCGGCGATGATGATGAACCCGCAGATGCTGGCGGCCCAGCCCGGGGCGCGGCGGATCCGCGTCGGCCGCGAGAACGGGGTGGTGACCTACGACGCCACCGACCGCAGCGGCCAGCTGATGCTCGACCTCGGCGGCGAGGTGACGCTGATGATCGAGGGCCGCGGCCTGCCAGGGCCCGAGCCGATGGTGGCGCTGGTCGACAGCTGGGACGTCGCCCGGGTCAAGGAGATCGCCGCGCCCTGAGGCGCCCCGGGCGCCGCCACGGTCACATCTGCGCCTGGATGTAGTTCGGCAAGCCGATGCGGCCGATCAGCTCGAGCTCGATGCGCAGGTGGTTCTCGTGCGCCTCCTCGTCGGCGAGGATCTGCGCGAACAGCTTGCGGCTGACATAGTCGTGCACGCCCTCGGCGGTGCGGATGCCGTCGACCAGGGTTGCGCGGGCCCGCTTCTCGAGGGCGAGGTCGTTCTCGAGCACGGCACGGACGTCGGCGCCCAGCGCCACCGGGCCGACCTGGCTGTAGTCCGGCTGCCCGCCGAGCAGCAGGATGCGCTGCGCGATGAGGCTGGCGTGCGCCTTCTCCTCCTCGGCCTCCTCGCGCTCGTGCGCGCTCATCTTCGTGAGGCCCCAGTCCTCGAGGAGCTCGGCATGGCCGAGGAACTGGTGCACCGCGGTCAGCTCGTTGCGCAGCGCGTCGTTCAGCAGGGCCAGGACTTCGGGGGTACCCTCGATGCTCATGTCGGCTCCGTTCCGCAGGTGCCGGCAGGCTTCGCCGCCTTCCGGCATGTCGTCAATGGTCAGGCCGCGGCGGGCGCCGCGTCGGTCGCGTCGTCCGCTTCGGGCTCGGGCTTCAGGGGCCGCTCGGGCTGGACCTCGCGGACGATGTCGGCGACGAACGGCACGCACTTGCCGCACTGCACGCGGCAGCCCAGCGCCCGGTAGAGGCCGCCGATGCTGTCGCCGGCATAGCTCGCCGCCGCGGCCCTGATCCGCCGGTCGGACAGCCCGTTGCAGACGCACACGATCATGCGCGGAACCTAGGCGAGGCCCCGGGCCGTGCAACCGCTTTCCATGCCGGTACCCTGCAACCTGTTGTCCCGCCCAGCCGTGCTCGCCTTGCATGACTGCGATGCATCTGCTCAACAAGCTGCAACAGGAGCGGGGGAGGGGTGGCGCCCGGCCGGCCGGCGGGTGCCAGGATGCCGGTGCCGTGGCGCCGCGCATGCCCCGCAGGACGCCGGGAGCGCCAGCGCGCGATGCTCTATTTCTGGCAGCAGCTCATCAACGGGCTCACCCTCGGGGCCGTCTACGGCCTCATCGCCATCGGCTACAGCATGGTCTATGGCATCATCGGGATGATCAACTTCGCGCACGGCGACATCTTCATGATCGGCGCCTTCCACGCGCTGATCGTGTTCACCCTGCTGACCAGCCTCGCCGGCATCACCTCGGTGCCGCTGGCGCTGCTGATCGTGCTGGTCATCGCCGTGATCCTCACCGCCACCTACGGCTGGTCGGTCGAGCGGATCGCCTACCGGCCGCTGCGCAACGCCCCCCGCCTGGCGCCGCTGATCTCGGCGATCGGCATGTCGATCTTCATCCAGAACTTCGTGCAGCTGACCCAGGGTGCGCGCGGCAAGCCGCTGCACTCGGTGATCTCCGGCGGCGTCACGCTCGCCGAGAAGGACGGCTTCTCGGTGCAGCTGAGCTACATGCAGATGATCATCTGGGCCTCGACCATCGCGCTGATGGTCGGCTTCACCTGGCTGATCAAGGGAACCGCCCTCGGCCGCTCGCAGCGCGCCTGCGAGCAGGACCGCAAGATGGCCGCCCTGCTCGGCATCGACGTCGACCGGACCATCTCGACGACCTTCGTCATCGGCGCCTCGCTCGCCGCCGTCGCCGGGCTGATGGTGACGCTCTACTACGGCATCATCGATTTCTACCTGGGCTTCGTGGCCGGCATCAAGGCGTTCACCGCGGCGGTGCTGGGCGGCGTCGGCTCGATCCCGGGGGCGATGCTGGGCGGCCTGCTGATCGGCCTGATCGAGGCCTTCTGGTCGGGCTACTTCACGGTCGAGTACAAGGACGTGGCGGCCTTCGGCATCCTCGTGCTGGTGCTGATCTTCCGTCCCACCGGGCTGCTCGGCCGGCCCGAGGTCGAGAAGGTCTGAGCCGATGGCCGCCGTCACCGTCGCCTCCGCCCCGTCCCGCGACGACAGCCCGGCCGCCGTCTGGCGCTCGGCCGCCATCGCCGGCATCGTCACCTTCCTGCTGACCTGCTGCATCGTCGGTGTGGAGACCGTCAGCAGCACCGGCGAGCTGACCTTGCGCTTCCACCCGGGAGCGGTCGCCTTCGCGGTCATCGCCGCGGCGCTCGGCGCCTCGGCCATGGGCTTCCTGCGGCTCGGCAACACGACGATGCCGCTGCTGCTGGCGCTGGTCGTCGCCGCCGTCCTGCTGCTGCCGCTGGTCACCGGCGGGCTGGAGTCGTCGTTCGCCGCGATCCTGCCGTTCGACGCGCTGGCGCTGAACTGGGCGGCGCTGGCGATCCCCGCCGTGGTCGCGCTGCGCGCGATCGTCCTGCGCGTCCAGGCCGGGCGTCCCGCCCAGGCCGCCGCGGCGCCGGGCGAGCGCAGCCTCGTCCAGCGTGCCCTGCCGCTGGTCGCCGCCGTGCTCGGCATCGTGGCCATCCTGCTGCCGTTCCTGCCCGGCGTCGACCGCCGCATCGTCGACGTCTTCACCCTCGTCATCACCTACGTGATGCTGGGCTGGGGCCTGAACATCGTGGTCGGCCTCGCCGGCCTGCTCGACCTCGGCTACGTCGCCTTCTACGCCGTCGGCGCCTACTCCTACGCCCTGCTGTCGACGAGCTGGGGCCTCAGCTTCTGGGAGTGCCTGCCGCTGGCCGGGGCCCTGGCGGCGCTGTTCGGCATCACCCTCGGCTTCCCGGTGCTGCGCCTGCGCGGCGACTACCTCGCCATCGTCACCCTCGGCTTCGGCGAGATGATCCGCATCGTGCTGATCAACTGGTGGTGGTTCACCGGTGGGCCCAACGGCATCAACGACGTCCAGCGGCCGAGCTTCTTCGGCCTGCCGTTCGAGCGCAACGCGCCGGAGGGGGCGCACACCTTCCACACCTTCTTCGGCCTCGAATACAGCGCCTACCACCGCGTGGTGTTCCTCTACTTCCTGATCCTCGCCTTCGCCCTGATCACCAACTGGTTCACGCTGCGGATCCGCAAGCTGCCGCTGGGCCGGGCCTGGGAGGCCCTGCGCGAGGACGAGATCGCCTGCCGGGCGCTGGGCATCAACCCGACCAACACCAAGCTGTCGGCGTTCGCGATCGGGGCGATGTTCGCCGGCTTCGCCGGCTCGTTCTTCGCCGCCCGGCAGGGTTTCGTCAGCCCGGAGAGCTTCGTCTTCATCGAGTCGGCGGTGATCCTCGCCATCGTCGTGCTGGGCGGCCTCGGCAGCCAGACCGGCGTCGTGCTGGCCGCGCTCGTGCTCATCGGCGTGCCGGAGTTCTTCCGCGAGCTGAAGGACTACCGCATGCTCGCCTTCGGCCTCGGCATGGTCCTGATCATGATCTGGCGGCCGGGCGGCCTGCTGGCGCATCGCGACCCGACGATCCGGCTCAACCCGGTCGGAGGCCGCCGATGAACGGGCCGCTGCTCAAGGTCGAGCACCTGACGATGCGCTTCGGCGGCATCGTCGCCGTCAACGACGTCTCGTTCGTCGCCGGGCAGGGCCGCATCACCAGCATCATCGGCCCCAACGGCGCCGGCAAGACCACGGTCTTCAACTGCCTGACCGGCTTCTACAAGCCGACCGTCGGCCGGCTCGCGGTCGAGGCGGCGCACGGCAGCTTCCTGCTCGAGCAGCTCGACGGCTACCGCATCGCCCAGGTGGCGCGGGTTGCCCGCACCTTCCAGAACATCCGCCTGTTCGGCGGCATGTCGGTGCTCGAGAATCTCATCGTCGCCCAGCACAACAAGCTGATGAAGGCCTCGCAGCTGACCGTCGGCGGGCTGTTCGGGCTGGGCCGCTACCGCCATGCCGAGGCCGAGGCGGTGGAGATCGCCAAGGGCTGGCTCGAGCGGATCGGGCTGACCGCACGGGCCGACGAGCCGGCCGGCAGCCTGCCCTACGGCGACCAGCGCCGGCTGGAGATCGCCCGGGCGATGTGCACCGACCCGGTGCTGCTCTGCCTCGACGAGCCGGCCGCCGGCCTCAACGCCCGCGAGTCCGACCAGCTCAACCAGCTGCTGCTGTGGATCCGGCAGAGCACCGGCATCGGCATCCTGCTGATCGAGCACGACATGAGCGTCGTCATGGGCATCTCGGACTGGATCGTCGTGCTCGACTACGGCCGCAAGATCGCCGAGGGCACGCCGCAGGAGATCCGCACCAATCCGGACGTCATCAAGGCCTATCTCGGCGAGGCCGAGGACGACGCGCTGCCGCCCGAGGTGGCGGTCGATCTCGCCGAGCAGGGCAGGATCTGACCGCCATGCCGATGGTCCTGAATGTCGAGAACGTCCGCTCTTTCTATGGCCCGATCGAGGCCCTGAAAGGCGTCAGCCTGCAGGTCGAGGCGGGCGAGATCGTCACCCTGATCGGTGCCAACGGTGCCGGCAAGTCGACCCTGCTGATGACCATCTGCGGCAATCCGCGGGCCAAGGTCGGCCGGGTCGTCTTCGACGGGCAGGACATCACCGCCCTGCCGACCTTCGAGATCATGCGCCGCGGCATCGCCCACTCGCCCGAGGGGCGGCGGGTGTTCCCGCGGATGAGCGTGTTCGAGAACCTGCAAATGGGTGCCGCCAACACCGACCCCCGGCATTTCGACGAGGACCTGGCCAAGGTCTTCAAGCTGTTCCCGCGGCTCGAGGAGCGCCGGACGCAGCGCGGCGGGACGCTGTCCGGCGGCGAGCAGCAGATGCTGGCGATCGGCCGGGCGCTGATGGCGCGGCCGCGCCTGCTGCTGCTCGACGAGCCGTCGCTGGGCCTGGCCCCGCTGATCGTCAAGCAGATCTTCGAGGTGGTGCGCGAGCTCAACCGCAGCCAGGGCGTCACCGTGCTGCTGGTCGAGCAGAACGCCTACCACGCACTGAAGCTGGCGCATCGCGGCTACGTGCTGGTCAACGGCCAGATCACCCTGTCCGGCACCGGTGCGGCGCTGCTGGCCGATCCCGAGGTGCGGGCGGCCTACCTCGAAGGCGGGCACTGAGGCGAGCCATGGGCATCTTCCCCGAATCGCTGCCGGTCTTCCTCGGCATCACCGTGATCCTGTTCGGTGGCGCCGCCTTCATGATGGGCCAGGCCATCGCCGACACCTGGCGGCCGGCCTGGCAGAACCTTCCCTATGGGCTGCTGATGGCCGCCGGCTGCCGCTTCCTGACCTATGGCCTGTTCGGCGCGCCGCTGCTGTCGGTCGGCGGCTACCTCGTCAGCGCCATCGTCATCCTCGCCCTGGCCTTCGTCGCCTGGCGGATGGCGCGAGCGCGCCGGATGGTGGCGCAATACCCGTGGTTGTACGAGACCGACGGGCTCTTCGGCTGGAAGGAGAAGAGCGGCGCCGCATGAGCGCCCTCTGTTGCAGCCCCGTCACAGCCTGTCTAGATTGCGCGCGACGCGGTCGGTCGCTCGGAGAAGCGACCGCGGGACCCGGGTTCCGCGCCCACGAACCGCACATGGGATAGGAGCAATCATGAAGTTCACGAAGAGGGCCCTGCTCGCCGCAGCGGCGGCCGTCACGCTGCTCGGCGGTGTCGCCTCGGCCAAGGCCGAGGACATCATCATCGCCACCGCCGGCCCGATCACCGGCGACCTCGCCGAGTTCGGCGCCCAGATGAAGAACGGTGCCACCAAGGCCGTCGCCGACATCAACAAGGCCGGCGGCGTGATGGGCAAGCAGCTGGTCCTCGAGGTCGGCGACGACGCCTGCGATCCGAAGCAGGCTGTTGCCGTCGCCAACGACCTCGCCAGCAAGGGCGTCGCCTTCGTCGCCGGTCACTTCTGCTCGGGCTCGTCGATCCCGGCCTCGGCGGTCTACCAGGAGGAGGGCATCCTCCAGATCACCCCGGCCTCGACCAACCCGAAGTTCACCGAGGACGCGGCGGCCAAGGGCTGGACCACCGTGTTCCGCACCTGCGGTCGCGACGACCAGCAGGGCGAGTTCGCCGGCAAGTGGCTGGCCGAGAAGTACGCCGGCAAGAAGGTCGCCGTCGTCCACGACAAGTCGGCCTACGGCAAGGGCCTCGCCGACCTGACCAAGGAGAACATGAACAAGGCCGGCCTGCAGGAGGTCCTCTACGAGGGCATCACCGCCGGCGAGCAGGACTACACCGCCCTGGTCTCCAAGCTGAAGGAAGCCCAGGTCGACGTGATCTACTTCGGCGGCTACCACCCCGAGGCGGCGCTGATCGTCCGGCAGAGCCGCGAGCAGGGCCTCAACGCCCCGCTGCTCTCGGGTGACTCGCTGAACACCCTCGAGTTCGCGACCCTGGCCGGCAAGGCCGCCGACGGCACGATGTTCACCAACGCTGCCGAGGCCCGCAACCTGCCGTCCGCGAAGGCGGTGGTCGAGGAGTTCCGCGCCGGCGGCTACGAGCCGGAAGGCTACACGCTGTCGACCTACGCCGCGGTCCAGGCCTGGGCGCAGGCCGTCACCAAGGCCGGCACGACCGACCCCGAGAAGGTCGCCGAGGCGCTGCGCAGCCAGCCCTGGGACACCGTCATCGGCTCGCTGTCGTTCGACGCCAAGGGCGACCTGACCTCGTCGACCTACGTCTGGTACGAGTTCAAGGACGGCAACTACGCCGAAGCCAAGATGTGAGCCGTTCGCGGCTCGCATCGCTGACGTTCGTAGGGACCGGGCCCGCAAGGGCCCGGTTCTCTTTCCGGGCCCGGCCGCATGGGCTTAGGATGACGTCGTTCCCGGCCGAGGTCGTCCCATGCCCGTGATCAATCGCATCGCCGAGTTCCAGGATGAGCTGACCGCCTGGCGGCGGCACCTGCACGCCCATCCCGAGCTCGCCTACGAGGAGGTCCGGACGGCGGCCTTCGTCGCCGAGAAGCTGCGCAGCTTCGGGCTCGACGAGGTGCACACGGGCCTCGGCGTGACCGGCGTCGTCGGCGTGCTGCGCGGCGGCTCCGGCAAGCGCAGCGTCGGCCTGCGCGCCGACATGGACGCGCTGCCGATCCACGAGCGGACCGGTGCGCCGCACGCCTCGACCGTACCCGGCAAGATGCACGCCTGCGGCCATGACGGGCACACCACGATGCTGCTCGGGGCCGCCCGCTACCTCGCCGAGACCCGGCGGTTCGACGGCACCATCTACTTCATCTTCCAGCCTGCCGAGGAGGGTCGCGGCGGGGCGCGCAAGATGATGGACGATGGCCTGTTCGAGCGGTTCCCGGCCGAGCAGGTCTACGGCCTGCACAACTGGCCGACGCTCGAGCCCGGCCGCTTCGGGATGTGCACCGGCCCGGTGATGGCGGCGGCCGACCAGTTCCAGATCGACGTGAAGGGAGCCGGCTGCCATGCGGCGCAGCCGCATCTCGGCCGCGATCCGATCATCGCCGCGACGCTGATCGTGCAGGCGGCCTCGGCGATCGTCTCTCGCCAGGTCAGCCCGACCGATCAGGCGGTGGTGTCGATCACCAAGTTCCAGGGCGGCGACACCTTCAACGTCGTCCCCGAGTCGGTGACGATGCTGGGGACGGTGCGTACCTTCCGCGGCGACACGCAGGACTTCATCGAGCGCCGGCTCCACGAGATCGTCAGCGGAATCGCCGCCGCCCAGGGCGTCGAGGCGACGCTGACCTATCGCCGCGGCTATCCGGCGACCGTCAACCACGCCCGCGAGGCCGCCCTGGGCGCCGATGCGGCGGCCGAGATCGTCGGCGAGCGCAATGTCGAGCGCGACCTCCTGCCGTCGATGGGCGCCGAGGACTTCGCCTACATGCTGCAGGAGCGGCCGGGCAGCTACATCTGGATGGGCAACGGCGGCGCCGCCGAGGGGCGGGTGCTGCACAGCGCCACCTACGACTTCAACGACGAGGTCCTGCCGGTCGGGGTCAGCTACTGGGCCCGGCTGGCCGAGCGCCTGCTCCCCGCCGGCTGAGGCGTGCCGCCGTTAACCCTTTCATAATCAAGACCTTTCCGGGGTCGTCCCCGGGGGCGTGCCGGACCTGCGCCTTGACCATTGTGACGACGGGGTGACGGGCTAAGATCGGCGCACACAAGGTCGGGGCAGGGGCGCATGCACGAGGAGCGTTATCCGGGGGAACGCCGCGGCCTCAGCCTCTTCCTCGAGAGCCTGCAGCCCGTCGTTGCCCGCGAGCTCGGCGCCGACAGCCTCCTGCATCACTGCATCCGCCGGGCGCTGCGCAGCACCACCCTGCAGCAGCTCCGGCACGCCCGGCAGATGTTCAACAACCTGCCCAGGGAGCAGCGCACCAGCCTGTCGCGCGGCCTGGTCAGCGCCAGCGCGCCGGCCCGTGGCGACCTGCTGGAAGCCTACAGCCGGCGCGAGCCGGCTCCGTTCGTCTGCTTCGAGAGCGAGCCCGGAACCGTCGAGACGGCGCCGCATGCGGTGGGCCTGCGCCATGAGCTGCTCGAGGCCAGCGAGGTGCGGGTGCTCGTCCGCCCGGGCACCCTGCCGAGCAGCGCTGCCAGCTCGCTGCGCGAGATCGCCGACATGATCGAGGGCGACCGCCGCCTGCTGTCGGACCGCTACTGGCGGCAACGCGACGGAAGCCGCCGCGACCGCGAGGGTGCCGAGCGCAGCTGAGGCGCGGGCGTCAGGCCGCCTTGTTGCCGCCGTCGCCCTTGGCCTGCTCGGCCTTGGCGCGGGCGATGGCCTCGTCGAGCTCGATCTGCTGGCAGAGCCCGAGCAGCACCGGATCGCGCGGCCGGATCTCCTGGCTCTTCCAGTGGGTGCGCTCGCGGACCGACTGCACCGTCGTCTTGGTCGTGCCGAGCAGCCGGCAGATCTGCTGGTCGCTGATCTCGGGATGATTGCGCAGCAGCCAGGCGATGGCGTCGGGCCGGTCCTGCCGCTTGGACAGCGGGGTGTAGCGCGGCTCCTTCTTCTTCGACGGCTTGAGCTCGTTGGCGATCGACTTGGCGACCGCCAGGCGAGCGTTGGGGTCCGCCTCGCAGCGGGCCAGCTCCTCGCGCGTCAGCATGCCGGCACCGATCGGGTCGAGGCCGCGCACGCCGGTGGCCACGTCGCCGTCGGCGATCCCCTTCACCTCCAGCAGGTGCAGCCCGCAGAAGGCGGCGATCTGCTCGAAGGTGAGCCGGGTGTTCTCGACCAGCCAGACGGCGGTCGCCTTGGGCATCAGCGGACGATCCATCGACTCTTCCTGAATCGGGTGCGACAACGGCAGCGGTGCGCGAGGGCGTCTGTCTATCCACAAGCGCCTGCGGCATCAAGGGACAGGCATGCGGCGGCGGGCCGCGCGAGGCGCCCGGCAACCGGCCGGGTTGACGGTGATCTGGGCATGCAGCGGCACTTCCGCCAGTCGCGTCCGCATCCACGCCACGCCGGGATGTCGCCGTGTCGGGCCTGATCGTCGGCATCGATGTCGGCGGCACCTTCACCGACGTCATCGCCCTCGATCCCGACCTGCCCGACAGCCCGCCGCTGGTCGCCAAGGTGCCGAGCACCCCCGACAACCAAGCCTTCGGCGTGCTCGCCGGCCTCGCGGCCGTGGGCGTCCCGCTCGAGCGGATCGCCCTGCTCGTCCACGGCACCACCGCCACCACCAACGCCCTGCTCGAGCGCCGCGTCGCCCGGGCCGGTCTCATCACCACCGCCGGCTTTCGCGACGTCCTGGAGCTCGGCCGGCGGACGCGGCCGCAGCCCTATGGCATGACCGGGCGCTTCGAGCCGCTGATCGCGCGCGAGCTGCGGCTCGAGGTGCCCGAGCGGCTGGATTACCGCGGCCGCGTGCTGGTCCCGCTCGACGAGGCGGCGGTCGCCGGGGCGGCGCTCGCGCTGCGCGACGCGGGCTGCGAGTCCGTGGCCATCCACTTCCTCCACGCCTACGCCAACCCGGCACATGAGCGGCGCGCCGGCGAGATCGTCCGTGCCGTCTGGCCGGAGGCGCAGGTCACGCTCGGCCATGCCCTGCTGTCCGAGTACCGGGAGTTCGAGCGCGGCACGACGGCCGCGGTGAACGCCAGCGTCCAGCCGATCCTCGAGCGCTATCTCGGCCGGCTGCAGGCCGAGCTGAAGGCCCGCGGCTTCGCCCGCGACCTGCTGGTCATGCAGGGCAATGGCGGCATCGTTGCCGCGTCCGGGGTCGCCCGCGAGGCGGCGCGGACGGTGATGTCGGGCCCGGCGTCGGGCGTCATGGCCGCCGCCTGGACGGCGTCGCGCGCCGGCTTCGGCCGGGTCGTCACCTACGACATGGGCGGCACCAGCACCGACGTGGCCCTGATCCGCGACGGCGTGCCCGCCGTCTCGGCCGAGCTCGAGCTCGAATACGCCATGCCGATCCACCTGCCGATGGTGGACGTGCACAGCATCGGTGCCGGCGGCGGCTCGATCGCGCATGTCGACGACGGCGGTTTCCTGCGCGTCGGCCCGCGCAGCGCCGGGGCGATGCCGGGGCCCATCTGCTACGGCCGCGGCGGCACCGAGCCCACCATCACCGATGCCAACCTGCTGCTCGGCCGGCTCGACGCCGGCCGCCTGATCGCCGTCGGCCGCAGCGTCGACCTGGCCGAGGTCGAGCGCCAGATCGCCGAGCGGATCGGCCGGCCGCTCGGGCTGCCGGCGGACGAGGCGGCCACGGCCATCCTGCGCATCGCCAACGACCGGATGGCCGGGGCCATCCGCATGGTCTCGCTCGCCCGCGGCGAGGATCCGCGCGACTTCTGCCTGTTCGCCTTCGGCGGCGCCGGGCCGCTGCACGCCACGGCGCTGGCCCGCGAGCTCGGCATCCCGACCGTGCTGGTGCCGGCCCGGCCGGGCCTCGGCAACGCGCTGGGCTGCCTCGTCGCCGATGCCCGGCAGGACGCGGTCAGGACGCTGAACCGGCCGCTGGAGCAGGTCGAGCCGGCCGAGGTCGCGGCGATCCTGGCGGAGCAGGCCGCGGCGGGGCGCGCGCTCGTCGCCGGGCAGCGCATCGCGGTCGAGGACTTCCAGGTCCTGCATGCCGCCGACATGCAGTTCCGCGGCCAGACGCATCTGCTGCACGTGCCGCTCGATGCCGCCGACCTGTCGCTGGCGAGCCTGCGCCGCGCCTTCGAGGCCGCCTATCTGCACCGCTTCGGCATCGAGCTGCCGGAGATCGGCGCCGTGCTGGTGAACCTCAAGACCAGCGTCATCGGCCGCCGGCGGACTTTTCCGCCGCGTCGCCTTGCATCGCTGGCGCAAGCCGGGGCAGGGCCGGTCGGCGAACGGCCGGTGCGCTTCGCCGGCCGCTGGCTGCCGACGCCGGTCTGGCGCCGCGAGGTGCTGGCGCCCGGCATGGTGGTCGAGGGGCCGGCCCTGGTCGAGCAGATGGACACGACGACGGTGATCGAGCCCGGCGACCGGGCCGAGACCGACAGCCACGGCAACCTCCTGATCCGCGTCGCGGCGCTGCAGCCATGAGCCTCGATCCCGTCACGCTGGCGGTCATCGAGAGCGGCCTCGTCCAGGTCTGCAACGAGATGGACGTGGCGTTCTCGCGCGCCGCCTTCTCGCCGGTCATCGCCGAGGCCAACGACCGCTCCGACGGCATCTACCATCGCGACACCGGCGAGCTGATCGCCCAGGGCGAGCTCGGCCTGCCGGTGTTCGTCGGCACCATGCAGTTCTCGACGATGGCGGTGCTGGACGCGATCCGCACCGGCCGTGCCACGCCGCCCGAGCCCGGCGACGTCTACATCGTCAACGACCCCTATCTGGGCGGCACGCACCTGATGGACGTGCGCTTCGTCGCGCCGTTCTTCCACGAGGGCCGGCTGTTCTGCTGGCTCGCCAACACCGGCCACTGGCCCGACGTCGGCGGCACCGTGCCGGGCGGCTTCTCGGCCAACGCCACCGAAGTCGAGCAGGAGGGCCTGCGCCTGCCGCCGGTCAAGCTGTTCAAGCGCGGCACCATCGACAGCGAGATCCTGCAGATCATCCTGTCGAACATCCGCGTCGCCGAGCAGCGCATCGGCGACATCCGCGCCCAGCGTGCCGCCCTGCTGGTCGGCGCGCAGCGGCTGGAAGCGCTGTTGGCCCGCTACGGCACCGCGACGGTGGACGCCGCGATCGCCGAGCTGCGCCGCGCCGCCGAGCGCCAGATGCGCGCCCGCATCCGCCCGCTGCCGGACGGCATCTATCGCAGCGAGGCGGTGGTCGACAGCGACGGGGTGGTCGACGCCCCGCTGCACGTCCGCCTGACCATGACCAAGGCCGGCGACGCGCTGCACTTCGACCTGTCCCGGTCGAGCCCGCCCTGCCAGGGGCCCATGAACAGCGTCATCGCCACGACCCGCTCGGCGGTGTGGCTGGCGGTCAAGCACGTGTTCCCGGAAGTGCCGATCAACGCCGGCACCTTCGCGCCGCTGGCGATCGACGACCCGGACGGCACCTTCCTCTATGCCCGCTACCCGCGGCCGGTCTCGGGCTGTGCCGCCGAGGTCAGCCAGCGCATCGCCGAGGCGGTGTTCGCGGCCCTCGTCCAGGCCGCTCCGGACCGGGTCACCGCCGCGCCCGCCGGCACTTCCGGCAACCTGGCCCTGGGCGGGCAGGATCCGGAGCGCGGCCGCAACTATGTGATGTACCACATCACCGGCGGCGGCTACGGCGGCAACGCCGACCATGACGGCCTGTCCTACGGCTGCTCGACCATCGGCATCAGCAAGAGCGCCCCGATCGAGGTGCTCGAGCAGCAGTTCCCGGTGCTGTTCGAGGAATACGCCCTGGCCGACGGCTCGTCCGGAGCGGGCCGCCATCGCGGCGGCATGGGCGTGCGCTACGCCCTGCGCCTGACCGGCGGCGTCGCGCGGGCCTCGTTCGTGATGGACCATGGCCGGGTCGGGCCGCAGGGCGTGCTCGGCGGCGGGGAGGGCGGTCGTAACGCCGTCCGCATCCGCTTCGCCGACGGCCGCGACTACGTCCCGCTGCACCTGTCGAAGGACCAGGGCATCGCCGTCGCTGCCGGTGACCGTATCCTCGTCGCGACACCCGGTGGCGGCGGCTACGGCGACCCGCTCGAGCGCGATCCGGACCTCGTCCTCCGCGACGTCCGGCGCGGCTACATCGATGCGGCGGCCGCACGGTCGCTCTACGGTGTGGTCCTGCGCGACGACGGCGTCGACGCAACGGCCACGGCAGCGCTGCGGGCCGCTTGTCGCGGGAGCCCGTCGCGCTAGCTGTAGCTCGCTGGCAAGGAAGGGAGCCGGTCATGCGCCATCGTCTTTTCGGCCTGCTCGTCGCCGTCGTCGGTCTGCTCGCGGTCCAGGCCAACGCCCAGTCCGCCGGCTCGCTGGGCGATGCCGACCGGACCGCCATCCGCGGCGTGATCGAGCAGCAGCTCGCCGCCTTCCGCCGCGACGACGGCAACGCCGCCTTCGCCTACGCCTCGCCGATGATCCGGCAGATGTTCGGCACGCCCGACAACTTCATGGCGATGGTCCGCGGCGGCTACCAGCCGGTCTACCGGCCGCGCGAGGTCGAGTTCCGCGATCTCGCCGACATCGACGGCCGGCTTACCCAGCGGGTGCTGCTGGTCGGCCCCGACGGCACGGTCGTCGTCGCCCACTACTTCATGCAGCGCCAGCCCGACGGCAGCTGGCTGATCAACGGCTGCGTTCTCAAGGGGGCGGAAGACCGCTCGGCCTGACCGGGTCTGGAATCAACTATTGGTTGAGAACGGCGGACGCTCCGGCTAGAACAGGCTGGCCGGACACCGTCGTTAGGAAGCCGTTAGGGATGGGCTGCGAGAGTGGCTCCGTCCGGGCGGTCGACCTCCGTCGTGCGCCGGCCCGGGCACAAGGGCTGACCGACGGTGCGCATCACCGCCACAGACGAGATCGTCCGCCAGGCGCCGCCGCAGCCGGCCCGCCGACCCGACTGGCTGTCGCCGGAAGTGGTGACCTCGGCCCTGCTGGCGACCGATGCGGCGACGCTGCTGCTGGCTGGCGTCAGCGCCGGACTCGGTCCCGACGGCCGCCTGCGCCTGTCGCCGCTCGACTGGTACGCCACCGGTCTCGCCGCGATCCTGGCCGTGCTGCTGTTCCGCCTGGCCCGCGTGTACCGGTTCGAGCACCTGGGCAGCCTCCGCTACCAGGTGGTCCGCCTCGGCGTCGCCTGGGCGATCGTCATGGTGGCCGTGCCGGGTCTGGCGGTGGCCTCCGGCGCCGGGGTCGAACCGCTCTGGCTCGCCGGCTTCGCCCTTGGCGGGTTCGGCGGCTTGCTCGTCACCCGCCTGCTGCTGCGGCGGCAGCTGCGCAGCTGGCATCGCGACGGCCGCCTCGCCCGCAATGTCGTCGTCGTCGGCGCCGGCGAGCACGGCCGGCGGCTGGTCGAGCACCTGCGCCGCCACGACCAGAGCGTGCGGCTGATCGGCCTGTTCGACGACCGCCGCGACCGCGTGCCGGACTATGTCGCCGGCTATCCGGTGCTGGGCTCGCTCGACGACCTGCTGCGCTTCGCCCGCGCGCAGCCGATCGACCGGATCATCCTGGCCCTGCCCTGGGGGGCCGAGCAGCGGCTGCTGCGCTGCATCAAGCAGCTGCGCAGCCTGCCGGTCGACATCCGGCTGTGCCCCGACGTGATCGGCTTCCACCTGACGAACCGCGGCGTCAGCCATGTCGGCGGCGTGCCGCTGCTCAACGTGCTGGAGAAGCCGCTGAGCGGCTGGGACTGCATCGTCAAGGCGGCCGAGGACCGGGTGCTGGCCGGCCTCATCCTGCTCGCCATCGCGCCGTTGATGCTGGCGATCGCGCTGGCGGTCCGGCTGACCTCGCCCGGGCCGGTGCTGTTCCGCCAGAAGCGCTGGGGCTTCAACAACCAGCTGATCGACGTGTTCAAGTTCCGCTCGATGTACGTGGCCGACTGCGACGCCGGCGAGGGCACGGCCCTGGCCCAGGCGACCCGGGGCGACCGCCGGGTGACGCCGCTCGGCCGCTTCCTGCGCCGCACCAGCCTCGACGAGCTGCCGCAGTTCCTCAACGTGCTGCGCGGCGAGATGTCGATCGTCGGGCCGCGGCCGCATGCGATCGCCCACAACGAGTACTATGCCCGGCTGATCGACGAGTATCTCGGCCGCCACCGGGTCAAGCCCGGGATCACCGGCTGGGCCCAGGTCAACGGCCTGCGCGGCGAGACCGACACGCTGGAGAAGATGCAGCGACGGGTCGAGTACGACCTCTACTACATCGACAACTGGTCGCTGACCCTGGATCTGAAGATCATCCTGATGACGCTCCGGGTCGGTTTCCGTCACCAGAACGCCTACTGAGCCGCTCCCGGGCGGCCGCCGCTCACTCGCGCAGCTCGTCCCAGAATTCCTTCACCTTGGCGAAGAAGCCTTCGGACTCGGGATGGTGGCCGTTGAGGCTCTCGCCGGCCCGCTCGAACTCGCGCAGCAGCTCCTGCTGCCGCTTGGTCAGGTTGACCGGGGTCTCGACCAGCATCTCGACGAACAGGTCGCCGCGCGCACCGCCGTGCAGCTCGGTCATGCCCTTGCCGCGCATGCGGAACTGCTTGCCGGTCTGGGTCCCGGCCGGGATGGTCACCGACGCCCGCTTGCCCTCGATGGTCGGCACCTCGACGCTGCCGCCCAGCGCCGCCATCGTCATCGGGATCGGCACCCGGCAGTAGAGGTTGGTGCCCTCGCGCTGGAACAGCCGGTGCGGGGCGACGGTGACGAAGATGTAGAGGTCGCCGGTCTGGCCGCCGCGCAGGCCGGCCTCGCCCTCGCCGGAGAGGCGGATGCGGGTGCCGTCCTCGACCCCCGGCGGGATCGACACCGCCAGCGCCCGCTCGCGGTGCTGGCGGCCGGCGCCGCCGCAGACCTTGCAGGGATTGGTGATGACCCGGCCGGTGCCCTGGCAGGTCGGGCAGGTCCGCTCGACGGTGAAGAAGCCCTGCTGGGCCCGCACCCGGCCGTGGCCGCGGCAGGTCGAGCAGGTGGCGGGCTCGGCCCCGGCCTCGCTGCCCGAGCCCTTGCAGCCCTCGCAGGCGACCGAGGTCGGGATCTGGATCTGCGCCTTCTTGCCGGCGAACGCCTCCTCGAGGCTGATCGTCAGGTTGTAGCGCAGGTCGGCGCCGCGCGTGCCGCTGCCGCGGCGGCGGCCGCCGCCCATCATGTCGCCGAACAGGTCGTCGAAGACGTCGGCGAAGCCGGAGAAGTCGAAGCCGGCGGCACCGCCGCGGCCGCCGGCGCCCTGCTCGAAGGCCTGGTGGCCGTACTGGTCGTACATCGCCCGCTTCTGCGGGTCCTTGAGGACCTCGTAGGCCTCGTTGAGCTCCTTGAAGCGCGCCTCGGCGGTGGCGTCGCCGGGGTTGCGGTCGGGGTGGAGGGTCATCGCCAGCGTGCGGAACGCCCGCTTGAGCTCGGCGTCGGAGGCGCCCCGCGCCACCCCCAGGACCTCGTAGTAGTCGCGCTTCGCCATGGTCGTTCCGCCGCCGTGCCGCTCAACGACGAACGACCGGGCGAGGTCCGCCCGGTCGTCCGCTCGTCATCTCCAGTTCCCGCGCGCCGCGCACGCGCCGTCGGGCCTCAGGCCGAGCGCTTGCGCTCGTCGTCGACCTCCTCGAAGTCGGCGTCGACGACCCCGTCGTCCTTGCGGCCCGCACCGGCGCCCGGACCGGCCCCGCCGGCGTCGCCCGGACCGGCGTCGCCGCCGGCCTGTGCCTTGTAGACGGCCTCGCCGAGCTTCATCGAGACCTGCGCCAGGGCGTCGGTCCGCGTCTTGATCTGCTCGGCATCGCCGCTGTCGAGCACGGACCGCAGGTCGGCGATCGCCTGCTCGATCGAGGACCGCTCGCCCGCCGCCAGCTTGTCGCCGTGCTCCTTCAGGCTCTTCTCGGTCGAGTAGATCAGGCTGTCGGCGTGGTTGCGCGCCTCGATCGCCTCGCGGCGCTTCTTGTCCTCGGCGGCGTGCTCCTGCGCCTCCTGCACCATGCGGTCGATGTCGGCCTGGCTGAGGCCGCCCGACGCCTGGATGCGGATCTGCTGCTCCTTGCCCGTCGCCTTGTCCTTGGCCGAGACGTTGACGATGCCGTTGGCGTCGATGTCGAACGTCACCTCGATCTGCGGCATGCCGCGCTGCGCCGGCGGGATGCCGACGAGGTCGAACTGGCCCAGCAGCTTGTTCTGCGCCGCCAGCTCGCGCTCGCCCTGGAAGACCCGGATCGTCACCGCGTTCTGGTTGTCCTCGGCGGTCGAGAAGACCTGGCTCTTCTTGGTCGGGATCGTGGTGTTGCGGTCGATGATGCGGGTGAACACGCCGCCCAGCGTCTCGATGCCCAGGGACAGCGGGGTCACGTCGAGCAGCAGGACGTCCTTGACCTCGCCCGACAGCACCGCCGCCTGGATGGCCGCACCGATGGCCACGACCTCGTCCGGGTTGACGCCCTGGTGCGGCTGCTTGCCGAAGAACTGCTTCACGGTCTCGACGACCTTCGGCATGCGGGTCATGCCGCCGACGAGGATGACCTCGTCGACGTCCGCGGCCGACAGGCCGGCGTCCTTCAGCGCCTTGCGGCAGGGCTCGATGGTCTTCTGCACCAGGTCGTCGACCAGCATCTCGAGCTTGGCCCGGCTGATCTTGATGTTGAGGTGCTTGGGCCCGGTCCGGTCGGCGGTGATGAACGGCAGGTTCACCTCGGTCTGCATGGTCGAGCTGAGCTCGATCTTGGCCTTCTCGGCGGCCTCCTTGAGGCGCTGCAGGGCGAGCTTGTCGGAGCGCAGGTCGATCTGGTGCTCCTTCTTGAACTCGTCCGCCATGTAGTCGATCAGGCGCTTGTCGAAGTCCTCGCCGCCGAGGAAGGTGTCGCCGTTGGTCGACTTCACCTCGAACACGCCGTCGCCGATCTCGAGGATCGAGATGTCGAAGGTGCCGCCGCCGAGGTCGTAGACGGCGATGGTCCCGCTCTGCTTCTTGTCGAAGCCGTAGGCCAGCGCCGCCGCGGTCGGCTCGTTGATGATGCGCAGCACCTCGAGGCCGGCGATGCGGCCGGCATCCTTGGTCGCCTGGCGCTGGCTGTCGTTGAAGTAGGCCGGGACGGTGATCACCGCCTTGTCGACCGGCTGGCCGAGATAGCGCTCGGCCGTCTGCTTCATCTTCTTCAGCACCTCGGCGCTGACCTGCGCCGGCGCCTTGCGGTCGCCGCGCGCCTGCACCCAGGCGTCGCCGTTCTCGCCCCGCACGATCTTGTACGGGACCATGTCGACGTCCTTGCGGACGACGTCGTCGTCGAAGCGGCGGCCGATCAGCCGCTTGACCGCGAACAGGGTGTTCTCGGGATTCGTCACCGCCTGGCGCTTGGCGGGCATGCCGACGAGGATCTCGCCGTCCTCGGCATAGGCCACCATCGACGGGGTCGTGCGCATGCCCTCTTCGTTCTCGATGACGCGGGCGTTCTTGCCCTCCATCACCGCGACGCAACTGTTCGTCGTGCCCAGATCGATGCCGATGATCTTGCTCATTACCAACCTCTCGCGCGCAGCGCGAAGAACGCTCTAGTGGGGGCGATCGAGCGCACCCGGCGAGGCCATCACCGGCAGGGGGAAGCGCTCAGCTGGCGGTCATATATGTACGCCCCGGCGAGGCTGCAACGTCCCCACCGAAGCCGATAAATGCCTCACAGGAAAGGCGATCGACCGTGTCGCAGGCGGCCGGGCCCGGCGCTGCCGGGCGCCCGGCTCAGTGCACGGGCTCGCGTTCGGCCAGGCGCAGCACCGCCGCCCGTGCCACCGGCGAGAGCCCGGCCGCGGCCGCATCAGGCAGCGTCTCGATGCCGTGGCGCATGCGCGGATCCCAGAACTGCAGGATGTGGTCGACGGTGGCCGCCACGGCCTCCGGCTCGGCCTTCGCGGCGAACGCCCGGGCGATCTGGTTGGCCATCTGGACGAGGGTGTGCGTGTTCATGTCGGTTGCCGGATGCGTTCGGGATGGGCGTAGACGGTGAAGCTGCGGCCGCGGGCGAAGGCGACGAGGGTCACGCCGGCGGCCTCGCCGAGCTCGATGGCGAGCGAGGTCGGGGCGGAGACGGCGACCAGCATGCCGATGCCGGCGATCGCCGCCTTCTGCACCAGCTCGGCGCTGAGCCGGCTGGTCAGCACGACGAAGCCGCGCCCCGGATCGTCGCCGGCCCTGGCCATGGCGCCGATCAGCTTGTCCAGCGCGTTGTGGCGGCCGACATCCTCGCGGACGAGCCGCAAGCGGCCGTCCGGACCGGCGAAGGCCGCGGCATGCGCCGCCCCGCTCGCCCGGTTGGCCAGCTGCAGGCCCGGCAACTCGGCCAGCGCCCGGACGACGGCCGCAGGCTCGACCGGCGCCGTTGCCGGGGTCGCCACCGGCAGCGGCCGCAGCGCCTGCTCGAGGCTCATGATGCCGCAGAGGCCGCAGCCGGTGCGGCCCTCGATGGCCCGCTGCCGGTCGCGCAGGCGGGCGGCCCGCCCCTCGGGCACCTGCAGGCGGACCTCGATGCCGAGCGCCACGTCCTCGCAGGCGACCGAGGCGATCTCGTGCGGGCCGCGGACGATGCCTTCGGACAGGCTGAAGCCGACGGCGAAGTCCTCGAGGTCGGCCGGCGTCGCCATCATCACCGCCTGGCTGGCGCCGTTGTAGACGAGGACGACCGGCGTCTCCTCGGCCACCGCGTCGTCGATCGGCGCGGCGGCATCGTCGGCGAAGCGGACGGCCTGGACCTGCGCCACCATCGGGCGGCGGCGCGAGAAGCCCGCGACGACGGCGATGGCGCCCCGGCGGCTCATTCGGCGGCAACCGTGCCGTGCTCGACGCGCTGCGCCTCGCGGCGCAGCTCCTCGGCGTCCTCCTGCCAGCGCGACAGGTGGTTGGTCAGGCGGACCTGCACCGCCGTCACCTTGTACTCCGGGCAGTTGGTCGCCCAGTCGGAGTATTCGGTGGTGACGACGTTGGCGCCGGTCTCGGGATGGTGGAAGGTCGTGTAGACGACGCCCGGCTGCATCCGCTCGCTGATCCTGGCGCGCAGCGCCGTCTCGCCCGAGCGGCTGGCCAGCGCCACCCAGTCACCGTCGCGGATGCCACGCTCCTCGGCGTCGTGCGGGTGCAGCTCGAGCACGTCCTCCTCGTGCCAGGCGCTGTTCGGTGTCCGCCGGGTCTGGGCGCCGACATTGTACTGGCTGAGGATCCGTCCGGTCGTCAGCAGCAGCGGGAAGCGCGGGCCGGTACGCTCCTCGGTCGGCACGAACTCGGTGATCACGAACTTGCCCCGGCCGCGGACGAAGCCGCGCTCGTGCATGATCGGCGTGCCCGTGGGCGCGCGCTCGTTGCACGGCCACTGGATGCTGCCCAGCTCGTCGAGACGGGCGTAGCTGACCCCGGCGAAGGTCGGGGTGAGGCGGGCGATCTCGTCCATGACCTCGGACGGGTGGGCGTAGTCCATCGGGTAGCCCAGCGCCTTCGCCAGGGCGCAGGTGACCTCCCAGTCGGCCATGCCGGCGAGCGGCGGTATCGCCCGGCGGACCCGGCTGATGCGCCGCTCGGCATTGGTGAAGGTGCCGTCCTTCTCGAGGAAGGACGAGCCCGGCAGGAAGACGTGGGCGTAGGACGCGGTCTCGTTCAGGAACAGGTCCTGGACGACGACGCACTCCATGGCGGCGAGCCCGGCGGTGACATGCTGGGTGTTGGGGTCGGACTGGGCGATGTCCTCGCCCTGGATGTAGATGCCGCGGAACGAGCCATCGAGCGCCGCATCGAGCATGTTGGGAATGCGCAGGCCGGGCTCCTCGTCGAGCTGCACGCCCCAGGCGGCGTCGAACAGGGCCCGAGTCGCCGCATCGGAGACGTGCCGGTAGCCGGACAGCTCGTGCGGGAAGGAGCCCATGTCGCAGGCCCCCTGCACGTTGTTCTGGCCGCGCAGCGGATTCACGCCGACGCCGGGCCTGCCGATGTTGCCGGTGGCCATGGCGAGGTTGGCCATGCCCATCACCATCGTCGAGCCCTGGCTGTGCTCGGTGACGCCGAGGCCGTAGTAGATCGCGGCATTGCCGCCGGTGGCGTAGAGCCGTGCCGCGGCCCGGACCTCGGCCGCCGGAACGCCGGTGATCGCCTCGACCGCCTCGGGCGCGTGCCGCGGCTCGGCGATGAAGCTCTCCCACAGCGCGAAGCCGGCGTGCTTGCAGCGCTCGGCGACGAAGGCGCGGTCGACCAGCCCCTCGGTGACGATGACGTGCGCCAGCGCGTTGACCAGGGCGACGTTGGTGCCCGGGCGCAGCTGCAGGTGATGCGCCGCCTCGACATGCGGGGTGCGGACGAGGTCGATCCGGCGCGGGTCGGCGACGATCAGCCTGGCGCCCTGGCGCAGCCGCTTCTTCATGCGCGAGGCGAACACCGGATGGCCGTCGGTGGGATTGGCGCCGATCACGAAGATGACGTCGGCCTCCAGCACCGAGTCGAAGTCCTGGGTGCCGGCCGAGGTGCCGAACGCGGTCTTCAGGCCGTAGCCGGTCGGCGAGTGGCAGACGCGGGCGCAGGTATCGACGTTGTTGTTGCCGAAGGCGGCGCGGATCAGCTTCTGGACGAGGAAGGTCTCCTCGTTGGTGCAGCGCGAGCTGGTGATGCCGCCGACCGCACCGCGGCCGTAGGTCGCCTGGATGCGCTTCAGCTCCGACGCCGCATGGCCGATCGCCTCCTCCCAGCTGACCTCGCGCCACGGCTCGTGGATCGAGGCGCGGATCATCGGGCTGGTGATGCGATCCTTGTGGGTGGCGTAGCCCCAGGCGAAGCGGCCCTTGACGCAGGAGTGGCCGTGGTTGGCCTGGCCGTCCTTGAACGGGGTCATGCGGACGACGGTGCTGCCCTGCAGCTCGGCCTTGAAGGCGCAGCCGACGCCGCAATAGGCGCAGGTCGTCACCACCTCGCGCCGGCCGAGGCCATGCTCGATGACGCTCTTCTCCATCAGCGTCGCCGTCGGGCAGGCCTGGACGCAGGCGCCGCAGGAGACGCACTCGGAGTCCATGAACGGCTGGTCGGTGCCGGCGGCGACGTGGCTGGCGAAGCCGCGGCCGTCGATGGTCAGCGCGAAGGTGCCCTGGACCTCCTCGCAGGCCCGCACGCAGCGCGAGCAGACGATGCACTTGGCCGGATCGAAGGCGAAGTAGGGATTGGACTCGTCCTTGGCCGCCGCCTGGTGGTTGGCGCCCTCGGCGTAGCGGACCTCGCGCAGGCCGACGCGGCCGGCCATGTCCTGCAATTCGCAGTCGCCGTTGGCGGCGCAGGTCAGGCAGTCGAGCGGGTGGTCGGAGATGTAGAGCTCCATCACCCCGCGGCGCAGCCGGGCGAGGCGCTCGCTCTCGGTCGTCACCACCATGCCGTGCTCGACCGGGGTGGTGCAGGACGCGGGCGTGCCGCGGCGACCCTTGATCTCGACCAGGCACAGCCGGCAGGAGCCGAACGCCTCCAGCGAGTCGGTGGCGCAGAGCTTCGGCACCGACAGGCCGGCGAGCGAGGCCGCCCGCATCACCGAGGTGCCGGCCGGGACCGTGACCGCGATGCCGTCCACGGTCAGCGTGACGTCGGGGCCGCCGCTCACCGCCGGCGTACCGCGATCCGGCTCCTCGACGGGCCCGTTCACCTGCAGCATGCCGCTCACTCCGCCGCCACCGCGCCCGGGGCGCGGTCGAAATCCTCGGGGAAATGCCGGATGGCGCTCTGCACCGGCACAGGGGTCAAGCCGCCGAGGGCGCACAGGGAGCCGTCGGTCAGGACCTCGCAGAGATCGTCGATCAGCTGCAGGTTCTCAGGCACCCGCTCGCCGCGGATGATCCGGTCCATGGTCTCGACGCCGCGCGTCGTGCCGATGCGGCAGGGCGTGCACTTGCCGCAGGACTCCAGCGCGCAGAAGGCGAAGGCGAAGCGGGCCTGGCGGGCGAGGTCGACGCTGTCGTCGAAGACGACGACGCCGCCGTGGCCGATCATGCCGCCCCTGGCGGCGAACGATTCGTAGTCGAACGGGGTGTCGAACAGGTCGGTGGGCCAGTAGGCGCCGAGCGGACCGCCGACCTGGACGGCGCGGACCGGCCGGCCGGTGGCGGTGCCGCCGCCGAACTCCTCGACGATCTCGCGCAAGGTCAGGCCGAAGGCACGCTCGATCAGGCCGCCGCGGGCGACGTTGCCGGCCAGCTGGATCGGCATGGTGCCGCGCGACCGGCCCATGCCGTGGTCGCGGTAGGCCTCGGCACCGTTGGCGAGGATCCAGGGGACGCTGGCGAAGCTGACGAGGTTGTTGACCACCGTCGGGCGGCCGAACAGGCCGGCGACGGCCGGCAGCGGCGGCTTGAACCGCACCTGGCCGCGACGGCCCTCGAGGCTCTCCAGCAGCGAGGTCTCCTCGCCGCAGATGTAGGCGCCGGCGCCGACACGGATCTCGAGGTCGAACGCCCTGCCGCTGCCGAGCAGGTCGGGGCCGAGCAGGCCGGCGGTCCGCGCCACCGCCAGCGCCTTCGCCATCTGCCGGACGGCATGCGGATACTCGGAGCGGATGTAGACGAAGCCCTTGGTGGCGCCGACGGCGACGCCGGCGATCGCCATGCCCTCGATCAGGGCCAGCGGATCGCCTTCCATCAGCATGCGGTCGGCGAAGGTGCCGCTGTCGCCCTCGTCGGCGTTGCAGACGATGTACTTCTGCGAGCCGGCGGCGGACGCCGTGGTCCGCCACTTGATCCCGGTGGGAAAGCCGGCACCGCCGCGGCCGCGCAGGCCGGAGGCCACGACCGTCTCGACGACCGCGGACGGGTCCATGGCCAGCGCCTGCCGCAACCCGGCGAGGCCGCCATGCGCGGCGTAGTCCTCGACCGACAGCGGGTCGATGACGCCGCAGCGGGCGAAGCACAGCCGCTGCTGCCGGGCGAGCCAGGGATCTCCTCGGTCGGCCCGTGGCCCAGCCGGTGCGCCCCGCCCTCCAGCATGCCGGCGTCCAGCAGGCCGGGCACATCCGCCGCGGCGACGGGACCGTAGGCGACGCGGCCGGCGGCGGTCTCGACCTCGACCAGCGGCTCCAGCCAGAACAGGCCGCGGCTGCCGGTGCGGACGATGGTGACGTCGAGACCGCGCGCCGCCGTCTCCCGGCCAGCGCCGTGGCCACCGCCTCGGCACCCACCGAGAGCGCCGCGGCGTCGGCGGGAACGAAGACGCGCACGCTCATGCGCCGACGCTCCGCAGCAGCGCCCGGGCGCGGACGTCGTCGACGCGGCCGTGCAGCTCGCCATCGAGCATCAGCGCCGGAGACAGGGCGCAGTTGCCGAGGCAGTAGACGGCCTCGAGCGTGATCTGGCCGTCGGCCGTGGTCTCGCCGACGGCGATGCCGAGCGCGGCCTCGAGGTTGCCGGCGAGGCGGTCGCCGCCCATCGCCTGGCAGGCCTCGGCGCGGCAGACCTTCAGGACGTGCCGGCCGGCCGGGGCGCGGCGGAAGTCGTGGTAGAACGAGACGACGCCGTGGACCTCGGCGCGGGACAGGTTGAGGACGTCGGCGACGATCGGGATCGCGCGCTCGTCGACATGGCCCAGCCGGTCGTTCAGCGCATGCAGGATCGGCAGCAACGGGCCGTCCAGCTCGCTGAGCTCTACGGCGATGGCGCGGACGAGCCCCGCATCGAACTCGGCCGGCCGGGAAGCAGCGCGCACCTTGGACCTCCCCCGGAACCGGGGTTAGTACCACAGTTTCTATGAAGTGATTCCAACAAGTAGTTTCGATGCCTTGATCGCGAAAGCCGATCAAACGGCGGCGGTTGCATCGACGATCTGCTGCAGATTGAGCTCCCGCGCCGTCTGCTCGAGCGCCGAGACCAGCGGCGGCAGGGGCAGCCTGTTGCGGGTGACGAGGCCGACGACATGGGCGTGCACCGGCTCGACCAGGGGCAGCGCCATCATCCCTGGCGGCGTGCCCAGGGCCCACAGCAGGCTGTGCGGCAGCACGCTCGACCACGAGCCGGCCCGGACGTGCGAGCACAGGGTCATCATCGAGTTGGTCTCGACCTGCGGCCGCGGCGCCGCCCCGGCCTCGAGGAAGATGGCGTCGAGGATGCGCCGGTTCTGCATGTCGCCGCTGAGCAGGCACAAGGGCAGCCGCGCCGCGTCGCGCCAGGTCGCCGAGGTCCGCCCGGCCAGCGGGCCGCCGGTCGGCGTCAGCAGGATGTAGCGCTCGGTATAGAGCGGCAGCGTGCGCACGCCGTGCAGCGGCTCGTTGTCGAGGTAGGTGACGCCGGCATCGAACGCGAACTCGTCGAGGCCGCGCTGCAGCTCGGTCGAGCTGCGCGATTCGATGGCCAGCGTCACCGCCGGGTTGCGGCGGTTGAACGGCGTCGTCAGCAGGGCCACGACCGGCAGCGCCGCCGGGATCACCGCGATCCGCAGCCGGCCGCGCAGGCCGGCGCGGCGCAGGCTCAGCTCCTGATCGAGCGCCGAGCGCTCGTCGAGGATCCGCCGCGCCCAGTCGAGCAGCACGTGGCCCTCGGGCGTGAAGCCGCGAAAGCGCCGGTCGCGCTCGACCAGCGGTGCGGCGACCTCGTCCTCGAGCTGGTGGATCGCCGCCGACAGCGTCGACTGGGTGACGTTGCAGGCGGCCGCCGCCCGCCCGAAATGCCGTTCCTGCGCCAGCACGACGAGGTAGTGAAGGTGGCGGAGCTGCATGGGCGGATCCGGCTCGGGTTGCCGCCACCCTAGCGCCCGCGCTGGCGCTTGTCCGAGGGGAGCATGGTCCGATGCGCGTGGTCGTCTGCGGTGCCGGTGCCATCGGCTCGGCCGTCGCCTGGTTCCTCACCCGGCGCGGGGCCGCGGTCACGGTCGTCGAGCGCTGCGGCGTGGCCTGCGCCGCGTCCGGCAAGTCCGGCGGCTTTCTTGCCCTCGACTGGTGCGACGGCTCCCCGGTCGAGGCCCTCGCCCGGCGCAGCTTCGCGCTGCACGCCGAGCTTTCGGCCGCCTGCGGCGACCGCTGGGGCTACCGGCGGCTGGATACGCTGAGCGTCCGCACGAGCCCGCGGCCGCGCAACGGCCCTGTGCTTCCTTGGCTCGGCGCGCAGGCGGACGTGCTGGGCCAGATCGGCTCGACCGCGACGACCGCGCAGGTCGACCCGGCCCGGTTCACCCGCGGCCTGATGGACGCCGCGGTGGCCGGTGGCGCGCGCCTCGTCATCGGCGAGGTGCGCGGCATCGCCCGCGCCGGCGACCGCGTCACCGCCGTCGCGGTCGACGACGGCCAGGTCGAGGCCGATGCGGTCGTGGTCGCGATGGGCCCCTGGTCGGTGCTCGCCTGCGCCTGGCTGCCGCTGCCGCCGGTCTGGGGCCTCAAGGGCAACAGCCTGTTGCTCGAGTCGCCGCCCGGCATCACGCCGCACGCGCTGTTCGTCGACGTGGCCCTGGCCGACGGCAGCGCCCACAGTCCCGAGGTGTTCCCGCGGGCCGACGGCACCACCTATGTCTGCGGCCTGTCCGGCGAGCCGCCCCTGCCACGCGATCCGGCGGCCGTCACGCCCGATGACGGGGCCGAGGCGCGCCTGCTCGAGATGGCGGCTGCCTTCTCGCCGGCTCTCGCCGGAGCCCGCGTCCTCGCCCACCAGGCCTGCTATCGTCCGGTCGCACGGGACGGCTGGCCGCTGGTCGGGCGGGTGAAGCCCCTGGCCAATGCCTACGTCGCCACCGGCCACAGCGTCTGGGGGATGCTCAACGCGCCGGCGACCGGCGAGGCGCTGGCCGAGCTCATCCTCGACGGCGAGGCCCGCACGGTCGACCTGCGGCCCCTTCGCCCCGAGCGGCTGCCACCCCTGACGGCGGCTTGACGGCCTCCGGCCGCGTCGCGAGGCTTGGCCGGGCGCGCGGTGCCGCAGCAGGATCCCATGCAGGAAACGACGGTCGATCGAACCCGGCTGCAGGCCTTCGTCGCGGACGAGCGGGCGACCTTCCGCCGGCGCAACCCGCGCTCGGCCAGGCTCGCCGAGCAGGCGCGGCAGCACATGCCCGACGGCGTGCCGATGCACTGGATGACCGACTGGGAGACGCCGTTCCCGCTGTTCATCGCCCGCGCCTGCGAGGCCAGCCTGATCGACGTCGACAGCAACGCCTACGCCGACTTCTGCCTGGGCGACACCGGGGCGATGGTCGGCCACGCGCCGGCGCCGGTGGTGGCCGCCTCGGCCAGCGCCCGCGGCTTCACCCACATGCTGCCGTCGGAGGACGCGGTCGTCGTCGCCGGCCTGCTCGCCGAGCGCTTCGGCCTGCCGTTCTGGCAGTTCGCCGCCACCGCCACCGACGCCAACCGCTTCGCCATCCGCTGGGCCCGCGGCATCACCGGCCGCAAGGCCGTGCTGGTGTTCGACGGCTGCTATCACGGCACGGTCGACGACAGCTTCGTAGTACTGCAGGACGGCACGCCGGCGATGAAGCCGGGGCTGATCGGCCAAGCCTACGACCTGACCGAGCACAGCCGCGTGGTGCCGTTCAATGACGAGGCGGCGCTGGCGGCGGCGCTCGAACCGGGCGACGTGGCCGTCGTCCTCACCGAGCCCGTGCTGACCAATTGCGGCATGGTCCCGCCGGCACCGCGCTTTCTCGATGCCGTCCGCCGGCTGACGCGGCGGCACGGCACCCTGCTGCACATCGACGAGACCCATACCATCAGCACCGGCCCGGGCGGCTACACGGCGGCCCACAAGCTCGAGCCCGACTTCCTGACGCTGGGCAAGCCGGTGGCCGGCGGCATCCCGGCGGCCGCCTACGGCTTCACCGCCGCCGTCGCGGACCGCATCGCCCAGCTTCGCGCCCGCACGCCGCCCGGCCACAGCGGCATCGGCACGACGCTGGCCGCCGGGGCGCTGGCCATGGCGGCGATGCGGGCGACACTCGAGAAGGTGCTCACCGCCGACGCCTACGTCCGGATGCGCAAGCTCGCCAATCAGCTCGAGGTCGGTCTCGTCGCCGCGCTCGGCCACCATCGGCTGCCCTGGTGCGTCTGCCGGGTCGGGGCCCGGCTCGAGCTGCAGTATCGCCGCACCCCGCCGCGCAACGCCGCCGAGGCCGCCGCCGCCTTCGACCACGACCTTGCCGGTGCCATCCGGCTCGGCCTGCTCAACCGCGGCGTCGTGATCACGCCCTTCCACAACATGCTGCTGGTCGGCCCGGCGACGACGGCCGCCGACGTCGACCGCCTGCTCTCGGCCTTCGTCGACGTGCTGGCCGAGCTGTTCGGGGAGCCGTGAGCGCCATGGACGCGAGCTTCGCGGCTTTCCTCGCCGGCCACCCCCACCTCGACGCCGTCGACCTGCTGCTGACCGACGCCAGCGGGACGCTGCGCGGCAAGCGCATTCCCGGCAGCCAGCTGGGCAGCGTGCTGCGCAACGGGCGCTACCTGCCGGAATCGATCCTCGGCCTCGACGTCACCGGGCGCGACGTCGAGGCGACCCGCCTGATCTGGGACGACGGCGACGCCGACCGGCTCTGCCGCGCCGTGCCGGGGACGCTGGTCGAGGTGCCGTGGATGGAACGGCCGGCGGCGCAGGTGCTGCTGACCATGCACGCCGCCGACGGCAGCCCGTTCCATGCCGACCCGCGCCAGGTGCTGGCCGGCGTCGTGGCGCAGCTGGCGGGGCAGGGGCTGCATCCGGTCGTCGCCGTCGAACTCGAGTTCTACCTGCTCGACCGTGAGCGCGACGCCTTGGGCAGGCCGCAGCCGCCGCGCTCGCCCCGCTCCGGCTCCCGCCCCGACCAGCCGCAGGTCTACGGCATCGCCGAGCTCGACGACGTCGAGCCGTTCCTCGCCGAGCTGTCGCGGGTCTGCGCCGTGCAGGGCCTGCCGGCCGACACCGCGATCTCCGAGTACGCACCCGGCCAGTACGAGATCAACCTGCGCCACCGCGCCGATGCCCTGCAGGCCGCCGACGAGGCGGTGATGTTCAAGCGCGCGGTCAAGGCAGTGGCGCGCCGGCACGGCATGCTGGCCAGCTTCATGGCCAAGCCGTTCAGCGAGCTCGCCGGCAGCGGCATGCACCTGCACCTCAGCCTCGCCGACGCGCAGGGCCGCAACCGCTTCGCCGATCCGCAGGGCGGCGAGACGCTGCTGCGGCAGACCATCGGCGGCATGGCCGCGACCATGGCCGACGCCATGGCCATCTTCGCCCCCACCGGCAACGCCTGGCGGCGGTTCCAGACCCATAGCTACGCGCCGGTGGCGCCGACCTGGGGCGTCAACAACCGCACCGTCGGCCTCCGCGTGCCGCTGGGACCGCCGGAGACGCGGCATGTCGAGCACCGCATCTGCGGCGCCGACGCCAACCCCTATCTCGCCCTGGCGGCCGTGTTGGCCGGTGCGGCGCACGGCATCGCCGCGGCGATCGACCCGGGTCCCCCGGTGACCGGCAACGGCTACGAGCAGCCGATGCCGCCGCTGCCGAAGCACTGGCACCTGGCGCTCGACGCGCTCGACGCCTCGGCCGGCATGCGGGAGGCGCTCGGCCCCCGCTTCGTCGACGTGTTCCTCGCCCTCAAGCGCCACGAGATGCGGCTGTTCCAGGCGACCGTCACCGACCTCGACTACGCCCTCTACCTCGAGACGGCCTGAATCCGATGCGCATCATCGATGTCCGCGAGGCGACGGTGCCGATCCGCTCGGCCATCCGCAATGCGTACATCGATTTCTCGCAGATGACCTGCTCCGTCGTCGCCGTGGTCACCGATGTCGTGCGCGACGGACGGCGGGTCGTCGGCTACGGCTTCAACTCCAACGGCCGCTACGCGCAGGGCTGCCTGCTGCGCGACCGGTTCATCCCGCGGCTGCTCCGGGCCGACCCGGACACGCTCGTTGACCGGGCCAACGACAACCTCGACCCGTTCGCGGTGTGGTCGACGCTCATGCAGAACGAGAAGCCCGGCGGGCACGGCGAGCGCTCGGTGGCCGTGGGCGTGATCGACATGGCGGTGTGGGACGCCGTCGCCAAGATCGCGGAGCAGCCGCTCTGGCGCCTGTTGGCCGACCGCTACCGCGGCGGCGTCGCCGACGACAGCGTCTGGGTCTACGCCGCCGGCGGCTACTACTACCCGGGCAAGGACGTCACCGCGCTGCAGGACGAGATGCGGCGCTACCTCGATCTTGGCTACGCCGACGTGAAGCTGAAGATCGGCGGCGACAGCCTGGCCGACGACATCCGCCGGATCGAGGCGGTGATCGCCGTCGTCGGCGAGCCGGGCCATGTCTGCGTCGACGCCAACGGCCGCTTCGATCTCGACACGGCGATCGCCTACGCCAGGGCGCTGCGCGGCTACGGCCTGCGCTGGTACGAGGAGGCCGGCGACCCGCTCGACTACGCCCTGCAGGCGGCGCTTGCCGAGCACTACGAGCACCCGATGGCAACCGGCGAGAACCTGTTCTCGATGCAGGATGCCCGCAACCTGATCCGCTACGGCGGCATGCGCCCCGACCGCGACGTGCTGCAGTTCGACTGCGCGCTGTCCTACGGCCTCGTCGAGTACATGCGCACGCTCGACATGATGGCCGCCAACGGCTGGTCGAGCCGCCGGGTGGTGCCGCACGGCGGGCACCAGATGTCGCTCAACATCGCCGCCGGCCTGCATCTCGGTGGCAACGAGAGCTATCCGGGCGTCTTCCAGCCGTTCGGCGGCTTCGCCGACGACATCCGCGTCGAGGACGGCCGGGTGCGGCTGCCGCAGATCCCGGGCGTCGGCTTCGAGGCCAAGGCGGCACTCTGGGAGGTCATGCGGCCGCTGGGCGAGGGCTGAGCGGCGCTTGCGGCATCGGCACAGGGGCCCCAGATGCAACGGATGCGTCCGCTCTCCGTCCTCGATCTCTCCTTCGTCACCACCGGTGCCCCGGGCGCCGTGGCGCTGCAGCGCACGGTCGACCTCGCCCGCCATGTCGAGCGGCTGGGCTACAGCCGCTTCTGGGTCGCCGAGCACCACAACCTGCCGTCGGTGGCCTCGGGCGCGCCCGAGATCGTCATCGGCCGGGTCGCCGCCGCCACCGAACGGATCCGCGTCGGTGCCGGCGGCGTCATGCTGTCCAACCACGCGCCGCTGATGGTGGCCGAGCGCTTCAAGGTCCTGGAGGCCTTCTTCCCCGGCCGCATCGACCTCGGCCTCGGCCGCGCACCCGGGACCGACCGGCTGACATCGCTGGCGCTGCGCCGCCACTTCGACGAGGAGCCGCAGCGCGACGACTTCCTCGAGCGCTTCTCCGAGCTCGTCGCCTGGAAGACCGGCGGCTTCCCGGACAACCACCCGTTCCGCAACGTCCGGGTGATGCCCGAGGACGTGCCGGTGCCGCCGCTGTGGCTGCTGGGCTCCAGCGACTACAGCGCCGAGCTCGCCGCCCGGGTCGGCATGGGCTTCGCCTTCGCCCACCACTTCGCCAGCTTCGACGCCGGCGAGGCGATGCGGCAATACCGCGAGGGCTTCCGGCCGTCGGCCGACCTGCCGCGGCCGCACGCCATCCTCGCCACCGCCGTCGTCTGTGCCGAGACCGACGCCGAGGCCGAGCGGCTGGCATCGACCATCGACTACAACTTCGTCCGCCGCTCCTACGGCGAGTACCGGCCGCTGGTGAGTCCCGACGAGGCGCTGGCGCGGCCATTCACGCCGGCCGAGGAACACGCCCGGCAGAGCAACCGCGCCCGCCTGTTCGTCGGCAGCCCCGACCGGGTCCGCGCCGACCTCACCGGCTTCGCCGATGCGATCGGTGCGGACGAGATCATGGTCGCCTCGGCGATCTACGACCACGCCGCGAAGCTGCGCTCCTACGCGCTGCTGGCCGAGGTGATGGGCCTGTCACCGCAACGGGCGGCCGCCGCGTAGGCCGCTCGCCGCCCGTCGTCGCCGCCGACACCCGGACTCCCTGCCGCTTCTTCGCGGGCGCCGATTCGCCCGGGACCGCTTGCGCTCGTGTCTTCACCATCCATATACCATCCATCTGGATGGTCATGGGATGGCGGCCCGAATGTCCGATGCCCCGCGCGAGTTCCGGCCCAAGGTCGGCGACAGCGAGAAGATCACGATCAACCTCGGGCCGGTCGACCTCGGGCATATCGACCTGCTCGTGCAGGAGGGCTTCTACGCCAACCGCACCGACCTGATCCGTACCGCCATCCGCAGCCTGCTCGACCGCCATGCCGAGCCCAGCCAGCGGGCGGTCGCCCGCAACGGCCTCGACCTCGGCCTGCGCCACTACGGCCGCGCCGAGCTCGAGGCTGTCGTTACGGCCGGCGAGAGGCTGGACGTCCGGGTCCTCGGCCTTGTCAGCATCGCCGCCGACGTCAGCCCCGAGCTGGCCCGGGCGGCGATCGCCTCGCTGACCGTGCTCGGCACCCTCCAGGCCAGCCCGGCGGTGAAGGCGGCGCTGGCCGACCGCATCCGCTGATCCCTTTCCCCTTTGCCGGCTTGAGCCGGCGGGAGCTTGCTGCATGAACGCACCGCGCAACGACGTGATGGGCGAGGCCACGGCGCTGGTCAGGGCCGGCCGCGTCGCCGAGGCTACCGCCTTGCTCCGGCGGGAGCTGGGACGCACCCCGGCTGACGACCGTGTGGCTCCGGCGACCCCGCCACCCACCATGCCGCAGGGGGCATCGTTCCGCGCCGCGGTGCACCGCAATGCCGCCGGCAGTCGTGCCTACAAGCTCTACGTCCCGGCAGCATCGCATGCGCGGCCGCTGCCGCTGCTGGTGATGCTGCACGGCTGCACCCAGACGCCGGACGACTTCGCCGCCGGGACGCGGATGAACGAGCTGGCCGAGGACCTGGGCTTCCTCGCCGCCTACCCGGCCCAGGCGCGGGCCGCCAACAGCTCGGGCTGCTGGAACTGGTTCAGGGCCGCGGACCAGGAGCGCGACCGCGGCGAGCCGTCGCTGCTCGCCGGAATCACCCGCGAGGTGCTGGACCGGCATCCGGTCGACGGCAGCCGCGTCTACATCGCCGGCATGTCGGCGGGCGGTGCCGCCGCCGCGGTCATGGCCGCGGCCTACCCTGACCTCTATGCCGCCGTCGGCATCCATTCCGGCCTGCCCGTCGGCGTCGCCGGCGACCTGCAGGGCGCGCTCGCGGCGATGCGCGGCGGCCCGGTCCCCGGCTCGGCGGCGAGCCCGCTCGCCGTACCGGCCATCGTCTTCCACGGCGACACCGACCCGACGGTCCACCCGGGCAACGCCGACGCCATCGTCGCCCAGGTCCGCGCCGGTCTCGGCGGCACCGTCCAGCCGACGGCCACGGTCCTGCGCGGGCAGCGCTCGGGCGGCCGCAGCTACCGCCGTATCGTCCATGCCGACCGGTCGGGCCGGCCCGTCCTCGAGCAGTGGACCGTCCACGGCGCCGGCCATGCCTGGTCCGGCGGCAGCCCGGCCGGCTCCTACACCGACGCCGCCGGGCCGGACGCGTCCCGGGCGATGCTGCGGTTCTTCCTGCAGCACCGCCGCGGGTCGGCGACCTAGGCGGGCGCGCTCGCCCGGTCGAGGGCCGCCAGCGATGCCGCGTCGAGGCTGAGTGCTGTCGAGCCGACGAGGTCGGCCAGCTGCGCCTTCGTCGTGGCGCTGGCGATCGGCGCCACCACCGCCGGCCGGGTCATCAGCCAGGCCAGCGCCACCTGGGCCGGCGTCGCCTTGTGCGTGGCGGCGACGTCGTCCAGCGCCTTGAGGATGCGCTGCCCGCGGTCGTCGAGATACTTGGCCATGCCCTCGCCGCGGGCACTCTTTCCGAAGTCGGCGGGCGAGCGGTACTTGCCGGTGAGGAAGCCGCTGGCCAGCGAGAAGTAGGTGATCACGCCGATGCCCTGGTCGACGCAGAGCTGCTGCAGCGGCCCCTCGAACGACGAGCGGACCGACAGGTTGTACTCGGGCTGCAGGGTCTCGTAGCGCGGCAGGCCGGTCTTGGCGGCCACCGCCAGCGCCTCGCCGAGCCGTTCGGCGTTCAGGTTCGAGGCGCCGATGTAGCGGACCTTGCCGGCCTTGATCAGGCGGTCGTAGGCCGCGAGCGTCTCCTCGAACGGCGTCTCGGGATCGTCCCAGTGCGACTGGTAGAGGTCGATGACGTCGATCTGCAGGCGCTTCAGCGAGTCCTCGACCGCCTGGGCGATCCAGCCCCTGGACAGGCCCTTCTTGCCCGGGCCCATCTCCGAGCCGACCTTGGTGGCGATCACCAGCCGGTTGCGGTGGCCCCGCGCCCTCAGCCACTCGCCCATGATCGTCTCGGACTCGCCGCCCTTGTTGCCGGGCGCCCAGGCCGAATAGACGTCGGCGGTGTCGATGAAGTTGCAGCCGGCATCGACGAAGGCGTCGAGCACCTCGAACGAGCGCTGCTTGTCGATGGTCCAGCCGAACACGTTGCCGCCGAAGCAGAGCGGCGAGACCTGCAGGCCGGTACGGCCGAGCTGACGCATCTTCATCGGTTCCTCCCCTCGTCCGTTCCGCGAGCCCCGGCGTTCAGCTGCCGCCGGCGCGGCGCTCGCGATGCATGATGTACAGGCTGCTGGCGATGACGATCCCGGCGCCGGCCAGCAGCACCGGCTGCACATGGTCGCCGAACAGGACCATGCCATAGAGGATGGCCCAGACCATCGTCGTGTACTGCATGGGAGCCACGCTCGCCGCCGTCGCCCGGCGGAAGGCCTGGAGCATGACGAACTGCGCGGTGCCGATCAGCAGCCCCGACAGGGCGACGAGGCCGACGTCGGCCAGCGACGGCAGCCGGGAGACGAAGATGCCGACCGGCGCGCTGACCAGGAACAGGCCCAATACCACGGCCAGCACCATCGCCGGCGGATGCTCGTGGCGGGCGATCTTGCGCAGGATCAGGGTGACGCCGGCGCCGTTGCAGGCGGCGAGCAGGGCGCACAGGTGGCCGAGCGAGAGCGCGGTGCCGGTCGGCCGGACCATGACGAGGATGCCGACGAAGCCGGTGATCACCGCGCACCAGCGGTGGAGGCCGACGCGCTCGCCCAGCACCGGGATCGACAGCACGGTGACGAGGATCGGCACGCAGAACACGATCGCGTAGACGTCGGCGAGCGGCAGCGTCGAGAAGGCGTAGTAGCCGAACACCGTGCCGACGCCGGCCATCAGGCCGCGGGCGGCGACGAGGCGGGGATTGAGCGGCCGCAGCGCGTAGAGCCCGCCATGGCGCAGGACCATCAGCGCCAGCGGGATGGCGGCGAAGGTCACCTGCATCGGGATGATCTGGAAGATCGAGTAGCGCTGCGCCAGCGTCTTGGTGATCGCGTCGCTGCTGGCGAACAGGAAGAAGCCGAGCAGCCCGAACAGCAGGCCGGCGACGGCCCGCTGGCTCGGCGGCGAGACCGCGAGGCGGGCGGTGCCGGACGGCGAGGGTGCGGCCAAGCCCGTGCCGCTCAGCCCTTGACGGCGCCCAGCGAGATGCCGCGCACGACGTAGCGCTGCATCGCCGCGACGGCGATGAACACCGGCAGCGTGCCCAGCACGGACATCGCCGAGATCTTCGCCCAGAAGGTCGACTGCGGGCCGAAGTAGTTGCTGATCTGCACCGTGTAGGTCATCACGTTGGTCCGCGTCATCACGAGCGCGAACAGGAACTCGTTCCACGAGTAGATGAAGGCGAAGATGGCGGTGGCGAAGATGCCGTTCCGGGCGACCGGGACGACCACCCGCCAGAGCAGGCCCAGCCGCGAGCAGCCGTCGACCAGCGCCGCTTCCTCGAGCTCAAGCGGAACCTCCATCAGGTAGCCGCGCATCATCCACACCACGTAGGGCAGCGCGAACGCGGTGTAGAGGATGATCAGTCCGGTATAGGTATCCGACAAGCCGAGCCAAGCATAGGCAAGAAACAGCGGAAAGACGATGGCGATCGGCGGCAGCAGCCGCTGTGCCAGGATCCACACAGCCAGCTGCTCGCCGCCGCTGCGGAAGCGGACGATGCCGTAGGCGCACAGCGTGCCCAGCACCATCGCGATCACGGTGCTGGTGCCGGCGATGACGAAGCTGTTCCACACCGTCCAGGCATCGCCCTCCCGGAACAGCACCATGAAGTTGCCGAGCTGCGGCTCGGACGGATACCAGGCCGGCGGCGACTTGAAGATCTCCTCGGCCTTCTTCAGCGAGACCGCGAACAGCCAGTACACCGGAAACAGGAAGACCGCGCAGATCGCGATCGAGACCGCATACCAGACGGTGGTGCGCAGCGCCCTCATCGCTCGAGCCCCACCCGGCGCAGCGCCAGCATCACCAGCGTCGACAGGACCAGCGCCAGGACGACCACGATGGCGGCCACGTAGGACGTCTCGAAGCCCTGGAAGCCCTTGATGTACATGAACACGGAGATGGTCTCCGTCTTGTTGCCGGGACCGCCGCGCGTCAGCTGCCAGACGGCGTCGAAGATGCGGAACAGGTCGAGGCCGCGGATCAGCACGGCGATGACCAGGACATGGCGGATCGCCGGCAGGACGATGTGCCAGAAGGTGCGGAACCGGCCGGCGCCGTCCAGCGAGGCGGCGTCGAGCTGGTCGCGGTCGAGGTTGGCCAGCGCCGCCAGCAGGATGACGAACATGAACGGCGTCCACTGCCAGACCTCGGCGATGATGATCGCCCAGAACGGCAGCGGCGCCTTGACGATCCACAGGAGGACCACCGGCTTCTCGGTGAACCACGAGATGATCTGGTTCACCGGCCCGAACTTCTGGTCGAGCATCAGCCGCCACACCGAGCCCGCCACCATCGGCGAGATCACCGACGGCAGCACCAGCAGGGTGACGAACAGCTTCTTGAGCGGCCGGTCGGCCTGGAAGTGCAGCGCCAGCAGCAGGCCCAGCCCCAGCTGCAGCGGCAGCGCCACCGCCATGATCTGGAAGGTGCGCCCGAGCGCCGCCCACAGGCGCTGGTCCTGCAGCAGCTTGGCGTAGTTGGCGAAGCCGGCGAAGCCGGCGGCGCGGTTGGTGCTGGACAGGTCCTGGAAGCTGACCAGCACCGACCACAGGAACGGCAGCAGCCCGACGACGATCAGGACGAACACCGTCGGGGCGACGAACCAGAAGCCCGGTCCGAGCCCTCGGCCGGCCCCGGGAGGCCGGCCGATCGCCGCTGCCGTGGCGACGCTCACTCGCGGTAGGCGGACGGCTTGGCAGCCCAGGCCGTGTAGACCTCACGCTGCTTGTCGACGCCGATCTGCTCGGTCAGCTGGTCCCATTCGGCGGCCAGCGCATCGAGCGCCTCCTTGGGATCGGTGCCGCCGATCGCCGAGATCACCGCCCGGGACATCGCGTCCTGGTACTTGAACGTGTCGATCAGCGAGAAGTCGGCATAGCCGTTGGCCGCCCCCTCCTGCAGCACCTTGAGGTAGTCCGGTGCGGTCGGCCACAGCGCCTGGTACTCGGGGCTGTTGTAGTGCGAGGTGCGGAACGGGTCGCGCAGGCCCACCGGCCGCATCACGTTCTGCAGGCTCTGCGCCTTGCTGTTCATCCACTGGGCGTAGAGGTAGGCGGCCTCCTGGTGCTTGCTGTCGGCCGACACCCCCATGATGAAGCCCGAGGCCAGCTCCGAATGGCCGCCCGGATTCACCGAGTAGCCGATCTTGTCGACCACCGTGCTCTTCGGCACCCAGGACAGCGCCGCGTCGTCGACGTTGACACCCTGCGCCCAGCGGCCGACCGGCGGCCACGAGATCGTCATGGCGATCTGCCCGGCGCTCAGCGCCGAGAAGTTCTCGATGAAGCCCCAGGTCTCGACGCCGGGCGTCATGCAGGCGTTCTGCTCTACCATCTGGGTCAGCGCCTTGACCCCGGCCTCGCTGTTGACCGTGGCCTTCATCGTCTCCGGATCGAAGAAGCGGCCGCCGAGGTTGCGGAAGCGCTCGCTGAAGAAGAAGAAGGTGTAGCCGGTGTTGATGACGCCGGCGCCGTACAGGTCGGGCTGGTACTTCTCGGTCAGGAAGCAGGCGATGTCGCCGAACTGGGTGTAGTCCTTGGGCGGGCCCAGGTCGTAGCCGTACTTCGCCTTGAAGGCCTCCTTGTTGGCCGGATCCTCGAACAGGTCCTTGCGGTAGTAGGTGACCAGGACGTCGCCGTCCTGGACCAGGCCGTAGACCTTGCCCTGGTAGGTCTGCCAGTCGCGGAACGCCGGGTTGATGTCGTCGAACTCGGCGTCGGCCCCGTACTTCTTGACCCAGTCGTCGAGCGGGACGACCACGCCCTGCTGGACGAGGTCCGGCAGCCAGGGCGGCGAGATCAGCAGCGCGTCGTAGGCGCCGGTGCCGGCCTGATGCTCGAGGATCGTCTTCGGATAGAGCTCCTCGAACGGCAGCTCGACGGTGTTGACCTTGATGCCGGTCAGCTTCTCCCACTCCGGGGCGCTGTACTGGATCTGCAGCAGCGCCTGCAGGCCGGCCTCCGCGGTCGCGGTGATGGTGGTGCCGGCGAACTGCTTGGCCGCCTCGACGGCCCGGGTCGCGGCGTCGTCCTCGGCCCGCGCCGCCGTGCCCAGGGCGAGCACGCCGAGCGCGGTGGTGAACATCAGCCTTCGCAGCATGGTTCGTCCCTCTCCCCGATTCGAGCCGGGCGGCATTGCCCGGTCCCCCTCCTCAACCGAATGTCTGCCGTCACGCCGCCCTGGCCTGGACGTCGCCCTGGCCGGCCGGCACCGGGATGCCCGGGTCGCGGCCCTCGACGAGGTCGGCCAGCACGCGGCCCGAGCCGCAGGCGAAGGTCCAGCCCAGATGGCCGTGACCGGCATTGACCCACAGGCCGTTCACCGGCGTGCGGCCGATGATCGGCGTCCCGGCCGGCGTCACCGGCCGCAGGCCGGCCCAGAAGCGGGCCTTGCTGCGGTCGAAGTGGCGGCCGAGGCCGGGGAAGGTGAACGAGGCGTTGGCGACGATCGCGGCACAGCGCGCCTCGGCCGGCGTGGCGTCGTAGCCGGTGATCTCGGCCGAGCCGGAGATCCGCACCCGGTCGCCGATCGGCACGATGCCGAAGATCTTGCTGTCGTCGATCACCGGCATCGTCGGCGCGTCGTTCCAGCCGCCGCGGGCGAAGGTGATCGACACGCCCTTGACCGGGTAGATCGGCACCGAGACCCCGACACCGCGCAGCAGCGGGGCGGTGAAGCTGCCCAGCGCCACGACCACCCGCTCGGCCGCCAGCCGGCCCTTCGAGGTGATCACGCCGGTGACCTTGCCGCCGGCCACCTCGATGCGCTGGATGGTGGTGCCGTAGTGGAACTTCACCCCGCGCGCGGCGCAGGCGGCGGCCAGCCCTTGCGTGAACTTGTTGCAGTCGCCGACCTCGTCGCGCTCGAAGTAGAGCGCCCCCACGAGCGTCGGCCCGGTCTCGGTCAGTGCCGGCTCCAGTGCCACGCAGCGCGCGGCGTCGACCCGCTCGAACAGCAGCCCGTGCTTGGCCAGGATCTCGCAGCCGCGGGTGGCACCGTCGAGCGAGTCGCCCGAGCGGTAGATCTTCAGCACGCCCTTGGTCGCCCGGTCGTAGGCGATGCCGGTGCTGGCGCCGATCTCCTGCAGCGAGCGCAGCGAGTGCAGCGCCAGCGCCAGGTTGCTGAGGCTGTTGGCGCGGAACCGCTCGGGCGTGCAGTTGCGGGCGAAGTCCAGGCCCCAGCGCCACATGTGCGGGATGGCGCCGTAGCGCAGCAGCAGCGGCGCATCCTCCTTGCCGAGCCAGCCGATGATCTTCTTCGGCATGCCCGGCTGCGACCAGGGCTCGGCCTCGCTGGCGTGGATGACGCCGCCATTGCCCCAGCTGGTCTCGAGCGCGGCCTCCGCCTGGCGCTCGATCACCTCGACCTCATGGCCGGCCTGGGACAGGTACCAGGCCGTGGCGACCCCGACCGCACCGGCACCGAGAACGAGGGTGGTGGGCATGTTCGTTATCCCGTCACGAAGGCAACGCCATAGGGCGGCAGTTCGGCGACATCGCCGGCGCCGAGCTTTCCGCCTGCCAGGACCCGGGTCTGGACCGGCCTGATGCCGGCCAGCCGCACCGGCAGGGGTGCTGCCGTCAGGTTGGCCAGCCAGACGAAGACCCGCCCGTCCTTCTCGCAGGCGCAGGCGAGCAGCCGCTGCGGATCGGAGCTGGCGCAGGCGCGCACCGCGCTGCCGGCGCCGGCGGCGAAACTCTGCAGCACGTGGAAGGCCGGCCTGGGCGAGCCGTCGTCGCCGCAGACGCCGAACGGCCCGGCCGGCGCCATCATGGTGACCCCGGCGAGGCTGCCGGCGACGGCACGGGCGAGGTAGCCGGTGGCCCAGGCCGCCGCGAACTGCGCTCCCTGGCGCGGATCGACGGTCACCATCGTCCGCTTGAGGTTGTTCGGGTTGGGCGAGGTCGAGGCGCCGTAGGGGTTGAAGCCCATGGCGATGTTGGCGGGACCGACGCGGTAGGGCACGGCACCGGCGATGGCGCGCATCGAGCGGAACACGTGCGGCAGCGCCTCCAGCGTTTCCATCACCGACTGGTCGTCGGCGGCGTGGACGATGGCGGCGGTGGCATGCTGGACGAAGTCGAGCATCTGCACCGGCGGCCGGCGCCGGTTCAGCTCGGTGAAGTAGCTGAACATGCCGCCGCCCAGCGGCACGCCCGGGAAGGTGTTGCGCGCGGCGGCATAGATCAGCGCCAGGGGCGGGCTCGGCGGCCGGTCGACCGAGGGCGGGTAGGACTTGAGGTCGACCCCCGGCGAGACGGTCACCGAGGCCGGCCGGAACCCGGCCGACGCGGCCGCCACGGCGACGAGGTCGAGCTCGACCTTGTAGGGCTGCTCCAGGGGCAGGACGATCTCGAGGGCCGGGGCGGCCTTGAGCGCCTCGGCCAGCTCGGCGGCGGCGCGCAGCACGCCGGGCAGGTCCTTCGTCGCCGCACTGACCCGCACCGCCAGGGTCTGGGCACCCACGCCGGCGGCGGCCGCGGCGACCGCCTGCGCGGCGGCCAGCTCCTCGGCGGTCACGGCGAGGCCGATCTGCGGCATCGCCGCACCGGTGCGGTCGCCGATCGCCACCGTGACCGCCGCATCCGCCGGCACCGGCGCCAGCTGCTCGATCGACGGCGAGAAGGTCAGCACGATCCGCTGCGTCACCGGCTGCCCGGCCGGCAGCGTGTAGGGCCAGGGCAGGCCCAGCGGCCGGTAGTAGGTCTTGAACGAGGCATCCAGCCAGTTGCGGTGGTCCTCGCACTCGAACGGATCCAGGCCCTCCATCCGGCAGGTGGCGCGGATGCCGGGGATCGGCTCGTGCGTCATCGCCCGCACGTTCAGGAACGGCTGCAGCGGATCGACGAGGTCGGGGAAGCGGGCCTCGTCGATGCGGCCGTCGCCGCGCTCGATGGTCACCGGGCAGCCGACCACCCGGTCCAGCGGATGCAGCACGATGAACCCGGTCCGCGCCGTCAGCAGCTCGGCCTGCGGCGTCGCCTCGGCCTCGAAGACGATGCCGTCCCTGGCGGAGCCGGTGATCGTCGCCTTCCACACCAGGCCCACGCCATCCGACGGCGTCTCGCCCTCGGCCTCGAAGGTGACCCGGAAGCTGGTGCCGCGCTGCTCGATCCGCTGGTTGCGGATCGCCGGCACCATCGTCGCCCAGTTGCGGTCGCGGATCAGGAAGTGCAGGCCGCGGATGACCTCCACGCCCTGCAGCTTGATCCCGCGCAGGGCGCCGCCGACCAGCGTGGCCTCGAGGGCGCCCGCGGTGAGCCGGACCTCCTCCGGCAGCGGCTCGTCGGTTCCGTAGAGCGCTACGAGATCGCGGCTCATGGTTCGCGCTGTCCCCCCTCGCTGGTCGTCGCCCGGAGACGCCTGGGCCGCCGGTGCCGCGCCGGCAGCGTGTCGCCGGCACCGAAGGAGGCCGCCCAGAGCTCCTGGCTTTCCTTGTCGATGCGGCGGGCCACGTCGCGGGTGACCTCGCGCAGGATGGTCTGCGCCAGCCGCTTGGATTCGCTGTACAGCCGGCTGATCAGCCGCAGGTGGCTGGCCATCTCGTGGAAGGCGCGCGCCGGATCGCGCGCCGCCACCGCCTCGTAGATCGCGGTGTGGTCGCGCACCGAGAAGCGGTCGGCATCGGGCATGTGGATGGTGGTCGTGCGCTGGTCGATCAGCCACTCGACCAGCACCTCGTGGACGGCGTTGAAGATCGGGTTGCGGGCGATCAGCGCCAGCTCGTAGTGGAAGGCGACGTCGGTGCGCACGAAGTCGGCGGTCCGCCCGAGGGCCTCGGTGTTGGCGTCGAGGGCCTTCTTCAGGCGGGCGATGTCCTCGTCGGTGGCGAGCTGCGCCGCCTGCCAGGCGAGGCCGGACTCGAACAGCAGCCGGGCCTGCTCCATGTGCTCCTGGCCCTGCGGCGTCCCGCTGATGCGGCGCGCCACCCGGGCCAGCTGGGTCAGCAGGAAGGTCGGCGTCGGCGCGGTGACGCGCGCCCGCGTGCCGCTGGTGACCTCGACCTGGCCGGCCTGCTGCAGCAGGAACAGCGCCTCGCGGACGGCCGGGCGGCCGACGCCGAACCGCTCCATCAGCTCCTTCTCGGACGGCAGCTGCGAGCCGACGGCGAACTCGCCCGAGCCGATCAGCGCCTCGAGGCGTTCGGCGACATCGTGGGCGCGCTTGCGGCGCCCGACCGGGATGCCATCGTCCTGGACGGCCGGCGCCGAGGCCCTGGTGGCATCGCCTGGCCGTACCGACTGGCGCATCGACCCGCCTCCCTGGCGGCAGCGTTCACTGCCGGCGCCGTAGTCAAGGCGGGCATCATGCGGGCGGGTCGCCCCGTCGTGCAATAGGCGTCGTGCATTTATCCTTTGACCCTTTGACCCCTGCTTGCGGGAAACAGCAGCCGCGACCGCGGCACCGTTGCGGCGCCGCCGTCGTCGTGCTCGGATCGGCGGGCCCGGAAGCTGTGGGGACACCGATGCGTCGCGACCAGCTGGCCACGCCCGCCCTCGTGCTCGACCTCGATGCGATGGACCGCAACATCGCCACCATGGCGGCGCATGCCCGCGAAAGCGGGGTGGCGCTGCGGCCGCACGCCAAGTCGCACAAATGCGTCGAGATCGCCCGCCGCCTCGCCGCCGCCGGTGCCCTCGGCCCGGCCTGCGCCACCATCGCCGAGGCCGAGGCCATGGCCGCCGGCGGCATCGCCGGCATCCTGATCACCTCGCCGATGACCACGCCGGACATGCTCGACCGCCTGCGCCGGCTGCTGCTGCGCGGCGCCGATCCCAAGGTCGTCGCCGACAACCTCGCCAACGTCGCGCAGCTCGCCGAGGTCGCCGCCGGCGTCGACCGGGTGCTGCGGGTGGTCGTCGAGCTCGATGTCGGCGTCGGCCGCACCGGCTGCCGCGAGCCCGAGGACGGCCTCGCCCTGGCCCGCGCCATCGCCGCCTCGTCGTCGCTGCGCTTCGTCGGCGTCCAGGCCTACTGGGGCCACCTGCAGCAGGTCATGCCGCTGTCCGAGCGCCAGGCCCGGGCCGATGCCCAGGCCGAGCGCCTGAAGCGCCTGATCGGCCTGCTCAACGGCGTCGGCCTGCCGCCCGAGATCGTCACCGGCGGCGGCACCGGCACCAGCTTCATCGACCCCGGCCTCAAGCTGTTCACCGAGATCCAGCCGGGCTCGTTCCTGTTCCTCGACAGCTGCTACGGCTCGGTGCCGCTGCGCGGCAACGAGAACCCGTTCGTGCCGTCGCTGTTCGTCGCCGCCAGCGTGGTCAGCGCCAACCATCCGGGCCGGGTCGTCGTCAACGCCGGCTTCAAGGCCTTTGCCACCGACTCGGGCAAGCCGGTGCCGCTGCGCGGTGCCCCGGCCGGCTCGACCTACCGCTTCATGGGCGACGAGCACGGAGCCGTTGAGTTCGAGAGCGGCACCGCGCCGGCGCTGGGCGCGACCATCGAGCTGCTGACCTCGCACTGCGACCCGACCGTCAACCTGCACGCCCGCTACCAGGTCGTCCGCGGCGACGCGGTGATCGACACCTGGCCGATCGCCGCCCGTGGCTACTGAGGGGAGCATGTCGATGAAGCAGGCCTGGCGGGCGCATCCGGAAGTGCCGATCAGCAAGGCCATTCGCGCCGGCGACTTCGTCTTCACCTCGGCCTACGGGCCGTGGACGTTCGATCCGGCCAAGGTCGTCTTCGCCGCCGACGGCTCGATCCTGGACGACGGCACCGGCATGCGCGACGTGCCGTTCGAGGAGCAGGTGCACCGGACCTTCGGCTTCATCAAGGACGCGCTGGCCGTCGCCGGCTGCACGCTCGACGATGTCGTCAAGTGCGAGTGCTGGCTCGCCGACGCCCGCGACTTCGTCGCGTTCAACGCCATCTACCGGACCTATTTCACGGCCGAGCCGCCGGTGCGCTCGGTGTTTCCCGTGCGCTTCATGTTCAACTGCCTGATCGAGCTGCAGGCCACCGCCTACCGACCGCTCGGCACCGGCTGAGGTCGGATGAGCTTCACCTGTTGCAGCGTCGGTCTACGCATCGGACGCCACTTCGGCTAGGCGTGCGTCAAAGGCAGCGGCAGCGCACCGGGGAGCTCGGCAGCAGGATGGAGGGGTTCAGAGACGCCATGCGGCACCGGTGGGCACGCGTCGTCGCCGGGCTCATCGTGATCGTGCTGGCGCTGGTCGGCGCCGCCGGGCGCGCCGACGCCCAGCTGGTCCAGCCTTACGCGTTCAGCGTGACCAACCCGCTGGCCGCCACCATCGTCGGCACGCCGCCCGACCAGTCGGCCACGCTGCCCGACCTCTACCTCGACTGGAACGCCTTCCGCGGCAACGTGCGGATCTTCCCCGAGCGCGAGCCGCCCCAGGTGTTCTGGTTCGACGGCCAGGGCATGACCTACGGCTTCGTGCGCCAGCGCGGCCCGGCCCCGCTGGTCTTCCTGATCGCCGGCACCGGAGCCGCCTTCAACTCGGGCAAGACCCAGCTGCTGGCACGGGCGCTCTACGAGGGCGGCTACCATGTCGTCGGCATCTCCTCGCCGACCTTCCCGAACTTCATGGTCACCGCCTCCGAGACCGGCGTGCCCGGGCGGATGCGCGACGACGCCCGCGACCTCTACCGGGCGCTGCAGAAGGTCTGGGCGCAGATCAAGGGAACGGTCGACGTCACCTCGTTCAGCCTCGCCGGCTACAGCCTCGGCGCGATGAACGCCGCGTTCGTGTCGGAGATCGATTCGCGCGAGAAGGTCTTCGACTTCCAGCACGTGCTGATGCTCAACCCGCCGGTTTCCCTGTGGAACTCGCTGACCATCCTCGACGGCTACCTCGACAACACGCTGCACAACGATCCGCGGCTGGTGCAGCAGTTCTTCGACGGCCTGCTGCAGAAGTTCGCCGAATTCTACAACCAGAGCGGCACGCTCGACCTGACCGGCGACTTCCTGTTCCGGATCTATGAGAAGCTGCAGCCCGACTCGACCGCGCTCGAGGTCATCATCGGCGCCGCCTTCCGCCTCAGCTCGAACAGCATGGCCTTCACCAGCGACGTGCTCACCCACTCCAACTACGTGGTCCCGCGCGACGCCCAGCTCACCCCGCTGACCGGCCTGACGAACGTCTTCACCGTCGGCAACTTCCTGTCGTTCCAGGACTATTTCGACCAGGTCTACCTGCCCTACTTCCAGCGGACGGAGCCCGACCTGACCCGCGACAAGGCGATCGCCGAGGCCCGCCTGCAGGCGATCGAGCCCTACCTGCGCGCCAACCCGCGCGTCGGCGTATTCACCAACGCCGACGACATCATCCTCGCCCCCGGCGAGCTCGACTGGCTGAAGACGGTGTTCGACGGCCGCATCACCGTCTTTCCCTACGGCGGCCACATGGGGAACTACGGCGAGAAGGAGTTCGTGCAGCGGCTGAACGCCTTCTTCCGCGGCGGCGAGGGAGGCGCCTCGTGAGGCCGCTGCGCGCCCTCGCCGGCCTGGCCCTTGCCGCCGGCCTCGCCGCCTGCGCCGCCACGCCGGCCGAGGACCTCGGCTCGGGTCCGCCCGACAACGTCATCACGCCGGAGCAGGAGCGCTACTCGATCCTCGACCGCGACTCCGATCCGTTCCAGGGCTTCAACCAGGGTGTCTACACCTTCAATGCCTGGTTCGATCGCTGGTTCTTCCTGCCGGCGACCAACGCCTACCGCTTCGTGACGCCCAACTTCGTCGAGGACCGGGTCTCCAGCTTCTTCAACAACCTCAAGGAATTCCGCAACGGGACCAACGCCGCGCTGCAGGGCAAGCCCGACAATGTCGGCGTCGCCTTCGCCCGGCTGTTCATCAACTCGACCGTCGGCATCTTCGGCCTGTTCGACTGGGCGACCGAGTTCGGCTACACCGTCCGGCCGGAGGACTTCGGCCAGACGCTGGGTGTCTGGGGCGTGCCGGCGGGCCCCTACCTCGTCCTCCCGATCCTCGGCCCGTCGGGTGTCCGCGACGCCTTCGGGCTCGGCGTCGACACCGCCGTGTCGACCTTCGTGCCGCCGATGAGCATCATCGACGAGCAGGTGTTCTTCACGCCCGCCGTCTACCTGCTCTACGCGGTCGACCAGCGCCGCCAGGTCCAGTTCCGCTACTTCGACACCGGGACGCCGTTCGAGTACGAGTACGTCCGGTTCTTCTATCGCAAGAAGCGCGACCTCGACGTGATGCGCTGAGCCGCCGGGGGCCGGGGATGACGGGCAGGCGCCGGCTGATCGTCGGCATGAGCGGGGCAAGCGGTGCGGTCTACGGCGTCCGCATCCTCGAGCTGCTGCGCGCCGCCGGCATCGAGACCCATCTCGTGGTGTCGAAGGCGGCCGAGCTGACCCGGGCGCACGAGCTGGGGCTGTCGCCGAAGGCGCTGCGCGAGCTGGCCGACCACGCCTATGCCCCGGCCGAGATCGGTGCGGCCATCGCCAGCGGCTCGTTCCGCACCATGGGCATGATCGTCGCTCCCTGCTCGGTGCGGACGCTGGCCGAGATCGCCACGGGCGTTTCCGGCAGCCTGCTGACCCGGGCCGCCGACGTCGTGCTGAAGGAGCGCCGCCGCCTCGTGCTGCTGGTCCGCGAGACGCCGCTCAACCTCGTCCATCTGCGCAACATGGTCACCGTCACCGAGGCCGGCGGCATCGTCATGCCGCCGGTGCCGGCGCTCTACGGCCGGCCGCAGACCATCGACGAGATGGTCAGCCACACCGCCGCCCGCGCGCTCGACCTGTTCGACATCGAGGTGCCGGCGCTCAAGCGCTGGGGCGAGGAGCTGAGCCTCGGGCCGGCCCCCGGCGCCGCGGACCGAACAGCCGACTGAGCTCGGCCACCAGCGTCGGCCCGAGCCGCGCCGCATCGTCGATCCGCACCGCCTGCCGGTAGAACCGGCCGACGTCGTGACCGATGCCGATGGCCACCAGCTCGACCCGGCCCGTGGCCTCGATGTCGCCGATCACCTGCTGCAGGTGGCGGGCGAGGTAGTCCTCGGGATTGGCCTGCAGTGTCGCCTGGTCGGCCGGGGCGCCGTCGGAGACGACCAGCAGCACCTTGCGCTGCTGCGGCATCGCCAGCAGGCGGCGATGCGCCCAGGCCAGCGCCTCGCCGTCGACGTTCTCCTTGAGCAGCGACGGCTCCAGCATGGCCGCCAGCCGCTCGCGGGCGCGGCGGTAGGGCACGGCGGCCGGCTTGTAGACGATGTGCAGCAGCTCGTTCAGCCGCCCCGGCCCCTCCGGCCGGCCCGCCGCCGCCCAGGCCGCCTGGATCCGGCCGCCCTTCCAGGCGCGGGTGGTGAAGCCCAGCACCTCGCAACGCACGCCGCAGCGCTCCAGCGCCCGGGCGACGAGGTCGGCCGCCATCGCCGCGATGGTGATCGGCCGGCCGCGCATCGAGCCGGAATTGTCGATCAGCAGCGTCACCACGGTGTCGGCGAACGGCGATTCCCGCTCGCGCTTGAACGACAGCGCCGAGCCCGGGTTGACGATCACCCGGTCGAGGCGGGCGGCATCGAGCAGCCCCTCCTCCTGGTCGAAGTCCCAGGCGCGCAGCTGCTGCGCCAGCAGGTGCCGCTGCAGCCGGTCGGTCAGCCGCGACAGCACGCCCCGCAGGTCGCCCAGCGCCCCGTCGAGCTTGCGGCGCAGCTCGGCCAGCGTCGCCGGCGGCACCAGCGCATCGGCCGGCAGCTCGGCATCGTGCGCGGTGAGGAAGGCGCGATAGCGGAAGGGGCTAGACGGCGTGCTGGCGCCGCCGGTTCGTTCCGCCGCCGCTCCGTCGGGTGCGTCGACGGGTGCGGGCAGGGCCCCGGGCTCGCCGTCCGGCTCGCCCGCCTCCGCCGGGCTCCGGGCCTCGCCGAACCGGTGCGCCTCCGGCGAGGGGGGCGGACGCTCCTCGCGATGGCACTCGGCCGGCACGCCCGGACGTGGCGCCGGGCGTGGCCCGTCCCATTCCATCGCCCGCGCCAGCGCCTCGGCCACGGCCAGCGCACCCTCGGCAAAGGCCGCCTGGTCGCCCAGCCACTGGCGCAGGGCCGCCAGCTCCGTCCCGGCCTCGCGGCGGACCAGCCGGTCCCACATCTCCAGGCCGTTGGTGGCGATCGACGGCCGCTCCGCCCCGGCGAGCGCGTCGCGGAAGACCATGCGCAGCGCCTCGGCCAGCGGGATCTGCGAGGCGAGGTGGGCCCGGCCGAGGCCCAGCCGGGCAAGGCGATCCTCGAGCGCCGCCGTCAGGTTGCGGTAGAGCCCCGGCAGCTCGGCGATTCCCAGCGCCTCGCAGCGCGCCTGCTCCAGCGCCTCGACGACCATCCGCCGGCGCGGCTCGATCGCCGCCACCGGCGCGTGCAGCGCCGCGTCGTGCCAGCGCAGGCGGACGGCGACGGCGTCGGCGAGGCCGCGGGCGATGTCGAGGGCCCGGCGGTCGGGCCGCGCCGGCAGCGGCGGCAGGGTGACGCCGCCCGGCGACGCCTCGACCCTGTCGCCGCCGAACGTCACCGGCAGCTCGGGCCGGCCGGCAATGCTGCGCAGGGTGGCGGCGAGGTAGCGCTCGCAGGCGGCGCGGCGGGCGGCGTCGGCCCGGTCGAGGCTGCGCTCGTCGGCCGTCTTGATGCTGTCCGGGTCGCACCACAGCACCAGCCACTCGCCGCCGTGGCGGACGACGCCCTTGTCGTCGGCGAGCTGGATGGTGCTGCGGACGGCCTCGGCCATCGGCGGGCTCAGCCGGGCAGGGCCCGGGCGATGTTGTCGGCGGCGCGCTGCAGCACCGGCAGGTAGCGCTCGACCATCTGCTCGGGCGTGACCCGGCTGGCATGGCCGCTGACGTTGATGGCGGCGAGGACCAGGCCGCGCTTGTTGCGCAGCGGTACCGAGACCGAGCGCAGACCTTCCTCGAGCTCCTCGTCGACGAGGCACCAGCCCTTGGCGCGCACGTCCTGCAGCACCGCCCACAGCCGCTCGGGCTCGACGATGGTCCGCGCGGTCAGCTTCGGCAGCGGGCAGCGGCCGAGGCTGTCGCGGGCCTGCGCCTCCGGCAGGTGCGCCAGCAGCACCCGGCCCATCGAGGTGGCGAAGGCGGGCAGGCGGGCGCCCAGGTTCAGCGCCACCGACATGATCCGCTTGGTCGGCACCCGGGCGACGTAGACGATGTCGCAGCCCTCGAGCACCGAGGCCGAGCAGCTCTCGGCGATCTCGGCGCTGACCTGCTCCATGTAGGGCATCGCCACGTCCCACAGGTCCATCGACGACAGGTAGGCGAAACCGAGGTCGAGGATCTTGGGGGCGAGGCGGAAGCGGCGGCCGTCGCTGCAGACATAGCCGAGGCGCTCCAGCGTCAGCAGGAAGCGGCGTGCCGCCGCCCGGGTCAGCCCGGTGCGCGCCGCCACCTCCGACAGCGTCATCTCCGGCGCGTCCCTGGAGAAGGCGCGGATCACCGCGAGCCCGCGCGCCAGCGAGTTGACGAACTCGCGGTCGTCGGAATCGATCTCGGGCGGGACGACGGCAGCTTGCACGGTCGCGGCTCCTGGCATGTTCGTATAGCGAACTTCCGTTCGCATCTCGCCCAAACGGGCGTCGAGCGCCTTGACAGGCCGGCGACCCCGGCTATACCTTGTTCGCAATCAGGACACAAGTTCGCATCGCGAACAAATCAGGCGAGGCGAACGGTCCGCGAGGCCGCCAGGCGGCACGGGGAGAGCACATGACCGACTACGTCACCGAGTTCGGCTCGCTCGGCAATTTCCGCAAGGGCCGGGTCATCCCGATCACGGACGATCCCAAGCGCTTCGTCTTCTCGAACATCTTCGAGGTCGCTTCGAAGGCGAAGCCGTGGGAGCGCGTCGTCGTCGGCAAGAACTTCGAGTACACGATCGAGGTGGCGCGCGCCGAGGGCACCTCGCCCTGGTTCACCGCGGCGCACGACGAGTTCGTGCTGTGCATGGACGGCTCGGTCGAGGTCCATCTCGTCAAGCTCGACGACCCCGATGCCGTGGTCGACCCCGAGAGCGAGGGGGCGCACATCATCGCCGACTCCATGCCGGCCGGCCGCAAGATGGGGCGGATCGTGCTCCGCCGCGGCCACATGGCGCTGCTGCCGGTCGGCGCCGCCTACCGGCTGCAGACGGTGGCGCTGGGGGCGGTGATCTTCCAGTCGATCCTCGGTCCGGCCTCGGTCCAGAAGTGGGCCGAGATCTGCCAGCACTGAACGCGCGAGCCTGAGGGAGCACCAAGCCATGGCGATGACCGAGAGCACCCACGGCGCCAGCCACATCCCCAACCCGCGCGGGCTGCCGCTGCAGTCCGGCTTCAAGGTCAATCCGGCCGACAACTTCACCGGCTACCGGACCTTCAAGGCGGGCTCGTTCGAGTTCGAGCGCGACGAGTACTTCGCGCACATCCGCTGGCCCAACGGCCAGCACACCATGCCCGTCGACGCCTTCCTGCGCGCCCTGATGCGGGACGTCGCCTGGGGCTTCTTCTACGGCACGGTCAACTTCGACGGCGTGTTCGGCACCACGAACTACTACGGCGAGGTCGAGATGTTCGCCGGCGCCATGAACGAGTCGTTCAAGGCCGCCAAGCGCGACTACATCGAGCGCTTCAAGGCCGACCAGCTGATGAAGATCTTCAAGGAGATGATCTCCGACTGGACCAACGAGGGCTACGACCCGTTCGCCGCCCCGATGGAGACCGGCGTCGCCTGGGGTACCAAGAACGGCGACAACGACCCGGCCGTGAACCGGCAGCGCGTCACCGCCAAGCGGATGGTGGGCCTGCCCGGCGACACGCCGGTGCGCACCGATGCCAACGGCTACCCCGTCAACCGGATGTTCACGGACGTCCCGCAGGACCAGCCCGAGGTCTTCGCCGAGCCCGGCTTCGAGCACGAGGTCTCGGCCTTCAACCTGTTCGGCTACCTGTCGCGCTCCGACGTCACCTGGAACCCCAGCGTCTGCTCGGTGGTGCGCGAGAGCCTGTTCTGCCCGACCAGCGAGGAGTTCATCCTGCCGGTCGAGCACGGCAACGACCGCTGCGAGTGGTTCCTGCAGCTGTCGGACGAGCTGATCTGGAAGATCAAGGACGGCAGCACCGGCCGCGACACCGCCACGGTGGTCGCCCGCGCCGGCGACATCTGCTGCATGCCTTCCGACATCCGCCATGCCGGCTTCTCGACCAAGCGCTCGATGCTGCTGGTCTGGGAGAACGGCTCGCCCAAGATCCCGGACCTCATCCGCGAAGGCAAGGCGCCGACCGTGGCGGTGCAGTTCTAGGCGGCGGCAGGCGCGGGCGAGGGGAGGCTCGGCGGTGAAGCTGCCGGACACCAGGCTGTTCATCGGCGGGGAATGGGTCGACGCGATCGCCGGCGGTCGCATCGAGGTCCTCAATCCGTTCGACAACGCGGTGATCACGACGATCGCCGAGGCGCGCGCCGAGGACGTCGACCGGGCGGTGGCGGCGGCGGCGAAGGCTTTTCCGGCGTGGCGCGCCATGGCGGCGCACGAGCGCGGCCGGCTGCTGCTGAAGCTCGCCGACCGCATCGAGGCCGAGCGCGAGGCGCTGGCGCGGCTGGAGGCGACAGACACCGGCCATCCCATCCGCGACTGCCTGAACCTCGACGTGCCGCGCACCGCCATGTGCTTTCGCTACTTCGGCGGCATGGCGGACAAGTTCGAGGGCTCCGTCGTCCCGGTCGACGCCGGCTTCCTCAACTACGTGACGCGCGAGCCGGTCGGTGTCGTCGGGCAGATCGTGCCGTGGAACTTCCCGCTCATGTTCACGAGCTGGAAGATGGCCCCTGCGCTCGCCGCCGGCAACGCGATCGTGCTCAAGCCGGCCGAGATCACGCCGCTCTCGACCCTGCGCATCGCCGAGCTGATGGCCGAGGTCGGCTTCCCGCCGGGCGTGGTCAACATCGTCCCCGGCTACGGCCACACCGCCGGCCAGCGCCTGGCCGAGCATCCCGACGTCGCCAAGATCGCCTTCACGGGCTCCACCGCCACCGGCCGGCGCATCGTCCAGGCCTCGGCCGGCAACCTGAAGAAGGTCCAGCTCGAGCTCGGCGGCAAGGGGCCCAACATCGTCTTCGAGGACGCCAACATCCCGGCGGCCGTCGGCGGCTCGGCCTTCGCCATCTTCCACAACCAGGGCCAGGCCTGCATCGCCGGCTCGCGGCTGGTCCTGCACGAGAAGGTCGCCGACGAGTTCCTCGACCGCTTCGTCGGCCTCGCCCGCTCGATCCGCCTCGGCAACCCGCTCGAGCCCACCACCGAGATGGGCCCGCTGACCTCGCGCATGCACCAGGAGCGGGTGCTGCAGTACTGCCAGATCGCCGTGCAGGAAGGCGGCACCGTGCTGACCGGCGGCAGGGCGCCGGAGGATCCGGCGCTGGCCCGCGGCTGCTTCGTCGAGCCGACGGTCGTCCTGGCCCAGCCGCAGGACCGCGTCTGCCAGGAGGAGGTGTTCGGGCCGTTCGTCTCGGTCGTCCGCTTCCGCGACGAGGCCGAGGCGCTGGCGATCGCCAACGGCACCGCCTACGGCCTCGGCGCCGGCTTCTGGACCCGCGACCTGCAGCGCGCCCATCGCCTCGCCCAGGGCATCCATGCCGGGATGGTCTGGATCAACTGCTACAAGCGCGTGCATCCGGGCTCGCCCTTCGGCGGCGTCGGCCAGTCCGGCTACGGCCGCGAGATGGGCTTCGAGGCCATGCGCGAATACACCCAGCCCAAGTCGGTGTGGGTGAACGTCGACGCCCAGATCCCGCCCTTCTACCCACGCTGACGACGACAGGGAGCGCTTACCCCGATGGATTTTCCGATCAGCGGCATCCACCACGTCACCAGCGGCGCCTCCGGTGCCCAGGAGGACATCGACTTCTTCACCACCGTCGTCGGCCAGCGGATGATCAAGCAGACCGTCCTGTTCGACGGCGAGAAGCCGATCTACCACCTCTACTACGCCAACAAGAACGCCGAGATCGGGACGGTCATGACGACCTTCCCGTTCCGCCAGGCGGGCCTGCAGGGCCGCAAGGGCACCGGCCAGATCAGCTCGACCGCCTACTCGGTGCCCAAGGGCTCGCTCGGCTTCTGGGCCGGCCACCTCAAGCGGCACGGCGTCGAGCAGGGACCGGTGGCCGAGCGCTTCGGGCAGAAGCTGATCCACTTCAGCCACCCGGCCGGGCTCGAGTTCGACGTCATCGAGGATCCCGACGACCGCACCGAGGGCTGGACCACCGACGAGATCTCGGCCGACGTCGCCATCCGCGGCTTCCACAGCGTGGTGATGTCGGTCCGCGACGTCGAGGAGCAGGAGCGCTTCTTCACCGAGGGCCTCGGCTTCAGGAAAGTCGGCACGGACGGCGCCTACACCCGCTTCTCCATCGCCGGCGGCGGGGCGCAGCGGACCATCGACCTGCTGCACGAGCCCAACCGGCCGCAGGGCACCTGGCAGTTCGCGCAGGGCATCGTCCACCACATCGCCTTCCGCGTCCCGACCGAGACCGAGCAGACCCGGGTCAAGGCGCACCTCGAGGGCCTCGGCTACACCGACGTCTCCGAGATCAAGGACCGCAACTACTTCCACTCGATCTACTGCCGCTCGCCGGGCGGCATCCTCTGCGAGGTGGCGACCTGCGACATCGGCTTCGCCATCGACGAGCCGAAGGAGCATCTGGGCGAGCAGCTGCTGCTGCCGCCCTGGTTCGAGAGCCGCCGTGCGGAGATCGTGGCCCCGCTCGAGCCGATCCGCGTGCCTGCCGCCAACGCGCTCAAGGCCTGAGCCCGGTGGCGGACGAGCCCCTCCTGCAGCTGGGACCGGCGGACGCAGCACTGGCCGTCGTCCTGGTCCACGGCCGCAACCGCACGCCCGAGGAGATGGCGGGGCTGGCCCGCCGCCTCGACGTGCCGGCGGCTCGCTTCGTCTTCCCGCGGGCCCCCGGCGGCAGCTGGTACCCCAAGGGCTTCATGGCCCCGCTCGCCGAGAACGAGCCCGACCTCGGGGCGGCGCTCGAGGCTTACGCGGCTGTCGTCGACCGGCTGATCGGCGAAGGCTTCGCCGCCGACCGGATCGTGCTCGGCGGCTTCTCGCAGGGGGCCTGCCTGACCGCCGAGCTCCTCGTCCGCCAGCCGCGGCGCTACGGCGGCGCCATCGTCTGGACCGGCGGGCTGATCGGGCCTCCGGGCACGGCATGGCCGTCGCCGCCGGCGTTGCGCGGCATGCCGGTGCTGCTGACCGGCAGTCTCGTCGACGAATGGGTCCCGGCGGAGCGGGTCCGTGCCACCGAGGCGGTCCTGCGCGCCGCCGGCGCCGTCCTCGAGGTCGAGGTCTTCGCCGAGCGGCCGCACGAGGTCAGCGAGCCCGAGATCCTGGCGGCGCGCCGCCTCCTGGCGGGCCTCGTCCGCGGCGCCCGGGCTGCCGCCTGATGCCCGCCCCCAACCCCAGCGACGCCGGAGCCTGACCGATGGCCGAGATCGTCTCCCTGCGCGAGGCCGTGGCCGGGCTGGTCCACGACGGCGACCATGTCGCAGCCGAGGGCTTCACCCACCTGATCCCGTTCGCCGCCGGCCACGAGCTCGTCCGCCAGGGCAAGAAGGACCTGACCGTCTACCGGATGACGCCGGACATCATCTACGACCAGCTGATCGGCATGGGGCAGGTCCGCAGGATGGTGTTCTCCTGGGGCGGCAACCCCGGGGTCGGCTCGCTGCACCGCTTCCGCGACGCCGTCGAGAACGGCTGGCCGCACCGGCTGGAGATCGAGGAGCACAGCCACGCCGACATGGCCAACGCCTACGTCGCCGGCGCCTCGGGCCTGCCGTTCGCGGTGATGCGCGGCTACATCGGCTCCGACCTGCCCAAGTACAACGAGCGCATCAAGTTCATCACCTGCCCGTTCACCGGCGAGCAGCTGGCGGCGGTGCCGTCGGTGCGCACCGACGTCGCCATCATCCACGCCCAGCAGGCCGACCGCCGCGGCAACGTCCTCATCTGGGGCGTGCTCGGCGTGCAGAAGGAGGCGGTGCTGGGGGCCAAGCGCGCCATCGTCACGGTCGAGGAGATCGTCGACGAGCTGCAGCCCGCGCCCAACGCCTGCGTGCTGCCGCACTGGGTGATCTCGGCGGTCTGCCACGAGCCGGGCGGGTCGTTCCCGTCCTTCGCGCAGGGCTACTACGACCGCGACAACCGCTTCTACCTCGCCTGGGACCCGATCGCCCGGACCCGCGACGGCTTCCGCTCGTGGATGCAGCGCCACGTCCTCGACACCGACGACTTCGCCGGGTTCCGCCGCGTCTACGCCGAGAGCGCCAGGGAGGCCGCGTGATGGACTTCACGCCGACCGAAATCATGACCGTCGCGGCGTCGCGGATGCTGAAG
>JAXMCM010000032.1:0-44740 GCA_046349355.1 Geminicoccaceae bacterium
CCAGGTCGTCGAGCATGATCACCACGAGGTTGGGCTTGGCGTCGGCCGCCGAAGCGGCCCCCGCGGTCAGCCCGGTCACCAGCACCACCAGGGCCAGGAGGCCCAGGTGGCGGGTGAGCGTCAGAAATGCGCGCATAATGGTTCGCGTCTCCCGGCAGGAACGGGCAAGGGCAGGCTAGAGGGCGAAGTCCGAGAGCGTGATCGGATCGGCTGCCGCGTTGAGCAGCGTGATGACGATCTCGGAGGTCGCGAAGTTGGTGTCGGTATTCGCCGAGATCGTCACCGTGCCGGTCGTGGCGTTGGTGCTGAACCGAACCTGGCCGGCCGCAGAGAACGCGCTGGTCCCGATGAAGGAGAAATTCTGGTTGCCGTCGACCGTGCTGTCGGCATCGGTGAAGGTCAGCTCGATCTTGTCGTTACCGTTGGTGTCGAAGTCGTAGATCTTCTCGATGCCGAAGCTCGAGCTGCTGTCGTCGGCGGTGCGGATGACGAAGGTGTCGTCGCCGCGACCGCCATACATCAGGTCGTTGCCGCGTTCGCCGCGGATCCGATCGTTGCCATCGCCGCCGAAGAGGGTGTCGACGTGGTTGTCGCCGCCGAGGATGTCGTTGCCGCCACCGCCGAACAGCGTGTCATTGCCCGAGCCGCCGTAGATGGTGTCGTTGCCGACGATTCCCTCATTGGTCGGGTCATCGCCATAGACGATATCGTTGCCCACCCGGCCCGAGACGCGATCATTGCCGGCAGCGCCGCCAAGGGTATCCGCATCGCTGCCCGTCGTCGTCGGCGAGCCGTAGATCCAGTCGTTGCCCAGACCCCCGTAGGTCGTGTCGGCCGCAGTGGTCCCCCAGAGCGTGTCGTTGCCGGGAGTGCCGTTGTTGGTTGCCATATCCTGAGCTCCTTCAGGCGTCGGTAAGGGATCTGGCAGTGCAAGACGCCCTGAATTTAACGCTGCCACCCGATGCCGCCGGGCTCAACCGTCTCCGGCCGGAGGGGCGGATTTTGCTGTCCAGGCGTTGCAGGCCGGTTCCAGCGCATGCCGGCGCACTGGCAGCCCGTAGTTGGGAAGGCCGAGCCATCGCTCGTTGACCCACATCATCGGCGGCACCAGACCGCCCACAATGACAACGAACGCCAGCGTCGCTATTCCCACCGGTCCGCCAAATCCCAGCGCCCAGATGACGAAGCCGACCTCGAGCACGAGCTTGGCCCAGAGGAACGACCAGCCGAGCCGGCGGACGAAGGTGATCGCCACGAGGTCCATCACGCGGATGCCGATCCCGCTCATGATGATGAGCGCGGAGGCGTAGGCATCGATCAGCAGGCCGGCCAGCATCAGCGGCACCGGCTGCAGCCAGGCGGTGGTCCACGCCTCGAGGCCGATCCAGTTCCAGAAGTCGATCAGGTAACCGACCAGCGCCATGGTGACGAAGGTCATCAGCGGCGGCAGGCGGCGGTTCCAGATCGACCAGACGACCAGGAACGCGGCGGTGATCGCCGCCTCGACCAGGCCGATGCCGACCAGCGCGCGGTCGATGGTGTCGACGATGCCGATGATCATCGCGTGCAGCGGATCGGTGCCGAGATCGGCATCGATGAACATCTTCACGCCGAGCGAGAACAGTACGCAGCCGGCCAGATAAACGAACCAGCGCCGCGTCTCGGCGACGATCTCGCGCTGCCACCAGCCAGTCGGCCCGTCGCCGCGTCGTGCAGGCCAACTATCGATGTAATCCGCGGGCCGGCGTGCTGCCGGGAACAGGCCGCGATCACTTGTCGCTTTCATGTCGACTCCAGACAGCATGGCCACAGGCATTCCGAGTCGAAGGTCGATTCAATAGTCCGCACCGATCCACCGCCTGCAAAGGCGTGAATACCACATCATCATGTCAGGACATGTCGAAATCAGGGCTAGGATATTGCGAAGGCGAGATGGGGGATTTTGCGAATCTTTCCCTTGCCGAACTGAAACGAAGGGTATAGCAACCGTCTGCCGGTGTCTAGGGTTTTCCTAGAATTTCGCTAGGCCCGAGTCTCAGCCCAAGCTGGAGGCCCGGATGCCATGCCACCGGCGGCGGCCGAGCCGGGGTCCGGACGGCTGTCGCGTCAACCCACCTCCAGGGATCTCGGCAGCATGGCAACCATCACCGGCAACGGCCAGGGCAACTCCCTGGCGGGCGGCTCCCAGCCCGACATCATCAAGGGCCTGTTCGGCAACGACACGCTCTTCGGCGGGGCTGCCGCCGACACCCTGTTCGGCGGCCAGGATTTCGACACCCTCTACGGAGGGGACGGCAACGACACGATCTACGGCGGCGACGGCGCCAACGACGTCGTCGACGAGGGCGACACCCTCTTCGGCGGAAACGGCGACGACACCCTGTGGAGCAACATGGGCGCCGACACCTGCTTCGGCGGGGCCGGCAACGACCGCTTCCAGACCGGCGATGCCAACGATGTGCTGATCGGCGGGGAAGGCGGCGATTCGCTGTACAGCGGTGCCAACAACGACATCTACAAGTACCTGTCGGTGCTCGAGAGCACGCCCGAGCTCTATGACACCATCACCGACTTCAACAAGGCGGGCCCGGCCTCGGTCGACCCGCCGGGCACGCCCGCCGGCAAGGACCGCATCGACGTCTCCGCGATCGACGCCAACCGCCTCGTCAGCGGCAACCAGCAGTTCACCTTCATCGGCGACGACGCCTTCACGGCGCCCGGCCAGCTGCACGTCCGCGACACCTCGCGCGGCAAGTGGGTCGAGGTGAACAATGACGGCGACCTCGATGCCGACCTCGTCATCCGGGTCCTGCTGCACGACAAGCTGACGGCCGGCGACCACATGGGCCCCAACGACTTCATTCTCTAGGCCGGGACCGGCGCGGCTGCGGCAGCGACGCCGCGGCCGCGTCCGAACCCGACGATGCGGATGCCGCTTCTCGCCGCCGGGATCGCGCTGTCGGGCGGCAGCGCGCCGCCCGTGCTGCTGGTCCCGGCGAGCACCTGGGCCATCGTCGCCGCCGAGACCGAGGATTCGGTAGGCTGCTTCATGGCCGCCGAGCTCGGCCGCGGGGCAACGCTGGCGGTCGGGGTCTGGCACGGTCTCACCGGCCACGACCGGATCTCGCTGGCCTTCCAGCAGGACGACTGGAACGTCGCAGCGGCCGGCCCGCTGACGGCGACGGTTGCCGTCGACGGCGTCCCGGTGCCGCTCGAGGACCTGCCCGCGCCGCTGCCGTCCGGCACCGGCTTCAGCCTGCCGCTGCCGGCGGCACCGGCGCTCTTCGACCGCCTCGCCGCCGGGGCGCGCCTCGACGTGACGGTCGGCGGGATCGCCCTCGCCGTCGACCTCACGGCGGCCGGGGCCAGCTTCGTCGAGACCGTGGCCTGCGCCGCGGCGCAGCCGATGCCGCCGCCCCATCCGCCGGGGGCGGTGCACGCCCTGTAGGCGGCGGGCCTCAGCCGAAGCGGCGGAGGTCCAGCGTGTGCGGGAACTCCGGGTGCGGGTCGGCCGGCAGCGGGGCGAACGGGCCCGGGGTGTGGCCCCAGGGCTGGAAGCGGGCGAGGCGCCGGCCCTCGGCCTCGAAGTCGTTGATCGGCAGGGTCTCGAAGTTGCGGCCGGCCGGGTGCATCACGTGGTAGGTGCAGCCGCCGACCGAGCGGCCGTTCCAGCGGTCGACGACGTCGAAGATCAGCGGCGTGTGCAGGCCGATGGTCGGGTGCAGGCAGTGCGGCGGCTGCCAGGCGCGGAAGCGCACGCCGGCGACCAGGGCCTCGTTGATCCCGGCCGGCTGCAGCGGCAGCTCGCGGCGGTTGCAGGTGACCGTGTAGCGCGGGCCGACCGCACCGGTGACCTTGACCTGGAGGCGCTCGAGCGAGCTGTCGACATAGCGGGCGGTGCCGCCGACGGTGCCTTCCTCGCCCATGACGTGCCACGGCTCGAGCGCGGCGCGCAACTCAACCTGCACGTCGCGGTAGGCGATCTCGCCGCACAAGGGGAAGCGGAACTCGAAGTGGGTGTTGAACCACTCGGGCTTGAGGCTGATCCGGGCGTCGAGGCGCAGCTCCTCCAGCACGTCGCAGAAGTCGCGCCAGACATAGTGCGGCAGCATGTAGCGGTCGTGCAGGGCGGTGCCGAAGCGGATCAGCGGGCGCCGGTAGGGGCGCTCCCAGAACCAGGCGATGAGGGCCCGCAGCACCAGCTGCTGGGCGAGGCTCATGCGGGCGTGCGGCGGCATCTCGAAGGCGCGGAACTCGACCAGTCCCAGGCGCCCGGTCGGGCCCTCCGGGTTGTAGAGCTTGTCGATGCAGATCTCGGCGCGGTGGGTGTTGCCGCTGACGTCGATCAGGAGGTCGCGGAAGATCCGGTCGACCAGCCAGGGCGGCGTCGCCGGCCCCGGCGGATCGGGGATCTGCCGGAGGGCGATGTCCATCTCGTAGAGCTGGTCCTGGCGGGCCTCGTCGAGGCGCGGCGCCTGGCTGGTCGGGCCGATGAACAGGCCCGAGAACAGGTAGGACAGCGACGGATGGTTCTGCCAGTAGGCGATCAGCGAGGCCAGCAGGTCGGGCCGGCGCAGGAACGGGCTGTCGGCCGGGGTGGCGCCGCCGATAACGACATGGTTGCCGCCGCCGGTGCCGGTCTGGCGGCCGTCGAGCTGGAACTTGCAGGTGTCGAGCCGGGCGAGGCGGGCCTCCTCGTAGAGCGCCTCGGTGATCGCGACCTGCTCGTCCCAGCTGTGCGACGGCTGGATGTTGACCTCGATGACGCCGGGGTCGGGCGTCACCTTGATGACGTTGAGCCGGTAGTCGGGCGGCGGCGGGTAGCCCTCGAGCCGCACCGGCAGCGACAGCGCCGTGGCGGTGTCCTCGATGGCCGTGATCATCTCGACGAAGTCGTCGACGCTCTCGAGCGGCGGCAGGAACAGGCAGACATGGCCGTCGCGCGGCTCGATGGCCAGCGCCGTGCGGACGATGCCGGCCGTCGGCGTGAAGGGCTGGCCGGGCTCGGCCGGGCGCAGGCGCTCCTGCATCACCGGGGTCGAGGCCGGCAGGGCGGCCCGCGCGGCGAACGGGTCCATCGGGTAGACGTGCGGGTAGTCGCCCGCTTCGACGTAGGGCAGCGAGCCCAGCGGCAGGCGGAAGCCGACGGGCGAATCGCCGGGGATCAGGAACAGCTTGCCGCGCCGGGTGGCCCAGCGGTCGGAGCGCCAGTAGCGCCGGTCGCGCGACTGCCAGCGCTGGATCGGCAGGACGAAGCCGCTGGGCACGTCGAGGCCGCGGTCGAAGACGCGGGCGAGGCGGGCGCGCTCCTGCGGGTCGTCGAGCTTGCTGTCGGACGGATCGACGTTGTCGGGGAGCAGGTGCTCCTTGAGCAGGAAGTGCGCCGGGTCCTCGAAGGCGGGGACGAGGTGGTCGGTATCGACGCCCAGCCGTTCGGTGAGCCGCAGCGAGAAGCGCTCGACCTGCTCGAGCGTGACCGGGACCGGCGGTGTCTCGTCGGCGATCAGCGCCGGGTTGCGCCACATCGGCTGCCCGTCGCCGCGCCAGTAGAGGGCGAAGGACCAGCGCGGCAGTTGCTCGCCGGGATACCACTTGCCCTGGCCGTGGTGGAGCAGGCCGCCGGGCGCGAAGCGCGCCTGCAGCCGCTTGATCAGGTCGTCGGCGAGGCCGCGCTTCATCGGCCCGACCGCGGCGGTGTTCCACTCGGCCCCGTCGCGGTCGTCGATCGAGACGAAGGTCGGCTCGCCGCCGACGGTCAGGCGGACGTCGCCGGCCCACAGGCGGCGGTCGACGACGCGGCCGGCCTCGAGCACCTCGTTCCAGGTGGCGTCGTCGTAGGGCAGGGTGACGCGCGGCTGCTCGAAGATCCGGCGCACGCTCATCTCGTGGCCGAACTCGACCTCGCAGGGATCGACCAGCCCGGTGATCGGGGCGGCGTTCTGCGGGTCGGGCGTCGCCGCCAGCGGCAGGTGGCCCTCGCCGGCGAGCAGGCCCGAGGTCGGGTCGAGGCCGATCCAGCCGGCGCCCGGCAGGAACACCTCGGTCCAGGCGTGCAGGTCGGTGAAGTCGGCCTCGGCGCCGGACGGCCCGTCGTCCAGCGCCTTCACGTCGGGCTTCAGCTGGATCAGGTAGCCGGAGACGAAGCGGGCGGCGAGGCCGAGGTTGCGGAGGATCTGGACCAGGAGCCAGGCGCTGTCGCGGCAGGAGCCCGAGGCCAGCGACAGGGTCTCCTCGGGCGTCTGGATGCCGGGCTCGAGGCGGATGGTGTAGCGCGTGTCCTGCCAGAGGCGCTGGTTCAGCGCGACGAGGAAGTCGACCGTGGGCGTCGGCTCGCGCGGGACGGTCGCCAGCCATTGCTTCAGCAGCGGGCCGACCGGGGCGGCCTCGAGGAACGGCTCGAGGTCCTTGCGCAGCAGCGGCTCGTAGGCGAACGGGATCTTCTCGGCCGCCGGCTCGAGGAAGAAGTCGAACGGGTTGAGCACCGCCATCTCGGCGACGAGGTCGACCTCGACCGAGAGCTCGCGGGTGGTGTCGGGGAAGACGAAGCGGGCGAGGTAGTTGCTGTGCGGGTCCTGCTGCCAGTTGATGAAGTGCTTCTCGGGGTGGACCTTGAGCGAGTAGCTGAGGATGCGGGTACGGCAGTGCGGCGCCGGACGCAGGCGGACGATCTGCGGGGCCAGATGGACCGGCCGGTCGTAGCGGTAGACCGTCTTGTGGTTGAGCGCCACGTGCATGACCATGGACCGCGCGATCTCCATCAACGCCTGCATCGTGGACGTGCAGGCTGCCTGCCAAGCGGGCGTCGGGCGTGACGCCCCGGATGCGGGCGCGCCCGCCGTCCGGATGTGCCTTGTCGCAAGCGTCGCAGCAAGGGGCGGGCCAGTCGGCTTGACCCCCGCGGGGCCGCGGCGCTGAGATACCGCGGGGAGCCGACCTGCGACGGGAGAACGCCATGACGCCCGACCTCATCCGCAAGCTGATCGAGGCGACGGCCGAGGTCGTCGAGAGTCACGCCGAGCAGCTGACGGCCCTGGACCAGGCCATCGGCGACGGCGACCACGGCAGCAACATGGCGCGCGGCTTCAAGGAGATCCGGGCGGCGTCGGCGGCCATCGCCGAGCTGCCGCTGGGCCAGGCGCTGCAGAAGGCCGGGACGACGCTCGTCCTCAAGGTCGGCGGCGCGTCCGGTCCGCTCTACGGCTCGCTGCTGATGGACATGGGCAAGGCGGCACCAGCAGGGGCCGCCGGCCTCGGCGATCTCGCGACCATGCTCGAGGCCGGCATCGCCGCGGTCAAACGTCGCGGCAAGTCCGACCGCGGCGAGAAGACCATGCTCGACGTCCTCGGTCCGGTGGCCGACACGCTGCGCGCCGCGGTCGATGCCGGCGAGACCGGCGATATCGGCGACCGGGTGGTCGCCGTGGCGGCCCATGCCCTGCACCGGACCGGACGGATGAAGGCGACCAAGGGCCGGGCGTCGTTCCTCGGCGAGCGCAGCGTCGGCCACCTCGACCCGGGAGCCTGCTCGAGCGCGCTGCTCACCGGGGCCGTCGTGCGCGTGCTCGAAGCCGAGATGAAGCGCGCGTAACGGGACAATCCGGCCTTGCGCGCTATCTTCCGCGCGCGGCCAGCCCCCGGCCCCCAGCACAGCGGAGAGAGACAAGCATGGCGGACAGCTCGGTCCCGGAGGCCGCTCGCCCCGGCGCCGGCCAGGAAAGGCTGTCGCTGATCCGGCGGATGTCGGAAACCCGCAGCTTCCTCGGCAAGGTCTGGCGCCTCGCCGCTCCCTACTGGTGGTGCGACGAGATCGGCATCGACACCACCGTGCTCGGCATGCGGCTGCGCATCCCCGAGCGCTGGATCGCGCGGGGGCTGCTGGCCGTCATCATCGGCATGGCGGTGTTCCTCGTCTGGATGTCGAAGCAGCTGAACTCGTGGAACGCGCAGTTCTTCAACGCGCTACAGGATAAGAACCAGGAGCAGTTCTACGGCCTGCTGTTCTCGACCGAGAGCCTGTCGGCCCTGTTCTTCTCGTTCACGGGGCTGGTGTTCGTCTGGATCGTGGTGGCGGTGTACCGCCTCTGGCTGCGCCAGCTGCTGACGATCCGCTGGCGGCGCTGGCTCACCGGCGTCTATTTCCGGGACTGGCTCGGCGAGCGGACCTACTACCGCATGGAGCTGGTCAGCCACGGGACGGACAATCCCGAGCAGCGCATCGAGCAGGACGTCAACTCCTTCACCCAGCAGACGCTCACCATCGGCCTCGGGCTGCTGAGCGAGGTGATGACGCTCGTCACCTTCTCGGTGGTACTGTGGAACCTCTCCGGTGCCTTCACCCTGCCGTTCACCGACGGGGTCGCCGTTCCCGGCTACATGATGTGGGTGGCGATCATCTATGCCGCGATCGGCTCGTGGGCGACCTACAAGATCGGCTGGCCGCTGGTTCGCGTGAACTTCAACATGGAGCGCTACAACGCCGACTTCCGCTACCGCATGACGCGTGTGCGCGAGAATGCCGAAAGCATCGCGCTCTATGGCGGCGAGACCGACGAGCGCCGCCGGTTGCACATGGCCTTTGGCCGGATCTACGATACCTGGTGGGAATACATGCGTTACAACAAGCGCCTCACCTGGCTGACGTCGTTCTACTACCAGGTCGCCAGCATCTTCCCGATCGTCGTCTCGGCGCCGCGCTACTTCAGCGGCGAGGTGCCGCTCGGCACGCTGACGCAGACGGCCGGGGCCTTCGCCCAGGTCCAGGGCTCGCTGTCCTGGTTCGTCGATACCTACGGCACCCTGGCCGACTGGAAGGCCGTGGTCGACCGGCTGACCAGCTTCGGCGACACCATGCTGGCGGTGAAGAAGGAGTCAGCGCAGCAGGCGTTCGCGCCCGAGGCCAGCAGGGACGGCGGGCTGCACCTGCAGGATGTCGTCGTCGGCCTGCCGGACGGACGGACGCTGCTGGGCGACGTCGACATCGACATTGCACCGGGCGACCGGGTGGTGCTGCAGGGGCCGTCGGGCTCGGGCAAGACGACGCTGTTCCGCGTGCTCGCGGGCCTGTGGCCGTTCGGCCGGGGACGGGTGGCGACGCCGCCGACGTCGCGGGTGCTGTTCCTGCCGCAGAAGCCCTACCTGCCGATCGGCACGCTGCGCGAGGCGCTGTCCTACCCGCAGCCGCCTTCCGAGGCCGATACCCCGGCGGCGCTCGAGCTGCTCGACGCCTGCAATCTCAGCCATCTGAAGCCGCGGCTCGACGAGACCGCCAACTGGTCGATGACGCTGTCGCCCGGCGAGCAGCAGCGGCTGTCCTTCGCCAGGGCGCTGTTCCAGAAGCCCGACTGGCTGTTCCTCGACGAGGCGACCTCGGCGCTGGACGAGCGCAACGAGGTCGAGCTCTACGAGCTGCTGGGCCAGCGGCTGCCGCAGGTCACGCTGGTGTCGATCGCCCACAAGCCGTCGGTACTGCGCTTCCACGAGCGGCGGCTGCGGCTGGATCCGGCCAGCGGCACGGTTCACTCGGAGCGGCTGGAGGCCGAGCCGGCCGACGCCTGACGCGGCCGGTAGAGGTCGAGGCTGCCGCGCCGGCCGCGCACGGTCCGCGCCGGGATCGCCTCCCATGCCGCCAGATCGGCCCCGGCCGCCTCGAGGAGGGCGCGGGTGACGAGCAGCGTCGCGTCGAGCTCGCGGGTCAGCGCCTCGCAGCGCTGGGCGACATTGACGGTGTCGCCGAGGGTGGCGAACTCGAGCCGGGCGCTGTCGCCGACGGCGCCGGCGAAGACCTCGCCATAGTGGATGCCGATGCCGACCGTGACGGCAGCCTCGCCGTTGGCAAGGCGACCCTCGTTCCAGCGTGCGAGCTGCTGGCGCAGCGTGGCGGCGGCGGCGAGGGCGCGGGCGGCGGCCCGGGGATCGGGCTCGGGCACCCCGAACACGCCCATCACCGCGTCGCCGATGAACTTGTCGACGATGCCGCCGGCCCCCTCGATCGCCTCGCGCTGGAGGGTGCGGATGGCGGTGAGCAGGCGGCCGACCTGGTCCGGCGGCATCGCCTCGGCCATGGCGGTGAAGCCGACGATGTCGGCGAACAGCACGGCCGCCGGCTGCTGGCGCCCGCGCGACAGCGCCTCGACGCCCTGGGCGGCGACAAGGTCGGCGACGCGCGGCGGCAGGTAGCGCGACAGGTTGGCGGCGCGTTCGGCGATGCTGACGGCCGCGGTCAGCAGGCGCCGGCCGCGGACGACGACGTAGGTCAGCATCGCCCCGGCCGAGGCCAGCATCAGCACGCGCAGCAGGTTCGCCTGCGGGCTGAAGATGGGCAGCTCGGCGGCAGCCAGGCCCGGCAGCGGCCGATCGATGGCCTGGACGGCGGTCATGGCAAGGCCGAAGCCGGCGACGCCGGCGGTCAGCAGGGCGATGCTCCAAGGGCTGTAGCGTAGCGCCGCCAAGGCCAGCAGCACGACGACGACGAGGAACGCCGGGGTCGCCGCGAACATGCCGGTCGGCAGGCCGAGCAACCGCATCGCCGCCAGCGTGACGACGACGAGCAGGAGGAAGTCGGCGACGACGAAGAAGGTCCCCGACCGCCAGCCACGCGGCGCCCGCGCCAGCCACCACGAGATGCCGGCGATCGCGAGGTTGGCGGCGAGCGCCAGCATGATGAGCCGGCGGAACGACCATGGCAGGCCGGGGGGCGGCAGCAGGCTGAACGCCGCCAGCAGGGCCAGGGCGACGCCCACCCGCACCACCGCGGCGAGGCGGACGGCGTCGCGCTCCGCCGACAGGACCAGCCGGTCGGCCGAGGCGGTCACACGCGGCGGGCGCGGGCGCATCGCCGCGGCGTCGGGGCTCAGGCGACCAGCGGCCGGGCGAAGGCCAGCCGGTCCTCGAGCGTCCAGATCGGCCGCCCGTCGGCCTTGATGGCCTCGTGGTGGGTGTGGATCCAGTCGATGGCGTCGGCGAACTCGGCGCGCAGCGGCGTGGTGGCGTCGCCGTAGATCAGCCGGTCGACGCCGCAGCCGGCAGCCTGGCGGCTGACCTCGACCCGCAGCGCGTCGTCGTCGATCAGGCGCAGGGCCTGCTGCCGGTACGCGTCCTCGCTGTGGCAGATCAGCCAGTCGGGCATGCCGAAGCGGCGCAGCAGCATGGCGTCGGTGCGGTTGTGCGATTCGCGGCCCTCGAGCGCCACCACCGGCAGGCCCTGGCGGACCGAGTCGATGACGCTGTGCATCCCGCCGAACGGGAAGGGGCTGAGGTTGATGTCGCACTGGTTGAGCAGGGCGAGGTAGCGGTTGTAGGGCAGGATCGGGTGCACGGTGGCGTTGGGCAGCACCTTGCCGACCACGCTGCGCGCGGCGGCGAGCTCGACGCCGCTGACGTTGGGGAACAGGTGGAACTCGAGCGGCCGCCGGGTGGCGGCGCGCAGCTCGGCCAGGACCTGCAGGAAGCGCGGGTTGATCTTGAGCAGGTTGCTCGGCAGCGCGATGCGCAGGACCGGCGGCTTCTCGCGGATCTGCGGGGCGACCGGGACGTAGTGCGGCGAGCGCTCGAGGATGTGCGCCTCGTCCGGGATCAGCACCATGGTCTCGTGCCAGACCTCCGGGCCGCTGACGAGGCCGGCCTCGGCGACGCAGTAGTCGACGGTCTCGCAATAGCTCGACGCGGTGTGGCCGAGGCCCATCACCTGCACCGGGGCGAGGCGCAGGTTGGCCAGGGCGACACCCCAGTGCCGCATGCCGACGCTCGGGTAGTAGAGGATGTCGGGATCGGCCTCGCGGATCAGGCCGGCGGCCGTCTTGAGGTGGCTGCCGTCGGTCTTGCGCTCGAAGTCGCGGACCTCGTGGAACAGCTCGCTGACATGGTCGTCGACCTCGCGCCGGTCGGTGACGAGGACGCTGTGGAAGCGGCTCTTCAGCTGGCGCAGGTACTGCCCGAAATAGCGGTACTGGACGTGGTTGGAGTGCATGATCTCCGACGCCACGACGACCGTCGGCGTGCGGTCGGGCCGGCGGACGAGGCCCGGGGCATCCTTGACCCCCATCCGGCCCATGACGTCGCGCATCACCGGGTTGAGCTTGCGCTTCACCTCGTGCTTGCGCGGATGCTCGGCGTAGGAGAGGAGCATCCAGGCGTTCGACAGGAGCACGACGTGGTCGGGCGTGGCCGGCAGCTGGCCCGGCTCGAAGCGGTCCTGCAGGTCGAGCAGGGCGTCGCGCTGGGCGTGGCCGTGCAGCGTGGCGATCGGCTTGACCGCCACCAGCTTCAGGACGTTCAGCAGGACGAGGTCGGGCGGGCCGGCGAGGACCTGGGCGATGTCGGGGGCGACGCCGGCATCCAGCGAGTAGAGCGAGAAGAAGCGCAGGTAGCGCTCGAGCTCCGCCTTCGACAGGTTGGCCCCCTTGGCCGCCGGCAGGCCGATCAGGGCGAGGACATGGTCGGCGCTGCCGAAGCCGCTGGCGACCAGCGTGTTGGCCAGCGCCCCGTGGACGACGGCGAGGCGGACGAAGTCGTCGCGGCGGACCGGCAGGGACGGGTCGGCGGCGGCGGCGCACAGGGCCGCGGCGACGCGGGTCAGCACGGGCAGCGTCAGCTCGGCGGGCTTGGGATCGCGGGCCTTGTCGACGGCGAGGCTGCCCGTCGCCATCGCCAGCATGACCTGGGCGGCGGTGGCGGCCGCTTCGGGGCGGCGCAGGTAGACCTGTCGCTCGAGGGTGACCAGATCGCTCATCGCCCGGGCTTTCCGCCTCCCGCTGGCCTGCACCTCGCCTGCCGCGCGGGCAGAGGTACGCGGCCCCCGCCGCGGCCGTCAACGCGGCGGGGGCCGGCCGTGCCTCAGGCGATCAGGTCGGGATCGCGCAGGTCCGGCGCCGGGAACAGCGGGTTCAGCGCGAAGAACACGTCGCCCGAGCCGTCGAAGGTGACGTACTGGCCGTCGTCCGAGATGTCGGGGCGCTGGCGGCCGGTGAAGGCGTTGCCGGTGCCGGTGAGGTCGAGGCCGTCGTCGTCGCGGTTCACGAAGGCGATGTCGCCGGTCAGCATGTCCTTGACGAAGACGTCGCTGCGCGTGCCCGCATCGTCGCCGGCGGCGAGGTTGCTGGCGGTGCTCTCGAAGACGACGAAGCGCCCGTCGGCCGAGACGTCGGCGTTCAGCACGAAGCCGTTGGCCGGATCGCCGTCCGCCGATTCGCTGACGCGCCGGGTGTCGCCGCTGACGCGGTCGAACCAGAACAGCTGGGCGCCGTCGTCGTCGACGTCACCGGCGACGAGGTCGGTGGCGGCACTCTCGTAGACGACGTAGCGGCCGGTCGCCGAGATCACCGCGTGCTGGGCGTCGGCATTGGCCGCCCCGCCGTTGCTGTCGCGGTTGATCCACTCGAGCTTCCCGGTCGCCAGGTCCTTGACGAAGATGTCGAAGCCGGGCGGCTCGCCGGCGACGAGGTTGGTGGCGAGGCTGGTGAAGGCGACGTAGCGCCCGTCGGCCGAGATCGAGGGATCGACCGAGCCGTCGTTGGGGGCACCGCCGCCCGCGGTCGTGCTGACCCGGGTGAAGGCGCCGGTATTCATGTTGCGGACGTAGATGTCGAACCCGCGCGTGTCGCCGGCGACCAGGCTCTCCAGCGTCTCGAAGACGACGTAGTTGCCGTCGCCGGTGAGGTCGGCGTTGCTGACGTTGAAGCGGGTGCCGTCGGCCTTCTCGTTGACCCGGGCGATGTCGCCGGAGTCCAGCTCCTTCCAGTAGAGGTCGGTGAAGCCGTCGGCGTCGTCCGGATCGAGGTTGGTGGCGCTGCTGGCGAAGAGCAGGGCGCTGCCGTCGGCGGCGATCGCCAAGGGTGCCGTGGCCGCCCGGTTCGCGCCATCGCCGTCGGCATTGGTGCTGGCGTGGACGATCTCGCCCGTCAGCATGTCGCGGACGTAGATGTCGCTGGTGCTGTTGCCGTCGCTGGCGGCCTTGGCGTCGCCGCTCTGGAAGGCGACGAAGCGGGCGTCGCCCGAGATCGCCGCAGGTCCCGACGACGCGTCGCGCTCACCGTCCCCGTCGACGCTGAGCAGCGTCATCGCACCGGGCAGGGACTCGAGGCCGAGCTGCGCCGCGGTCAATCCCTTCAGGCCCGACCCGGCGAGCAGGAACACGTCCTCGACGGGCTCGCCGCGGCCGTAGGGATCGATCGAGACCATCGTCCCGCCGGCGACCTTGGTGAAGCGGACGAAGTCGGCGAGGTCGTCGCCGAACTCGAAGCTGCGCAGCACCCGCGACAGGTCGAGCGCGTCGCCCTGCGCGATGCGGAAGTCGGCGATGACGTCGGGTCCGCCGAAGCGCGCCGCGGCGACGAACCGGTCGGCGCCGAGACCGCCGCCGAGGTTGTCGATGCCGCCGCCGCCCTCGATGCGATCGTCGCCGGAGTCGCCGCGCAGGTAGTCGTTGCCCGAACCGCCGTAGAGGGCATCGTTGCCGTAGCCTCCGAACGCGCGGTCGTGGCCGCTGTCGCCGAGGAGGCGATCGTTGTCGTTGCCGCCGTAGAGGCGGTCGTTGCCCGTGGCCCCGACGGCGGTATCGTTGCCGGCGTCGCCGCGCAGGTTGTCGTTGCCCGAGCCGCCATACAGCCGGTCGGTGTCATTGCCGCCGTAGAGCCGGTCGTTGCCCGAGTCGCCGGCGAGATAGTCGTTGCCGTCCTCGCCGCGATGGGTGTCGTTGCCGGTGCCGCCGAGCGCCCTGTCGTTGCCGTCGCCGGACCATGACAGGTCGTTGTCCGAGCCGCCGTACCAGCGGTCGTTGCCGGCGGCGCCGTACCACCGGTCGTTGCCGGCGCCGCCATAGGCGACGTCGGCGCCGGCGCTGCCGCGGAAGCTGTCGGACTGCGAGGTGCTGGCGAAGGTGGCCATGGTCGGTCCCCTGACGGTTCTGCCCCGGCGTGCGGGGTGGTCTGGCAGGGAACCTGATGCCGACGGGTTTCGCCGGAATGGCGTGGCGGGCGGCTTTGTTTCGACGCGGTGTCGGCGGCCTCAGAAAATGGCGGCGAGGTCGTCGAAGCTGGCGACCCGATGGCGCCAGCCGCAGTGCGCCGGGTCCAGCACCGGCTTCGGCGGCTCGCCGAAGCGCACCGTGCCGGTCATCGGCCGGCGGCCGCCATAGGTCGTGTCGGGCCAGGCGGCGACGTCGCCGTCGCCGCTGGCGGCGTTGGGCGAGAAGTAGCGGCGCGGATCGCGCAGGCGCGAGGACGGCGAGAACTCGGCGAAGACGTCCTCGAAGACGGTCGTCACGAAGTCCTCGTTCGGGAAATCGGTCGCCGGGTCGGCGGCGACGGCGACGTAGACCGGCTGCCGGCAGCCATCCTCGGGATAGACCTCGATCGCCGGCGGCTGGGCACGGAACATGGTGGAGCGCACGACCAGCTGCGCCTCGGGGTGCGGCCGGCCCTGCCTCTGAGTCGTCGAGCGCGCGAACAGCGTCTGCCCGGTCCACCGCCAGTCGCAGTTGGCCACGCGGATGCTGCGGAAGCCACGATTGTCGGTGACCTGCACCCCGTCGGAATGCGGATCGAAGCTCTGTGCCGTGCCGCGCTCGAAGGTCGGGTCGCTGAAGAAGTAGTGACCGTTCGGGATGAACAGCTTCTGCAGGATGACGTCGGGCCAAGCGCCGATGTTGTTGCCGTCCCGGGCGGTCCCGACCTGCAGCCAGTCGCCGGCCTGGACACCGACCGCCTCCCAATGTCCGTTGGCGATGAAGACGAACGGATTGCTGGGAAAGGTGCCGTCCGCGGCGAAGGTGATCTGGCACCAGTGGCCGAACGGAATGACGTGCTTGGCCGGGGTCGTGCGGCTGCCTCGGGCGGCCCAGCGGGCGGTGAAGCCGATCATGACGATCCCGCGGCTGCGCCAGCCCTGAAGCACGATCTTGCCGGTGATCGTCTCTTCCGGGGCCACGAGCAGGGTGAGCTTCGCGGGATCGCCGCCGTCCTTGGCGAAGAGGCCGGTCACCGGAACGGGGAGCACCTCGACCTCGCCAGGCGAGGCCGGCAGCCAGGGCAGGCTCCAGGCATAGGCGTGAGCGCCACCGGTCGCCGCCGGCTCGCCCTCGGGCCGCGGCTCCGGCGCAGGGGGCGGCGCTTCGGCCGCCGCCAGGGTGATCCCGCACGCCGTGGCCAGCCGCTTCAGCACGTCGATTCGGGGGTCCGGCAAGCCGGCGGCGAGGGCCGGCGCCAGCATCTCGCGCAGCAGCAGGGCGGCTTCGGTGGCCGCACCCTGCAGTTCGGTGGCGCGGCGCAGCTCCTCCGCCAGATCGGCGGCCAGCATGGCCAGCTCGATGCTGCGTTGCCGATTGACGGAAGGCACCCTCGATACTCCCCAACCGATCGGGCTACGGCAGCGGTGACGGATAAGCCTGAGCATGGCTGGCGTCTAGGTCGACGCCTGCCGTCTGCCGCCGCCGTCGAGGACGGCATGAAGCACCGACCCGGACCGTTCCGGATGTGACGACGCTCACGCCGAACGGCCGGCGCCTGCACGACTTTCCGGCTGGCGACGGCAGGTCCGGCCCGCAGGTCGGTGCGGGTTCAGGCGGCGCGGCGGGTCGACAGCCTGGTGCCGTCGAGGAGGGCCTCGAGCCGCTCGATGGTGTGGTCCCAGGTGAACAGGCGGGCGGCGCGCCGCCGGGCAGCCCGGCCCATCCGCTCGCGAGCCCGCGGGTCGCGCAGCAGGGCGAGCAGCGCGCCGCCGAGGGCGCCAGCGTCGCCGCGCTCGACCAGCAGCCCGGTCTCGCCGTGCACCACGATCTCCGGGAAGGCGCCATGCCGGGTCGCCACCACCGGCAGGCCGGCGGCCATCGCCTCGATCAGCGGCATGCCGAACGGCTCCTGCCAGATCGACGGGAAGCAGAAGATGCCGGCGCGCCCGAGTTCGTCGGCGACGGTTGCGTGGGCGCGCCTGCCGGCGAACTCGACGCGGCCCTCGACCGCTCGTGCCCGTCGATGCAGCTCTTGCTGGTACCGGCGCGGCTGTCCGTAGAAGGTGGCGAGGTCGGCGAACGCCGGATCCCGGCCGAACGGGTCCACGAAGTGCCTGGGTGCAAGGTCGGCCGGGCCGACGAGGCGCAGCGTCGCCTCCGGCGCCTTCCGGGCGAGCCCGGCGAAGGCGTCGACCAGGACGTGCACACCCTTCTCGGGTGACAGGCGGCCGACGAACAGGATCTCGCTGCTCGCCGCGGGTACGGCGCGGGCGTCGAGGAAGCTGGCGTCGACGCCGTTGTGCAGCGCATGGCAGCGTGCCGCCACGGCCGGAAAGCGTCGGCGGATCGCCCCGGCGAGGAAGGCCGAACAGGCGAGGATCAGGTCGGCCTCGCCGAGCAGCGGCGCCAGACGATCGCGGTCGAAGTCGACGACAGCGTGGTCATGGCAGTGCAGGACGATCCGGATCCCGGGATTGTGGTGCCGGTACCCGTCCGATCCGTCGACCTGGGATCCCGAGCTCGACGCGGTCAAGGCCGCGCCCTAGCATCACAAGGTGCTCTACGAGAACGAGCGCGTGCGGGTGCTCGAGGTCACGCTCGAGCCGAACGACGAGTAGCCGGTGCACCACCACCGCTGGCCGTCGGTGTTCGTCCTCGACCGGATCAAGCCGCCGGTGGTCGACATCTCGCCCGAGGGCGAGCGGCTGCCGCCGCACCGCGACATCATCCAGGCGCTGCAGGCCTGAGACGGCAAGGGCTGCCTCGTGGTCCACATGGCGCCGCAGCCGGCAGGCCGTGTGCTCAACGAGTCCGACACCACCGTGCACGGCATCCGGATCGAGATGAAGGCCAACGGCTGAGCCCGGCCTAAGCCCTCGGCGAGACCAGCGTCGGCGGCCGTCCGGCGGTGCTGCCGCGCATCACCGGCCGGGCGTGGATCAGTGGCAGCGAGCGGCTGCGGCTGGATCCGGGCGATCCCGTGCCTGCGGGATTCGCCCTGTCGGACACCTGGGGCGAGCTCGCGGGCGGGTGACGCCGTGATCCTGCGGGTCCTGGCGTTCCTCGGGGCGGCGCTGGCCGGTTACGTGGCCACGGTGATCGCCGCCTTCGTCTACTGGGACGTCACCGGCGCCTCCGGGGCCGACTACACACCGCTGCTGGTGGTCCTGCTGGGGGTGGCGCCGGTCGTCGCCTTCGTCTGCGGGGCGGTCCTGTTCCTGCGCCTGGCGCCGCCGGAGCCGCCGTCGCGGGTTGCCGAGCTCGAGGGCTGGCGCCGGCAGCAGCGGAGCGCCGCGCCGCCGCCGTCCGCTCGCCGCAACGGGCCGCTGCAGGTCGCCCTCGCGATCGGCGTGGCGCTGCTCGTCGGCCTCGTGCTGCTGTGGCTCGGTGCCGCGCCGCACGTGCTGCACCTGCCGGCGTCGGCGGTCCGCTAGGAGCCCGGGCGAGCGCGGGCGGGAACGACGGCGGCCGCCGCTACCGCCCGATGCTGACCACCAGCTTGCCGAAGTGGCTGCCGGACTGGAGCGTGTCGTAGGCGGCCTCGGCGTCCGCGAAGGCGAACACGCGGTCGACCTGCGGGGTGAGGCCGAGCCGGACCAGGGCGGCGAGCGTCGCCACCGGGCCGACATAGATGCCCTGCAGGGTGATCCGTTTCTCGAGGATCGCGGCGGTGCTGATCGGGCCGTCGAAGCCGGTGAGCACGCCCATGAGCGAGATGCGCCCGCCGAAGCGGGTCGCCTTCAGGGTGCGGTCGAGGGTGGCCGGGCCGGCGACGTCGACGGCGAGGTCGGCGCCGAGGCCGTCGGTGAGCCGGACGACCTCCTCGTCCCAGTCGGGGTGCCGGCGGTAGTTGATCAGCGCGTCGGCACCCAGCGTCCGGGCGCGCTCCAGCTTCTCGTCCGAGCTCGAGGTGATGATGACCCGCGCCCCGGCCGCCTTGGCGAGCTGCAGGGCGAAGATCGACACGCCGCCGGTGCCCAGCAGCAGCACGGTCTCGCCCGGCTGCACCGGGCGCCGCTCGAACAGGGCCGACCAGGCGGTGACGCCGGCGCAGGGCAGGGTCGCCGCCGCCTCGAAGGTCATCGCGTCGGGGATGCGGACGACGGCGTTCGCCGGCACCACGATCTGCTCGGCGAGGACGCCGTCGACGCCCGGTCCGCCCAGGCTCGAGGCCTTCTTGGCGGCCGAGAACTCGCCCTCGACCCAGCCCGGCATGAAGCCGATCACGACGCGGTCGCCCACGGCCGGAGCGTCGACGCCGTCGCCGACCGCGGCGACGACGCCGGCGCCGTCCGACAGCGGAACGACGCCGCTGCAGCGCTGGGCCACCAGCAGGTCGCGATAGTTGAGCGACGCCGCCCGCACGCTGACCGCGATCTCGCCGGGCCCGGGCCGCAGCTCCGCCTGCTCGCCGAGGACGAGGCGGGGGTGATCGTGGCCGGTCAGGGTGTAGCGTCGCATGGCATCCTCCTTTGCGCAGGCGACAGATAGACCGTAGGCTACAGGGTCAGAAGTACGCACAAATCAGGCATGTACTATCATGGATGATAGCACGACCGAGCGACGCAACCGGCGCAAGGCCAGCCGTACCGGCTGCGCCGTCGAGGCGACGCTGTCGGTGATCGGCGGGGTGTGGAAGCCGGTGCTGCTCTTCCACCTGCTCGAGGGCAAGCTGCGCTTCAACGCGCTGTGCCGGCTGGTCCCGTCGGCGACGCCGCGGATGATCACGCTGCAGCTGCGCGAGCTCGAGGCCGACGGCATCGTCCGCCGCACGGTCTATCCCGAGGTGCCGCCGAAGGTGGAGTACGAGCTGACGGAGCTGGGCGTGTCCCTGGCACCGGTGCTGCTGAGCATGCGCGACTGGGGCAACCGGATGCAGGCGCTGGACGCCGTCGCCGCGTAGGTCCCCACGACCGGAGCCGCCTGCGGACCGGAAGCGGCCTCGCATCGCTGGCGTGGGTCCGGCCGTGTCGTGCTACGGTGGCCCGGTATGTCCTCCCGGGATGGAACGAACGGCCAATGGCCGAGTTCAAGCTTGGGGGCTCGAGGGCAACTCCGATGATGGGCCGTGTCGCCCGGTTGACGCTGACGCAGCGGCTGTTCGTGCTGGTCGGGATCGCCCTGCTGCCGGCGGTGGCGATCCAGGCCTACAACGAGCTCGACCTGCGCCGGGCGCGCGAGCGCGAGATCCACGACCTGGCGCTGCGCCAGGCCCAGCTCGCCGCCTCGGAGCTCGACCAGATCTTCAACGGCGTGCGCGGGCTGCTGATGGCCGTGGCCGAGGTCCGCTCGGTGCGGGCGCTGGATACGCCTGGCTGCGTCGCCTATCTCGCGACGCTGCAGCCCAAGATGCCCTATCTCGCCTCGATCGCGGCGATCGACCTCGAGGGACGGGTCGCCTGCCGCCAGGCACCGCCACCCGTCGATCTCCGCTTCGACGACCGGTCCTACTTCAAGGAGGCCATCGCCAGCGGCGGCTTCGTGGTCGGCGAGTTCACCGAGGGCCGGGTCGCCCGTCGGCCGGTACTGCCGCTGGCCCTGCCGCTGCGGGCGCTGGACGGCAGGATCATCGGGGTCGTCGCGGCGGCGATGGACCTGGCCTGGCTGACGGCTCGCCTGCAGGAGCGGGGGCTGGCGACCGGCGGCTCGGTGACCGTCGCCGACCGCAACGGGGTGATCCTGGCCCGCGAGCCGATGCCCGACCGCTTCGTCGGCACGCGCATCCCCGAGCCGTTCCAAGGGCTGATCCACGCCGCCGAGCCGGGCTCGCTGGAGCTGACGAGCCAGGACGGGACCCGCCGGATGCTGGGCTACATGCCGGTCACGGCGACCCGGCCCTACTATGTCAGCGCCGGCCTCTCGACGGACGAGGCGTTCGCCGCCATCAACCGGGCGACGTGGCGCGGCCTGGCGCTGATCGGGGTCGGCCTCGTCCTCGCCCTGGCCGCGGCCTGGCTGATCGGCGGCCGCTTCTTTCGCGATCCGGTGGCGCGGCTGCTGGCGGCGGCCGAGCGCTGGCGCGCCGGCGACTACCGCGCGCGCATCGGCCAGCCGGGGGCTTCCGCCGAGTTCGGCCGGCTCGCCCAGGCGTTCGACGGCATGGTCGAGGAGGTGGCGCGGCGCCAGAGCGAGAGCGACCGGCTGAATGCGGCGCTGCAGGCGAGCGAGGAGCGGCTGCGCGCCTTCAACGCCGAGCTCGAGCAGCGGGTCGAGCGGATGCTGGCCGAGCGGCGCCAGAGCGAGGAGATGCTGCGTCACGCCCAGAAGATGCAGGCCGTCGGTCAGCTCGCCGGCGGGGTCGCCCATGACTTCAACAACCTGCTGACCGCGATCTCGGGACAGCTGCGGCACCTGCGGCGCGGCGCGCCGGAACCGCTGCGGCCGGCGGTCGAGGGCATCGAGCTCGCGGTCAGGCGCGGCGAGCGGGTGGCGCGGCAGCTGCTCACCTTTACCCGCGTCGAGGCGACGCGCAGCGAGACGGTGGACCTGCGCGACGCGGTGATGCGGATCCTGCCGCTGCTGGAGAAGTCGCTCCAGGGCAGCTACGCGATCGTTCCCGAGCTCGCCGCTGAGCCCTGCCCGGTGCAGCTCGACGTCGCCGACCTCGAGCTGGCCCTGCTGAACCTGCTGACCAATGCGCGCGACGCCATGCCGGGCGGCGGCACGATCCGCATCTCGGTGGCGCGCGACGCCGACCGCGTCGTCCTCGGCGTGCACGATGGCGGGACCGGCATGACGCCGGAGGTCCGCGAGCGGGCGTTCGAGCCGTTCTTCACGACCAAGGAAGTCGGGCAGGGCTCCGGGCTCGGCCTCGCCGGGGTCTACGGCTTCGCGCGGCAGAGCGGCGGCCGTGCCGTCATCGCCAGCCGGCCGGGGCAGGGCACCAGCGTCCTCGTCGACCTTCCGGCGAGCAGCGAGCCGCCCGCCGCGAGCCCGGGCATGGAACGGGCCGCGGCGGCCACGCCGGTGCTCGCGGCCGGGGCCGACCCGGGGCGGCGCGTCCTCGTCGTCGAGGACGATGCGCTGGTCTGCATGGTCACCGTCGAGGCGCTCGAGGAGGCGGGCTTCGCGGTCACCGCCGTCGGCAACGGCGTCGAGGCGCTGGCGATCCTCCAGCGCGAGGGCGGCAGCCTCGACGCCCTGGTCACCGACGTGGCGATGCCGGGCGGCGTCAGCGGAATCGAGGTGGCCGTCCAGGCCGGGCTCAGCCACCCGGAGCTGGTCGTCATCCTCACCACCGGCTACGCCGCCGACCGCGTCCCGGTCGAGCGGATGCCGGCGCGCTACGCGTTCCTCCCCAAGCCGTTCTCGCCCGAGGATCTGGTCAAGCGGCTGTCGCTTCTCCTCGCGAAGCCCATCGCCACCGTCGCCCAGCCGGCCTGAGCGCGCGACCTCTCGGGCCGCGCTGCACTGCGTGTTGCGTGCGGTGCGTCTGCCGTGTGCACGGTCATCGTGGCACAGACTCGGGCGTTGCAGGACGCAAGCGGTGGCAAGCGCGGCGCCGGCGACAACGGCTCCGGCGGCCCATCAGGGGCCAGCCCATGATCGGAGGATCGGCGCATGACGACGTGGACGAAGCGCATGCTCGGCGGTGCGGCCCTGGCCTGCCTGACACTGGCCAGCTGGCCAGCGGGGGCCACCGGGTACAGCCTGTTCTCGGTGCGCGGCAGCTACGGCTACACCCTCGAGGGGACCGTGGGCGACGATGCCACCAGCTATGTTGAGGCGGGCCGCATCGTCGCCGACGGCAGCGGCCGGCTGACGACGGAGGGTACGGCGATCGTCGGCGGGACGAACGTCATCGCGACCTCCTTCGCCTGCACCTACACGGTCAGCCGGACCGGTATCCTCGAGGCGACCTGCACCGCCGGCCGGTCGCGCGCCCAGTTCCGCGGACCGATCGTCGACGGCGGCCGCGAGCTGAGCTTCGTCGCCATACCGCAGGACGGGTCGCCCGAGAGCCTGGTCGGCCGCGCCCGCAAGCAGAGCAACAGTCCCTTCTGAACGGGCGCGCACGGCGGCATCGATCGACCGGGCCGGCCGCGGATGGCACGAAACCCTCCCGTCACGGCCCGCCATGCGCTCGAAACGCTGGCCCGCCCGGCAGGACTCGAACCTGCGACCTACCGCTTAGAAGGCGGTTGCTCTATCCGGCTGAGCTACGGGCGGTTGCCGTTGCTATAGCAGCGGCGCGGCGCGGGCCAAAGGGGACGGGCGGCGGGTGAGGGAAAGCTCGGATCGCGACCGCGCCACAGCACCGCTGCGCCTTGCCGGCTGGGGGTTCGCCGGGCTCGCCGTCCTGCTCCTCGCCTGGCCGGCGGTGCGCGTGCCGATGCGGCTGGTGCTGGCCTACAACGAGGGGTGGAACGCGTACCACGCCAGCCACTGGCGCGACGCGGCGGCGCTCTATCCCGAGCCGACGGCGCTGCTCACCAACAACTACCCGCCGCTGTCCTTCGTGGTCGTCGGCATCCTCGGCGACCTGCTTGGCGACCACGTCGTTGCCGGGCGTCTCGTCGCGCTGCTGGCACTGCTCGCCGTGGCGTGGGCGGTGGCACGGCTGGTCCGTCTCGCCAGCGGGCCGCCCGCGGCCGGCCTCGCCGCCGGTGGCTGGCTGTGCGCCTGCGTCGCGATCTACGCGTCGGGTTACACGGCCATCAACGACCCGCAGTGGCTGGCCCATGCGCTGCTTGCGGCAGGGCTCCTGCTGGCGCTGGGCCAGCATCCGGCGGCGGCCGCAGGGCTCACGGTCGCGGCCCTTCTCATCAAGCACACCCTGCTGCCGCTGCCGCTGGCACTCACCGCCGTGCTGGTGGCGACAGACCGACGCCTGGCGCTGCGCTGGCTGGGCTGGGGCTGCGTGTGGGGCGGCATCGGCGCGGCAGCCGCCTGGCTCACCTATGGACCGGCCCTGGTCCGCGCGATACTTGCGGCCGAGGGCGTCAGGGCCACCAGCCTCGCCAACCTCGCCGCGGTGGCCTGGCCGATGGTCCCGGCTGTCCTGCCGCTGCTGGCGCTGGTCGTGCTGCAGGCATGGCGGGCACGCGAACCCCTGGCCTGGTTCGCGGCGCTGTACGGCCTCCTGGCCCTGGCCTTCGGCCTCTTCATCGCCCGGGCCTATGGCGTTGCCGCCAGCGCCTTCCTCGACCTGGCGATCGCCTGTGCGCTGGGCGGCGGGCTGGTGCTGTCGGCCGGCTGGCGTGGCGGGCGGCGTCGCACGGTATTCGTAGGCGCCGCGGTCATGGCCCTGGCGCTGCTGCCGGGGCTGCCGCTGCGCGCCTACCAGCAGCTGCAATGGCTGCGGACGGCTCCCCGGGACCGTGCCGACACCGAGGCAGCTATTGCCTTCCTCGCCGCACGGCCGGCGCCGGTCCTCTGCGAGAACCTGGCGCTCTGCTACTGGGCCGGGCAGCCCGTCGCGGCGGATTTCTTCAACACCGGCCAGAAGATGCTGGGCGGCGCGATTCCGCCGGCGGCACTGATCGAACCGGTCAGGGCCAGGGCGTTCGGCGCCGTCCAGCTGGAACGCGAGCGGCCAGGCAACGAGGCGACGCGGCGGCCGGGGCTCGGCACGAACCGGCTGCCCGTTGCGGTCGAGGACGCGATCCGCGAGGCTTATCCGACGGCCACCGCCTTCGGCCGGGCCGGGCGCGTCCTTACCCCCTGAGGCTCAGGTGCGGCGCTGGAAGTTCTCGGCGTAGGACTTGGGCTTCACCACGCGGGCGTGGGGCTCGTACACGGTGTAGGCGATGCCGCCGCGCTCGCAATAGGCAATCGCCGCCTCCTTCGTCGGGAAGCGCAGCAGGAGCTGCTGCTCGGTGTCGTCCGAGCCGACCCAGCCGATCAGGCGGTCCGGCTCCTTGCGCGACTGCGGCTCCATCTCGACCAGCCACTGCCGGGTCTTGAACCGGCCGGACTGCACGGCGGTCTTGGCCGGCTGGTAGATGCGCGCCTGGGTCATCCGCGATCGAGCCTCGTGGTGCAACAACCGCTTCCTAGCAATGCCGGAAGGCAACGCAAGGGCGCAGGAGGTCGCTGCCCGCGGTCAGGGTTGCCACTGTCCGGGCGTGCTGGTAACGCCTTGGGGTAGACTTGATCCAGAAGCAGAGAGGCTTCTGGTTGTGTCGCGACCAGCTTGCGAGGAACGCCGAGGTGGGACGATCGCTCTGGTTCGCGCTGGTGCTGGCCGCCTCCACGCTTCTGGCGGCCACAGCCGAGGCGGCGATGGTCGCCTACGCCGACAACCGGATCGCCATCGACGCCGACGGCAACTTCAACGATCCGGACGACTGGGCGGCGACGCCAATGACCCTGGCGATCCTCGCCAAGGCCGGGCTGCAGGACAAGGTCGTCCACTACACCTACAGCAACTCGCTCGGCGTGAACGCCAATACGCCCGAGATGGATGCCGAGATGCGCGGTACCACGCTGCGCGCGATGGACCGCTTCGGCTTCAACCCGGCCGTGTTCTTCGATGCGCAGACGCAGCTCGAGGAAGGCATCGAGAACCTGCGCAACGAGATCGACAAGTCCACACCGACCGACCGGCTGTTCGTGCTTGCGGTCGGGCCCATGGAGTATCTGTGGCGGGCGCTGGTCCGGGCCGACCCGTCGCGGCTGCCCTACGTCACGGTGATCTCGCACTCGACCTGGAACAACACCCAGGTCGTCGCCCCGGAGATGGTCAACGACTGGCTCGACATCCAGGCGCTCGGGGTCGAGTGGATCCAGATCGTCGACCAGAACAAGCGGCTCTACACGCGCGTGCCGGGCACGGGCTACGAGCGGCCCAGCGACTGGACGCCATGGCGATGGCTGCGCGATTCGCCGCGCTGGACGATGCGCTGGATCTACGAACGGATGCTGGCCGAGGAGAAGGCCGACGTCTCCGACGCCGGTACGGTCTGGTTCCTGATCAAGAACGACGAGTTCGCGACGCCCGAGAAGCTGCGGCGGTTCTTCGGCAGCTGGGCGGGGCCGCGCTAGCTCAGGACCAGGCCTCGCGCAGCCGGGCGTGGTTGGCCTGCAGCCAGAACAGCGAGACCACCGCGGTGATGGCGATGATGCGGCCGTCGCCGACCATCGCCAGCGCCTCGGCGAAGGGTAGGACATGGGTGCGGATGTCCTCGCCTTCCTCGGCCTTGCCGTAGATGCCGCCGCTCGCCGGGGCGGTCACCTCGCCGACATAGACGCTGACCTTCTCGGTCGTGGCGCCGGGGCTCGAGGCATAGTCGCAGGCCCAGGCGAGGCGCCGCGGCATCAGCCCCGACTCCTCGAAGCATTCGCGGCGGGCGATGTCCTCGGCCGGCTCGCTCCCCTCGGCGAGGCCGGCGCAGGCCTCGAGCATCCACGGACGCTCGCAGATGTCGATGGCACCGGTGCGGAACTGCTCGACCAGCACGACCCGGTCGCTGACCGGATCCCAGGGCAGCACCGTGGCGGCACGGCGCATGGCGAACAGCTCGCGGGTGATGACCTGGCTCCACTCGCCGTCGAAGCGGCGGTGGCGCAGGCGCACGACGTCGAGCCGGAAGAACCCCTGGTAGGCCGGCCGGCGCTCGACGATCTCGTAGCCCTGCGGGTCCGCCGGACCAGGGCTCACGTGAACGCCTTGAAGGTGATCAGCGTGAAGGTGTCCTTGACCCCGGGCAGGGTCTGCACCTGGCTGGTCACGAAGCGGCCGATGTCGACCTCGTCGTCCAGATGGAACTTCATGATCAGGTCGTACTGGCCGGAGATCGAGTAGACCTCGGAGACCTGCTCGATCGACTGGACGGCCTCGTCGGCCACGCCGTAGGCGCGGCCGAGCTCGCACTTCACCATCACGAAGATGGTCTGCATCAGTCGTCCTTGGACTTGGCCAGCAGCCGCGCCGGCACCGGCACGGTGAGGAAGAACGGCAGGTCGGCGCGCTGGCCGAAGACCAGGGCCTCGTCGGGCTCGGGCCGCTCGACACGCTCGCCACGGCCGCCGCGCGAGCGCATCGCCGCCTCGACCTCGGGCTCGAGACGGGCGGCGGGACGCGGCTCGGTGTAGGGCCGGCGCTCGCCATGGCGGTTGAGATGCTCGCGATCGCGGTCGCGGCCGCCCTCGCGCGGCGCCGGGGCACGGTCGCGGGCCGGCGCCCGCTCGTCGCGGCGGGCCTCGCGCTGGCGCGGCGGACGACGCTCCTCGCGGCGGGCCGGGCGCTCGTCGCGCGGCGCCGCCGGAGCGGCATCCTCGCCGGCGGCAGGCTCCTCGGCGGCGGCCGCCTTCTCGGCGACGCCGAGCTTGCGGATCGGCTTGGCGATCAGCTTCTCGATGGCCGAGAGGTAGCGGCCGTCCTCGGGGCCGACGAAGGTGAAGGCGCGGCCGCTCTTGCCGGCGCGGCCGGTCCGGCCGATGCGGTGGACATAGTCCTCGGCGTGGATCGGGATGTCGAAGTTGATCACGCAGGGCATGTCGTCGATGTCGAGGCCGCGCGCGGCGACGTCGGTGGCGACGAGCAGGTCGATGCGGTCGGCCTTGAAGGCGTCCAGCGTCGCCTGGCGCTGCGACTGGTCGAGGTCGCCGTGGATGTCCTGGGCGTTGAGGCCCTGGCGCTTCAGCCAGCGGGCGAGGCTCGCCACCTCGCGCTTGCGGTTGCTGAAGATGATCGCCTTGCCGATGCCCTCGCGGCGGATCAGCCGCTCGAGCGCGTCGCGCTTGGGCTGGTCGCCGACGGCGACGATGAAGTCGTCGACCGCGGCATTGGTCGAGGCCGAGCGGGCGACCTCGACGATGGCGGGGTCGCTGAGGAAGCGGTCGGCGAGGCGGCGCACCTCGGGCGGCATCGTCGCCGAGAACAGCAGCGTCTGCTCGCGCTTGACCAGCAGGCTGATGATCTTCTCGACGTCGGGGATGAACCCCATGTCGAGCATGCGGTCGGCCTCGTCGATGACGATGATCTGGACATGCGTGAGCATCAGCTTGCCACGCGTGAACCAGTCGAGCAGGCGGCCCGGGGTGGCGACGAGGACGTCGACGCCCTTGTCGAGCAGCTTCTCCTGGTCGCCCATGCCGACGCCGCCGATGATCAGCGCCATCGTCAGGCCGAGATATTTGCCGTACTGCTCGAAGTTCGCGGCGGTCTGCGTCGCGAGCTCGCGGGTCGGCGAAAGGATGATGGAGCGCGGCATCCGCGCCCGGGCCCGGCCCGCGGCCAGGATGTGCAGCATCGGCAGGGTGAACGAGGCCGTCTTGCCGGTGCCGGTCTGGGCCACGCCGATCACGTCGCGGCGGGCGAGAACGTGGGGGATGGCGGCGGCCTGGATCGGAGTCGGGGTAGAGTAGCCAGCTTCGGCGACGGCGCGGAGCACTTCGTCGCGCAGGCCCAGATCGGCGAAGGTCGCCGGGGCGCTATTCTCGATTGTCAAGGAGTACCCTTGGTGGGAGCTATCATGTTGCGAGCGTGCATGTAGTGAATATCCCTGCAAAGTCAACGAATCCCGGTGGCGGCCTGACAATTCGTCGCGAATCGGGGCTTTCCGGCTGCCGGACGGCGGCAATCTGGCGACAATTGTCCGGTACGTGCCAACGGCGGAATCCGTCATGCTGATCCATGCCGCGCAGTCGCTGCTGCTCATCGTCGACCTCCAGGAGCGCCTCGCCCCGGCGATCCCGGGCGCCGAACGGATCGTCGCCCGGACGCGGGTGCTGCTCGAGGCCGCCGCAATCGCCGGAGTGCCGGTGCTGGTGTCGGAGCAGTATCCGAAGGGCCTTGGTGCCACGCTGCCCGCCCTGGCCCCGCTGCCGCAGGGGAGCAGCGTCCTCGACAAGGTCAGCTTCTCCTGCTGGCGGGAGCCGAAGCTGCGCAGCGCCATCGAATCGACACGGCGGCCGCAGATCGTGCTGGGCGGGATGGAGACGCATATCTGCGTGCTGCAGACGGCGGTGGACCTGCGCGACGCCGGCCTCGACGTCTTCGTCGTCGCCGACGCCGTCGGCTCGCGCACGGAGGAGAGCCGGCGCCTCGGGCTCGAGCGGATGCGCGACCGCGGCATCGACGTCGTCGACAGCGAGATGGTGGTGTTCGAATGGGCCGAGCGGGCCGGCACGGATCAGTTCCGTGCCCTGAGCCGCCTCGTGAAGTGAGGGACCGATGTCGATCGAGCCGTTGATCCTGCTGCCGGGGCTGATCTGCGACGAGCGGCTGTTCGGGCCGCAGCTGCCGGCGCTGCGCGCGGTCACCGAGGTGTCGGTCGCCGACCTCACCCATGCCGACAGCACGGCGCTGATGGCCGAGCAGGTGCTGGCCAAGGCGCCGCCGCGCTTCGCCCTGGCCGGGCTGTCGATGGGCGGCTACGTGGCGCTGCAGGTGATGCGGCTGGCGCCCGAGCGGGTGACCCGCCTCGCCCTGCTCGACAGCCAGTCGCGTCCCGACACGCCGGAATCGACGGCGCGCCGCCATGCCCTCATCGAGGTGGCGATGAGCGAGGGCATGCTGGCCGTCGCCGACCGCTTCCTGCCGCTGTTCTTCCACCCCGACCGCGTCGGCGAGCGGGCGCTGGTCGAGACCGCACGCGGCATGGCCGAGGCGGTCGGGCCCGCCGCCTTCGTCCGCCAGCAGCATGCGCTGATGGGGCGGCCCGACATGCGGCCGACGCTCGAGCACATCGCCTGTCCGACCCTGGTGCTGGCCGGGCGTCAGGATGTGCTGACACCCGTCGAGGTGCAGGAGGAGATGGCGTCCAAGATTCTTGACGCCACGCTCGTGCTGCTGCCGAAGTGCGGTCACCTCAGCACGCTGGAGCGGCCGCAGGCGGTCACCGGCGCGATGCTGACCTGGCTCGGCGCCGTCGGCTGAGGGCGGCGACAACCGGCCTGCTGGAGACGGAGCGATGGCTCGTTATGCGCTGACGATCGACGGGATGGGCTGCGAGGGCTGCGTCGCGGCGGTGACGGAGGCCATCGAGACCCTGCCGGGCGTGCGCCGGGTCGAGGTCGACCTGAAGGGCGGCAAGGCCGCGGTCGAGGCCGAGCCGGCGCTCGACGAGGCCACCGTGCGCCGGGCGCTGGAGAAGGCCGGCTACGACCTCACCGGGCTGAGCCGCCTGAGCCCGGGATCGCCGGCATGCTGCGCAACGACGCCTCGCACTACGGCACGATCAGCCGGTCGCTGCACTGGCTCGTCGCCGCCCTGATGATCGTGGCCTGGCTGGTCGGCGACCAGAGCGACGGGCTGCGTGGTCCGGAGAAGTCCGCTCGATCCTCGCTTTGCATGCGGTGCCGGGCCTCGTCGTCCTCGTGCTGGGCCTGTTCCGGATCGGCTGGCGGCATCTCGACCCGCCGCCGCCGCTGCCGGGTGGCCTGCCGCGCTGGGAGCTGGCCGCGGCGCGCGCCACCCACCTCGCGCTGCTGCTGGTGATGCTGCTGCTGCCGCTGACCGGCCTCCTGTCGGTGCTGTTCGGCTTCCGTCCGTTCGAGGTGCGCTGGCTCGGCACGATCACGCCGCTGGCCGGCGTCGGCTGGCTGCACGAGGGTGCCGAGACCATCCACGTCGTGCTCGGCAAGGCCTTCCTCGTGCTGTTCCTGGCGCATCTCGGCGCGGTGATCTGGCACGCCGTGAGCCAGCGGTTCGAGATCCTCGGCCGGATGATCCCGCTGGGCGACCGCTAGACCGGCAGGGTTGCGGCGACGACGGGCGCGTGCCGATCCGCCACCGCCTGGGCGAGTTCCTCGTGCATGGTCCAGCGCAAGTCCGCGAGATCGTCGTCGCCGCGGCCCCGGCGTGGCCAGGGCGAAGGTCGCGAGCGGCTTGCCGTTGGTGCCGATGGGCAGGGGGATGTCGAGCAGCTTGGCCAGCATGGCCCCAAGCTTGCCGTAGTGGAGATTGACGGCGGTCTAGTCGGCGTAGCCGGCCGCTTCGGCGAGTTCGGCAGCGGTCAGCGTGCGCCCGGGGCTCCGCGGCATGGGCCCGCAACATCGCCCATTGCGCCGGCCGTCACCTTGCGCCCGAGCAGCGCCAGCGCGTAGCCGTACTCGCGGGCGAGCGGCACGTCGCCGCGGCGGGCGGGCGGAACTGGTCGAGCTTGCCGCGCACCGCAGCGATGGCCGCTGCCGCGGTATCACCTTCGCCGTCCGCGACCCGCCGGTCGCCGGCGAGCGCCCGCGCCTTGAAATGCTTGCCGATGCGCAAGGCGTGCACCGTGTAGATGCCGATCGTCTCGGTGATGCGCTCCGACATTCCGCCTCGTTCCTCCGGCTGTCAGACGGCGGATAGGCTCACACGTCGAGCTCCTTGACCAGCGTCGCGTTGGCTGCTGGATGAAGGCCAGCCGCAGCTCGGGCCGGCGGCCCATCAGCTCGTCGACCAGCTCGGCGGTCGGCTTGCCCTCGACCATGTCGAGGCGGACCTGGAGCAGCTGGCGTCTCGCCGGGTCCATCGTCGTCTCGCGCAGCTGGCCGGGATTCATCTCGCCCAGGCCCTTGAAGCGGCCGATGTCGACGGTCTTCTTGCCCTTGAACAGGGTCTTCAGCAGCCGCTCGCGGTCGGCGTCGTCGCGGGCATAGGCGGTGGTGCCGCCGGACGACAGGCGATAGAGCGGCGGCTGCGCCAGGTAGAGATGGCCGCGCTCGATGAGCTTCGGCATCTCGCGGTAGAAGAAGGTCATCAGCAGCGCGGCGATGTGGGCGCCGTCGACGTCGGCATCGGTCATGATGACGACCTTGTCGTAGCGCAGGTCGTCGCCGCGGAACTGCTTGCCCGAGCCGCAGCCCAGCGCGGTGACGAGATCGGCCAGCTCCTTGTTGGCCGACAGCTTGTCGGTGCTGGCGCTGGCGACGTTGAGGATCTTGCCGCGCAGCGGCAGGATCGCCTGGGTCTCGCGGCTGCGCGCCTGCTTGGCCGAGCCGCCGGCCGAATCGCCCTCGACGATGAAGATCTCGGTCCCGTCGCGGTCGTCACGCGAGCAGTCGGCGAGCTTGCCGGGCAGGCGCAGCTTGCGCGTCGCGGTCTTGCGGTCGACGTCCTTGCGGGCCTTGCGGGCCAGGCGCTCGTCGGCGCGGTTGACGACGTGGCTGAGCAGGCGCTGCGCCACGTCGGCATGCTGCGCCAGCCAGAGCTCGAAGCGGTCCTTGATGCAGGTCTCGATCGGCCGGGTGACCGTCGGGGTGACCAGCCGCTCCTTGGTCTGGCCCTGGAACTGCGGGTGCGGGATGAACGCCGACAGCAGCAGGCAGGCGCCGCCCTGCACGTCCTCGGCGGTGAGCTGCGCCGCCTTCTTGAAGCCGATGCGCTCGGCGTGGGCGCGCAGGCCGCGCAGCAGCGCCGAGCGCAGGCCGGCCTCGTGGCTGCCGCCCTGCGGGGTGGCGATGGTGTTGCAGTAGAAGCCCTCGTAGGCCTCCTCGTCGAGCGGCCAGGCGACGGCCCATTCGACGCGGCCTTCCTCGGCACCCAGCTGTGCTTCGCCGGCGAAGGGCTCGTCGACGACGCGCTCGCGCCCCTCAAGGAGCGCACCGAGAAAGTCGCTCAGACCGGCTGGAAAGTGAAAGGTCTGCCGGGCCGGGATGCCGTCCTTCGGATCGAGCAGCGCCTCGTCGCAGCTCCAGCGGATCTCGACGCCACGGAACAGGTAGGCCTTGCTGCGCGCCATCCGGAACAGCAGCGCCGGGCGGAAGCGCGGGTTCGGTCCGAAGATCTCGGGATCGGGCTCGAAGGTGACGACCGTGCCGCGGCGGTTCTGCACGGGGCCCGCGTCCTGCACCGGGCCCTGCGGCACGCCCTGGCGGTAGACCTGGCGGTAGAGCTGGCGATTGCGGGCGACCTCGACGGTGAGCTCGGCGGCCAGCGCGTTCACGACCGACACGCCGACGCCGTGCAGGCCGCCGGCGGTCTGGTAGGCCTTGCTCGAGAACTTGCCGCCCGAGTGCAGCGTGGTGAGGATGACCTCGAGGGCACTCTTGTCCGGGAACTTCGGGTGCGGATCGACGGGGATGCCGCGACCGTTGTCGCGCACCGTGATCCGGGCCGGGGCGGCGAGCTCGATCTCGATCCGGTCGGCGTGGCCGGCGACGGCCTCGTCCATGGCGTTGTCGAGCAGCTCGACGACGAGGTGGTGCAGCGCCCGCTCGTCGGTGCCGCCGATATACATGCCGGGCCGCCGGCGCACGGGCTCGAGGCCTTCGAGGACCTCGATGTCGCGGGCGGTGTAGTCGGTCGCAGCGGCACTCCTGGCGGAGGCCTCGAAGAGATCGGTCATGCGCTTCCGGTCGTCCGACGCGTGGGGCAAGAGGGAGCCGGACCCGATGGGGGCTCAGCATGTGACCGGCCCGGGCCGGCGCGTCAAGCCGGCCGGAGGGCGGGCCGGGCGGCCGCAGCCGGACCTTCGCGAGGCTGGGCAAGCCGCCCGCCCGGTCCTATCGTCAGCCTGCCGGGGCAGCAGCGGCGGGACGCGCATGGACGAGGCAGCGAGGGGCGATCCGGCGGTGCGGACGCTGGCGATGCCGGGTGACACCAACCCCGCCGGCGACATCTTCGGCGGCTGGATCCTCGCCCAGATGGACATCGCCGGCGGCATCGTGGCGCATCAGCGGGCGCAGGGACGCGTCGCCACGGTGGCGATCGAGGCCATGAAGTTCCACCGCCCGGTGCTCGTCGGCGACGTGGTCAGCTGCTATTGCCATATCGTGCGGATCGGCACGACGTCGCTCACGATCCAGGTCGATGCCTGGGCGCGGCGCGGCCGGACCGGCGAGGAAATGCGGGTAACCGAGGGCCAGTTCACCTATGTCGCGATCGATGCCGATCGCCGGCCGCGGACGGTTCCGCCGGCCTGACCGGATGATGTCGCTGCCGACGCTGCGGATGGCGGGGCTGGCGCTGGCGCTGGCCGGCGGGGCGGGCCTCGCCGCCGGTGACGCCCGGGCGGCGATCCAGATCCAGCGGGCGGGCCGCGGCTGGGAGATCACCGTCGACCAGGGCACGCCGCTCCCCGAGGCCCTCGAGGCGCTGGGCGAGCTCGGCAACTTCCCGGTCGAGGTGGTCGGCGACCCGGTGACGCTGGAGGCGCAGCGGTTCGGCGCGCGCAACCTGGCGGCGGCCGTGCGCCGCCTGGGACGCGGCCAGATCATGGTGATCTGGCACGGCGCGCCGGATGCTGCCGGCTCGACCGTGCGCCGGGTCCGCGTGCTGGCCCGCGAGCGCAGCGACGAGCCGCCGCAGCCGCCGCCCCAGGGCGAGCCGGCCATCGATTCCGACGCCGGCCCGACCGGCCTCGACCTCGAGGCGCTGGCGGAGAAGTCGGTGGACGAGCGCATTGCCGCCATCAGCGACCTCGCCGGGGCCGAGGACCGGGCGGCGACGGTGCCCGACCTCGAGCAGCTGGCCGAGACCGATCCGGCGCCGGAGGTCCGCAGCACCGCCGTGCGGCTGCTCGCCGGGGCCGACACCGACGACGCCTGGAGCGCGGTCGAGCACAGCCTGCACGACGACGATGCGATGGTCCGCAGTGCCGCCCTCGTCGAGCTCGCCAACCGCGAGCAGGACTTTCCGGTCGCCGCGGTCGAGGCGGTGGCGCAGAACGATCCCGAGCCGGAAGTCCGGCGGCTTGCCCGGACCGTCCTCAGGTCCCGCGACGAGCAGTAGCGGCTGCGGTCAGCCGAGACCCCAGAGCTGCATCTCGACCGGGTGCGGCGCCCGCTCGACGCGCTCGAGCTCGGCCCGCTTGACCCGGACGAAGGCGTCGATGAGGTCGGGGGGGATGGCCTCGCCGCGGGTCAGGAACTCGTGGTCCTGCTCGAGCGCATCGAGCGCCTCGCCGAGCGAGCCGGCGACGCGGCGGATGTCCTCGGTCTCGGCCAGCGGCAGGTCGTACAGGTTGCGGTCCATGGCGTCGCCCGGCTCGAGCTTGCGCTCGATGCCGTCGAGGCCGGCCATGATGATGGCGGCCAGCGCCAGGTAGGGATTGGCGGTCGGGTCGGGAAAGCGGATCTCGACGCGCTTGCCCGCCGGCTGCGCCGCATAGGGGATGCGGATTGCTGCCGAACGATTGTGCGCAGCATAGGCGAGCAGGGCCGGCGCATCGAGGCCCCGGCGCAGCCGCCGGTAGCTGTTCGTCGTCGGATTGGTGAAGGCGTTGAGTGCCTTGGCGTGGGTCATCACCCCGGCGATGAAGTGCAGGCAGGCCGGGCTCAGGTCGGCGTAGCCGGTGCCGGCGAAGGCCGGGCGCTCGCCCTGCCACAGCGAGACGTGCAGGTTCAGTCCCGCCCCGCCCTGGTCGGCGAACGGCTTGGGCAGGAAGGTCACCGACTTGCCGTAGGACGCGGCGACCTGGGTGGCGGCGTAGCGGGCGAGCTGGATGCGGTCGGCGGTGGCCGTGGGCGAGCCGGGGCCGAAGCCCAGGCGGTTGAGCCCGGGCGCGGTGCCGTGGCCGTGCCGCAGCAGCGGCACGCCGAGGCTGCGCAGCACGCTCGCCATCTCGGCGCGGATGTCGGCGGTGCGATCGGCCGGCGGCATCGCCAGGAAAGAGCTCCCGCCGACCGGCTCGCGCTCGGCACCGGCGATGGCGAAGCCGGACCGGCCGGGGCCGCTGTCGAGGCGGATCTCGTCGAACAGGTGGAAGTCGAGTTCGACGCCGACCCGGGCCCGGTCGGCATGGCGCGAGCGGGCGAGCCAGGCCTCGGCCCGGCCCAGCGCGGCGCGCGGGTCGCGCTCGTAGCCGATGCCGCTGCCCGGCTCGGTGGCATCGCAGATGATCGCCAGCGTCGGCTGCGCGGCGAACGGGTCGAGGTGGGTGGCGGCCGGATCGGGCTTCAGCAGCAGGTCGGCGTCGGTGACCTCGCGCCATCCCGGCACGGCCGAGCCATCGATCATCAGGCCTTCGCGCAGCACGCCGGCGTCGAGGTCGCCGGCGTCCAGCGAGACGTGCCGCCAGCGGCCCGCGAGGTCGGTGAAGCGGAAGTCGACCGTCCGGATGCCCTGATCGGCGATCGTGCTGAGGATCCTGTCGATCTCGGGCATCAGGCTCCGTGCCTCCGCTGCGCTGGGCGCGGGTTCTACCGCCACGCGCTGCAGAACGGAAGGCGAGGGACGGGTAACGTCACGGCGAGGCGACGGCGGTCAGTCCGGAAGCCTGCGACCGCCGAACGCGCCGCTCAACCGGCCCGCGGAGCCTCCCTGATGGCGTCGTCATGGTACCAGGCGCCGATCATGATGACCGGGCGCGGCGGTGCCGGCTGGCGGAGCTCCGCCAGCGACGTCACGGTGGCAGGCTCGTCGCGGACCGTCACGTCGCGGGCCTCGCGGACCTTGCCGGGGAAGCGGTAGATCCGGGCGGTGGCCTGCTGGTCTTCGGTACTCATCACACGCTCTTCCGTTTGGAGCCCAGTGTCGTCATGCGTGGTTGGGACGCCCATTATAGCCGTGCTTTGCCATTGTGCAACCTGCCTTCGAAAAAAACAGCGCCTGCACATCAATTGAGCACGCTATTCTTGCTGCATCCTGCAATGGCATCGCGAGATCTTGCCGGTGCCGCCGAGGTGCCTGCAGACCGAGCGCGGCGGCAGCGGAAAGGTTCCCGACAGGCCCGTCGCGCACAGGGCGCCGGGGCCTGCGACATCCTTGCGCGGCCGGGATGGCATGCTCCCTGCTTCGTCTTTCACGGCGCTTCGTGCCGTGGCTGTTACCGTCGGCGCCGCGGCACCGAGCAAGGATGTCCCAAGGCTCGCGTCAACAGCGCACGAGAGATCGGAATGACGAAGTACAAGCTCGAATACATCTGGCTCGACGGGTACACGCCCGTCCCCAATCTCCGCGGCAAGACGCAGATCAAGGAATACGACCACTTCCCGACGCTGGAGGAGCTTCCGCTGTGGGGCTTCGACGGCAGCTCGACCAAGCAGGCCGAAGGCCGCAGCTCGGACTGCGTGCTCAAGCCGGTCCGCGTCTTCCCGGACAGCGAGCGCAAGAACGGCGTGCTCGTCCTGTGCGAGGTGATGATGCCGGACGGCGTCACGCCGCACCCGTCGAACTCGCGCGCCACCATCCTCGATGACGAGGGCGCCTGGTTCGGCTTCGAGCAGGAGTACTTCTTCTACAAGAACGGCCGCCCGCTCGGCTTCCCCGAGCACGGCTTCCCGCCGCCGCAGGGCCCGTACTACACCGGCGTGGGCTACAGCCAGGTCGGCGACATCGCCCGCAAGATCGTCGAGGAGCACCTCGAGATCTGCCTCGCCGCCGGCATCAACCACGAGGGCATCAACGCCGAGGTGGCGAAGGGCCAGTGGGAGTTCCAGATCTTCGGCAAGGGCTCGAAGCGGGCCGCCGACGAGATCTGGATGGCGCGCTACCTGCTGATGCGCCTGACGGAGAAGTACGGCATCGACATCGAGTGGCACTGCAAGCCGCTGGGCAATACCGACTGGAACGGCTCCGGCATGCACTGCAACTTCTCGACGACCTACCTGCGCGAGGTCGGCGGCAAGGAGTACTTCGAGGCGCTGATGGCCGCCTTCGAGGCCGCGCGCGAGGACCACATCGCCGTCTACGGTCCGGACAACCACCTGCGCCTGACCGGCAAGCACGAGACCCAGTCGATCCACACCTTCAGCTACGGCGTGGCCGACCGCGGCGCCTCGATCCGCGTGCCGCACAGCTTCGTCCGCAACGGCTACCGCGGCTATCTCGAGGACCGTCGCCCGAATTCCCAGGGCGACCCCTACCAGATCGCCTCGCAGGTCCTGAAGACGATCAGCTCGGTGCCGACCGCCGCCTCGAAGAGCGCCGCCGCCTAGGCGACGCCCGACCAGACCCGCTCGGCCGGAGCGCCGGGTCCCGCGAGGGGCCCGGCGCTTTGCTTTGGCATGGATGCGGCCGCGACTGCGGAGGCCCCCCCAAACGAAAGCGCCCCCGTTGCCGGGGGCGCCCTCTCGCATGAGCCGCGGGGGAACGGCTCAGCAGTCGTAGTAGAGGAAGAACTCGTGCGGGTGCGGGCGCAGCCGGATCGGGTCGATCTCGGTGGCGCGCTTGAGCTCGATGTAGCTCTCGATGAAGTCGGCCGTGAACACGTCGCCCTCGAGGAGGAACTCGTGGTCGGCCTGCAGCGCCGCGATGGCATCGGGCAGCGAGCCCGGCACCTTCTTGATCAGCGCCGCTTCCTCGGGCGGCAGGTCGTAGATGTTCTTGTCGACCGGCTCGCCGGGATCGATCTTGTTGCGGATGCCGTCCAGGCCCGCCATCAGCATGGCGGCGAAGGCGACATACGGGTTGCAGGACGGATCCGGGCAGCGGAACTCGACGCGCTTGGCCTTCGGGCTGTCGCTGTACATCGGGATGCGGCAGGCCGCCGAGCGGTTGCGCAGCGACCAGGCGAGGTTCACCGGGGCCTCGTAGCCCGGAACCAGGCGGCGGTAGCTGTTGGTCGTCGGGGCGGCGAAGGCGAGGATCGCCGGGGCGTGGTGCAGCAGGCCGCCGATGTACCAGCGGGCCATCTGCGACAGGCCGGCATAGCCCGCCGGATCGGCGAACAGCGGCTTGCCCGACTTCCAGATCGACTGGTGGCAGTGCATGCCCGAGCCGTTGTCGCCGAACAGCGGCTTCGGCATGAACGTCGCCGTCATGCCGTGCTGGCGCGCCACCTGCTTGACGACGTACTTGTACTTCATCTGGTGGTCGGCCATCGCCAGCAGCGAGTCGAACTTCATGTCGATCTCGCACTGGCCCGCCGTCGCCACCTCGTGGTGGTGGCACTCGACGTTGAGGCCGATCGCCGCCATCTGCACCGCCATCTCGCTGCGCAGATCCATCAGCGTGTCGGTCGGCGGGCAGGGGAAGTAGCCTTCCTTGGGCCGGATCTTGTAGCCGAGGTTGGGGCCTTCCTCGCGCTTGCTGTTCCAGTGGCCCTCGACCGAATCGATCTCGTAGCCGCCGTGGTTGATGCCCGAGCCGTACTTGACGTCGTCGAAGACGAAGAACTCGGCCTCGGGGCCGAAATAGGCGGTGTCGCCGATGCCGCTCGACTTCAGGTAGGCCTCGGCCTTCTTGGCGATGCCGCGGGGATCGCGGCTGTAGAGCTCCTTGGTCACCGGGTCCTTGATGTCGCAGATCAGGACCAGGGTCTTGCGCTCGAAGAACGGGTCGATGAAGGCCGTGCTGACGTCCGGCACGACCAGCATGTCGGACTCGTTGATGACCTTGAAGCCGCGGATCGAGCTGCCGTCGAAGCCCTTGCCGTCGGTCAGCATGTCCTCGTCGAAGCATGCGACCGGGTAGGAGATGTGCTGCCAGCCGCCCGGGACGTCGGTGAGCCGAAAGTCGACCATCTCGACCTTCTCGCTCTTGATCGCCTTCATCACGTCGGACGGCGACTTGCAACCCAGCGTCATTGTTGTTCCTTCCGTGTGGCCCTCGCCCCCCGGCGGCGCGTCCCTGGCGCGCCGGACCCCGGAAGGCGCAACGTCTACAGGGCGTCGATCCCGCGTTCGCCGGTGCGGATGCGGATCGCGTCGAGCACCTCGCTGACGAAGATCTTGCCGTCGCCGATGCGGTCCGTCTTCGCCGCCTGCTGGATGGCCTCCACGGCGCGCTCGACGATCCCGTCCTCGACCACCAGCTCGATCTTCACCTTCGGCAGGAAGTCGACGACATATTCCGCGCCGCGGTAGAGCTCGGTATGGCCCTTCTGCCGCCCGAAACCCTTGACCTCGGTGACGGTCATGCCCTTCAGGCCCACTTCCTGAAGCGCCTCCTTGACCTCGTCAAGCTTGAACGGCTTGATGACGGCTTCGATCTTCTTCATGCCTCGAAGGTCTCCGCTGGGCGTGCGCGCGCTCTAGGGTGTTGCGTCTGGCAGACGGGAAAGCAGGGAGCGTGCCAAGCCCGCCTTCCGCGATGCCGCGGCACCGCACCTGCCTCATTTAGCGGCCCGCCGGCCCGCCGTCTGCCGCGATCCCGTGCGCCCTGCCCAATTCTTGCGCAGCCGCCGGGCGCCACGCGAGACCGGCTTGACGCCGCGGCGGTCCTGCGCCAATAGCGCGCGCCGTGGCGGGCGTAGCTCAGTCGGTAGAGCGCCAGGTTGTGGTCTTGGATGTCGCCGGTTCGAATCCGGTCGCTCGCCCCAGTTTCCCCATCCGGCCCGCGGCTCGCTCCGTGCCGCCGGCGGGTCAGCCGACGACGATGCGGAAGACGTAGGGGCTGTCGAGGCCACCGGCGACGACGCGGTTGTCGCCCTTCTGCAGGCCGGTCCGCGCCTTGGCGAAGGTCTCGCCCAGATACTCGCCGTTCACCTCGGTGCCCAGCGTGCTCAGGATGTCGCTGACCGCGAAGCCGTCGCCGGTCCGCTCGATCGAGAAGTGCAGCCGGGACAGACGGTAGGGCCGGCGATCCTCGATCTGCAGCGCCACCGGCGCCGCCGGCGGCTGCTCGTGGCTGCCGACCTTGCGGCCGACATGAAACGGGAACGAGGCGATGCGGATGCCGGAGCGCGGCACGATGCCGTCGAGCGACGCCGAATCGCCGAACAGGGTGACCGGCAGCTCGGCCGGCGCGGGCGTCGGCGCCTTGCGCTCCGCCGGGGCGATCCCGCCCTGGGCGACGCGGTCGTCCATGGCATGCAGGCGTTCGCTGAGGCGCAGCAGGGCGCCGTAGGCGAGGTCGGGGTCCTGGGCGATCCGCTCGAGGAAGGCCTCGCGGCTCAGCATGTGGACGGTGACGTCGCTGGCGGCCCGGGCGGTGGCGCTGCGCGGCCGGCGCTCGATGGCCCCCATCTCGCCCACGAACTCGCCGGGGCCGACGCGGCCGAGAACGATCGAGCCGCTGCCGATGCGCCGCACGATCTCGATCTCGCCCGAAGTGACCTGGGCAACCGTCGCACTCTCGTCGCCCTCGGCGAAGATCACCTCGCCCTGGCGGTACCGCATCTCGGTCATGGGATCTTCCGCTGGCAGCGGCGCTCCGGGTAAGGCCCGGCGCCGGCTGCATCGCCGGGCCATGCAGTGGAGCGGGCGATGGGGATCGAACCCACGACATTCAGCTTGGGAAGCTGACGTTCTACCACTGAACTACGCCCGCAACAGCGACTTCATAGGCAGAAACGCCGCAGGCCGCAACGTCCCACCTGTCGCTTGACGCTGCCGCGCGAACCCCCTACATGCCGCCGCGGCCCGGGCGCATAGCTCAGTTGGTAGAGCAGCTGACTCTTAATCAGCGGGTCCAAGGTTCGAGTCCTTGTGCGCCCACCACTTTCCCTCCGGCCAGCATTGAACCATCGTCTCGCGACCTGCTGATCGCGCTTGCGGCGCTCCGCGAGCCGTCGGCTTGCACCCGTCAGTCCTTGTACGGATCGACCTCGCCCTCGCCGGCCATGACGACGACCAGCGGGCGCAGGCGGTGGCGGATGCGGATCGTGCCGGCGTGCTCGGCGAGGACGTCGTCGAGGCGGCGGTAGGCCATCGGGCTCTCGTCGAGGCCGGCGCCGCGCAGGATGACGCCCTTGCGCTGCAGCCAGGCCTGCATCTCGTCGCGGCTGAAGCGGCGGATGGCCTCGCGCCGGCCGAACAGGCGGCCGGCGCCGTGGACGGTCGAGCGGAACAGGGCACCGGCGTCCGGCGACTCGGTCCCCTCGACGATCACCGCGTCGTCGCCCATCGAGCCGCCGACGAAGCCGGCCTGGCCGGGGAAGGCGGGCGTGGCGCCCTTGCGCACCACCCACAGCATCCGCCCGTCATGCTCCTCGGCCCAGGCGAAGTTGTGGTGGTTGTGGACCGTCTCGAGGGCCGTGGCGCCGAGCATGGCCAGCACGCGGCCGGTGACCCATTCGCGGCCGGCATAGGCGTAGCGGCCGGCCAGCGTCATGCCGGCGAGGTAGGCGCGGCCGAGGTCGCTGTCGGCCTCGAGCACGGCCGGCGCCACGTCGATGCCCTCCTTGCCGCCCGCCAGCTTCAGGTACTTGGTCGCGGTCCGGTGGCCGAGGCCGCGGCTGCCGAAATGCACGCCGACCCAGATGGCGCCGGCCTCGTCGGCGAAGATGTCGACATAGTGGTTGCCGCTGCCGATCGTCCCCAGCTGGGCCTCGGCCATCTGGCGCAGCTCGCGGACGTCGCCGGCCCGCCAGGCGTCGTCATCGTCGAGCAGCGGATGCTCGACCCGCTCGGCGTTCACCCGGCCGACGCCGAAGCTCAGGTTGCGGGCGATGTCGTCGGCCAGCGTCAGCAGCGACGGGTGCGGCAGGTCGGCCAGCTTCAGGTCGGTCCGCACCGCCATGTTGCCGCAGGCGATGTCGAAGCCGACGCCGCTGACGCTGACATGGCGCTCGTAGGCGAGGACGCCGCCCACCGGCTGGGCGTAGCCGAGATGGCCGTCGGCGCAGATCGCCGCGCCGACCACCGAGCCGTAGGCGGTGCAGCGGCGCAGCTGCTCGAGCGTGCGCGCGTCGTGGCTGCCGACGACGGCGACCGGCACGTCGTCGCGCGGCGTCGGCTCGGCGACGATGCCGGTGAAGCCGGTGGCGGCGTGGGCGCGGGCGGCGATGGCGTCGACCGCCGCCCGGATCGCGGCCTCGTCGGCATCCTCGGCGGCGAGGGCGGCCGCGCGGGCGATCGCTTCCTTGAACCAGGGCCCCGGCTTGTGACCCCAGCCGATCAGGGTCTTGCCGTCGACCATGCGCTGCCTCGAACGTAGGATGAAGGACGCTTGTAGCCTTCCTCAACAAGCAAAGCCACAGATGCCATCCGGAGCGGGCGTCCGCGACTCAGACCGTGTAGCGCAGCGCGGCTGCCGGGTGCGGCGGCTCGAGGAGGCGGCGCCCGGCTCCCTTGAGCTTCTCGCGCAGGGTACCGGGGGCATAGGCGGCCTTGTAGCGGCCGCGGCGCTGCAGCTCCGGCACGACGAGCCGGGCGAAGTCCTCGAAGCTCTCGGGCAGGACGGCGTAGGCGAGGTTGAGGCCGTCGACCCCGGTGGCATCGACCCAGGCCTCGATCGCGTCGGCGCAGGTCGCCGGCGAGCCGGAGACGATCGGGCCGATGCCGCCGATCCCGGCGAAGTCGGCGATGTCGCGCAGGGTCCAGGTGCGCGACGGGTCGGCGATGGTCAGGGCCTCCAGCGCCGAGCGGCCGGAATCGTTGCGCTCGTACGGGATCGGATCGTCGAGGCCGTAGCGGCTGAGGTCGACGCCGGTCCAGCCGGAGACCAGCGCCAGCACACCTTCGGGGGCGATGCAGGCCCGGTAATCGGCCAGCTTCGCCGCGGCCGCCGCGTCGGTCTCGGCCGGTACCACCGTCATCAGCGAGAAGACCTGGATGTCGGCGGGATCGCGGCCGGCCTCGGCGGCGGCCTTGCGGATGCCCTGCACGCGCGGTGCCACGACGGCGGGCGAGGGGCCGGAGATGAACACGCACTCGGCATGGCGGCCGGCGAAGGCACGGCCACGGGTCGAGGTGCCGGCCTGGTAGAGGACGGGCGTGCGCTGCGGCGACGGCTCGGTCAGGGCGATGGCGTCGACGCGGAAATGGCTGCCCTCGTAGGTGACCCGCCTGACCCGGGCCGGATCGGTGAAGACCCCGGCGGCGGGATCGCGCACGGCGGCGTCGTCGCGCCAGCTGCCTTCCCACAGGCGATAGACGACCTGCATGTACTCCTCGGCGAGGTCGTAGCGGTCGTCGTGTGCCGGCTGGGCGTCGCGGCCGGTGCCCCGCGCGGCGCTGTTCAGGTAGCCGGTGACGATGTTCCAGCCGGCCCGGCCGCCGGTCAGGTGGTCGAGCGTCGCCATCCGCCGGGCGAAGGGCAGCGGCGGCTCGTAGGTCAGCGTCGAGGTGACGCCGAAGCCCAGGTGCTCGGTGACCAGCGCCATCGCCGGGACCAGCAGCAGCGGATCGTTGACCGGTACCTGGATGGCGTTGCGCAGCGCGGCGTCGGGATTGCCGCCGTAGACGTCGTAGGTGCCCAGCACGTCGGCGAGGAACAGCCCGTCGAACAGGCCGGCCTCGAGGGTGCGGGCGAGGCCGGTCCAGTGCGCCAGCGTGTTGTAGGCCGACGACCGGTCGCGCGGGTGCCGCCACAGGCCCGGCGACTGGTGGCCGACGCAGTTCATGGCGAAGGCGTTGACGCGGATCTCTTTGGACATCGCCGGGCCGGTGCTCGGAAAGGGGAGTCCGGCCTAGCTGCCGCCGTGGAGCCCGGCAAGGCGCTAGCATCAGGCTTCACTCGCACGCCTTGCCGGATGAACGCGGGCCGCGGCCTGCGCGACCTTGTCCGCCTACTGGACGGCGCCTGCCGCACACCTCATCTACGATGCCAGTGCAGCAGGCAGAGGGCAGGGCATGTCCGTTCGTCCGGTGAAGCGGGTGGTCGAATCGCGGCCGACCATGGAAGGGGCCGGCGTCCGCCTGCGCCGGGCCTTCGGCTTCGGCGACACCGCCGAGACCGATCCGTTCCTGCTGTTCGACGATTTCCGCGGCGACCGGCCGAGCGACTACCTCGCCGGCTTCCCGTGGCACCCGCACCGCGGCATCGAGACGATCACCTACGTGCTGGCCGGCACGGTCGAGCATGGCGACAGCCTCGGCAACCGTGGCCGGCTGGGTGCCGGCGACGTGCAGTGGATGACCGCCGGCAGCGGCATCCTCCACCAGGAGATGCCGCAGGGCGACGCGCAGGGGCGGATGCACGGCTTCCAGCTGTGGGCCAACCTGCCGTCGTCGCTGAAGATGACCAAGCCGCGCTACCAGGACGTGCCGGGCTCGGCGATCCCCGAGGTGATCGAGGACGACGGCACGGCGGTACGGATCATCTGCGGCGAGTTCTGGGGCAAGCGCGGGCCTGTCGACGGCATCGCCGCCGAGCCGCGCTAC
>JAXMCM010000033.1:0-33780 GCA_046349355.1 Geminicoccaceae bacterium
GCGATGCAGGTCGCGTGGGGTCAGGCGATAGTCGTGGATCGAGAAATGCCGCCCATCATGGGTCAGCGTTTCTCCGGCAACCAGCCGTGAGACGATCGACAGCCACTCGCGCCCGTAGTCGTAGCGCGCATCGTGTTCGCCAAAGGCAATGCCGGCCTTCTCGAACTCGGCGCTGTTCCACGCGTTGACGAGATTGATGCCGAAACGCCCGCCGCTGATGTTCTCGATCTGCAGGGCCATCTTGGCGAGAAAGACCGGATGCTGGATGTAGGGCTTGATCGCAGCGATGATCTCGATGCGGCTGGTCAGTGCGGCCAGTGCGGCTGCCGCTGTCCATGCATCGAGCTGGTCCTGGGTGGGCAGGTGCGGATTGACGGTATGCTGGGCGAGCAGGGTCGAATCGAACCCGAGGGCCTCGGCTTCGACGACGGTGGCTCGGTTGTGCTCCCAAGAAGCATCGAAGGGCTCTTGCGGATCGTCCAGGGCGGCGCGAGGACCGTGAACGGGAGCCCAGATTCCGCATCGCAAAGGGGTCGCCATCCTGGCCCTCGACGGTCGCTGCGCCTGGCCGCCAATCCCAACGGGTCGACGGCGAAGTTCCGATGGCTGAGGGGCTATCACGGTCGGCGGCGTCCGGTCCAACAAAAATCTTTGAGTCTATCGGCTTTATAGGATTATGGCGCGGTGGGTTGCTGCATTCGTGACAGTCGCTGACTCGGGCAGGGTCATCGCTGCCCAGCCGAGGCCGCCTTGGCTACGCTCTGCGATAGGCTGGCGCGATTTGGCAGTCCGAGCATGCCTGGGCACTGGGAGAGGCCGGACCGGCGAAGCGCTTGTGACGAGGATGGCTTCTTCGAGCGGTGCCGCGGTTCAACGCCATCATCGACAAGCCGCGTCCGGGAGCGAGCACCGAGCATCGGCGATGTATCGCCAGCGAGCAGGATCCCTGACCCGTACCACCGCACCAGGCCGACCCTGGGCTGCCGTCTTTGGCGATGCCGATGACCTGCGCGCCGTCGGCGAGCAACGGGATTGCACCGAAACCGCTAGCAGGAAGGTGGCGTGCTCTCAGCCCGGGCTGGCGCGGAGCCCAGGCGCTGATCGGCGGCACCTGATGCAACGCTTGCCCATGCGCGGGGCCCGCCGCGGCGAACCTTGAAGTCTGGCAAACCGCCCGCTGGAAGCCGGCCGAAGGAGCCGCTGGAGCGGAGATGGCGCGTCCGGAAGGAGTCGAACCCTCAACCTTCTGATCCGTAGTCAGATGCTCTATCCATTGAGCTACGGACGCGCGGGACGGCGGGCATGTAGCGACTGGCGCGGCCGCTGGCAAGGGGGCGCTCAGCCCTCGACCAGCGCCTTGATCTGCCCGGCGATCTGCTCCGGGGTCGCGTCGTGGCCGAAGTGGGCGGCGTAGGCCCCGTCGGGCGCCATCAGGTAGATGAAGGTCGAGTGATCCATCAGGTAGCTGCCGTCGGCGGCTGGCTCGGCCTTGCGGGCGTAGACCTTCCAGGCCTTCAGCACCGGCTGGACCTCCGCGGGGGTGCCGGTCAGCCCGACCAGCCGCGGCGAGAAGGCTCCGACATAGTCCTTCAGCACGGCCACGGTGTCGCGCTCGGGATCGACCGTGATCAGCACCGGCACCACCTTGTCGGCGGTCGCCGGCGGCAGCAGGTCCAGCGCCTCGGCCATATGGGTGAGGCTCAGCGGGCAGGCATCCGGGCAGAAGGTGTAGCCGAAGTAGACAAGCATCCAGCGGCCGCGGAAGTCCTGCTCGGTGATCCGCTTGCCGTCCTGGTCGACGAGGCTGAAGGCGCCACCGATCGGCACCGTGCCGGTCACTGCGGCCGACGGCGTCTGCTCGCGGCCGAACGGCGACAGCCACAGCCACAAGGCGGCTCCGATCACCAGCACCGCCACCACCTTGGCGGCGAGCAGGGCCAGCGTGCGACGGTCCATCCGATCCGTTCTCCGGGACTGTGGCGACGGGCTTTCAACCACCGCCGGCGCCCCGCCGCCAGCGTGGCGGCACCGGGCAGGGGCGACGTGTCGCAGCCGTCTTGGCGGCCGGCGTTTGCCGCCGCAGCAACCGATGCCTGCGCGGATCGAGGGTTGAAGCCGGTCGCGACTGCTGGGAGGCTGGCGGCGGCCGGCCCGGGAAGCTACCAACGACGGGACGGGCCGCCGCCAGCCGACCGGAGCGCGGACCATCGCCTCGCCAGCCCAGCCCCGCCACCTTCGCCGCATCCTGTCGCTCGAGGACCTGGAGCCGGCCGCCCGCGGTCACCTGCCGCGACCGATCTTCGGCTACGTCGCCGGTGCTGCCGAGACCAATGCCTCGCGCTACGACAACCGCGCGGCCTTCCGCGAGTTCGGCTTCCGCCCGCGGGTCCTGCGCGACGTCTCGGGCCGTTCCCAGGCGACGACATTGTTCGGCCGGACCTACGCCGCGCCGTTCGGAATCGCGCCCATGGGGCTCAGCGCGCTCGTCGCCTATCGCGGCGATCTCGTCCTGGCGCGTGCCGCCGCCGCGGCCAATGTGCCGATGATCCTCAGCGGCTCGTCGCTCATCCGTCTCGAGGAGGTTGCCGAGGTCACGCCGGGCGGCTGGTTCCAGGCCTATCTGCCGGGCGAGCCGGAGCGCATCGTCGCCCTCGTCGAGCGCGTCGCCAGGGCCGGCTTCCGGACCCTGATGCTGACCGTCGACACCATTGTCTCCGCCAACCGGGAGAACAACGTCCGCAGCGGCTTCTCGGCACCGCTGCGACCGACGCCGCGTCTCGCTTGGGACGGCCTCGTGCGTCCCCGCTGGCTGCTCGCCACGTTTGCCCGCACCCTGCTGCGGCACGGCATGCCGCATTTCGAGAACGCCTACGCCGAGCGCGGTGTCCCGATCGTGTCGCGCAACGTGGTTCGCGACTTCGGCAAGCGCGAGCACCTCAACTGGGAGCATTTCGCGCTGATCCGCCGGCACTGGCCGGGGCCCCTGCTGCTCAAGGGAATCATGAACGGCAAGGACGCCGCGATCGGCCGCGATCACGGGGCCGACGGCATCATCGTTTCCAACCATGGCGGCCGGCAGCTCGACGGCACGGTGTCGCCGTTGCGGGTTCTGCCCGAGGTCGTCGCCGCGGCCGGCGACCTGCCGGTGATGCTTGATGGCGGCATCCGGCGCGGCTCGGACGTGCTGAAGGCCCTGGCACTCGGCGCCCGCTTCGTGTTCGTCGGCCGGCCGTTCCTCTATGCCGCGGCGCTCGCCGGCGAGGCCGGCGTCGCCCATGCCATCGCCATCCTCGCGAGCGAGATCAGCCGCAACATGGCCCTGCTCGGGATCAACCGGCTGGACGAGATGGAGCGCGACCTGCTGGCACCCATCGCATCGCCGGCGCCGGAATGGGAGCGACAGGAGGCCTGAGGGCCATCGTTGCTGGCCGCGGGTACCTCGCGCTGCCGCTGAACGGTCAGTGGATGGGCTTGCCGGCCGCGAGGTGGATACGCTGCAGCTGACGGAGCTCCGCGGCGGTCGTGACGCGCTGCTGCCAGCCGATCTGCTCGGCCGGGGCGATATCCGTCGGTGGGTCGTCGAGCCGGAAGCTGCCCTGGAGCAGCGGCAGCAAGCGATTGGCCGTCGGCGTGTGCGTGAAGCGCAGCCAGTCCCCGGCGAACTCCGGATTGAGGCCGACCAGCTGGAAGGAGCTCAACGTCGACGAGTTGCCTTCCGGGTCGGGCCGGATGAACCAGTCGTGGACGCGGTGGGTCTGGTAGCGGCCGGCGTCGAGATCCTCGACGTAACGGATCACGTTCAGCATGAACTGCACGCGATTCGTGTTGGGCCGGTAGATCGTCGGATCGTCCGGCATGTGCCGGGTGATGATGCGCCGCAGCTTGTGGACGGCCGTAGGGTGCGGGAGGAACGGCGGCAGCACCGCGGTGAAGAAGGTCTGGTAGCCCCAGGCGACGTCGATGTCGTAGGCACGGATTCCGGCGTGGCCGCCGTAGGAACACTGGATGAAATCCGAATGCGTCACGTTCTCGCTGTTGAGATGCCAGCCATAGTGGCCGAAGGGGATGCGGATCTTCTGGATGTAGAGGCGGCACCATTGGTGGAAGTTGTTGCCGGCGGTGTTGCGGGCGGTTCCGAACCGGAGGAAGTCGCCCCACTTCGTCTGGCTCGACACCATGTCCATGTTGGCCAGGAAGATGAAGGGTTGGTGACCGTTCCAGGTGTCGCGCCTGTCGAAGCTGATCCGCAGGACGTTGCGGCCGATCGCGGGTGTCCCCAGCGGCGTGTTCTGGATCCCTGTGCCGATCGGGCGGAACGAGGCGCCGATCATCACCACGCCGCGGTAGCGGAGGAAGCGCGCCGTGATCGACCCGGTGATCGGGCCGCTGGGGCCGACGAGCAGGAGGATCTTCGACGGGCTGCCAAGGTCGGTCAGCGTGATGCCCTCGGGCGGCACGCTGACGACGACCACGTCACTGTCCTCGGACGGGACGAAGGGGAGCGTCCAGGCGTAGTCATAGCTGGGGTCGAGCGGATCGATGGCAGCACCGGCGGCGCGCGGCAGTGCCAGCGCCGCCGCGGCGCCGACAGCCTGGCAGAAATGACGTCGAGTGATGCTCGGACGCATTCAGGCGTTCTCCCCGCCGCTCGGCAAGCGCTTCCTCAGGGTCTGCGGGCCCGGTGGGCTGGCAAGATTCCAGTCCTAGTCCGGGTGCTCTTTCTTTCTCCGGCGGCAGCTTAGGTGCTCATCCCTGACGCGCAAGTATCTTCGCAGTCGCGAAACAAATGGTTGAGCCGGGAGCTTCGTCCTAGCCGCAGGAAGTCCCGGCAAGTGCTTGAAGCCAATGTCTCATTAGAGATTGCTCGGGCACAGCCTCGTCTTGGTCTGAAAACTGCTGCCGGCCTCAGCCCTTGTCGGATCGACTGTGCAACAGGTCCATCAGCGCCAGCAACACGCCCGACACGACGAAGGCCATGTGGGTGATGACGAGCCACATGAGCTTTTCCTTGCTGACCTCTTCTATACTCATGAATGACTTGAGCAGATGAATACCGGAGATGGCGACGATCGAGGCGATCAACTTGAGCTTCTGGCCGCTGAAGTCGATCTGGCCCATCCACGCCGGCCTGTCGGATTCGCCGGTGTCGATGCGCGAGACGAAGTTCTCATAGCCGGAGAATACGATCATGATCAGCAGGCTGGCGGCGAACGACAGGTCGATCAGCTCCAGCACCACCAGGACCACTTCGGTGTCGGTCAACTCGAACACGCGCGGGACGAAGTGGACCAGCTCCTGGATGAACTTGGCGACCAGGGCGAGCAGGGCGACGATCAGGCCGACATAGATCGGCGCCATCAGCCAGCGGCTGGCGAACAGGAAGCGCTCGAGCGGCTTTTCCATCGTCGTCTTCTCAATCCTCGCTGATGCGGATGCGGTCGGCGGACCAGGCGCCCGGCCAGACCTCGGCGTCGCCATGGCGCAAGGCACGAACCGTACCGAGCGGCAGGTCGCGGGCCAGCACCAGCGGGCCGTCGCCGTCGGTCCGGGCGGCCCATAGCGCCTCGACGGCGACGCCGGCGTGACCGAGGGCCGGCTCGCAGGGCAGGTAGACCGCCGCCCCGCCGGTGTTCGGCCGCGGCGGATGCAGCGGTACGGAGCCGATGCAGCCGACCATGGCGACGGCGGCGGTGAGCTCGACCGCCCGCGCCCGGGCGCAGCCGCTGACGCGGGCATGACCGGAGGCGAAACGGGTCATCGACGGGACCAGCACGAGGTCGAGGTCGGCAGCCTGCAGCCGCGCGGCGAGGGCCGGCTGCTCGATGTCGAGGCAGACGAGCACGGCGAGGCGCAGGCCACGCCAGGCGAGGATGCGAAGCTCGTCGCCGGGCTGGAGCTGCCACGCCTCGGGGTCGTCCTCGGACGGCGTGAGGCACAGCTTGTCCTGAACGTGGACCCGTCCGTCGGGCAGCAGGAGATGGGCCCGGTTGACCCAGCGGCCGCGATCCTGGACGGGCCAGGTGCCGGCGAGCAGGGCGACACCGTACCGCGCCGGCAGCGGGTGCAACCGCTCGAGCAGCTCCGCCCCGCAGCCACCCATCCACGCAACCTCGGCCGTCTCCGGCAGGCCGGACGGGGCGAAGGCCAGCCACTGCTCGCTGAGATACTCGGGCAGGACCAGCAGATCGGCACCGGCCGCCGCGGCCTCGGCGAGGCGGCGGTCGATGCGTGCCGCCGCCTCCGCCACGGAGGCCGGCGCCTGCGCCATGTTCACGGCCCATAGGGCGAGGGTGAGCGATGCGGTCAACGGCGTTCCGGCCACGGCATCTCGGCAGTTGCGCTGCGCCGCATGCTTCGGCGGGCGCGCGGTACGGTGCAAGGGTCTCGTCGCCGCCGGCTCAGCCTTCCGCCAGCCGGGCCTCCAGGGCCTCCGGGTCGGCGGCGTCGATCACGGCGGTGGCGACCGGCCACTCGAACCCGGCGCGCGCGAGCACGGCGAGGTCGCGCTGGCGGTGTTCGGGCCGCGCCGGGGCCGGCCGCCAGGGGCCGAGGCGGCGGCGGCGGGCCAGGGCCACGGCGGCGCGCAGGGCGAGGTCGCCCAGCTCGGCCCCGAGGCGGTCGAGCGCGGCACCGGCGGTCTCGGCGCCGACACCCTTGCCGGCGAGGCGCCCGGCGATCCGCCCGGGTGCCGTGCCGCGGCCGACCAGGCGGCGGGCCCGCGCCTCGGCGAAGGCGCTGTCGTCGACCAGCCGAGCGTCCCGGGCCCGGGCAACCACCCGCTCGACCGCCGCCTGGACCGGCCCGGGGTCGAGCCCGAGTGCGCCGGCGTCGCGCAGGGCACGGCGCAGCAACACGCGGCGCAGGCTGGCGGCGGTGCCACCGTAGCGCTCGGCATAGGCCAGCGCCCGGCGCCACAGCCGCTCCTCGGTCGGCGGCCGCGGGGCAGCCGTCACTTCTTCAGGCGGGTCCAGACCTTGTTGCGCAGCTCGCGGGCGGCGTCGCTGCAATTCTTGGCAGGGCTCAGCCGGTCGGCGAATTCGGCCGGCATGACCACGGCCGGATCGCTGCGCAGGCTCTCGTCCATGAATGCCTCCGAGCCCTTGATGCCGTTCATGTAGCCGGTGAAGTTGCTGGCCGCGGCGATGTTCTGCGGGTCCATCATCCAGTTGATGAAGATCTTGGCGTTCTCGACGTTCGGCGCGCCCACCGGCACGGCGAAGTTGTCCTGCCAGAAGTTGAGGCCTTCCTTCGGGTAGACGAACACGGCGCTCGGCAGCTTCTCGCGGGTCCGGTGCGCCGCCCCGTTCCACTGCTGGTGCATGATCACCTCGCCGGCGATCATCCGCTCGATGGTGCCGTCCGACTGGTACATCGCCAGCACCGGCTTCTGCGCCTCCAGCACCTCGAGGATCCTCTTGCCGTCCTCGGCACTCTCCGTGCACTTGTCGATGCCGAGGTAGAGGGCGGCAGCGTTGTAGAGCTCGACCTCGTCGTTGAGCGCCGCCACCTGGCCGTTGAGCTCGGCCGGCGGGGCGAAGAAGCTCTTCCAGCTGTCCTCGAGCTGGCCGCCGGGCACGCGCTTGCTGTCGTAGCTGAAGCCGGTGGTCCCCCACATGTAGGGAGCGGTGTAGGTCCGCTCCGGATCGAACCACTGCTGGTCGAAGGGCGCGTTGATGTTCTTGGCGTTCGCCATCGACTTCGCGGCGATCGGCTGGAGCAGCCCGGCCTCGATCATCGTCGCCACCATGTAGTCGGACGGGACGATGACGTCGTAGCCGGTGCCGCCGGCCTGCAGCTTGGCGAGCAGGGTCTCGTTGCTGTCGTAGGTGTCGAGGGTCACCTTGATGCCGGTGTCGGCCTCGAACTTCTTCTGCAGGTCGGGCGGGAAGTAGTTGGTCCAGTTGTAGAGGAACAGCTCGCCCTCGGCGTGCGCGGCGGGAGCCGCGGCGGCGAGGGCGAGCACGGAGGCGACGGCGAAGGCAGCGAGGCGCATGAGTGTTTCCGGGCTGGCGGACGGTGCCCGATCCTAGCGGGCACCGCCTCAGCCGCAAACGCCCCGCGGCAGCCGCCGCCTAGAGCAGGTAGCTCTGGTCGAAGGCGGTGCTGTTGCCGAACGCGACGTTGAGCTCGAGGTAGGGATCGGCGTCGACGTTGCCGCGCAGGACGGTGACGAAGCTGACGCCGAGCAGGGCTTGGGTCACCTGCAGCCTGCCCTGGGCGACCGGACCAAGGAAGATGTCGGTGTCCTGGACGACCGTGAAGGCGAAATCCGTGTCGAGGCGGTCGCCGGCGGCGCCGTTGAAGTCGAGGATCCGGTCCCGCGGCGTCGTGATTCCGGGCCGATTGTCCGTCGCGATCACGAACCGGTCGGCGCCGTCGCCGCCGACCATGGTATCCGCGCTATCGCCGTAGCCCGTCGACTCGTCGATCACGTCGTTGCCGGCTCCGCCGTAGACCGTGTCGCTGCCGCGACCACCCATCAGCGAGTCGTTGCCCTCCTCGCCATAGAGCGTGTCGGAGTAGACATCGATCGAGCCGTAGGCGCCGATCTTGTCGTTGCCCGTCCCGCCGTAGAAGGTCTCGCTGCCGAAGTCGTCCAGCATGGTGTCGTTGCCGGCACCGCCGAAGTAGAGATCGTTGTCGATGTCGGTCTTGAAGTCGTCCGGCGTGCCGTCGACCATCAGGTCGTCGCCGTTTCCGCCCCACAGCGTGTCGACCTCGCTGCCGCCATAGAGCGTGTCGGCGTCGTCACCGCCGAACAGCGAGTCGCTGTCGAAGAAGCCGTAGACCTTGTCGCTGCCGTTGCCTCCCAACAGCCTGTTGGACAGATACCAGCCGGTGAGAATGTCGTTGCCGTCCTCGCCGAAGACGGTGTCGGTGCCGTAGGTGGTGCCGATCCCGTCGTCGCCGGCGCCGCCGTAGCCGACGTCGTTGCCGTCGCCCAGCGTCAGAATGTCGTTGCCGTTTCCGCCGAAGACGCTGTCATTGCCATAGCCGCCCTGCAGGTCGTCGGCATCGTTGCCGCCGTAGACGCGGTCATTGCCGTCTCCGGCGATGAGCGTATCGGTGCCGTCCTCGCCGAAGACGGTGTCGTCGCCAGGGTCGCCACCATAGGACGCCGCGTCGCCATAGGCGGTGTCGTTGCCGGATCCCGCATAGACGGTATCGTCGCCGAAACCGCCGCGGATCCCATCATTGCCGTTGCCGCCGTAGACCTTGTCGTCGTCGTTGTTGCCCTCGAGCGAGTCGTTGCCGTCCGCTCCGTAGACGAGATCGTTGCCGTTTCCGCCTTCCGCCAAGCCATCGCCGGCGCCCTCGTCGACCGTATCGCCGTCATTGCCGCCGAAGAGTTGGTCGTTGCCAAGATCGCCTTGGAGATTGTCGCCGTTGTTCCCGCCGAAGATGACGTCGTTGCCGTTTCCGCCGTAGACCGGGAAGTCCTGGCCGCCGCCCCCGGAGATCCGGTCGTTGCCATTGCCACCGTAGATGACGTCGCCGCCATCGTCCCCGATAAGACTATCGTTGCCGCTGCCGCCGAACAGCGTGTCGTTGCCACTGTCGCCGAGGAGGCGGTCGTTGCCTGCACCGCCGTAGAGGGTGTCATTCCCCGTCGTGCCGGGAATGGTGTCGTCGAAGTCGCTTCCGATGCGAACGGCCATGTCGGCCTTGCTCCCTGTTGGCGCTTGGCTGGCCGATCTTGCCGTGCCAGCCACGCGGGATTGCTGTGGAACGTGCGGCATGCGTGGGCGGAGTGGCCCGCCGTAGCGACCGCCCCCGCTGGGGCTCCTCGGCCCTCAGCTGTGCAGGAAGGTGTTCTTGGCTGCTGGCTGGCTGTCCGGTCTCCCCGTCGACGCCCCGCGGCCGCCGGATCCTATGCCGGTCGTTGTCCGCTGGGCTTCATCCGCGCCCATTCTGCGCATGTCCGGCCTATAGCACGGGGTGCTCGATGTCATTGACCATCTTCCGCGAGCTCGGTATGTGTTTGCGTTTATTGGTTGAGTAACGAGGCGTGTCCTCGCCCTTCAGTGCGGTTCCCGCACCTTCGTTCTCCTGCTGCGCCGCAAGTCCGCTCGGCGCCCGGCATGGCTGCCGTCAGCGACATGCCGTTTGCGGACCAGGTGGCTGCTCCGGCAATCGTCCCCGGGAACGGGCCGCGTCGGATCGTACGGCAGCGCGGTCGCTGTCGACGCTCGTCTCGCGAACCTCGCTTCGTCGACGCCGAGGTCAAGGCTGGAACGGGCCGCATTCGGTACCGCTGGACGGCTAGAGAATGAGCCAGGCAGGGTCGAAGCCGCTCAGGCCGGACAGTTCGATCTCGAAGCTCGCGGAGGAGGCGGCATTGCTGCCGCGGATGACGATGCTGCCGGCGTCGAGTGCGTAGCCCAGTTGGCCAACCGAGGTGATCGCCTGCATGCCGATCCAGGTGAAGGCATCGTCGGCACCGCTCGACAGCTGGGCATCGAGGGCGGCGAGATCGAGGCGGTCGCCGGCCGCGCCGTCGAAGCCGACGATGACGTCGCGAAGGCCCGCGCCGACGACGGCATGGCCGTCGTCGAAGGTGTAACGGTCGGCCCCGCTATCGCCGGCCATGCGGTCGGTGCCTGCGCCGCCCGTGAGCGTGTCGCCACCGTTGCCACCGGCAAGGCTGTCGTTGCCGGCATCGCCCCGGAGCGTGTCGTCGCCGTCGCCGCCGATCAGGCTGTCGTTGCCGTCGCCGCCGAAAACGGTATCGCGGCCCGGAAGCCCGCCGGACGCGAAGGCATCGCCGTAGGCGAGATCGTCGCCGGCTCCGCCTGACACGAGGTCGTCGTCGTTGCCGCCGCGAAGCCTGTCGGCTCCGGCCTCGCCCAGGACCTGGTCGTTGCCGTTGCTGCCCTCGAGCTGATCGGAGCCCTCGCCACCGGAGAGGGTGTCGTTGCCGATGCCCCCCGCGGCGAAGTCGTTGCCGGCTGCGGCGACGACGCGATCGCTGCCATTACCGCCGTAGATGAGGTCCCGGTTGTCGCCGCCGTTGGCAATATCGTCGCCATCGCCGCCATAGAGCTTGTCGGCGCCCGCGCCACCCTGGAGGACATCTGCAGCGGCTCCACCGAACAGCGTGTCGTCGCCGCCGCCGCCCCAGAGCGTATCCGCATCGCCGGCTCCGGAGAGGGTATCGGCGCCGATCGAGCCGCTGCGGATGACCATCGGAAGGCGTCCCCACCATTGCGCGGTCCCGTCGGGTGCCGTCGGCCGGTCGAAGACCGTGGCGGCAAGCGACGGGTGGCTCGCTCGTTCGTTGATCGACTGTCCGTGATATCGCAAAAATGGCGAAGCCCCTCAAGGCTCGGCATCGTGCCAAGGTCGAGCGACAATAGGGCCTGTCTCGCGCGAGACGCGCGCAACGGTACCCTCGTCGAGCAAGGCTGGTCGGCCGTCGTCGACGGGCGACCAGGACCTCGAGGGCTACGGGCAGAGGGCGAGACGGGGGCTGCGTCTCGCGCCTGGCTAGAGAATGAGCCAGCTCTGCTGGAAGCTGGTGAGGCCGTCGACCTGGATCTCGAAGTCGACGTCGGTGCTGGCGTCGTTGCTGCCCTGGATGATGACGTTGCCGCCGGTGACGGTATAGCGGATCTGGCCGGAGGCGTTGAACGCCTGGGTACCGCGCCAGGTGAAGACATTGTCGGTCCCCGCCGACGCCAGCAGCGCGTCGATCGGGCTGAGGTCCAGGCGATCGCCGCCGGCTCCATCGAACCCGATGACGACGTCGCGGACCCCGGCGCCGATGCCGGCATGGCCGTCGTCGAAGACGAAACGGTCGCCGCCGGCATCGCCGGCCATCCGGTCGGTGCCGTTGCCACCGGTCAGCGTGTCGATGCCGTTGCCGCCGGACAGGCTGTCGTTGCCGTTGCCTCCGGCGAGCCGGTCGGAACCGACATCACCCAGCAGGCTGTCGATGCCGTTGCCCCCGCCCAGCGAGTCGGCGCCGGCCTCTCCCAGCAGCAGGTCCGTGCCGTTGCCGCCCGACAGGCTGTCGTTGGCATTGCCGCCGAACAGGGAGTCATTGCCCAGATTGCCTAGCAGCGTGTCGTTGCCTTCGCCGCCCAGCAGGGTGTCGTTGCCGCCGCCGCCGTCGGCGGTGTCGTCGCCCAGCCCCATGTCGAGGACGTTGGCGAGAACGGCGCCGACGATGGTGTCGTTGGCAGCGCCGCTCAGGATGCGCTCGATGTCGGCGCCGAGGACCTCGCTGGAGGCGCCCGGAAAGCCGACCACGCCGGTGGTCTGGTCGATCGACAGCTGGCCGAACCAGTAGCGGAAGTCGGCGGTGTCGAAGCCGTTGCCCCCGAAAATCGTGTCGTAGCCGAATTCGCCGCTCAGGCTGTCGTCGCCCTCGCCGCCGAAGACCGTGTCGTCCGCCGCACCCCCGTTGACACTGTCATTGCCGTTTCCACCGAGGAGCGTGTCGTTGCCGAGGCGGCCGAGGATGCTGTCGTTGCCGCCGCTGGCCTCGATCTGCCGCGACAGGTTGCTGGCAAGGAGCGTGTCGCTGCCATTACCCGTGACGATGCGTTCGATGTCGTCGGCAATGAATTCCGAGCCGCTGAACGGCAGGAACGTGACGACCCCGCTGAGCTGGTCGATCTGGATGTCGAGGTTGAAGAAGCTGTAGTCGGCGGTGTCGAAGCCGTTGCCCCCGTACAGCGAGTCGAAGCCGAAGTCGCCGCTGACGGTATCGTCGCCATTGCCGCCGAACAGCGAGTCCTGGCCCTCGCCGCCGAACAGGCTGTCGTTGGCGACCTGGCCGGTCAGGGTGTCGTCGCCGAAGCCACCGTCGATCCGGTTGCCCAGGCCCGAGGTCTGTGCCCGGTCGTTGCCGCTGCCGAGGATGACGCGCTCGATGCGGGCCGAGACGCCGCCCGTGCCGCTCACGCCTGCCACGGTGACCGTGTTCAGGAACTGGTTGAGGTCGATCGCCCCGGTGAAGGCGGACAGGTCGGCGATGTCGCCGTCGTTGTCGGTGATGTCGACCAGCACGTCGAGGGTGCTGCCCATCAGCAGCAGGTCGCCGGACGTGCCGCCATAGAGCGTGTCGGTCCCAGCACCGCCCGCCAGCATGTTGCTGCCGTCGCCGCCGAGGATGGTGTCGTTGCCGTCGCCGCCGAACAGGGTGTCGTCGAGCGTGGAGCCGAGCAGGAAATCGGCGCCGTTACCCCCTTCGAGGACGACGGCGTAGCCGCCGCCGAACATCTGGTCGTTGCCGGCTCCGCCGACGATCCGCTCGATGTCGCCGGACAGCGTCGTCGTCCCCTGCCCCGACGGCAGCACGGCGTTCGGCGTTCCGCCGTCGAGGCTGACGACGATGGTTCCGCTGGTGACGAACGAGAAGTCGGCCGTATCGAAGCCGTCACCACCGGCCAGGATATCGTTGCCGGTGCCACCCGTGAGGGTGTCGTCGCCGTTACCGCCGTAGAGGCTGTCGTTTCCGCCACCGCCGCCGATGGTGTCGTTGCCATCGTTGCCGAAGATGGTGTCGGCGCCACTCTCCCCCTGGTAGGTGTCACTGCCGCTGCCGCCGAAGGCAGCACCATTCACGGAAACTACCGGCATTCTTCAACCTCCACGGGGACCGGAGAGCGACATTGGCCAATACTTCGCCTCTTGAGCGAGATTTGCAGTATTGGCATGGACGAATAGGCATGCGAACCGATCGAGCATTAGGCTAAACGGTTCGCCCGGGCAATCCCGTGTGAGGACAGGGACCGCACCGTCGGTGCGGTCCCTTCCGAAGCTAGAGCACCAGCCAGCTCTGCTGGAAGCTGGTGAGGCCGTCGACCTGGATCTCGAAGTCGACGTCGGTGCTGGCGTCGTTGCTGCCCTGGATGATGACGTTGCCGCCGGTGACGGCGTAGCGGATCTGGCCGGAGGCGTTGAACGCCTGGGTGCCGCGCCAGGCGAAGATGTCGTCGGTCCCCGCCGAGGACAGCAGCGCGTCGATCAGGCTGAGGTCGAGGCGGTCGCCGCCGGCACCGGAGAAGCCGGTGACGACGTCGCGGACGCCGGCGCCGATGCCGGCATGGCCGTCGTCGAAGACGAAGCGGTCACCGCCGGCGTCGCCGGCCATCCGGTCGGTGCCGTTGCCGCCGGTCAGCGTGTCGATGCCGTTGCCGCCGGACAGGCTGTCGCTGTCCGCATCGCCCAGCAGGGTGTCGTTGGCGTTGCCACCGAAGAGCGTATCGCCCTGGTTGCCGCCCGACAGGATATCCGACGCGTCGTCGCCGAAGAGCGTATCGTTGCCGTTGCCTCCGGACGCCGAGTCGCTGTCGACGCCGCCGTACAGTTTGTCGTTGCCCTGACCGCCGAGGAGCGTGTCGTTGCCGGCGTCGCCGAACAGGCTGTCGGCGCCGTTGGCCCCGGACAGCGTATCGAGGCCGTTGCCGCCATAGACGGTGTCGCTGCCGAGATTGCCGGTCAGGACATCGTTGTCCTCGCCGCCGAAGACGGTATCGGCACCGTTTCCGCCGTCGGCGCTGTCGTTGCCGGAGCCTGTGTCGATGACGTTGGCGAGAGCGGCGCCGATGATCGTGTCGCTGGCGACGCCGCTCAGGATCCGCTCGACGTCGGCGCCGAGGAACTCGGCCGACGTGCCGGGGAAGCCGACCGCGCCGGTGGTCTGGTTGATGACCAACTGCCCGGTCCAGTAGCGATAGTCGGCGGTGTCGAAGCCGTTGCCTCCGAACAGGGTGTCGGAGGCGTAGTCGCCGCTGATGCTGTCGTCGCCGTCCCCGCCGAAGATGGTGTCGTCGGTGAAATAGCCGCCGAGGATGCTGTCGTTGCCGGTGCCGCCGACGAAGGCCTCGATGTCGCTGGCGAACACCAGGGTCGCGCCGCCGGCGACGAGTGCGGTGCCGGTGTTGAAGTTGGCCGTGATCGCGGCGGTCACGGCGCTGAAATCGAGGGTGTCGAGGCCCAGGCCGCCGTTGAAGGTATCGGTACCGGCCGAGAACAGCAGCCGGTCGTTGTTGTCTCCGCCGAATATCGTGTCGTTGCCGCCATCGCCGTTGAGGGTGTCGTTGTCACCCTCGCCCTGCAGGACATCGTTGCCGTCGCCGCCGGACAGGCTGTCGGCGCCATTGCCACCCTGCAGAGTGTCGGCATCGTTGCCGCCGAACAGCAGGTCGGTCTCGGTAAATCCCTGCACAATATCGCTGCCGTCGCCGCCGGCGACGGTGTCATTGCCCGCGTCGCCATTGAGCAGATCGTTGCCGGCGTCGCCGCTGACGCTGTCGGCATCGTTGCCGCCCAGGGCGAAGTCGTTGCCGTTGCCGCCGAAGATGGAGTCGGCGCCGTCGCGACCGTAGAGCTGGTCGGCATCATCGCCGCCGTAGAGCGAATCCGCTCCGGCTTCGCCAACCACGGAGTCGAGCGCATTGCCGCCGAACAGCTGATCGCTGGTGCCGGTGCCGGTCAGCACGTCGTTGCCGTCGCCCGTCTCGATCCGACGGTCGCCACCGAAGCCAACGATCGAGTCGTTGCCGCTGCCGGTCAGGATCCTCTCGATATCGCTACCGAGGAACTCGAACGGCGCGCCGGGGAAGCCGACAACGCCGGTGCCCTGGTTGATCCATGTTTGGCCGGACCAATACCGGAAGTCGGCCGTGTCGTAGCCGTTCCCGCCGAACAGCGTATCGAAAGCCAGGTCGCCGCTGAGGGAATCGTCACCATTGCCGCCAAAGACCGTATCGTTGTCGAGACCGCCATTGAGGCTGTCGTTGCCGTTGCCGCCGAACAGGGTATCGGTGCCGGCATTTCCCAGCAGCGTGTTGGCGACGTCGTTGCCGGTCAGCGTGTCGTTGCCGGAGCCGCCGAAAGCGTTCTCGATGGTAACGCCGTAGGCGATCGCCAGCGTGTCGGTGATCGAGCCGCCGCCGTCCTCGGTCCAGGTATAGGCTGGCCCCAGCTTGCTCCATTGGCCCGCGGTGAGGTTGATCGTCGCTGCCGTCGACTGGTTGGCCCAGCTGATCCCGTCGATGCCGCCGCCATCCCAAATCGTCTTGAAGAGCCGTTCGCCCGGACTCCAGGAGTAGACGGTATCACCGCTGCGCGTGCTCGTATTGGCGCCATACAAATACTGTATCGCGGCGATATCGCGCAGCATCAGGGTTTGCGGACTTATTCCACTGTAGTCATTGACACCTTCACTCGTCGCATCGCCGGGATGCGAGCGATAGCTCATTATTGTATTTCCCCACCAGTCATCGCTTGTCGCTGGGCCCGACGGGTAGGGCGTGTATATGGTGAAGGATTCGTGCGGGTGCTTAAGGCCGAGGGCATGACCGATCTCATGCATCAACGCCCACAGCACATCGCTGCCTGACGAAGCATCGGAGCGATTGAAGTCACCGTACGCAATGGTGCCGTCAAAGATGCCTTTGCTGAGCCATACATCGCCGCCTTCGGGCTGCGAGGAGGCCAGGGGAAACAGCCCGGCAGCCAGGACGTCGGGATTGGCGAACGTCGTCTGCCCAAAGCGCATGTCGCCGACGCTCGAGGTCGTCTCACTAGCAAGCTTGATGAAGGTGATATTGGCCACGTCGGCGAACTGAGCGAGCGCAGCCTCGATGGCTGTCTGCTGAAAGAGCGTCAAGGGAACGAAACTGGCGCTATAGTTCTCGCCGGTGAAAGACCCGTAGTTCGCGGCCCAAGGGGCGCCGACAGTCGGGAAGCTGTAGGTGAGGACGACTTCGGGTCCTCCCCCATCGCCCCACAGGGCGGGGGAAAGCAGCGAATCCGTTTCGTTGGAGCCGGAAAGGGGGGTGATATAGACAGCCACCATCGTTGATCTCCTCTCGAGGCTGCGGGCCGATTGCCGAACTCAACCCTCGCGGAAGATTCGGCCGATATGTTCAGCTACGAAGGAGGCGAGTATCATCATCTTCTGGCTGATTAGGGAAGCGACAAAGATCACTTGCGGCGATAGCGTGGCGTGCTATGGTCTTTCCCCGAAAATGAACGGGTGTGCGGGCGGCGCCCCAATCGTTTGCAGTTTCGCCCGGAAGATCCACGGACTTTCCCTAGCCTGAAGGACGGCGCCGGTCGTGAAGTGATCGGCTCCGGAGGTCCGTTCGGCGCCCGTTGAGCCTTTCGTTTTCGCGGCGGCTGGCAATCGACGTTGTCGAACTTGCCCTTGGAATGCGGCCTGGCCCTACCGCCGCAGCCGTCCCACCGCCCAGCTCAGCGCGACGAACAGGATCGACACCGCCAGCACCAGCGACGAGACGGCATTGACCTCGGGGCTGATGCCGATGCGGATCATGCCGAAGATGTAGACCGGCAGGGTCGTCGCCCCGGCACCCGAGACGAAGTAGGTGATGACGAAGTCGTCGAGCGAGATGATGAAGGCGAGCATCAGGCCCGAGAGGATGCCGGGCCAGAGCAGCGGCAGGGTGACCCGGCGGAAGGCCGTGACCGGCGTCGCGTAGAGGTCGGCGGCGGCCTCGGCCAGGGCCGGGTCCATGCCGTCGAGCCGGGCGCGGATCGGCAGGTAGGCGAACGGGATGCAGAAGACGAGGTGCGCCAGCATCACCGTGCCGAGACCGAGCTTGAGGCCCAGCATGATGAAGAACAGCAGGCTGGCGACGGCCGAGACGATCTCCGGCACGACCAGCGGCAGGGCGATGACGCCGCCGACGAGCTGGGCGCGCAGGTCGCCGCGCCGCTGCGTGCCGAGGGCGGCCAGCGTGCCGATCACCGTCGACCCGATGGCGGCGACGGTGGCCACCAGCAGCGAGTTCTTGAAGGCGCGCATCAGGTCGGCATTGCCGAGGACCACGCCGAACCACTTCATGCTGAAGCCGGTCCAGATCGTCGCCTGCTGGTTCTCGTTGAAGGCGAGGACGATCAGCACGACGATCGGGACGTAGAGGTAGACGAAGAACAGCAGCAGCGCCGTCCTCAGCCCGGGAAAGCGCAGCGCGCTGCCGCTCACCGCTCGGCTCCGGGCGCCTGGCGGTAGCGGACCAGGTAGACCGTCATCGCCACCAGCACGATCGCCAGCAGCGCGAAGGACAGCGCCGCGCCGAACGGCCAGTTGCGGGCGGCCCCGAACTGGCTCTGGATCAGGTTGCCGATCATCAGCGCCTTGCCGCCGCCCAGGAGCTCCGGCGTGACGTAGGCGCCGAGGCCGGGGATGAAGACGAGGATGCAGCCGGCGACGATGCCCGGCATCGCCAGCGGGACGATCACCCGGCGCAGCGCCCGCCAGCGGTCGGCGCCGAGGTCGAAGGCGGCCTCGACCAGCCGCCAGTCCATCTTCTCGAGGCTGGCGAACACCGGCAGCACCATGAACGGCAGGTAGCTGTAGACGAGGCCGATGAGGATGGCGGTCGGCGTGTAGAGCAGGTCGAGGCGGCCCTGGGTGAGCCCGAGCCCGGACAGCGCGCCGTCGAGCAGCCCGTTGTTCCGCAGCAGGATGATCCAGGCGTAGTTGCGCACCAGCAGGTTGGCCCAGAACGGGATGGTGACGAGGAAGATCAGCAGGTTGCGCCAGCGCGGCGGGGCCAGGGCCATGCCGAGGGCCGTGGGGAAGCCGATCAGCAGCGTCAGCAGCGTCGTCAGGCCGGCCAGCCAGAACGAGCGGACGAAGATCCGCAGGTAGTCGGTGTTGAGGATCAGGCTGTCGTCGAGGTCGCGCTCGAACAGGAAGCTGATGTAGGGCTCGACGGTGTGGGCACCCCACTTCACCCCGCCGGCCGGGCCCTTCTCGAGGATGCTGATATAGGCCATCAGGCCCAGCGGCAGCAGCAGGAAGATGCCGATCACCAGCACCGCCGGCAGGCTGAGCAGCAGGCGCCGGCTCGAGCGCGTGGCCGTGCCGCCCCGCCCAGGGGTCGCGGCGATGCTCGTGCTGTCCGCCGTCATGGCCATGCGGCGATGTCCCGCGCGGGCGGCGCCGACCGGCCGGCGCCGGGTGTCATCTCACGGGCAGCGCCTGCAAGCGTCAAGCCGACGGCGGCCTGTCGATCGACACAAGGCTGAAACGTCGTTGCTGCAGGAGTTCCCGTGCGCGGGCAGGCCGGTCCCCTACAGGCCTGCCCGCGTCGTCGTCGGAGAGACCGTCATGCATCGTAGCCAGCCGGCTGCCGCTGCGGGTGCCGCCCGGAGCGACGCAGCCCCCATCACCCTCGTCCGCCGCGTCGTCGCCACGACGCTGCGGCTGCTGCGCGACGTCCGTCGCGCCGGCGCCGGCCGCCGCGAGCTGCATCGCATGGGCGAGCACATGCTGCGCGACGTCGGCCTCGGTCGCGACGGTGCCGAGAAGGCCTGGTTCGACTAGGCTGCGCTCCGCCGCCAGCGAGACCGCGCCATGTACCTGCCGCCGCACTTCCGCGAGGATCGCCCCGAGGTCCAGCTCGGGCTGATCGCCGCCCATCCGCTGGGCCTGCTGATCAGCCACGGCGACGATGGCCTCCTCGCCGACCCGCTGCCGTTCATGCACGTCGCCGGGCCGGAGCCGGCCGGGCTGCTGCGCGCACACATGGCGCGCGCCAACCCGCACTGGCGCCGGCTGGCGGATGGCGGCGACGTGCTGGTCGTCTTCCAGGGAGCGCAGGCCTACGTCACGCCGGCCTGGTACGCGGCCAAGCGCGAGCACGGCAAGGTGGTGCCGACCTGGAACTACCTGACCGTGCAGGTGCGCGGCCGGGCGACGGTCACCGACGCCGTGGACTGGCTGGGCGGCCAGACGGCGGCGCTGACCGACCGGATGGAGGCAGGCCGCGACGAGCCGTGGGCGGTGAAGGACGCCCCCGAACCGTTCGTCGCCAGCCAGCTCAAGGCGATCGTCGGGCTCGAGGTTCGCATCGAGCGGATCGTCGGCAAGTGGAAGGCGAGCCAGAACAGGTCGCCGGCCGACCGCGCCGGGGTCCGCGAGGGGCTGGCGCTGGCCGGCGACGACGGGGCGGCGCTGGCGGCGGCGATGCGCGAGGCGGACTGAGGGCCTCAGGCCGCGGCGCGGCCGGCCTCGATGGCTTCCGGGACCGGCAGCAGCTTGCCGGTGCGGACGTCGTAGAGGTAGCCGTAGACCGGCACGTCCCTGGGGACCAGCGGGTGAGTCCGCACCCGGACGACGTCCTCGACGATGCTCTGCGCCTGGTCCTTGATCGTCAGCCACTTGACATAGTGACCGTGCGGCGAGCCGCCCTCGCGCTGCGGGTTGGTCCAGCCCTGCTCGCCATAGCTCGCCGTCGCCAGGCTCTCGTCGAGCAGGGCCGCGATCACATCGTCGCTGAACAGCTCCATGCCGCAGTCGGTGTGGTGGATGATGAACCACTCGCGGGTGCCGAGCAGCTTGTGCGAGATCACCAGCGAGCGGATGGCGTCGTCGCTGGCCCGGCCGCCGGCATTGCGGATGACGTGCGCGTCGCCCTCGGCGAGCCCGGCATACTTGGCCGGATCGAGCCTCGCGTCCATGCAGGTGAGGATGGCGAAGCGCCGGGCCGGCGGCAGCGGCAGCTTGCCCTTCTCGCCGAAGCCCGCGACGTAGTCGGCATTGGCAGCGAGCACCTCGCGGTGCACGGGCGTGGTCGTCGTCTCGCTCATGGCGGCTCCCCGGAGTGAACGCGGGCCGCAAGCTCGGAGTTATATCCTAGTGAGTCAATAGGCTTAATCGATCGGTGACGTCAGCGGGTCGCCTTCTCCGGCGGCGACAGCGCCCGCCAGGCGACCGCGGCCAGCACCACGAGGCCACCGGCCAGCGTCAGCGGGCCCGGCTGCTCGGAAAACACCAGCCACACCCAGATCGGGGCCAGCACCGATTCGGTGAGCGCGAGCAGCGCCGTCTCGGCCGCCGGGACGTGCCGGGCGCCGAGCGTCAGGAGGACGAGGCCGACCGTCATGTTGGAGATGCCGAAGGCGGCGCACCAGGCGATGTCGGTCGCGCTCAGGCCGAGATCGCCGGCGAGCAGGCCGCCGACCAGCAGCGAGATGATGCCGCCCCAGACCGTGCCGGGCAGCATGTCGCTCTGCCCGGCGCGGCGCAGCACGATGAGGGTCAGCGAGAAGCTGAGCGAGGCGCCGAGCGCCAGCAGGTTGCCGAGCCAGGAGCCCGTCTCGAGGCCGTCGCCGACCATCAGGCCGATGCCGGTGAGCGCCGCGGCGATGGCGATCCAGGTCCGCGTCGAGACCCGCTCCCCTAGCAGCCAGCGGGCCAGCAGCGCCGTCAGGAACGGCGTCGCCGAGAAGGTGAAGACGACGTTGGCGACGGTCGTGAGCTGGACGCCGAAGATGTAGCCGCAGGCGGAGCCGGTGACGCCGAGGCCGACCAGCACCGCCGACGGTCCGGCATGCCGCATCGGCCCGAGCAGGCGCCAGCCGTTGCGCCAGGAGACGAACAGCAGCATCGCCGCCAGCCACGGCACCGAGCGCCAGAACAGGATGGCGAAGCCATCGTCGGTGTCGATGAAGCGCAGGATCACGCCGCCGGTGCTGAAGGCGACGAAGCTGAGGAAGACGAGGAGGACGCCGCCGCGGTGGCGCGGGTCGACGGCCGCCGCGGCGGTGGCCATCAGTCGCCGGCCATCGGCACATGGCCGGGCTGCGCGGCGACGCGGTCGAGCCAGGCCCGGATTCCCGGATAGGCGGCGAGGTCGAAGCCGCCCTCGTGGGCGACGTGGGTGTAGCCGTAGAGGGCGATGTCGGCGACCGTGAACCGGTCGGCGACGAGGTAGGGATGGACGGCGAGGCGCTGCTCCATCACGCCGAGGGCGGCATGGCCGCGCTTCTCGAGCGCCGGCAGCTCGGCCTGGCGCGGGCTGTCGGCCGGCATGAAGTGGTGGATGAAGCGGGCCACCGCGATCGACGGCTCGTGGGTGTACTGCTCGAAGAACATCCACTGCAGGCAGAGCGCGCGCTGCAGCCGTTCGCCGGGCAGGAACGGCGTGCCCTCGGCGAGGTAGCAGAGGATCGCGCCCGACTCCGCGAGCGGGGTGCCGTCCTCGAGCACCAGCAGCGGAATCTTCCCGTTGGGATTGAGCGCCAGGTACTCGGGCGTGCGCGTCTCACCCTTGAGGATGTCCTTCTCGACCAGGCGGTAGTCGCGGCCGAGCAGGGCCAGCAGCAGGCGCACCTTGTAGCCGTTTCCCGAGCCGGTGAAGTCGTAGAGCGTCAGCATCGTCGTCTCCCTGCCGGGCGCAGCATCCACGCCGCAAGCGCTCCGTCAAACGCCGTTCGCGCATGGAAGGCCGGGCCGCTTGACGGCTCATCATTCATATGATCAATCTGGGCCCAAGCTTCGGTCCAGCACCGGGCAGGGAGGCAAGGTGAGGATCACCGACGTCCGCACGGTCGTCGTCAACGCGACGATGCGCAACTGGGTGTTCGTCCAGGTGCAGACCGACCAGCCCGGCCTGTGGGGCTGGGGCGAGGCGACGCTCGAGTGGAAGACCCGCGCCGTCGTCGGTGCCGTCGAGGACCTGAAGCCGCTGATCGTCGGCCGCGATCCGCGCGACCTCGAGCAGCTTGTCCGGTTGCTTACCAAGCACAGCTTCTGGCGGCTCGGCGTGATCGGCACCTCGGCGATCTCGGGCATCGAGATGGCCTGCTGGGACCTGTTCGGGAAGTCGCTGGGCCTGCCGGTCTGGCGCCTGCTCGGCGGCCGGGTCCGCGACCGGGTGCCGGTCTACACGCATCTCGGCATGGGCGAGATGACCGCCGTCTACGAGAGCCTCGACGAGGCGCCGCTGGTCGAGCGGGCGCACGCGGTGTTGGCGCATGGCTACCGGGCGCTGAAGGCGGTCTTCATCCCCTACACGCACTACACGGCGAGCCCGCGCCAGATCGACAAGGTCGCCCGCTGCATGGGGGCACTCCGCGCCGCCGTCGGCGAGGAGGTCGAGATCATGGTCGACTTCCACGGCCGCTGCGGCTCGGCCTCGTCGGCGCTGCAGTACATCGAGGCGCTGGCCCCGCACCGGCCGCTGTTCGTCGAGGAGCCGCTGCCGCCGGGCGAGACCCTGGGCCTCGCCGCGATCAAGGCCAAGACCAGCGTACCCATCGCCACCGGCGAGCGGCTGGTCGACCGGCGCGAGTTCGACGAGCTGTTCCGGGCCCGTGCCGTCGACATCGCCCAGCCCGACCTCTGCCACGTCGGCGGCTTCGGCGAGGCGCGCAAGATCGCCGCCATGGCCGAGACCGCCAATGCCGGCGTCGCCCCGCACAACCCCCTGGGCCCGATCGCCGGTGTCGCCGCGTTGCACTTCGCCGTCGCCACGCCGAACTTCGTGATCCAGGAGGAGATGGTGGGGGCGGTCCCTTGGTACGGCGAGGTCGTGCGCGGGCCGATCCGCATGGTCGACGGCTGCTGGCAGATCCCGGAAGCACCGGGCCTCGGCATCGAGATCGACGAGAAGGTCGCGGCCGCCCACCCGTTCGCGCCCGAGATCCTCCACACCACCAACGCCGTCCTCGACGACGGCACCGTCGTGGACTGGTGATGGCCGGCCGCCTCGCCGGCAAGGTCGCCATCGTCACCGGTGCCGGGCGCGGCATCGGCGAGGCGACGGCCCGCGCCTTCGCTGCCGAGGGCGCGCGGGTCGTCGTCGCCGAGGTCGACCCGGCGACGGGTGCCGCCACCGCGCAGGCGATCGGCGGCACCTTCGTCACCTGCGACGTGACGCGGACCGACCAGGTGCAGGCCGCCGTGGAGGCGACGCTCGCGGCGCACGGGCGGATTGATGTGCTGGTCGCCAATGCCGGCGTGAACGTCTTTCATGAGCCGCTCGAGATGCCGGAGTCGGAGTGGCGGCGCTGCTTCGCCGTCGACCTCGAGGGCGTCTGGCACTGCTGCCGGGCGGTCCTGCCGGCGATGCTGGCGCAGGGCGGCGGCTCGATCGTGGCGATCGCGTCGTGCCACAGCTTCGCCATCATCCCGCACACCTTCCCCTACCCGGTCGCCAAGCACGCCCTGCTCGGCCTCGTCCGCTCGCTGGGCATCGAGTACGCGGCGCACGGGGTCCGGGTGAACGCGATCGCGCCCGGCTACATCGAGACGCAGATCGCGCTCGACTACTGGAACAGCTTTCCCGACCCGGCGGCGGAGCGGCGCAAGGCCTGCGACCTGCATCCGCCGCGGCGCATCGGCCGGCCCGAGGAGGTGGCGATGACCGCCCTCTTCCTCGCCTCGGACGAGGCGCCGTTCATCAACGCGTCCTGCATCACCATCGATGGCGGGCGCTCGGTGCTCTACCACGACTGATCCCCCAACGAAGGACGGAGGCTAAGCGATGACCCTGACGCGCAGCTTGCTGGCGGGATGCGCCCTCGCCCTGATGACCGCCGGCGCCGCCCTGGCGCAGGACGCGGTGAAGTTCGGCTACATCAACAAGATGGGCGACCACCCCTGGTTCGTCTCCGAGGTCGCCGGGGCCAAGGCCAAGGCCGAGGAACTCGGCGCCCAGCTGATGGTCCAGGACGTCCAGTTCGACGCCAACCTGACCATCACCACCTTCGACACCATGGTCGGCGACGGGGTGAAGGGCATCGCCATCGTCGTGCCGGACAAGGCGCTGGGCCCGGTGGTGGCGCAGAAGGCCAAGGACGCCGGCATCGCGCTGATCGCGGTCGACGACGACATCACCTACCAGGACGGCAGCCCGGTGCCCTATGTCGGCATCGACGCGCTGACCATCGGCAAGCAGGTCGGTGCGGAGCTGGCGCGGCTGGCCAAGGAGGCCGGCTGGGACCAGGACTGGTCGAAGGTGCGCATCGGCAGCGTCGAGGACCAGAAGGCCGACACCTGCATGCGCCGCAACCAGGGGGCCAAGGAGGCCATCCAGGCGGCGTTCCCGGGCCTGCCGGCCGACGCCATCCTGTCGATCCCCTACGACAACACCATGGTCAACGCGATCGACGTGGTCGGCACCACGCTGACCGCCAATCCCGGCGTCGAGCGCTGGATCTTCTTCTCCTGCAACGACGACGGCGTGCTGGGCTCGGTGCGCGCCACCGAGAATGCCGGGATGAGCCCGGACCAGGTGATGGGCGTGGGCATCGACGGCTCGCGCTCCTGCGAGGCCTTCGGCGCCGGCAAGCCGACCGGCTTCCGCGGCACGATGTGGTTCGACTCGGCGACCCACGGCGCCACCGCCATCGCCGCGCTGCACGACAACGTCACCAAGGGCACGCCCTTGCCGATGGTCACCTACATGCCGGCGATCCTGATCAACGCCGGCAATTTCGGCGACTACAAGGCCAAGCTCGGCTGCTCGTGAGCCGGAAGCCCTGTCCGTGACGCTGGTCGCCGTCCGCGACGTCGCCAAGCGCTTCGGCGTGGTCCAGGCCCTCAAGGGGGTGAGCCTGGACCTGCCGGCGGCGTGCGTGACCGCCCTCGTCGGGGAGAACGGGGCGGGGAAGTCGACCCTGCTCCGCATCCTCGAGGGCGAGCACCGTCCGGACAGCGGTGCCGTGCTGGTCGAGGGCCGCGAGCTGCGCCTCGCCTCGGCCCGCGACGCGCACGAGGCCGGGATCCGCGTCGTCCACCAGGAGCCCGAGATCATCCCCGAGCTGTCGGTCGCCGAGAACGTCTACATCGGCGACCTCAGGGCCAGGGGCGGGCTGTTCGTCGACTGGCAGGACCTCGCCGCCCGCTGCCGGGCGATGCTCGCCCGCTTCGGGCTCGAGGGGGCGCTGGACCCGTCCGCCCCCTGCCGCGGGCTCGGGCCGGCGCAGCGCCAGCTCATCGAGATCATGCGCGGCCTGCGCCCCGGCGTGCGCCTGCTCTGCCTCGACGAGCCGACCTCCTCGCTCACCGAGGAGGAGGCGCAGCGGCTGTTCGGCATCGTCCGGGCGCTCAGGGCCGAGGGCACCGGTGTGGTCTACATCAGCCATCGCCTGCGCGAGGTCCGCGACCTCGCCGACCGCGTGGCGGTGCTGCGCGACGGCGAGCTGGTCGGGGTGCACGACGCCGCCGACGTCGACGAGGCGCTGATGGTCCGGCTGATGGTCGGCCGCGACCTCGGCGACCTGTTCGCCCACCAGCCGCGGGCGCGCGACGAGGTGGTGCTCGAGGCCCGGGGCGTGACCACGGCCCGGGTCCGCGACTGCTCGCTGGCGATCCGCGCCGGCGAGGTGGTGGGCCTCGGCGGGCTCGTCGGCGCCGGCCGCTCGGAGCTCGCCCGCGCCCTGTTCGGCGCCGACCGGCTGACCGCCGGCGAGGTCCGCATGCACGGCAGGCGGCTCGACCTGAAGGCCCCCGGCGACGCCATCATGGCCGGCATCGGCCTGGTGCCTGAGGACCGCAAGCAGGAGGCCCTGCTGCTGCTGCGCAGCGTGCGCGACAACATCTCGCTCTGCGTGCCGGACAAGGTCTCGCGGCTGGGGTTCTTCGACCGGGCCGCCGAGTCGCGGCTGGTCGGTGCGCTCAGCGCCCGGCTGTCCGTCAAGACGCCGAGCATCGACCAGGAGGTCCGCAAGCTCTCCGGCGGCAACCAGCAGAAGGTCGTCTTCGCCCGCTGGCTCGCCCGCGAGCCGCGCCTGCTGATCCTCGACGAGCCGACCCGCGGCATCGACGTCGGCGCCAAGCTCGAGATCTACCGGCTGATCGAGGAGCTGGCGGCGGCCGGCATCGCCATCCTCGTGATCTCGTCGGAGCTGCCGGAGCTGCTGGGTCTCACCGACCGCATCCTCGTCATGCGCGGTGGCGCCATCGCCGGCGAGGTCCGCACCGCCGCCACCGGCGAGGCCGAGGTGCTGGCGCTGGCCATGGGCGAGCACCACAGCCAGCGGAGTGCCGCATGATCGCCGAGACGATGCAGCCGGCGGCCGCGGCCCCGCCGGCCTGGCGGCGCTGGGTGGCGGCGGTGGGGGCGCAGAACCTCAGCCTGCTGCTGGCGCTGCTGATCCTCGTCGCCATCTTCGGCAGCCTGCGGCCGGACGTCTTCTTCCTGCCGCGCAACCTGCTCAACATCGGCCTCGCCATCACCATCCTGGGCATCCTGGCGATGGCCCAGACCGTGGTGATCGTCTCGGGCGGGCTCGACATCTCGGTCGGCTCGGTGGTCGGCCTCGCCACGATGGTCTCGGCGATCGTCATGCTGAACACCGGCAGCGCCGCGCTTGGCATCGGCGCCGGCCTGCTCGCCGGGGCGCTGGCCGGGCTCGTCAACGGCCTGATCATCACCTACGGCCGGGTCAACGCCGTCATCACCACGCTGGGGACGATGGCCGCCTTCCGCGGCCTCGCCTTCCTCACCTCCGGCGGCAACTCGGTCAGCATCACCAACGAGCAGTTCCGCCTGCTCGGCAACGGCGTCCTGCTCTGGCTGCCGGTGCCGATCGTGGTGCTGCTGGTGGTGCTGGTGCTGTTCACGATCTTCCTGCGCAGCACCGTCGTCGGCCGCAACGTCTACGCCATCGGCGGGAACCCGACCGTCGCCCGCCTCGCCGGCCTGCCGATCCGCAAGTACCAGATCGGCATCTACGTGATGTCGGGCGTGGCCGCGGGCCTCGCCGGGCTGCTGCTGGCGTCGCGGACCATGTCCGGCCAGCCGGCCTCGGGCAGCCAGGGCCTTGAGCTGGAGGCGATCACCGCCGCCATCCTCGGCGGCTGCGCCCTGCAGGGCGGCAAGGGCACGATCGCCGGCGCCATGCTCGGCGTGCTGATCATCGGCGTGCTCAACAACGGGCTGATCCTGACCAGCGTGCCGACCTTCTACCAACTGCTCGCGCGTGGTGCTCTGCTGATCGTGGCAGTGATCATCATGGAGCAGCAGATGCGGCGGGCGGGCGAAGCATGAAACCGGCCAACGGGGCCGTCCGGGCCCGGGTCCACGACGCGGTGGTGCAGGACCTGGGCGCGCGCATCCTGAAGGGCGAGTTCGCGCCGGGCGACCGGCTGCCCAACGAGACCGAGCTGACCGCCAGCCTCAAGGTCAGCCGCACCTCGGTGCGCGAGGCCATCAAGTTCCTGTCGGCCAAGGGCCTCGTCGAGGCGCGGCCGCGGCTCGGCATGATCGTGCGCGAGCGCGAGGCGTGGAACCTGCTGGATCCCGAGATCATGCAGTGGCAGCAGCTGCACGGCCACGATCCGCAGCTGGTCCGCTCGCTGCTGGAGGCTCGCCGCGCCATCGAGCCGGCCGCCGCCGGCATGGCCGCCGAGCGCGCCACGCCGATCGAGGTCGCCCGCATCGAGGCCGCCTACTGGGGCATGGCGCACAACCTGCCGGGCGACCTCGACGCCTGCTGCTCGGCCGACCTCAGCTTCCACACCGAGATCCTGCGGGCGAGCCACAACCTCGTCTTCCGCCAGCTCATCGGCACCATCGGCGCTGCGCTGGCGGCGACGTTCCGCATCTCGACGCACCTGTCGCAGAGCTACGAGCTGACCCTGGGCGTCCATCGCGACGTGCTGGAGGCGATCCGCCGCCACGACGCCAGGGCCGCGCGCCAGCACATGTCGGCGCTGCTCGACGTCGCCCAGCACGACCTCGAGCCGGCGCTGGAGAGCGGCACGTGAAGGGGGCGCCGATCTGGATCGCCGTGGTCGCCCTCTACCTCGTCTCGGGGGCGATCTCGCCGGCGATGCTGCAGGTTGGCCAGGTCCTCAACATCCTGCAGGTCGCGTCCTTCCTCGGCCTGATCGCCACCGGCCAGACGCTGGCGCTGCTGGTCGGCGGCATCGACCTGTCGCAGGCGGGCGTGGTGACGCTGACCAACATCGTGGCGACCAGCCTGATGCTGGGCGACCCCGCCAACATCCTGCCGGCGGTGCTGGCCTGCCTGGCACTGGCGGCGCTGATCGGCCTGCTCAACGGGCTCATGGTCGCCTGGCTCGGCATCGGCCCGCTGGTGGCGACGCTGGCGATGAACGGCATCCTGTTCGGTGCGGCCCTGCTCTACACCGGCGGCGCCCCGCGCGGCGGTGCCGCCCCCGGCTTCACCGAACTCGGCCAGGGCTCGATCGGCCTCGTCCCTGTGCCGACCCTGCTGTGGCTGGCGGTGGCGCTGGGGCTGGCCTTCGTCACCCGGCGCTCGGTCTGGGGCCGCCAGCTCTACGCCGTCGGCGCCAACCCGGTGGCGGCCCGGCTGATGGGCATGCCGGTGCGCCGGATCGAGCTCTCGGCCTACATCGGCAGCTCGCTGCTGGCCTGCCTCGGCGGCCTGCTGCTCACCGCCTATATCGGCTCGCCGAGCCTCGGCATCGGTGCCCAGTTCATGCTGACCTCGGTGGCGGCCGTGGTCGTCGGCGGCACCGCACTCACCGGCGGGATCGGCGGCATCGTCGGCACCATCGGCGGCGTCCTGTTCATCACCGAACTCGCCAGCTTCACCAACATCATCCGCGTTTCCAGCGGGGTCCAGCACGTCCTGCAGGGGGCGATCATCGCCCTCAGCGTGCTGGCCTACCGCATCGTCGGCCAGCGCAGCGCCCGCGCCTGAGGGCGCCACCACCAAGGGAGGTCCATGCACATGCTCACCCGCTCGATGCTCACCCGCCGCCGCAGCCTGATGCTCGGCGCCGGCCTCGTCGGCAGCCTCGCCCTGTCCGGGCGGGCCTTCGCCGACACCATCGCCGACGCCACCATCAGCGGCGTCGGCGACATGGTGAAGGGGACCAAGAAGGACGGCCCCTACCGGATCGGCTTCTCCAACGGCTTCTCGGGCAACACCTGGCGGACCATGTGCACCCGCGCGGTCGAGAACGAGGCCAAGGCGCAAGGCTCGGCGATCGCCGAGTTCGTCGTCGTCGACGGCCAGGGCGACATCACCAAGCAGGTCAACGACATCGAGACGCTGATCAACCAGCAGGTCGATGCCATCCTCTGCATCCCGAACTCGGGCTCGGCGGTGGCCCCGGTGCTGGCCGAGGCGACCAGGGAAGGCATCGTCACCGTCCCGTTCAACCTGCCGGTCGACGGCACGGACTGGTCGACCTATGTCGGCACCGATCCCGAGCGCAAGGGCAAGGCGCTGGGCGAGTGGCTGAACACGGCACTCGGCGGCAAGGGCAAGATCGTGGCCCTGGGCGGCCTGCCCGGGAACTCCTACACGGCCGCGGCCTGGGCGGGGGCGCAGTCGGCGCTGGGCTCCGGCGTCGAGGTGCTGGCCTTCAAGGACGCCTACTGGGAGGAGGACCGGGCGAAGACGGTCATGGCCGACCTGATCGCCGCCTTCCCCGAGATCGACGGCGTGTGGTGCGACGGCGGCCAGGTCGGCGCCGGGGCCATGAAGGCCCTGCTCGCCGCCAACCGCCCGCTCGTGCCGGTCACCGGCGACGACTACAACGGCCTGCTCAAGATGTACCTGGCCGAGCGGGCGGCGCAGCCGAAGTTCGACATCGGCCTGATGTCCGAGCCGACCTGGCAGAGCGTGGTGGCGCTGCGCGCCGCCCTGACCCTGCTCGGCGGCGGCGAGGTCGCCAAGCAGCAGGTCATCCAGCCGCAGCTGATCACCAAGGCCAACGTCGAGAAGTTCGTCCGCCCCGACATGGCCGACGGCGTGTTCGTCGACACCAACCTCAGTGCCGAGGAGCTCAAGCAGATCTTCGGCTGAGGCGGCGCCATGGCGGTCGAGGCCGTCCTGGCCGTCGAGGGCATCGGCAAGACCTTTCCCGGGGTCACCGCCCTCGACGGCGTCGGCTTCGACTGCCGGCCCGGCGAGATCCACGGCCTCGTCGGCGAGAACGGGGCCGGCAAGTCGACGCTGATGCGGATCCTGGCCGGCGTCCATCCACCGGACGCCGGCCGCATCCTGCTGCGCGGGGAAGAGGTGCGCCTCGCCGGCCCGGCCGAGGCGCATGCGCTCGGCATCGCCATGGTCTACCAGGACACCCGCCTGGTCCCCGACCTCGACATCGCCGCCAACATCTTCCTCGGCCACGAGCCGGGCGGCCGGCTGCTGGTCGACCGCAGCACCATGCGCCTGCGCACCGCCGCCATCCTGCGCCGCCTCGGCCTCGACCTCGATCCGGCGACCCGGGTCGGCGACCTCGGCCTCGCCGAGCGCCAGCTGGTCGAGATCGGCCGGGCGCTGGCGGTCGAGGCGCCGGTGCTGATCCTCGACGAGCCGACCTCGTCGCTGACCCCGCCCGAGGTGCTGCGGCTGTTCGCCATCCTGCGCGAGCTCCGGGCCGAGGGGCGCAGCCTCGTCTTCATCTCGCACCGGCTGCCCGAGGTGCTGGGCCTCACCGACCGCATCACCGTGCTGAAGGACGGTCGCGTCGTCGCCACCGTGCCGACCGCGGGAACCGACGCCGAGCAGCTGGTCCGGCTGATGGTCGGCCGCGACACCTCGCTGGCCTACCCGCCCAAGGCCACTCGTGCCGGGCCGGTGCGCCTCGCCGTCGACGGGCTGGCGGCCGGGGGCCGCTTCGCCGATGTCCGCCTCGCCGTGCGCGGCGGCGAGATCGTCGGGCTGGGCGGCATCCAGGGCAGCGGCCAGCAGGACATCGCCCGGGCGCTGGGCGGCGTGCTGCCGGCCACCGGGACCGTCACGCTCGACGGCCGGGCGCTCACCCTGCGCCAGCCGGCCGACGCGCTGGCCGCCGGGATCATCTACGTGCCGGCCGACCGCCGCCGCGAGGGCCTGTTCCTGCCGCATGCGGTGCGCGAGAACATCGCCGCCCCGCATCTCGGCCGCTGGGCCCGGCTCGGCCTCGTCGACCGGGCGACCGAGGCGGCGGCGGTGGCGCGCGGCATCGCCGGCCTTGCCATCCGCACGCCCTCGCCCGAGCAGCCGGTCGCCACGCTCAGCGGCGGCAACCAGCAGAAGGTGGTCTTCGCCCGCTGGCAGCTGGCCGAGCCGAAGGTCTACATCCTCGACGAGCCGACCCAGGGGGTCGACGTCGCCACCAAGCTCGAGCTCTACCGGCAGATCCGCGCCCTGGCCGAGGGCGGCGCCGCGGTCGTCGTGCTGTCGGCCGACGTGCTCGAGCTCATGGGCCTGTGCGACCGCATCCTGGTGGTGGCGCGCGGCCGCATCGTCGACGACGTGCCGGCGGCCGAGGCCAGCGAGGAGCGCATCGTCGGCGCCGCGGTGAAGCAGGCCGACACCGGCCACGGCGCCGGGCCGGTGCAGCGCCGCCGTGCCCTCTCGCCGCTGCGCCGCCGCTACGCCGGCGTCGCCCTGCTGCTGCTGCTGATCGTGGCGCTGGGGGCCTTGGCCACCAGCCTGTCGCCCTGGTTCCTGACGCCGCGCAACCTCGGCAGCCTCGCCATGCAGGTGACCCCGCTGGCGCTGGTGGCGCTGGGCCAGCTGCTGGTGATCCTGCTGGGCGGCATCGACCTCGCCGTCGGCCCGACGATCAGCCTCGTCACCGCCGTCGCCTCCTTCCTGCTGGCCAGCGACGCCGGCGGCGGCACGGCGCTGGGCCTCGCCGCCTGCCTCGCCACCGGCCTCGCCGTGGGCCTCGGCAACGCCGTGCTGATCCGCTGGCTGCGCATCCCCGACCTCGTCGCCACGCTGGCCACCTACTCGATCGTCTTCGGCCTGGCGCTGATCGTCCGGCCGTCGCCCGGCGGCTCGTTCGACCCGGCGCTGGCCGGCTGGATCACCGCCAAGTGGGGCCCGGTGCCGGTGGTGGCGCTGGCGACGCTCGTCCTGTTCCTCGGCCTCGAGCTGCTGCTGGCGCGCGGCCGGCTGGGCCCGCGCCTCTACGCCACCGGCGGGGCGCGCGAGGCCGCCTTCGTCGCCGGCATCGCCATCGACCGGGTCCGCGTCGCCGCCTACCTCGCCTGCGGCCTGTTCGCGGCGCTGGCCGGCCTCGTCGTCGCCGCCCGCATCGGCAGCGGCGACCCGCAGGCCGGGATCTCGTTCACCGTCACCTCGATCACCGCCGTGGTCGTCGGCGGCGTCGGCGTCGCCGGCGGCCGCGGCACGGCGCTGGGCACGCTCCTGGGCTGCATCCTCGTCATCCTCATGCAGAACGTGCTCAACCAGCTGCACGTCTCGGCCTACTGGCAGTATGTCTGGACCGGCGGCCTGCTGCTGCTGGCCGTCGGCGTCGACGCGCTGCGCGAACGCTGGTCCGCCGTCAGGGGAGGTTAGGCATGGGCGAGGTCCGTCTCGTCGTCGACAGCCGCAACAGGCTCGGCGAGGGCTCGGTCTGGGACCCCGTCGAGGGGGCCCTGTGGTGGGTCGACATCGAGGGCCGGCTGCTGCAGCAGCACGTCGAGGCGACCGGCGAGACCCGGCGCTGGACGCTGCCCGAGCGCATCGGCTGCCTCGCCTTGCGCGAGCGGGGCGGCCTCGTCCTGGCGCTGGAGAGCGGCTTCGCCTTCTTCGACCCGGCGACCGGGAAGCTCGACTGGATCGCCCGGCCCGACCCCGACCGGCGCAACCGGATGAACGACGGCAAGTGCGACCGCCAGGGCCGCTTCTGGGCCGGCGGCATGGACGACCGCTGCGTCGAGCACCGCGCCTCGCTGTGGCGCCTCGACCCCGACCTCTCGGTGCACGAGATGGCGCGCGGCATCGGCATCTCCAACAGCATCGCCTGGAGCCCCGACGACCGGACCTTCTACTACGCCGACACGCTGGACCGGGCGATCTACGCTTACGACTTCGACAAGGCGACGGGCTCGATCGCCAACCGCCGCCTGCTGGCCGACCACAAGGACCAGCCCGGCGGCCCCGACGGCTCGACCGTCGATGCCGAGGGATATCTGTGGAACACCCAGTGGGACGGCTGGCGGCTGGTCCGCTACGCCCCCGACGGCCGCATCGACCGCATCGTCGAGCTGCCGGTGCAGAAACCCACCTGCTGCGCCTTCGGCGGCCCGGACCTGCGCACGCTCTACGTCACCAGCGCCA
>JAXMCM010000034.1:0-28715 GCA_046349355.1 Geminicoccaceae bacterium
AGGATTCCGGAGCCGAGCGGGTCACCCGCGAGGCCAGCATGGCCAAGCTCTACGCCACCGAGATGGCGCAGCGGGTGATCGACCGGGCGGTCCAGCTGCATGGCGGGCTCGGCGTCACCAGCGGCGTGCCGGTCGAGGCGCTCTACCGCGAGGTCCGGGCCCTGCGCATCTACGAGGGGGCCTCGGAGGTGCAGCAGCTGGTGATCGCGCGCCAGCTGCTGGGCGGCTGACGGGGGAGGCGGCGATGGCGTCGTCCGCGCATGTCGACAGCTTCGCCCGCGACAACCTGCCGGACCGCAGCCTCTGGCCCGACCTCGTCTTCACCCTGCCCGAGCTTCGCTACCCCGAGCGGCTGAACTGCGCCGTCGAGCTGCTCGACCGGACCGTCGCGACGGGCGGCGGCGAGCGGCCCTGCCTCGTGACGCCGACCGCGACCTGGACCTACCGGCAGCTGCTCGAGCAGGCCAACCGGATCGCCAACGTCCTGGTCGAGGACCTGGGGATCGTTCCCGGCAACCGGATCCTGCTGCGCGGCTTCAACGAGCCGATGCAGGTCGCCTGCTGGTTCGCGGCGCTGAAGGCCGGGGCGGTGGTGGTCGTCACCATGCCGATGCTGCGCGCCGGCGAGCTGCAGAAGATTGTCGACAAGGCCGAGATCGCTCTCGCGCTGTGCGACGCGCGGCTGGGGGCCGAGCTCGAGTGTTGCGCGCAGCAGGCGCCGGTGCTGTCGCGGGTGGTCTACTGGGGCGAGGCCAGCGGCGACGGGCTCGAGCTGCTGGCTGCGCGCCGGCCGGCCGATTTCGCCAACGTCGCCACCGCCGCCGACGACGTCGCGCTGATCGCCTTCACCTCGGGCACCACCGGCCAGCCCAAGGGGACCATGCACTTCCATCGCGACGTGCTGGCCATCTGCGACTGCTTCCCGCCGCATGTGCTGAAGGCCCGGCCCGACGACATGTTCACCGGCAGCCCGCCGCTCGCCTTCACCTTCGGGCTGGGCGGGCTCGTGCTGTTCCCGATGCGCATCGGCGCGTCGACCCTGCTGCTGGAGGCCGCACCGCCGGCGCAGCTGGCCGAGGCCATTGCCCGGCACCGGGCGACGGTGCTGTTCACTGCGCCCACCGCCTACCGGGCGATGCTGGGGCTGGGTGCTGGGGCCGAGCTCGGCTCGCTGCGCAAGTGCGTCTCGGCCGGCGAGGCGCTTCCGGCGGCGACGTTCGAGGCCTGGCGCGAGCGGACCGGGCTCACCCTGATCGACGGAATCGGCGCCACCGAGATGCTGCACATCTTCATCTCCGCGACCGAGGACGCGATGCGCCCGGGCGCCACCGGCGTGGCGGTCCCCGGCTACGAGGCGCGCATCGTCGATGCCGCGGGCGAGCCCGTGCCGGACGGCGAGCCCGGCCGCCTCGCCGTGCGCGGCCCCACCGGCTGCCGCTACCTCGCCGACGAGCGGCAGCGCGACTACGTCCAGCGCGGCTGGAACATCACCGGCGACACCTACCTCCGCGACGCCGACGGCTATTTCCGCTACCAGGCGCGCTCGGACGACATGATCGTCTCGGCCGGCTACAACATCGCCGCGCCCGAGGTCGAGGAGGCCCTGCTTGCCCACGATGCCGTGCTGGAGTGCGCCGTGGTCGGCGCGCCCGACGATGCGCGCGGGCAGATCGTGAAGGCTTTCGTGGTGCTGCGGCCGGAGCTTGCCGCCACCGCGGTTCTGGCGACCGCCCTGCAGGACTTCGTCAAGGCGCGGATCGCCCCCTACAAGTACCCGCGGGCGGTCGAGTTCGTCGCGGAGCTGCCCAAGACCCAGACCGGGAAGCTGCAGCGGTTCCGGTTGCGCCACCAGCCCGGCGGAGGCGACGCCTGACCATGCACGAGGTTCTCCAGCCGCCCGGCTGGCCCAAGCCGAAGGGCTATGCCAACGGCATCGCCGCGTCGGGACGTGTCGTCTTCGTCGGCGGCCAGGTCGGCTGGGACGAAACCGGAGCGTTCGTCGCCCGCGACCTCGCCGGCCAGGTTCGCCAGGTGCTGCGCAACATCCGGGCCGTGCTCGCCGAGGCCGGCGCCGGGCCGGAGCATGTGACGCGCATGACCTGGTACGTCACCGACCTCGACGGCTATCGAGGCAGCCAGCGCGCCATCGGCGAGGCCTACCGCGAGGTCTGGGGCCGTCATTACCCTGCCATGGCGCTGGTGCAGGTGGTGGCCCTGCTCGAGCCCGAGGCGCTGGTCGAGATCGAGGCGACGGCGGTGGTGCCATGATCCGCAGCACGGAGATCCTCGACGGCGGCCGCCGGCTGGCGGTGCGCTGGGACGACGGGACGGCGTCGACGCTGCCGGCCGTCTGGCTGCGCGACAACGCCCAGGACGCGCAGAGCCGGCATGCCGGCAATGGCCAGCGCCTGTTTACCATCCTCGACGTCCCGGCCGACATCCGCATCGCCGCTGCTAGCACCGAAGGCGGCGGCCTCGCGCTGCGCTTCGCCCCGGACGGCCACGCCACGCGCTTCGAAGCCGACTGGCTGCGCTGCCATGCGGCGGCGCCCCTGCGCCGGGCACCGGGCTGGGTCCGCGACGGCCTCGAGCTCTGGGATGCCGGCCTCACGGGGCACCTGCCGACCGCCAGCTGGGACCGCGTCGCCTCGGATGACCGGGCGCTGCTCGACTGGCTCGACGCGGTGCGCCGGCTCGGCGTGGCCAGGCTCGCCGGCGTGCCCTGCGAGAGCGGGGCGCTGGTTCGCGTCGTCGAGCGCTTCGGCCATGTCCGCGAGACCAACTACGGGCGCTGGTTCGACGTGCGCTCCGAGGTCAACCCCAGCAACCTCGCCTACACCTCGCTCGGCCTGCAGGTGCACACCGACAACCCGTACCGCGACCCGGTGCCGGGCCTGCAACTGCTGCACTGCCTTGCCAACAGCACCGACGGCGGCGAGTCGGTCGTGGTCGACGGCTTCGCGGCGGCGCATCGCCTGCGTGACGCGGACGAGGCGGCGTTCCTGCGGCTGGCGCGGACGCCGGTGCCGTTCCGCTACGCCTCGGGTGACGCCGTGCTCGAGAGCCGCTTCCCGCTGCTCGGCCTCGCCGCCGACGGCGAGCTGGTCGAGGTGCGCTTCAACAATCGTTCGCTCGGCGTGCCGGCCCTGGCCGAAGACGAGATCGAGCCCTGGTACGCCGCCTACCGGCGCTTCGCCGCGCTGCTCGAGCTGCCGGCCCTGGAGGTGCGGTTCCGCCTCGAGCCCGGCGAGCTGTTCATCGTCGACAACCGCCGGGTGCTGCACGGGCGGACCGGCTTCTCCGGCGCCGGCCAGCGCCACCTGCAGGGCTGCTACGCCGACCGGGATGGCCTGCTCAGCCGCTGGGCGTCGCTGCGCTCGCGGCTTGTCGCGGCGCCGGCCGCCGCCTAGCCTCGCGGCGCTCGCGTCGGGGAGACAGGACATGCATCGCTTCGCCGTTGCCGCCGCAGGTCTGGCCCTGCTGGCCGGCTGCGCCAACTACCAGGTCGTTTCGGGCAACGCCGACGAGATTACCTACAAGTTCGACCCGGCGCAGACGAAGATGTCGACCATCGCCGCGGCCGCCACGGAATACTGCACCGGCGCCCATCTCGGCGACACGCATGCCTATGCGGTCGACGACGACCGCGACGGCAACATGCGGATCGTGCGCTTCGTCTGCCGGCCCGAGCCCGACGCCACGCTGAAGCAGATCCTCAACCAGTAGCCGGGGGCGGCATGGGCATCGTCGACACCATCGAGGACATCATCGCCCGCCGCGGTGCCGAGGAGTATCTCGGCGAGGCCGTCACCCAGGCCGAGCACATGCTGCAGGCGGCGATGTACGCCGAGCGCGACGACGGTTCCGACGCGATGATCGCCGCCGCCCTGCTGCACGACATCGGCCACTTCGTCAGCGACTTCGGGACGGACTACATCGAGAAGGGCGTCGACAACCGGCACGAGGATGCGGGCGCCGCCATCCTCGAGCCGTGGTTTCCGCCCGCGGTGGTCGAGCCGGTGCGCCTGCACGTCGCCACCAAGCGCTACCTGTGCGCCACCGACCCGGCCTACTTCGGCAAGCTGTCGCCGGCCTCGGTGCGGACGCTGGCGCTGCAGGGCGGGCCGATGGGCCCCGACGAGGTCGCGGCCTTCGAGCGCAACCCCTATCGCGACATCGCCGTGCGCGTGCGGCTCTGGGACGAAGAGGCCAAGGTGGCCGGACTGGCGACGCCGGGCTTTGCCCATTTCCGGCCGGTGCTCGAGCGCTTGGCGAGGGCCGGCTGATGGCGTTGTGGCGCAAGTCGGCGCGCGAGATGGTGGCCCTGCTGCGGCGCGGCGAGGTCTCGCCGCAGGAGGCCATCGACGTCGCCGTCGAGCGGATCGCCGCGGTCGACCCGGCGGTGAACGCCATCCCGACGCTGTGCGTCGAGCGGGCGCGCGAGCGTGCCGCCCGGCTCGCCAATCCGCCCGGCGACGGCCGCGGCTGGCTGGCCGGGTTGCCGGTGCTGATCAAGGACCTGGTCGACGTCGAGGGCGTGCGCACGACCTACGGCTGCAGCGCCTTCGCAAACCACGTCCCGACCGCCTCGGCGCTCGAGGTGCGCCGCCTGGAGGCGCATGGGGCGGTCATCCTTGGCAAGACCAACACCCCCGAGTTCGGCGCCGGTGCGCAGACCTTCAACGAGGTCTTCGGCATCACCCGCAACCCGTGGGACACCCGGCTGACCTGCGCCGGCTCGTCCGGCGGGGCGGCGGTGGCGCTGGCCACCGGCATGGCCTGGCTGTGCGACGGCTCGGACCTCGGCGGCTCGCTGCGCACGCCGGCCTCGTTCTGCTCGATCGTCGGCATGCGGCCCAGTCCCGGCCGGGTGCCGCACGGGCCGGCCAGCCTGCCGTTCGACACGCTGGGCGTGCAGGGGCCGATGGCCCGCGGCGTGCGCGACCTCGCCCTGCTGATGGACGCGATGGCCGGCTTCGATCCGGCCGATCCGCTGAGCTACCCGGCTCCGGCCGAGCCCTATGCGACCTCCGTCGAGCGGCCGCCGGCGCTCGGCCGCGTCGCCTTCTCGGCAGACCTTGGCGGAGTGACCCCGGTCGACCCGGAGGTGGTGGCGATCTGCCGGGCGGCCGCAGGGCGGTTCGCCGAGCTGGGGTGCGAGGTGGTCGAGGCCGGTCCGGACCTGCGCACGGCCATCGACGTGTTCACGACACTGCGTGCCGCGCGCTTCGCCGCGGCGCGCGGGCCGACACTGGCCAGCCACCGCGAGGCGCTCAAGCCCGAGGTGGTCTGGAACATCGAGCACGGGCTGAAGCTCAGCGCCGACGACATCGGCCGGGCGGAGCGGGAGCGCGGCGTGCTGCAGCGGCGGCTGGCGGCGTTCCTCGCCGAGCACGACCTGCTCCTGTGCCCGGCCGCCATCGTGCCGCCGTTCCCGGTCGAGCAGCGCTACCTCGCCGAGCTCAACGGCCACGTCTTTCCCAGCTACATCGACTGGGTGGCGATCGCCTACGCGATCACCGTGACCGGCTGTCCGGCGCTGAGCCTGCCTTGCGGCTTCACCGCCTCGGGCCTGCCGATGGGCCTGCAGATCGTCGGCCGGCCGCGCGGCGAGGCCACGCTGATGGCGGCCGCGGCGGCGCTCGAGGACGTGCTGGGGCTGGCCGGCCAGGTGCCGATGGAGCCGCGCGTCCGCCACTGAGGCTCAGAGCCGGATCCACTCGACGTCGGCGAAGCTGATGGTGACCAGCTTCGCCAGCCGGAGCGTTCCGTCGCCGTGGCCGCGCAGGATCCAGCCGTCGCCCTGCGCGATCGCGCTGGTGCCCGGATCGACGACGAGTGACCAGGCGAGGCCGCCGTCGCCGGCCTGGGACAGGTCGATGCCGTCGCGCCCGGCGTCGCCGTCGTAGGCGACGCTCAGCCGGCCCGAAAGGCTCGACCCGACCTGCAGCACGTCGTCGTCGTCGCCGGCCGAGCCGGCCACGGTGCCGCCTTCCGTGAGCACGAGGTCGTCGCCATCGGCGCCGTTGAAGCGGTCGCGGCCGCCGCCGGGGATGAGCAGGTCGTCGCCATCGAGGCCGTTGAGCCAGTCGTTGCTGGCGCCGCCATCCAGCGTGTCGTCGCCCAGGTCGCCCCCCAGGATATCGTTGCCGGCGCCGCCGGACAGCACGTCATCGCCGTTCCTGCCGTACAGGCGGTCGCTGCCGGCATCGCCGGCGAGATCGTCGTCGCCATTGCCGCCGACAGCGGTGTCGTCGCCGGCCGACCCGGAAAGCCTGTCGTCGCCGTCGCCTCCTGACATCCGGTCGTCGCCGGCGGCGCCGGAGAGGTCGTCGTTGCCCCTGCCGCCTTCGAGCCGGTCGTCGCCGCTTCGGCCCAGCAGGAAATCGTCGTCATTGCCGCCGTAGATGCGGTCGTCGCCCGACCAGCCGTCGAGGCTGTCGTTGCCGTTCAAGCCGGCGAGGTAGTCGTCGCCGCCGCCGCCCCAGAGGCGATCCTCGCCACCGTCGCCCAGCACCCGGTCGTCCCCGGCCTCGCCGAGCACGACGTCGCCGCCGTCCCGGCCGTTGACGAAGTCGTTGCCGGCGCCGGCGGCGACCGCGTCGTCACCGGCGCCGCCGAACAGGCGGTCATCACCTCCGCGCCCTTCGAGGCTGTCGGTTCCGTTGCCGGCCTCGATGAGGTCCGGCTGGGCGTTGCCCGCCAGCGTGTCGTCGCCGTCGGTTCCGGTCAGGGTGCGCATGGAGCGAAGGGTCCGCATGGTCGGGGTTCGGACCCATAATAAACCATTACGCGAATTTGCGGGCAGATTTTCATCTAAATCATTTGTTTTGCATGTAAACGCTGGCGGGATGGAAATGCGTGCGCGGATCGCGCAAAGTCGGCGGCACCAGGGGCTCGCCAGTGGCCCTGCCCAGGAAGGGGGATTGGACACCATGCGCATCGCGCGTCGCACCGCTGCCCTGCTGCTCGGCTCGGCCGTCGGCCTCTCGATGCTGGGCGGCGCCGCCCGGGCCGCCGAGCAGGGCACCGTCTACTACATGATCCCGACCCTGCTCGACGAGTTCCAGACCGAGAGCCAGAAGGCCATCGAGCGGGTATTCGGCGAGATGGGCTACAAGGTGACCTCGCTCGACGCGCAGAACCGCGCCGACCTCCAGCTGAACCAGATGGAGGACGTGATCAACCTGAAGCCCGACGCGATCATCCTCGCCGCCGTCGACTTCGACGCCATCGTCCCGGCGGTCGAGAAGGCGCGCGCCGCCGGCATCAAGGTCATGGTCTTCGACCGCCAGATCCGCTCGACGCCGTTCGAGCTGACCTCGGTCGCCGGCACCATCGAGATCGGCAAGCTGTCGGCCGGCGAGGCGATCCGCCTGCTCAAGGAGCGGCATGGCTCGGCCAAGGGCAAGATCCTGCAGATCGCCGGCGATCCCGGCGACAACTACTCGCTCGACATCGGCAAGGGCTTCGACGAGCGGATGGCCGCCGAGGCGCCCGACGTCGAGATCATCACCAAGGCGACGCTGCTCTGGGAGCCGACCAACGCCGCCAAGATCTTCGAGGACCAGCTGCTGGTGAACAGCGACATCGACCTCGTCTTCACCCACTCGTCGCACCTGACGGTGCCGATCGTCAGCCTGATGGAGTCGAAGGGTCTGAAGCCGGGCGACATGCTGCTGATCTCGGCCACCGGCATGCCGGTCGGCCTCGACAACATCCGCAAGGGCTGGGAGCAGGCCGAGATCGAGCAGCCGACCTACGCCCAGGTCTACGGCCTCGCCATGTTCACGCCGAAGATCCTGCGTGGCGAGAAGCTCGAGCCCGGCACCTACGACGTCATCGGCCTGCCGTCGGAGCTGACCATCGAGGAGTGGGGCCCGAACCTGAAGATCCCAGGGGCCGTGATCACCAAGGAGAACGTCGACGACAAGCGGTTCTGGGGCAACCTCGCGGTGCCGAACACGCCCGTCGCCGTGGTTCCCTGAGCCAGCCGGAGCGGGGCCGGGGGCGGCAGCGCTCCCGGTCCGCCCCAACGCCCATGGCCTCCTCCACCGTCTCGCCCGCCGCGCGTTCCGGCGCGGCAATCGTCCCCTTCGTGCTCGACCATCTCGTCTGGGGCATCCTCGCCGTCATCCTGCTGATCTGCTCGATCGCGATCCCGCAGTTCTTCCAGTTCGGCATCTTCATGAACATCATGGTCCACGCCACCTTCGTGGGCCTGCTGGCGATCGGGCTGTCGTTCTGCATCATCGCCGGCCACATGGATCTCTCCATCGAGTCCGTGATGGCCTTCGCGGCGATGCTGGCGGCCATGCTCTGCGCCACGCGCGGCTCGCCGCTGGGGCTGGACCTGCCGGTCTGGGCGACGTTCGTGGCGGCGCTGGCGCTGGGGGCCCTCGCCGGGGCGATCAACGCCATCCTCGTCGTCAAGCTCAACATCAACGCCTTCATCGTGACGCTGGCGTCCTACATCGTGTTCCGCGGCCTCGGCCTGATCGTCACCGGCGGCCGCTCGATGTACGGGCTGCCCGACGAGTTCCGCTTCTTCGCCAATGCCAGCGTCGTCGGCATCCCGCTGCTGGTCATCATCCTGATCCTGGCCTACGTGATCTTCGGCTTCGTCCTGCGCCGCACCCGCTTCGGCCGCTACGTGCACCTGGTCGGCGGCAACCCGACTGCCCCCTTCCGCGCCGGCATCGACGTGCAGCGCGTGCTGTTCATGGTCTTCGTCCTGTCCGGTGTGATGGCCGCCTTTGCCGGCTGGCTGCTGGCGGCCCGGACCAACGGCGCCACGCCGAATCTCGGCGTCGGCATGCTGTTCGAGGTGTTCGCCGCCGTGGTCATCGGCGGCGTGTCGCTGCGTGGCGGCGTCGGCCGGCTGTCGGGCGTGTTCGCCGGCGTGCTGCTGCTGTCGGCGATCGACACGGCGATCAACGTGATGGGGCTGGATGCCTCCTACATGCAGGTGATCCGCGGCAGCCTGATGCTGATCGCCGTCCTGCTCGACAGCGCCACCACCGCGATCCGAAAACGCTACGCGTAGGCCAGCGCCTGGGCGAGGTCGGCGGTCAGGTCGTCGGGGTGCTCGATCCCGATCGACAGGCGGATCGTCGATTCGAGCACGCCCATGCGCTGCCGCACCGCCGCCGGCACGCCCGAATGGGTCATGCTCGCCGGCAGGCTCGCCAGCGACTCGGTGCCGCCGAGGCTCACGGCCAGCTTGAACAGCTGGAGCGCGTTGAGGAAGCGGAAGGCCGCCGCCTGGCCGCCCTCGATGTCGAAGGAGAACGTCGAGCCCGCCCCGGTCGACTGCGCCGCGAAGATCCGTGCCGCCGGCGAGTCGGGCGGATTGAACGGCAGGTAGTGGACCTTGGCGACCTTGGGATGGTCGCGCAGGAACTCGGCGATCACGCGCGCGCTGCGGTCGGCGCGCTCCATGCGCAGGCTGAGCGTCTCGAGCGACCGGCCCAGCATCCAGCAGGAATGCGGGTCGAGCTGCGTGCCGATGGCGCCGCGCAGTGCCCGCACCGGCTTCATCAGCGCCAGCGATCCCAGTGCAGCACCGGCGATCAGGTCGGAATGGCCGCCGACATACTTGGTCAGGCTGTAGAGCGAGAGGTCGGCGCCGTGCCGGATCGGCTGCTGGAAGACCGGGCCCAGGAGGGTGTTGTCGCAGGCCAGCACCGGCGTGTGGCCCTGCCGGCGGCCGATCTCGTCGGCGACGCGGCGCATCAGCGCGATGTCGACCACACTGTTGGTCGGGTTGGCCGGCGTCTCGATCAGGATCATGGCGACCCGGCCCTTGTCCATCGCCGCCTCGGCGGCCGCGCGGACGACCGCCTCGTCCATCCCGTCCTCGAAGCCGGCGGCCTCGATCTGGAAGGGCAGCAGGGTCTTCGTGATCAGCGTCTCCGTGCCGCCGTAGAGCGGCTGCGAGTGCAGGACGACGTCGCCGGGGCGGACGAACGCGAGCAGGACCGTCGCGATGGCCGACATCCCCGACGAGAACACGGCGCAGCTTTCCGTGCCCTCGAACACGGCGAGGCGATCCTCGACGATCTCGCTGTTGGGGTGGTTGAAGCGCGAGTAGACGAGGCCGGCGCTCTCGCCCGGCGGCAGCTCGCGCCGTCCCGAGACCACGTCGAAGAAGTCGCGCCCCTCCTCGGCGGTGCGGAAGGCGAAGGTCGAGGTCAGGAAGATCGGCGGCTTGACGGCCCCTTCCGACAGGGCCGGATCGAAGCCGTAGTTCATCATCTGCGTCTCGGGGTGGAGCAGATGGTTGCCGATGTGGGTCTTCTTCGAGTGCTTCGGGATCGGGGCCACGGGGGCTGCTCCTCGGGGATCGGGGGTGGTGGCCACGGGCCTGCGGCTGCCGGAGGCTAGGATAGTCCGAAGAAGGCGCGCAGCCGATCCAGGACGCTGCCCTCGTCGTCGTCGCGATCCTCGCGGCTGGCGCCGCCGCTCAGCAGGTTGCGCGAGCGGGCCTGGCGCTCGTCGAGGATGTGGCTGAGGTCGCGGGCGACATCCGGGCATTCGGCAAGCAGCGCGGCGACGTCCTCCTTGGCGATCTCGTAGAGGACGCCGTCGACGGCCGGAACCACCGTGGCGCTGCGCGGTGCGCCCGTCAGCAGCGAGAACTCGCCGAACATTCCGCCGGGACCGATGGCGTTGACCGGCACCGTCGTGCCGTCGCCGAGCCTGACGCTCACCCGGAACAGGCCCTGGCCGACGACGAACATCGAGCTGCCGGGCTCGCCCTCGCGCACCACGGCGACGTCGCGCGGGCAGGCGACGCGGCGGGCGGTCGCGGCGATGCGGGCACGGTGCGCCGCATCCAGCGTCCGGAACAGCTCGCACTCGGCGAGCAGGCGCTCGACCAGCTCGGCCTGGTCGCGCGGCGGCGGCGGCAGCTGCCGCTCGTAGGCGTCCATGCGCGGCCGGGCGATCTCGATGCCGGCATAGTGCAGGTGCCGCAGGATCGACTTCTGCACGAGGAAGCGGACGTCCTGGAGCACGCCGTAGTCGGTCACCCAGTAGCGGGCCAGCCAGACCGAGCCGCGCTCGCCGAACTCGGCGATCTTCACGTCCGGCGGCTGCTCGGCCTGGTCGACCGCCGGCACGTCGAGCAGCGCCGCCAGGAGGACCTGCTCGACCCGCTCCGCCGCCACGTCGTAGTCGACCGGCACCCGGATGCTGTCGCGCCAGGCCGCCTGCGGCCGGCTGTAGTTGCGCCAGATCAGGTTGGTCAGCCGCGCGTTGGGGACGACGACGTTGATGCCGTCCTTGCTGGTGGCACGCGTCGTCAGCCAGCTGATCTGCTCGACGCGGGCGACCGTACCCGGCTCGACCTCGATCCAGTCGCCGATGCCGTACGGCCGCTCCAGCGACAGCGCGATGCCGGCGAACAGGCTGGCGATGATGTCGCGCAGCGCGAAGCCGATGACCGCCAGCAGCACGCTGGAGGTGGCGACGATGCCGACCACCTCGACCCGCAGCGCCAGCGCCAGGACGAGGATGAGGGCGCCGATCCAGACCAGCGCGGCGCAGAGGTCGACCAGCAGGCGCGGCGCCGGCCGGCCGGACCGGCGCTGGACGAGGCCGTGCCACAGCAGGACGTCGACGACCCGGATCACCAGCCAGGCGCCGGCAAGGATCGCCAGCGCGTCGAGCACCATCTGGCCATAGCGGACGACGGACGAGCCGACCGGCATCGCCAGCGCCGGGGCGAGGTCGGTCCACAGGGCACCGAGACCGGCGAGGACGAGCGTCGCCAGCGCCGGCGGCGCCAGCGCCCGGACCCCTCGCGCCTGCGCCCGATCGCGCGCCACGCCGCTCTCCCGCGTTGGACGGACCGAGCCTAGCAGCCCGGGGACTGGCGGTGCAGGCCGTTCCGCTCCATCCTGCCGGCGGAGGTGCCCGCACCCATGCTCGAGTCGGTGCTGATCGCCAACCGCGGCGAGATCGCCTGCCGGATCATCCGGACCTGCCGGCGCCTGGGCGTGCGCACCGTCGCCGTCTGCTCGGACGCCGACCGGAATGCGCTGCACGTCCGCATGGCCGACGAGGCGGTGCGGATCGGCCCGCCGCCCGCGCGGGAGAGCTACCTCTCGATCCCGGCCCTGCTCGAGGCGGCACGGCGGACCGGGGCGGCGGCGGTTCATCCGGGCTATGGCTTCCTGTCGGAGCGCGCCGCCTTCGCCCGGGCGGTGGGCGAGGCCGGGCTGGTCTGGATCGGCCCGCCGCCGGACGCCATCGAGGCCATGGGCGGCAAGGACCGGGCGAAGCGGCTGATGCGCGACGCCGGCGTGCCGGTGGTGCCGGGCTACGACGCCGACGACCAGGCCGAGGCGGTGCTGGCGGCGGCCGCCCGCGACATCGGAATCCCGGTGCTGCTCAAGGCGGCGGCCGGCGGCGGCGGCAAGGGGATGCGCGTTGTCGACGACGCGACGGCGCTGCCCGACGCGCTGGCGGCGGCGCGGCGCGAGGCCGCGGCGGCGTTCGGTGACGACCGGATGATCGTCGAGAAGTACCTGCGCCGGCCGCGCCACGTCGAGGTGCAGGTGTTCGGCGACCGCCACGGCAACGCCGTCCACCTGTTCGAGCGCGACTGCTCGCTGCAGCGCCGCCACCAGAAGATCGTCGAGGAGGCGCCGGCGCCGGGCCTGCCGGAGGCGACCCGCGCCGCCATGGGGGCTGCCGGCGTCGCCGCCGCCAGGGCGGTCGGCTATGTCGGCGCCGGCACCGTGGAGTTCCTGCTCGATGCCGACGGCGCCTTCTACTTCATCGAGATGAACACCCGCCTCCAGGTCGAGCACCCGGTGACCGAGATGATCACCGGCCTCGACCTCGTCGAATGGCAGCTGCGCGTCGCCGCCGGCGAGCCACTGCCGCTGCGGCAAGACCAGATCGTCCGCGCCGGTCACAGCGTCGAGGCGCGGCTCTACGCCGAGGACCCGGCGCGCGGCTACTTGCCCTCGGCCGGAAGGCTCGACATCCTGCGGTTCCCACCGCCGGCCGCCGACCTGCGCGTCGAGACCGGGGTCGAGCAGGGCGACGAGGTGACGCCCTACTACGATCCGATGATCGCCAAGCTGGTGGTGCATGGGCCCGACCGCCCGGCGGCCCTGCGCCGGCTGGGCGAGGCGCTGGCCGCCTGCGTGGTCGTCGGCCCCGCCACCAACCTCGCCTTTCTGCAGCGCGTCGTCGGCGCGCCGCCCTTCGCCGACGCCCCGGTCGACACCGGCTGGCTCGACCGCGAGGGTGCCGCCGCCCTTCCGGCCGCGACCGCGGGCGACGAGGACTTCGTGCTCGCGGCCCTGGCCGCCGCGACGGCTGCGCCGCCGAAAGCCGTGCCGGTCGCCGGGACCGACTGGGTGTCGCCGTGGAACCGCACCGACGGCTGGCGGATGAACCGGCCGAGCCACCGCCACATCCGCCTCGCCAGCGAAGGCCGCAGCGAGCTGGTGACGCTGGCTGGAGCCGGGGACAGCATCGTCGTCACCGTTGCCGGCCGCGCACTGGCGCTCCGCCATGGCTCGGGGGCGGACGGGCCCTGGTGTGAGGTCGACGGACACCGCCGGCCGTACCGCGCGCACCGCCATGGCGACCGGCTGACCCTCGTGCAGCGCGGCCGCCGGCTCGAGTTCACGCTGCCCGACGCGGCGCATGCCGGCGAGGAGGGCGGCGCCGACGACTCCGCTCTTGCGGCGCCGATGCCAGGCCGGGTGATCCGGCTGTTCGTCGCCGTCGGCGACACCGTCGCCAAGGGCCAGCCGATCGCCGTGCTCGAGGCCATGAAGATGGAGCAGCGCTTCGAGGCGCCGCGCGCCGGCCGGATCGCCGCCGTGCATGTCGCCGAGGGCGAGCAGGTGGCCGAAGGCACCCGGCTGGTCGACCTCGAGGCGGACGGCGAGCCGTGAGCGATCCGTTCGCCCGCGTCCCGCCGGCGGTCCGGATCGTCGAGGTGGGGCCGCGCGACGGGCTGCAGAACGAGCCCGGGCGGGTGGCGCTGGAGGACAAGGTCCGGCTGGTCGAGGCGCTGGCCGAGGCCGGCCTGCCGGCGGTCGAGGCCGGGGCCTTCGTCTCACCGCGCTGGGTGCCGCAGATGGCGGACAGTGCCGGGGTGCTGGCGGCGATCCGGCGGCGCCCGGGCGTGCGCTACCCTGTGCTGGTGCCCAACGAGAAGGGGCTGGAGGCGGCGCTCGGCTGCGGTGTCGACGAGATCGCCGTGTTCGCGGCGGCGTCCGAGAGCTTCTCGCGGCGCAACATCAACTGCAGCATCGCCGAGAGCCTCGACCGTTTCCGGCCGGTGGCCGAACGGGCGCTGGGGCAGGGGCTGCGGGTGCGCGGCTACGTCTCCTGCGTCGCCGGCTGTCCCTACGAGGGGGCGGTGGAGCCGGCGGCGGTCGCCTCCGTGGCGGGCGCCCTGCACGGGCTCGGCTGCTACGAGATCAGCCTCGGCGACACCATCGGCGTCGGCACGCCGCGGCGGATCGCGGCCATGCTGGCGGCGGTGACGGCCGAGGTGCCGGTCGCGGCCCTGGCGATCCACGCCCACGACACCTACGGCCAGGCGCTGGCCAACGTGCTGGCGGCGCTGGAGCTGGGCGTGGCCGTGGTCGACAGCTCGGTCGCCGGGCTCGGCGGCTGTCCCTATGCACCGGGCGCCTCCGGCAACGTCGCCACCGAGGACGTCGTCTACATGCTCGACGGCATGGGCGTGAGCACGGGCGTCGACCTCGCCGCCGTCGCCGCCGCCGGCCGGGCGATCTGCGCGGCACTCGGCCGCGAGACCCGCAGCAAGGTGGCGGCCGCCCTGTCAGGCCGGGCGGGCCTCGATCAGTAGCAGCTCGCAGGCGGTCGGGATGGTCCGGGTCAGCTGCAGGCCGGCCGCCTCCAGCAGTGCTGTGTACTGTTGCACGCTGCGCTCGCGGCCGCCGGTCAGGACCATCATGTGCACGTCGAGATGGTTGGCGTAGGCGCCGGCCCCGTCCGGCCCGGTGGCCACCTCGACGATCAGCAGCCTGGCCTCGGCCGTCATCGCCTCGCGGCAGTTGCCGAGGATCACCCGGCAGCGCTCGTCGTCCCAGTCGTGCAGCACCTGCTTGAGCAGGTAGAGGTCGCCGCCCGGCGGCACGGCGGCGAAGAAGTCGCCGCCGGCGGCCAGGGTACGCTCGGCCAGCCCGGCGGCGGCGAAGGCCTTCTCGCCATCGGGCACGACGTGCGGCTGGTCGAACAGCACGCCCTCGACCTCCGGATTGGCACGAAGGAGGGCGGCGAGCAGCGCCCCGCGGCCGCCGCCGACGTCGACCACGGTGCGCAGGCCCGCCAGCGGATAGGCGTCCGCCACCGCCTTGCCCCAGCCGGCCGACTGTTCGGCCATCAGCCGGTCGAACACCGCACCGGCCGCCGGGTCCTCGGCGAGGCGGCCGAACAGCGCCCTGCCATGCGCCAGCTCGCAGCCGGTCTGGCCCGAGCGCACCGCCTCCGGCAACGCCTCCCAGCACCGCCAGTTCATCGGCTGGCCGTCATTGATGGCCCGCCAGTGCATCGACTGCGGCGCGTCGGTGCGCAGGGGCTCGCCGAGCTCGGTCAGCCGCCAGGCGCCACCGGTCTCGGCGAGGACACCCTCGGCCTCGAGCAGCCGCAGCACGCGCTCCAGCCGGTCGGGATCGACGCCCGTCGCGGCGGCAAGCGCGCTGGCGCTGCGCGGCGCTTCCGCCACGAGGTCGGCGATGCCGAGCTCGGCCACCGTGCGCAGCGCCTGGCTGACCCGGTAGCCGGTGATCAGGCGCCGCAGCCTGGCCGGCGCGTCGCTCATCCGCCGAATCCCTGGCGGAACGGGTCGGCCGGGTAGACGCCCAGGATCTCGACGTCGTGGGCGAAGAACTGCAGCTCCTCGAGCGCCAGGGCCAGCCGCTCCTCCTCGGGATGGCCCATCACGTCGACGTAGAAGCGGGCCTGCATGAAGGCCCCGTCGATGTAGCTCTCGAGCTTGACCATGTTGATGCCGTTGGTGGCGAAGCCGCCCAGCGCCTTGTACAGCGCCGCCGGGACGTTGCGGACGCGGAAGACGAAGGTCGTCACCACCGGCCCGTTGTTCGGCGGCGGCCGGACGGGCTCGCGCGACAGGACGAGGAAGCGGGTGGTGTTGTGCGCCGCATCCTCGATGTCGGAGGCGAGGATCTGCAGGTCGTAGATCTCGGCCGCGATCGCCGAGGCGATGGCGGCTCGGGTCGGGTCGCCGCTGCGGGCGACCTCGGCCGCACCGCCGGCGGTGTCGGCGACGACCACCGCGGCCAGCTTGTGGCGGCGCAGGAAGTTGCGGCACTGGCCGAGCGCGTGGGTGTGCGACTCGACGGTCCGGATGCCGTCGAGGCTGGCGCCGCGCACGGCCAGCAGCTGGTGGTTCACCCGCAGGAAGTGCTCGCCGATGATGTGCAGCCCGCCGTGCGGCATCAGGTGGTGCACGTCGGCGACCCGGCCGGCGACGGTGTTGTCGACCGGAATCATCGCCAGCTTCGCCCGGCCCTCGCGGACTGCGGCGAAGGCGTCCTCGAACGAGTAGCAGGGCCCGGCCTGCATCTCGGGAAAGCGGGCGCGGCAGGCGAGGTGCGAGTAGGCGCCGGGCACGCCCTGGAAGGCGACGATCCGGTCCGGCGGGACGTCGGGCCAGGCCAGCGGTTCTTGACGGCTCATCGGGACTCCAGGATGCGGCGGGCCTTCTCGAGGTCGGCCGGCGTGTCGACGCCGAACGGCACCGCGTCGACGAGGCGCACGCCGATGCTCATGCCGGCCTCGAGCCCGCGCAGCTGCTCGAGGCGCTCGCGCTGCTCCAGCGGGCTGGGCGGCAGGGCGCAGAACCGCTCGAGCGTGGCGCGGTCGAAGGCGTAGATGCCGATGTGATGGTAGACGGGCCCGGGTCCGGTCGGTGCCGTCGCCCGGGTGAAGTAGAGGGCACGGCCGAGGCGCGGGCGCTCGGGCGGGAAGCTGACGATCGCCTTGACCACGTTCGGGTCGGTCCGCTCGTGCTCGTCCTCGGTGGCGTTGGCCAGCGTGCCGATGTCGACCGCGAGCGCGTCCAGCGGCTCGAGGACGAGGCGCAGGACCGTCGGGTCGAGCGTCGGCATGTCGCCCTGCAGGTTGATCACCCGCGCAAAGCGGCCCTGCGGGTCGACCTTGCGGATGGCCTCGTTGACCCGGTCGGTGCCCGACGGCAGCGCCGGATCGGTCAGCACCGCCTCGCCGCCGGCGGCGCGGACCGCGTCGACGATCTCGGCGTCGGCGCAGGCGACGAACACCGGGCCGACACCGGCCTCGATGGCGCGGCGCCAGACCTGCACGATCATCGGCTCGCCGGCGATGGGGAGCAGCGGCTTGCGCGGCAGCCTGGTGGCGGCGAGGCGGGCCGGAATCACGACGGCGGTGGCGCCGCCAGCGGTCGGTCGGGACACGATTTCCACTCCTGCGCCCGGTCTGCCTGTGCGCCTTCTGGTCAGCTTGACACCGCGTGGAGCGGCGTTCTACCGACCCCCTCGGACATGCGTCCGGGGACAGCCCGTGGCGCGGCGGCAGTGAGGGTTGGCAGTCCTATGGCATCGTCTCTCGAAGGCAACAAGGTCTTGGGCGCCATCCTGACAGCCGGGATCATCGCCTCGGGAGCCGGCTTCGCCTCGCGCATCCTCTACTCGCCGCACATGCTCGAGGAGCCGGTGTTCAAGGTGGCAGTCGAGGACACCACGGCCGCCGAGACCGAGGCGGCCGAGGCCACGCCCGAGACGCCGCTGCCGGTCCTGCTCGCTGCCGCCAGCGCCGAAGCGGGCGAGAAGGTCTCCAAGAAGTGCGCCTCCTGCCACGACTTCAGCAATGGCGGCCCGAACAAGGTCGGCCCGAACCTGTGGGGCGTCGTCGGCCGCCCGGTCGGCAAGCACGAGGGCTTCGCCTATTCCGAGGCGATGGCCGGGCACGGCGGCAACTGGACCTGGGATGACCTGAACCACTTCATCACGGCGCCGAAGGACTACATGCCCGGCACCAAGATGAGCTTCGCCGGCCTGAGCAAGGACACCGAGCGGGCCGACCTGCTCGCCTACCTGCGCACCCTGTCCGACTCTCCGGTCGAGCTGCCGGCGGCGCAGTGACCGCCGCACCGGCCGAGTTCGTCCGGCTCGCCCACCAACTCGCCGACGCCGCCGGCGCCGTCCAGCGCCGTTACTTCCGCACGCCGGTCGCGGTCGACACCAAGGCCGACGAGAGCCCGGTCACCATCGCCGACCGCGAGTCCGAGGCGGCGATGCGCGAGCTGATCGGCCGCCACTGCCCGTCGCACGGCATCCTCGGCGAGGAGCACGGGGCCGACAGCCTCGACGCCGAATGGGTCTGGGTGCTCGACCCGATCGACGGCACCAAGTCGTTCATCACCGGCCGGCCGCTGTTTGGCACGCTGATCGCGCTCCTGCACAACGGCGTGCCGGTGGTCGGCATCATCGACCAGGCGATCATCGGCGAGCGCTGGGTCGGCGTCGCCGGCGCGCCGTCGACGCACAACGGCAAGCCGATCCGCGTCCGCAGCTGCGCCCGGATCGACGACGCGGTGCTGTTCGTGACCAGTCCGCGGATGTTCTCGACCGAGGCCCAGCTGACCGCGTTCCAGCGCGTCGAGCGTGCGGTCCGCCTGCCGATGTTCGGTGGCGACTGCTACGCCTACGGCCTGATGGCCATGGGCTTCGCCGACCTTGTCGTCGAGGCCAGCCTCGCCCCCTATGACTACATGGCGCTGGTCCCGGTCGTGCTCGGCGCCGGCGGGATGCTCACCGACTGGCAGGGGCAGGCGCTGACCATGCAGTCTGACGGCCGGGTGATCGCTGCCGGCGACCCGCGCGTCCATGCGGCGGCCAAGGCCCTCCTCGACCTTGCCTAACCGTCATCCGGCCGCAACTACCCTTTAGGCGGCCGAGGCACTAGCTTGCGCCCGCGGCCCCCGCCGGCGGGGGCCCTTCCTGCATCCCGAAGGGACCACGATGCGCGTCTCCCGTCGCGAGTTCCTCGCCGTCGCCAGTGCCGTCTCGGTGCTGCCGCTTCGCCTCGCCCGCGCCGACGGGCCGGTCGGCGAGGAAGGCTTCGCCATGCACGGCAGCCCGAAGTACGGCCCGGGCTTCACCCATTTCGACTATGCCGACCCCAACGCGCCCAGGGGCGGCCGCCTGACGCTCGGCGCCATCGGCACGTTCGACAGCCTCAACCCCTTCATCCTGAAGGGCGATCCCGCCTCGGGCATGAGCCTCGTCTTCGACACGCTGACCGTGCAGTCGAACGACGAGCCGTTCACCGAGTACGGCCTGATCGCCCAGGCCATCGAGGTGCCCGAGGACCGCTCCTGGGTCGCCTTCGAGCTGCGGCCGGAGGCGCGCTGGCAGGACGGCACGCCGATCACCGTCGACGACGTCATCTGGTCGATGGAGACGCTGCGCACCAAGGGAGCGCCGTTCTACCGCGCCTACTACGCCAACGTGAAAGGCGCCGAGGCCGCCGGCCCCGGCAAGGTCCGCTTCGTGTTCGACGGCGGCACCAACCGCGAGCTGCCGCTGATCATCGGCCAGATGCCGGTGCTGCCGAAGCACTGGTGGGAGGGCCGGGACTTCGAGCGCTCGTCGCTCGACATCCTGCTCGGCAGCGGCCCCTACAAGGTGAAGTCGCTCGAGGCCGGCCGCACCATCCTCTACGAGCGCGACCCCGCCTACTGGGGCGCGAAGGTGCCGGTGATGAACGGGCGCTACAACTTCGACGAGATCCGCTACGACTACTATCGCGACCCCAATGTCCTGCTGGAGGCGTTCAAGGCCGGCCAGCTCGACCTGCGGATCGAGAACAGCTCGCGCTTCTGGGCTACCGGCTACCAGGGACCGGCGCTCGACAAGGGGCTGATCGTCAAGGAGGAGATCGAGCAGCGCGGCGGCGGCGGGGTGCAGGGCTTCGTCTTCAACATCCGCCGGCCGATCTTCAAGGATCCGCGGGTCCGCGAGGCGCTGGGCTACGCCTTCGACTTCGAGTGGACCAACAAGACGCTATTCTACGACGCCTATGTCCGCACCCGCAGCTACTTCGAGAACACCGAGCTGGCGGCGACCGGGCTGCCGTCGCCCGAGGAGCTGGCGCTGCTCGAGCCGTTCCGCGGCAAGATCCCGGACCAGGTCTTCACCGAGGCCTATGCCCCGCCGGTGACCGACGGCTCCGGCAACAACCGCGAGAACCTGCGCAAGGCGGTGGCCCTGTTCAAGGCCGCCGGCTGGGAGATCAAGGACGGCAAGCTGGTCGAGACGGCGACCGGCACGCCCATGGCCTTCGAGCTGATGCTCGACCAGGGCGGCCTGTTCGAGCGGATCTCCGGCCCGTTCGTGAAGAGCCTCGAGCGGCTGGGCGTCACCGTCACGATGCGCAGCGTCGACGACGCCCAGTACCAGCGTCGCGTCGACAACTTCGACTTCGACATGATCACCAACATCTGGGGGCAGAGCGTCTCGCCGGGCAACGAGCAGCGCGACTTCTGGGGCAGTGCCGCCGCCGACATGCCGGGAAGCCGCAACCTCATCGGCATCAAGGACCCGGTGGTCGACGCGCTGATCGACCGGATCATCCAGGCACCGTCGCGCGAGGACCTGGTCGCCGCCTGCCGGGCGCTCGACCGCGTCCTGCAATGGTCGTTCTACATCATCCCGCACTGGTACAACCGGGTGACCCGCGTCGCCTACTGGGACAAGTTCGGGCGGTCGCCGGTGGCGCCGCAGTACGGCCTCGACCTGTTCGCCTGGTGGATCGACCCGGCGAAGGCGGCGCAGCTCGCCGAGCGGCGCAAGGCCCTCGGGATGTCCGCCGGCTGACGCAACCCGATGCTGGCCTACATCGTCCGGCGCCTGCTCCTGGTCATCCCGACCCTGCTCGGGATCATGCTCGTCAACTTCCTGATCGTGCAGGCGGCACCGGGCGGGCCGGTCGAGCGGGTGCTGGCCGAGGTGTCAGGCAAGGCCGGCAGCGCCACCGACCGGCTGACCGGCGGCGGGGCCACGAGCGAGGCCGGAACCTCCTCGGCCTCGCCGGCCGGTGACGCCGGCGGCGTCGCCTCGCGCTACCGCGGCGCCCGCGGCCTCGACCCGGCCTTCATCGCCGACCTCGAGCGCCAGTTCGGCTTCGACAAGCCGCCGCTCGAGCGCTTCCTGACCATGGTCTGGAACTACCTGCGCTTCGACTTCGGCGAGAGCTATTTCCGCTCGCGCTCGGTGATCGACCTGATCGTCGAGAAGATGCCGGTGTCGATCTCGCTGGGCGTCTGGACGACGCTGATCACCTACCTCGTCTCGATCCCGCTGGGGATCCGCAAGGCGGTGCGCGACGGCACGCGCTTCGACGTCTGGAGCAGCGGCGTCATCATCGTCGGCTACGCCATTCCGTCCTTCCTGCTGGCGGTGCTGCTGATCGTGCTGTTCGCCGGCGGCAGCTACCTGCAGTGGTTCCCGTTGCGCGGCCTCGTCTCGGACAACTGGCAGAGCCTGAGCTGGCCGGCGCGGATCGTCGACTATCTCTGGCACATGGTGCTGCCGGTGCTGGCCATGCTGGTCGGCAGCTTCGCCACGCTGACCATGCTGACCAAGAACAGCTTCATCGAGGAGATCGGCAAGCAGTACGTCGTCACCGCCCGCGCCAAGGGCCTGGGCGAGCGGCAGGTGCTCTACGGCCACGTCTTCCGCAACGCGATGCTGATCGTGATCGCCGGCTTCCCCGCGGCCTTCGTCTCGGTGCTGTTCACCGGGGCGCTGCTGATCGAGATCATCTTCTCGCTCGATGGCCTGGGCCTGCTCGGCTACGAGGCCACGCTCAACCGCGACTACCCGCTGATCTTCGGCACGCTCTACATCTTCACCCTGATGGGGCTGGTGCTGAAGATCGTCTCCGACCTGACCTACGTGCTGGTCGACCCGCGGATCGACTTCGACCGGCGGGCGGCATGAGCGCCACGCTGGCCTTCGCCGCCCCGCCGCCGGCGCGTCGCTGGTGGCGCCTCGGGCCGATGGGGCAGCGCCGGCTCGCCAACTTCCGCGCCAACCGCCGCGGCTGGTGGTCGTTCTGGATCTTCCTCGTCCTGTTCGTCGTCTCGCTGTTCGCCGAGTTCATCGCCAACGACCGCCCGCTGCTGGTCCGCTACGACGGCCAGTTCTACGTCCCGGTGCTGGTCGCCTATCCGGAGACGACCTTCGGCGGCATCTTCGAGACCGAGGCCGAGTACGGCGATCCCGAGGTGCAGGCGCTGATCGCCGAGAAGGGCTGGATCGTCTGGCCGCCGATCCCCTACAGCTACGACACGGTGGTCAAGGACCTGCCCGGCGACCGCGCCCCGTCGCCGCCCAGCGCGCAGAACTGGCTCGGCACCGACGACCAGGCCCGCGACGTCGTCGCCCGGATCATCTACGGCTTTCGCATCTCGGTGCTGTTCGGCCTGCTGCTGACCCTGTTCAGCACCGTCGTCGGCATCGCCGCCGGGGCGGTGCAGGGCTATTTCGGCGGCTGGGTCGACCTCGGCCTGCAGCGCTTCATGGAGGTCTGGGGCGGGCTGCCGATCCTGTACCTGCTCATCATCATGTCGAGCCTGATCGTGCCGGGCTTCTGGACGGTGCTGGGGCTGATGCTGCTGTTCTCCTGGATGAGCCTCGTCGACCTCGTCCGCGCCGAGTTCCTGCGCGCCCGCAACCTCGACTTCGTGCGCGCCGCCCGGGCGCTGGGCGTCGGCAACGCCACCATCATGTTCCGGCACATGCTGCCCAACGCCATGGTCTCGTCGCTGACCTTCCTGCCGTTCCTGCTGAACGGCTCGATCACGACGCTGACCTCGCTCGACTTCCTGGGCTTCGGCCTGCCGCCCGGCTCGCCGTCGCTGGGCGAGCTGCTGCAGCAGGGCAAGAACAACCTCCAGGCGCCGTGGCTCGGCATCAGCGGCTTCGTCGTGCTGGGCCTGACCCTGTCGCTGCTGGTGTTCGTCGGCGAGGCGGTCCGCGACGCCTTCGACCCGCGCAAGGTCTTCGCCGACGGAGGCGGCCGGTGAGCCTGCTCGAGGTCAGCGACCTCGCCGTCACCTTCCGGCTCGAGGGCCGCGATGTCGAGGCGGTGCGCCAGGCCAGCTTCCGCCTCGACCGCGGCCGCACCCTGGCGGTGGTCGGCGAGAGCGGCTCGGGCAAGTCGGTGACGGCGCTGTCGATCATGCAGCTGCTGCCCTACCCGCGCGCCTTCCACCCGACCGGCAGCATCCGCCTCGACGGCCAGGAGCTGGTCGGCGCCGGCGAGGCGGTGCTGCGGCGGATCCGCGGCAACCGCATCGGCATGGTCTTCCAGGAGCCGATGACCTCGCTGAACCCGCTGCACACCATCGAGAAGCAGATCGGCGAGGTGCTGCTGCTCCACCGCGGCCTGACCGGCCGGGCGGCGCGCGAGCGGGTGCTGGAGCTGCTGCGCCTCGTCCGCCTCCAGGACGCCGAGAAGCGGCTGGACGCCTACCCGCACCAGCTCTCGGGCGGGCAGCGCCAGCGGGTGATGATCGCGATGGCGCTGGCCAACGAGCCGGACCTGCTGATCGCCGACGAGCCGACCACCGCGCTGGACGTCACCATCCAGGCCCAGCTGCTCAAGCTCCTGGGCGAGCTGCAGCAGCGCCTCGGCATGGCCATCCTGCTGATCACCCACGACCTCACCATCGTCCGCAAGGTGGCGCACGAGGTGGCGGTGATGAAGGACGGGCTGATCGTCGAGCAGGGCGACGTCGCCGACGTGTTCGGCTCCCCGCGCCATCCCTACACCCGCATGCTGCTCGACGCCGAGCCCAAGGGCACCGCCCTGCCGCTCGCCGGCGCCGCGGCGGAGGTGGTCCGGGCGGACGACCTCAAGGTCCACTTTCCGATCCAGCGCGGCCTGCTGAAGCGCACCGTCGACGTCATCCGCGCCGTCGACGGCGTCGACCTCAGCGTGCGCGCCGGCGAGACCGTGGGCGTCGTCGGCGAGAGCGGGTCCGGCAAGACGACGCTGGCCATGGCGGTGCTGCGGCTGCTCGGCAGCACCGGCGAGATCCGCTTCGAGGGGCAGTCGATCCAGGGCTGGTCGTGGCGGCAGATGCGGCCCTTGCGCCGGCAGATGCAGATCGTCTTCCAGGACCCCTACGGCAGCCTCAGCCCGCGGCTGTCGGTCGGCGAGATCGTCGAGGAGGGGCTGAAGCTGCACGGGCTCGGCGGCGACCGCGCCGGCCGCCGGGGACTGGTCGCCGCCATCCTGCAGGAGGTCGGCCTCGACCCGGCGACGATGGACCGCTACCCGCACGAGTTCTCCGGCGGCCAGCGGCAGCGCATCAGCATCGCCCGGGCCATGGTCCTGCGGCCGCGCCTGGTCGTCCTCGACGAGCCGACCTCGGCGCTGGACATGTCGGTGCAGGCGCAGATCGTGGCGCTCCTGCGCGACCTGCAGCAGCGCCACGGCCTCGCCTACCTGTTCATCAGCCACGACCTGCGCGTCGTCCGCGCGCTGAGCCACCAGGTCATGGTGATGAAGGACGGCAAGGTGGTCGAGCACGGGCCCGCCACCGAGCTGTTCGCCGCGCCGCGGCACCCCTACACCAAGGCGCTGATGGCGGCCGCCTTCGACGTCGAGGCGGTCGAGGGCCAGGCGGTGCGCAGCTGACGGCGATGGTCGATGCCGTCGTCTTCGACGCCTACGGGACGCTGTTCGACCTCGCCTCGGCCCTGCGCGGCGAGGAGCAGGCGCTGGGCGACCGTGGCCGGCAGCTGGGCGAGCTGTGGCGGCGCAAGCAGCTCGAGTACACGTGGGTCCGCAGCCTCGCCGGGCAGCACGCCGACTTCTGGCAGGTCACCGGCGACAGCCTCGACTACGCGCTGGAGGCGCTGGGTCTGGCCGACCCGGCCCGGCGCGACCGCCTGCTCGCCGCCTACCGGACGCTGCGGCCCTATCCCGAGGTCGCCGAGGTGCTCGCGGCGCTGGACGCCGGCGGCCTGCGCCTCGCCATCCTGTCGAACGGCGAGCCCGGCATGCTGCGGGCCGCGATCGAGGCCGGCGGCCTTGCCGGCCGCTTCGCCAGGGTCCTGTCCGTGGAGGATGTCGGCGTCTACAAGCCGGCGCCGGCGGTCTACGCCCTGGCCTGCGGCGAGCTCGACCTGCCGCCGCGGCGGATCGCCTTCGTCAGCGCCAACGGCTGGGACGGCTACGGCGCGGCGGCGTTCGGGCTGCGGGTGTTCCGCATCGACCGGACCGGAGCGCCGGCGGAACGGCTCCCGGCGGCGCCGGAGGCGGTGCTCCCCGACCTGCGGCCGCTGCCCGGACTGCTGCTCGGCTAGCTGGTCCGCGCGAAGCGGCGCTGCTCCTGGCGGGCGGCGGCGCGCTCGCGGCTGCCGACGGTGAGCCAGGTGATGCCGCCGCCCGAGGCCGCGGCGAGATCGGTGAGGCGGCGCAGCGCCGCGGCCGCCAGCGCCATGTCGGGCGGGACGCCGAGCGGCAGGTAGAGGGCCACGAACACCGCCTCGGTGATGCCGATGCCGTTGGGGGTGAGCGCCACGAGGCCGACAAGCGGCATCAGCGGTGCCACCAGCAGCACCTCGCCCAGGCCGATCGGCGCGCCGACGGCGCGCAGGACGAGGAACTGCACGAGGAACGTGGCGAAGTGGCAGGGCAGGGACATCAGCCCGGCGCGCACCAGCACCGACGGGCGGTCGATGTAGACGGCCAGGGCCTCGCCGAGCGCGGTCAGCCGGATGCGGATCGGCGCCGGCAGGAAGCGCAGGACGAAGACGACGTAGCGGTGGCCGACGCCCAGCCACATGGTGACGGCGACGGTGCCGAAGACGACCAGGGCGACGGCGGCGCTGGCCATGGCGACGCCGGCGTAGGACAGCTCGGCGGTGGTGGCACCCAGGTGCGCGGCCCAGCCGGTGGCGGCGATCCACGCCAGCATCAGCACGACGATCAGGCCGGTCAGGCGCTCGACCATGATCGAGGCGGCGACGGTCGAGGCGCGGACATAGTGCCGGCCGAGGGTGAAGCGGACGATGTCGCCGCCGAACCCGGTCGGCAGGAACTGGTTCCAGAACACGCCGGCCCAGTGGACGCGGATGGCGGCCGACAGCGGCATCCAGGCACGGCTGCCGAGCACCACCTGCCACCAGCGCAGGGCGGCGAACAGCAGGCCGGTCATGCCCACGACGATGGCGGCGATGGTGTAGCTGTGCTCGGCGGCAGCGATGCGCGACAGGGCGAGCTGCCAGTCGACGAGGACGACCAGCACGCCCAGCGTCGCCAGGCCCAGCGCGAACCTCAGCCAGCCGCGCAACGACGCCTCCCGGCCGACCGGCATGCCGTCCCAGCGGCAAGGACGCAATCCGGACGACGGGCGTCCCGGAGCCTCTCCTGCGCTGTCTTCCGACTGGGCTGACGAGCATTCATGGTGGTGAAGAAGAGCCGATTGGCCGACACAGTTAAAGTGAAAGCGCAGGAACGGACGGCAAGGCCTGTCCCGCCGGGTTGACAGGACCAGCGGCCTATCCATCGGGCGGGTCGCTGCGGCGGCCCGGGCGGCGCCAGGCGGTGGATAGGCCGATTGTCGCATCCGCCGGCTACAGCGAGGGCCTTGCCTAGTCCCGGCGAAGGCACAGAATGGGCAACTGTGGCAAATCTGCCAGCGACTGCCGGAGGGGGCGAGGATGGGAACGACGGGGTCGCTGGTGTTCGCGCTGTCGGCCGACTACGCCCGGCGGACCGGCGGCTGGGTCTACGACCAGCAGCTCGCCGACGGCCTCGCCGGCCGCGGCTGGCAGGTCGAGCGGCTGACCCTGCCGGCCGGCTTCCCCAACCCGGAGCCGGCGGCCCGGGCGGCGACGGCGGCGGCGCTGCGGGCGCTGCCCGACGGCACGCTGCTGCTGTCCGACCAGCTCTGCCTCAGCGTGCTGCCCGACCTCATGGCCGCCGAGGCGGACCGGCTGCGGCTGGTCATGGTGCTGCACCACCCGCTGGCCCAGGAGGGCGACGGCCGGATCGACCGGGCGAGCCCCTTCTTCGCCGGCGAGCGGAACGCGCTGGCGGCGATGCGGCTGGTCGTCGCCACCTCGGCGACGACGGCGCGGACGCTGCAGGAGACCTACGACGTGCCGGCCGGGCGGATCGTCGTGGCGCCGCCGGGGACCGAGCGGCGGGCGGCGGTGGAGCCGGAGGAGGAGGACGACGTCCGCCTGACAGCACTCGGCGCCCTGGTGCCGCGCAAGGACCATCCGGCGCTGGTGGCGGCGCTGGCCGGGCTGCAGCGGCTGCCGTGGCGGCTGCGGATCGTCGGCGACACGGCGCGGGCCCCGGCCTACGTCCAGCGGCTGCGCGCCCAGGTCGCCGACAGCGGCCTCGCCGACCGCATCCTGATCCTCGGCGAGCTCGACGACGACTCGCTGGAGCGGCTGTGGCAGGGCACCGACATCGCCGTGTCGGCGTCGCGGCACGAGGGCTACGGCATGGCCCTGGCCGAGGCGGTGGCGCGCGGCGTGCCGGTGGTGACGACGGCGGCGGGGGCGGTGACCGACTGGCTGGACGGCTCGGCGGCGCGGATCGTGCCGGTCGGCGACACAGCGGCGCTACAGGCGGCGCTGGCCGAGGTCATCGGCTCGGACGAGGTCCGCGCCCGGCTGCGCGAGGGTGCCTTGCGGCTGCGGGCGAAGCTGCCGGACTGGCCGGACACGGCGGCGGCGGTCGACGCGGCGCTGCGGCGGCTGGTGCAGGAGGGCTGAGGATGACGGACGGGCTCGACGGGCGGGTGGTGCTGGTGACCGGGGCGGCCGGGGCGCTGGGCCGGGCGGTGGCGACGGCGCTGCGGCAGGGCGGGGCACGGACGGTGCTGGTCGACCGTGCCACCGACCGGCTGGCGGCCGAGTTCCCGGAGCTCGGCGGCAGCCCGGAGCACATCCTGTGCGGCGGCATCGACCTCGCCGCCGACGGGGCGATGGCCGGCGTCGCGGCGACCGCGCTCGGCCGGTTCGGGCGGATCGACGGGCTGGCCAACGTCGCCGGCGGCTTCGCCATGGGCGGGGCCGGGGCGGAGGACGAGCTCGCGGTGTGGGACCGGATGATGGCGATCAACCTGCGGACGACGCTGCTGGCCTGCCGGGCGGTGCTGCCGGCGATGCTGCGGCAGGGCGACGGTGCGATCGTCAATGTCGGCGCCGGGGCGGCGCTGAAGGCGCCGGGCGGGCTCGCCGCCTACAGCGCCAGCAAGGCGGCGGTGCTGCGCCTGACCGAGAGCCTGGCCGCCGAGACCAAGGCGCAGGGGCTGCGGGTCAACGCGGTGCTGCCCGGGACCATCGACACGCCGGCCAACCGTGCGGCCATGCCCGACGCCGACCGCAGCGGCTGGGTTGATCCTGCCGACATCGCGGCGGTGATCGCCTTCCTGCTGTCGCCGGCGGCGAGGGCCGTCAACGGGGCCGCGGTGCCGGTCACCGGCCGCGGCTGAGCCGCCTCAGCGCAGGTCCTTCCACGGCGCCTGGTCGGCGACCTCGACCGCCTCGTAGCCGGCCTCGCCGACGCAGGGGCCGAGGATGGCGACGAAGCGGCAGGGGCGGTCGGTCGGGTTGAACGAGGCGTGGACGACGCCCGCCGGGATGAAGATGCCGTCGCCGGGGCGGAGGACGCGCCTG
>JAXMCM010000035.1:0-26275 GCA_046349355.1 Geminicoccaceae bacterium
GCCCGACTCGCCGCGGACGAACAGCACCAGCAGCACGAGGATGGCGAGGCCGACCGCGATGTTGATGACGTGGCGGCCGGGCAGGAGGATCGGCTTGCTCGACATCGCCGCGGTGACGATGCCCTTGAGCGGGCCCAGCGCGTTCTCGACCGCCGGCGGCAGCTTCGCCTGCAGCTTGCCGAAGGCGATCAGCGAGCCCGAGAAGGTGATCGCACCGATGATCGTGCCGAGGCCCATCTCGGCGAGCGACAGGCCCTTGATGGTGCCGTCGGGGTTGGTGATGTGGAAGTCGCCGGGGTTGAGGAAGGCTGCGGCCGCGACGAACACGGCGGCGAGGCCGACCAGCGAGTGGAAGGCGGCGACGAGCTGCGGCATCGCCGTCATCTCGATCCGCTTGGCGACGATGAAGCCGATGCCGCCGCCGATGGCGATGCCGAGGATGATCAGCAGGTAGCTGATCGGCCCGGGGTGCGACAGGGCGAGCAGGGTGATGGCGACGGCGATGGCCATGCCGGCCATGCCGTAGCGGTTGCCCATGCGGCTGGTGGCGGCGCTGGACAGGCCGCGCAGCGCCATGATGAAGCAGACGGCAGCGACCAGGTAGCCGACCGCGGCGAGGTTGGTGCTCATCGGGGCGGCCTCAGCTCCGCTTCTTGAACATGGCGAGCATGCGCTCGGTCACGGCGAACCCGCCGAAGATGTTCACCGCCGCCAGGATGATGGCGAGGAACCCGAAGAACATCGACCAGCCCGAGCCCGACCCGGCGGCGATCAGCGCGCCGACGATGATCACGCTCGAGATCGCGTTGGTGACGGACATCAGCGGCGTGTGCAGCGCCGGCGTCACCGACCAGACGACGTAGTAGCCGACGAAGATCGCCAGCACGAAGATGATGAGGTTCATCACGCCGACGTCGATCGCTTCCATCGGTCCGTCTCCCTCAGGCCGCGGCGGCGGGGATGAAGTTCTTGTGGACGACCTGCCCGTCCTTGGTGAGCAGGGTGCCGGCGACGAGGTCGTCGTTGGTGTCGATCACCAGCTCCGGCCCCTTCTTCACCAGCAGGCCCATGAAGTTCAGCAGGTTCTTGGCGTAGAGCACGGTCGTGGCGGGGGCCAGGCGGGCCGGCAGGTTGCGGGCGCCGACGATGGTGACGTGGCCGGCCTGGACGGTGCCGCCGGGCTCGCTGCCCTCGACGTTGCCGCCGCTCTCGGCCGCCATGTCGAGCACCACCGAGCCCGGCTTCATCGAGGCGACCATGGCCGCGGTGATGATCCGCGGCGCCTTGCGCCCCGGCACCTGGGCCGTGGTGATGACGATGTCCTGGGTCTTCAGGTGCTCGGCCACCATCTCGGCCTGCTTGGCCTGCTCCTCGGGCGTCAGCGGGCGGGCGTAGCCGCCGGCGGTGGCCGCACCCTCGGGGATGAAGCCGACGAACTTGGCCCCCAGGCTCTCGATCTCCTGCTTGGCCGCCGGGCGCACGTCGGTGGCGGTCACGACCGCGCCCATGCGCCGGGCGGTGGCGATCGCCTGCAGGCCGGCGACGCCGGCGCCGAGGATGAAGATCTTGGCCGGCGTCACCGTGCCGGCGGCGGTCATCATCATCGGCAGCACGCGGCTGTAGGCCGCCATGGCGTCGATGACGGCCTTGTAGCCGGCGAGGTTGGCCTGGCTCGAGAGCACGTCCATGGCCTGGCCGCGGGTCGTGCGCGGCAGCAGCTCGAGGGCGAAGGCGGCGACGCCGGCCTTGCCGTAGGCCTCGACCTGCTCCTTGTTCATGTAGGGGTCGAGCATGCCGACCAGGATCTGGCCCGGCTTCAGCATGGCCATCTCGGCGTCGGTCGGGCGCTGCACCTTGAGCACCACCTCGCCGGCGAACGCCTCGGCGGCGCTGTCGACGAGGGTGCCGCCGGCATCGGCGAACGCCTGGTCGCTGATCGCCGCACCGGCCCCGGCGCCGCGCTCGACCGCGACCTCGAGGCCCATGCCGGCCAGCTTCTTCACCGTCTCCGGCGAAGCCGCGCAGCGCGACTCATGCTCGCGACGCTCCTTCGGAATGCCGACCCGCATCGCCCCTCCCGGCTCTGACGGCTGCCACGGCCTGCTTCTACGGCCGTGGCGGTGTCCTAGATGACAAGGCGAGCCCTTGGCAATGCACGCCCCGGATGCATTCGGCTCAATGGCACAGCCGATGGAAGCGCCAGGCCAGCGGCACGCCGACAGCGGCGAGGCCGATGGCGAGGCCCATCCAGATGCCGAAGCCGCCGAGCCCGGCCCAGAAGCCGAGCACGAGGCAGGCCGGGAAGCCGATCACCCAGTAGCCGAAGCCGGCGATCAGCAGCGGCACGCGGGTGTCGCGGATGCCGCGCAGCGCCCCCATGGCGATGACCTGCAGGCCGTCGATCAGCTGGAAGAAGGCGGCGATGCGCAGGAAGCCGGCGGCCAGCCCCAGCACCACCGGCGCCGCCGGGTCGCCCTCGTGCAGGAAGTGGCTGACCAGCCAGTCCGGGGCCAGCCAGAACAGCACGCCGCAGCCGCCCATGAAGGCGACGCCCATGGCGCAGGCGACGAAGCCGGCGCGCCGCGCCGCCGCCATGTCGCCGGCCCCGGCGGCGAGGCCGACCCGCACCGTCGCCGCCATCGACACGCCCAGCGGCACCATGAACGAGGTGCTGGCGATCTGGATGGCGATCTGGTGCGCCGCGACCTGGGCCGGGCCGATCCAGCCCATCAGGAAGGCGGCCCCGGTGAACAGCCCGACCTCCATGAGCAGGGTCGCACCGATCGGCAGGCCGAGCTTCAGGATGTCGCGGAACATCGGCCAGTCGGCCTCGGCCAGCCGGCCGAACACGGCGTAGCGCCGGTAGGGCCGGACGTTGGCGGCGTAGATCGACAGCGCCACGAACATGGCGAGGTTCACCAGCGTCGAGGCGAGGCCCGAGCCGGTCAGGCCCAGCGCCGGGAATCCGAGATGGCCGAACACCAGCACCCAGTTCAGCAGCGCGTTCACGACCACGCCGCTCAGCATCACCACCACCACCGGTGCCGTGCGCTCGAAGGCGGTGACGAAGTTGCGCATGACGATGAGGCCCAGCGCCCAGGGCAGGCTCCACATCAGCGCGTGCATCAGCGTCTCGGCGTTGGCGGCCAGCACCGGGTCCTGGCCGATCAGCTCGAGGAACTCGCTGGTGAACCACAGCAGCACCAGGCAGGGTACGGAGATCGCCAGCGCCACCCACAGGCCCTGCCGCACCGTCCGCCGCAGCCGCAGCGGCCGGCCGCCGCCCAGCGCCTGCGCCACCAGCGGCGAGGTCGCCATGACCACGCCGATGCAGCTGACCAGGATGACGTGGAACAGGGCGATCGCCAGCGCCGCCGCGGCCAGTGCCTCGGCGCTGAGCCGGCCGAGCACGATCACGTCGGTGGTGTTGATCGCGATCTGGCCGAGCTGGGTCAGCGCCAGCGGCAGGGCGAGCGCCGTCGTGGCGCGGATCTCCGCGCGCAGGGAAGCGGCCGGCAGGGGTGCCGCGGTCGCGAGCTGCGTCGCCATGCTGGGTGTGGCCCGAACGGAAAAAGCCGTTCCGTCTACCGGAGCGGGAGGCCGTGGTCAAACTCGCGGCGCACAGGTCAGCCCGCCGGCCGCAGCATCAGCCACGCCGCCTGGGCCAGGTAGACGGCGCCCAGCGCCAGGATGATGACCCGGCTCCAGCGGCGGAAGCCGGTGTCGGTCAGCCCGTCCAGCACGCGCTTGCCGAGGGCGGTGCCGAGGATCGCGGCGACGATCAGGGCACCCGGCAGCCAGGCCGGCAGGCCCGCGGTGCCGCCGCCCAGCAGCGCGCCGAAATAGACCAGCTTGCCGATGTGCCCGGTGGCGGCGCACACCGCCTTGGTCGCCACCACCTGGTGCCGGGTGAGGTTGGTGCGGACGAAGAACACGTCGAGCAGCGGCCCGGCGACGCCGGCCACCAGCTGGATCGAGTTGACGAGGAAGCCGCAGGTCTGGGCCTGGCCGCGCCGGGTGATGTCGAGCAGCAGGCCCTTCGGCACCACCAGCTGGCTGAACGGCACCAGCCCCATCAGCAGGAACACCAGCGGCTTGGGCGGGCTGAAGGCGACGACGAGGAACAGGCCGACGGAGGCGCCGACGCCGACCAGGTAGCGGGCGACCACCCGCCAGTCGATGTCGCGCCGGTTCAGCCAGGCCCGCCAGCCATTGGCGACCACCTGGGCGGTGCCGTGCAGCACCATCGCCTGCGCCACCGGCAGGAGCCAGGCCATCAGGCCCATCAGCAGCATGCCGCCGGCCATGCCGAACACGCCGGACAGCATCGACGTCGCCACCACCGCGGCGACGAGGCCGAGCCAGATGCCGGTCATGGCCGTGGCGCTTGACCCGGAGGCCGGGTCGGGTCATCCGGACCGGATCGTCGGTAACCCGGAGCCGGCCCCATGCGCCGCCTGATCCTTTCCACCCTGCTGTCCGCCGCCGTGCTGCTGTCCGCCGGCATCGCGCGCGCCGCCGATGCCGTCGGCACCTGGCGCGCCGATCCGGACTCGGTCAAGGCGATGGTCACGGAGATGGGCAAGCGCATGCTGGCGATGATGGACGAGGAGGACCGCGCCTCGATGACCGAGGCGGTCGACGCGCTGAAGGGCCAGCTGGCCAAGGCCAAGGCCGAGGGTGGCGACACCGCCGAGCTCGAGGGGCAGATCGCCATGATGCAGGGCATGCTCGACGGCGAGGTGTCGCCCGAGGCCATGCAGGAGATGACCGGCGCCCTCGACGTGACGCTGGAGCTCGCCGCCGACGGCTCGGTGACGATGCGCAGCGGCCCGGAGGAGGACGACGTCGACCATGGCACCTGGAAGCTCGACGGCAACACCGTCGAGATCGTCGGCGACGCCGACGCGGCCGAGGTCCACATGACCGGCACCATCGACGGCGACCGCATGGAGCTGCGCGAGGCCCCCGGCGGCGACGACGGGAGCGACGACATCACCGACGAGGACCTCGCCGGCCTGGTCCTGGTGATGATCCGCCAGTAGGCGGCCCGCGGGCCGCGCCTACTCCGGCGCCCCGAAGATCTTGGGGTCGCTCCAGCGGAACAGTGAGGCGTCGAGCGGCACGTCGAGCTCGACGTCGTAGAGCAGGACCCTGGTCACCAGCGCCTGCGGATCGGTCACCGACCAGCGGCGCAGCGCGACCGGGGCATTGCCGAAGACCAGGGTGACGCTGCCCTGGTCCGGCTCGGCGGCGCGCACCACGGTGACGTCGATCTCGCCTTCCTGCTCGACCACGTCGGTGACCTTGACCTCGCCGCCGAGCTCGACCCGCTCGGCGAGCAGGAAGCCCAGCGGCGTCTGGGCCAGCGGGATGACGTTCTGCTGGTTGATGCTGCCGTCCCAGAAGATCAGCCGCCAGTCGGTGGCGACCAGCAGCACCTTCGACGGCGGGTCGTAGTCGAAGCGCATCTGGCCCGGCCGCTTCAGGTAGACCTTGCCGGTCGCCATGCTGCCGTCCGGGGCAATCTGCTCGAAGCGGGCGCGCAGCGTGCGGAAGCTGTTGAGGTAGGCCTCGACCAGCTGCAGCGCCTCGTCGGCGGCGGCCGGCAGGTCGGCGCGCGCCGGGCGCGCCAGCGCGGCGAGGGCCAGGGTCGCGGCCAGCGCATGGCGCCGCGAGAAGGCAGCAGGCATCAGCGATCGTCCCTTGCGAGCGACCGTGCATGTAGGCGCTGCCGTGCCCGCCCGCCAGCCGCCGCGACCGCCACGCCCGCCGCCAGCGCCGGCACCCAGGCGAACGGCTCGCCCATCGCCCCGAGCGTGACGCTGCCGGCGAGGCACCACAGCGCCGGCAGCGGCAGCAGCCAGCTTGGCGCCCCGCTCAGCAGGACGAGCCCCAGCGTCGCGATCGCCGTCGGGTCCGGCATCAGCCCGAAGGCCTCGGCCGACGCCGCCTCGCGTCCGCCGGCCAGCGCCAGCAGCGGATGCAGGGCGATGCCCCATGCCGCCAGGACACCGCCGACGGCCGGCAGCGGCGTCCCGCCGCTGTCGCGCACCGTCGCCACGGCCAGCAGCGCCGCCTGCAGCACGAACAGCGGCACGGCGTAGGCCGCAGCCCAGTTGATCGTCGCATAGCGCCCGCCGACGAAGGCAAGGCCCGTCAGCAGCCACAGCCCCGCCAGCGGCAGGAGGCACCAGCGCCGCGCCTGCGCCGGCCGCCACAGCCCCCAGCCCAGCAGCGCCAGCCCGCCCGCCACCGTCGCCACGGGCAGCGGCCACAGGCCCGCCTGGTAGCTCGCCACCAGCCGCCAGTACGTCCGCGGCGCGAACAGCAGGAAGTCCTCGGCCCCGTAGGACCACCAGTCGGGCATCAGAGATCCTGCAGCGCGGCCTCGATCCGCCGGCGCATGGCGGCGTCCGGAAACGGCTCGCGCGCCGCCTGCAGGTTCTCGGTGACGTGGTCGACCCGCGTCGTCGCCGGGATCACCGTGGTCACCGCCGGGTGGCCCAGGATGTGGCGCAGGATCAGCTGCGCCCACGTCGTCGCCCCGGCCTCGGCCGCCCAGTCGGGCAACGGCTCGTCCTCCAGCCGGCGGGTCAGCGCGCCCTGGCGGAACGGCCGGTTGACGATCACCGCGATGCCACGCTCCTGCGCCAGCGGCAGCAGGCGCGCCTCGGCCTCGCGGTCGAGCGGGTTGTAGGTCAGCTGGACGAAATCCAGCTTCTGGGTGCGCATCACCTGCTCGAACAGGTCGTGCCGCCGCCCCTCCGAGGTGGTGATGCCGACATAGCGCAGCCTGCCGTCCGCCTTCATCCGCTGCAGCGTCGCCAGGTGCTCCTCCCAGGCCAGCAGGTTGTGGACCTGCAGCAGGTCGAACGCCGGCACGCCCCAGAGCCGCTGCGACTGGGCGATCTGCGCGGGACCGGCGTCGCCCGACGAGATCCAGACCTTGTCCGCCGAAAACAGGCCTGCCGGCCGGCCGAGGCTCTCCAGCCCGCGGCCGATCACCGCCTGGGCCGAGCCGTACATCGGCGAGCTGTCGACCATCGCCCCGCCGCCGGCGAAGAAGGCCCGCATCACCGCGGTGCACTCGTCCTGCAGCACCGGGTCGTCGCCGACGTTGAAGGTGATCCAGCTGCCGAGCCCGACCGCCGGGATGGGCTCGCCGCTCGACGGGATGACGCGGGTCGCGACCCCGCTCGCCTGCGCCGGCAGGGCGGCCGCGGCGGCGACGCCCATGGCCCCGGCCAGCAGCCCGCGTCGGGTCGTGCGCATCGAAGCTCCTCCTGTCACCCCGGCCGGTCCCGGACGTTGACCTGGAGACGGCCCATGCCGACATCCAGTCCTGAGGGCGGGGAAATCCCTTGACCCGTCCCGGCGCTGGCTCCCATTGCACCGCAGCAGCTTGCGGCAGGCGGAACCTCCGATGACCTCGATCCTCGACCAGTTGCGCCAGATGACCGTCGTCGTCGCCGACACCGGCGACATCGACGCGGTCCGCGCCCTCAAGCCCGAGGACTGCACCACCAACCCGTCGATCGTGCTGAAGGCGGTGCAGTCGCCGGCCTTCGCCGACCATCTGGCGCGCGCCCTGCGCGACGGCCGCGGCCAGCCGGTGCCGCAGATCGCCGACCGGCTGACCGTCGACGTCGGTGCCGAGCTCGCCGGGATCGTCCCCGGCCGGGTCTCGACCGAGGTCGATGCCCGCCTGTCGTTCGACACCGAGGCCTCGATCGCCAAGGCCCGCGCCCTGATCGCCGCCTACGCCGCCCGCGGCATCGGCCGCGAGCGCATCCTGATCAAGCTCGCCTCCACCTGGGAGGGCATCGTCGCCGCCCGCCAGCTGGAGACCGAGGGCATCAACTGCAACCTGACGCTGCTGTTCTGCATGGCCCAGGCGGTCGCCTGCGCCGAGGCCGGCGTCTTCCTGATCTCGCCCTTCGTCGGCCGCATCACCGACTGGCACAGCCAGAAGACCGGCAAGACCTTCGAGCCCGACAGCGACCCCGGCGTGCTCTCGGTCCGCCGCATCTACGACTACTACAAGGCCAACGGCATCAAGACCGTCGTGATGGGCGCCTCGTTCCGCAGCACCGGGCAGATCCGGGCCCTGGCCGGCTGCGACCGGCTGACCATCGCCCCGAACCTGCTCGACGAGATGGCGAAGAGCGACGGCCGGCTCGAGCGCGTGCTGGCGCCCGACAACGTGGCCAGGGTCCCCGCCCAGCGCCTCGACGAGCGCGAGTTCCGCTGGCAGCTCAACAGCGACGCCATGGCCACCGAGAAGCTGGCCGAGGGTATTCGCAACTTCGACGCCGACACGCGCAAGCTCTACGCGCTGATCGAGGGCAAGCTCGCCGCCTGACCGGGCGGCTGCGCCACCTCGGCCAGGCGGCGCAGCGCCTCGTCCAGCGGCAGGCGCTCCTGCCGGCCGTCGCGCCAGCGCAGCGCCACCTGCCCGTCGGCGAGCTCGGCTGCTCCCAGAATCGCCGCTACCGGCACGCCCTGCTCGCGCGCTGCCAGGATCCGCCGTCCAAGGGTCGCCGAGGCGCCGTCGACCTCGGCCCGCAGCCCGGCCGCGACCAGCCGCTCCGCCAGCGCAACCGCCGCCGCCTGCTGGCCGTCGCCGACCGGCAGCACCGCCACCTGCAGCGGCGCCAGCCACGCCGGCAGGTCGAGCCCGTGATGCTCGAGCAGGACGCCCATGAAGCGCTCGAGGCTGCCGAGCACGGCGTGGTGGATCATCACCGGCCGCCCGGCCGCGTCGTCGCGCCCGACGAAGGCGAGGTCGAGGCGCTCGGGCAGCACGAAGTCGAGCTGCACGGTGCCGCACTGCCAGGACCGCCCGTGCCGGTCGTCGAGGATGAACTCGAGCTTGGGCCCGTAGAACGCGCCCTCGCCGGGCTGCACGACATAGTCCAGCCCCGCTTCCTGCGCCGCCTCGGCGAGCAGCGCCTCGGCCCGGTCCCAGACCGCGTTGCTGCCCGCCCGCACCTCCGGCCGGGTCGACAGCCCGACGCGGAAACCGGCGAACCCCAGCGCCGCATAGACCTCGCGCAGCAGGGCGCAGAACCGCAGCACCTCGGCCCCGGCCTGCTCCTCCATGCAGAACACGTGCGCGTCGTCCTGGACGAAGGCGCGGGTCCGCATCAGCCCGAGCACCGCGCCAGACGGCTCGTCGCGGTGGCACAGGCCGAACTCGGCATAGCGCAGCGGCAGCTCGCGCCACGAGCGGCGCCGGCTGGCGAAGATCCGCGCGTGGCACGGGCAGCTCATCGGCTTCAGCGCCATCGCCCCGGCGCCGTCGCCGACCCGGAACATGGCGTCGCCGAACTTCTCGGCATGGCCGCTGCGCTCCCACAGCGCCATCGGCTGCAGCACCGGGCTGCGCACCTCGCCGAAGCCCAGCCGCCGCATCCGGCCGCGGATGTGCTCCTCCAGCACCCGCCACAGCGCCGCACCGCGCGGGTGCCAGAAGACCATGCCGGGCGCGTCCTCCTCCTGATGGAAGAGCTCGAGGCGCTGGCCCAGCGCACGATGATCGAACGGGTCCATGAAGTCTCTCCCGCCACCGCCGCGACGGCACGGGGGACCCCCCGAAACGGCAGGGGCCCCGTCCGTCGCCGGCGGGGCCCCTGCTGGAAGAACCGTGCAGCTAGCTCCTAGCGCACGACAGCATCCGCCGCCCCGGCGTGACCGGTCGTCGTCGTGCGCGTCGTGGTGAGCAGGCGTGCCATGGCGCTCAGATGACCGCTCGCCCCCCGCCCGTCAAGGGCGGCCGGAGGCTCAGAACTCCGTCGGCGTGGTCCCGTCGACCCCGCCGCGGCCCATCAGCACCTGGCGGCGGCCGACATGGTCGGCCTCGCTGATCAGGCCTTCCTGCTCCATCCGCTCGATCAGCTTGGCGGCACTGTTGTAGCCGATCTGCAGCTTGCGCTGGAGGTAGCTGGTCGAGGCCTTGCCGTCCTTGAGCACGACCTGGACGGCCTGGGCGTACATCGCGTCGCCGCCGCCGGCGCCGCCGCCCGAGGGATCGAACAGCGGGCCGTCGGGCCCCGGCCCGTCGTCGCCGTCCTCGCGGGTGACCTCGTCCTGGTAGTCGGGGGCACCCTGCGCCTTCAGGTGGTTGACCACCCGCTCGACCTCGGCGTCGGTGACCAGCGCCCCGTGGATGCGGGCGATGCGGTCGCCGGGCATCAGGTAGAGCATGTCGCCCTGGCCCAGCAGCTGCTCGGCCCCGGGCTCGCCGAGGATGGTGCGGCTGTCGATCTTCGAGCTGACGCGGAAGCTGATGCGCGAGGGCAGGTTGGCCTTGATGACGCCGGTCAGCACGTCGACCGACGGGCGTTGCGTCGCGACGATCAGGTGGATGCCGGCGGCGCGCGCCTTCTGCGACAGCCGCTGGATCGCGTTCTCGATCTCCTTGCCGGCGGTCAGCATCAGGTCGGCGACCTCGTCGACGATGACCACGATCAGCGGCAGCGGCCGCATCTCGATCGGCAGGTCCTCGTAGATCGGCGTGCCGGTGCCGGGCTCGAAGCCGGTGCGGACGCGGCGCTGCAGCTGCTCGCCCTGGTCCATCGCCTGCTTCATGCGGGTGTTGAAGGCGAAGATGTCGCGCACGCCGAGGTGCGACATCAGCCGGTAGCGCTCGTCCATCTGGCGGACGACCCACTTCAGCGCCACCACCGCCTTGTGCGGCTCGGTGACCACCGGCGCCAGCAAATGCGGGATGTCCTCGTAGACCGACAGCTCGATGACCTTGGGGTCGATCATGATGATCCGGCACTGCTCCGGCGTCAGCCGGTACAGCAGCGACAGGATCATGGCGTTGATCGCCACCGACTTGCCCGAGCCGGTGGTGCCGGCGATGAGCAGGTGCGGCATCCGGGCGAGGTCGACCGAGATCGGCTGGCCGCTGATGTCCTTGCCCAGCGCCAGGGCGAGCCGGGCACCGCTGCCGCGGAAGGTGTCGGTCTCGATCAGCTCGCGCAGGTAGACGGTGGCGCGCTGCTCGTTGGGCAGCTCGATGCCGATGACGTTGCGCCCCGGCACCACCGCGACGCGCACCGACAGCGCGCATAAGGAGCGGGCGATGTCGTCGGCGAGGCTGATCACCCGCGAGGCGCGGGTGCCCGGGGCCGGCTCGAGCTCGAACAGGGTGACCACCGGGCCCGGCTTGGCGTCGACGATCTCGCCGCGCACGCCGAAGTCGTCGAGCACCGTCTCCAGCTGGCGCGAGACCTCGGCGAGCTGCGCCTTGGTCATCGAGGTGCCGTTGTGCGCCTTGGGCCGGGTCAGCAGGTCGAGCGCCGGCAGCACGAACGGATCGGCCTCGGGTTCCGGCGGCGGCGCCGGCCGCGCCTTCGTCGCCCTGGCGGCGACCGGGGCGGGGGCGGCGGGCTCGGGCTCGGCCGGTGCGCTGCCCGGGATCACCCGGAACGAGCGGCGCGGCTTGGCGCGCGGCGGCTCGGCCGGCGGGATCTCGGCATCGAGGCCCCCGTCGTCGGCGGCGGCGACCGGCGCGACCGGCCGGCGGCCGCGCAGCGGCAGGCTGGCCGCCGGCGCCTCGTCCTCGTCGGCGGCTCGGCGCGGCCACAGGCCCTGCAGCCGCGCCAGCAGGCCGGGGCGGTCCTCGTCGGGCGGCGCATGCTCCTCGTTGTCGTTGGCCCCGCCGCGGTTGCGCAGGCCGTGCAGGCCGGCGGCGATGGCGCGGCCGCCGCCGCTGCCGGCCACGGTGGCGGCCCGGCCGACGCCGCGGCCGACCAGGCGCGAGCCGCTGGCGACGCGGCCGGCGAACCACATCGATTCGCGCCAGCGCACGCCGATGGCCATGACCAGGAGGACCAGCGCCAGCAGGCCCGAGCCCCAGACATAGGCGGCATGGCCGACCTCGGGCTCGAGGCGCAGGAACTGGAAGTCGCCGACGAAGCCGCCGAGCCCGACGCGGAACGGCCAGCCCTCCTCGGGGATGGCGCGCGAGGCGAAGAAGGCCGAGGCGGCGAGCAGCGCCGGCGGCAGGCTCAGCACCGGCAGCCATGGCCAGGCGAGGCGGCGGTCGAGCACCAGGCGGAGCCCCCAGCCGGCCAGCACCAGCACCGGCACCAGCGCGGCGTAGCCGAAGAACTGCAGCAGCAGGTCGGCCAGCCAGGCGCCGGTCGGGCCGGCCGGGTTCTGCACCGGCGCCGAGGTCGCCTGGTTGAACGACGGGTCGGCCGGGTCGAAGCCGAACAGCGCCAGCGCCACGAAGATGGCGACGGCGAGGAAGCCGGCGCCCAGCACCCGGCGCACGAAGCTGCGCCCGGCCGCGGCCAGCGTCGCCACCGTGCCGCGCGGCCGGGCGACGTCGACGTCGTAGTCGTCGATCGGGTCGAGCCGGCTGTTCGGCCGGCGCAGCGCCGCCGCGCGCATCAGCCGAGCACCTCGACGAGGCGGTCGACCGCCTTGGCGATCAGCGCCTCGTCATGGACCATGGCGAGGCGGATGTAGCTCTGGCCGGGATTGCTGCCGTCGGCGGCGGTGACGCCGAGATAGCCGCCGGGCAGCACGCGCAGCGCCGCCTCCTGCCACAGCCGCACCGCCGCGGCCTCGCCGTCGCCGACGTCGAGCCACAGGAAGAAGCCGCCGTCCGGCCGGTAGAAGCCGAAGCGGTTGGACAGCCGCCGCTCGGCGATGTCGAACTTGCGCCGGTAGGCGGCGCGGTTGGCCTCGACGTGGCTCTCCTCGCCCCACAGCGCCGTGCCCGCCGCCATCAGCGGCAGCGGCTGCACCGCCGAGGCGTAGGCGCGCAGCTTGAAGAAGTCGGCGATCACCCGGGCGTCGCCGGCGATGAAGCCGGAGCGCAGGCCGGCGGCGTTCGAGCGCTTCGACAGCGAGTGCAGCACGACGACGTTGTCGAGCGTGCCGTCCTCGGCCAGCGCCGCGGCGAGCCCGCCGGGCGGCGGCTCCCTGTCCCACAGCTCGGTGTAGCACTCGTCGACCGACAGCACGAAGCCGTGCTGCCGGGCGAGCCGCACCAGCCGGCGCAGGTAGGTCATGTCGGCCGCGGCACCCTGCGGGTTGGCCGGCGTGCACAGGTAGAACAGGGCGGTCCGTGCCAGCAGCTGCGGGTCGAGGCTGTCGAGGTCGGGCAGGAAGCCGCTGTCGCGCGTCGCCGCCAGCATCACCGGCTCGGCGCCGGCCATCACCGCCGCCCCCTGGTACACGGCGTAGACCGGGTTCGGCATCATCACCACCGGCCGCGCCCCGTTCTTGCGCGGCGGCACCACGCAGGCGGCGAGCAGGTAGATGCCTTCCTTGGTGCCGGCCAGCGGCAGCAGGTTGCGGTCGGGATCGACCGTGCCCGCGGGCAGGTCGTAGCGCCGGCTCAGCCAGCCGGCCGCGGCGGCGCGGTACTCGGCCGTGCCGTTGACCGGCGGGTAGCGGTTCCACAGGTGCGCGTTGCGGGCCACCGTCTCGGCCAGCAGCGCCGGCGGCTGGTGCTGCGGCTCGCCGATGCCGAGGTCGATGACGTCGAGGCCGTCGGGCGGCTTCACCCCGCCGAGGCGCAACGCCAGCCGGCGGAACGGGAACTCGCCCAGTCCGGCCAGGAGCTCGTTGGTCATGCGTCCGCCCAGGCTGTGCCGCGACATCGCCCCGATGGGTAGAGCGGAACGTTAGCATCCGCGGCGAAGTGCCTTCAACTGCTCAAAGATGCCGCGATCAGTCCATCCGGACGGCGGGACCTGCGGGCCACAGTGCCGCCGCAGCGACCGGCGCCCCGCGTCACCGGCTCAGGGCAGCCCGATCGCCCGCACGAACAGCGACGACTCGTCGAAGCGGTCGGCGATGCCGTACAGCGCCTGCACGGTCTGGCCCTTGCCGGCGAGGCCCATGTAGTCGCCGAGGAACAGGCCGCCGGCGTAGGGCGCGTTGTAGTAGTCGAACGACCGGCGGGTCAGCCGCAGCTCCTTCGTCCAGCCCTCGCGGCGGCTGCAGTCGGCCGTCTTCGGGTTGCAGATCACCGCCCAGTAATCGGCCAGCTCGCCGCTGTCGTCGTCGTTGCGGAAGTCGTAGTAGGTGGCCACCAGCGTGCCGTCGCCGGCGACCGCGATCGACGGCAGGAAGGCCTGCTGGCGGAACCGGTTGGCCCGGTTCGACGGGGTCTGGTTGATGCGGATCACCCGCGACCAGGTCAGCCCGCCGTCGGTCGACATGGCGAACGCCACCTCGTCGCCCAGCGTGAAGCCCTCGAACTGGAAGCTGCGGAAGCGGTAGTCTTGGAAGACGGCGTAGAGGGTGCCGTTGCGCGGGTCGGTGGCGACGTCGAACAGGTCGAGCCCGTCGCGCACCGGGATCAGCTCGTCCGGCGTGTACACGCCGAAGGCGAAGCGCTCGGTGATGGCGATGCCGTTCCTGGCCGGCAGGAAGGTCGCCCCGTGGTCGGTCGAGCGCTGCAGGCGCAGCGTCACCTGATAGGCCTCGGTGGTGAAGTTCTTGATCTCGGTCAGGAAGTTCACGACCGTCCCGTCGGGCAGCACCTGGATCAGGTTGCCGAGCGTCTGGTTGTTGGTGCCGGGATCGTAGATCTTGCGCGCCTTCTGCCAGGTCCGGCCGCCGTCGGTGGTGCGGGCGAACCAGGTCGGCCCCTTGAACAGCGGCGGCAGCGGATCGCCGGGATAGGCCCGCGCCGCCAGTGCCGCCGTTCCGCTCCGGCCGAGCCGCGGCCCGCGCTTCGCCTGCATGATGTTGCCGCTCAGCTGCGCTAGCTGGCCGAGCGACGGCCGGCCGATCGCCCCCTCGTCGGCGTCGCTGCCCTGGTCGAGGTCCTCGAGCCGGTCCCAGACCGCGTAGACGTAGCGGCTGTCCTTGGGATCGGCGGTGATCGCGTTCTTGTCGTTGAAGAAGCGCGGGTCGGTGTCCTTGATCAGGGTCACCGGGTCGCCCCAGGAGCGGCCGCCGTCGGTCGAGCGGCTGACCAGCATCGCGTTCGGCCCGTCGCCGCCGGTCGGCGGGGCGTTGTCGAAGCCGAGGCTGAAGAAATAGGCCGCCCCGTCGGGCGAGAAGGCGATCCACGGGTCGGTCGCCCGCGTCCACGGCCCGCCGCTGCACTTGGTGATCTTCGGCACCGGCACGATCGTCCAGGTCCGGCCGCCGTCGAAGCTCGCCGCCGAGACCAGCCCGCGCGCGCCGCCGTCCGACCAGCGGTCCTGCTGCCAGCCGGCGATCAGGTTGGCCCCGTCGCGCGGGTTGACCTCGACCCAGGGCTCGATCTCGCTGTTGGGGTAGTTGACGGCGTCCAGCGCCTTCTCCTGGCCCTTGACGTCGTCGCGGGTGCAGCCGGCGAACGGGCTGGTCCGCGCCGACACGGCGTAGGCCGGGCCCAGGGTCGGGCCGGCCTCCGCCGCCGCCGCCAGCGCGACGCTTGCCATGACGCCCAGCCAGGTCGCGAGAACCTTCGCCCGCATCGCCGCTTCCTCCCGGAGCGCCGGACGAGGCCGGCAACTGAGAGTAGAGCTACGGCAACGGGCTCAACCGGGCAACCGGCTCGCTGCCGCCCTCAGGCCAGCGCTTCCTCGCGCGGCGTGAACGGCAGCCCCAGCGAGTCCGCCACCGCCCGGTAGACCAGCCTGCCCTCGGCGATATTGAGGCCGTCGGCGAGGTGCGGATCGTCGCGCATCGCCTGCCGCCAGCCCTTGCCGGCCAGCGCCAGCGCGTGCGGCAGGGTCGCGTTGTTGAGCGCGAAGGTCGAGGTCCGCGCCACCGCCCCCGGCATGTTGGTGACGCAGTAGTGGATCACCCCGTGCTCGACATAGGTCGGCTCGGCATGCGTCGTCGGCCGCGAGGTCTCGCTGCAGCCGCCCTGGTCGATGGCGATGTCGACGAACACCGAACCCGGCCGCATCCCCTTCACCATGGCGCGGGTGACGAGCTTGGGGGCCGACGCCCCCGGGATCAGCACCGCGCCGATGACGAGGTCCGCACCGGTGACATGCTGCTCGATGGCGTCGACCGTCGAGTAGATGGTGTTGAGCATCGCCCCGAACTGCAGGTCGAGCTCGTAGAGCCGCTCGAGGTTGCGGTCGATGACGGTGACGTGCGCCTCCATGCCCATGGCCATGCGCGCGGCGTTGGTGCCCGAGATGCCGCCGCCGATGATCACCACCCGGGCCGCCGGCACGCCCGGCACGCCGCCCAGCAGGATCCCGGCCCCGCCCTGCGCCTTCTCGAGGCAGTGCGCGCCCACCTGCACGCTCATCCGCCCGGCGACCTCGCTCATCGGCGCCAGCAGCGGCAGCCGGCCATGCCGGTCGGTCACCGTCTCGTAGGCGACGGCGACGCAGCCCGAGCGCAGCAGCGCCTCGGTCTGCTCCCGGTCGGCGGCGAGGTGCAGGTAGGTGTAGAGGATCTGGCCCGGCCGCAGCATGGCGCACTCGGCCGGCTGCGGCTCCTTGACCTTGACGATCATCTCGGCCGCGGCGAACACGGCCTCTGCCGACGGCGCGATGCTCGCCCCGGCTGCCACGTACATCGCATCGGTCACCCCGATCCCGGCCCCCGCCCCGGTCTCGACGCTCACCGCATGCCCGTGATGCACCAGCTCGCGCACCGAGGACGGCACCAGCCCGACCCGGTACTCGTGGCTCTTGATCTCCCGCGGCACCCCGATCCGCATGCGCACGCTCCCCGTGGGACCGGAACGGTCCATCGGGAGAAGGAGTAGCCGATCGGGGGCGGTGCGGCCTAGGCTGACCTGGGGAAGTCCGGCAGGGGGCCCTGCGATCCTCAGGCCGGGGCGGCAGCCTCGCCGCCGCGCCGCCGCCGCACCCAGGCGAGCCCGGCCAGGGCCGAGCCGAACAGCAGCGCGGCGCCGGGGATGGGCGTGTAGATGTTGACGTTGCTGAACCCGCCGCCGCCCTTCGAGCCATTCGGCAGGTTGTCGAAGGCGAGGCTCCTGATCGCCGAGGCGAAGTAGAACACGAGCTCGCTCTGGCCGTAATGGATGGCGGCGTAGTGGAACGGCGTCTGCGTGCTGGAGACCTCGCCGCCGTCCGCGCCGAAGCCGGTGGCACTCACGCCCGGCGGGTTGCCGTCGCAGCCGCCGCTGTCGCAGTGGGCGAGGTCGTTGGCGGCGGTGAGGCTCAGGCCGATGCCGAGCGTCGTCATGGCCGTGTTGATGTCGGAACGGATGGCGTCGATGTTCTGCGGATTGAAGTCGCCGCCGCCGGTGGCCGTGCCGTGGATGATGTAGGTGGCGTTGATCGCGTTCCCGCCCGTGTCGGTGGCGGTGTAGGTGACCCCCGCGGCCGCGGTCGGCGCGCTGCCGCCCAGGGGCGACGTTGTCGGATTGATCAGGACGACCGCAGCCTGCGCCCCGGGGGCCAGGGCCGCCACGCCCAGGGCGACGACGGCGGCCAGGCCAAGGCCCCGGAAAGGGGTTTCCATCCGACGCATACCCTACCCTCCCAGAAGATCGCGAAGCTCTTATACGCACGAACGAATGTATGAGTCGCCTTGAATGTTGCCTGCCGTCGCTCGCCTGCCGGTTTCTTTAGCGTGGCCGGCCACCGTTCAGGCGGCCCGCCTCTCGCGCAGCGCCTCGAGCAGCACCTGCGCCGCCCGCGCCGACGAAGCCGGGTTCTGCCCGGTGACCAGCAGCCCGTCGCGGACGACATGCTCGCTCCAGGGGTCGGCCGCCTCGAACCGCGCACCCTGCGCCTTCAGCACGTCCTCCAGCAGGTAGGGCACGACGTCGATCAGTTGCACCGCCTCTTCCTCGGCATCGGTGAAGCCCGTGACCCGCCGGCCCCGCGCCAGCGGCCCGCCGTCCGGCGCCTTGGCCCGCGTCAGGATCCCCGGCGCGTGGCAGACCAGCGCCACCGGCCAGCTGGCCGCCAGCCTGCCCTCGATCAGCCCGAGGGCATGGCGATCGTTGGTCAGGTCCCAGAGCGGGCCGTGGCCGCCCGGGAAGAACACGGCATCGAAGGCATCCGGGTCGACGTCGGCCAGCGGCACGGTATGGGCCAGGGCTTCGCGCGCCTCCGGGTCGCCGTTGAACCGGCGCGTGGCGTCGGTCTGCGCCTCGGGCGCGTCGCTCTTCGGATCGAGCGGCGGCTGCCCGCCCTTCGGCGAGGCCAGCGTCAGCGCCACGCCGGCATCGCGGAACACGTAGTAGGGCGCGGCCAGCTCCTCGAGCCAGAACCCGGTCCTGCGGCCGGTATCGCCCAGCCGGTCGTGCGAGGTCAGGACGACGAGGATCCTCATCGGCGGGCCTCGCCCTTGCCGGTCATGGCCCTGAGCTCGTCGATCCGCTCCGACGCCCGCGCCTTGCTCAGGCCGGGATCGAAGGCCTCGCCGGCCTCCTCGCACAGGGTCTTCAGGTAGGACGCCTGCGCCCCGGTCATCGGCTCGTCGCCGGAGACCCACTGGTCGGTCGGCTTCTCCGTGTTCGATCCGGGGTGCGGATCGAGCTTCGGATTGTCGCCGTCACCTTGCCCGCGCTCCGCCATCCGCCACCTCCGCTGCCACCGTTCCGGGGAGCCAACACCGGAACGGCGGCCGAGGTTGCGGACGGCCGCCCGCGCCCTACTGCGGCTCGATCTTCTCGCCGGCCTTCTCGATCGCCTGCCCGGTCTTCTCCATGTCGGTGGCGGTGTCCTCCTTGACCCCGCTCATCGTGTTGCTGCACGCCGCCAGCCCCGCCAGCAGCACCAGCGCCAGGCACAGCTGCATCCACGTCGCCTTCATCCGCGCTCTCCCACCCCGGTGAGTTTCTCCGGACGGCGCAATCGCCGGTTCCGGTGTCCCGACTATCCCCTGCGGCCACGCCACCAGCAAGACCGTGCTCCCGGCCGGCGCCGGCACGCCCCTCGACACCTTTTCGGCGTGCCGCTAGCGTCGTGCGTATAGTCCTTCGAATTCTAGCCGTCGTCGGTGGGAGGTATTGTATGCGTTCGTCATGGGCCGTTGTGGCCACCCTCGTCCTGCTCGCCTGCGCCCCGCCACCGGCACCGCCACAGCCGGCGGCCGCGCCGAAGACGTCAGCGGTGCAGGAGCCTGCGGTCCAGCCGCAGCCCGCCAGCCAGGCCAGCGCGCCCGAGGCCGCGCCCGGCGCGCCGAAGCTGTCCAGCTCGGCGCTCGGCCAGGCGGTGATGAGCTTCCACCTCGACCCGCAGCCGGGCCGCGTTCCCGCCATCCTCGATGCGTTGGATCGCGAGGTCGCCGGGATGGACGACAGCACGATTCAGGCTCGTGGCGCTCCCCTGATGGGCTGGCTCTACGGCGTCTTCCTGCAATTTCCGGACGATGTTCCGGCATGGACGGCGCCGGAGCGCAGTCACTGGATGAACTTGTTGGTCGCACTGGCGCTGATGCTTTCCGGCGACGAGGATGAAGCATTGGATTATGCACGCCGGTCCGGGATCGACGAGACGCAGCTGCGCGCCCTGTGGAAGCAGACGGACACGATTTTCAGCACCACGGCGAGATCGCCCTTCGCGGCTGACGCACTCTGGGGGGCGGCGTTCGCCACCGGCGACCGTGCCTACGTCGGGCACATCGTCGACGCGCTGAACGATCCCGCCCTCGCACCCTATGCCGACACCCTCGTGACCGTGGCGCAGGGCGGCAAGGTGTCCCTTCCGCCCGGCATCAGCCAAGCCAACGCCCTGGCCTTCGCAACGGCCGGAAGCGTCATCTGGTCGCTCGTCTCGAACGCGTCCCGCATGCCCTTCGTCCACGCCGAGCTCGAGGCCACGGCGCGTGCGAAGGGGCTGACCCCGTCGGGTCGCCGGCTGATCGAGGCGACCTTGCAGGCCGCCGACGCACGCATTGCCCGTTGAACCTGAATGCGCCGGCTGACGTAGTCGCTCCCGCCCTACGCCGGATTGCTGAACAGCTGGCCGAAGGCCTTCTGCATGATCCGCATGCCGAACTTGATCCCGAACTGCTGCAGCGCCTGCTGGATCGCCGGACCATTGGCCGGGTCGATGGCGGTGCCGCAGTCCTTGGTCAGCAGCCGCATGTAAGTGAGGCTGATCTCGCCGAGGTAGCGCTTGGCCTCGCCGTTTTGGTCGAGCAGTATCGCGGCGATAGCGCGGCGCATCAGCGCCTCGTCCTCGGTGGTCGCCTTGTCCAGCATGCAGGCTGACAGCTTGGCCGAATCCACCGCCTCGGCCCATGCCGACGGCACGGCAGCGACTGCCAGCAGGGCGGCGAACGCCCAGGTCTTCAGCGACATGATGAATTCCTCGTGATTAATGATGGCATGACAATGTCGGAAGCCAGTCTGGCGTGACCTGGCGCGAGTGGTCAAGCCGCCGCAAGCCTGCCACCGCACCCCCGCCCGCTGACGCCGCCCGCGCGCCGCGCTAGGAAGCTGCGAACGAGGCCACGGCCGGAGGCGAACGGCCGCGCCGCCCGCGCCAGCCTTCGCCCGTTGCAGGATGCCCATGCCCGCCAGCGCCACGCCCGCCACCATCGGCTTCGTCGGTCTCGGCGACATGGGCGGGCCGATGGCCGGCAACATGGCGAAGGCCGGGCTCGACGTGCTGGGCTACGACCGCGCCGGCACCGCCGAGCGGGCCTCCGCCGGGGTGCGCGTCGCCGCCGACCTTGCGGCCGTCGCCGCCGGGGCCGACGCCGTGTTCGTCTCGGTCCCCGACGGCAAGGCCTCGCTCGCCGTGATCGACGCCCTGCTCGCCGCCCCGGACCGCCGCTTCGCCGCGCTGGTCGACCTCTCGACCATCGGCGTCGACGCCGCCGAAGAGGGCGGGCGCCGCCTCGCCGAAGCCGGCATCGCCCACATCGACGCCCCAGTCAGCGGCGGCCGCACCGGGGCGCTGGCGGCCTCCATCGCGGTGATGGCCGCCGGCCCCGTCGGTGCCATCGAGGCGCTGCGCCCGGTGTTCGCCGCGTTCTCGCGCCGGCTGTTCGTCGTCGGCGACCGGGCGGGGCAGGGCCAGGCGATGAAGCTGCTCAACAACTACCTGTCGGCCACGGCCATGGCGGCGACCACCGAGGCGATCCATTTCGGCCTCGCTCAGGGCCTCGACTTCAGGACGATGCTCGACGTGCTCAACGCCTCGACCGGGCAGAACACCTCGACCTCGGACAAGTTTCCCAACCGCATCCTGACGCAGACCTACGACGCCGGCTTCCGCACCGCGCTGATGGCCAAGGACGTCGCCCTCTATGCCGGGAAGGCCCGCCAGCTCGGCACCGCCCGCGTGCTGGTCGACGAGGTCGACGCCGTCTGGCGCCGCGCCGATGCCGCCATGCCCGGCAGCGACTTCACCCGCATCTTCCCGTTCCTCACGGACAAGCCCGAATGACCGCACCGCCGCCGATCGGCGAGCCCGAGCGCCGCCAGCGCCTGGCCGCCCTGCGCGCCGCCATGGATGCTGCCGGCATCGCCGCCACCGTGCTGGGCTCGACCGAGAGCCTGCGCTACTTCACCGGCCTCGTCTGGGGCCCGAGCGAGCGCCTGACCGGGGCGGTCGTCACCGCCACTGGCCTCGCCTACCTCTGCCCCGGCTTCGAGCGCAGCCGCGTCGAGAGCCTGCCGATCCTGCCGGGCGCCATCGCCACCTGGGAGGAGGAGGAGGACCCGCACGCCCTGGTCGGCGACCTCGTCGGACCCGTAGGCCGCATCGCGCTGGACGAACACCTGCCGCTGTTCGCCTGGCACGGCTTCGTCCGCGCGCTGGGCGCCGACCGCCTCGCCGACGCCGCCCCGCTGGTCCGGCCGTTGCGCGCCCGGAAGTCGCCGGCCGAGCTGGCGCTCATCGGCCACGCCATGCGGCTGACCCTGGGCGTGCACAAGGAGGCGCACGCGCAGCTGCGCCCCGGCGTGCGCGCCAGCGAGATCGCCGCCTTCATCGACGCCCGCCACCGGGCGCTGGGGGCCGACGGCGGCTCGACCTTCTGCATCGTCTCGTTCGGGGCGGCCACCGCCCTGCCGCACGGGGCCGACGGCGACCAGGTCCTCGAGCCCGGCCAGCTGGTGCTCGTCGACACCGGCTGCCGCCTCGACGGCTACCATTCCGACCTGACCCGCACCTACAGCCTCGACACCCCCGACCCCGACGCCGCCCGCCTCTGGCAGATCCACCACGAGGCCCAGGCCGCCGCCTTCGCCGCCGCCCGCCCCGGAATCCCTTGCGAGGCCGTCGACGCCGCCGCCCGCGCCGTCGTCGAGGCGCACGGCCTCGGCCCCGGCTACCGCCTGCCCGGCCTGCCGCACCGCACCGGCCACGGCCTCGGCCTCGACATCCACGAGCCCCCCAACCTCGTCCGCGGCGACCGCACCCCGCTGGCCCGCGGCATGTGCTTCTCCTGCGAGCCCATGCTGGTCATGCCCGGCCGCTTCGGCATCCGGCTGGAGGACCATTTTCACATGGGCGGGACCGGCCCGGTCTGGTTCACGAGCCCGCAGCCGAGCCTGACCGAACCGTTCAGCGACTGATCGCGCTCACCGCCGCCAGCAGCGTCGCGGTCGGCAGGAACAGCGTGCGGCTGTCGGCGGGTACTCGAGGAATTCGGCGCAGCGCAGGTAGAACGCCCGGGCCCTGTCGTCCTTCGCGTGCACGAGCAGGGCGGCGAGGCCAAGGGTCGCCGAGGCCGAGGCGACCCGTCGAAGGCGTCGCGAGGAGGTCACGGCCCAGGCCCTGCCCGGCGAAGGCGCGATCGACGGCGAGCCGGCCGAGCACGGCGACGGGAATGAGGTCGGGCGCGTTGCGCCGCAGGGGTGCCGGTGCGGCGCCGCGCGCCACGGCGCCGGCGGCGAGGCCGTAGAACGCGACCACCCGCCCGTCGGCGCGAGACGACGTAGGTCCGCGAGAACCGGCTCTCGTTGGCGAGGGCGCGGCGCCTGAGCCAGTCGTTCAGCGCGGGCTCGCCGCAGTCGAACCCTTCGAGATCGTGCCCGGCGCCGAGCGGAACCGGCGGCCGGATCAGCGCTCCGGCCGGAACCCTTTGCATCGAGGCCTGCAGCCGCGGCCCCGGCTCCGGCGGGTTGTCGAGCGCCTGCAGGAACGCGTCGTAGGCCGGGCCCTCGAGGGCGAGGACGCCGGTCGAGCAGCACGTCGACCGCCTCGCGGCGGGCGCTGTCGACCATGAACTCGGTGCGGGTCTTGCCCAGCGCGGCCGCGGCCTCGTCGATCAGCCGCCGGGTCCCGGCCTCGATCCGGAGGTTGATGCTGCCCTTGCCTTCCGCGGGCACTGCGGCACGGCGAGGGGTTGCGAGGGCGGTCTTGCGCATGACGGAACAATAGCCATTGTATCTACAACGTCAATACAGAGTGCCGCTCGTTCGACCCGGCTGCGCACCCGCGGCCGTCGCCGTCGCACGCCGGGCCGTCCGCCGCGCCACCCTTACGGACTGCACGGCGGACAGTGTTCGACTCGAGCGCCTCAGCGCGGGCCGACGCGTTGCACGTCGCGCCCGCGCCCCTCACTCCACCAGCTCGATGTCGCCCGGCTTCCAGCTCTTGTCGAACCAGGGCTCGAGCGGGCCGTAGAGGCGCAGCAGCACGTTCCAGCCCTTGCCGGGCATGGTCTGCACCCAGTTGTTCTCCTCGCCGGCCGGCGCCTTCGGTCCGAACCAGACCGTCGCCGAGCCGTCGGGGCCAAGCTTCAGCCTGGGATCGGTGCTGTCCACACCGGCCAGCTTCTGGTCGGTCTCGAGCAGCGAGCGGGTCTGGTTGTCGTAGACGACGAACGACCAGAACGCCTTGGCCGGGATCGGGCCGGGCAGGGTGACCTTGTAGGTCTTGCCGCCGTCGAGATAGGCCCCCTTGGCGTCCTTGACCGCGCCGGCATAGGCCGAGCCGGCGCCGACCTTGGCCATCGACATCGCCGGGGTGATGCCGGTGGCGTAGTAGAAGAACATCGAGCGGGCATCGAGCAGGCGCTCGGCGCCGTCGAGGAACAGGTAGCTGCCGCCGACGAACGGCGTGAACCACTGCCGGTCGGGATAGAACCTGGTGGCCGGGTCGCGGCTGTCGAACACCAGGGTGCGGGCGGTGGCGTTGCCGACGGCGACCGCGTCGGTGAGGATGGCCTTCATCCGCGCGTCCGGCGCGAAGGGCTGGCCCTTGCGGATGCCGATCGAGGCGTAGAGGCCCACGACGTCGGGGTCGACGAAGTCGGCCGGCTCCTTCTGCACCACCTCGTTCAGCTCCTCGTAGAAGCTGAAGTCGTTGGCGCTGATGGTGTTGAACCGCATCCCCGAGGTGTTCACCCAGGTGTTCGCCGGCGGCTCGCCGGTCTCCGTCGTCGCGTGCAGCGGATAGGTGCGCGCCCCCTCCTGCACGTGCTTGACCGCACCGGCGATGTCGCCGCCCTTCACGAAGGCGCGGAAGAACACCAGCAGCGTGTTGGTGCTCGGCCGCGCCTCGAAGTAGCCGTCGGCCGGCAGGGCGTCCTTGTAGCCGGGCGGCACGAACAGGTACTTGCCGCCCTTGCCGGCGTCGGGCCCGGTCAGGCCGATGTCGGTGACCCAGCGGAAGTCGGCGTCGTCGACCGGCCCCAGCACGCCGGCGGGCACGTCCATCACCACCGGCCCGTCCGACAGGTCGAGGCAGGCGAAGACGTAGACCGTGGTGGTGTTGGGGGTCAGGAACAGGCTCCGCGCGTCCATCAGGTCGGCGGTGATGCCGAAGCCGCGGTTCGCCTTGATGCCGACGCTGTCGAGGCCGTTGCACATGGCCCGCACCGAGGTCGCCGACATGCCGCGCAGGAAGGCCTGCACGCCGCGCATGTGGTCGAGATGGTCGTAGACCGCCGCCGAGGTCGCCGCGTCCGGCGCCCCGTTGCGGAACGTCAGCGTGCCGATCCGCGTCTCGACGCGCTCGGGCGTGGTGATCTTCGCCGGCACGTCCGCCGAGAACTTGGGCTCCGCCTGCGCCGGCCCGAGGCCGCCGAGGAAAGCCAGCGTCCCGAAAGTCACCAACGCCTTGTGTGAAAATCTCATCCGCTCGCTCCCTTGGCGGCCTCGCCCGGAACCTAGTCGTTTCGCTTGCCGCGACAATCCGCTTCTCGGGCTCACCGGCTCCTGACGCCAGATCGGCGACGGTCGGCGGCGTGCGGACACCCCCGGGACGTAGCGCGCCGCCGTTGTTCATGCCGTTCGCTTGCCGGACTTGGCGAGCGCGGCGGAACGCATTAGGATCCGCGCGAGTTCGATCCGCACGCCGCCCGGCGCGCGCCCGCGAGGGTCCCCGATGTCCAGCCCAGGCCTGCGACCACCCTGCTGAAGCCGTTGCCGCCAGGCAGCGCGCCCGTCGCCGGACCCTGCGGGTCCGTGATCGCATCGCAAGGCTGGAGATCCTCATCGTGCGTGACCTTGAATCCCGCGAACCCGCGGGCGACGATCCCGCGGCCGTCGCCCCCGCCATCATGGACCAGGCGCTCGTCATCCCCGTCACCGTGCCCGACCTCGTCCGCGCGGCCGACGCCATCGACAGGCTGCCGGAGGCCGAGCGCGACAGCTTCGAGCGCCGCTCGATGGCCATCATGCGCTCGTTCTGGGCCGCCCGGCCCGAGGACCGGACCTCCGAGCAGCGCTTCAGGTCCGCCATGGTCATCCTGGGCGCTATCCACCTGCGCATCGAATGCCTGGCCGTGCTCCTCGGCAGCCCGCGGCTGCGCGCCTGGACCCTGCCGATCGGCGGCGACGGCAAGGCGAAATACATCCGCAACCTCGTCCTCGAGGTCGCCGCCACCGCCCCGCTCCGCCTCACCGACGGGCCGGACGGCATCTACCACTTCGACGAGGCCGAGTTCGTCCGCCGCCTGATGGAGGCGACGCCGGCGGGCGGCAAGGCGTGAGGCGGGCCGGGCGGCGACGCCCGGCTACGACCCCACCCCGGCCATCGCGGCCCAGCGCTCGCGCGACAGCCGGTAGAGCACGTGCGGCCGCAGCCGGTGCCCGTCCGGCAGGTCGGGATGGGCGAAGTCGTCGGCCGGCGAGCGCTGCATGCCGAGCCGCTCCATCACCCGCCGCGAGCGCAGGTTGCCGACCGCCGTGAAGGCGACGAGCGCCTCGAGGCGCATCGGCCCGAAGGCATGCGCCATCACCGCCCGGGCCGCCTCCGTCGCGTAGCCGTGGCCCCAGGCCGCCCGCGCCAGCCGCCAGCCGATCTCGACGCAGGGCGTGAACGGTGCCGCGAACCCGGCCACGGCGAGCCCGCAGAAGCCGACGAACGGCGCCTCGCCCGGCACCTCCACGGCCCACTGCCCGAACCTGTCCCGCCGCATCGCCGCGGCGAACTGATGCGCCAGCGCGTCGCTCTGC
>JAXMCM010000036.1:0-14892 GCA_046349355.1 Geminicoccaceae bacterium
CAGGTCGCGGTCGCCGCGGCTGGCCAGCTCCTCGAGCGTCTGAACGATGCCGGCGATCCACGGGTTGCCGGCGGCTTCCGCCTTTGCGCGCCCGAGGCAGCGCCGGACCCCGTCCCAGTCGCCGCGCAGCGCCGCCTCGCGGGCCTCGGCCTGGAGGCGCGCGGCCTCCAGCTCGCCGGCGCGCTGCGTCACCAGCCCGTCGACCGGCGACAGCGCCACCTCGGCCGCCGTCGCCACCGGCAGCTCGAGCACCTTGCCCGGCAACTGCAGGTCGCCGCCGTCCACCGCCTCGCAGGCGATGGCGAAGCGGGCGAGCCGCAGGGTGCTGCCCGGTCGCGCCAGCGCCGCCGCCGGCACGCGCAGCCGCACCACGGCCCAGGCCTCGCTGGCAAAGGCGATGCCGGGCAGGCGCCAACGGCCGGGGCCCGCCGACGGCAGGTCGTTGAGCACCTGCACGCCGACGCCCGGCTCGGCCGCCACTTCCAGCACCGCCGAGCGGGCCCACAGGTCGCCCAGAAGGTCCAGCTCCTCCTGGAACGGGTCGAGCAGATCCTCGGCGGTCTCGCCGTAGTAGGCGTTGCCGTTGCCGTTCCGCGCCATGCCCTGCATCAGCGCCTCGTTGAAGCCGCGGCCCAGCCCGCATGTAGAGGTGGTCACACCCGTCGCCGCCAACGCCGCGCACTCGCTGAAGATCGCCCGCGGCTCCGTCAGCCCGCAGTTCGCCCCGCCGTCGGACAGGAGCAGCACCCGGCTGACGCCGTCGCCAGCGGCGTACGGGGCAAGGGCGGTCGCCCCGGCTAGCCAGCCGCCGTGCAGGTTGGTCGAGCCTCCCTCGTGAATGCCGTCGATGGCCTCGCGGAACCCGGCACGATCTCCGACCGGCCGGCTGGCGACCAGCGTCGCGACCGCGTTGTCGTAGGCGACCAGGGCACAGCGGTCGGTCGGCCGCAGGCGGTCGACGACGAGCGCGGCGCAGCGCTTGGCCTCGGCCAGGGGCCGGCCGCTCATCGAGCCCGAGCGGTCGATGACCAGCGCCAGGCTCAGGGGTGCCCGCTCAAGAATTCGGGGCGGGTGCGCCGGTGCCGCCAGCCGCACCAGCACGTCGACCGTGGCAGGGCCGCCGGCGGCGATGGCGCCGCGCAGCGGAGTGACGGAGAAGATCGGGGATCCGGTGGTCATGGTCATTTCCTTCTGCGTTCGAGCCGTTCGGCGAGCAGGGCGGCGGTCAATTGTCGGCCCAGCACCTCGGCGATGTCGGTGTCGATCTGATCCAGGGCGTCCCGGTCGAGGACGACGAGGCACCAGGGCGTGAGCTCGATGCGGACCGCGTCGCGCCGCGGCAGGCCGGAGTCCGGGACCAGGCCCCCCTGACGCATGTCGCGACGCCAGAGCAACGATTCTCTGGCCAGTCGTTCGGGCGGCGGCCCCATCGTCCTCAAGGCGGCGCGTTCCTCGCGGGCGCGTTCGCGACTGAGACGGTCCAGTGCGTCCTCGGCCGCGGTCGGCGGCCGTTCCTGCGGCAGCAGCCGCAGCAGCTCGTCGATCGGCGCCGTCGCCGTCAGCTCGGCGATCTTGGCCAGCGGCCAGCCGTCCTGCAGCAGGGCCCGGGCGACCAGGAAATCGACCAGCTGGCGGAAGCCGAACCGAGCCTCCTTGCCGTCGCGCTCCGGCCTGCCGACGATGCCGCGCTGGACATAGTCGCGGACCAGCCGCTCGTTCGGCCGCGGCTCCTCAGGCAGGCCGAAACGCGGCAGCAGCCGCTCGGCGACCTCGGCGAGCGTCGCCGCGCTTCCTTGCCATCGCTCGTAGTGGTGTCGCCACGTCAGCATGTCGGTTCCTGTCAATGACAGAAGTCGATGTAATATTGACGTCAGACGGTGTCAACGACATTGCGCGCCGAAAGCGAGCGCTTTCAGGCGTCGGGGGTGAACCGCGTGATCTTCGAGCCCTGGATGCCGATGCCGGCCATCAGCCCCTTCTGGTCGAAGAAGAAGGCGTAGATGTCGTCCTTGGCGGTGGTCGTCGTCAGCGAGGCCGAGGCGCCCTGGTCGACCACCACCAGCGTCGGGCCGACACCGACCTCCCAGCCATTGCTGCGCTCCAGATAGGCGAGCGCCGCCTCGTTCATGAAGAAGAGGGCGTAGCCGAAGGTCTGGACGCCAGCCTGCAGGCCCCAGGAGGCTGCGACCGAGCGGTAGTGGCCTTCGATCTTTTCGCCCTTGACGAGCGCGCCCTCGCCGTACTGGCCGCCGACCACGAGCCCGCCCTTGACGATGTCGGGAAAGACCAGCACCGCCACGGCCTTCTCGCCGAGCGCCCTGGCGGCGGCGTTGTGCTCGTACAGGCCCTTGAGCGCCAGCCGTACCTTGCCATCGATCACGCCGGCCGAACTGGCCAGAGCGGTGCGCCCGCAGACCATGGCGCCGACCAGCAGGCCTGCACCGACGACGGAGCGCCGCGTCACGCTTGTCATCCGAAGATCCCCCCGCAGCGGCGCTGTCGTGCGGCGCTCATTCGCGCACGCTCTGCTATTCTCGCCGTCAGGGTGAACATCGACGCGAATCGGTCGACAGGCAACAGGCGTCATCGCCCGGCCGCCTGCCTGAAAGCTTGGTCAAGGTCTGGAGCTGTCAGGGAAAGCCGAAGCAGATCAATGGCTTCGAAGCGTTGGTGGAGCCGAACGGGATCGAACCGTCGACCTCCTGAATGCCATTCAGGCGCTCTCCCAGCTGAGCTACGGCCCCACGCGGCGCGCTTGATAGGGGCTGGGAACCCCCTGCGCAAGAGCGTTGTTGCGCCTAGCGGTGGTCCTCCTCGTCGACGCCGTCGATGACCTCGCCGACGTCGTCCTCGTCCTCGCCGAGTTCGGAGGCGTCCTCGATGAGGCTCTCGTCCTCCTCGCCCTCGTCGGCGGTGTCGAGCGCGGCATCATCGTCGTCGACGTCGACGTCGCTCTCGATGTCCTCGACGTCGGCGACGCCCGAGGCGGCGAGCTCCGGATCGTCGACGACGGCAGCGCCGGCGGCGGCGGCCGGCCGGGCGGCGGAGCGGGCGCGACGAGCGCGTCCGACGCTGTCGGCGTCGAACACGGCGCCGCAGGACGGGCACACGATCGGGCTACGGCTGAAATCGTAGAAGCGGGCGCCACACGTCAGGCACATCCGCTTGGTGCCCCATTCCGGTTTGGCCAAGAAGAGGAACTCCAGAGATGTCAAGGGGGTTTTGAAGGCGGGGAGGCAATTGCCATGATCGACCGGGACTGTCAAAAGCAAATTCCGCGTGCTGCGGTTCCACCGCCGCCACGGTCATCGGCATCGGTTCGGGCCCCACCATGAAGTCTCCAGCAGCGTCGCCAACGCCGGCGTCCGGCATGCGCGCGGCGCCGGTCGCCGTTGCGACAGCACCATGTCCACCTGTCCCGCCGGCAGACGGCACGGTTGCCGACCGCCGTAGTCTGGCCTGTCCCGAATGAGCGGCGAACCCCTCGTCATCGCCGTGGACGGTCCGGCCGCATCCGGGAAGAGCACGCTGGCGAGGCGCCTCGCCCAGCATTTCGGGCTGCCGTTCCTCGACACCGGCCTGCTCTATCGAGCGGTGGCTCGCCGCCTCCTCGATGCGGGCGGCAATCCGGCCGACCCGGCAGCGTCCCAGGAACAGGCCGAAGCGCTGACCGTCGACGACATCCATCACCCGGCACTGCGCGACGAGAAGGTTGGCCAGACCGCCTCGCGGGTCGCGGCCCATGTCGCGGTACGGGCGGCGCTGCTGCCGTTCCAGCGCAATTTCGCCGCGAAGATGCCGGGCGCCGTGCTGGCCGGACGTGACGTCGGCACGGTCATCTGTCCGGACGCGACGGTGAAGATCTTCATCACCGCGACCGTCGAGGAGCGGGCGCGGCGGCGCTTCGAGGAGTTGCGGCGCCGGGGCGACGCGCCTATAGAGGCCGCCGTTCTGGAAGAGCTGCGCCAGCGTGATCGCCGCGACGAGGATCGGGCGGTCGCGCCTTTGCGCATTGCGCCGGACGCCTGGATTCTGGAGACCACCGAGCTCGACGCCGACGCGGCATTCGAGGCGGCCCGCCAGCACATCGAGGCCCGCCGCAAGCGCGCCTGACGCCTTCCTCCGGAGCGCAGGGCAACCCTAACCCATCGTGGCCGCGGCCCCGGTGGCACGTTTGTGTGGAGCGGGAATGGAAAGCACCGAAGCATTCGACCAGATGGCGTCGCGCGATGCCTTCGCGGCCATGCTCGACGAGTCGCTGGGCGATGCCAGCCGGATCGAGGGGACGGTCGTCAAGGGGACGGTCGTCGGTCTCGACGGCGACGAGGTGATCGTCGATGTCGGCCTGAAGTCCGAGGGCCGGGTACCGCTGAAGGAGTTCGGGACGGCCGGCCAGGCCCCCGAGGTCCGCGTCGGCGACCGGGTCGAGGTCTATGTCGAGCGGTTCGAGAACCGCAGCGGCGAGGCCGTGCTGTCGCGCGACAAGGCGCGGCGCGAGGAGAGCTGGAACCGGCTCGAGCGCGCCTTCACCGACGGCGGCAAGGTCGAGGGTGCGATCTACGGCCGGGTCAAGGGCGGCTTCGCCGTCGACCTCGGCGGGGCCATCGCCTTCCTGCCCGGCAGTCAGGTCGACATCCGCCCGGTCCGCGACGTCGGCCACCTGCTGAACAAGCAGGAGCCGTTCGTCATCCTCAAGATGGACCGCCGCCGCGGCAACATCGTCGTGTCGCGCCGCGCCGTGCTCGAGGAGAGCCGCGCCGAGCAGCGCAACGAGCTTCTGGCCACCCTGCGCGAGGGCCAGATCATCGACGGCGTGGTCAAGAACATCACCGACTACGGTGCGTTCGTCGACCTCGGCGGCCTCGACGGCCTGCTGCACGTCACTGACATCTCTTGGAAGCGCGTCAACCATCCGCAGGACGTGCTGGGCGTCGGCCAGAACGTCCGCGTCCAGGTGATCCGCTTCAACCGCGAGACGCAGCGCATCTCGCTGGGCATGAAGCAGCTCGAGGCCGATCCGTGGGACGGCGTCGAGATCAAGTACCCGGTGCAGGCGAAGTTCACCGGCCGCGTCACGAACATCACTGACTACGGTGCCTTCGTCGAGCTCGAGCCCGGCGTCGAGGGCCTCGTCCACGTCTCCGAGATGAGCTGGACCAAGAAGAACGTCCACCCCGGCAAGATCGTCTCGACCAGCCAGGAGGTCGAGGTGATGGTGCTCGAGGTCGACCGCGAGAAGCGGCGCATCAGCCTCGGCCTGAAGCAGTGCCTCGCGAACCCGTGGGAGCGCTTCCTCGAGCAGCACCCGGTGGGCTCGGTCGTCGAGGGCGAGGTCAAGAACATCACCGAGTTCGGTGTGTTCATCGGCCTCGACAGCGAGATCGACGGCATGATCCACCTGATGGATCTCGACTGGGAGCTGCCCGGCGAGGAAGCCGTCAAGAAGTTCAGCAAGGGCGATTCGGTCCGCGCCAAGGTGCTCGAGGTCGACGTCGAGAAGGAGCGCGTCGGTCTCGGCGTGAAGCAGCTCGGCGACGATCCCTTCAAGGAGGCCGTCTCGGGTACCAAGAAGGGCGATCGCGTCACCTGCACGATTCGCGAGGTCACGCCGACCGGCGTCGAGGTCGAGACCGCGCAGGGTGCGATCGGTTTCATCCGCAAGAATGAGCTGGCCAAGGACCGCGACGAGCAGCGCCCCGAGCGCTATGCCAAGGGCGAGAAGCTCGATGCCAAGGTCACCAACATCGACCAGATCAACCGCCGCCTGATCCTCTCGGTGAAGGCGCTGGAGATCGAGGACGAGAAGCAGGCCATGGCCGACTTCGGCAGCTCGGACAGCGGCGCGTCGCTGGGCGACATCCTGGGCGCCGCCATCCGCCAGAAGCAGGAAGCCGAGAAGGCCGGCGACTGATCGCCGTCGGGGCCCGCCCTGCGCGGCGGGCCCCGCTTCCGCAGATTCGTTGTTCTTGCATATCCAGATACGCGCCAATCCCTGCCGGGAATTAATGTGCGCGTTTAACGTTCCTCCACTAAGGGCAAAGCCCGTCGGTCGGGCATCCCGGGGAGATCGCATCGTGACGAACAAGCGGCGCCGCGCCTCCGCGCGGGCGATCCAGACCGTTGCCGCGAGCGCACTGGGCCTCGCCGCCGTCCTGCCGTCGACACCGGCCAAGGCCGCCTACACCGTCTTCAATCCGTACGTGCCGACGCAGTCGACCTACAACCGCGTCACCATTAACCGCCTGTTCGCGTTCGGCGACAGCTACACCGACGGCAACTACCTGCCCTTCAACACCTGGGCGGAGAACATGCTGGCCGACGGTTCGACCTCGCGCCTGTCGAACTTCGCCGTCGCCGGCGCCACCGCCTTCGACGGTCCGACCGCCTCGTTCGACACCAACAGCTTCCGCATGCAGCTGGACCGCCTGGTGCAGACTGGGCTTACGTACAAGTATCAGGATCTCACGGTCGTCTATTTCGGCCACAATGATTCCAATCGGATCACCGACCTCACCCAGGCGAAGATCGATTACACCGAGGGTGTCGACTTCCTGATCAACCGGGGGGCCACCGGCAGCAAGCGGCGCATGCTGCTTGCGAACATCCACAACATCGCGCGCGACCCCAGCCACAGCTTCCGCGCCGCCGCGAACGTGCCCAAGTGGAACCAGCACGTCGCCAATGTCGCGAATGCCCGCAAAAACGTGATCGCCGTCGACCTCTACACGGCCTTCGAGCGCGTCTACGCCAACCCCAGCCGCTACGGCTTCGTCAACGTCACCACCGCGAATTCGGCCCGCGACCAGATCGACTACCTCTACTATGACGGCTACCACATCGGCGAGCGCGGCCAGAAGCTGATCCAGCAGGTCTTCAAGCACTACCTGACCCGCGGCTGGGACTGGTCGAACACGCTGGCCACCGGCAGCCAGACCGTGGCCCGGCTGAACTCCGACATCACCGCCGGCCAGGTGTTCCAGACCTTCTCGCTGACCGACGAGCAGAATCCGCTGGGCATCGCGCCGATCGGCAACCTCGCCCTGACCGGCAGCGATTCGGTCTGGCAGGAGAGCGAGCGCGACGAGAGCTCCGTCGCCTTCGCCACCACCCCGACGGACGAGTCGCCGGACGGCGGCCTCGCGATGACCTACCGCCTCGACGACAGCACCAAGATCGCCTTCCTGCTCGGCGACTACGACGAGTCGTTCGACGATTCCTCGGTCACCGGAGCCTTCGAGAACAGCACGCGCTCGCGGGCCTCGGGCTTCATCCTCGACCACAGCATCGGCGGCTTCAGCTTCAGCACCTCGGTGATCTACAGCGCCGACCAGTACAGCAAGACCAACTTCGACGACTTCGTCGGCGATTCGGTGACGGCGAATTTCGACGGCAACACGATGCGGATCGGGCAGCAGGTCCGCTACGGCATCGACGCCGGCGCGCTGACCTGGACCCCCTGGGCCGAGCTCAGCTACACGCGCCAGGACGTCGACAGCTTCACCGTCCCCGATCCCTACGTGTCGGACCTGACCTACGACATGCCGGCGGTCGAGGACACGATGGCGACTCTGGGCATCGCGGTTTCGGCCAAGCCGTTCGACCTCGGCGACTGGGGCTTCCTGTCGCTGCGCGGCGGGTTGTCCTACACGCACGGCCTGTCGCAGGACGACTATCAGGTGACGATCACCGAGTCGGCGCAGGGCTACCAGCAGCAGGAGACAGTCGAGCGCGAGAACATGCGCTCGCTGGGCTTCGACCTCGGTGCGTCGTGGGACATGGGGCAGACCTTCGGCCTGCAGGCGGGCTACCGGGCGGCCAGCTCGATCGCCGGCAGCAATGCGGGCGACATCGACCATGCCATCACCGGCGGCTTCTCGCTCCGCTTCTGAGCCTCCACGCTGGACGGATTTCCCATGTTCCGCCGAGGGTTAGGGGCTGGAGACCGGTCCGTTTCTTGACCCTCCCCGAGGCGTCTGGCACTGTCGGCGACAACGGAGAGGCCGCCCGACCGAAAGTCGCGCCGGCTCCCGGCTGGAGGCCGCCGTGACCAAGTCGGACCTGATCAAGCGCCTGGCGGAGGCCAACCCGCACCTCTATGTCCGCGACATCGAGCGGATCGTCGCGACGATCTTCGAGGAGATCAGCGGGGCGCTGGCGCGGGGCGATCGGGTCGAGCTGCGCGGTTTCGGCGCATTCTCGGTACGCGGCCGCGGTGCTCGTGTCGGCCGAAATCCGCGCACCGGCGACGAGGTCAAGGTGCCGGACAAGGCCGTTCCCTACTTCAAGACCGGCAAGGAGCTGCGCGAGCGGCTGAACACCGGCGGCTGAGCCGCTGGACGGAGATCGAGGCGAGATGCGGAAGATCGTGCGCACGCTGCTGGCCGTCGTCGGGGCGATCCTGATCGTCAGCTTCGCCGTGGCCAACCGGGGTGCGGTCGAGGTCAGCTTCTGGCCGATGCCGTTCGTCACGACCATGGCGCTCTACTGGGTGCTGCTGGCCGGCATCGTCATCGGCGTGATTCTCGGCGGCCTCGCCACCTGGCTGTCCGGCCACCGCCGCCGCGTGGCCTTCCGGGCGCTGCGCAGCAAGGTCACCGGCTTCGAGCAGCAGGAGCGCCAGCGCAAGGCGGCCGAGGAAGAGGCGGCCGTCGAGCGGGCGCGGGAGCGCGGCACGCTGCGGGTCGCGAGCTCGGCACGCTGAGCGCTTCTTGGCCAACATCGCCACCTTCGACGCCGCCGCGGTCCACGCGGCCCTGCCCTACGACCGGCTGATCCCGGCCCTGCGAGAGGGTTTCCTGCAGGGGGCGGAGGTGCCGGTCCGCCATCATCATGTGGTGCCGCGCCCGGGGCAGTATCCGGGTGTGCTGCTGCTGATGCCGGCATGGCAGCCCGGTACGGTCACCGGCGTAAAGCTGGTCCATATCTGCGCCGGCAACGAGCGGCTCGGCGTGCCCTCGGTCCAGGGCGTCTACCTTCTGTTCGACGGGCCGACGGGCACGCCGCTGGCCCTGCTGGACGGGACCGCCCTCACCTTGCGCCGGACGGCGGCCACCTCGGCTCTCGCCGCCAGCTTTCTCGCCCGTCCCGACGCGACGCGCCTGCTGGTCGTCGGCGCCGGCGCGCTAGGGCCAAACCTCGCGAGGGCGCACGCAAGCGTCCGCCCGATCACCGAGATCGCAGTCTGGAACCGGACTCCGGCCCGCGCAGAAACGGTCGCCGCGGAGCTCGCGGCGGAAGGATTCGACGCCCGGGCCGAGCCCGACCTCGACGCCGCGCTCGGCTGGGCCGACATCGTCACCTGTGCCACCATGAGCCGCGACCCGCTGGTCCGCGGGGACCGTTTGCGGCCCGGCACCCATGTCGACCTCGTCGGCGCCTTCGCCCCCGACATGCGCGAGAGCGATGATGCGCTGATGCGCCGGGCGCACCTCGTGGTCGACGCCCGCGACGCCGCCCTCGCCGAGGCCGGCGACATTCTCCAGGCCATCGCCAGCGGCGCCATCGATGCTGATGCGATCCGCTCCGATCTGTTCGAGCTCGTCCGCGGTACCGGTCTCGGACGGCCCTCGGCCGAGGCCGTGACCGTCTTCAAGTCGGTCGGCAACGCCCTCGAGGATCTCGTCGCCGCGAGGCTCGTCGCCGCGTCGCAGCCCTGAGCGTCCGCGTCCCCGCAGGCTTTTGCTTGAGGCGGGGCCGCTGCTATAAGCCGCCACCGCTTCGGGCCTCGCCATGAGCACAGCCAGCCGCTTCGCCAACCCGATCTTCTGCGCCATCGACCGCCAGGACGCCGCCGGTGCGGTGGACCTCGCCCGGTCGCTCGCCGGCGTCGTCGGCGGGGTGAAGCTCGGGCTCGAGTACTTCGTGGCCAACGGCCCCGCCGGTGTGCGCGAGGTCGCCGGCACCGGCCTGCCGATCTTCCTCGACCTCAAGCTGCACGACATCCCCAACACCGTGGCCGGGGCCGTCCGCTCGGCCTGCCGGCTGCAGCCGGCGATCCTCACCCTGCACGCCGCCGGCGGCCGGGCGATGCTCGAGGCCGCGGTCGAGGCCGCCGGCGATGCGGCGACCTGGCTCGTCGGCATCACCGTTCTGACCAGCCTCGACGACGCCGATCTTGCCGCCCAGGGCATCGCCGGGACGGCCACGGATCACGTCCTGCGCATGGCCGAGCTTGCTGCCGCGAGCGGCCTGCACGGCGTCGTCTGCTCGCCGCACGAGATCGCCCCGCTGCGCCGGCACTTCGGCCGCGACCTCAGGCTGGTTGTGCCCGGCATCCGCGCGCCGGGCGATGCCACGGGCGACCAGAAGCGCACCCTTCCGGCGGCGGAGGCCGTGGCGCTGGGCGCCCACGTGCTCGTCGTCGGACGGCCGATCACGCGCGCCAGCGAGCCGTCGGCGGCGGCCGCGGCCCTCGTCCGCAGCCTGCCCGAGGCCGCGTGAGATGACGTTCCAGGTGAAGATCTGCGGCATCCGCGACGCGGCCACGCTCGACCTCGCGGTGCGCTCCGGCGCCGGCTATGTCGGCTTCGTCTTTTACCCGCCCTCGCCGCGCTCGCTCGACATCTTCGCCGCCGCCGAGCTGGCGGCCGGGGTCCCGGACGAGGTCGCCAGCGTCGGCGTGCTGGTCGATCCGGACGACCGCTCGCTGGACGGCCTGCTGGCGCATGTCGCCCTCGACATCCTGCAGCTGCACGGGGACGAGTCGCCGGAGCGCGCCGCCGCGGTGCGCGAGCGTACCGGCTGCCGGGTGATGAAGGCGCTGAAGGTGCGCGAGCCGGAGGACCTGGCCGCCGCCGACCGCTATCGCGGCGCCGTCGACCTGATCATGCTGGATGCCAAGCCGAGGCCCGGCGCCCTGCTGCCGGGCGGCAATGGCGAGGCCATCGACTGGAGCATCCTTGATGGCTTCGCGCCGCCCTGCCCCTGGGCGCTGGCCGGCGGGCTCAATCCCGACAACCTCAGCGGTGCGGTGGCCGCCACGCACGCCGCCATCTACGACGTGTCGTCGGGCGTCGAGCGCGCGCCCGGCATCAAGGATCCCGACAAGGTCGCGGCGTTCCTCGCCGTCGCCCGCGAGCTGCGCGCCGCCCATCCCGTGAAGTGAGGCCGATGACCCTCGTCAACAGCTACCGCGCCGGACCCGACGAGCGCGGCCATTTCGGCATCTACGGCGGCCGCTTCGTCGCCGAGACGCTGATGCCGCTGATCCTCGAGCTCGAGAAGGCCTACGACCGGGCCAAGGCCGATCCGGCCTTCCGCGCCGAGCTCGACGCCTGGCTCAAGGACTATGTCGGCCGCCCGAGCCCGCTCTACTACGCCGAGCGGCTGACCGAGCACCTGGGCGGGGCGAAGATCTACTTCAAGCGCGACGAGCTCAACCACACGGGTGCCCACAAGATCAACAACTGCATGGGCCAGATCATGCTGGCCCAGCGCATGGGCAAGACCCGGATCATCGCCGAGACCGGCGCCGGGCAGCACGGCGTCGCCACCGCCACCGTCGCCGCGCGCTTCGGCCTGCCCTGCGTGATCTACATGGGCGAGGTCGACATCGCCCGGCAGCAGCCGAACGTCTTCCGCATGCGCCTCCTGGGTGCGGAGGTCCGCCCCGTCACCTCGGGCTCGCGTACCCTCAAGGACGCGATGAACGAGGCCCTGCGCGACTGGGTCACCAACGTCCACGACACCTTCTACATCATCGGCAGCGTCGCCGGCCCGCACCCCTACCCGGCCATGGTCCGCGACTTCCAGTCGGTGATCGGCATCGAGGCGCGCCAGCAGATCCTCGAGAAGGAGGGCCGCCTGCCCGACGTGCTTGTGGCGGCGGTCGGCGGCGGCTCCAACGCCATGGGCCTGTTCCATCCCTTCCTCGACGACCGCGACGTGCGCATCGTCGCGGTCGAGGCCGCCGGCGACGGCATCGAGACCGGGCGCCACGCGGCGGCCATGTCGGCCGGCACGCCCGGTGTGCTGCACGGCTCGCGCTCCTATCTGCTGCAGGACGCCGACGGGCAGGTGATCGAGCCGCACTCGATCTCGGCCGGGCTCGACTATCCCGGCATCGGGCCCGAGCACAGCTGGCTCAAGGACATGGGCCGCATCGAGGTGACCGCGGCCACCGACCGGCAGGCGCTCGACGCCTTCCAGACCTGTGCCGCGCTGGAGGGCATCCTGCCGGCGCTCGAGCCGTCGCACGCGCTGGCCGAGGTCGCCCGGCTCGCACCGGCCCTGGCCAAGGACAAGATCATCATCATGAATCTCTGCGGTAGGGGCGACAAGGACATCTACACCGTGGCCCAGCATCTCGGGGTGAAGCTGTGAGCGGGCGCATCGAGCGGCGCTTCGCCGAGCTGAAGGCCGAGGGTCGCGCCGGGCTCGTCACCTTCCTCTGCGGCGGCGATCCCGATCCGGAGACCTCGTACGAGATCCTGGCGGGGCTCGCCGCGGCGGGCGCCGACCTGCTCGAGATCGGCATGCCGTTCACCGATCCGATGGCCGACGGGCCGTCGATCCAGGCGGCGAGCCTGCGCGCGCTGCAGGCCGGCATGACGCTGCCGAAGACGCTGGACCTGGTCCGTCGCCTGCGCGCCGCGGACACGACCACGCCGATCGTGCTGATGGGCTACTACAACCCGATCCACGCCTACGGCCGGCTGCGCTTCCTCGACGACGCCAGGGCCGCCGGCGTCGACGGGCTGATCATCGTCGACCTGCCGCCCGAGGAGGACGACGAGCTCTGCCTGCCGGCGCTCGAGCGCGGCCTGTGCTTCATCCGCCTCGCCACGCCGACCACCGACGCCGCCCGGCTGCCGGTCGTGCTGCGCAATACCAGCGGCTTCCTCTACTACGTCTCGATCACCGGCATCACCGGTGCCGCCGCACCCGTGGCGCAGCAGGTGGCCGAGGCGGTGGCCCGCATCCGCGCGCGGACGGAGCTGCCGGTCGCCGTCGGCTTCGGCATCCGCGAGCCGGAGCAGGCCGCCACCATCGCCCGCGCCGCCGACGCCGCCGTCGTCGGCTCGGCCCTCGTCGATATCGTCGCCAGGGGCGTGGATGCCGACGGCAAGGCCGGTCCGGGCGTTGTCGCCGCCGTCCACGAGCGGGTGGCCGCCCTCGCCGCCGCGGTGCGCGGGGCCCGACGCGCGTGAACTGGCTGACCAACTACGTCCGGCCGAAGATCCGGGCGCTGGTCGGCCGCGAGCGGCCCGAGGTGCCGGAGAATCTCTGGCACCAGTGCCCGTCCTGCGAGCGCATGGTCTTCCACCGCGACCTCGAGGCCAACCAGCGGGTCTGCCCGCACTGCGCGCACCACATGCGGGTCGGGCCGGAGTACCGCTTCGGCGCGCTGTTCGACGAAGGCTCGTGGCAGCGCATCGAGCTGCCGCGCGCCCCGGTCGATCCGCTGAAGTTCCGCGACCAGAAGCGCTACACCGACCGGCTCAAGGAAGCCCAGGCGCGGACCCGGACCCAGGACGCCCTCGAGGCCGCGCACGGCCGGATCGACGGGCTGCCGGCGGTCATCGCGGTGATGAACTTCGAGTTCATGGCGGGCTCCATGGGCGCCGCCCTGGGCGACGGCTTCGTCACGGCCGCCCGGCTCGCCGTTCTCCAGGAGGCCGCCTTCATCGTCGTCACCGCCTCCGGCGGTGCCCGGATGCAGGAGGGAGCACTGTCCCTGATGCAGATGGCCCGCACCACGATCGCCGTCGAGGAGGTCAAGGAAGCGGGCCTGCCCTACATCGTCATCCTCACCGACCCGACCACCGGCGGGGTCACCGCGTCGTTCGCCATGCTGGGCGACTTCCATCTGGCCGAGCCGGGTGCGGTGATCGGCTTCGCCGGCGCGCGCGTCATCGAGCAGACGATCCGCGAGAAGCTGCCGGAGGGGTTCCAGCGCGCCGAGTACCTGCTGGAGCACGGCATGGTCGACGCCGTCGTGCATCGCTTCGAGCTGCGCGCCACGGTGGCCCGGCTCCTCGACCTGCTGCGCCGGCCGTCTGGCTCGCCCGAGAAGCCCGCCGCCTCGCCGCGCGAGGCCGCGGCCCTGCCGGCACCGTCGGAGGCACCCGAGGGCGGCCGTGCAGCGTCCGACCAGTGAGCTGATCCTCGACCGGCTGTCGCAGCTCCACCCGAAGCGCATCGATCTCTCGCTCGGGCGGATGCACCGCCTGCTGGAGGTCCTGGGTCATCCCGAGCGCCGGCTGGCCCCGGTGGTCCACATCGCCGGGACCAACGGCAAGGGCTCGACGCTGGCGATGCTGGCGGCGATGCTGCGCGCCGACGGCCGCCGGCTGCACCGCTACATCTCGCCCCACCTCGTCCACTTCAACGAGCGCATCCTGCTGCGCGACGCGCCGATCGACGAGGCGCGCCTGGCCGATGTGCTCGACCGCTGCGAGCGGGCCAACGGCGACGCGCCGATCACCTTCTTCGAGATCACCACAGCCGCCGCGCTGCTCGCCTTCGCCGAGGATCCGGTCGATGCCGTGCTGCTGGAGACCGGCCTCGGCGGCCGGCTCGATGCGACCAACGTCGTCGACCGCCCTGCCCTGACCCTGATCTCGCCGGTCTCGATGGACCACGAGGCCTATCTCGGCGACACCCTGGCCGCCATCGCCGGGGAGAAGGCCGGCATCCTGAAGCCTGGTGTACCGGCTATCGCCGGTCCGCAGCGTGCCGAGGCCGAGGCCGTGCTCAGGGCTCGCGCCGCGTCGGTCGAAGCCCCCTTGCGCCTGCATGGTCGCGACTGGCGAGTCGTCGGTGTCGACGGCGGTATCGTCGTCGAGGACGGTGGCGAGACGCTGGAGCTGCCACGCCCCGGACTGGTCGGCGAGCACCAGGTCGAGAATGCCGGCCTCGCCGTCATGGCCGCACGCGCGCTGGGCGCGCTTG
>JAXMCM010000037.1:0-10738 GCA_046349355.1 Geminicoccaceae bacterium
TGAACACAACTCTCAATCCTAGGCGGAAGGGCCTTGTGCGCGCTGCCGTTATGGAGGGGAGTAAAAAGATTGAGATTGCTTATCTTGGACCTGATGATCTTTGGCTCGTCTAGAGTTGCGTTAAGGCGTCAAAATTATTGTTGTATTGCGACGGGCGTGTTGCGATTGGCCGGCTAATCCTGTAAGGGCGACCCGTCTGGCCTTGACGCTTGTTCATTCCTAGCTCGTAGGCAATTCCGGCGTTTAGCCGTTTGTTTAGCATTGTGGAAACAGAGTGCCGTCACCGACCGCGGCGGTTGAATAGGTACCACCATAGTCGGTGATGGATTTCGATGAGTAAGGAATTGGGGTGAGAACGCTGGATGTCGGCACCCGCAACTCCCCCCTCATCCCCGATTGCCCGCTTGTATGTTGCATGGTAGTTCCTCCTTCACCAACAAGCCGGCCCCCGCCGGCAAGGGAGGCTCGAAATGACCCGCAGGATGATCCGCGTCGCGGCGGCGCTGGCGCTGTCCGTCTCCTCGCTGGCCCTGGGCAGCGCCGTGGTGCGCGCCGAGGGGCAGCCCGAGGTCAACATGCTGCACCAGTGGTCCGAGGGCTCGGACGCGGCGGCGATCGCCAAGCTCGGCGAGATGTTCGAGGCCGAGGGCGGGAAGTGGTCGCAGACGGCCATTCCCGGGCACACCGCCAACACCATCGCCAAGCTGCGCGCCGACGTGGTCGCCGGCAACGCCCCGGCGGCGGTGCAGCTGAAGGGCCCCGAGATCGCCGAGTGGGAGCAGACCGGCAAGACCGCCAACGTCGACGAGATCGCGGCCAAGGGGAAGTGGGACGAGGTCGTCGCCCCTGAGCTGATCGGCGTGATGAAGCCGAACGGCCACTGGATCGCCGCGCCGATGAACATCCACCGCATCAACTGGATGTGGGCGAGCAAGCCGGCGCTCGACAAGGCCGGGATCACGGCGATGCCCAAGACCTGGGCCGAGTTCAACGCCGACGCCGAGAAGCTGAAGGCGGCCGGGATCATCCCGATCGCCCATGCCAGCCAGGACTGGATCGACGCCACGGTGTTCGAGACCGTGGTCTACGGCATGGACGTCGACACCTACCGCAAGGCGTTCGTCGAGCTCGACCTCGACGCCATCCGCGGCGAGGGCATGCAGAAGTCGCTCGACCAGTTCCGCCAGATGATCAACTGGACCGATCCCGGCATCCCCGGCCGCGCCTGGGACGCCGCCGCGGCGATGATGCTCAAGGGCGAGGCCGGCTTCTTCTTCATGGGCGACTGGGCGATCGGCACCTACAACGCCGGCGGCTTCAAGGAGGGTGTGGACTATCTGTGCTCGGGGGCGCCGGCCGACAACGGCAAGCCGGGCTTCATCCTCAATGCCGACTCGGTGATCTTCTTCGAGCAGAGCAAGCCCGAGCTGATCGCCGGGCAGAAGATGCTGGCCGAGCTGATCATGTCGCCGGCGTTCCAGACGATCTTCAACCAGGCCAAGGGCTCGATCCCGGCGCGGATGGACATCGACCTCAGCCAGGGCTTCAACCCCTGCCAGCAGCTGTCGCAGAAGGACCTCGCCGCCAGCATCGGCGCCGGCACCCTGGTGCTGAGCATGGCGCACAACATGTCGGTGCTGCAGAAGTACCGCGGGGCGATGATGGAGGTCATCACCGAGTTCGTGAACGACCCCAGCATGACCTCGAAGGACGCGGCCGAGCGCATGGCCGAGAACGTCGAAGCGCAGATGTGAGCCGGCCGGGTCCCGCCGCCCTCGGGCCGGCGGGACCCGGACGACGCGCATGGCCACCCTGTCCCCGTCCTCCGCCGGTACCGCCACGTCGGGCGGGCCGTCGCTGCGCCAGCGCCTCGCCGACTGGACGCCGCAGCTGGTGCTGACGCCCAGCCTCATCGCCACCTTCGTCTACGTCTTCATGTTCACCGGCTGGACGGTGTGGATCTCGCTCAGCACCTCGACGCTGCTGCCGGACTACAGCTGGGGCGGCTTCGCCAACTACGTGGCGCTGTGGAGCAACCGGCGCTGGATCACCGCCTTCACCAACCTGTTCGTGTTCGGCAGCCTCTACGTCGTCGGCTCCACCCTGCTGGGCCTGCTGCTGGCGATCCTGATCGACCAGCGGGTGAAGGGCGAATCGGTCTGGCGGACGATCTTCCTCTACCCGCTGGCGGTGTCGTTCGTGGTGACCGGCACGGTCTGGCGCTGGATCCTCAATCCCACCACGGGCGTCGAGCTCTTGATGCACGACCTCGGCTGGGCGGGGTTCCGCTTCGACTGGATCGTGCAGCGCGAGCTCGCGATCTACACGGTCGTCATCACCGGCATGTGGCACGCCAGCGGGTTCTGCATGGCGCTGTTCCTGGCGGGCCTGCGCTCGGTCGAGGGCGACCTGATCAAGGCGGCCCAGATCGACGGCGCCGGGATGGGGCGGATCTACCGGAAGATCATCCTGCCGGCGATCCGGCCGATCTTCGTGGCCGTGCTGGTGATCCTGCTGCAGTTCGCCATCAAGACCTATGACCTCGTGCTGGCGCTGACCACCGGCGGGCCCGGCATCTCGACGACGGTGCCGGCGATCTTCGTCTACGAGCTGATGTTCCCGCGCGGGCAGATGGGCGTCGGCGCCGCCGGGGCCATCATGATCCTCTTGGCGCTGGCCATCGTGCTGGTGCCCTACCTCCTGTGGACCACCTGGCAGGCGCGCCGGGCCGGCGGAGGCGGGCATGGCTGACGCCACCACCGCCGTCGCCTACGACCCGCTGGTCGCCAATGCCGGCGGCCGGACCAGCCGGGCCAAGATCGGCGTCTACGTCGTGCTGACGCTGTTCGCCGCCTACTACCTGCTGCCGCTGGTGGTGGTGATCGCCAACTCGTTCCGCGAGCTGCCGGAGATCACCCGCAGCGGCCTGCTCGGCGTGCCGCAGAGCTTCACCCTGGCGCCATGGCCGCGGGCCTGGTTCGAGGCCTGCCTCGGCGGCACCTGCCGCGGCATCGAGCCGTTCTTCTGGAACTCGGTGCTGATGGTGATCCCGGCGACGATCATCTCGACGCTGCTGGGGGCGCTCAACGGCTACGTGCTGTCGATGTGGCGGTTCAGGGGCTCGGAGCTGCTGTTCGGGATCATGACGCTGGGCGTGTTCATCCCCGGGCAGATGTCGCTGCTGCCCTGGGCGATCACCCTGGGCACGCTGGGCCTGACCAACACCACGGCCGGGCTGGTCCTGATCCACTGCGTGCAGGGGATCAGCTTCACGACGCTGTTCTGCCGCAACTACTACGTCGCCGTGCCGCAGGAGCTGATCAAGGCGGCGCGCATCGACGGCGCCGGGTTCTGGCGGATCTTCGCCAAGATCATCCTGCCGCTGTCGCCGCCGATCCTGATCGTCACGGTGATCTGGCAGTTCACCGGCATCTGGAACGAGTTCCTGTTCGGCGTGACGTTCTCCTCGGGCGACCGCCAGCCGATCACCGCGGCGCTGATCGGCCTGTCGACCGGCGGCACCTCGGTCCACGAGTACAACACCGAGAGTGCGGCGGTGCTGATGGCGGCGCTGCCGCCGCTGCTGATCTACCTGTTCGGCGGCAAGTACTTCATCCGCGGGCTGACCCAGGGAGCCGTGAAGTAGCATGGCCTCGATGACCATCCGCGGGGTGCGCAAGACCTTCGGCACGGTGCAGGTGCTCAAGGGCATCGACATCGACGTCGCCGACGGCGAGTTCATCGTGCTGGTCGGGCCCTCGGGCTGCGGCAAGTCCACGCTGCTCGCGATGATCGCCGGGCTCGAGACGGTGAGCGAGGGCGAGATCGCCATCGGCGGCCGCGACGTCACCCGGGTGGCGCCCAAGGACCGCAACATCGCCATGGTGTTCCAGTCCTACGCCCTCTACCCGACGATGACCGCGCGGCAGAACATGACCTTCGGCATGGAGAGCCGCGGCGTGCCGAAGCCGCAGCAGGACGAGGCGGTCAAGCGCACGGCGGCCCTGCTGCAGATCGAGCACCTGCTCGACCGCAAGCCGTCGCAGCTGTCGGGCGGGCAGCGGCAGCGGGTGGCGATGGGCCGGGCGCTGGTCCGCGACCCGCAGCTGTTCCTGTTCGACGAGCCGCTCTCCAACCTCGACGCCAAGCTGCGGGTCGAGATGCGCACCGAGATCAAGAAGCTGCACCAGCGCCTCGCCACCACCGTGGTCTACGTCACCCACGACCAGGTCGAGGCGATGACGCTGGCGTCGCGGATCGCGGTGATGCACCAGGGCTCGATCCAGCAGCTGGCCGACCCGCGCACGATCTACGAACGCCCGGCCAACCTGTTCGTCGCCGGCTTCATGGGCTCGCCGGCGATGAACGTGCTGCCCGGCCGGCTGGTGGCCGACGGCGACGGCCCGGCGCTCAGCATCGCCAACGGCCATGGCGAGATCCGCCTGCCGCTGCCGCCGCGCCCGGAGCTGCAGGCCTGGCGCGACCGCGAGGTCACCGTCGGCATCCGGCCCGAGCACCTGACCCAGTACGAGCCTCACCGCGTTGCTGAGCGGCCGTGGCTGCGCCCGCTCGAGGCGCGGGTCGAGGTCGTCGAGCCCACCGGGGCCGAGACCATGGTGGTGCTGCACCTGGGCGGCCGCGAGGTGGTGGCGCGGGTCGATCCCGACGCCGTCGCACCGGTGGGCCAGGTCATGCGGTTCGGCGTGGATACGGCCAAGACCTGCCTGTTCGATCCGGCGACCGAGCGGCTGATCCAGGGAGCCTGAGCCTTGTCCGCCAGCTATCCGAGCCTCGCCGGCCGCACCGTGCTGGTGACCGGCGGGGCGTCCGGCATCGGCGCCTGGATCGTCGCGGCGTTCTGCGCGCAAGGGGCGAGGGTCGCCTCGCTCGACCTGCGCGACGGCGGCGACGAGCTGGCCGAGGCCCTGGGCGACACCGCGAACCGGCCGCTGGCGCTGACCTGCGACCTGACCGACCTCGCGGCCCTGGAGGCGGCGGTGGCACGGGTGCGGGCCGCGCTCGGGCCGGTGGCGGTGCTGGTCAACAATGCCGCCAACGACCAGCGGCACCCGATCGACGAGGTGACCCCGGCCTTCTGGCAGCAGGCGATCGACGTCAATCTGCGCCACGTCTTCTTCGCCACGCAGCTCGTGCTGCCGCACATGCGCGAGCTCGGGCAGGGCGCCATCGTCAACCTGACCTCGATCGCCTGGATGGGCGGGGCCCCCAACCTGTCGGTCTACGTCGCCGCCAAGGCGGCGATCGAGGGGCTGACCCGGTCGATGGCCAGCGAGCTCGGACCGCAGGACCGCATCCGGGTCAACGCCATCGCCCCGGGCGCGGTGATGACCGAGCGGCAGCGCCGGCTGTGGTACCCGACCGAGGAGCAGGTGCAGGCCATGGTCGGCCGCCAGGCGCTGCGCGAGGTGCTGCACCCGGCCGAGATCGCCCGCGCCGCCCTGTTCCTCGCCGCCGACGACAGCCGCATGATCACCAAGCAGACGCTGGTGGTCGACGGCGGCCTGCGCTGAGGCCTATCCTTTCGCGGACTTCCAGCCAGCGGATCCCGAGTCCATGACCGAACGCGCCCTCGCCCTGAAGCAGCGCCTGCGCAGCGGCGGGACCGCCGTCGGCGCCTTCCTCAGCCTCGCCGATCCGGCGGTCGCCGAGATCCTGGCCGAGGCCGGCTACGACTGGGTGTGGATCGACACCGAGCACGCCCCCTGGTCGCTGCGCGACCTGCAGACGGCGCTGATGGCGTTCAACCGGACGCAGACGGTGCCGATCGTCCGGGTGCCGTGGAACGACCCGGTGCGGATCAAGCAGGCGCTGGACGCCGGGGCCATGGGCATCGTCGGGCCGATGGTGCGCGATGCCGAGGAGGCGCGGGCCCTGGTCTCGGCCTGCCGCTACCCGCCGGTGGGTACGCGCGGCTTCGGGCCGCGCCGGGCCTCGGGCTGGGGCCGGCGCATCGAGCCCTACATGGCGACCGCCAACGACGCCATCGTCGTGATCCCGCAGATCGAGGACTGGCGCACCGCCGAGAACATCGACGAGGTGCTGGACGTCCCCGGCATCGACGCGGTGGCGATCGGCCCCAACGACCTCTCGGGCACCGTCGGCGTGCTGCGCCAGCACGACCACCCCAAGGTGAAGTCCTCGATCGAGCGGATCATCGCCGCCGCCAAGGCGCGCGGCCTCGCCGCCACCATGGGCATCGTCACCCCGCCCGAGCAGACGGCCGAGCTGGCCAGGAAGGGCGTGCGCCTGGTCCTGGTGGCGGCCGACGTCGGCCTGCTGGTCAAGGGCTACGACGTGGCGCTGGCGACGGCGCGCGGCGTGGCGGTGGACGGGGCGGCGATCGAGAAGGCGGCGGAGGCGTAGGGGGAAGGCCCGCGCCCGGGAGTGGCGTCGGGTCGGTCGGGGAGGACGGCGGTGCGGCTACGCGCAGGGATCGGGATCGCAGGGGCCGCGCTCGCGCTGATCGCGGGCGGGGCGGCACCGAGCCGGGCGGGCTCGCTGGTCTTCGACGACTCGGTGTCGGCCTGCACCGGCACCAACTGCTCGTCCGTCCGCATCCCCGGCACGGTCGGCAATCCGTCGCCCAACTCCCTGTCGGAGAATGCCGAGCCCTTCATCCTGCAGGTGTTCGCGGCCCAGGGCGAGTGCCTGCGCCTCGACGTCACCGCGCAGGACCGGGACCTCTACCTGGTGGCCGTCTCGCCGCGGGGTACCCTCTGGAAGAACGAGAGCCGGGCGGCGACCGACAGCCGGCCGCTGCTCAAGATCGCTTCCGCGCCGGAACGGGGCTGGTACACGGTCCACATCGGCGTGCAGACGGCCACGCTCTACTCGAACTTCATCCTGAGCTATGGCCGCTACAACGCGGGCAATCCCAACTGCGCGGCGGGCTCCACGTCCAGTCCCGGGGGCGGTGGCGGCGGCGGGACCTGAGGGGGTAGAGGCGGAGCTCTTGCCGGGTGGGTCGGTGTCCGCAGGCGATCCCTTGAACAGACAGCGCGAGCTGCCGGCATAGGCTCGGCCGGAGGCTGACCGGCGCGAGTCAGCCCGGCCGCCGTCGCGCTTTACAGGACCGGCTCCGGCTGCCCATCCTCCGGACGTACCCGCAGCGGCAGGAGCAGGGATGGAGCGGGCGGTCGAGATCGCGATCCTCCTGCTCGCGCCGTGGCCGCTGGTCCGGCTGTTGCTGGCGCGGCCGTTCCATGAGCGGCTGGCGGCGCATCCGGGGTTGCTGGCCGGGGTGGTGGCCGGGGTTGCCGGCGCTGCCGGGCTGGTCGTGCTGCTGGCGCTGGGGCCGCCCTGGCCGCTGCGGGTGGCGGCGGGGCTGGCGGTCGTGGCCAGCCTCCTGGCGTGGTGGCGGGCGCGGCCGGGGTACGGCGTGGCGCGCGGGCTGCCGCCGGGGTCGCTGGCGCTGACCCAGCTGGGGCTGGTGCAGGACGACCGCTTCCTGCTGCGGCAGGCGGAACGGCACGGGCCGGTGTTCAAGATCGCGCATTACGGGCGGCCGATGGCCTGCGTCGTCGGGCTGCGGCGCGGGGCCGAGCTGCTGCGCGAGGCGGGCGACGGGCTGGTCTCGGGCGCGCTGCCGTTCAGCCGGCTGATCCCGGGCGGCTTCATCCGCTACATGCCGCCGGCCGAGCATGCGCGCTACCGCGCCCTGCTGGTGCGCGCCCTGCCGGGCGACATGGTCCACGCGGCGGCGCCGGCGATCGACGCGGCGGCAGTGCGGGCGTTCGGCAGCCTCGCCGCTGCCGGCGGCGCGGGGGTCTCGCCGATTCCCGGCCTGCACGCGCTGACGCTCGAGGTTCTGGTCGGGCTGCTGTTCGGGATCGGGCCGGACGATCCGCGCCTCGCACGCATGCGCGAGCTCTATCCGGCGCTGGCGGTGCCGTCGCTGGCGCGGGCCGGGCTGCGCCGGGCGGAAGCCGCGATGGCCGAGCTGACCGTCATCGCCGCGACGGCGGCGGCGGAGGCGCAGGCCCGGCGGGCTGCCGGGGCGACGCCGGCCTGCGCGCTCGACCACCTGGTCGCCGAGGGGCCGGCGGTGCTGGCCGATCCGACGCTGACCGGCAACCTCGTCTACATGGTCGAGACCGGGGGCCGCGACACCGCCGGCCTGCTCGCCTGGTGCCTGAAGATGCTGGCCGACCATCCCGCCTGGCGCCGCCGCCTGGCCGAGGCGGCGCGTGGCGACGGGGCCGCCGACCTCGCCGGGCGGATCGCCGCCGAGACGCTGCGGCTCGAGCAGAGCGAATACGTGATTCGCCGGGCGGCGCGGCCGGTGCGGATCGGCGAGCACCGCATCCCGGCCGGCTGGCTGGTGCGGATCTGCGTGCGCGAGAGCCACCGCGACCCGGCGCTGTTCGCCGAGCCCGAGCGGTTCGACCCCGACCGCTTCCTCGAGCGCCGGCCCGGCCCGGCCGAGTACGCGCCGCTCGGCATGGGCGGCCACACCTGCCTCGGGCGCAGCGTCGTCCAGGTGACGGCGGCGACGGCGCTCACGGTCCTCGCCCGCGACTTCGACTGGCGGCCGGTCGCCGACGGACCGCGCGAGTGCGGCGCCTTCCACTGGATGCCGAGCGCCCGCTTCGCCATCCGCGTCGAGCGCACGCCGACGGCGGCGCCGGTGGCCGCCGACGGGCGCCGGGTGGTGCAGCCGACCTAGCCCGGGACGCGGCCCCAGACGCGGAAGAACAGGTGCGACAGGACCAGCGTCGCCGGGTCCTGCAGGGTGCGCTCGAGCTCGGCCATGTCGGCGTCGAGGGTGGCGCGGTCGATGTGGCCGTTGGCGACCAGGGCGTCGGCGGTGTTGCCGATGAAGTCGTGCAGGATGCTGCGCCGGCTGTGGCCGGCCGGATAGCTCTGCAGCACCGGCTCGACCTGCAGATCGACGACGCCGGCCTCGCGGAACAGGCGGTGGGTGCGCCGGCCGATCGCGAGGTCGATGCCCTGGGCGCGGGCGTTGGCGGTGAAGGCGCCGAGCAGCCGGCTCCAGGCGGGCGAGGGCGGGTCGCAGAGGTGCGTCAGGTAGTCGGCCTCGAAGCTGGCGATCCAGCCGCCGGGGCGGACCAGCGCCACCATCTCGGCGACGATGGCCTCGGGCCGCGGCACGTTGACGAGGACGAGGCGCATGTGGGCGCCGTCGAAGCTGCGGCGCGGCAGCCCGGTGGCGTAGGCGTCGCCCTCGCGGACCTCGACCTGCGGCAAGGCGAGGTCGCCGACGAAGCGGCGGGCGACCTCGACGAAGTGCGGGCTGCGCTCGAGCCCGAGGACGCTGCCGGCCGGGCCGACGCGCTTGGCCAGCAGATGCAGCACGCCGCCGGGGCCGCAGCCGAGGTCGATGACCTTCTCGCCGGGGCGGATGCCGATGCGCTCGAGCATCCAGTCCGAATCGGGGGCGAGGTCGGCGATCTGCCGGCGCAGCCGGGCCTCCTCGTGCTCGCGCCGGCCCAGGATGTAGACGTCCGCGGTGCCCATCGACGGCCTCCCGGCCGGTCTCGCCGCCGGCCTGCCGGGAAGCGTGGGCGCTGACGCGGCCGGAGGCAAGGCCCCGGCGGTCAGGAACGCGCCGGCAGGATCCGCTTCAGCACCCGCTCGTTGCGGGCGATGGTGTCGACGAGCACGTCGGCGCCGTTGATGGCGATCGGCAGCTCGGTGGCCTCGGCGCGATCGATCACGTCCTGGTCGCGGCCGGCCGCGAGGATCGCCTCGGCCAGGCGGGCGACCAGCGCCGGGTCGGCGCCGGGTGCGGCGAAGGCGCCGATGCTCTCGGTGAAGGCGAGCTTGGGGTTGCCGGTGATCTCGGCGAAGGTCGGGGTGTTGGTGAGCCGCAGGATGGCGTTGCGCCGGGCGCCGAAGCTGACCAGCGGCTGCAGCCGGTCGAGGTTCTCGACGACCATCGAGGTCGGGATGATGCCGACATGGCAGCGTCCCTCGACGACATCGTCGACGATCGCCGGGATCGACTCGCGGATGGTGACCTCGAGCGCCAGGCCGCCGACGCCCTCCATCATCACCTTGGCGACGAACGGGGCCGTCGACATGTCCATGCAGCTGACCGTCAGCGGCCGGAGCGCGGCAAGATCCTGCCAGGAAGCCAGCTCGCCGCCGCGGCGGGCGAAGGTGGTCACCGAGAAGCCGTTGGTCAGCTTGGCCACCGGCGTGAGGTCGGCGATGCGGACGCGCGGCTTCAGCACCGTCTCGACATATTGCGGTCCCATCGTCGAGGTGATGACCAGCCCCGGCTGGTCGGCCGGGCGGTCGAGGATGGCATTGATCGCGGCGAGGCCGTGCTCGCCGTGCGCGGTCTCGACGTCGACCCGGATCCCGAGCAGGCGGACCAGGACCGGCTGCAGCAGGTCGCTGACCTGCCAGGCGAAGGACGGCTTGCCGAGCCGCTGGTAGAGGGTCAGCGAGCGCAGGTCGGCCGCCCGGGCACCGCGCGGGCCGACGAGGTTGCCGAGCAGGGCGCCGCCTGCCGCGCCGAGCATCGTCCGCCGACGGAACATCATGCCGACCTCCCCGGGCCCGTGTCTTGCTTGCGGGCAAGCTTGAGCCAGGACGGGGCCGCCCGCAAGTGCCCGGCGGAGGTATCGGCTGCGCCGCCGTGCGCTCAGCGGCCGGGGTCGGCGGCGACGTCGTCGAACATCACCACGACGTGGACGGTGCCCTCGTCGCGGGTGGTGGTGACCAGCCCCTCGGCATGCTGGGCGAGGCC
>JAXMCM010000038.1:0-7999 GCA_046349355.1 Geminicoccaceae bacterium
GGCGAAGCTGTCGACATGCGCGGACGACGCCATCGCCGCCTCCCCCGTCAGCCGCCCAGCAGCTGGCGCGCGATCACCAGCTGCTGCACCTCCGAGGCTCCCTCGTAGATGCGCAGGGCCCGGACCTCGCGGTAGAGCGCCTCCACCGGCACGCCGCTGGTGACGCCGAGGCCGCCATGCAACTGGACCGCGCGGTCGATCACCCGCTGCGCCATCTCGGTGGCGTAGAGCTTGGCCATGCTGGCCTCGCGGGTGACCCGCTCGGCTCCGGTATCCTTGGCCCAGGCGGCGCGGTAGACGAGCAGGGCGGCGGCGTCGATCTCGGTCGCCATGCTGCCGATGGCGGCCTGGGTCAGCTGCAGGTCGGCCTGCACCCCGCCGAACATCCGCCGCTCGCGGATCCTTGCCAGCGTCTCGTCGAGGGCGCGGCGGGCGAGGCCCAGCGCCGCGGCGCCGACCGTCGCGCGGAAGATGTCGAGCGTCGCCATCGCCGCCTTGAAGCCCTCGCCCGGCCGGCCGAGCAGGTGGTCGTCGGGGATGGTGCAGTCGTCGAAGCGCAGCGTCGCCAGCGGATGCGGGGCGATGGTCTCGATGCGGCGCTCGACCGCCACGCCCGGCGAGTCGGCGTCGACCACGAAGGCCGACAGGCCGCGCGCCCCCTCGCCCTCCCCGGTCCGCGCGAAGACGACGTAGTGGTCGGCGATGCCGCCGTTGCTGATCCAGGTCTTGCGGCCGTCGAGGTGCCAGAACACGCCCGAGCGCCGTGCCGTGGTGGCGATGGCCGCCACGTCCGAGCCGGCGTCGGGCTCGGAGATGGCGAAGGCCGCGATCTTCCGACCCTCGCCGACCGGCGGCAGGTAGCGGTCCTTGAGGCTGTCTGCACCGAACAGGGCGATGGTCGCCGAGCCCAGCCCCTGCATGGCGAAGGCGAAGTCGGCCAGCGCCGCGTGCCGGGCCAGGGTCTCGCGGACCAGGCAGAGCGAGCGCACGTCGAGCCGCTCGTGGTGGCCGCCATGGCTCGCCGGCACGGCGTAGCGCAGCCAGCCGTCGCGCCCCAGCCGGCGGACGAGGTCGCGGCAGGTCCGGTCGACGGCGGCGATGTCGTGGGGTTCAGGCAAGGAGGCCAGCTCGCCGCCGGCCCAGGCCTCGATCCCCTGGGCGAGCGCGCGGTGCTCGTCGGCGAGGAAGGGCCAATCGAGGAAGCTGCGGTCGGGCATCAGTCGCCCTCGAACGACGGCGTCCGCTTGTCCCGGAAGGCCTCGTAGGCGCGGCGGAAGTCGGCCGTGCCCATGCAGATCGCCTGGGCCTGCGCCTCGGCCTCGATCGCCTGCTCGAGCGACATCGACCACTCCATGTGGAGCTGGGTCTTGGTGATGCCATGGGCGAAGGTCGGCCCGTCGGCCAGCCGGCGCGCCATGTCCTGGGCATCGCCGAGCAGCGCCTCGGGCGCGCTCAGCCGGTTGAAAAAGCCCCAGCGCTCGGCCTCCTCGCCGCCCATCGTGCGGCCGGTGAGCAGGAGCTCGGCGGCCCGGCCCTGGCCGACGATGCGCGGGAGCATGGCGCAGGCGCCCATGTCGCAGCCGGCGAGGCCGACGCGGGTGAACAGGAACGCCACCTTGCTGCGGACGGTGCCGAAGCGGAGATCGGAAGCCATCGCCAGGATCGCGCCGGCGCCGACGCACACACCGTCGATCGCGGCGACGACCGGCTGCGGGCAGCGCCGCATCGCCAGCACGAGGTCGCCGGTGAGCCGGGTGAAGGCCAGCAGCTCGGGCATCGGCCGCTGCGTCAGCGGACCGATGATGTCGTGGACGTCGCCGCCCGAGCTGAAGTTCTCGCCGGCCCCGGTGATCACCACGGCACGGACGGACGGCTCGGCCCCCAGCGCCCGAAACGTGTCGCGCAATTCGGCGTAGGACTCGAAGGTCAGCGGGTTCTTCCGCTCCGGCCGGTCGAGCGTGACCGTGGCGACGCGGTGCTCCACCCGCCAGCCGAAATGGCGGGGCTGTGGCAGCGGGGATGCGCTCACATCGCCTCTCCGCCGGCGACGACGATGCTCTGGCCGGTCACACCCTCGGCCCCCGGCATGACCAGCCAGGCCACCGCCGCCGCCACCTCGCCGGGCTGCATCAGCCGGCCCTGCGGGCTGAACTTGGCGAGCTCGGCCACCGCCTCGGCCTCGCTGCGGCCGGTCTTCTCGCGGATCGTGGTGATCGCCTGGGTCGCCATGTCGGTCTCGGTGTAGCCGGGGCAGACGGCGTTGACGGTGATGCCCCGCTTCGCGGTTTCCAGCGCCAGCGCACGGGTCAAACCGATGACGCCGTGCTTGGTGGCGCAGTAGGCGGCGACATAGGGGTAGCCGCGCACGCCGGCGATGCTGGCGATGTTGACGATGCGGCCGAAGCCGCGCTCGAGCATGGCCGGCAGCACCGCCTGGCTGCAGAGCAGCGTGCCGGTGAGGTTCACCGCGATCAGCCGCTGCCAGTCGGCCTGGGCGATGCGCGCGAACGGGGCGCTGTGCGCGACGCCGGCATTGTTGACGAGGATGTCGACCGGCCCGAACGCCTCGACCGCCTTGCCGAACGCCGCCGCCACGGAGGCCGGATCGGCGACGTCGCCGGTGACGCATTGCACCCGGCCGGCGCAGTCCGCCGCGGTCGCCTCCAGCGTCGCGGGCGTCCGACCCAACAGCGTGAGCGACGCACCGAGCGCGGCCAATCGGCCGGCGATGGCGGCGCCGATGCCGCGACCGGCGCCGGTCACCAGCGCGTGTCGTCCTGCCAGTCCCTCAGCGCTCACGTCGACCCCGCAGGCTGCACGGCGATGCGCGAGCTTACCCCTTCGCGGTGGCGGTTCAACCGGGGCGGGCGCTCAGCACTTCTTGAACGAGCGCCAGCCCAGCGTGTGGCCGTCGGCCGGATCGAGCAGCGGCGTCGTGTCGAGACAGGGGTCCGTCGGCGCCGGTCCGGGCGCGCGAGTGAAGATCGGGTTGCCGTCGCCGGGCATCGGCCGCAGCCGGTCGCCCAGCGGGTCGTAGCGGATCGGATAGCCGCCGCGGCGCAGGATCAGGCACTCGAACCGGCGTCCGGTCGGATCGCGCATGCGGATGCCCGCCATGTCGGGCTCGACCTCGAAGACGCGGGTCACCACCGCCGGTGGCAGCGATACGATGTCGAGACAGGCATCGATCGCCGGCAGCAGGCGCGGCACCATGCGCGTCCAATCGTCCAGATGCGGCATCTCGACGGAAGGCTCCATCGCCGGTTCCGCCGGCGGCGTCGGGGCCGGCTGGGGAGCCGGCTCCGGTGCCGGCGCCGGAGGCGCCTCGCCCGCTCGCACTAGGTCGGCGGCGATCCAGCCTTCCTGCCCGTCCGTCGTCCTCACCCGATACCAGTCGCGGCCGTTGGCGGTCGTCGCCTCGAGCACGGTCACGGCATCGCCCGTCGCGAGCTTGCCCACGATGTTGCCATTCGCCACGCGCGGTTCCGCGCGCAGGTTGGCGCGGCTGCCGCCCGAGACCGCGACCTCCGCCGGGCTGCCGGCGGCCAGCCCGGCCGCGGGCACCGGAGCGCCGATGCCGGACGCAGCAAGCAGGAAGGCGGACAGCGCGAGCCGCGCCAGCAACGGACGCTTCATCGGTCGATCCCAGAACGCCACGGTTCCGACGACGGTCGGTCGGGCGGCAGCGGTGTGACCGGAACCGGCGGGGACGTCAACGCGGCGGCAGCGACTTCAGGTAAACGGCGATCGCCTGGACGTCCTCCGGCGGCAGCTTGCCGGTGCCGTTGGCCACGATCTGCCCCATCTCGCCGCCGAGGAAATCGCCGCCCGGCGTCATTCCCAGCGTGAGGACGGTGACGACGTCGCCCTCGCTCCACTTGCCGAGGCCGTGCTCGGGGTCACCCGAGATGTTCGGGACCTTGCCGTTGGGGCCGCCGAGGTCGCCGCCGGCGAAGGCGCGGTCCCACTGCAGCACGCCCATGGCATTGCGCGGCGTGTGGCACTCGCCGCAGTGGCCGGGCCCGAGGACGAGGTAGGCGCCCTTGTTCCAGGCCTCGCTCTGCGCCGTGTCGGGCACGTAGCGCTGGGGCGTGAAGAACAGCATCTGCCAGAAGCGCATCGCCCAGCGCTGGCTGTAGGGAAAGCTCAGCTCGTGCTCCGGCGACGGCCGGTCTGAGGGCGGCACGGTGTCGAGCCACGCCTTCAGCGCGCGCAGGTCGTCGTCCGTCATGCGGGTGTAGGACGTGTACGGAAAGGCCGGATAGTACGGCGAACCGTCGGGGGCGATGCCCTCGCGCATCGCCTGGATGAACTGCTCGTCGGTCCAGCCACCGATCCCGTGGGTCGGATCGGGGGTGATGTTCGGCGGATGGAAGGTGCCGAACGGCGTCGCCAGCGCCACGCCCCCGGCCAGCAGGGGGCCGTCCTTGGCGGTGTGGCAATTGGTGCAGCCGCCGATGTGGAAGAGCAGCTCGCCGCGAGCCAGCACCGCCGGATCGGCGGCGTCGGCGGTCCCCGCCGAAAGGAAGAGGACCGCTCCGAAAACCGACGCCGCCGTCCGATTCAAGATGCGTAACCTCAGTTCATGGGCGCCCGGAAGGTGGCATGGCACCCGCCGCAGCCTTCCTTGCCCAGCGCCGCGAACGCCGCCGTCGCCGCCGCAGCATCGCCCGCCTTGGCAGCGGTGGAAAGAGCCGTCGCCAGGTCGCCGGTCTTCTTGGCGTCAGCGGCGAACTCGTCGGGCTTCTCCCAGATCGCCGGGAGGGCATGGGTCTTGCCGGTGTCGCTGCCCTTCGGGAACCAGCTGACCAGCTCGTTGTACGCGTCGCCGGCGATCTCGTCGGCGTTCTCGACGACGGTGTCCATCGAGCCCTGCTTGTCGATCAGCACCGCCTTGATCGCACCCATGTGCTTGCCGAAGGCCTTCATCTCGTCCTGACGCGTGGCGATGATGTCTTGCGCCAGCGCCGCCCCGGCGGTCACCACGACCGCCAAGCCCGCAACAAGCATGAGATTTTTGCGAATCATCCGACGCGACTCCCTTCGCGATTGGGTCTGCGAACGTATCAACACGTGGCCTGCCTCTGCTATTCCAACCACGCGCGGCACCACGTCACAACGTAAAGTCGAGGGTTGAAGGATGGCATTCGCGTGATCAGCGGGGTCCTGTTCGACAAGGATGGCACCCTGATCGATTTCCGCTCGACCTGGGTTCCGGCCTATCTCGGCGTCGCCGCCGACCTCGCCGAGGCCGCCGGTGGTGCCGGCGAGCTTGCCGACGAGCTGCTGATCCGCCTCGGATTCGATCGCCGCACCAACCACTTCCGCGACGACAGCCCGCTCCTGTGGTGCACCAACGCGCAGATTGCCGATACCTGGCTGCGGGAGCCCGAACTTCGCGGGATCGACGTGCTGGCGGTCGTCGAGCGGCACTTCACCGATCTCGACCGCTATCCGCCCCAGGCGGTCGGCGACCTGCCGGCGCTGCTGACCGGGTTGCGCCAGCGCGGATTGTGCCTCGGCATCGCCACGATGGACAGCTACCGCTCGGCCCACGACACCGCCATCCGGCTCGGCATCGGCGACCAGTTCGCCTTCATGGCCGGGTCGGACTCAGGATTCGGGACCAAGCCGGAGCCCGGTATGGTGCTGGCCTTCTGCGAGGCTTCGGGGCTGGCGCCGAGCGCGGTCGCCATGATCGGTGACACGCCGGCGGACCTCGAGATGGGGCGTCGCGCCGGCTGTGGCCTCGTCGTCGGCGTGCTCACCGGCGGAGCGTCCGCTGCCGTTCTCGAGCCGCTGGCCGACCACGTCGTCCCCGACGTGATGGCGCTGCCGGGACTGCTCAGCGGCTAGTTCGGCAGGAGCAGGCCGCTGCGACCGGCGATCGGCTCCAGACCAGCGACCTTGACCACGACCTCGCCGGCACGGGCGAAGCCGCGCAGGCAGCGGGCGAACACCCGGCCGGCGACCGGCGTCACCACCGGCAGCACGGTGCCGGAGGCGTCGCGCGGGTCGAGCAGGCGCGCCACCCGGGCACCGGCCGTCACCTCGTCGCCCGGGGCCACGTCGAACAGCAGCATGCCGGTGGCCGGCGCCTCGATCATCGCCGCCCCGTCGAGCGGGGTGGCGTCGCAGCGCGGCGGCGGCAGCGGCCCCGGATCGCCGGCGACGACCCCGCGGCGCATCAGGAAGCGCAGGAGCCGCATCGCGTCGTCGCCGGCGAGGTCGGCGTCGACGTCGCGCAGGCCGCGATATTCGAGCGTCGTCGCGAGGCAGGCATTGGGGATGGGCCGGTCCGGAAAGCGGCGGGCCAGCTGCCACCAGATGGCCGAGAATGCCTCGTCGAACGGGTTGCCGCCCGAGGCCTCGGCCAGCAGCACCGCTTCCGCTCCGACATCGGCGGCGAGGTCGGCGGCGTCCGGCCACAGCGGCGTTCCCAGATAGAGGTGCAGCACCGCCTCGAGGTCGCAGTGCAGGTCGAGCACGAGGTCGGCATCGATCGCCTGCGCCAGCAGGTGGCGGCGCAGCGCGGCGTTCTCGCTGTGTGCCGGCAGCCGCGCCACCGCCTCGCCCAGCGCGGCGCGGATGACGGCGACGTTGGTCCGCGGATCGGGCCCGAGATGCCGCCCGACCGCCGCCGCCACCGGCTCCACGAGGTCGGGCCAGCCGCGGTTGAAGTTGCTGAGCCAGGCGAGGTCGTAGCGCCCGAGATGGGTCTGCATCACCGACTGGGCGAGGCCGATCGGGTTGGCCATCGGCACCACCACGATCTCGCCGCGCACCCGTCCCGCCCGCTCGGCCTGGGCCAGCAGCGGCAGCAGCCGGTTCAGCACCAGCGCACCGGGCAGCTCGTCGGCGTGCAGCGCCGCCTGCAGGTAGGCCTTGGGCCGCGCCCCCGGCGCGCCGAAGCGGTGGACGACGAGCTGGCGGGCCGTGCCCGGAGCTGCCGCCGGAAGGTCGATCGCTGCCGTCTGCATCCTGCACCCCTGCCCCGGGCCCGCGTGCCTTGACCGTCCCGGCGGCCGGCGGCTTCATCGCAGGAGCGCAGCTTCAGGGAAAGGCTCGGACGATGCGGCTTGCAGGCAAGGTGGCCGTGGTGACCGGCGGCGGCTCGGGCTTCGGCGAGGCCATCGCCCATCTCTTCGCCGCCGAGGGCGCCGCCGTGGTGGTGGCCGACATCGACGGCGCCGCGGCCGGGCGTGTCGCCGACGCCGTGGTCAAGGCCGGCGGCCGGGCGGCACCCTGCGCCGCCGACGTGACGAAGGACGCGGACAATGCGCGGATCGTGCAGGTCGCCCTCGACCGCTTCGGCCGGCTCGACAGCATGGTGGCCAACGCCGGCGTCACCCACGTCAACAAGCCGATGACGGAGGTGACCGAGGCCGAGTTCGACCGGACCTTCGCCGTCAACGTCAAGGGCCTTTACTGGATGGCCCAGCACACCGTCCCGGTGATGGCCGCACAGGGCGGCGGCAACATCCTGGTCACCGCCTCGACCGCCGGCTTGCGGCCGCGCCCGGGCCTGTGCTGGTACAACGGCAGCAAGGGTGCCGCCGTGCTGATCACCAAGTCGATGGCGGTCGAGCTGGCGCCGCAGAAGATCCGCGTCAACGCGCTCTGCCCGGTCGCCGGCGAGACGCCGCTGCTGGCCTCGTTCATGGGCGGCGACACGCCCGAGCTGCGCGCCAAGTTCCGCGCCTCGGTGCCGCTGGGGCGCCTCAGCACGCCGCAGGACGTCGCCAACGCGGCGCTGTTCCTGTGCTCCGACGCCGCCGAGTTCCTGACCGGCGTCTGCCTCGAGGTCGACGGCGGCCGCTGCATCTGAGCGGCCGCCGCCCCTGCGCTCAGCCGCGCTCGCCGCGACCCTGCGCCGACTTTTCGCGCAGGTAGCTGGGCACCTCCGCCGCCACCGCGAGCTCGTCGCGTCGTTTCAGGCCCTCGCGCAGCCGGCGGGCGCTGTAGGCGGCCTCCTTGGCGAACAGGTCGCGGTCGCCGC
>JAXMCM010000039.1:0-5948 GCA_046349355.1 Geminicoccaceae bacterium
CAAGGTCCGGACCGAACCGACGGCCTTGGCCGACATGTTGCGGCAACGTACCCCCGACCTCTGGCGGCGATGCACACCGCAGCAGGGCGCCAAAGACAGAACGTGTCCTCACCCCACCATCACCCCCACGACCCCCGCCACCGCCACCACCGCCGTCGTCGCTCCCACCCAAACCGCCAGCGCCCGGCCGCCCAGCACGGCCGCCATGGCGCACTTGACCAGCGTGTTGCTGACCGTGGCGACGACGATCGCCCCCACCGCGATGCCGGCGTCGCCGCTGCGGGCGTACTCGGCCATCGACAGGGTGATGGCGTCGACGTCGGTGAGGCCGGCGATGGCGGCGACCAGGTAGAAGCCCTGGCCGGGGGCGTAGGCCTGGACCAGCTTGACCGCGACCTGGACCAGCGCGAACAGCGCGGCGAACTTGATGGCCGAGGTCAGGCTGAACGGGTTCTTCAAGGGCACCGTCTCGCCCTGCGGCGCCTCGCCGTGGCCGCGGCGCAGCGCCAGCCAGGCCATGGCGGCCGAGGCCACCGCCATGGCCGCCAGCGGCACGGCGATGGCCGCCAGCAGGTCGCGGTTGACGACGGCGACCCAGACGACGACGCGCACGAACATCACGCACCAGGCGAGCGCGATGCCGCCGGCCAGCGACGGGGCGGCGGCCGGGCGCTCGCGGCTGTCGCGGGCGAAGGCCAGCGTCACCGCGGTCGAGGAGACGAGGCCGCCGGTGAGGCCGGTGACCGCCGCACCGCGGTGCTGGCCCAGCCAGCGCGTCGCCACGTAGCCGACCAGCGACAGGCCGGAGATCAGGATCACCAGCAGCCACAAGGACGCCGGGTTGATCGCCCCCAGCGGGTCGATCGTCCGGTCCGGCAGCAGCGGCAGGACGATGAAGCTCGCCACCAGCAGGCGCAGGCCGGCGTAGACGTCGTCCCAGCCGATCTTCTCGATCAGCCCGTGCAGCGGCTGCTTGTAGGCCAGCACCAGCGCCGTCACCACGGCGAGGCCGACCGCCACCTCGGCATGGCCCAGCGTGGTCATCGCCCCCAGCAGGCAGACCACCAGGGCTGCCACCTCGGTGGTGAGCCCGATGTCGCGCGGCCGCACCCGCGCCGCCAGCACGTAGCCGGCCAGCACCGGCGTCGCCGCCACCGCCAGCACGCCCACCACCAGCCAGGGCTGCTCCAGCACCCTCGCCAGCCAGCCGCCGATGGCGCCGAGCTCGGCCAGCAGCACGAAGGTGCGGATGCCGCCGAGATGCCCCTCGCCGTCGGCCTTGCGCTTCTCCCGCTCGATCCCGACCAGCGCCCCGATCAGCAGCGCCGTCAGGAACGCCTGCAGCGTGGCGAGGTCGAGCGGTGCCAGGCCCGGTACCGTGTCCATGCGATCAGCTCGTCAGCGCACCCGCCTCGTCCCCGAGCTCGGCCCCGGCCTTCGGAACGAGGTGGCCGAAGGGGTCCTCGGCGCCGTCCTGCCAGGCGCCGACGTGGCGTGCCGCCAGCGGCCGGAGGCTACCGTCGGGCAGCTCGAGCGCGATGGGCATGGCCGTACGCCAGCAGGGGCTGTCGTCGGCGATGGCAAAGTTGCCGTTGCCCGGCTCGGCGAACAACGGGTCCGCGCCGCGACCCGCCATCGGATACCCCTTCGGCCCTGAGCTTGTTCGGAAAGTCGGCTGTGGCGGACGACGTCGTTGGCGAAGCTCGATCCCGAGCTCCGGCCATTCGGCACTCGGCCCTGGTCTGCACGCTTGCCCAGGAACGGCGGCTCCTCGCGGCAGAACCAGTCGCGGCCGCCCGGGCAGCACAGGATGGCGTTGTTCATGTGCACGAGGCCCGGCGGCAGCCTCTTCTTGGCCAGCGGCCCGCGCAGGTACCAGCTGTTGTGCAGCAGGTAGTGCGGCCCCCAGCTGGCGTAGTCGCCACCGATCTTGAGCAGCTCGCCGCTGGTGTGGTCGTCGGCCTCGGGCCCCGGCATCGAGGTGAACCAGCCGCGGTTGCCGATCAGGTAGACATGCCCGCAGCGCTGCATCTCCAGCGACACCAGCTTGTAGCAGTCCTGGAAGTCGTTGTTGACGATCCACCAGTCGCTGGCGGCGGTCTCCGGCTCGATGGTGTTGTCGCGGATAAAGGCGAACCGGTTGCTGCGGATGACGACGCGCCGGCAGAGGTCGTCGCGCGGGTCGTCCTCGCGGTTGAACAGGTGCACGCCGTTGAACGCATGCTCGACGGTGTTGTCCTCGATCAGCACGTCGCCGCGGATCCGGTAGGCGCGGAAGAAGTCGCCGTCGAAGGCGCGCCAGTCGCCGGGCAGCGTGAAGTCGCCATGCACCGGCTCGAAGCCGATCCGCCGCCACAGGCTGCCCTCGCTGAGGTCCTGGACCCAGCTGCAGCCGACGATGCTGAGGTTGGAGGTCAGCTCGCCGTGCGCCGCGAAGGCGAACGTGCCCGCGCGGACGTGAACGTTGCGGATCTCGATGTGCTGGCAGTTGTCGATGAAGATCCCGGTCGGCCAGGCCCCCTGCACGGTCAGGCCCTCGATACGGATGTAGCTGCAGGTGTCGAGGACGAGCTGGCCCTGCGGCATCATCGCCTGCATGCCCGGAAAGCCGCGGTTCAGCTGGGTCGCCTCGGCCAGGCGCTGGGCCACCGGGTTGAACTGGTGGACGTTGCGGCCGCCGTCGAGCACCGCCTTCGGCTTGCCGCGGATCACGATCGGCTGGCCCGGCCTGCCGTGGCGGCCGGTCATCCGCAGGCGCTTGGGATAGGTCCCGCATGCCAGCTGGATCGTCTGCCCGGCGACCGCCTCGTCGAGGGCGCGCTGCAGCGACGACGGCTCGACGTCGACCTCGCCGCTCACCGCGGATTCCAGTACCGCTCGTAGTCGTCGCGCAGCAGGAACATCGGCTTCTCGTCCTCCTCGATCTGCGCGAAGCGTCCGACCGGGGCGAGGAAGCGGTTGTCGCTGTTGTCGTCGTTGACCAGCGAGACCTCGCCGACCATGACGTCGTCGCGCCAGCCCCACAGCTTGTGGTAGCAGGCGGGCGGGATGGTGACGCTCTCGCCGGGCCGGAGGCGGATCGCGGTGCCGGCGTTGAAGGTCCGCTCGACCCCGTCGCACTGCAGCGTCACCGGCGTGTCGTCGACGCCCTCGGCCGGCGTCGAGTTGTAGACCTGGACGTAGAGGTCACCGCCGCCCCGGTTGATGATGTCCTCCATCTTCACCCAGTGGAAATGGAACGGGCACACCTGGTCGTGGTGCAGCATCAAGAGCTTCTCGGCGTAGTGCTTGCCCTTGCCGGTGGCGAGATCGGCCGGGTTGCCGTTGCGGATGGTGAAGATGGCGAGCCCGCACTTGCAGAACCTGTTGGTGCCGAAGTCGGTGATGTCCCAGCCGAGCCGGCGGTCGACGATCTCGCTCACCTCCGGGCCCTTCAGCGTCCAGTCGTGCGGCGTCCAGTAGGCGAACGGCGGCAGCGCAAAGCCCTGCTGCCGGAAGAACCGGTCGGCGGTGCGCATGATCTGGTTGATCTCGGAACGCTTCATCCTGGGGCCCCCCTGCCTGGCGTGGCGCCAGTAGAGCCCGCTCCGGCGCCGCTGTCGACCGCCTGCCCGGCACCGGCGGGGTCCGCCCGCTCCCGCTGACGCTCAAGTCGAGCCCAACTATTCCCTGCAGTCGTCGTGACGGCGGTCACTGTAGCGCCGCGGCGTTGCTGTACAGCTCAGCGCAACGACAAGACCTCGCCTCGTCCCTCGGCCATCCACACCGCCGTCGCTCCTGACGGCAGCAACCGGGAGACCTGCGTCATGCGTGCCATCGCCACCTGCCTGCTCGCCGCGCTTGCCCCCGTGGCGGCGCAAGCCACCCAGATGTTCGACCCCACGGTGTCGGCCTGCACCGGCGCCAACTGCTCCTCGATCGGCTTCGGCGCCACGCTCGCGGGCAACGGCCTCAGCGCCGGGCCGTGGACCGCCGAGGTCTTCGGCGGTGCCGGCACCTGCCTGCGCCTCGACGTCACCGCCTCGGGCGAGGACCTCGAGATCGTCGCCGTCTCGCCCAGCGGGGCGGTGTTCCGCAACGACGACCGGCCGGGCTCGCTGCTGCCGCTGGTCAAGATCAACGGGGCGGAGAACGGCTGGTACACGGTCAGCGTCAGCCAGTTCGCCGGCGGCATCTCGCAGGCGAACTTCACCTTCGCCTTCGGCCGCTACACCCTCAACAACGCCAACTGCGCCACGCCGACGGTGCCGGCCCGCGCGGGCGACGCCGTGCTGTCCAAGGCCGGCCTCGCCGCCGGCCGGGCGGTCACGATCGACAACCGCTGATCGTGTCGTCGGGTGCCGCGCTGCAACCGGTGCGGCACCCGCGCTTGCCGTCGCCGCGCTCCCGCGCCTAGTGTCCCGGGCAAGGCGGCGGGCGCGCAACGCGCTAGACCGCCCGGCCGCCGCGGTCGAGGGACGCATCGGTGATCCTGCAGCTCCTGTGGCTGATCATCCCGCTGGCGACCGGGGCACTGATCGCCGCCCTCGTGCACCTGCTCGACCACACCCGGTTCGCGGTCAAGGGCGTGGTCGCCCCCTACTTCACCGCCTTCGCCCTGCTGTTCACGCTGTTCGCCGCGCACACCACGGTCGACGTCTGGGAGAAGATCCGCCGCACCAACCTGCTGCTGTTCACCGAGGCCAGCTCGATGCGCGGCATGCTGCGCATCGCCGTCCCCTTCGACCAGGGGCGGGCCCAGGTGCAGGCCGCCTTCGACGACCTGCTGCGCGAGATCCTGCAGCAGGAGGCGGTGCGCCGCGCCGGGCTGCAGATCGGCGCCATCTACGGCGAGCGCGCCCCCTCGGCCTTCTCGCACCTCTACCGGATCGCCGCCGACCCGGCCAACTTCGGCAACAACCCGTCGGCCAACGCCGCCTTCTACCACGCCGTCGACACCTTCCGCGCCGCCTGGTTCGAGCGCTCCGAGCTCGGCAAGCGCCACGTCGCCGCGGTCAGCTACCAGATCCTCGTCCTGTTCGGCGTGCTCACCCAGGCGGCGCTGGCGCTGTCGCATGCCGGCAACCCGCGCGCCCTGTGGGCCTCGGTGGCCCTCTACAGCATCGCCTTCGCCGGCTCGCTCGGGATCATCTACCTGCTCGACCATGCCGAGAGCCTGACCGACCTCATCGCCCGCACCGCGATCGAGGACGTGGCCCGCAACCCGCTCGGCTTCGGGCCCACCGATCCGTGGGACACGCTCGACCCCGACGAGCGCTTCGGGCCCTGAAGCATCGCGCGCCAGTTGACGCCGGCGGCCTGCCGGCGCGAGGATCGGGCGATACCCCATGCCGGCAACCGAACCGGCAGGGGCAGGGGGGATCGCCATGTCCGCAGCCATGGTCCGCACCGCACGCCGCCTGCTCGCCGCCCTCGGCCTCGTCGCCGCCGTCCTCGCCGCCCCGCCGCCGGCCATGGCCGCCGGCGCCGGCGACCCGGCCCTGCGCACCGCCGCACCCGGCGTCTTCGCCGTCTGCCGCGACCAGGCCTACGCGCTGTGCATCACCGCCAGCTGCTTCGTCCTCAACAACACCGCCTACTGCGCCTGCGACCTGAAGCAGGGCGACAGCATCAGCCTGCCGTTCAACTACGGCAACGGCAAGGACGTCTGCACCGTCAACGCCGCCGGCCGCGGCAACGGCTACGTGGTCAGCACCTACAGCGTCTCGCCCGAGCTCCTGAAGCCGGACGGGACGAAAGCCCTCTACACCTGCCCCGCCGCCACCTCCGACGGCGCCTACGCCCAGTGCGACGGGGCGCTGTGCTTCACCAGCACCCGCGGCCAGGACTTTCCCGGCTTTCCGCAAGGCCTGAAGCCCGGCCAGCTCATCTGCTCCTGCCCGATCGTCAAGGGCAACCCGGCCAAGGCGAAAGTCGGCTTCCAGATCCCCGGCCCCTGGCCCTGCCGC
>JAXMCM010000040.1:0-4003 GCA_046349355.1 Geminicoccaceae bacterium
GCGTCGCAGGGGATTGGGTGTGTCGCGTAGGCCTTGGCGGCGACGGTCTGAGAGAAAACATCGTCCTCCGGCACGCCATTGACCGCCATTCGCGCCTTGACGAGCGCATTTCCTGACACGGCGCTGTTCCTCACCGAGAGCGCGCCCCAGAGCAGCGCCCGGGCATCCTCGCCAGCACTGAACTTCACGCCTTTGATGGTCAGCACGGTGCGGAATTTGCCGTCCGCCGGCAGGGTCACGGCCTTGCTCAGCTCGACGCCACCAAGCGCCGCGTCGTCGGAGGTCAGCGGGCGGCCCTGTGCCGGCGCATGCGGCACCCAGGCCAAGACGGCGGAGGTCAGCGCGACGCCGGTGAGTTGCAGCAGAGAGTGGCTCGACATTGGAATTCTCCCGAATGGAGCGTATGACTTCATGGAATCGGCACCTGCGGCGTGGGGATTGCCGTGAGGTGGAAGTCGCCGGCCTCCACAGTTACCTGGGCGCCGCCGGGATGGGCCGCCTGCAGCACGTAGGTGTAGGTGCCGCTCGCGGTGAGCACGGCGTTGCACAGGAAGCTGACCGTGGCCGCACCGCCGTCGGCCAAGCTGGCGGACCAGACCTCGTCCTCGGGGATGCCGTTGACCGTCATGCGCAGCTTGACCACCGTGGAACCGGTGCCCTTCTTGGCGCGCACCGAGACGGCCCCCTGCAGCAGCGCCCGCGCCTCCTTGACCGTGGGCAGCGCCACGTTGGCGATGGTCAGCAGGCCGAGATACTTGCCGCCGCCCGGCAAGGTTACCGGGCTTTCCAGCTCCTCGCCGCCGAAGGCGACGTTCTCGGTGGTCAGCGCGATCGGCGCGGCCGCAGCTTGGTCGGGGGCCGCCCCACCGACCAGTGACGGCAACGCGGCGAGCGCCATGCGGCAGGCTCGGCGGAAGAACAGGCCTTCGGCCATGATCGGTCCCCTGCGATGGAATGAATTTGTCACGGTGCCAGCCCCGCGAAGTCCGCGGCGTCGAGCTGGGTGAAGCCGCGCAGCTCGATGGTGGTGGCCGGCGGGAACAGGCCGCCCGGCTCGACCAGGGTGATGAAAGTGCTGCCGCCGCTGACCGTCGCCGCCGCCAGGATCTCGGCGGCCGTGTCGTAGGCGGGGCCGAAGCCCGTGACGGTCAGCCGGTCGACGCCGTTCTGGAAGTCCAGCACCACGTCGGCCTGGCCCCTGGTCCCGGACAGGTCGTAGCCGCCGGGCGTGACGATGAACCGGTCGCTGCCGGCGCCGCCGGTCAGCTGGTCGTCGCCGGCGCCGCCGTCGAGCTGATCCTTGCCGCCGTTGCCCGACAGACGGTCGTTGCCGGCGCCGCCGGATAGATGGTCATAGCCGTCGCCGCCCTGCACCAGGTCGTCGTCGCCCTCGCCGAACAGCAGATCGCCGCCGTCGCCGCCCTTGAGCGTGTCGTTGCCGCTGTCGCCATGAAGCTGGTCGACACCGTCGCCGCCGAGCAGCGTGTCGCGGCCGAGGCCGCCGAAGATCAGATCGGCGCCCGCACCCCCGTTCAGGCTGTCGTTGCCGCCCCAGCCGTAGAGATAGTCGACGCCCCCGCCGCCGCGCACGCTGTCGGCGCCGGACTCGGACGAGTCGCGCCCGCCGAGGAAGTAGAAGCTGAGATGGTCGGCATCCGACAGCAGGACGGCATCGGCGCCGGCCGAGCCGACCAGCACCATGCCGGGGGCGATGATCTTGCCGGCAAGATCGACGGAACCCGGCGCCGCCAGCTCGATGCTGTCGATCAGGCGATCCGAGCTCACGGTGCCGATCTGCGCGAAGGCGTCAAGCTGCGTCGGCGAGATGACGAGCCCGCCATCGGTGCGCAGCTCCTCCACGCCCCGGATCGCCGTGCCGGAGAGATCGAGCGGGCTCAGCACCTGCAGCGAATCGAAGCCGGTGCCGCCGTCGACGAGACTGGGGGCGCCGCCCGACACCATCAGGCGATCGACGCCGGCATCGCCATAGATCGACGTGCCGGCGCCGGAGGCGAGCAGCTGGTCCGAGCCATCGCCACCGTGGATCAGATCCGCCCCGCCATTGCTCCAGACGATGTCGTTGCCGGCACCGCCATAGAGGACGTCGTAGGCGTAGGGGCCGCCGCCATCGTCGTCGATCAGCTGATCGTTGCCGTCGCCGCCCTTGAGCGTGTCGGTGCCCTCGCCGCCGGCCAGGAGGTCGTCGCCGCCCAGACCGTTCAGCGAGTCGGTGCCGGCCTCGCCGTACAGCCGGTCGTTGCCCGCCACGTCCGGCCGATTGACGTCGTCGCCGGTGAGCGTGTCGCCCGCGTCGCCGCCGTGGATCTCGTCGTTGCCGGCCCCACCGTCGAGCGTGTCCGAGCCGGCATAGCCGAAGATCGTGTCGTCGCCCGCCAGCGTGACCGGGCCGACGAAGCTGATGCCGGCGGACGTGCCGAGCGAGCCGTCCGGCCGGATGATCAGGAGGTCGGGATCGGCGGTGCCGTAGATCGTGCTCATCGTCGCCTGCTCCGACGCGGTTCCGTGGTGTGGCGCCTTCGCGGTTGCTTGGGGCGAATGGCGCCGTCGTCGCCAATCTCCGCCCGCCCGGGTGGCGGCGCCATCCGCCCGATGGCGTAGTGCCGGGTCGGTCCGATGACGTAGGCGGGCACCTATCGTCGGTTGAGCCTTCAGCCCAGGAGGCGCAAGATGGGCGCCCGGGCTTCGTGGCCCCGGATCGAGGGCGAGGGCGGCGATGGGCGATTTGACGCCGGCGCAGCTCAGCGAGCGCGAGCGGCAGGTGGCCGAGCGCTACGTGGCGGGGCAGTCCTATAAGGAGATCGCCCGGGCACTGGGCATTTCACCGGCGACCGTGCGCACGCACGCCAACGCCGTCTACCGCAAGCTCGAGGTGACCAGCCGGATCGAGCTGCTGCACCGGTTGCAGCCGCAGCCCGTGGCCACGCTCGCGCCGAGCCGGCGTCTGCTCGCGATCCTGTGCGCCGATGTGGTCGGCTATTCGCGGCTGATCGAGCGCGACGAGGCGGCGACCGTCGCCGCACTCCGCGCGGTGCGAGCGGAAGTGATCGAGCCGCTGCTGCTTCGGCACTGCGGCCGGGTGGCCCAATATTCGGGCGACGGCATCCTGGCGCTGTTCGAGAGCGTGGTCGACGCGGTCGGCTGTGCCGCGGCGCTCCAGCAGGCGTTGGCAGAGCGCCAGGCGGGGCCGGAGCACATGGCGCTCGTGCTGCGGGCCGCGGTCAATCTGGGCGACGTCGCCCTGGTCGACGGTGACGTCTATGGCGACGGGGTCAACATCGCCGCCCGGCTGGAGCAGCTGTGCGAACCGGGCGGCGTGCTGGTGTCGGGGACGGCCTACGACCATCTGCACGGCCGGCTCGATCTCGCCTTCGCGCCGATGGGCGAGCAGCGGGTCAAGAACATCGAGCGACCGGTGCGGGTCTATCGGCTGGCGACCGGCGACGGCCCGACACCGTCGCCACCGCTACCCGACAAGCCCTCCCTGGCCGTGCTGCCCTTCGACAATCTCAGCGGCGATCCGGAGCAGGAATATTTCAGCGACGGCATCACCGAGGACCTGATCACCGATCTGTCGAAGGTCGACGGCCTGTTCGTCCTGGCGCGCAACTCGACCTTCGCCCTCAAGGGCAAGCCCCACGACGTGCGCGAGCTGGCCGGCCGCCTGGGCGTGCGCCACGTCATCGAGGGCAGCGTCCGCCGGGCGGGCCAGCGGGTGCGCATCACCGCCCAGCTGATCGATGCCGTGACCGGCGGCCACCTCTGGGCCGAGCGCTACGACCGCGACCTGACCGACATCTTCGCGGTCCAGGACGAGATCACCGCCGAGATCGTGCGCGCGCTCAAGATCAGGCTGCTGCCCTCCGCGAAGCCGGCCCGGGCGGGCGATGCCGCCCGCAGCGTCGAGGCCTACGAGCTGGTGCTGCGCGGCAGGCATCTGCTGCGCACCGACGGCACGAGGCGGGCCCAGGAGCGGGCGCGCAGC
>JAXMCM010000041.1:0-3790 GCA_046349355.1 Geminicoccaceae bacterium
CTTCTTCATGCCCTCGTGCCCGCTCATCGGCCCGTGGCGGAAGAACCACTTCTGCGCCGTGTAGCCCTGCTCCTTGAAGGCGCTGGCCCGCTCGCGGACGAGGCCCAGGTCCTCGACGGCATAGCCCAGCATGCTGGCATAGGCCGGCACCGCGTCGCGCGTCGGCCCGCCCAGCAGCCGCCACAGCGGCTGGCCCAGGGCCCGGGCCTTGAGGTCCCACAAGGCGCAGTCGACGGCGGACAGTGCTATCATCGCGTCGCCCTGGCGGCCGTGCACCTGCAGGCGGTGCATCTGGTCCCACAGGAGCTCGGTCGCCAGCGGGTCCTTGCCCATGACGATCGGCGCCAGCTGGGTCAGCACCAGCCGCGCCGCGTCCGGCCACAGGGGCCCGGCCAGGCCCACCGTCCCGTCGTCGGCGCGGATCTCGACGAACCACTGGGTCAGGCTGAAGCGGTCGTTGCCGGTCTGCTCGCCGCCCCACCCCACCGGCGGCTGCTTCCTGTAGTCCGGGTAGATGTCGATCGGCCGCATCAGCCGCTCTTCCCAGAACGGCCCGTCGGTCCGCATCGTCCCGCTGACCTGGCGCACCCGGACGCTGGCGATCTTCATGCTTCCCCTCTCCCCTTGTCCCCGTCGAGTGCCGGCTCGGGCAGATCGAGGCTCTGGCCCTCGTCCAAAAGCCCGATCAGCGCCCGGTAGCTGCTGTAGACGTGATGGCGCAGCGCCGCTTCCGCCCCCGCATCGTCGCCGGCCCGGACCCGCTCCGCCACCTCGCGGTGCGCTTCCTGCGAGCCCGCCACCTGGTCCAGCGTGCGGATCAGCCGGTGGCGCAGCGCCCGGACCCGGCCGGCGATCCCGGCATAGGCCTCGATCAGCTGCCGGTTGCCGCTGCGGCTGACGATGATCTCGTGGTAGCCATGGTCCCAAGGCTGGTACTCGGCCGAGGTCCGCACCCCGGCCGCCGCCGCCTCGCCGACATTGCGCAGCAGGTCCGCCACCAGCCCCGCCCGGTCGCGGGCGATGGCGAGGCGCAGGGCCCCCGCCTCGAGGATCTCGCGCAATTCGCAGACGTCGCGCACGTCGGCCCGCTCGCAGGCGAAGACAAAAGTCCCGCGCTGCGGCCGCACCTCGACCAGCCGCTCCGCCTCCAGCCGCAGGAAGGCCTCGCGCACCGGCGTCCGGCTGACCCCCAGCCGCTCGGCCAGCACGTTCTCCGACAGCTGCTCGCCGAGGCGCAGCTCGCCGGTGACGATCATGTCGCGGATGCGCTCGACGACGATCGCCGTCAGCGAGCGCGGCCGCTCGACCCGCTGGCTGCCCGCGGCAGCGCCTGCGGCCATGGCCTCCCCCTTGCCCCGCCCGTCGCGGGGCCGCATCATGCCCCTGTTGTATGGTACATACAAGTCGCGCGCCCGGGAGGCAGTCGGTGAGGATCACCCGCGTCACCATCCACGACGTCGACTACGGCCGCGACTACCACACCCACTGGAACCCGGTGATCGTCCGCATCGACACCGACGCGGGCGTCTCCGGCGCCGGCGAGCTCGGCCTCGCCTACGGCACCGCCGCCAAGGGCGGCATCGGCATGCTGCGCACCCTGGCCGAGCGCTTCCTGCTGGGTGCGGACCCGTTCGCCATCGAGGCCATCTGGGAGACCTTCTTCCGCCGCACCTTCTGGGGCCAGGGCGGCGGCCCCGTCGTCTACGGCGCCATGTCCGCCATCGACGAGGCCTTGTGGGACATCAAGGGCAAGGCCCTGGGGGTCCCCGTCTTCGAGCTCCTCGGCGGCCGCATCCACGACGAGATCCGCGTCTACGCCAACGGCTGGTACACCGGCCTCAACGCCCCGGAAGCCTACGCCGACGCCGCGCTGAAGGTCGTGGCCGACGGCTACGACGCGCTGAAGTTCGATCCCTTCGGCACCACCCCCGACGGCCGCTGGCACTACCCGCACCGCCACATCGACCGCGACTGGGCGCTGCTCGCCGTCCGCCGCGTCGAGGCGGTCCGCAAGGCGGTCGGCCCCGACGTCGACATCCTGCTCGACCTGCACGGCAACCTCGGCACCACGGATGCCATCCTCTACGGCCGCATGCTCGAGGCCTCGCGCCCCTTCTTCTACGAGGAGCCGGTCGATCCGATGAACGTCGAGTGCATGCGCAAGGTCTCGGAGAACGTGAAGATCCCGATGGCCGCCGGCGAGCGCCTCTACACCCGCTACCAGTTCCGCCCCTACCTCGAGGCGCACTGCCTCGACATCCTGCAGCCCGACATGGGCCTGTGCGGCGGCATCACCGAGGCCCGCAAGATCGCGGCCTATGCCGAGACCTACAACCTGCACGTCCAGCCGCACAATTGCGGCGGCCCGGTGTCGACCGCCGCCGGCGTCCAGCTCGACGCGTCGATCCCCAACTTCATCATCATGGAGTGGTTTCCCTACTGGACCGACGACCGCTACAGCATCGTCCACGAGCCCCTGGAGCCGCAGCAGCGAGGCGGCCGCTTCCGCATCCCCGACAAGCCCGGCCTCGGCGTCGAGCTCAACGACGCCTACCTCGCCCGCTTCGACGCCGTCACCGTCGCCTGAGCCCCGGGGAGCCATCCGATGAAGATCACCAAGGTCACCGCCTGGGACGTCGACTACGGCGTCACGCTGAACGTCAACCAGCACCCCTGCATCATCCGCATCGACACCGACGAGGGCATCTCCGGCGCCGGCGAGATCGGCCTCGCCTATGGCGACGGCAACCGCGGCGCCATCCAGACCGTGCTGCAGCTGGCCGAGCGCCACCTGCTGGGCCGCGACGCGCGCCGCATCGGCGCCATCTGGGACCATCTCTACCGCAACACCTTCTGGGGCCAGAGCCCGGGCCCGGTGCTCTATGGCGCCATCAGCGCCATCGACAACGCGCTCTGGGACATCAAGGGCAAGGCGCTGGGCGTCCCCGTCTGGCAGCTGCTCGGCGGCAGGCTGCGCGACGACATCCGCCTCTACGCCAACGGCTGGTTCACGAAGATGGCCAAGCCGGAGCAGGCGGCCGAGCGCGTCCTGCAGATCCAGGCCGAGGGCTACACCGCCGCCAAGCTCGACCCCTTCGAGATGGACCGCGACGGAAACTTCCGCTTCCCGCACCGCCACATCCCGCGGAGTTGGGCGCTGCTCGCCGTCGACCGGGTCCGCGCCATCCGCGAGGCCGCCGGCCCCGACTTCGACATCTGCCTCGACCTCCACGGCAACCTCGGCACCACGGACGCCATCACCTACGGTCGCCTGCTCGCCGAGTCGCGCCCGTTCTTCTACGAGGAGCCGGTCGACCCCGGCAATGTCGACTCGATGGTCAAGGTCGGCCGCGAGGTGCCGATCCCGCTGGCCGGCGGCGAGCGCCTCTACACCCGCTACCAGTTCCGCCCGTTCATCGAATCCCAGGCCCTCGACATCCTGCAGCCCGACATCGGCCTGTGCGGCGGCATCTCTGAGATGATGAAGATCGCCGCCATGGCCGAGGTCTACAACCTGCACGTCCAGCCGCACAATTGCGGCGGCCCGGTGGCGACGGCGGCGGCCGTGCACGCGGTGTTCGCCATGCCCAACTTCATCATCCTCGAGTGGTTTCCCTACTGGCCGGACGGGCGCTACGGGATCGTGCAGGAGGCGTATGAGCAGAAGGCGAAAGGCGGGCGGCTGGCCTGTCCGACGGCGCCGGGGCTGGGGGTGGAGCTGGATGACGGGTATCTCCAAAGATTTCAAACGGGAAATTCAACCCGCTAGAATACCCAGCCCTTAAGCTAA
>JAXMCM010000042.1:0-3384 GCA_046349355.1 Geminicoccaceae bacterium
GGCCTCGCCCGCCGGGGTCAGCGCCAGCGCCTGGAAGCGCCGGTCGCCGCCGGCGGCCTCGCGGCTGACGAGCCCCTTGGCCACCAGCCGCTCGACCAGCCGCGAGACGGCGCCGCGGGTCATGCCCATGCGCTCGGCGAGCTGGCTCGGCGGCTCGCCGCCGCGGCCGAGCAGGAGGCGCAGCACCACCCACTCGGCCACGGTGACGCCCCGCCCCGCCAGCTTGCGCCGGAAGCCGAGGCCGACATGGCTGCCCACATAGTTCAGCCAGTAGCCCAGATGCCCCTCGAGCGGCGTGACGGCGGACGGATCGGCCAAGGCGGTTCCCTTCGGTTGCCAAGGAAACTACCATGAACGGTTGCCAAGTCAACCGTTGCCTTGGAACCTTAGTTGCCGAGCGCGCTGGCCATCGCGGCTCGCAGCGGCGTCGTCGGCCGGCCGATCAGGCGGCTCAGCGTGCCGCTGTCGTCGTAGAGACCGCCCTGTGCGGCGCCGGCGTCCGAGTTCGCCAGCATCGCGGCCAGCGGCTCGGGAAGCCCGACCTGGACGAGGAAGTCGCGGTACGCCGCCTCCGGCATGTCGCGGTAGGCGACGGGCTTGCCGGACAGCTCGGCCAGCGTCGCCGCCCACTCGGCCAGCGTGTAGGCCGTGTCGCCGGCCAGCTCGTGGATCGTGCCGCTGACCGGGTTCGCGGCCGTCAGCACGGCGACGGCGGCGTCGGCATAGTCGGCCCGGGTCGCCGAGGCGATGCGGCCGTCGCCGGCGCTGCCCGACAGCCCGCCATACTGCAGCGCCGACGGGATGAAGCCGAAATAGTTCTCGGTGTACCAGCCGTTGCGCAGGAGCACGTAGGGCAGCCCGGAGGCGGCGAGCAGGCGCTCGCTGGCCAGGTGCTCGCGGGCGAGGATGCCCAGCGGCGAGCGGTCGGCGTGCAGCAGGCTGGTGTAGGCGACGAGGCCGACGCCGGCCTCCCTGGCCGCCGCGATCGCGTTGCCATGCTGCTCGACGCGCCGGCCGAGCTCGTTCGACGAGACCAGCAGCAGCCGGTCGATCCCGGCGAAGGCCGCGGCCAGCGTCTCCGGGCGTTCGTAGTCGGCGTGGCGGATCTCGATGCCGAGTGCGGCGAGCCCGGGCGGCGGGTCCGAGCGCACGGTGGCGACGACCTGCGACGGCGCGACGCGGCGCAGCAGGCCGTCGATCACCAGCTGGCCGAGCTGTCCGCCGGCGGCGGTGACGAGGTAGCGGGGGCTGTCGCTGGACATGGGGGAGGGTCCTCCACAAGGTCTGGAATCAAGAGCAGGTCTCGGATAGAGACCATGGTGGAAAGCGTGAAGGAGGCATGATTCCGTGCCCAGGTTACCTGCCGGGAACCTTGTCGAGCCCGACCCCGCGGCCGGGTCGGGGCGCTTTGCCCGCTGGCAGGCGCTGGGGTTCGATCCGCAGCGCTGCCCGGTGCGCGACGTGCTGGATCACCTCGGCGACAAGTGGACGGTGCTGATCCTCACGGCCCTCGCCGACGCGCCGCGCCGCTTCAGCGCCCTGCACCGCGCCATCCCCGACGTCTCGAAGCGGATGCTGACCCAGTCGCTGCGCCAGCTCGAGCGCGACGGGCTGGTCGACCGGCAGGTCTTCCCGACCAAGCCGCCGAGCGTCGAGTACGGCCTCACCGAGGTCGGGCGGCAGGCGATGGTCCCGCTCGGCAGCCTGATCGACTGGGCCGAGCGCAGCCACACCCTGATCCGCGCCGCCCGCGACCGCTTCGACCGGGCGGTGGCCGCGCCCGGCTGAGCCGCCCGATCCGGTCCGGCTACAGGATGATCCACCCCGCCTGGATCGTCGTCAGCCCGTCGAGCTGCGCCGCGATCTCGGTGCCGGTGTCGCCGTCGGTGCTGGCCTGCAGCAGGGCGTAGCCGGTGCCGGCGGCGTAGCGGATCTGCCCGGGGGCGGAGAAGGCCGCCGTGCCGATGAAGGTGAAGGCCTGGTTGCCGGCGACGGTGGTGTTGGCGTCGAGGTAGCTCAGGTCGAGCCGGTCGCCCTGCGCCGCCGAGAAGTCGGCGATGCGGATGCGGCTGCCGGCGCCGAGGCTGGTGGTCGAGCCGTCGAACTCGAAGCGGTCGGCGTCGCTGCCGCCGTAGTAGAGGCTCGGCACGTAGCGGAGCTGCAGCGTGTCGCTGCCGTTGCCGCCGTAGAGCGTATCGAGGCCGCCGCTGTAGGCACTGTCGATGATGTCGTTGCCGAGACCGCCATAGAGCGTGTTGAGGCCGGTCGCCCCGGTGAGCACGTCATTGCCGTCGTCGCCGTAGACCGTGTCGTCGCCCGCACCGCCATGAACGAAGTCGCGGCTCCCGCCACCGTAGAGCAGATCGCTGTTGTCACCGCCGAACAGCGCGTCGATGCCCTTGGCACCGCTCACGATGTCGTTGCCCGCGTCGCCGTAGAAGGAATTGTTGCCCGGCGCGATCTGGTCGCTGTCGAAGATGCGGTCGTCGCCGGTGCCGCCGTACGCGGTGTCGTTCTCGCCGAAGCCGTTGATGGTGTCGTTGCCGCTGTCGCCGGAGAGGAGGTCGTTGCCGACCTCGCCGAGGATCAGGTCATCGCCGCCGTCGCCGTAGGCCGTGTCGTTGCCGTATCCGCCATAGATGGTGTCGTTGCCGCTGCTGCTGAAGCCGTCGCCAAACAGCACGTCGTCGCCATAACTGCCGAAGACGACGTCGTCTCCGGTATAGCCGATGATGTAATCGTTGCCGGCTCCGCCGAACAGCGTGTCATTGCCGCCGTAGCCGTAGATCGCATCATTGGCATCGCCGCCGAAGAGATAGTCGTTGACGTTGCCATCCGACCCCGTGATTAACGCCATGATTGATCGTCTCCGGCGCTTGATTCGCCTTTTTGTTCAATGTCCCGCGCTTCAGGGAGACGGTACCCTACCTTGGTATTGAGGCCTGTCAACGACGTCCGCGGCGGCTCGGCTACAGCACGAGCCACCCCGCCTGCACCGTCGTCAGCCCGGTGAGCTCGGCGGCGAACTCGGCGGCGGTGTCGCCGTCGATGCTGGCCTGCAGCACGACGAAGCCGGTGCCGGCGGCGAAGCGCAGCTGGCCCGGTGCCGAGAACGCCGCCGTGCCGATGAAGATGAAGGCCTGGTCGCCGCCGGCGAGGGTGTCGGCGTCGATCAGGTGCAGGTCGAGCCGGTCGCCGTCCTTGGCGGCGAAGTCGCCGATGCGGATGCGGTTGCCGGCGCCGAGGCTGGTCTCGCCGTTGAGGAACTGGAACAGGTCGGCGCCGCTGTCACCGAAGAAGCGGTCCGGGTCGGAGCGGCCGAGCATGGTGTCGTTGCCGGCCCCGCCATAGTGGGTGTCGTTGCCGAGCGGCGGCGAGTTGTTG
>JAXMCM010000043.1:0-2293 GCA_046349355.1 Geminicoccaceae bacterium
CGCGCCCGCGGGCAGCCAGCTCGGGTGGCCGCGCACGCTGGCCGCGCAGAGCAGCCGCGCTGGCGGCTCGCCGACGCCGACCTGGCCGACCCAGACGATGCGCGCCCGGCGCGCCCGGGCGCGGCTGAGCTGGCGCGGCAGGTCCTGTTCGAGCCAGCGCGCCTGGTCTGGCGTCTCGGGCCGGGCCTCGCGCAGCGGCGCCAAGTCCAGTCCCCAGGCGTCGAGGTAGCGCTGCAGCGTGCTCGCCGACAAGGCGCGGTCGAATCGCATGCGGACGAACGCCACCGCTGCGTCGACCGACCAGGTGTCCCGGGCCAGACCAACCTCGGCCGGCGTGCGGGTCCCGAGCGTGTGCAGCAGTTCCCGCTCCTGTTCCGCCGACAGGCGCCGTCCCTGCCCGACGAGACGGCCCAGGCTCTTGATCGGCACCGCCTGCCAGCCGCCGGCGCGGAACGCCTTGAAGGCGCCGATCACCGTCGGCGCGCTCAGGCCGGTTTCGGCCCGCACGGCGGCCAGCGACGCACCGGCGAGCCGCATTTCGACGGCACGGCGGCGCTTGTCGTTCAAGGCCTGGACGGAGTCACCGGTCTGTGGCATGGGTTCGTGACGCCAATCACGTTTTTTTGAATATTAAAATCTTACTGGATGTTAAAGTGAGATGCACGTTACTGAAAGGTTTTCCATGACGTCGAATGTGCCGTCGCGTGACGCAGTTCTCGAAGCCCTGATCGGGATCGCCCGCCGCGCCGGGGCCGTGGTCATGGAGGTCTACGGCACCGATTTCGCCGTGCGCGGCAAGGACGACGCGTCGCCAGTGACGCAGGCCGACGAGCGTGCCGAGGCCTTGATCGTGCCGGCGCTGGCGGCGCTGCTGCCGGGCGTTCCGGTGGTCGCCGAGGAGGCGGTCGCCCGCGGCGACGTGCCCGCGGTCGGCGAGCGCTTCTGGCTCGTCGACCCGCTGGACGGCACCAAGGAATTCATCAACCGCAACGGCGAGTTCACGGTCAACATCGCCCTCGTCGAGGCCGGCGTACCGGTGCTCGGGGTCGTGCTCGCGCCGGCGCTCGGGCGCCTGTTCGCCGGGGCCGACGGCCTCGGCGCCCGCGTCGAGGATGCCGCCGGACGGCGCCCGATCGCCTGCCGCAAGACGCCGGCCGAGGGCCTGACGGTCGTCGCCAGCCGATCGCACGGCGACGCGGCGGCCCTCGATGCCTTCCTCGGCAGGCGCAAGGTGGCATCGCTCGCCAGCGCCGGCTCATCGCTCAAGCTGTGCCTCGTCGCCGCGGGCGAAGCGGACCTCTATCCGCGCCTGGGCCGGACCATGGAGTGGGACATCGCCGCCGGCCACGCCGTCGTGCGCGCCGCCGGCGGGCAGGTCTGCCGCCTGGACGGCACGCCGCTCACTTACGGCAAACCAGGGTTCGAGAACCCGCACTTCTACGCCGCCGGCGACCGCCTCGGCGCCGCCTGAAGCACGGCACGCCGGCCCGCCGACATGGACCTGATCCACGCCGTCGCCGGCTTCCTGGTCGGCGTGATGGTCGGCATGACCGGCGTCGGCGGCGGCGCGCTGATGACGCCGATCCTGGTGCTGCTGTTCGGCGTCGCCCCGGCCACCGCGGTCGGGACCGACCTGTGGTTCGCCGCGCTGACCAAGATCGTCGGCGGCTTCATGCACCACCAGAAGGGCAGCGTCGACTGGCAGGTCCTGCGGCGCCTGTGCCTGGGCAGCCTGCCCGCCTCGCTGGCCACGCTGGCCTGGCTGCACCTGACCGGCCAGGAGCAGATCAAGCAGGGGTTGATCCTGAAGGCGCTCGGCGGCGTGCTGATCCTGACCGCGGCGGCGATGTTCTTCCGCGCCTACTCGCACGCGGCCGGCCGGCAGCGCCGGATCCGCGCGCCCGAGCGCTTCAAGCACGCACAGCCGGCGCTGACGGTACTCGCCGGCGCCATCCTCGGCTTCCTGGTCACGCTGACCTCGGTCGGCGCGGGCGCGCTGGGCGTCGTGATGCTCGTCTATCTGTACCCGTTGCGGATGATCCCGGCGCGGCTCGTCGGCACCGACATCGTCCACGCGATCCCGCTGACCATCCTCGCCGGCACCGGGCATCTGCTGATGGGCAATGTCAACCTCGGGTTGCTCGGCAACCTGCTGCTCGGCTCGGTGCCCGGCGTCGTCGTCGGCTCTCTGCTGGGCGCCAAGGTCCCCGAGACGCTGCTGCGTGGCGCGATCGCGGTCGTGCTCAGCCTCGTCGGTCTCAAGCTCGTCCTCTGAGTCACCGCGGCACGCGGC
>JAXMCM010000044.1:0-1859 GCA_046349355.1 Geminicoccaceae bacterium
GCTCGGTCAGGACAGCACCCCCGCCATGGCTGCCGCCGAGCTGGGTGGTGACCAGCGGGGCCGCGAACAGGTGGTTGAGCTCGTCGGCCAGGACCCAGGCGCGCCGGTAGGACATGCCGAGCGCACGACCGGCCGCCGAGATCGATCCGGTACGGCCGATCTGCTCGAGCAACGCGATCTTGCCCGGCCCGATGCGGGTGCCGGGGGCAAAATCGACGCGCAGGAAAACGCGGGCCATGCGACCAGCATGGCCCGCGCCTTCACGCAGGACAAGCGATCCGCGTCGCCGCGGCTCAGGTGAGGGCGGTGGTGACCGCCTTCACCTCGAGATAGTTCTCGAGCGCGAACTCGCCCATCTCGCGGCCCCAGCCCGACTCCTTGTAGCCGCCGAACGGCAGCGAGGCGTCGAACACGTTGTGGCAGTTGATCCAGACGGTGCCGGAGCGCAGCCGCGCCGCCAGGCGGTGGGCCTTGGAGATGTCCCTGGTCCAGATGCTGGCCGCGAGCCCGTAGGTCGAGGCGTTGGCTTCCCTGGCGATGCGCTCCAGGTCCTCGTCGCCATAGGGGATCGCGCACACCACCGGGCCGAAGATCTCCTCGCGGATCACCTTCATGTCCGGATTGGTGTTGGTCAGCACGGTCGGCTCGACGAAATAGCCGCGGTCCCTGGTGCCGCCGCCGGCCATGAACTTCGCACCCTCGGCCAGGCCGGACTCGAGAAAGCCGGTCACCCGCTGGAACTGCTCCTCGGAGACGAGCGGACCCATGTCGGTGTCGGGATCGAGACCCGGCCCGAGGCGGATCTTGCTCGCCTCGGCCGACACGCCCTCGACCACCCGGTCGAACACGCTCTCGTGGGCGTAGAGACGCGACCCGGCGCAGCAGCACTGGCCGTGATTGAAGAAGATGGCGCTGGCCGCACCGCTGATCGCCCGGTCGAGATCGGCGTCGGGGAACACGATCGCCGGCGACTTGCCGCCCAGCTCCAGCGTCAGCCGCTTGAGATTGCCGGCGGCCGCCTTGACGATCAGCTTGCCGACCTCGGTCGAGCCGGTGAACGCCACCTTGTCGACGTCGGGGTGGGCCGTGAGTGCCGCGCCCGCGGTCTCGCCAAAGCCGGTGAGAATGTTGACCACGCCGTCGGGGAAGCCGGCCTCCTGGATCAGCTGGCCGAGCCGCAGCGCGGACAGCGGCGTCTGCTCCGCGACCTTGAGCACCACGGTGCAGCCGGTGGCCAGCGCCGGGCCGAGCTTCCAGGCCGCCATCAGCAGCGGGAAGTTCCAGGGGATGATCTGGCCGACCACGCCCACCGGCTCGCGCAGCGTGTAGCTGTGATACTCGCCGGGCAGCGACAGCGAGATGGTGGTGCCGCGGACCTTGGTCGCCCAGCCGCCCATGTAGCGGAACATGTCGACCGCGAGCGGCACGTCGGCGACGCGGGCCACCGCGAACGGCTTGCCGTTGTCGACCGATTCGATCTCGGCGAACTCGTCATTGTGCTGCTCGAGCAGCTCGGCCAGGCGCCACAGCAGCTTGCCGCGCTGCGACGGCGCCATGCGTGCCCACGGCCCGCTCTCGAAGGCCCGGCGCGCCGCGGCCACGGCGGCGTCGACATCGGCCGCCTCGGCCTCGGCCACCCGCGCGATCGGCGCCCCGCTCGACGGGTCGACGACGGCGAAGGTCTTGCCCGACTTGGCCGGGACCCACTTGCCGTCGATCAGCAGCTTGTGCTCGCCGGCGATGAAGCCCTGCGCGGCCGCCGAAAGACGCGGGTTCGATGCGATGGTGTCCACTTGGCCCTCCCTGTACGTCGTCGAGATGGAGACGAATAAAGGTCGAAACAAATCAGGGCATGTTGG
>JAXMCM010000045.1:0-1790 GCA_046349355.1 Geminicoccaceae bacterium
GATGCCGAGGCGCGCGCCGTCGAGGCCGCGGCGGCAAACGTCGTCGACCCGCGCGTCACCTGCCACTGGCTCGACCTCACGGCCGAGCCCGCCCCGGCGATCTACGACACGATCGTCTGCAACCCGCCGTTCCACAGCGGCCGCGCGGCCGAGCCGGCGCTCGGCCAGGCGATGATCGCCGCCGCCGCCCGCGCCCTGCGCCCCGGCGGCCGCCGGGTGATGGTCGCCAACCGCGGCCTGCCCTACGAGCCGGCGCTGGCCGCCGCCTTCGCCTCGGTCGCGACCCTGGCCGACAACAACAAGTTCCGCGTCTCCCTGGCGGTCCGCTGAGACCGCGCCACACGGCCCGCCGACCGACTTTTGGCGCTCAACGTCGCGCCAAAAGTCGGGGTGCCGGGTGGCCAGGGGTTTGCGCTGTTTCCGCTGGCCTCTCGGATTCCCGCCCGGGCGTGGCGTTGGCGCGCCAGCGCGCGAGCCGGACTGCCCGCGGCGCTCGCCGTCGCGCCCGGCGCCGGGTCGCGTGTAGCGGCCCCCAAAACTGAGACAGGAAATTCCGGACAGTTATCTCGTAGAGAGGAACTGTCATGAAGCCACGGCAATACTTTTCAGAGCAACAGAAGCGCGCGGCGATAGACCGTCTGGTGGCGGGCGAGACGCCGGCGCAGGTCGCGCAGGACATCGGTGCCGATCGCCGGCGGCTGTATGAGTGGTACCAGAAGTACCAGGAACTCGGGTTCGACGGGCTGCGCCGGGTCGGCCGGCCTCGCAAGCGGGGAGCTGGAGCGAGGTCTTGGCGCGAGGCGCCGGACGAGAAGGAGGCCGCCCGGCGGCAGCACGCCGAGCTGGAGCGCAAGATCGGCCAGCAGCAGGTCGACCTCGATTTTTTTCGGCGAGCCTTGCGGCTTATCGAGGAGACACGGCAGGCGCGGTCAAGGAGTGGCGCCTCTGTGTCTACAAGGTCATCAAGGAAGTGACCGCCTCCCTGTCGCAAGGCCGCTCCGCGACCATCGAGCGGCTGTGCCGGCTGTCCGGCGTCAGTCGGGCCGGCTACTACCGCTTCTGGCGCACGACGGCGCCGCGTCAGCACGACACGACGGTCCGCGATGCCATCCAGCGCCTGGCGTTGGCCAACGGGCCGCACCGGGGCTATCGGCTGATCACGTTCCAGCTTCGCCAGGAAGGGTTGATCGTCAACCACAAGCGCGTGCTGCGGCTGAGCCGGCAGGACAACCTGTTGTGCCTGCGAAGAAAGGCGTTCGTGCCGCCGACCACCGACTCGAAGCACAGTTGGCAGGTCGTTCCCAATCTGGCCGGCGACATGCTGGTCAGCGGCCTGGACCAGCTGTGGGTCGCCGATATCACCTACATCCGTCTCGAGGAGCAGTTCGCTTACCTGGCGGTCGTCCTCGACGCCTTCAGTCGCCGGGTGGTCGGCTGGGCAATGGCCGATCATCTGCAGGCCAGCCTGGCCATCGCGGCGCTGACGATGGCCATCGAGGCGCGCCGGCCCAAGCCGTTCAGCCTGATCCATCACTCCGACCGGGGCGTGCAATACGCCTGCGGCGACTACGCAGACCTGCTGGCCGCCTACAGGATCACGCCCAGCATGAGCCGCACCGGCAACCCCTACGACAATGCCAAGGCCGAGCGCTTCATGCGCACCCTCAAGACCGAGCAGATCGACGGCACCCTCTATCGTGACCGCCAAGAGGCCGAGCGTGCCATCGGTACCTTCATCGAGCAGGTCTACAACGCCCAGCGGCTGCATACCGCCCTGAGCTACCGAAGCC